>CAWENZ010000065.1:0-24778 GCA_963810445.1 uncultured Verrucomicrobiae bacterium | reverse complement strand
CTCAACTCTTGAGCCTCATCCCAGTTTCCCAATCGCTTGTAAGCGATCGACAACACATGTTGCTGGAATCGGCAATAAAGTTGTTCCTGAGCGTTTCGATCACCCGTTTGTGCTTGGATAACCAAGTCCGTAACGGTGCATTCGCTCAAGTCTTCGTAAGTGTACTTTTGGGCAGTAGTCATGGTCATGATCAACTCGTCTCTCGTTGAAATCCACCCGCATGAAACGTCGCCTTCGTAGCGAATTCTGCGTGCAGATCGGTTTCTCGGATTCAACGCGAGCCGTCTTACTCAGGGCCTTTGCACTAACTAACTACCACAAAACAAGATTGGTATCGTTGTTTGCAGAAATTAAGGAAGTGCTCTGTCCTGAATGATATTGCATCGAAGCTAGCATTCCAAAAACGCTTTTCGGCGTATGGGTAGCGACGAGACAACACTAAGACTTTTCGCGTGCCAACCGCCTTGGGTACGTTGTTAAATAAAAAAACTTGCAAGGCAGTTGGAGGTGGCAAGTTTTGGTCAGCAAAAGCGGTTAGCTACCGCGTTTGCTCGTGGTCTGTATGGAAGAAGTGGATTTGACGGGGACCATCATTGGCCCCATAAAATCCATCCATCCTCTGGACCACGAATAAATCTCGGGGCGTTCAATGCCCGGCGATTTACTCGACGTACCTAGGAGCGCATGTAGAAGGAGCAGGTGGAGCTGGCGCACCAAATTGCTGACCACAATCGCGCTTGTTCGCACTGAAGCGATAACATTGGCACAACGTTGAGCAAAATTGACAGTACGCATGGCAGCCTCCCTGCACCGTTAGGCGCAGATTGAGAGATGACGATGAAACAAAAATCCTCCGAACCAGTCGTCCGGCAGTGTGAGTCAGACTATGGTATCGTTACAAAGGTTCGCAGGTAAAGCAATTATTTCGAAAAATTCCCGCAATTGGCCAAATCTGTTGGAATTGCAACTTTTTTCGCGGTCCTGCCAACGCTGATGCCAGCAAAAGTAGCAGGCACGCTCCGCCGTGCCGTCCCCCGAAATGAATTGACAGTGATTGCTGGGGAAGGACACATGAAAGGTGCCTGCTACTATGACTCTTGTTGGCTGTGTCGTGATTGATTTGCCTAAAGTTTTCGAAAACGAAAAGGGGAGGGCGAGGCCACCGCTGTAAACATCTTTGCAAAGTCAATTCCATTGAAAACCTTAGGGAGGGCGAGGCTCCTGCCGAGCCAATGGTGCAAAGGTTCGGCAGGAGCCTCACCCTCCCGAGCAATGAATTGCTTAGGTAAACTCGTTGGAAACATGTTTACAGCGGTGGGGCGAGGCTCCTGCCGAGCCGTGGCGTCGCAAGGCTCGGCAGGAGCCTCGCCCTCCCGAGCGATCGAAGCGGCCTCCTATTCGCTAGAAACCTTGACCTTCAGTCATGTACACTGAAGGCACTAAAGCCCCAATCCCGCAGCTTCGGTTAGTCGATTAAACGAAGCTCGTGAAGTCGTATAACTAATTGTTTGCACAACATCCCGCGGTCCAGCTAATTCTACCCCGGCCTTAACCTCGTCGTCGGAAAGGACGACAGGCGATGTTCCAAGCTGCTTGGCAATCTGGAACAGAGCTCTCTCTTTCGCCGAAAAACCTGACCAGTCTCCATCCAACGCATAAATCTCCGCATCCGTTTGTCCAAGCTTACGCAATTGTGCCTGCGCAAGCCCTAGTGCGTACCAGGCTCGATCTTGTCTGGCCAATATCCAGCTCAACTGAGCACGGAACAAAGGATTGGAATCCCCTTTTTCTTGAGATGCCATAATGCTGTCAAATCGGCTTGATCCCGCCTTCGGGAAATTCGCGATCAGCCGAACCCAAGCCGGCAGCGGTCCATCCATCGACGCACAGCCCGGGATGTCTTTTCGTGTTTGTGCTTCGGCTATCAAGCTCAATCTGGGCTTGCGAGTTCGGCAATCGGCAAGCTTCTTTTCGACTTCATCCCGAGTCTCCAATGAAGAACGATCGCCGTAAGTAGGACGAGTCGTCGAGACCGCTTTTCGTCCATCGTAAACACAGCTACCTTGGACACTTTCTTTTGAAAGGCTGGCGAGGTCGGCGTCAGATAGGTTCCCTTCGGCAAGTTCGGATCGATTTCCGCCCCCCCAGCTCCAAGAGTCGCGAGCCGTGAATAACCTCCCTCGTCCTTCCGCTGCGGAACTCCAACCGCCTCCTTCCAACGATTGATGGAGTTGTTGCCAGACATCGATAAAATCATTTCCAAGATTTGATTTTCGGAAAAATGAGCTTTGAGATCAGCAATGTCTTGATCGTTCAAAAGATACGGTTGGTAAGTGAACTTGCGAGCAAAGGCAAAAGCCTTTTGCTGAGCTGGCGTGAACTCCGACCAATCGCCATCGAGCGCCGCGATCTGGTCTTCGGATTTGCCTGCTCCCAACAGTTTCGACTCTTGGTGGCGAATGCAATACTGGCAGTTGTGGCCCGCGACACGATCCAAAACAGCTCAATTTTGAACGCGTTCTCCAATGAATAGTTTGGATCTTGCTCGCGAGACAACCCTGCTGGCGCATTGGGTTTGATGCCGCTTGAGCCAGCTGAACCAGCTGTTGCGGCTGGCGAGGAGGGAGCAGTTACAGGTCGGACGACTTCGATCCCGTTCAAGTAATGATGCTTGACTCGGCTTTCGTAGTTATCGACTTGATCACCGAGCTTTTCACGATCCGCATCTGTAAGTTCAGGTAGTGGAATACGTGGGACGCGCACGCTTGACATCCTCGATGAGCCGCTTGAGCTCAGGCCGAGTCAACGGCGTCGCCCGAGTGCCATTGGAATCTTGTGCACGACAAAATCCGATCGGAAGAATGATGGTGCCAAATACAAAAAGCTTGCAGAGACGATTGGAGATTGATTTCATATTGGATACTCATAACTTGATTTGGGAAGGGAAAGGTTGGTAGCAGACGTTGTCCAGCGTGCATTCGCATCCAACTGATGCGCCGCACCCTTTGGGTGATACCTGCCGAGAGTGACTGCTGCGTTTCAAAGTGGGGCACTCTTGCCGAGAGTGACAGCTGTGTTTAAAGGTGGGTCACTCTTGCCGAGAGTGACCTGTTAACCGTGGGTCACTCTTGCCGAGAGTGACTCTGCCATCGTGGGTCACTCTTGCCGAGAGTGACTGCGATTCTAATTGGATGAAAAGCCATTATGTCGGACCATCCAATCCAGCAGAACAAAATCTAGATTGCCGCTTATCAAAGCCGCTGTGGTGGAATGGTAGACACCCCAGACTTAAAATCTGTTGCTCTTCGGGGCGTGCCGGTTCGAGTCCGGCCAGCGGCACTTATGGGTTGTCAGTAGGATCATCTTGAGAACTCTTACAAGCTTGCCTTGTTGTGATTCTCTTCGAGAGTGAATTCCTGCCGCTCCAAACCCAACCCACGCCGTGCCACCATCGGGAAGGGGATTTTTCAGCGCATTCTCCGAAGCCAAACGAGTTCGACACCGGCTCGAGATGCAATAGACCAACCCGCGTTTGCGGCAGGTTGACATGTCCCAGCAATCCCTGATCATGAACCAACAATGAGGACCGCGCTCGTTACTCCACTCCTGCTGCTGGCGCTCGTTGTGACTGCCGCTGCCACCTCGATCGGGATCAATTTCTACGATTCCGCGAACGCCTCCACCCACACCGTTCCATCGGTGGAAACCGCCGGGATTTCCCCGCTTCAAGGTTCACGCTGGAACCAGTTCGGCTTCACCTTCGGCGTGGCCACCAACACGCTGAATGCTCCGCTGATCGACAGCAACGGCACCCCCAATGCCGCCGCCATCTCGCTGACCCTCAACCAATCCTACGTCGGACGCAGTGGCGCAAGCGGATCCCCCGCCGGAAATCAGGCCATCATGGCGTCCTACATCGCATGGGATCCCGTGGATGGCACCACCCCGGAAGACACCGGAAATATCGCCATCACCGGCCTCGGACCTGCCTTCACCACTCCCGGCTACGATGTCTATGTTTACTTCGATGCGGACGTGAACACCCGCACCTTCACCTTTACGGTCAACGGCTCCTCATCCACCCCTTGCGCCGATTCCTCCACCTGGAACGGCACCTTCCGCGAGGCCTCGCTCTTTCCTGCCGATGGAAATGTCGCTGTCTTCCGTGGTCTAACCACCACCAGCCTCACCCTGATCGCCGATGCAAACACCGGCCGTGCCGCCGTCAACGCCATCCAGATCGTATCGAGGGATCATCCTGCCTTCGACTCCCTCAAGATCGCTTTTCATAGCGGGGCCACCACCGCGAACGCCATGGTTCCCGCCACCGCTCCCACCGCCCAGGGCACGGTTGTCAATACGGTCGCCGATCAGTGGAACAGCATCACCGGCAACGCCACCACGACCCCTCCGGCGATTTCCAACATCCCGCTCGTCACGTCCTCCGGCCTCTCCTCCGGCGCCACGCTTGCCGCCACTCCAGGCTATGCCGGCTTTAATTCCAACGGTTGGGCCACCGGCTCCAAGGACCACGTCATGATGGAAGGTTGGTATGGCTTTCGCGCCACGGAGTCCATCACTCTCACCAATCTTCCAAAATCCGTCACCAGCGGCGGTTACCACGTCATCATCCATGGCGATCCCGGCCAGGCCCGCACCATGAACTACACCTTGAATGACGGCACCGGCCCCGTCACCGGCACCCTGACTTACCATGCCAAGTTCGCCGGCTCCTTTAACAACTCCAACACCCTCGTCTTCACCGGTCTCACCGGATCCTCCCTCACTCTAACGGGAAATGCCGGAGCCGCCGACCCTCGCTCCGCCTTCAACGGCCTCGTCATCGCCGCCGGAAATCCCACCGCGTCACCTGCCATCGCCTCCTTCACCACCACCGACGCCTACGTCAGCCCTGGCACCTCCGTGACCCTCTCGTGGAACGCCCCGTCATTCGACACGCTCACCCTCGATCCGGGAAACATCGATGTCTCCGCCCTTACCACCGGAGGAAACGGCAGCACCCCCGTCACCATCAACGCCACCACCACCTACACCCTCACCGCCACTCTCGGCGGGGAAAGCACCACCCGCACCCTCCGTGTCGGGGCCGGCCCACCACGGCCTAACATCCTCTTCTTCCTCGTCGATGACATGGGCTGGCAGGACACTTCCGAACCCTTCCTCCACGACGCCTCGGGTAACGAGATCCACACCCCGCTCAACAACCGCTACCGCACCCCCAACATGGAGATCCTCGCCGACAGGGGAATGAAGTTCACCAACGCCTATGCCATGCCGGTCTGCACTCCCACCCGGACCTGCTGGATCACCGGACTCAACTCCGCACGCCACCACGTCACCAACTGGACCAATCCCACCGGCACCGACAACGACGAAAACAGCACCACCTCCCACAACTCGCCGGCCAACTGGGAGAAGGGGGGGCTTCCTAGCAGTTATCAGACCCTTCCTGCTCTCCTAGAGTCCGCCGGATACCGCACGATTCATGCCGGCAAGGCCCATTTTGGCGCTACCGCCTATGCGAAGGAACCTCTCAACATCGGCTTCGATGTCAACATCGCAGGCTCCGAGATCGGCCATCCCGCCTCCTACTTTGCCAATGACAACTTCGGCACCGGTTCGCAACCATGTCAACGGGCTCGAAAGTTACAACGGGTCGGGACTTTTTCTAACCGAGGTGCTGACTCTTGAAATGAACAAGGCCATCGAGCAGGCGGTCGAGGACGACACGCCGTTCTTCGCCTACATGGCCCACTATGCCGTCCACTCGCCCTTCCAGACCGACCCGCGCTTCAGTGGGAACTACCCGGGCGTCACCGGCAGCGAACTCGCCTTTGCCACCCTCATCGAAGGCATGGACAAGTCCCTCGGTGACATTCTAACGAAACTCGACCAGCTCGGCGTCGCGGAAAACACCCTCGTCGTCTTCATGTCCGACAACGGCGGCGACGCTCCCTTTGCCAACGTCAATGACTCCAACGCCCCGCTCCGCCACAAGAAGGGTTCCAAATACGAAGGCGGTGTCCGCGAACCCTTCATCGTCTCATGGGCGAAACGCAACCCCGCCAACCCTTTCCAAACCGCACTCTCCATCCCCGCCAACAGTCACCAGGACGATATCATCGCGGTCTTCGATCTCTTTCCCACCTTTGCCGCTGTCGCCGGTACCCCCGTCACCCATACGATCGACGGCTACGACCTCACCCCTTACTTCCGCGCCACTCCGGGCACCCACCGTCCACAGGAAATCCTCATCCATTTCCCCCATGACCACCGCTCCGACTACTTCACGATCTACCGCGAGAACGAGTGGAAACTCATCTACAATTATCCGGCTAACAGCTACGAGCTTTATAACCTCGCCACCGACCTCTCCGAGACCACCGACCTCGCGGCCTCCCAACCCGGACGCGTCATGACGATGTCCCGCAAGATGGCCCGCCAGCTCGCCGATGCCGGTGCCCAATGGCCCACCTTCGCCTCCGGTGGAGCCGGCGACCCCTACGCCGCTCCCAATCTCCCCAGCATCGACGTCGATGGCGACGGCATTCCCGACCATACGGAGGACCTCAACGCCAACGGCCTCGTTGACCCCGGCGAAACCAATCCCGACAGCGATAACTCCGACGGCGATCCGACCAAGGACGGCGACGAGATCAAGACCGGAACCAATCCCCTCGACGCATCCAGTTTCTTCCGTCTCTCTCCTTGGAAAACCGGCGGCAGTTTCATCATCGAGTGGCCGTCGAAACCCGGTGCCCTCTATCGCATCGAGTCCGCCACCGACCTCGTCAACAGCCCGTGGACCCTTGTCGAGGACAACGTTCCTGCCTCATCCGGCGCCACCACCACCTACAACCTTGGCACCATCCAACCGGGTTCCCGATTTTTCCGCGCCGCCCTCAAGTAGCTCCCGCATCATCATTCCGACCGATGGCAAGATTCCTCAGTGCCGTTCCGGCAAGTCCACTGTTGGTTGCGTCGGCGCGTGTGGAAAAGGGAGTCGGTCCATTGGCTCGTTATGCCGGACCAAGCGCGAAAGCCGTGGATATCTTTCAGAGGGACCCAAGGTAAAAAGACGGTTGACTTGTTGGCTTAGCACGAGATAATTCGCGGCAGGACCTTCGGTCTCTGTCTGCTACAAAATCACCTGCCGCCATGTCGTCCACCACCTCCACCCCGGATCTCCGTGAAATTTCCGCCCTGTTTGAAATGAGTGCCGACTTCGTTCACGCACTGCCCTACGGCTCCGGGCACATCAACGACACCTATTGCGCGCGGTTCGATCAGGCGGGCGACCGCGGATCCGCTATATCCTCCAGCGGATCAACCACAACATTTTCAAGGACCCGGTCGACCTGATGGAGAACATCGCGCGCGTCACCCGACACTCGCTGGAGCGTTTGCTGGACCAGGACAACGCGGAAGCCCATCGGCGCACCTTGACCGTCATTCCCGGCGCATCGACGGCAAGCCTTACGTCATCGATGCGCGACGGAACTTCTGGCGCATCTATCCATTCATCGAGCGCGCCCGCGGCACGATGAAATCCAGTACCAACGAGCAGGCTTATCAAGCCGCCAAGGCCTTCGGAGAGTTCCAGAAACTCGCGGCCGATCTCGGCGGCCAGCGCTTGCACGAGACCATTCCCGAACTTTCCACCACACGCCGAAGCGGCTTCAGGCGCTTGCTGGACGCCATCGATGCGGACATCGCAGGTCGTGCCCGCTCATGCCAGCCAGAGATCGAGTTCGCTCTCGCCCGCGTTACCGATTGCCGCCGCGATCACCGACCTCATCGCAGCCGGAGTCGATCCCCGAGCGTGTCACCCACAACGACACCAAGCTCAACAACGTCCTGCTGGACGATGTCACCGCGGAAGGCGTCTGCGTGATCGACCTCGACACCACGATGCCCGGTTCGGCCCTGTATGACTTTGGTGACATGGTCCGAACCGCGACTCCGACCATTCGCGAGGACGAGTCCACCGATCTCGCCAATCGTCGACATCCGGCTGGATCGCTTCGAAGCCCTGGTTGCGGCTATCTCGGGTCCGCCCGTTCTTCCTGAACGCGACGGAGATCGGAAATCTCGCGTTCGCCGGGAAGCTGCTCACCCTCGAGTGCGGAATCCGCTTTCTAACCGACTACCTGCAGGGTGATGTCTATTTCAAGGTGAAACATCACGATCACAACCTTGACCGTTGCCGCAACCAGTTCGCCATTCGTCGCGGCGATTGAAAGGATACTCCCTGAAATGGAGAAAATCGTTGCCAACCACTCGGTGGAGCAGAACTTGGCACTCGCCTGATCATCATGAAAATCCTCATCACCGGCGGATCCGGCTTCATCGGCTCGCACATCGTCGAACACTATCAGGAAAAGGCGGAGGAAATCCGTGTCCTCGACAACCTGCGCACGGGCTACCGTCACAACCTAGACGGTCTGCGTCACACCTTCATTGAAGGCTCGGTGACGGATCGCGAGTTGGTGAAAAAGGCGGTGGAGGGCGTGGATTACATCTTCCATCTGGCAGCTTTGGTCAGCGTTCCCGAGTCGATGGCGAAACCGGGCGAATGTGTGGACATCAATGTCCATGGTCTGCTCAACGTGCTGGAAGAGGCCGCAGCCGCAGGCGTGAAGAAGCTTGTGTTCGCCTCGTCCGCCGCGATCTACGGCGACAACCCGACGGTGCCGAAGCTTGAAACGATGATTCCCGAGCCGAAGAGCCCGTATGCGATCACCAAGCTCGACGGTGAATACTATCTTGGCATGTTCGAGCGCGAGGGCTTGCTGGAGACGGCGGCCATCCGCTTCTTCAATGTTTTCGGTCCGCGCCAGGATCCCAAGGGGGCCTATGCCGCAGCCGTGCCGATCTTCATCGAAAAGGCCGTTCGCAACGAGGACATCACCGTATTTGGCGACGGAGGTCAGACCCGCGATTTCATCTATGTGAAGGACATCGTCGGCGCGCTTTCCTTCGCGGTCGAAACTCCCGGCGTGACCGGCGTTTTCAATGCCGGCTACGGCGGTCAGATCACCATCAACGATCTGGCAAACGGGCTCATCACCGCGGCGGCATCCTCCTCAAAGGTTCTTCACGCCCCCGAGCGTGCCGGTGATGTCCGGCATTCCCGCGCCAGTGCCGACAAGCTCCGGGCGGCAGGTTGGACGCCGCGACACACGCTTGAGGAAGGACTCGGCGTGACCCTGGAGTTCTTCAAGGGGAAGTGACCGTCGCCTGGAAATGTTAGTTCGCGGGGCTGATGGAGATATTGTCGAATCTCGCCCAATGAACCCGGTTGGTGGCGCAGGGGATGGAGTAGATGACGAAGCCCGCGTTGAGGGTGGCTGACATCTTCGGCAGGTTCACCGACTTGATGATCTTCCAGTTAGATCCGTCAGCTGAATTGGATAGGGTGAAATCGGAACCCATGCGCTCGATCTTGAACCATGCGTCGCCGTTGCCGGCAGAGGCGGGTTGATTGCCCGCGCCGTTGATCATCGTGCTGTCGCAATAGCGGGTCTGACGACTGGCGGAGCCCATGACCGCGGCATAGGGAATCTTCGAGCCGCCGAGCGGTTCGCCGGGACGCGCGTCGAGATTCTCGCGCACGATGATGCCGGCGAACCAGTTGTTCGCGTCCATCAACTCGGTTCCGTCCGCCTGTTTCTTGTTGGAGGTGATGCCTGCCAGGCGGGCGATGATCGTGCCGTCGCCGGTGAGTGGTTTCGTTAGCAATCCCATGGAATCCCCGACGAGGGTGATGCTCGTGGCATCCGCGCCGCACGCCATCGGATAGAGATGGTGCTCGAGTTCGGTGAGTTGGAACGGCCCGTAGGCTGTGGTTCGAGGGATTTCGGGAATGGCGAAAGGCGCGCTGTCGATGGTGTGGCTCTGGTCGTAGATGAGACGGGCGCGGATCAGTTGGTTGCCACCGCCCCAGATCACGGCCGGCACCGGTTCGCCGGGGGACTTGCTTTCACCGAGGAAATACTCCGCGCCACTGGCTCCTTGGGCGCTGTAGTAGTCGAAACCCGGATTGGTGGCGTAGTATTCCACCCTTTCGATCGGAATGGTGTTAGGTGAAACTTCGGAGGTGAGCAGCAGGTTGATCGGTGAGTCGTTCTGCTGCGTCGCCTTGATGACGACTTTTGGCTCGCCGGAGGTGGCATTCCTGAAGAATGAGGAGAATGGAACCGTTTGATCCGAGAAGTCTGGTCCGGACCAGCTCAACTGCAGGAAGTCATCCGCCTGTTGATATTGGCGTTCCCCTTGGAAATACGGGATCGAAATCTTGTGCAGACCGGGATTCAACGCCACCGCGCCTGGAATCCTGGCGATGGAGTGATAGCCGTCTGCATTGATGACGATCTTGTCATCGATGATGAGTTTCGCTCCGCAAGCGGAGATCAGGTTGAACGCATACAAACCGGCGGCGGGCACCTTGAGGTAGCCATGGAGCTCGAAGGTATAACCGGTGCGGCTGAGTCGTGGTGTTAGATCGGGGGTTGCAACCACGCCCTCGCGTTTGGACTTGAGTTTTGAAAGGTCGGGAATTGCTCGCCAGTCATCGGGCTTCTCCGACTCATAGTAGGCGTAGTTCAACCCCGGAATCACCGGACTGACCGCCCGGGAAGGCAATGGCACCGCGCGGGAAATCGGGATGGTGGTCGGCTGCGAGGTCCTGCCGAAGATATCGGTGATCCGGATGCGCGACTGCGGACGCATGTTTGTTTTGGTGACTTCGAGCACGCACTGCCGGGCATCCGGTGAATTTTCGGAAGCGGATGCAATGACCGTGGAGCCGTCGAGAATTTCCACGGAGTATCCCAACTGGGGAGATGCCTTGGCGGGCACCTGCCAGCGGACCACGCAGCGCTTGTCGAAGCCCTCCGCCGTCGGGGCCGTGATGGCTAACGGATCGAGGAAGGCTGGCTGTTCAGGTTGGTTGAGTTTGACCTTCTGGGTCTCCACTGGAAGAACCGTGTGCTTGCCCGTTTGCGGATCCTGTGGGCTGCGGGTGGTTTCCAACAGCACCGAACCATTGCCGGTTGGCTGGGTCAACTTGATGATGTCCTCCTTGTGGTTGTAGGCGGAGAATTCAGGCTCGGAACCCCACTTGTCGTCGCGCATCGCGTAGATGTTCCGGAACTCCACCGCACAGGTCCTGGTGGCGCTCCCCGTGATGTATTCGCAGAAGCCGCCCATCGAGTTGAATCCTGTTAGCTCCGCGGGAAACTTGAAGGTGGCAAGGTGGTGCCACTCGCCGGTGCCGATGTTTTTCATCCAGACGCCGGCGTATCCCGTGTGGGGAGTCTCCGCCACCGGCGTCCAGACGCGATTCACGAAGCGATACCATTCATTGGGTTTGAACTCGTCGGTGGGCCACAGTCCCTTGATGCCGCCGGAACTTCCTTCCCACGTCGAGCGAACCCAACTCATGTGCGGCCCGGCATGCACGAAGTCGATGCCGGATGCGGGGGCGTCCTTGCCACTCATTTGCCAGGAGGCGTATTGGATCAAATTGGGTGCGCCTCGCAGGTTGCTGACCACACCGCCGTAATAGGGCGCGTTCCAGCCTTCCTTGGATCGGCTGTGGCCGGGATAGGTGGCGATGTAGATGTGCTCCGTCCAATACGGATATCGCACATCGTAGGTGATGCATTGCTGCGCGTCCTTGGTGTCCTTCGTCAGGCCGAAATAGCTGGCCGTTGATCTAGCAGATGTGAGGACGAGAACAAGTGCCATCAACAAGGCGGGTCGCAGGGCGTTGCGAATTTGGAAATATGATCGATTCATGATCGGTTTACAGTCGGATGTGAGGTGAAGACGGATGCTTCAGGACTCCACTGAAAGTCGGAGTCCAGAGGGAAAACAGGCCGTTCAAGATGCTGATAGGGAATCGAGGTGAGCAGTGGCGGGACGGCTCCGGGTGAAAGGATCATCAGGTGATCACTCGCCATCACCTTGAGCTCGGGCTCCAGGTAGCCGATTTTCACCACTGTGATCTGGTGGTCGAGGGGATCAACTCCGAGAGCCAGGAAGTCATGCCTGTGGTGAAACGGCTTGCGGCGCTCCGTGATGATGATGTGGACTCCTCCCACCTTGAGGATCGCCTGCCGCCCTGCGACGGGATCCCTGTCGAACATTGCTAACAAGATTCCCGCCAGATCAAGCGGAGCGCCATGAACCGGATCGAGTTTCCCGCCAAGGCTCAGGGATACTTGGCTGCCGATGCCTGATCGCCCACAAACCTCGATGGCCGCCGAATCCGGGATGGAAGCGAAAATCGCCGTGGCACCATCCCCACCGGAGAAGGCCGGGTGGCGGATCAATGCTGCAAGGGATGAGGTCACGTCACCGGCGGCTCCCGCTGTCGGGTTGTCACCTGCGTCGCTGAGAAAGACCGCCCGCTGATTCCGTTTCAGCGCCTCATCGATGCACCACTCCACAGGACCGGTCGGAGCGATGAAATGAAAATCCTCTCGGGCCTCCCAATAGCGCCGGGCAATGGCCTGAGCGGTGCTTCTCACCGCAAGGACATCTGTTCCTGTCACCACGACAGTGGCCATCGAGCGGCGTTGGTCGGCCCACGCGTAGCCCACCCACAAGGATGCGTCGTAAATTCCCGGGCGCGATGATTCCTCCGGCAGTGGTTGATAGAGGCTCATTCCCGGCTCGCTCTCGGTGCTGGACATCTCACCGGATACCAGGACCGGGATGCCCACCCGCGCACGGACCAGCGGTTGCGGATCACGCCACCACTGGACCAGCAGTCGCAACGCTCGTTCGCGGGTTTCCATCCAGTCCACATGCGGCGCGGTCCGATAGGTGGTGATGAAATCCACATTTTCTATCAATCTGTCAGAAACGTTGCCGTGAAGATCCTGGCTGCACGTGATCGGCAGGTGAGGGCCGGTCTCGCGGCGGATTGAGGCTAACAGATCCAGCTCGGCATCCTCCAGGCCTTCCACGGTCATCGCTCCGTGGACGTCGAGGAAAAATGCATCGACTGGACCGGCGGCTGCCAGACGTTGGAGGATTTCCCGCTTCATCGACTCATAACATTCCCTACGGACCTGCCCCCCTGGCATGGCGCGGAAGTGGGCGAGGGGAACCGCCAGAAGCCCGGCGAACTCCGGCTTTTCCAGAAATGGATAGCGCTCGAGCATCTCCTCGCCGCGGGTGGCGAAGAAGTCGTCCTGACAAGTTCGCAGCGGCGAAAAAGTCGAGGCCTCGATGTGGATCCCGCCAATCGCCACGCGCAATGGACGGGTGGGAGTCACTGCGACTGGCTCCGCAGAGCAGGTGTTAGAGCTTCTTTTGTTTCTTTCACGATCTCACGGCTGGTTTCCCGCCAGCCGTATTCGTCATCCTTCGAGAAGTTTCCCATCGAGCAGCCCGGATTGAACCATGTCATGCCGCCGCGCACGTTGTGGCGGGCGCTCAGATGGACCTCACGCACGCCAGTCGCGCGGACGATCTCCCCGACGTTTTTCTCGGTGACTCCACCGCCCGGCATGATGGAAGCGCGACCTGACGCATGCGCAACCAATGCCGCGAGTTGGGGAATTCCTTTCACCGCGTCCGCTTGGCCACCGGAGGTGAGGATGCGTTTGATACCGAGTCCGATGATCGTCTCCAGCGCCTCACCCAGGTCGCGGGTCATGTCGAACGCCCGGTGAAATGTGATGTCCATCGGTCCGGCGGCAGCCATCAGGCGCTTGCACCGCACGGTATCCACCCGGGCATCGGCGGTCAGGCAACCGATGACAACTCCATCAGCTCCCAGACCGCGGGCGGATTCGATGTCGTGTAGCATCACTTCCATTTCCGCCTCGGAATAGAGAAAGTCATATCCACGCGGTCGAATGATGACCATCAGGTCTCCGGGAAAAACCGATCGCACCATGCGGATCATTCCCGCGCTGGGGGTGGTTCCACCTTCCGGCAGATTCGCGCAAAGCTCGACGCGATCCGCGCCTCCATCCGCCGCGGCCTGGGCGGATGCTACGCTATCAATGCAGATTTCCAGCATGGTTGAAATTCGTGAATGAGTGGAGACAGGGATTTATTTCACCGCCTCGAGGGCGTCGAGGTCGATCTCAGGTGGCTTCTGGCTAACAGCCTGGAGCGGGAAACGGGTGCCCAGTTTCACGGGATCCGCGAAGAAGCCGCCGTTCTTGAGGAAGAACGCCCCATGTTCCATGCCTCCCGCGTAATCCATGCGGTATTTTCGCTGCGCGATATCGTCACCTGTCAGGGTGGCCCCGGTGATCGGATGCCACTTGCCGCCCGTGTCCCTCACCCACTGGTTTTTGAAAAATGCCATGCGTCCGAGATACCCGTTGCGATCCTGAAAGTTTTCCAAAAACGAATGTATGCCAGTCAGGTGCTTTTCTGTCTTTGGACGACTCAGGCTGGAGATGAGCTGCCATTTCCCGATCTCGGGTGCGAAGAACCAGCCGGTATAGATGGTGTTTCCTTTTCCATCAGGGCGAACGCGGTTGAGGAACCGATAGGTCGTTCCCGCCTTCCACGAGAAAACGAGGTAGCTTTGTCCGCCGGATCCTTCGCCGCCGAACTCACCCGCGTGCACGGCTTCGCCCTTTGTCAGCACCTTGATCTGGTGATCCTCGGGGATGCTCTTCGGGTCATTGGTAGAGAATGGACTCCAGACCGAGAACAGGATCCATCGATCGTCCTTCCCTCTGACCTGCATGCCGAAGTAGCCTTCGCCAAATCCGTTCGCCATCGCGTAGATGCCTGTCGCATCGTATCCCTTCGGAACCGTGACTTCGTTGTAGAAGTATTCGAAATCCATCCCTTTGGGTGTCTGATAGCCCAGGTGGACGGATGGCCCGCGGCGTCCCCAATAGAAGCGGTTCTCCTGGGCGTCCTTGACGTAGTCGAGCACCAGACCCTCGGTTAGGGATTCGACCAGAAGATCGGAAACCTCGCCGAACGTGCTTCCCTGTTTGCTGACTCCGCTGAGATCCAGCCGGACATAACCGGGCGCCTTTACCGTGACCGGGCCCAGGCTGATATCCTGAAATCCAGCCGCTGTGATGCTTTTCTCGATCCTGTTGTCAGCCACCGCCGCCCGGATCACGGAAGTTCCCGCCGGGACCTTGATTCGCAGGGAGAGGTTGAGGAGTGCCGCCCGATCCACTCTAAAGAAAATGGAAAATCCACTGGTTGGATCCTTCCATTGGGAAATGCCCCGAGCATCGACTTTGTCGGTGGAGCCGTCGGCCTGTTTGGTCAGGTAGGCATTTCCACCAAGCGGAACCTCCCAACGGACGGCTTCCGCCGCCGATCCTAACGAACAGGACAAGCTGAATGCGGCTGCAACCACGAAACAGGAGAATCGGGGGAATACGGATAGACGAGGAAATTTTAGCGTGGTCAACATGGGGTTTTCCCGGATGGAGTGTGGCTTCGACATCGTGAGCTTGTCAGTTGTGTGAGGAGATCGTGATCTCGCCGCGGCTATCATTGCCGCCGGAGCCTTTCGCGCTGATGCGGAGCGACAGCACTTTCGATCTCGCCGCTTGTGGAATGGTGAGGGTGTAGGTCGGGTTCTTTGGAGACGTTCCGGTGAACCCGGGATGGCGATCTTCGGCGACCACGGCACCATCGGCGAGCAATTCGACCGCGGTGATGTCCAATCCATGCGCACCGGATCCATAGCGGAAACCGAGTTCGAGGCTTGATCCCTTGATCTGGCTAACAGGGAGAGGGATTTCCCATTTCTTCGCGGCGGAAAGGAATTCAGGTGACCATTTCAATCCAGCAGGCGGTGCCATCCGGCGGTGGTTCAGGCCAAGTGCCGTGAGCCGCGCCCCGTGCTCCGCGAGCCGTGCCATGAAGTCGGCGGTGTCCTTGCGTAAATCCGGTGCGGTCCAGGTGAGCTCGGCAATCGCACAGGCCCGGGGAAAGGCCTGATACTCGACATCATCGGTGCGTGGCATGAGTTCGGTCCACAACTGGCCCTGTGCGCCGAGAATGTTTTTCCTGCCTTCCGGTGTCAGGCCAGCGGGGAAGAGCTCGAATTGATAGATGTTCTCCACGGTGAAGGGGCCTTGATAGAGTGCGGTCGGCTCGCCCGCGTCCTTGACCTGATAGGAGTCGAGGTAGAACGGCCCGACGGCGGTGTGGACGACTCCATATCCGGCGTTGGCGGCCTTTGCTCCGTTGCCGGCGCTGAGCCATGGCATGATCACGGAGCCCTTGGCGAGGTGGTTGATGTTGTCGCCATGCATGATTTCCTCCCAGCCGACAGCCTTGCGGCCCTTCTTCGCGACATGGGCGGCCATCTCATTGAAGAGCCAGGCTTGCAGCGCGTCCTCGGAGGCATGCGGATTTTTCGGGTCATTCACCCTCAGGCCGAGTTCATCGATCCTTTTCTGTGTGTAGGTGTCGTTCTGCCACTGGCCTTTCGGGGCCTCGTCCCCTCCGAAGTGGATCCACGGTCCGGGGAAAAGAGTCATGGTTTCATCAAGGACGTTCCTGATGAACGCGATCGCCGTTGGATGGACGCCGATCAGGTCGGGTGAAATGTTGGATCTCGCGGTGGGAACCTTGCCGCTTGTGCCGATCTCCGGATAGGCCGTGAGCGCGACCATCGCATGACCGGGAAACTCGATTTCGGGAACGATGGTGATGTGCCGGCGTGCGGCATAGTTGACGATCTCGCGCACCTCGTCCTGGGTGTAGAAGTCACCACCGTGGAAATGGCCGTATTTGAATTTTGCATGAACCGTTGGATTGGTCGGGATCTCCTCGGGATAGCTTGCCGGAGTGTCTTTCGCGACTTCGGTGAGTTTCGGATACTTCCTGATCTCGAGTCTCCAGCCCTCCGAGTCCAAGAGGTGCCAATGAAGCCGGTTGAGCTTCTGGGCGGCCATCGCATCGATGAATTTCAGGATGAATCCCTTCGGTTGGAAATGGCGCGCGCTGTCGAGGTGGAGACCGCGCCAGTTGGTGGCGGGCGAGTCCACGACGCGCATCACCGGCGAGGACCAATCGGCGTCCGGTGCGGGTTCCCGGCCGAGCACGACAGGGGGAAGTGTCTGAAGATACGTCTGGGTGCCATAGAAGACACCGGCGTTGGATCCGCCGTGGATGATGACTCCATCGGGTTTGATTTCCAGAGTGTAGCCCTCTGGCTCCAACTGCGAATCAATGGCGAGCGTGATTCCGTTTCCGGAGGCAATAATTTCGGCAGGAATGCCGGCAGTGGCTCTCAGGCGGGTGGCGAGCAAGGTCGCTTCGTTCGTCAGGGATGCCGGGGCGACGATGGATGTGGAGGCATCGAGTTGATATCGACCTTCGTGGATTTCCACTTTGGTCGGCTGTGGAATGAAGGCAGGTGTTTCCGCGCGGGCGAACCCGGAATGGAGCATCGCCATGGTAGCAAACAGGTAGATCGGATGTTGCATCGTGTGTTAGGTGGAATCTTGAAATGGAAGTTCAGTGACTGTCGAAAACCAGAACCTCGAAGGGCATCAGTTCGACGGTTAGCGGCTTGCCAACCTCCAGATCGAGGGACTGGACCCGCTGTTCCTTGTAAGCGGACTTGAGGGAATATGAAGCGGCGACTCCTTTGGGCAATTCGAAGATCTCACGGGCTTCAAGGGTGATCGACTTCGGCACGTCGTCCGGATTTCTCAAGGCGACGACGGCCTCGCCGGGAACCCATGACGCCCAGCCGTAGGGTTCGAGTTTCTCGGGATTGCCACCGATCATGTGGCTGTCCACCAATACCTCGGCGTGCTGTCTGGCCCAAGCGGAAGTTTCCGCCAGGTCGTCCCAGGCGGCATCATCCATCAGGTCGGGTGACAGATAGATTTCCTGCATGCAGGTGCCGGTGGCGAAAAACGAGCGGCAGTCGTTGCGGAGATGGTTGCCCGCCTCGGCGACGGTCTTGCCCTGGAAGTGGTGGCCGAGCGCGATGCCATGCAGCATGATGGAGTTCAGCGGATAGAGCGGGCCCCGTTTCACGACGTTCTTATAAGTCGTGGCATCGCGGAAAGTGAGCCATTGCTCGCGTTTGTCGCCCTTGCCGATCCAGCCGATGTCGGCCCCGTCACGCCAGGTGCAATCGACGTGATTGAGCCAGAACGGAGACGGCCAGGTGCCGACGGTAACATTGAGGAACAGGCTTGGATCGGCGGCGTGGAGTTCATCGGCGATTTTCAGGAGCGACATGAAATGCGGGTTCACGCCGTCGCCCGCCTTGTCCCACTTGAAGTAACCGACGTGGTCGGTCTTCATCAGATCAAGGCATTTGTCGCGAAACCAGTTGTAGTAGCGTGGATCGGATAGATCGAGCTTGTCGCCGTCGGTGACGCCGAGTTTGCGGGCGTTGGCGATGCGCATCGGGGCCTCGCCGTAGCCACCGAGCGGGGAAATCCAGATGCCAAGCCGTGAATGGGCGGCCTCCGCGGCGGCACGCGCTTTTTCCAGGCCGTTAGGCAGTGCGGATTTTTTCCACCCCCAGAATGAGTTCCGCGCATCGTCCCAGCCATCGTCGATGACGAAGCCGTCGAGCTTCACCCGGCGCTTGGTGATGAGTTCGCGGTTGTAGGCGTCGATGACCTCTAGCAGCCGCTTTTCCGAAACGCCGGTGCCGGTGTCATACCAACCGTTGAAGTGGAGATACTGGCGGGCCGGGCGGGCGCGCTCCCGCTCAAGATAGTATTGAAATCCCCGCCGAAGCTGCCCCTCGGGGACCACGCCGCTCACCGCTGAGAAGGAAACCGCCTGTTTACCCTCTAACCTGTAGGTGCAGGGAAATCCACAGGTGAATTCATCCGTGCCGATCTCGCTGGAGAAAACCGGAATTTCCGCGCCGAAGAACCAATCCCCCGCGATCACCGGGCTGCCGGGCACGCTGCCGAGTTTGGTGGCGGATGGTGCCTGCCGATCCAGCAACTGGATGCCGCTGAGAGTGACCTGGGAGCTCGAGGTCATGAGGGTGATTTCCTCGCGGATATAGTTGGAACCATCCCGCAGGACAGCGCGCCACATCACGTGGATGCCGGTTTGTGGATCGCGGAGTTTGGCCATGATTGCCTTGCCTTGCAAATGACTGCCGGCCCGTGGGTTGTGCGGCTCCGGTTGGAGATCCATCAACTTTGGCCCCTCAAATACTTTGAACCGGGAGGCGGCGAGATTGTAGTCCGGAACATGCTGGAAGGGATTTCCAACAATTTGTTCTTCGCCGTTGGAAATGACGGAGCAGGTGCCTTCCTTGCGGATGTTTACGACGAGTGCCTTGCCGTCCGGCCAGACGATTGCCAGGCCCGGGCCCCAGGACTGGGCCTGATCGTTGGCGACATCGACCTGGCAGGTGACCTGATTTGCATCGCCGGAAAGCGGTCGTTCCAGGAAAGCCGCGCAGTTCGCGGGTGCCGTCACAGTGAGCCAACCTTCGCGGACAGCGAGCTCGGTGCCGGGCGCTTTCGAACGCATTTTTTTCCAGGAATTGACCATCGCAGGTGCGGTGAAATCGTCGGCGAAGACCGCCTGGGTTTTCCCGTGGACATCCAGGTGATCGAAGCGCGGGGTGCCGGTCTCTCCAGCATCCGCGTAGTCGGACAGGCCGCCGTTCTTATCCATCTTTCCGACACGGAGCAGGGTGGGGGAGCCCGTGAATCCGGCACGCGGTAGGCTGGAGATCGTTCGCCATCCGCGTCCGTTGGTTGAAGTTTGTATCAGGAAATTGTCGCCGGACCACTTGATGCCGAGCCAGGTTTGTGCCTCGTCGGCCGGAGTCCCGGCACCCGTGCCCACGGAGAATCGGAACAGCTCGCGGTCGTGCTGCGGCAGTGCCTGGCCATTGAGGTGATTGACCAGTTCGGACGGACGAAGCTGTCCGTTCTGAATTGCCCAGCTGGCGGAGATCGCGCTGTTTTCCAAGGTCCAGATGTTGCCACGGTTGGAGGACTTGGCCGGGCCAGGTGAGTTTCCGGGAAACGTTAGTCCTGCTGCAAGATGAGTGAAGGATACTCCGAAAAGCAGAATGAACCCTGTGAGGAAATTACACATCCGTATGGGAAGTCGGTTGATACGTTGGGAGAAGAATAGGGCTCCGAGGGATTGAGGAACTGGATCTAACAGGGATAGCGGACCAGAGGCACCGGAAAAAAGGGTGGCTTTGACCAAAACGAAAACGCGAAGGTTGACGACGCGGTCCAGGGGGCTGAGCGGTATTCCATTTGAGAACTGTTTGGGTTGATGGGACCAATCGGCCTTCGGGATGATTTCATGAGCGAATTACAATGCAAGCAGGATTAGCACGAGATAACGCTTGCCTTCATCTGAATGTTTCACTTCTTTCGCGTCAACTTTTCTTATTTCATTTTGATCCGGAAATGCACAGCGGCACTATCGCCTTGGAACGAAGGGAGAATTCTTTCGGACGTAGCAACACCGGATCATCGAGGTGGCTGAAAGTGGTGAGTCGCAGGTTCCCGATTGAACCGGATTGAATTCATCAAACGATCCTCTGGTTCCGGATGGGGACTTCCGGAAAGGTAGAAAATACCCTACATGCAGGACAAAAAATCAAAGTCCCTCGCAATCTTGATCGCCGGTGGTGGAACCTCCTGAAGATCAGGCGCGAACTCCATCAACAAGGAGAGGCTGGTTGGCTTCGTTGCGCGGGGCTTGAAGCATATGTTGATATTTTTCCTTGCTTACGGCGGATTGGTGGCTAATTTCTTCAATTAGCACGTGCTAACCCCGATGATTACTCGTCGGAGGAGCTTTTCAAATTTTCGATTTACTCCCGATTGTCGTTTAAGATCAACGACTGACGACCCTGCAATGTAACGACCAATTTGTCCTCGAATCCACAGAAGTTCATGAAGATTCAAAAGAAGATCCGAAAGCGCAATGGCTTCGCCTTGGTGGTGACGCTGATGCTCATGATCCTCCTCACGATCATCGCGGTGGGATTGCTAACGCTCTCGAGTGTGTCCTTGCGTTCTTCGAGCCAAGGCGACCGCTTGGCCGTGGCCAGGGCCAACGCCCGGATGGCACTCATGCTGGCGATCGGTCAAATGCAGAAAGTGGCTGGACCGGATCAACGCGTGACCGCTTCTTCGTCCCTGCTGGCGCCTGATGCCAGTGCCTCAATTGCCAACCCGTCGTGGGTAGGTGTGTGGCGGACTGACGATGCGCAAGGGACTGCGGGTCCAGGCAATCCGATGGTGCGCCCGTCCAATGGGGCTCTGGTCGATGGCCGGACCTTGAAAGCCTTCGACAAGAAGGGTCGTGTGCTATCCTGGCTCGTCAGCGGCGAGAACCTGGATCCGGCGCTTGCGCTGACTCCCGCCAACTCGGTGGAGATGCGTACAGGCAAGAGTTCGGTGCGTGCACCTCTGGTGGCAGTCAAGAACAGCTCGAGTGGAAACATGGCCTACTGGGTTTCCGACGAAAGCACCAAGGCCAAGCTCAACCTCGTCGATCCCTACGCTTCCCAGCAGCCGGCATTCGGGAATTCGGAGTCTTACCGCCGCCTGCTTTCACCACTTGCTGTCGATCCCAGTGCGATTTTCCCCGGGGCCACCGCCCCTGATGCGGGTGAGGCCCCCAAGCTGGTGAGCAACCGTCAGCTCGAGCTATCCAAAATCGTGGCCGGGATGGCAGGTGCGAATTCCGGAGAGACCTTGAAGGAGAAATCCGATGATTTCACGGTCCATTCCCGCTCCGTCCTTGCCGATCCGGTCCTGGGCGGGATGAAAATGGATCTAACGGCCTATCTGGAGGATGGTCCTCAGGCGGCTCTCGGGTCACTTCAGGGAATTCAGGATTCCGACGGGATCATCAACAGGTTGCTTCCTAACCGATCCATCGCCGGACCGAAATTCGGGATGCTGCGGAACTGGTATGGACTTCGCAACTCGGTCACCGGTTCGGGAGCTGGTTTGGCAATTTCCGATCAGCGCCCCAACCTCGCGGGCAACATCACGGATCCGGGTTCCGCCTTCATCAAGCCACTGATCCAACCGGTGATGGCAGAGGCGGTGTATTATCTCCGCCACGTGATCGATACCAGCACCTCGCCAGCCCGCATGGTGGAATTGATCTACCCGCGGGTTGTGCTGTGGAATCCGTTCAACCTCAAGCTGAAGACTTCCGGGCACCTGGTTCACTTTGATTTCCGCCTGGATCACAAGCTCGTCGTCTCATGGGACGGTGCTGCGGGGGCGATGAGTCAAACCTGCGAGCTGAACCTCAATTTCAACTATAACTATCCGCAACACCTCGCATTCTACCTGCCACCCACCGAGTTTGAGCCGGGTGAGTCGCTTTGTTTCACCTCGGGCGGCCGCAGCAAGATCACCCCCTACACGGCCGGTGATATCGACCTGCGTTCCAACGTGCTGAGTCCGACAGAGAACCCTGCCAGTCTCAAGTGCTTCAGTCGGGAATGGCCGAATTCCACGCTTCCCACCACATTTGTCAATTCGGGCGTCAAGATCAGCTACCCCAACAACAGCAGCATCATTTGGAATGGATCGTCTCGCACCCAAGGGGTGACGTTGCATTCCCTCATCGGCAACCGGGGAGCGGTAAAGACCTCCGATCTGTTGAGCTCGAGCGGGCCACCCATCGTCCGCCAGATCTCGCTGGACAACTATTCCCGGGGAAACAACGGCCGTTGGCTGGTCGGTTATACACCGGCGCGGACTTATAACCTTTCCGATGCCAGCGCCGGTCTGCAACCGGACAGCTTGCTCGCTTTCGGCACCCGCTTCCGGTTCCTTCATGAAACCTATGCCAACCGGGTTCAAGGCCAGTCGAACAAGGAACCTTGGTTCGGTTCACCGCTCATCTACTTCAATGCGGGCGCGCCTAACATCCATCGTTGGCCCAATGACAACGCCTTCGGCCTTTCCTATCTGAACTCCACCGCCAGCGGGGTGTCCAGTGGTGCGGGAAATGGTCCCCATATCTATGCCTATGGCCCGGTCGCCCAGGCCCGCCAATGGTCGGAATGGTTGGATCCGGAGGTTATCCCTCACCGCAATCCCAGCGGTAAATACCTCACTTCCGTCTTCACGGATGCGTCATTCTCTTCCAACACCAGCACTTTCCCGGTCTATGACCTGCCAACCCAGGCCAACCCGGTCATGAGTCTTGGTGCCTTGCAACACGTCCAGCTTTCTCCGTTCGCATGGCAACCCACCTTCACCATCGGCCAGTCATTCCCATCACCCTATCTGGCGAACTCCTCGCGCTTCGCCACTTCGTCGAGGACCATTCAGGAAGAGAACAGCCTGTGGAGTGACAAGGTTCAGTGGCTGGATTCCAGCAACTATGACATCACCGGCTTCGACAAGCTCGGGAACGGATCGTCCCGCGACGTGATGTTCAACGACCTGTGTTACGAGGTGAACCAGGCACTTTGGGATCGCTATTTCCTCTCAGCCGTTCCGCGGACGGGCAGTGGTGCCCAGTGGTCCGGAAGTCGTTGGAAATCCGGTGAGTCATTGCCGAATCCACGTCTCGCCATCAACGAGTCCATTTCTAACGGAGGAAGCCGGTCCGAGCTCACCAGCTTTCACCGTGCATCCAGTTCATTGTGGCTTGACGGTGGATTCAACGTGAACTCGACCAGCATCGAGGCATGGGAAAGTCTTCTGCGCGCCTTCCGCGGAATCGATGTCCCAAGCCGCTCCGCAGGAGGCGGTTCGATGGATGGAACTCCCTACGCCGGTGTCCTGATCCCTGAATCCGGCCCAACCCCGGCGGTGCCACCGACCGACAACCGTTTCTGGAGTGCCTATCGCAAGCTTACCGATGGGGAAATCCGCACGCTCGCCACCGAGATCGTCTCCCAAGTCCGTCAGCGCGGGCCCTTCCTCGGTGTTGCGGATTTCGTGAATCGCCGTCTGGTTCTTCCGGGTGACACGACCCGAAGCACCCAAGCTTACGGTGGTGCCATCCAAGCGGCCATCGACCGCTCTAACGCAATCAATGAATCCACACAATCCGGCTGGGTGATGCCGACACCGGCAAATGCTGCGAGTTATACCTACGGTGCGGATTACTGGGGTGGCCCCATCCAGACTCCCGAGCCGCAGAACTACAACCACTACTTGTCCAGCCTGTCATCCGCGCCCAGGGCCGAAGGGACAGGTGCTGCTGCCCATCTCAACCAGGGTGACATCCTCCAACAGATCGGTTCGGTGCTGGTGGCCCGCGGCGACACCTTCACCATTCGTGGATATGGCGAGGCGACCGACAAGCAGGGAAATGTGACGGCCCGCGCGATGTGCGAAGCCGTGGTGCAACGCATTCCCACGCCGATCAATCCCGACTCCGCGGCGGCCGGGCTCAACCCTGTGATTGCAACCGGCGGTGCCATTGATTTCGGAAGGGAATTCAAGATTGAAAGCTTCCATTGGCTATCTCCTGGAGAGATTTGAGCTCCCTCCCGCATCCTTTGACCGTATGAAATCCAGTCTATCAGCCTGCCTCGTCATCCTGGCGCTTCACACCGGTGTTCGCTCCGAACCTGTCGCAGAGGGCAGTTATGTTGACCTGATCGTGGTTCCCATCGGACCGGTTGCATTGGCCGAGTTCGAGGCGGATGCGCCACCTGCCGCACCTGAAAAGGACGCGGCCAAGGCAGGGGCGGATCCGGGAAATGAGAAGGCTCCGCCAGCCGGAGGTGGCAGCGGGATCCGGGTCAAACAACAGAATCCCGATGAGATTGCTCCTGCGTCTGTCTTCA
>CAWENZ010000064.1:0-43069 GCA_963810445.1 uncultured Verrucomicrobiae bacterium | reverse complement strand
TGCCGCTGGCCGGACTCGAACCGGCACGCCCCGAAGAGCAACAGATTTTAAGTCTGGGGTGTCTACCATTCCACCACAGCGGCTTTGATCGCTGGCCCATGAAAGCCGTGCCCGGGAGGTTTTGCAGCTCGGTCGGCGAATGTCGATGCTGATTTGAAATGACTCACCACCGGCCGAGCAACGCCGCCAGGGTCAATGTGGTGGACTCTCCCTTGCGGACGTTTTTCCTGCCCACCGAGGCCTGCGGAAAATCCGCCTCAAGGCAGGGCGAATCGGCGGTGGCTTCCGCGAGGATCGCGCGATCCGGGATCACCAGATTCCCCTGGCAGAGCTTGCCGCCCCATGGATCGACGTAGGAGATGGCGAACGAGGTGGCATTCTTGTCGAGCTTGCGGGGAATGGCGGTGACGGTGACGAAATGAGCGTCGATGGCGACCCACGCGCCGCCGCGTTTGACAAAACGGCGAAGGCTGACAAGCGGCGGAAAACCTTTTTCCAAGGACGTGCCGAGCCGCGCATGAACGCGCTTGAGAAGGTTGACGGACGTTTCCCCGGATTTGCGGAACATGACTTCCTGGCTAACAAGAGGGAGGAAATGTCCGCGGGTCATCTCGTTGGTGATGTCGCACAAATCCGCAAGATTCACGCCCGCTTTCGACCAGCGCGGGCGTTCCTTGAGATGGGCGGACGGGCGCATGCCATATTCACGGATGATGGTGTAGATGCGCTGCTTGTCGGTCTCGCCGGAGATGGCGTTGGAAGCACGCTGCCATGCGGGATTTGCAAAGTGGAACGAGTTGAGAAGGGCTGTGGGTCCGCAGGCATTTCCCGAGACCTGCAACTGGTTCGCGGGTGACGCCTGGGGATTGGGTGCCTCTAGCAACGGAGAGGCTGCCGAAACCCAAAGCCCGGATGCGAGAAACGCGCTACTTGCCAGCAGCCGGAACATAGGTCTCGACGCGGCGGTCGTTGTTAGGTTTCACATCCGTCTTGCCACCGGTCAGCGAGACCTTGGCGTCATAGCGCAATTCGCGGTCGATGTTGCCGTTGATGGGAACCCGGATGGTCTGGACGCCGTTGGCAGGCAGGGTGGTGATGTTGCTATCCACCACTCCGGTGGGAGTGGAAATGCGGACGTTGGTGTTGACCAGGGTCTCGGTTCCACGGTTTTGCACCAGCACCTCGATCTGGCCATTCGGATATCCCGAACTGGGAGGAAGGATGCGCTGGGAAGCGACGGCGGCGTCGTAGATGCCGGCCTTGTTGCCGTTGATCGCCCGTCCGAGATCCGGCATTCCCGCCCCTACCTGGTTGTCGGTTCCCGCCTGGCCGGAGTCGTTCAGATAGGCGTATAACAGATCGGCCGCCTGCCTCGCCGTCAGCTTGCCTGCTCCAGGGCGGCTCATCAGTGCGGCAATGGAACCGGCAACGATCGGGCTGCTGAACGATGTGCCGCTGACGCTCACCGCCTGGTCACCGGTCCATGCGGCATTGACGCCGAAACCGGGAGCGGAGATCGAGATCTGGCTGCCGGTGTTCGAGAAATCGAGATGATTTCCCATGGCATCCACGGCCCCGACAGCGATCACCCCGTCGTAGGCCGCCGGATAGCTAACCTGATCGGTTCCGTTGTTGCCGGCCGAGGCGATGATCAGCGAACCCGCCGCGTTCGCATACTCGATGGCACTTCTAACCAGAGCACTGTCGCCGAATCCGCCCATGGAGATGTTGATCAACTTCGCACCTGAATCGACCGCCTGCACGATGCCTTGGGCGAGGAGGAACGTGTCGGATTGTCCAAGGTCGTTGGCAATGCGGACCGAAATGATGTCCGCCCCTGGCGCTACTCCCGGGGTCAGGGGATCCTGGCCGATGATCATGGAGGCGACCGCGGTGCCGTGGCCGTTCTGCATCGAGAGATCACCGGGCAGGTCCACGAGGTTGTTGGAGTAGATGGAGCTGGAAAACGCCTTGTTCAGGGTCACCCCCGTGTCGAGGATGGCGATCCGGACGCCCGCTCCCCATTGGGAATTGTCGCCGCTGATACCGAGCCAATCGAGAAGTCCGGCATTCAATGAAACCGCACCGGGTTGGGCCGATCCCTCACCAAGCGCGGGAATATCCACGGGAAACACGAGCGAGGCCTGCGAGTCCGCGCCTAACAACGAGGCGAGATCCTCCGGGTCGAGAAATGAGACGCGCAGGGCGTTGAGTTGATCGAGGCGTCCGGTGACGTGAACCTTGTCGCCCGCCCGCTTGAGGAAATCCTCCAGCGCCGCCTGATCCTTGAAAACAAGATTGCGCTGGCCGGACAATGCCCCGTTTGCCACGGCCTCTTCATCGCGGAGACGAAGCTTGGGACGATCCCCGGTCCGGAACTTCGGCGCGGGATCGTCGAAAATGGGCTTTTCCCTTGGATCAGTTCGCGAATCGGAAGTCGCGACGCGCGGAGGTTTCGGTGGAGCGGCGGTTTTCGCCAGCCAGAATCCAACAAGCGCTGCCACCACGAAACCGGGAATGACGATCAGGTAACGGCGCTGCATGGTGACCAAGTAACCCCGGAATCGCGAGAATGTCAGGAAAATTTCCGGTAAAACTCCGCCCCCCCGAATGGTCACGGCTTTGATCGGATCCATCCTCGGCAGCCATTCGCGATGCGGAAAAGTTTCCGGCGATGCCGAGATCGATTTCAAGTTGCTTTCCCGGAGGCGTGGTCAAATCTACGCTTCTGCCGATGAATAACGCCTCCAAGCCTCCCAGCACCCGATCCGGACGATGGTTTCTCGCGCTTCTCGGCCTTTCCCTTGCCCTGATTGGTGGAGTGTTTGTCGCATTGATGGGACGGAGTTTTTTGCGGGCTTGGGACATGCGAAAATGGCCCGAGGTCAAGTGCATGGTCATCCAGTCCGAGATCGGGGAAAGGCGGCACGACGACTTTTCCCCCATCGAATACCGTCAGAACCTGACCTTCGGCTATGAATGGAAAGGGCAAGCCTACACGGGGACGCATCTCACCCTGAGGGACAATCCGTGGTCCTCAAAACGAGAGTTGGTCGAACAACGGTTGGAGGAACTCCCTCTCGGAGCGGAAACGACTTGCCGGGTGAATCCCGCATCCCCGGAAATCGCGGTGCTCAAGCCGGATTCACTCGCTCCGGGCTACTCGATCTGGTTTCCTTGCCTGTTTGTCATCGGCGGGCTGGGAATCAGCATCCGTGCGATGCGCGGTGCCTGAAAAATTTTCAGGCACAAGGTTTTTATTGCGTCGCTCTGTTTTCGAGACTTACACTCGCGCCCCGGCGATGCGTGCCATGGCAAAATGCCATCCGCGTAACATCCCGGGCCATTTTTTACATACATAAGACGCGATGAATCCAGATCGAGCGACCCTCAACTTCCTGAACAGTTTTCCAGAGGATGCGAGGAAGAGGGGTGAAATGCTTCAGAAAGACGGTGCGGTTACCCAGATTTTTGGTAACCACCTCTTCATTCAGGGCCGGGTCGAGGACGAGACCGGCACCTTCCGTACCAGCCTCCGGCTTCAAGGCAACCGGTGGTTCGGATCCTGCACCGCCGAGGACGAACTGGTCGCCGGCGCATGCCAGTATGCGACGATGATGGAGCGGATGCACCGCGGCGAGGACCTGCCGGAATCGCCCAACGAGTTCGACGACACGCCGGTGCTCGACATCATCGAGGAGAAGCTCGGCCGCGAGCTGGACGACAAGGAAGCCGATTTCGTCACCAAGATCGAGAAACGCTACCGTCGCTATGTGATCGAGGGCGAGCTTCACGACCACGACATGGTGCGCATCACGCCGCGTTGGGAAATCACCACCTACGAGCCGCTCGAACTTTGGCCGATGCCGCCTGGCGACATCCTCGAGTTCTGGAACTACATCGCCTACGCGTTTTACAAAAAGAAGCTCCCCTACCCCGAGTTCATGAGCGTGATCACCGATCTCGGTCACGTGCAGAAAAAGATGGCGGACTGGGAACAGGAGCGCGAGGTCGCGGCCTGGTATGAGCGCATCGAGCAGGTCAACGAGCGTCCGCCACAGGATGCTCCGGTCAACGTCGCTTTCCGTCTCGTCGCCACGATCAACGAGGCCCGCATCGAGGTGAGGGAGGAAAAGGCCGGTGTCTGGATCCAGCTCCGGGAAAAGAACGACATCGAGAACTACGTCAATCTCCACCACGAGGCCGCCCTCCTCATGGACGCCTCCAGCCAGACGCTCTGGGAACACTATCTCGCTTTCTATCGGAAATACGGCGACACCACGCTCGACTTCGACCAGGAGGAATCCTGCCGCTTCATGAACCGGGTGTTCCGCCAGCCCGCCCTCAAGGGCTACATCGTCAACCTTGACGAAAAGGAATTCAAGGTCGTCGAGGAAAAGCTGTCATGGGTCTGTGAGGATGAGCCCTACGATCCCAAGAGCTTCGCCCTCCAGCTCGTCACCGCCTCGGGAGAGAATGTTTCCCACTCGGTGCGTCTGCTTCCGGGCCGCAAGGAGCTCTATCAGTCCGACGAGACCGTTTTCCCGGGCCCGCCACGCTGGCTTGAGGAAACCGACGTCATGCCCCGCTACCTGATTCCCACCCGGGTGATCGACTCGCTCGAAGGTGTGGAATTCCTCCGCAAGATCGGTGCCTCGCTGCCGGAGTCGCTCAAGAAGCGCGTGGTCGATCTCGAGCTCAAGCCGAAGTTCTCCATGAGCCTGGTCGCCGGACTAACAGCCGCCGAGACCGAGCATCTGGTCATCGACGTCAACGCGATCGAAACCAAGGGCCGCCGCACCGAACGCCTCACCAAGGAGGGCTGGGAACTCGCCGAACAACAACCCGTCAAGGGCAAGCAGCTCCTCCGCTTCGCCCGTGAGGATCTCTATCCGGTCCCTGCCATCCTGGACGAAATGGGTCTCACCTATGACGAGAAGCTGCTTTCCTTCAAATCGCGGATCACCAAGCAGTTTCCCGAGAAATTCGCGGAGTGGATCAAGGCGATGCCCGAGAGCATCGAGCTCGACATCGACCTTCGCCTGAAATCCATCCTCGCCGACCCGGTCACCGCCGCCGTCCGCTTCGAGGTGGTCGGTCAGGACATCGACTGGTTCGACCTCCGCATCGTCATCGACGTGCAGGGCGTCAATCTATCCAAAGCACAGATCCGCCAGCTTGTTGCCGCACGCGGTGGCTATGTTAGAATGGACGACGGCTCATGGATGCGTCTTGAAATCAAGCTGGACGCCGACCAGCGCGAGGCCGTCACCCGTCTCGGACTCGATCCGTTCGACCTTTCCGGAGAAACCCACCGGATGCACGCACTCCAGCTTGCCGATCCGAAGGCCGCCGAGGTTTTCGACCCGAAGGCATGGGAGCGCATCAAGAACCGCGCCAGCGACATCCAGCTCGAGGTCAACCCGGATCTACCCGATGGACTCAATGCCACGCTGCGCCCCTATCAGGTCGATGGTTTCAAGTTCCTCGCTTATCTTTCGGTCAACAATTTCGGCGGTATCCTCGCCGACGACATGGGTCTCGGAAAAACCATCCAGTCGCTCACCTATCTGCTCTGGCTGTTCAAGGAACACGAGAAGACCAAGGGCATGAAGAAGCCGGCGCTCGTCGTCTGTCCGAAGTCCGTTCTGGACGTCTGGTTCAGCGAGGCCGGGAAATTCACCCCGCAGCTCAAGGTCAAGATCCTCAAGAACCGCGACGACATCGATGTGGATCACATCCAGAACAACATCGACATCCTTGTCCTCAACTACGCGCAGCTCCGCGTCTGTGGCGAGGAACTCAACGGCATCAAGTGGCTCACCACCATCCTTGACGAAGGCCAGCAGATCAAGAACCCGGACTCCAAGGCCGCCAAGTGCGCCCGCGAGCTGGATTCCCAAAACCGCCTGGTCCTGACGGGAACGCCCATCGAGAACCGCCTGCTCGACATGTGGTCGCTCATGGCCTTCGCCATGCCCGGCGTGCTCGGCAGCCGCGCCTATTTCAAGAAGCGCTTCGACAAGCGGAAGGATCCGCTCTCGCAGACCCGTCTCGCCTCGCGGCTCCGCCCGTTCCTGCTCCGCCGCACCAAGCTGCAGGTCGCCCAGGACCTTCCGCCGCGGACCGAGGAAGAGGTTTACTCGAAGATGGAAGGCATCCAGGTGGAGCTCTACAAGAACGAGCTCAAGCGGATCCAGAAAGCCCTGCTCGGTCTCGATTCCGACGAGGCGGTGAAGAAGAACTCCTTCGCCATCCTTCAGGGCCTCATGCGTCTGCGGCAGATCTGCTGTCACCCCGGCCTCATCGATCCGAAGTATCTCAAGGAGGAATCCGCGAAGATGGAGTCGCTGTTCTATCTGTTGGACCAGCTTCACGAGGAAGGCCACAAGGTCCTCGTCTTCTCCCAGTTCGTTTCCATGCTCGACCTCATCAAGGCGCGCCTCGAACTGGAAAACCGCCCCTACAATTACCTCACCGGCCAGACCAAGGACCGGAAGGGCGAGATCGAGAAATTCCAGACCACCAAGGACCCCTCCGTCTTCATGCTCTCGCTCAAGGCGGGTGGCGCCGGCCTCAACCTCACCTCGGCATCGTATGTCATCCTCTACGATCCATGGTGGAACCCGGCCGTGGAAAACCAGGCCATCGACCGGACGCACCGGATCGGTCAGAAAAACAAGGTCATCGCCTACCGACTCCTCACCCGCGACACCGTGGAAGAGAAGATCCGCATCCTCCAGCATCAGAAGACCCAGCTCGTGACCAACGTCCTCGGCGACGAAGGCTTCGCCTCGAACCTCGGCCTGGACGACCTCCAGTTCATCCTCACGCACAACATCGACGAGGACGACGAACCGAAGTCCTGATCGATCATCACTCGGAAAAGCCCGGCCTCACCGCCGGGCATTTTCATTTTCGCTGACTCCTTCGATTGGAGCGAGGAATTTACTCCATCGCTTTTAGAAGATCGGATCTCGTGAACCGCATTTTCTCCCGGATCCGATCTTCGACTTTCTTGAAATATTCTTGCAGGTTTACACGCCTATACGCGCGAAAATCTCCATAAATGAAGGTTTTTGACAGCCCTATTCTTGCAAGATATGACGCGTATCAGCGCAAAAATCTCCAAAACCGTCGATTTAGTACCAAATATTCACGAATTCCTCCACGGAATTTCTTGCCTTTTCCGCACGTTATTCTTCACTTCCGCAATCTATAAAGCGGCTGGACGAAAATCTTCACTTCTGTCAGTAAATAACTAGTTAGGGAGATGCCGGAGTTCGTTGAACTGATAGATCGACAGCGGATGCATCCGAGGGTAAAATCGACGCCTTCCGGGCGGCGGCGTCGTCCAACTCGTTGGGGCGAACACCGCCGCCCGGAAGGCGAGCGAGCCTCGAATGCACTCCGCTTTTCTCCCGATGATCCGGCGCAACGCGTCCGGACACTCCCTAACAGACCGTTGAAGCAGACAAAGGCGGTAGTGCGTTCTCTGGATAATTCCTCGCCAACCTCCGCCTTCGCTGCTTAACTCTTCCGTTCGCTGAAAAAAAATGAATATCACCTCAGAACTCGAAAAGCTGGCCTCGCTCAGGGATTGCGGCAATCTTTCGCAGGCGGAATATGAGCAGGCGAAGGCACTCCTGCTGTCCGGGAGGGGCCCAGAAACCAAACCGCCTACTCTTCCGATTCAGGAGACCGGTGAAGAGTCGAACAAGAAGAGGAAGACCCAATTGCTTTGCGCGGTTTTTTCAACACTGGCAGCCGCATTAAGTGGAGTGTCGGCGATCATTGCTCCTTCACTGGGCTCAATCGGCATTCTGATATTTTGGGTCGGTTTATCCAGCTTTTGGTGGATATCACACTCCAAGCTAAAGACTGAGCGTCAGGGAGGTGAGCACCAAGGCCGCTAGATCGGATGCACCTTGATAAGCCACAACAGCGAACAAGACGAGACACAGCAACCCCTATCAGCCGCCCTGTTTTCATTCCCTTCCGTAGTTTCAACTTCAACCCTGTGATCGATGCTCGCCCCCGCTGATAGGGTTGCGTGCTCTTTGACGTTAGGGAGATGCCGGAGTTCGTTGAACTGATAGATCGACAGCGGATGCATCCGAGGCTCGCTCGCCTTCCGGGCGGCGGCGTCGTCCAACTCGTTGGGGCGAACACCGCCGCCCGGAAGGCGAGCGAGCCTCGAATGCACTCCGCTTTTCTCCCGATGATCCGGCGCAACGCGTCCGGACACTCCCTAACAGACCGTTGAAGCAGACAAAGGCGGTAGTGCGTTCTCTGGATAATTCCTAGCCAACCTCCGCCTTCGCTGCTTAACTCTTCCGTTCTGCCCAAGAAGCGCGACGTAGCGAGCCAGGTAGGCGTCTGGATCTTCACCCCATCGCAGCGGGCATTCTTCGATCTCTACTCCGTCCTCGTCCATCTCGGTGGTCGAGTGATGTTCCTCGATCATGCTGAGGATGTCGCTTCGACGCAGGGCGTTTTTGACGTTGGTGATGATCGTTGCGTGGGTTCGGGCATCGCGCCCGATCCCGAACAGATCCGCGATTTCAGCGAGCGTTTTTTGCAACTCGGGAGCGGCCACGAAGAGTTCCGCCAGTTCCTTTCCTTCGACGGCGGCGAGTCCTTCGCGGGTTACGCCAAGAACAGACATTGGCGGATTATCATATCGCCCACACCTTTCAGCATTTTCGCGCTCTTCGTCAGTCATGTCCCGGCCCACCCCAAAGAAGAACGGGCTGTCCACGTCGATCACCCGAAGAGGCAGAACCAGACGGTGGACGGAATCGCCCATCTGTGGGCTGGCGGCGGTGTTAGGTGGTAGTGGCATTATCGTGTTGGTTGAGATTTTTCGTCGGGCGATCCGTCACCTTGGACGTTCGCTAATAAAATGCACCTCTTCTTACGCGTGATGCCACGAGACGCCGCACTCGACAGAGATCCCCATCTGATCGAGATGCTAAGAGCATGTGTCGAAGGCGCTCCGGGAATCAATCGCGTTGATACCATCGAGCCTCACAGTCGAGGCGGCTATGCGGTTTCAGCCGACCGAGAAGAGAATCTTCCTAAAGAGATCGACGAATATTTTGAGAAGTCCGCATTTATGGTGGTCATCTAAAGTCGACAAGCATGAACCCTAATGGTCACGCAGCCGTTTGCGGTGGCAACGGACAAGCCAACAGCGAACAAGACGGCACATCCAACGGCGGGCAACGTTCTTCTTTGAATTCGGGCTTCCCTCTCCGCCGTGGATGGCCTATACGTTCGGCAAGAAACAATCATGGAACCACTATCAAAGAAAATCCACGCCGCCAATCGCGCGCTGATTGAAGACGGTAACACTGATGCGATCTCCACCTATTTTGCGGCTGATTACGTTGCGCACCTCACCGATCAGGACGTTACGGGTGGGCACAAGCTGATCCGGGGCATGATGGACTTGTATCAGCGTGCATTTCCAAGTCCCAGGGTCGAAGTCGAGATCCTATTGGAGGGAGCAGATCGCGTATCTTGGCAGCGGACGATCCGCGCCAGACAAGACGGAGCTTTCAAGGGATTTCCAGCTTCTGGACGTGATATCGTTTGGCGAGATGTTGTGACTAGTCGACTTCGTGATGGCCTGATCGTAGAGGAATGGGTAATATCGGATCTAGCGGAGCAACTCCTGCTTTCACGGAAGAAGTGATATGAAGCAATCGACCACGATGAGACCAGAATTCAAGAAGCCGAACAATAAAGGGTGCTGCGAAGTCTCCGCGATAGCGGTGACTTCGTCTGCGCCGTTTGGTTGAACAAGCCCGGAGCGACGTGGGAGGTGGGAGTCGCCCTTATTTATAACGGCATAGCGTCGCGACGCCGTATGTGTTTTGTGTTGGCAGCCTGTCTAGCAGGTTCGGCTGCGTGGCGGGATGAACTTCTTTCACGCCCGTGGGAAGTGCCTCCTTTTGCGGAGAGGCGGACGGATTGCCGGGCGGGGAATCTATTTTGAGCGGGTGAAACCGCATGACTTGCCTGTCATTTCCATCCGCCGGACACAGTTCTCCGGGGCCTCGTCCGTGGAATCGGAAAAAGCGGGTGCTTGTCGGTGGAGTGATGGCTGCGGGGATCATGCGCAGGATCGTTGCAAAGACGGAGGTCCGCGGCTGGGGTTCCAGGCGGGAAGGATCTTTAACCACTTTTTCATCGGCTCGCCGCAACACGGGCAGGTGACGACGTGGGGTGGCTTTGCGGGCGCAACTGCCGCCGCGCCGATGTATAAAATCCGCCCGGTGTGGAAGGCGATGCGTTCGTGTTTGATCTTGGACGCGGGATGACAGAAGCCAAAATAACGCACGGCCCGCAGGCCGCGCGGGAGGACGTGGCGCAGGTAGCGTTTCACAAACTCCGCTCCCTCTAACGTCTCGATGCGCCGGGCATCGCCATGGGCCCGGTCTTTCCAGAGGAAACTGACATGGGTGTCGCTAACAGAGACAATCCGTGAGTCGCCGATGGCGGTGCGGCAGACGTAAGCGCCGAGATATTTGATGATGTTTTCACCCGTGCCGAAGGGCTTGAGATCCACGCCCCAGTCCTTTTGCCAGACTGCGGGGTCGATGGCGGGCAGCGGCTGCTCTTTGGCTAGAGCGGCGTATCCATCGCGGAAGCGGGCGCGGAAGAGGCTGCGCAATGCAGGCTGTGGAACGAGGAAACCGGCGCTTCTAACGGTGACGACCCTCCCGTCCGCGGCGATGCCCGCACCGGGCACGATGCAGTGGATGTGGGGATGAAAATGCAGCCGCTGGTTCCAGGTATGGAGGACCATGGTGAAGCCGCTGGTTTTCGCGCCGAGCCAACGGGGGTTGGCGAGGGTGTCGGTGAGAGCTGAGGAGGCGGCCTTGAAGAAGAGTTGATGGATTTCCTTGGCCTGCGGGGTGAAGAACAAGGCCCGCAGTTCCTCGGGCAGGGTGAAGGTGACCATGAAGTAGGGCGCGCCGACGCGTTTGCGCAGTTCGCGCTCCACCCACTGTGCGGTGGCGTCCTTCCCGCACTGGGGACAGGAGCGGTGGTTGCAACTGTGGAAGTGGAATTCCCTTTTGCCGCACCCGCAGGCATAGAGGTGCCCGCCCATTTCCCCGGTGCGGCAATGGGTGATGGCCCAGACGGCGCGCTTCTGTGCCTCGCCCATCGCGTGACGGTGTTCACGCCGATGGGCGGGCAGGAAGCGGCGCAGGGCTTCAATGACGGTGGCTGCCATCGTTGCTTGTCCAGCGCGTCAGATGGGCCTAAGAGGCTGTCTGAAAAATGGCAGGGACCGCTCTCCGCAACGGTCCAGCGAATGCGAGGTGAATGAATCTGTTCATGAAATGCGTGGAAAGCCCCTCATGATCGGCAATTCGCCTCCCATTCTCGCGGACCGCCCGGAGGTCGATCCCTGCCTTCGGCTATTTTTCAGACAGCCTCTAACGGGGGAGGTTGCGGCAGAGTTTCTCCACCAGTTCGCGGCAGTTCTGCTCACTGTGATGGGTGAGGTGCAGATAGATCATGGTGGTGTTGATGTTCTTGTGACCGAGCAATCCCTTGACGGTGTGCAGGCTCGCTCCGGCCTCGACCAGGTGGGTGGCGAAGCTGTGACGCAGGGTGTGGACGGTGCATTTCTCGATGCCCAGTTCCTTGCGGGCCTGGATCATGAGGCGCTGCAGCGAGCTGATCGGCATGGGGCGCTCGGCCTCGTGCATGCGCGCGGCGGTTTTTTGCAGGTCGTTGTCACCGCGACCGACGTTAGGAAAAATCAGCAGCGGGTGACGATGGAATGCCCAGTAGCGGCGCAGGTCCTCGATCATGCTGCTGGCGATTGGAACCATGCGGTCCTTGCGTCCCTTGCCGCCGCGGATCCACAGCTTGCCTTCCTTGGCGATGATGTCGTGGATCGTGAGCGAAAGGCACTCTGATAGACGCAGGCCGCAGCAATACATCAGCTTGATGGGCGTGCGGTAGCGGCGCAGGCGGATGCTTTTCAAAAGGCGTTTCAACTCATCGCGGGTGAGCACGGCGGGGAGCTCCTCGTGGTCTTTGGTGCGGATTTGGGAGAAGACCTTCCATTCGCCGTGACCGAGCATTTCCTCAAAGAACAAGCGGGCGGCAGCGGCGGCCTGGCGGATGGTTTTCGGCTTCCAGAGCTTCCTGGTTTTGACGTGGAGGATGTAGTTGCGGTAATTTTCCTCGGTGATGACAGCGGGATCACAAGCACAGAACTGATGGACCAGGCGCATCTGCCGATAGTAGGAATGACGGGTGCGTGACGTGTCGAAACGCAATGCAAGGAACTCCGCGAATTGCTTCATGGAGGGATACGGATGGGAATCGTAGTCGAGGGGATCGCGCTGCGCCCGCCCGGCCTTGGGACGGAAGTTGGGCGGCAGCTTCTGGTAGCCTGCCTCGGTGGTCCGTTCGTCCGGCTTTCTGGCAGTCGGCTTTTTGCCTTGGCGCTGACGGCTATTGGGGGTTTGATCCGGTTGGTTGTCGGGGTTGGTATTGTTGTTTTTGCTCATAGCCCGGCAACCGTGACAGCCAGCCCCACAACCCTCCAACTTTCGATTTCACCCCAACACGCGACAACCCCATCTAGCAGCCTGCCGCGCAGCGGCTTAGTTCAACAATACACTTCATCCAACAGCGACAATCCTTCAGTTTGAATTGGAGCTTCCATCCCCGCCGTGGATGAACTAGACGTTCTGCAAAGATGAAAGCACGAGCTTTTATTCGGCTGTGCTTTCTCGGTGCTGTCTTGGGAACCGGATGTGATGGCGCCAAGTCAGCGGCTGGATCGTCGTCCGCGGCCGGTCCTTCGACAGTGAAAGCGTCCCGCCCTTTGTTCGAAGGAGTGATCAAGCTGAAGGAACAACGCGACCTGATGTTGAACAGTTCGGAGATCACCTACACGATCACAAAGGGTAAAATCCGACGTGAGGCGGTGCCCGTCGCTCCGCTTGGAAAACTGGCTGATCTGGGAACGGCGAAGGCGGGGGTGATCTGCGACGTGCCGAACGAGAAGGTCGTGCTTTATCGCAGCGGCTTGGCAGGAAAATTCTTCGTCAGCATGACGCTGGCGGAGTATCGCAAACAGGTGGCGGATTCGGTCACCGGCCTAACCGATGTGACCCAAGACCTCCCGGGGACCAGGCCTCTCGTCTGGAGGCACGTCGGAACCTTCTTCGCGCATCTTCCGCAGCCGGTTCCGGCCGGAATAGCTCTGAATCATACGGATGCCCGTCTGGTGGGTGATCGGCTCTGCGACATGCTGACCATCACTGATGGCAGCACGGCTTACGAGGTTTGCCACTGCCAAACACTTGCTTTCGACCGCCCGCTGCTGGAGCTGGTGGAACTTGCCTTGCCTGCGGAGGTAACGGGGTTTCCCTGTCAAATGCGCCGCCTTCATGCTGTTAGATCACCCCCGGTTGACCCCGCCCAATCAAAGGCCTGGCAGCTCCTCAAGAAAGGTGCCAGCGTCGCGGCGAGGGCTGCGGAAGCCGCGATGAAATACGAAATCGATTTGGTGAGCGTCACTGAATGGAGTCCTCCCGACACTTCCTTCGTTCTTGACAGCTCGTTCTCCGAGCTTGGCTCTTGGGCTGAGTTCTCGCTTCGATTTGATCCTCCAAATCAGCACCACCATGGGGATTGGGACTGAGTAATTGGGGTCAAATCGGAATGGCACTAACTTAACGGTCTTTTCGGATGGAATCAGGGTTTCCATCCGCTCTTCGTGGTGCGCTTGTTCTGATGTCCACAAAGCATGTAAAATGGAGGTTTAGCGCTGTCCCCTCGCCGGTTTTGGACACGATCCGCAACTCGTTGATCTTCTGAGAAATTTCCTTAAGTTAGTGCCATTCGGGTCAGGGTGCAAATCTCGAACTGGGGTCAGGGTGGAATCTAACTTAAGGAGATTTTGGGATGATTGAGGACATCATACGGGGCGCAGTCATTTTGACGGCTGTGTGCTGCGGACATCCTGTCCGCCGGGGGACAAAATGTCCCCTTCACCCAGCGGACAACATGTCCGCGCTCCTTATCTCAAACTACCAAGTTACTGCTTAAGTTAGCGCCATTCGGGGCAGATCACGCATTTCAGCATTTTCCCAAGGCTTTTCGTCTCCCGGATCATCGTCTTGTCAATGCCCGCGGCCACCACGAGACGGCTGACCGATCCAGGATGCCCCCATGCTAAGCCGTCGCGCAATCCAAGGGGGCCACCGCCGTCCTTTCTCTGAGCAGCGCCGTCACGAGCAGCTTGCCCCGGTCTCCCTTCCTCAACCGGCCAAGGCCGGTCGGGTCGGACGGAAGGCCGAGTGCCGTCAGCACCTCCGCCGCCATACGTTCGGCGTCCGCTTCGCCATGTCACTGATGCACACCTGCGACCCGGGTCCTTTTCCGGGCCGTTTTGTCGAAAAACGCGGTGCAACAACCACCTGGTGGTGTCGGACCGGGCAATCGATTCCTGAAAATGAAATCCGCCCTTGGTGGCTGAAACCGATCCCTTTAGTCCATAAGGGTTAGTGGACGCCTTGGTCAACAAGCCCCAATTTCCAGAGATATCTCAAAATTTGCGGATTTCCTCCTATACTCAGGAGCCATGGAGGGGCAAATTTCGCAAAAATCATCGGACGCCTTTTCAAACCCATCGATCACCGTCGCAAACCTTGATTTCCCCTGAAAAATCCCATGACGATCTTTCGTCGGAGCAACTGCTTCCGCTCGTGTATGACGAGCTGAGGCGGCTTGCGGCGTCGAGGTTGGCGCGCGAGTCCGGGGGGATGACCTTGCAACCCACCGCGCTCGTGCACGAGGCGTGGCTCCGCCTTTCCAAGTTGGAAAACCGGAGTTGGAATGATCGCGAGCACTTTTTCCGGACTGCGGCCCTCGCGATGCGCCGGATCCTGGTGGAGCGTGCCCGGCAGAAATCCAGCCTCAAGGGCGGCGGTGTCCGGGTGGACATCGACTTCTCCTCGCTCACCCTAGCGGACGCCACGGCGGACGATCGCCTGCTGCTGATCGATGAAAGCCTCAAGTCGTTGGAAAAGGACGATCCGGACAGCGCCCGGGTCATCCTTCTGAAGTTTTTCGGCGGATTGACCAACGCCGAGGTGGCCCGCAACCTGGGCGTCAATGTGCGCACCGTGGAGCGCCAGTGGGCGTATGCGAAGGCCAGCCTTTTCCAGATCATCCGGGAAATCGAGGACACCCACCGCGGAATTTCATGAAACCCGATGTCGGTTTCCTCCACGAAATCGCGCTACTTAGCCTGCTCAACACCGAGAGGTATTCAGAAAGATGATTTCCAGAGAGATCGAAAAAGCCGTATTTGAAGCCGCCGTGGTCATCAACGACCGCGAGGTACGCTCGGCGTTTCTCGATCAAGCGTGCGGTGGGGATAACGCGCAACGCAGGCGACTTGGCAACCTGGTCGAGGCACATGAGGAATCCGATGACTTTTTCCAAGAAGCGGAGGAGGCCCGGACCGTCGTGGCGGCCGATGCTTGCAGGGACCTGACGGAGATCCCGATGGGAAGCGCGCAGGAGCGAAATTCCTATTTTCCGGACAACTCCGAAGGACCGGGCACCTCGATCGGACGCTACAAGCTGCTAGAACGCATCGGCGAGGGCGGTTGCGGAATCGTTTACCTCGCCGAGCAGCAGGAACCGGTCCAGCGCCTGGTGGCCCTCAAGGTGATTCGCCTGGGGATGGACACCGAGAGTGTGATCGCCCGTTTCGAGATCGAACGGCAGGCCCTCGCCGTGATGGATCACTCGAACATCGCCCACGTCCTCGATGCCGGAGCCACGGAAAGCGGCCGCCCCTATTTCGTGATGGAGTGGGTCCGCGGCGAGAAAATCACCGACTACTGCAATGACAACCGCCTCAATGTCAGCCAGCGGCATCGACCTTTTCATCGAAGTCTGCCGCGCGATCCAGCACGCCCACCAAAAAGGCGTGATCCACCGCGACATCAAGCCGTCCAACATCCTCGTCGCCCTTCACGATGGGAAACCCACGCCCAAGATCATTGATTTCGGAATCGCCAAGGCCACTTCCGGAAAATCCGCCGGCGACACCCTGCTCACCGCCAATGAACATTTCGTCGGCACGCCCGCCTACATGAGCCCCGAACAAGCGGACCGGAGGGGCCTGGACGTGGACACCCGCAGCGATGTTTACAGCCTCGGAGTCCTGCTTTATGAATTGCTATCAGGTCGCACTCCGTTCGACCCGAAATTCTTGTCCTCCATCGGGGTGATGGAAATGCGCCGCACGCTGCTGCAGGTCGAACCGCCTCCCCCGTCCGGTACCCTGGCCTCCCTTGACCGGGAAACTTTGGCTGAAATCGCCGCCCAACGCCGTAGCGACCCAACGAGGTTGATCCCCGCCGTGAAAGGCGATCTCGACTGGGTGGTGATGAAGTCCCTCGAAAAGGACCGCCAGCGGCGCTACGAGACCGTCAACGGCCTGCTCATGGATTTGAACCGCTACATCAACAATGAAGCGGTCCTGGCGCGCCCACCGAGCCGGATCTATCTGTTCCGGAAATTCGTCCGGCGCAATCGCCTGGCCGTCGCCTCCACGGTGGGTATCGCGGCAGCACTCGTGCTCGGCCTCGGGCTGGCTTACGGTTCCTATCGCCGCGAACGTCAGGCACGTGAGGAACAGGCACGCTTGCGAAACATCGCTGAAACCGCCCGCGCCAACGAATCCAGACTCAGGGAACTCTCCGTTACCCGGGAAAATATCGCGCAGGTCGCCGTCCTCATCAGTGAGGGCAAGGTCGAGGAAGCGGACGCCCAGCTCCTGCGCACGCCCCTGTCCTCCGTCGAGCCTTCGCTGGAGGCTGCGAATGTTCTCCGTTCGCTCGGTGGCTGGAATGCCATGCGGGGTCGGTGGAACCAGGCATCCGAATGTTTCCTCCTCCTCACCCGTGCGAACCATCTGTCGAGGCCCGATCAGATGGTCAGCAATACCGATCTGGTCGCACCCGGCTCGGCCTTTGCCGAAAGCGGCAACCTGGAAGCTTACAATCAGTTCAGGGAATGGGCGCTCAGCCAATTTGAAAACACATCCGATCCCCTCGCCGCCCAGCAGATCATCCAGACCACCCTGCTGCTTCCGGCAGATCCTGAATTCATCCAGCGCCTAACAGCGGCCAAGGACCTGATCGAGAGCATCTCTTTTGCAAAGACCGACCTGTCTCCCGGCTGGAAGAACGAGTTCGCGGCATGGCGTTCGTGGTCGATCTCCCTGTTCGAATATCGCAGGGGAAATTTTCAAAAATCCATCGAGTGGGGCGAGATCTCCCGGGACTACCATATTCCCAAGAAGGCCATGACCGCGGGTATCCATTCGGTTCTTGCCATGGCACGGTTGCGCAACGGTGCCATGGATGTGGCGGCGGTGGAGATGGAGAATGCCCGCATCCTGATCGACGAGGCCTTCACCCCGGACCTTCAACCCGCCTACGAACCCCTTGGCAATTCCCAAGGCTATTGGTGGGACTGGGTGCAGGCACGGATCCTGTTCCGCGAGGCGGAGACCCTGATGCGGGGAGTGAGCTCGACCCGGTAAATCCGGCGGCGGACGCTTTTTTCAGGTCGATTTCCCAGGCATTTGCGGCCCGCTAAAAAAAACATCATCCACATGTCGGGTTTTTCCTGAGGAATTCGCTATTGGGTTTGGTAGGCGGATCCCCAGCGCTTCATGCGCCAAACCACCTGTTCCGGAAACCCACGGTTCGATCGAAAATCCCAAGATTCCAAAACAAATCCACAACCACCTCCGAAAATAAAAGCCCATGAAACCTAGATACAATCGCCGCCTTTTCAGCAACTCCGCATTCCCCGCCATCCTCGTGATGTCCCTTGCCGCTGTCACCAGCGCCTTTTCCGGCACAATCGTCTGGGACGGTGATGTGGGCGGCACCGGCACCGATCTCGGCACCGGCGCGAACTGGGTAGGCGATGTCGCTCCCAATGGAGCCACCAGCGACGTCATGCAGTGGGATGGAACGGTTGCCGGAGCCCTGACACTTTCCTACGCGACGGCATCCACACTCGGAGCCGCTCCCGGCGTTTCTTTCGCACTCACCGCCGCCCAGACCGGTTCCCTGGCCATCGACGGCTCCTTGGGCTCGGGCCTGCGTCTCGGAGCTGCCGGAGTCAACATCGCCAGCGGAGCAGGTGCCTTCACCCTCGGCGATGGCACAGGCACTTTCAATCTCACTGTCGTCAACGCGAATGTCTCTCTAACGAACAACTCCGCCAACGCCGCGACGATCAGTTCGGACGTGACCATGGCGAACTCGGCAGCCGGCAACACAGCCTTGGAATTCAAGGGAAGCGGCAATTGGAACGTGGGGGCAAACATCGCATCCATCAACGCGGGACGATTCGATATCCTGAAAACCGGCTCCGGCCAACTCACCCTCTCGGGAGGCGGCAACCTTCGTGGCGGTGCCTCGATCAATGGAGGTACCACCTACTCCGCAGTCCTCAAGGAAGGAAACACCATCATTTCAGGAGGTGCCTATGCGAACAACGCCAGCGAGTTTGTCGTCGGCGGTAGCGATGCCACCGGGGTGAACACCTCCCTCGTCATGAACGGAGGCTCACTAACAGGAATCGGCTTTTTCAGCGTCGGTCGTGGCAACAACGGCGCGGGAGGCAGTTCCAACGTCACACTGAACAACAGTGCCTCCGTTGCCTCCACCAACATGAGCTTGGGCTTCAATCCCGGAACCGGAGCACCGACAGGGACCGTCACGTTGAACAACACCTCGTCTTTGACGGTCGGCACAGGGAGCAGCATCGGCGAATCCACCGGCTCCAACATGACGGTGACTCTGAACGATTCAGCCACCTACACCTCCTCTGCCGGCATTGTCGAGGTGGGCCAGAACAGCGCCACCGGCACCATCAACGTGAACGGAACCAGCAACGTCAATGTGGCATCGATCCGGATCGGGCGCGGAAACAACGCCACCGCCACATCCAAGGGCTACGTGAATGTCAATGGCGGAACCTTCTTCTCGGAGGGCGATATCGTGCTCGGCTACGCCGGCTCCGGTGCCAATGGCAACATTGGCAAAATGGTCATCGACAGCGGCACGGTCAACATCGCCACAAACACCCTTCGCTGGTTCATCCTCAACCAATTCGACACATCGAAGGGTCAGTTGGACGTGAATGGCGGCAATTTGAACCTCAACGCCAATTCAGCCCTGCGTTTCAGCACGGGCAACAGCGGCTCCGTCGCCACGAGCGTCGTCAACCTCAATGGAGGAGCGATCACCGCCTTCAGCGACAATCATGTCACCGCCAATGGCGCGGGTGTCGTTGACCTGAACTATATTGGCGGCGCTGCTGCTAACAACACCTTCAACCTCAACGGCGGCATCCTGGGCATCCGTGCGGTCGTCACCACCAACAACTCTGCCACCACCGCCTTCAACTTCAACGGCGGCACCTTGAAAGCCACCGGTGACGACGCGAACTTTGTCAGCCTCGGCGGTGTCACCCAAACCGCCAAGGTTCTTGCCGGCGGCGCGATCATCGACTCCAACAGCCACAACGTCACCATCCCGGAAGCCCTGCTAGACGGCACGGGCGGCGGTGGCCTGACCAAACAGGGAGCCGGCAACCTCACCCTCACCGGTGCTAACACCTTCACCGGCGCCACCCTGGTCAGCGGGGGAACACTGACCCTCAACGGAGGCAACGTGAACACCAGCAGCGGCATCACCGTCAATGGCAGTGGCTCGAAACTGGTGCTCGCCAACAACGGAACCATTTCCACTCCGGTCGTCCTCACCCAGGGTTCGCTCGATGCCGATGGAACCATCAATACCCTGACCGTGGCCAACGACGTCGCCAACACCCTCACCACCGGAAATGGCGCCGCCTACCCGCTCTACAGCACCTCGCTGACCTTCAACGGAGCCGCCACCCTCAACGTGCAGGCGACCGGGGCATCCATGACCCGCTATTTCAACACCACCGACCTGAGCACCAACGCGGCCGGCAACGTCGTTGTCAATGCGAGCAACACCACTGGCATCTGGTCATCCGGCACCGATTATCCGGTCATCGACTACTCGGGAACCTTCACCGGCAACCTCGCACATTTCACCCTGGGAACCGTCAGCGGACTCGTCGCGAACCAGACCGCCACCTTGATCGAAAACGGAGGCATTTTCCTGAGAATCACCAGTGAATCGTTGTCCTGGACCGGCGACCAAAGCCACCTCTGGACCACCACTGCGGTCGGGGGTGCTCAGAACTGGCTTTTCGATTCCAGCGGGATCGAGTACGGCAACAACGATGGCGTGCAATTCGACGACACCGCCACCGGCACCACCGACGTGATCCTCGCCGAGAACGTGTCACCGAGTGCCGTCCTTTTCGACAATTCCTCCTTCGACTACACGCTCTCCGGTGGCTTCGGCATTACCGGCACGACCCCCTTCGTGAAAAACGGCACCGGCAAGCTGACGATTTCGACCGACAATTCATACACGGGCTCCACCGCCATCTTCAATGGCATTCTTGAGATCGCCGCCAGTGGATCCATCGCATCGAGCTCCATGATCACCGTCAACGACCCCGGTGTTCTGAAATTCAATCTAACCACTGCGGATGAGTATCCCAATCCGATCACAGGCGCAGGTGACATCGCCAAGGATGGGCCTGGCGCACTGACCCTCTCCGGAGCCAACACCTTCACGGGTGACTTCTCATGGAGTGCCGGAGCCTTGAACCTCAACAGCACCACCGCACTCGGCGCCGGCCCCGGCACGTTCTATGTCGATGGCGGAGGAGTCATCGACAACACCAGCGGCTCCGATCTCGTCATGACTCCCCTCAAGCCGCAGACCTGGTATGCCGACATCACCTTCACCGGCACCAACAGTCTGAACATGGGCAACGGCGTCGTGACATTGGGAGCCTCGCGCACCGTCAATGTGGTCAACAACACCCTCGCGATCGGCGCGGTCGGAGATGGAGCCAGCGGATACAACCTCGTGAAAACAGGCACCGGCAAGCTGGTTCTCAATGGCGGTGACATCGACGGAAACCTGGACATCCAGAATGGCATCGTCGCCATCAACCAGGACTTCTTCGGAGCCGCCCCCACCGGCACCGGAATCCTCCAGAACGACGGTGCCGTCGGCACCAAGTGGACGTTCTGGTACGGTCCCGCGGACGTCACCTCCAATGTCCTGATTCGTAACAACGACAGCTCCAACACGACCCAGCTCGGCATCATCAAGCGCGGCAGTGGCACCCTGACCCTGACCAACAGTTCCAACGTGGCCACCAGCAATCTATCGGTGGACAGCGGCAAGCTTGTCTTGAACGGCGGCACCTATGGATCACAAAACGATAACGGCTCCACCGTGACCAACCTCACCGCCCTGGTGGGAAGCACCGCGGCAGCGAATGGCTCGCTGGAAATCAACGGTGCCACCGTCAACTACAACAACCGCTCCAACGCAGGCGCGGAAGTCTGGCGCAGCACCCTCAACATCGGCAGCAACGGCACCGGTGCGGGCTCTGTCAACATGACCTCCGGCTCATTCACCACCGACAAGCAACTCGCGGTCGGAACGGCGGCAGGTGCCTTCGGCGGATTCTCCCAGTCGGGAGGAACCACGAGCGTGGGAGGATTCCTCGCGATCGGCCTTGGCACCGCGAATGGCGTCTTCAACCTCAGCGGCGGAACCTACACCATGACCGCCGGACCGGTGACCAATGGTGCGGGAGCTGGCAGCTTGGGCGTGATGAGCCTGAGCGGAAATGCCGTTTACAACCACAACTCACCCACCGCGAATGCCATCTGGATTGGCGAAAACGGAACAGGCATTCTCAATGTCTCCGGAACCGCTGCCATCAACGTCCCTAACAACGGAATCGAGCTCGGCAAAAACAACGCCGCCGGATCCGTCGGCAGGTTCAACCTCCTTGGCGGCACCGTCACCACCAACTCGGTATCAAAACCCGGCGCCGCCGCAACAGGGGTCATCAACTTCAACGGCGGCACGCTCGCCGCAAACATCGCCAACGCCTCGTTCATGACCGGCCTCACCAACGCCTATGTCCGGGCCGGCGGCGGCACGATCAACAACGGCGGCAATGCCATCACCATCGGTCAGGCATTGCTTGCTCCGACCGGTGCCGGTGTTAGCGAGAGCGGCCTCACCTACACTGGAGGCGGCTACATCGCACCTCCGGTCGTCACCATCACCGGTGACGGCACCGGAGCCACCGCCGTGGCGAACATCGACGCCAACGGCGATCTAACCAGCATCACCGTCACCAACCCCGGCAATGACTACACCACCGCGACGGTCACCCTCTCCGGCGGCGGTATTGGAAACAACGGAGCACTCGGTGGTGCGGCATCCATCGTCACCAACAACAGCGGCGGCATGACCTTCGGCGGTGCGGCTATCACGACACTCGCCGGCGTCAACACCTACAAGGGAACCACCACCGTCAACTCCGGCACCGCGGTGGTTGTCGGATCCGGTGCCGCTGTGACCGTCGCCCCAGCCGCCAACACCGTATCCTCCAAGGTCACTGGCGCGGGAACCGTCAGCTTCGACGGCTCGCTCCGGGTCGATCTTTCCGGAGCCAGCATCGCGAACGGCAATACCTGGACGGTGGTGGATGTGACCACACCGATCTACGATCTTTTCACCTTCAAGGTGACCAGTCCCGCCCTCGGTGATTTCACCGCTCTCGGTGATGGCAAAAACCACGAACTGATCGATGGAGCCAACACCTGGACCTTCAACGAAGACACCGGCGTTCTCTCGCTCAGCGTCGCGGGTGGTGGCAGCGCCTATGACGCCTGGACCTCTCTCAACAGCGTCACCGAAGGGTCCACCGGCGACGATGATAACGATGGCATTGCAAACATGCTTGAGTTCGCTCTCGGCGGCAATCCACAGGCATCGGACACCGACATCCTACCGCAGCTTGATGCCTCGGGTGCCAACTTTGTCTTCACCTTCAATCGTGAGGATGAATCCGAAGCCGAGGTGACCCTGATCTTCCAATACGGCTCGGACCTGGCGGGATGGACGGACGTGGCCATGGGTGATGCCGAGGTCACCATCGACGAAGGCACTCCGGTTGAAAATCCGGATGTCATCACCGTCACCATTCCGAAGGGTGCCAACACCGAGCTCTTCGGCCGCCTAAAGGCAGTGAAATAACCACATCCACCGCCATCGACCTCACCCTGCCGTCACGTCTGTGGACGGCAGGGTTTCTCATATCAAGCCCCCCCGATATCCGCCACGGTGTCCCACATGAAAAGTCCTCCTGTCCCGCGCCCTAACATGTGTCAGCGATTGCGGTCACTTCGGATCATGGGCTTGGGCCTTGTCCTTGGACAATTGCAAGCATCCGGTGAACTGGTCAACCGTTGGTCGTTCAACAACCCTGTCGGAAACGCACCACCGGACACGGCGATGATCGACTCCGTCTCGTCGGCCGTCGCCATCGTCAAGGGTGGTGGAACCAGCGTGCCGGTCTCCACGTTCGACGGTTCGGCGCTCCGGGTTTACGGCACCACCAACGGCAACCACACGACCAACTTCATGAGTGGCTACGTGGATTTGCCAAACGGCATCATGTCGTCGAAAACCGATTTCAGTATCGAGATCTGGTCCACTCCCTTTTCAGCCCCCTCCTTCGCGCGGGTTTTCGACTTCGGCCGCTGTGATATCAGCGTGGGACCCGGTGCCGCTCCAGGTGAAATCATCGATGTCGCCACCCAGGGCTTCACGCCCGGAACAAGAACGGCCCACGACAACCTCACCGTGTCGTTCGCGGTGAACACCAACGGCAACGCACAGCGAATGGATGCGATGATCAATTCGGACGCGTCCAACCCGGATCTCTATCAAGACAGCGCGCTGCCCACCACCTTCGGCACCCGCTATCACCACGTCTTCACCTTTGAGGACGGGGTCGGCACCTACGGAGCCTCCGGTGGTCGTGTAAAATGGTATCGCGACGGCTCACTCATTCATTCCGCCGATGTCAACTTCCACCTCAATGAAGTCGAGGACGTCAACAACTGGCTCGGGCGCTCGCAATACACCAATGATTTCAACGCGAACGCCTCCTATGACGAGGTCCGCATCTACAACCACGCCCTAACACCATCGGAAATCAGCACGAATATCGCCGCAGGCCCGGACTCACTCGTCAGTCCGCCTCCAACGGTCAATCCACCGATCCCCGACCACCTCTGGACATTCACCACCCAGGCCAATTCCACGGCGGAATCCGGCACGGTGTTTGTCGATGAGATCGGCGGTAACCTGCAGACAATATTGTTAGGCAACGGGGGGCAACTCACCGGCAGCTCCGTTGTTCTACCCGGAAACACCACCGGAAACCAGAGCGGGTTCTCCATCTCCGCCTACCTCGACCTTCCTAACGGAATCATCTCCGCCAGCCCCGGCTTGACCATCGAGGCGTGGGCCACTCCCCTTTCCTCGAAAAACTGGCAGCGCTTGTTCGACTTCGGACGCTGCGTGGAAACCTCCGGTCCCGGCGCGGCCACGGGTGAGATCATCGACAGCGCCATCGAGCCGGGAAACTACTCCGCCTGGGACAACCTCAGCCTGACATTCAACAACAATAACGATTTCAACACCCAGCAACTCGAGGGCGAATACGACAACAACGGTCCGGTTTACTACACCTCCACCGCCGCGACCGTCGCCGGCACCCAGTACCACTACGCACTTGTCGTGGAGGATGGCGTGGGCACTTACGGAGCTTCCGGCATCCGCGTGAAATGGTATCGCAACGGAACACTCCAGAACTCGCGGGACTTCAATTTCCGCCTCGTCAACATGGAGGACGTGAACAACTGGATCGGCCGCTCGATGTATGGTGGCGACTCGAACTCCAACCTCTCACTCAACGAACTGCGCATCTATCGCCACGCGATCACACCGGCGGAAGTCGTCGCAAGCTACACCGCGGGCCCCGATCTATCCGTCGGCCCACCCGAGCCCCCTGCCCCGGCTCCGGTGCCCAGCCACCTCTGGGACTTCAATGGCACTGCGGGCAACGCCCCCGCAGGCACCACCTTCCTGGACACCGCCACTGGCGAACCAGCCATCGTCCATGGCAATGGCGCTACCCTGACCGGCAGCAGACTCGTCCTTCCTGGAAACACCAACGGCGTCCAGAGCGCGGCGACCATCGCCGCCTACCTCGAACTGCCTAACGGATTCATTTCCGCCCGCACCGATCTATCAATCGAAGCCTGGATCACCCCCTTGTCATCGAAGAACTGGCAGCGGATTTTCGATTTCGGAAACAGCACCGTCACCCACGGCGCAGGCGCTCTAACCGGGGAAATCATCGACAACGCCACCATCCCGGCGGGTTTCAATGCGAGCGACAACCTTTTCCTTTCCCTCAACAACGGCGGGACCTTCGGTTCGAACCGTCTCGGAGCCAAACTGAACGCCGGAGCGGAAGCCGGAGTCAACACCGACCTCTCCACCATCACCTCCACCGGCACCGAGTATCACTTCGTGATGACCGTCGAGGACGGCGCGGGTGCCAGCGGATCCTCCGGTTGCCGCGTGAAATGGTACCGCGACAGCATCCTTCGCGGCTCGCTCGATGTCCCTTTCCGACTCCAGGACATGGACGACGTGAACAACTGGATCGGCCGATCCAACTGGGGCGCGGACAACAACTCGAACATCTCCATCAACGAGCTGCGCGTTTACGACCGGACGGTCACCCAGCAGGAAATCAACACCTCGTTTGCCAATGGGACCGACATCACCTTTCCGCCACCTGTCGCGGTCAACGATTCCGCCATCCTTCATGCCGGACAAAAAATCCTCATCGATGTGCTCGCCAACGATACCAACGGCGCGACCGCTTCCGGTCTGGAAATCGTGACCCAGCCATCCACCGGCACCGCCACCCTCAAGGACGGAAAAATCCTCTACGCCCACAACAACAGCAGCCACCGCTCCCGACTCATTCACCTACCGCGTCTCCAACATCGGCGGCACCTCCGCACCCGCCACGGTAAGCATCACCATCTCCACCGCCCTGCGCATCGCCAATCCGGACCTCGCCATGCCAACGGCACCACCCGCGAACACCTGGCAAATGATCGATGCCCTTCCCGGCCTCACCTTCAACCAGCCGCTCGGCATCGCCTCCATCCCGGGAGACACGCACAGGATGTTCGTCTGCGAGCGCATGGCCAAGGTCCTGCAAATTGCGGACGTCACCGCCACCACGCCCACCAAAAACACCTTCCTCGACCTGATGGCACTCGTCGCCACCCGTCCCTCCGAGACCATCGAGGGTGGCGGAAACAACGAGCACGGCCTGCTGGGTCTCGCATTCCATCCCAACTACGCCAGCAACGGCTACTTCTACGTCGCCTACACCGTGCGCATCAACGGCGGCTCCTTCTATCAGCGCATCTCACGCTTCCAGGTCAGTGCCAGTGATCCGAACGTCGCCGATCCCGCGACCGAACGCATCCTCCTCCAACAGCTCGACGAAGGCCCTAACCACAATGGCGGCGACCTGCACTTCGGACCCGATGGCTACCTCTACTACGCTGCCGGAGACGAGGAAAACCCCAACGATACCCGCCTCAACAGCCAGCGCATCAACAAGGATTTCTTCTCCGGACTCTTCCGCATCGACGTGGACAAGAAGCCCGGAAACCTGGAGCCCAATCCACACGCCGCCATTCCCACCGACGGCAGCGGAAAGGCCTACTTCTCGGTCCCGGTGGACAACCCTTTCGTCTCCATCGCCAACGGCGGCACATGGGACGGCATCTACAACGGCACCGCCGTCACCGGTACGGTCCGCACCGAGTTCTGGGCTACCGGTCTTCGCCATACCTGGCGCTTCTCGTTCGACAGCGTCACCGGAGACATCTGGGGCGGCGACGTCGGCCAGGATACCTACGAGGAAGTGAACAAGATCGTGAAAGGTGGCAACTACGGTTGGGTCTTCCGCGATGGCGCTCACAACAACACGAACACCAACGCGGGCTGGCCCACGAAACCGGTGCCCTTCAACTCCATCGACCCGATCTATGAATACCTTCACACCGGCATCGCAGGTGGTGACGCCGCCTTCAAGGGCAACTCCATTGTCGGTGGTCACGTCTATCGCGGCTCACGCTTCCCCTCACTGGTCGGAACCTATATCTTCAGCGACTCCGTCTCCGGCCACGTCTGGCAGATGAACACCACGACCGGTGCCACCACCCGCATCGTCGGGATGCCCGGTGCCTATGGAGTGATCTCCGCGCAAGGCATAGATCCCTACAACAAGGACCTTCTCTTCTGCGCCTACCTCACCGGGAGAATCATGCGACTTGCCACCGGCAACAGCGCGACGAGTGATTTCCCCACCACACTCAGCGCCACCGGCCTGTTCTCCGACCTCACCGACCTTTCACCCGCACCCGGACTGCTGCCCGTGCAGGCGAACCTCAGGTTCTGGAGCGACTACGCCGACAAATACCGCTGGTTCGCCATCCCGGACGCCGACAGCCGCATGACATGGAATCGGGAAGGTCCATGGATCTATCCGACCGGCATGCTCTGGGTGAAACATTTCGACCTGAACCTCAGCCGCGACAATCCGGCGACCAAGAAGCGCCTCGAAACACGCATCCTCGTAAAAACCGACACCGGCGTCTATGGCGTGAGCTATCGGTGGAACGAGGCCGGCACCGAAGCCGACCTCGTGTCCGACGCCGGCGACGAATTCGATCTAACGATCGACGATCACGGCACGCCGCACACCCAGCATTGGCAGATCCCCGGTCGTTCCAGTTGTCTCACCTGCCACGGCGACAGCCCGCTTTCGTTCAACACCCGCCAGCTCAACCGCATCGAGACGATGAACGGCTTCACCGGCAACCAGATCGACTTGTTGGCAAGCGCCGGCTATCTCACCAACACACCTGACCCGGTCTCCACCCTGCCCTTCCACGTTCGTCCGGACGAAACCGGATACTCCCTCGAACAACGTTCCCGCTCCTACTTCGACGTGAATTGCGCTTACTGCCACAAGGCCGGCGGCAGCGTCAGCGGATTCTGGGACGGCCGCGAAAGTCTCACCCTCGAACAGACCGGCCTCATCAACGGCGATGCGGAAAACAACGGTGGCAATCCCGCTAACAAATACATCGTCCCCGGAGACGCCACCCACAGTATCGCGCTCCAGCGCATGGGGGCCACCAACGGTTTCACCCGCATGCCTCCTCTGGCAACGTCCGAGGTGGATCCCGCCAGCATCCAGCTCATCACCGACTGGATCAACAACGAGCTCCCGACCCGCCCGCTCTACGCCCAGTGGAAGGACACGTATTTCAACCCCTTGGATCCTGACGGAGGTAAAACCGCCGACCCCGATGGCGACGGCATCGACAACTACCAGGAATATCTGCTAGGAAGCTCGCCCGTCTCCGGCACCGGTTCATGGCAGGCATCGATCGGAAACGACGGCTTTGGCCCAACGCTCGGTTTCCTGCGCAAGGCCCACCGGATTTTCACCATCGAAACCAGCGACGACCTCGTGAACTGGCAGACATGGGACGTCCCGCAAAACCACGCCGGTTATGGCGCGACGGACGAACCCACCGTGATCCCGTTCACCGCCCCTCCCGGAGGCAAGGCCTTCTTCCGCTTCCACGTGGCCGAACCCTGACCCCCGGAACTGACTAAAAACTTGCGGGCCGGAGCCAGGCGCAATAAGTCCACAACGATGTGCAACGCCTACACCGTCCGCCCGAAGATCGGAGCCAAGGCCCTGGACGCGGTCGTGTCGGCCGAGATCGTGAGACTGCCTTCCCAACTCGTCCGCCGCTCAGGCAAGGGTGTGGTGGTGACAGGAAAACGCGGCGAGCTGTTAGCCACGACGATGCGCTGGGGATTCCATCGACCTTTCAGCGACTCCATCAACAACGCGCGTTCCGACAAGTTCACCTCACCGACATGGGCGGAGTCGCTTGCCGAGCGCCGGTGCATCGTTCCCATCTCCACTTTCTACGAATGGAAGGAACTCCCCTTCAACGCCCGCCAACCGTACGAGTTCAAACGACCCGACGACGAATGGATGTGGGTCGCCGGGTTGTTCGAGGAATCGGCAAAATACGGCCCGTGTTACGCCACCATCACCACCGAGCCGCCGGAGTGGATGTCGCCAATCCACGACCGGATGTTAGGCGTTCTCGATTTCGAGGATGCGATGAATTTTCTCCATGGAGACACTCTACCGTTCACGCCTTACCCGGGCGAACTCATCGCTGAGACCTGTGACAGCCCGTTGAAACGAAAAGGCAGGAGATCCGAAGAAGGACCGCAGGGCGAGTTGTTCTGATAGAACTTGCGGACAACGACATCGGTTGCAGGGAAAAGAATCCAGCCCTGATGAAGTCCATCAGGGCTGGATCTGGAAATCATCACTTCACACGCTTGCGCCGTGCAATGAGTCCAACCACGGACACCACCAGCAGTCCCGCAGCCGATGGCTCGGGGATGACGGTGAGCGAGACATTGATCCCGTAGGTTCCCAACAGGTCGGTGCCTGAGGAATCCGCGCCACCGATCGTGAGGGAGTAATCCCCAGCAGGTAGCCAGAACGAGCCGGTCACGGATCCATCCGCCAGACCATCCCCGTTGATTCCCGCTGCGGAGCCGAAGTTGGACGCCGTGCCATCCGCCGCATTTGCGACGTAGGTCAGGGTGGAAAGCTCGCCCGCGTCATTGCCCATCTTCCAGGTGTGCAGGGCATCGAACGCACCATTCCTGGGCTGTGGATCACCCAATGTCGCGAGGTAGTTTTGTGTCACCAGCGCCGTGTCATAGTCCGACACTCCATTCGTATGAAACAGTCCGGAATAGAGGGAAAACGCCGGAAAGAACGTCTCCAATCCCGTGCCGCGCGCGGCGGAACCCACCGTGATCGTGGCCCAGCCCGCTTCCGCCAGCGTGAAGCGATAGGCCTTGATGTCATGGGCATCTCCAAATGCCGCGCCGGTTCCAGCCACCCAACCGAAGTTGCTGGTGACCGTCTGCGTTTCGATGGATTTGAAATACGGTGAACCGATGGACGCCCCGCTGATCACTCCGGGAACGACGTCCACGGAAGGCCCGAGGTCACGGGTGATTCCACCATAGGTCGTGTGGGCGATGGCGGTTCTGGCTGCGAGAAGTGAGATGATGATCGTTGTTAGTTTTTTCATGATATGTTTTTTCAGGTTAGATAGGGTTCAAGGTTCGTTGGAGCTCCAGTCGTAGGCGATTCGATAGAATGCCTTGCCGGCGGGTGGTGAGGGGTCGGTGAAGGATGCGGTATCCGCCGTCGTGCCGATGACGGAGCCGATGGATTCCCATCCGGCCTGAGGACTGGAAGAGCGGAGGATCCGGAACGTGACCCCGGTCTGATAGGGTTCCCAGATTCCCATCCGGCTTGGCCAGGTGAGGACGCAGCCGGTATTTTCCACCATCTTGAGAGAGGGTTGGAAATCGGGTCCGGCCTGGAAATGAAGGGTGAATGACTCGCTTGGCGGATGCCATGGTCCTCCATCCGGCCCGCTGGTGCTGAGGTCCACGAAGCGGAAGCTCACCTGATAGTCGCCGGGCTTGTCCGCGGTCCAGGCCCGGCCGTGGATGTGGCCGAAGGGATCCTGGTCAACGGCATCGTAGCCGGTGCTCAGCACAAAGGCGAAGTCGTCCGTGGACTCATTGGCCACGAAGGAAACCGTCGGTGTGTCACTGGACGATGACCGCCCCGTTTCCCAGAAGCCGAAGCTGGCCCCGGCGGGTCCGGTGATGCTGGTGATCTCCACCCAGATGAAGGCCCCGGTATGCGCGTGCCCCTGCCCGGCCAGCTCCTCCTGTCCGTCTGATAGAGCGACGAAGGAGAATGCATCGTTGGGAAACAGGCTGCGCACGGCCTCATCCAGCATGTAGTAGCCGCCGCAGTGCTGGACCGGGCGGAATCCCACCGGTCGTGGCATGAGGTGGAACACCCGGTTGGATAGGTCCGGCCCGTGATAGCCCAGCGGCTCCCCGGCATCCGGTTGGTTGTTTGAATTGAGATCCACGATGCCGGCGGCGAAGTGGTCATGGGCTGCGGCGGGAAGAGCCGCCAGCAGGAGACAATGGATGATCTTGATCGTTTGATTCATTGAATATCGTTTTGATGGTTAGAGACCGGAAGGATCGACAAAGCACGATCCTCCGGCGGCGAGGCGGGATGAGACTTCCCGCCGTGACAAGGTTTCCACATGACCATCCGCGAAGAGGTAGTTGGCCTTTTCGTCATGAACCCCGACAGCGACCTGGGACTCGAAGACGGCAGGAGGAATCCTGCCGCCGCGGTAATCGCTGAAATGGAAGTGGTCCGTGTTCTTGTAGGTGGAAGAGGCCTCGGCGAACATGAAGGTCGCGGAGGGCCGGTCGATTTTGCTGAGGATGGAATAGTTCAGGTCCGGAGCCCCGGCAGGATTGGGCGTGAGGAAATCATTGATCACATAGGTGTAGGCCCGGTCCTCGTCCGGATCCTCATGGCACTTGAAAACCAGTGTGCCGGAGGTGTACGGCTGCAAGGTCAAGGTCCACGACTTGCCGCCCCGCTGGTGGGATGTCGATGGCAAGGTCATGCGATTGTCCCCCGCATACATCATCGCGGCCATCCCGATCTGGGAGAGGTTCCTGCTACAGTTCAGCGTGCGGCTTCGGGCGATCATGCCCTTCCCCAATGGCACGAGAACTCCAGCCAACACCAGGATGATGGTGATGGTGACGAGCAACTCAACCAGGGTGAAGCCCTTGCGTTTTGATAGATTTCTCATGATGTGAATGCAGACAGACGGGAGACGGCCGGACACCACGCCACGCTCCGCCCGCAGGCATCACGACGATGCGAACGGACAAGCTGCCACGGGATGGCGGTTAGAGACACACGCGGACGCGTGGAACTGATTCCATTGGCCCGTGATCGACCTGGCGGGTCTTCCGCATTCATGCGTCTCCGCGACGGGCATACCGGTGCATGGCACGGGTTCCACGGCGAAGCGTCAGGTCATCCGGGCATCAAACGGCTCGCGGCGGCTGCATCGGCACCGCGAGGTGAACCCTGACAAAACGGCCCACATAGGCCGTCCGGCGGAACTCGACATCCGTGAAATCCGGAACAGGAACCTTGACCGGAACGGGCAAGGTGATGTCCAGCTTCATCTCCGTCTTGACCAAGGGCTTCTTCTCCTCCTCGGACTTGGTCTTCTTGACCATCTTGCACATTTCGCAGGGATGCTCACCGTCGAACGTCTTCGCCACGGCTTCGGACAAGGACTCCTTGCTGGAATAATCCACCAGCATCCGCGTCCATGCCACCCCCTGAAGCAGCGCGAGGTGCCCGCCCATCGACACCAACAGCATCCCTATCAGGAGCCATTGGCCGACTTGGCGAAACATTTTCGACATCGGGGCGATGTCAGTTTGTCCGGGGAATCCAGTCAAGTTTTTTTGGTTCTCATTCAGTGGAAGTCATCCCCCCGCCGCGAGAGCCGTGCGTGGGGTGATCGACAGGTTGAACCCATTTCCCGTCGTTCAGAGGCCTGCATGAATTCCCTTTACGCACCTCCGCTGTCGCTTAGGTTCGGAGGAATGGTTGGCAACCTTCATCCGATGCCGGACCGCCCTTTACCTCAACTCCTTCATCAGACATGCGTGCGATTCTAACGTTTTTAATTTTCATGACGTCCCTGCCTGGGCTCCGGGCGGATCCCGTCGCCCTATCAGACGGCAAGACCTTCGATGGTTGGGAAGGTGACATCGCCAAAACCTGGAAGCTGGAGGATGGCGCTTTCACGGCGGGAGAAACGGATCGCAAACAACCGCACAACGATTTCCTGGCAACCACGAAGTCCTACGGGAATTTCGAACTCACGCTGGAGGTGAAGATCGCAGGGAGCGGCGGCTTCGTGAATGGCGGCATCCAGTTCTGGTCGGAGAGGATCAAGGACAGCCATGAGGTCCGGGGATTCCAGGCGGATTTCGGTAGCGGATACGATGGCGCGCTCTGCGATGAGTCCCGGCGCAGCGGTCGCGACATCATCCGCCCCACCAAGGAAATTCACGCACAGGCGTTGAAGAAGGATGACTGGAATGTTTACCGCATCCGTGCGGAATGGCCGCATATCCAGTTATGGCTCAACGGCGTCAAGACCATCGATTACATCGAGAAGGATCCCGCCATTCCCCGGCGCGGGATCTTTGCGCTGCAGATCCATGGCGGTGCCAAAACCAAGATCTGGTATCGCAAGCTCATGCTTGAGGAACTCCCCGACTGAATCCCTATCTCCAGGAGGTTGCGTGGAAAATTCCCGAAGGCAGGGATAGTCCTCCGGGCAGTCCGGGAGAATGCGTGGTGAATGTCCGACCATGGACGGATTTTCGAGCTCTTCATGGGCGGTTTCATTCGCCTCACATTCGCTGGACCGTTGCGGAGAACGGTCCCTGCCATTTTCAAGACCGCCTCTAATGGAAATCATGCGATCGCGCGGCTTGTTCGCGGTCGATGCCTGATAGAGGCTCGATGTGGGTGACATAGACGGTGGGTTGGTCGCCTTCGGAGCGTTGGAGAATGCCGCCGGCGCAGAGGAAGGGCTCGCTGGTGATGACGAGGCGAAGGCGGTGGAAAGTTTTCTGCGGGACGAATAAATTCGAAATGCCGCTCTCGTCCTCGAGGCTGATGAAACAATGGCCCTTCGCGGTGCCGGGGCGCTGGCGGCAGATCGCCATGCCGGCGACGACGACGGGAATGCCGTGGGGAAGGTTCTGCAAATCACGGGAGCGGAGGATCTGGCGGGTGCCGCAGCGCTCGCGCCAGAGCCGCATCGGGTGCGGGCCGACGCTGGCGCCTTGCGTGGCAAAATCCGCGGACAAGCGGGTGGCGGCATCCATCGGCGGGAGCACCTGGTGGCGGAAGGGATTTCGCGGCATGAGCAGGTCGTCATGCAGCGGCAGCTCGACCTGCCAGAGTGCTTCCCGCCGGTGCTCGACGTGCGGCAGTTCGTTCAAGGCCCCGGCCTGGGCGAGCAGGCGTTTCTCCTTGGCGGTCGGCTGGACACGAGAGAGGAAATCCTCCAGCGAGGTGAAGGGCATTGCGTTTCTTTCAGCAACGATCCTTGCCGCCGTATTTCCTGATAGACCCTTCAGACGCAGCAGGCCGAGTCGCAGCGTGCGGTCGTCCGTCACCTCTGTTAGTTCACCGCTCGACAGGCAGCAAACCGGCATCACGCGGATGCCGTGGCGTTTCGCGTCCTGCAGCAGCGTGTTCACCGAGTAGAATCCCATCGGCTGGTTGTTGAGCAGGCCGGTGTAGAATTCCGCCGGGTGGTGCACCTTGAGCCAGCAGCTCGCGTAGGCGATGAGCGCGAAGGAAATGGCGTGGCTTTCGGGAAATCCATAGAGCGCGAAGGAGCCGATGGAGTCGACGATCTTTTCCTGCACGTCGCGCTTGATCCCGCGTTCGCCCATGCGCAGGCGGAGCTTGGCGGTGACCTGCTCCATACGGCTGTCGTCGAGCGCTTGAAGGCCATCGCGCGGCGCAGTTCGTCGGCTTCCGCGCCGGTGAAGTCCCGCCACGTCCATCGCCATCCGCAGCACCTGCTCCTGGAAAAGCGGCACGCCGAGCGTGCGTTCGAGCGATTTCCTCACAAGCCGGGTGGATGTAGTCGATTTTTTCCCGGCCGTTGCGGCGGTTCAGATAGGGATGGACCAGGTCGCCGACGATGGGGCCGGGGCGGATGATCGCCACCTCGATGGCCAGATCGTAAAAGGTCTGCGGCCGCATGATCGGCAGTGTCGCCATCTGCGCGCGCGACTCGACCTGGAAGGTGCCGATCGTGTCCGCCCGGCACAGCATCTCGAACACCGCGGGATCGTCCTTCGGGATGGTCGCCAGATCCACGGGACTGCCGCGGCGGCGTGCAGATGTCCAAGGCATCCTCGATGGCCGCCAGCATCCCGAGGCCGAGCAGGTCGATCTTCACGATGCCGATGTCCTCGCAGTCGTCCTTGTCCCACTGCACGACGGTGCGGCCGGGCATGGTGGCGGGCTGGAGCGGGACTGACGGAGTCGAGCCCGTGGTCGCAGACGATCATGCCGCCGGAGTGCTGGCCGAGGTGGCGCGGCATCCCGAGCACCGTCTGATAGAGATGGGCGAGCGCGGCGAGGCGAGGATGATCGGGCGGGAGGATGGTGGAAATGCGGTCCGCGAACTCCGCTTCCCGGTCCAGCGGCTTTTCCGCCGATCCCTCGCCACGAAAAGCCGAAGGACTGTCGGAAAACCGATCCGCCACCGACGGTGGAAAACCGAGCACCTTGGACATCTCGCGGAACGCGGATTTCGAGCGGTAGGTGATCACGTTGGCGGTCATGGCCGCGTTGCGCGCGCCGTATTTCGCGAAGACATGCTGGATGACCTCCTCCCGTCGCTCGCCCGAGGGGAAGTCGATGTCGATATCCGGCCAGCTCTTGCGGTTTTCTGATGAGAAAGCGTTCGAAAAGCAACCCACCGCCGACCGGATCGACGGCGGTGATTCCGAGGGCGTAGCAGACCACCGAATTGGCGGCGGATCCCCTGCCCTGGCACAAGATGCCGCGTCCGCGCGCGAACTCGACGAGGTCGTGCACGATCAGGAAATAACCGGGGAAACCGAGCTTGTGGATGAGCGCGAGCTCGTGCTCTAACTGGCATTTGACCTTCTGGCTGCAAACTCCGTAGCGGCGGGATGCACCGGCGTAGGCGAACCGCCGCAAGAGGGTTGTCTGCTCGTTGACGGACAGGGGATTTCCCCGGCCGTCGGGAAAATCGGGGAAGCGGTAATCGAGGTTCTGCAGCGTGAATCCGATCCGCTCCGCGAGGCGGCGGGTGTTGGCGACGGCTTCCGGCAGATCGGCGAACAAGGCGGCCATTTCACACGGGGATTTCAAATGCCGTTCGCCATTCGGTGCGAGCAAACAGCCTGCGCCATCGAGCGGGACGTGATGACGGAGGCAGGCGAAGGCATCGGCGAGGCGGCGGTCGCCACGGGTCGCGTGAAGCGGCGCATTGCTGGCTAACAGCGGCAGGCGCAGATGGCTTGCAAGGTCGATCAAATGGCGGTTGAGACGCCCGTCGTCACGCAGGCCGTGGCGCGTGATCTCGACGTAAACATTCCCATGGCCGAACCTTTCTATCAGCCGGGTGGCGGCATCGAGCGCGGCCTTCTTGTCATCGCGCAGCAAGGGGCGACAGACGGGGCCGTCGCGGTCGCCGGTGAGTGCGACCAGATTTCCGTTAGCAGGCACGCCGTGCTCCTCGTCCGGTGACAAATGGCGGTCGGTCAGGTGGCGGCTCAACATCCGGTAACCGTCGCGGGTGGCGCAGAGCACGGGGAACCGGCTACCATCGGGGAGATCGAGCATGCAGCCGACCAAGGCGCGGATGCCGCATTCCCTGGCCGCGTGATGGGCGCGGGCGGAGCCGTAGAATCCCGCGCGGTCGGTGATGGCGATGGATTCGATGCCGAGTTCCGCCGCCCGCCGTATCATCGCCTCCGGCTGGCTGGCCCCTAGCAGAAACGAGAATGCCGAGTGCGCGTGCAGTTCTGAATAGGCCGCCTTCATCGGTAGATGCCGTCGAGCTGCCAGTGGTCGGGCGTTTGGAAAACCAGCCGCAGCAGGTGGCGGCTGGCGAGCTGGATGTCCCACTCCAGCCGTTGCCAGGACGCGGCGGGATCCCACCAATCGCCGGATGCTGGAAACGGGCCACGCCGGTCCGTGATCTCGCCGGGATGCGGCACGCCTACCACAGCGAACTCTTATACCGTGAGCCTGAGCGCGACCAATGGTGGTGGCGTTGGAACGGGTACGCTAACCATTACCACCGTGTCCGTTTACCAAGGGCCGGGAGATATATTAGCGGTTACTCCGTCCGATGGTGCGGCCAACCAGCCGCTGTCTGTAACCTTGAATTGGTCTGCCTCCAACCCCGGCGGCGGAGCGCTGCGATATGACGTGTATGTTGTGCAGGCGACCACGGACATTTATTTTCCGAATAACCTTGTTTCGCAGGGGCAGACGGCCACTTCATTTACGGTATCGAACCTCCCCTATAACACCCCGGTGTCCTGGGGGATCAAGGCGATTGATAATGCTACGGGGAGTGTCCGTTACAGCAAGATGTTTCATTTTTCAACAGCCGCTTACACAACTCCATCAACTGGCTCGGTCAGCATCAACGCCGGTGCGGCAACAACGACCAGCTATAGCGTTATGTTGAATACCACTGTTAATGCACCCGCCAATGGAGTTCGGCAGTACATGCGCTTCAGCAATGACGGGATAACCTATGGATGGTGGCAGAATGTATCGTCGATGTATCCATGGAATTTGGCTGACCCTAACTACGGCGGCAAGGCAGGGCTGACAACCTATAAGGTTTATGCACAGTTCCAGGACGATCAAGGAAATATCTCGCCTGTTTACACCGACACGATAGATAAAGTCGCGGGCACTGCCGGAAATATTATTTTGAATGGCAAGTTTTACGAGACGATACAGGATGCCATCAATGCGGCGAATCCCGGCGAGACGGTTTATTTGACCGAGGGGGTGTTTACCATTCCATCGTACATGAGTACGCCAAATTCATTGCGGCCACACGATCCCAATACCGTTGTAGGAATGGTTTTGCGTCCGGGCGTTGCGCTTAAAGGGGCGGGGGCGAATAAGACGACGATCATTTTCCAGAATGCATTTTATGGATTGGTGGATGCCAATAATGCAACGATTGAGGGGATTAATCTGGAAAATAACAGTACCTATGGAATGAGAGCAACGGTATTGTTGGAATCGACATCTTCAAAAATTCATAACTGCACCATTCGCGGTGGCTACAATGGAATTTCTGTTGGGTTTAGCAGTCTCCGCCCGGCTACCAATAACCAGATTTCAAATAATTTGATTATTAGTAACACTCAAGGAATATTCGTCACACCGAATGCAACCAACATCTCCATAGACAATAATTCAATTGCTTACAATGCATATTGGGGTGCTTCAATCCAGAATGGCTCGACGACAACTCTGCGCAACAATATTATGGCATTTAACGGTTATGCTGGGATTGCGGCGTGGGCTACGACGTCGATCACAATGGCTAATAATGATGTATTTCCGAACGTGGCTGGCGCTGGCTACAACAGTGGAATCACTGATAAAACTGGCATCAATGGCAACATTTCCGCTGACCCACTATTTGTAAATGTATCCGCTGTAAATTACCAACTATCATCAGGTTCACCGGCAGTAAATACCGGTGCCAATATCGGGGTGCCGTTTAACGGTAGCGCTCCTGATATGGGTGCGTTTGAGCAGAATGCGACAGGCTCGATACAACTGAATACTAACCAACCCGGAGCCTCGTTCGTAATAGCTGACCAACAGGTGAGCGGGACTACTTGGAGCGGCACCAATTTGCCGATTGGCATCTACACGATCTCATTCAGCGCTTTGCCGAACCTCTATTCTCCAGCTTATCAGACAGTTGAATTGTTGAGTGGGCAGGCGCTTGTCGTCACAGCCAATTATTTACCTGATACCACCACGCCTGTGGGCAGTATCGCCGTCAACTTTGAGGAATATGCAACTGATGATGCCAATGCTTCATTGGTGCTGGATGTTTTGGATGCAGTGGCGGGGATGGGTTCCGGTGCGCAAATGAAATTCAGCAATGACGGGTTGACGTGGTCTATACCTGAGCCCTATTCCACGCTGAAAAAAGGCTGGAATCTAGCTGCTGGATATGGTGCCACCAATACATCCGGGTTAAAAACGGTGTACGCGATGGTATCCGATGCACTGGGTAACTGGGCGACATTTTCGGATGCGATTTTATATGTACCAAACCGTCAAGTTTTGAATGTACCAGCACAATATTCGACGATTCAGGCGGCGGTGAATGCAGCGCTGCCCGGCGATGTGGTGCAAATTGCACCGGGAACTTTCTGTGAAAATGTGACGTTGCTTAATGGCGTGACTTTGCGCGGGAGCGGTGGGGAGAAAACATTATTTAATTGCTTGTCACGTATTAATACGGCCCCTAATTCACAGATTGAAGGTGTAGGTGGATATATCAGTTTTAATGCCAGTGCAGGGCCAACTATTATTCAAGGAAATATTACTTCAGCGGGTGGTCAGCAAGTGGTTGTAACTGGTGCCGGCAGAAGGATTATTCGTAATAATATATTTCACCCCGTCAGTGCAACCCCATACGGGATAGGTGTAATTGTAAGCGGGTCTCTGGGTGCAGAGGATGTGGTTGTGGAAAATAATTCCTTTGTTAATTTGAGTGCGGCCTTGCAATTAGATACTGCACAGCCAGTAACTAAGGTATCTAACAGAAACAATATTTTTGTCTCGAATAATATCGGTGTCATAGATTCGAATACGAGTGACACTGCTCATAAACATATTTTTTCTTCATTCAATACCTATTGGGGGAACATCAAAGGAAACTTTGGGGAACTCGATGCATATTATGTAACAGCAAATCGCTATCAGTTGATGGAAGCCGGGGACATAAATGCCGATCCTCTATTCACCAATGTCTTGACAGCGGATTACCATCTGCAAGCGCCTTCAACCAGCATTAATTCTGGCAACCCAGATGCTAGATATGCGGATGTTGACTTGTCGAGAAATGACCGGGGGGCGTATGGCGGACAGAGGGCAGCAATAAATTCTGCCCCATCATTTGTGACAGAGCCGCAAAGCCAGTTTGTGACTATTGGGACTAACATCACTCTCGGTGCCAGAGCTACCGGTAGCCTGCCGCTTGCGTATCAATGGAGCAAAGATGGCATAGCTATTACCGCAGCGACCAGCCCGACATTGACGCTGAATAATGTTGGCATAAATAATGTGGGTGTTTATACCGTGACCGTGACCAATCAACTGGGTTCGGTTACCAGCGGGCCTGCCTATGTGGCACCCAATTCTTCTGGTGTCGTGCCGAATTATTTATTAAATGTAACCGCAGCTACAAGCGGGTTGGTTTCAGCTTATCCCGCTCTGACGAATTACCCAGAAGGAAGCTTCGTGACACTGACGGCTGCCAATAGGCCGGGGTATCAGTTTGTAAGTTGGGGCGGCGATGTTGCAGGTGTGGGTAACCAACTGGCGATTATTATAAATGGCAACAAGAATATTATCGCCCATTATCAGGTTGCCGTATCACTTTCTACAACCGCACTGGTCTTTGCAACTCGTGGTATTGGTAACCCCAGTGCCGCACAAGCAGTGACGCTGACCAACAGCGGTCTGACTACCCTTAATCTTGCCAGTATCACGCCGAGTGGCGATTTCGGTCAGAGCAATAACTGTGGTACGACGCTGGCGGCAGGGGCGAACTGCATTATCAGTGTCACTTTTACACCGACTGCAGTGGGCGTGCGCAGCGGTGCTATCACCATCATCAGCGACGCAGCAAGCAGCCACGATACCATCAGCCTCAGCGGTACTGGCAAAGCCAGTGTCCGCCGCGACTTCAACGGCGACGGCAAGTCGGACATTCTGTGGCGGGGTCCTGCCGGTGAAGTGGCGGTATGGCTGATGAACGGCAGCGCGCTGCAGTCCAGCGGCGTGGCGGGGACCATCCCTGCGAACTGGCAACTGGCCGGGACCGGCGACTTCAACGGCGACGGACGTGCCGACATCGTGCGACGCGGGCCGAATGGCGAAGTAGCGATCTGGATCATGAACGGCAGCGTCATCCAGTCGTCCGGCAGCGTCACCACCGTGCCGCTGGGCTGGAACATCGCCAGCACTGACGACTTCAACGGAGACGGCAAAGCCGACCTGCTGTGGCGGGGACCTGCCGGCGAAGTCGCCGTGTGGCTCATGAACGGCAGCACCATCCAGTCCAGCAGCATCGTCAGCACCCTGCCTGCCGCCTGGGTCATCGCTGAGAGCGGTGACTTCAACGGTGACGGCAAAGCCGACATCCTCTGGCACAACACCGTCAGCGGCGAGAACTCCGTCTGGCTTATGAACGGAGCGGCACTACTCTCATCGGCCTATCTCAACACCCTGAACACCCCCTGGCTGATCGCCGGGACAGGCGACTTCAACGGTGACGGCAAGACAGACATCCTGTGGCGCAACACCACTACCGGAGAAAATGCCGTGTGGGTGATGAACGGAGCCAGCATAAGCTCATCGGGCTATTTGAACACACTCGCGGTTACCTGGAGCGTCAGTGCCGTGGGCGACTACAACGGCGATGGCAAAGCGGACATCCTGTGGCGCAACGCGGCTACCGGCGAGAATGCCATCTGGCTGATCAACGGACTGAGTGTCAGCAGCTCGGCCTATCTCAACGTCGTGCCTGCCAGTTGGGCCGTGGCTGCACAGAGCCAGACTGGTGCTGCACCAGTCGCCAGTCTGAGCGCAGCCAGCCTCAGCTTCGCCGCACAGCACACCGGCACGACCAGTGCCGCGCAACTCGTCACCCTGAGCAACACCGGCAGCGCCGTACTCAACATCGCCAGTATTACCGCCAGTGCTGAGTATGCAAGCACCACCACCTGCGGTGCCACCCTGGCAGTCGGTGCCAACTGCACCTTCAGCGTCAGCTTCACGCCGCTCGCCTCAGGCCTGCGCAATGGCGCCGTCACCGTCACCAGCAATGCCAGCGCGGCCAGCGTCACCCTCAGCGGCACCGGCAAAGCAAGCGTCAGCAGCGACTTCAACGGAGACAGCAACAGCGACATCCTGCTGCGCAATGCCGGCACCGGTCAGAACGTCATCTGGCTGATGAATGGAACGACGATGAGCAGCTCAGGCTACCTCAACAGCGTGGCGGCCCCGTGGAACATCGCCGCCAACGGCGACTTCGACGGAGATGGCAAAGCCGACATCCTGTGGCGCGACCCCGTCAGTGGCAATGATGCCATCTGGTTCATGAACGGCACCACCCAGACCAGTGGCGGCTACACCCTGACAGTTGCGGCCCCGTGGAACATCATTGGCGCTGCCGACTTTGACGGCGACGGCAAGGCCGACCTGCTGTGGCGAGATGCCACAAGTGGCGCGAACGCCGTCTGGCTAATGAACGGCCTGACCCAGCGCAGCGGCGCCTCGTTGTCCGGCATTGCAGCACCCTGGGCGCTTGCAGCACTGGCCGACTTCAATGGAGACGGCAAGGCTGACATCCTGTGGCGCAACCCGGTCAGCGGACAGAACGCCCTGTGGCTGATGAACGGCACTGCAATGCTCAGCAGTACAGCGGTCAGCACCCTTGCTGCGCCGTGGAGCATCGCCGGGACGGGCGACTTTGACGGTGACGGCAAAGCGGACATCCTGTGGCGCAACACCGTCACCGGGCAGAACGCGGTGTGGTACATGAACGGTGCGGTGCAGACCAGCGGCGCGTACCTCAACAGCGTGCCGGTCAACTGGAACGTGGAAAAAGTGGCCGATTACAACGGTGACGGCAAAGCCGACATCCTGTGGCGTGACAGCGTCAGTGGCATGACGGCGGTGTGGCTGATGAACGGCGCGGTGCTTAACTCCAGCGGGGTGGTCACTTCCAGCCTGCCTGCGGCGTGGGGGGTGGCGAAGTGATCGGGTGAGGTTGTTGTGATGGAATTTTAGTCTGTCTGGCAGCGTACAGGGGAGCTAGAAATGTTAATAAATCAATCGATTAAAACACCCTTCGACAAGCTCAGGACGAACGGGCGATTTGTTCAGTATTTCATTAGGGCTATTTTTTCATGGCACTCTTGTTATTGCGGGTAATACAGGGTAGATTCGCCCCGTTTGGTTTTTGATTTTTTATAAAAGTGTTTTTGGGAGGCATCATGAAGTCTTGGTTATGCAGGTTGGGTGTGGCAATGCTCGCAGGGTGTCTGGGAATGTCAGGTGCGGCGAACGCAACGGG
>CAWENZ010000063.1:0-330437 GCA_963810445.1 uncultured Verrucomicrobiae bacterium | reverse complement strand
GCGCGGAGGCTCGCCTCGTTGAGAGAGTGGGCCTTCAGAATGTGGTCGACGCGCCCAGTCGTGGGTTCCGCGATCTCACGATACAGGGCCGCCAGCGAGTCAGTGGCTTCTCCCTCGGGCACGGTCCGAATCCAGGTCATGGTCCCTCCAGGGAGTCGCGTGGGGCGCAGTTTCGCGTCCTCATGGTAGCATCCGGCGATCTTGGGCGCGCGATCTTCGGCGTATGAGCCGTTGGAGCGCCGGCGGCCGCCACCCCGCGATGACCCGCACGGCGCGTGCAGTTCTTGGCGAGCACGCGATTCTCGTTCCGCCGCGAGGCGGTCCGTCTACAATCCCCGCCACGGGACGAACCAGAATTCACGAGGGGAGCAGTGACTTTGACTTCACGGTGCCAGACGAACCCGGTCGATGGGGCCTCCTACTCGCGGTCCTCGCTTTCGCGATAGGCGGGGCGGGCACTTCGAGCGGCCTGAGCGACGCCGACGCTCCCGCGGCTGTCGTGCTGACTGGCCGCGGAAACCAACTGCAAGGCTTCGATCTCGGGACGCTCGAGTCAATCGGTCACGTCGCTGGCCGCGGCCGGGGGGATTCTCCCTGGGTCGACCGGCGATCGTTCGATCGTGTTCGTGGCGTTCGCGACCGCGAGCCCGGCCGGAGAAGCTGATCACCCCCGATCCGGGGGAATGCCAACGGCGGGAGCGACGTGTTCGTGGCCGCGCTGAGGAATCTCTGAAAGCCACGGGCATCCCAACGGTCTTCAACCAGGAACTCTTGGGAGTTTTTCAGCACCCTCGTTGCCGAGACTTGCCACGCTCTCCGGTCACTGCGCCGACGGGACACCCCGGTGGTTTCGATCCCGCCGTTCAGTGCTCCAACTGTCACACCTCGCAGGCCACGGGCATCACCAACATGGTGTGGATCGCCCCGCTCAGCGTCGGGGTAGATCTCGAGCTCCGCAACAAGACGGCGCAAGAGCTCGTGGACCAGATCCAGAACTGGGAGGCCGACCAATTGGCGATCGATCCCGACGTTCGACCTCCTCGACCACTTCGCGGACGATCCGCGGATTCGATGGGCGATTACGAGTGGTACCGTACCCCTCGGCCGCGCCACGCGCGCGACGGTGCCGGTGGAGTTCTCGCGATTCCTCGCGCTCACCCAGGCTTGGGATGCGGCGGGACGCCCGGTGACCACCGAAGCGGCGGTCGAGGGCGTCGTGCTCGCCAGCCAGGTGGTCGGTGGCGCGGCGGCAATGGCGGCTTCGACCCAGCCCGCCATCGTCGACGCGCCCGCAGCGGCCCCTGGACCCATGGATCCGGTCGGGGTGTTGTGGGTCGCGTTCGTCGAGTGCCGCGGATCTCCCGGGTATGGTTACGACTGCGGGCGCTCGCAACATTGACCCGGGCGCGGATCGAGGTCTTCCTGAATCCCGACGACTCGGTTCGGCTCCAAATCGATCCCACCGAGACGACCCATCAGCTTCCAGGCGGGGAACGCGGGCTCCGGGTGTTCATGGTTATCGTGACCGGAGCGAAGCTGCTTTGCCAGTTTGTGAGGGATCATGGAATTCGGTCCCTCAATGTCGCGGGTTCCCGCGAATCGAAGGAGCCGGGCATTTATTCCTGGGTGATGGAGATCCTCGGGGAGGCATTTTTCTTTGAGCGTTTGCGGCCGGGGTGTGCTGGGAGGTCCCGGGGAGGGGTGATTTGGCTTTTCCTGGTTTTTTGTTTTTTGTTGTCGCCGCTTTGGGGGCGCGAGACGGATTCTGTTGTTATCCTCAAATCTTTGTTGGATCCGGTGAAGCTGGATTCATTGCAAGGAGACAGGGCGGCCAATTCCCGTTTGAGGTTGATGATGTATTGGGTGGAGGTGCTGCCGGCTGGCCGGCAAGGATCCGGAGGGGTTGATTCTGGAGGCCCAGCGCAAGGCTGGCTATGCTGGCACTCCTCGTGCGGATGCGGATCGTGAATCCCTTGTGAGGAACCGGGGATTATCTTCTAGCGGCTGGGTTGTTTGGATGCCGCCGGTATGGCGGCTCTAAAAAAGGAAAGGCCCCTTCGATCACGAAGGGGCCGTATCTAGGCGACGTTGTTGAGGTGGATCACATCATCCCGCGGGCGGTGGCGCCAGAGTTGGATGAGAAACTTTACAATTTGGAGTTCATGCCTTTGCGGATGAACCGGAAAAAAGGTGCTTCGGTCGGGGTCCGCCAAAAGCAGCTTGCCGAAAAATGGCGGACTTCCGGGGTTGTTGTCAGAGGCCGGGTTCCGGGCGGTTTTACAGTGAACAGCTTGTAAACTGAAGTCGGATTTTGATGTCCGTGGGAGGCCATTCAGGAAAACACCAATTTCATAAAGGTGCAGAGTGTCTGCACTTCTTCCATGGTCGTCATGTGGGACATGGAAATTCTGACGATGTTTCGTGCTTTCGAGAAATAATTCTCATTGCCCTCACAACATGCGAGGGTTGATCGCTGCCGTTTGAACATGCTGAACCTGTCGATGTGGCGATACCAAGTCCAAGAAGCTGATGGACGAGCATTTCTCCCTCCATGTTGGGAAGTAGCAAGAGGGAGGTATTGGGCAGGCGTGTTCCAGCCTGTCCCAAAATTGTGATTTCGGGAACGAGTCCGGAAAGGAGGTTTTCGAATGTGTCCCGAAGATAAGCAGTTTTTTCGGATCGCGTCTTCCGGGTTTCGCCTGCGAGTCTGAGGGCTGTTTCGAGTCCGGCCGCGAGGGCCGGGTTTTCCGTGCCTGCTCGTTGGAAAAATTGTTGGGATCCCCCGTGGAGGAAGGGGTCCAGGCTGGTTCCCTCCCGAATGTAAAGTGCTCCAACTCCTTTGGGTCCGTGGAACTTGTGTGCGGACAAGGAAAGGAGGTCGGTGTCGCTAAGATTGTCGTCGAGGTCCACAGGAATTCTGCCAACGGCTTGGGTGGCATCGGTGTGAAAGGGGCGTGGCCGTTGGAATTGGATTTCGTTATTTGGCCGGCGTGGGCAATTGGTTGAATAACGCCTGATTCGTTGTTGGCGAACATGATGGAGACGAGATCTGTTTCCTCTGTGATGAAATCCCGTAACGCTTCCAAGTTGATTTCCCCGATGGAAGTAACAGGGACAAAGTTTACTTTCAATTCTGGATGCCACTCCTGCAACACCTTGAGAGTATCCAGGACAGAAGGGTGTTCGATTGCCGAGGTAACAATATGGCATTTGCCTTTGACTCGGAGACACCGGCTGGTGATGGATTTGATTACCCAGTTATTTGATTCAGTGGCTCCGGAGGTGAGAACGTATTCGGAAGGATCCCCCCCGAGGTGTTTGGCGAGGGTTTTCCGTGCCTGCCGAATAGCTTCGGCACTGCCGGAACCTTCGCCCACTACGGATGAGGGATTAAAATAGGTATCTGACCAGAATGGTGCCATGGCGGCAACTACTTCTGGATCCACTCGAGTGGTGGCGTTGTTGTCTAAATAAATTATTGAAGGTGTGGCCATTCCTCTTGTGCCCTTTGGTGCCTGTAGGTCTGCTACTGTTATTTCAAGCGGTTGGCTTTTTACTGTAGCGTTGGCGAATCAGCTCGATCAAGGGTTGGACTTCTGTGTCTTTATCAATGAAGGGAACCTGCGAGTAAATAAGGTCTGCATCCGGTTTCGCGAGCATGTGTCCCTTCTTTAGTAGGTGTTCCGCCCTGGAATTCTTGATCCCGGTGGCGATTTCAGCAGTTCCGGCGTCCGAAACTTTGAGTGCGAGGCGATTGCCTAGCTGTGATCTTAGTTGCATTGGCATCACAGAGTTGTCTGGACGCTGGGTGCCAAAGATCATGAAAATACCAGTGGCTCTGGATTGAACCGCGATGCGATTGACGAAGGCGGTAACGGCCTCCGCGTATTCTTTGTCGATCATCCACGCAGTGAATTCATCTTGAATTACCCATAGGGTGGGCATTTCTTTCCCTGTTTTTTGTCGGTAGGATCGGATGTTGTCCGCAGATGCTTCCTTGAATAAGGACAGCCGGTTTTCCATTTCTTCTACGATGGTCGAGAACAGCTCAATCGACTCGTCCTTGTCCGTAATGACCTTGCCGCTCCCCAGTTCAAGGTGGGGTAGATTTTGGTATGGATAGAAGTCGATTCCTTGTTTGCCGTCGGTAAGGTAAATCCTGCTTTGTGCTGGGCTCCTGGTTAGCCCTATATAGAGCATGATGTTTCCAATAAGGACGGATTTTCCAGACCCGGTTATTCCCGAGACAAGGGTGTGGGGGTTTGTATGAGGCTCCAGAAAAATTGGCGTTCCGTCTTCTTCTTTGATGGCAACGAAGATATTTTCGTTGTTGGAGGATTCCTCGGCCATTCCTGAATTTAGAAGTTCGAGGAAAACGGATGTGGTATGGAGAGTCTGCCTGTCAGGGCGGGCAACCGAAATGGAAATGTATTTTTGGCCGGGGGAAAATCCGAGGATCTTCAGTCCGTAAGTCGTGTAAAGCTCGTCGGATTTCGCTTCAAGCTGCTTGATCGTCAAATGAGCGCCGCCCTGTAGTCTTATCAGTCCGGCATTGGGTGTCAGTATGGGAGGTTTGCCCTCGGCGAACTTTGCAGACATTCCTTGGGCGAGCAGGGCGGATCGTAATTGTTCGACTGTATCCGCAAGCCATGACTCGGCCCCGGAGTCGTCGGTGGCTTGAGTTGCCTCACATGCAATCAGGTGGGCGCGAAGGGGGTCCTCGGATGTGGCTGTGGGATGGGATTTTTCCGAAGCCGCCTCTTGTGTAGCCATTCCGGTTAATCCGGCCGATCCTGGAGCGGTTTTCTCGGGGTTGGGTTTTTCTGACTCACCATCGGATGACTTGGCGCTTGAAGTTGTTGATGGCGATGCCGGTGGCGTCGTTGGGGGCTTCTGGTCGCCGGTATCCTCATCGTTCCCATCCTCTGAGTCGTTTCCAGGGGGTTTAGGTTTTTCCGAAATGTCCCGGATTTCCTGATGGTCGAATTTTGGATGGCCGAGTCTCGTCCGTTCGATGAGCACCTGATCAAAATTCCGATCATGCATTTGCAGGATGAAATTGCTCACCAGTTCTGAATTGAACACTTCTTGGTAAGCTGGAGCGGGCTTTGCTGCTTTTGAGGTGTCAATTCCGGAACAGCCCTGCACAGGTGTCGGGGCAGGTGTATGTAAAAAGATGTGGGAGTATCCGCTAATGGAGAAAGTGCATTCCCGGTCGCGAATGAAGGATCGCCATTCTTCAGCATTGATACCGTCCTGGTTGATACCGTCAACAGTGCGGGAAAGAAGCATGTCCGATATTCTTGCGAGCCACAGGCCTTGGTCGAGTGGAGAAGGATCGTTGTTCAGGGCTTGGGAGATCTGAATGAGAGTGCTTTTGAGCTGAGTTTCGGATGTCCCTTTGTTTTTTGTAAGGATATCCGGGGTGATGAATTTTGCCTTGCTGACGAGAATATCAAGGTGTGGCCTCCCATTCTTGTATGTGGGGGAGAGAACCAATAGGTCGGCTATGCCGTCACCATCTCTCTTTCCGAGCCAATGGACATAGTCATCAAGTAGGAACCAGCATGCCTTTTTTTCACTGCCAAGTTGGGCTTGGATAAGGAACTTGGAAAGAACCAGCCCGAGTAGTTCGTTGGTATTGTTCGCCCTTCGAGCTGCTCGGAGGACGAGGCCGCCGGACACAGCGTTTGCTTCGTTCAGAAAAAGTCGAATCAGGGAAGAAGTAACCTCGCTGCTTGTTGAGCTGGGAAGTAGGACTTTGAGGCGCTTCTTCAATGAATTTACTAGAAGCGTGTCTCTGGCTGTCGATGAGATGATCAGATTACGTCCTTGGCTGGCGCTTTGGATGTAGCGGATGACTTTGACGTTTCGGTTTTCAAGCAACCTCCGGTCTAGCATTTCATCCTGATTGATAACCCAAAAGCCCAACTCGTGTGTTTCTTTGAGAATCGTTGCTACTTTGGTGCTGTCAAAGTCTAGGACCCGCATGGGTATGGCGGCCTCTCCGTATTTCCAGTTCCGGTCGGTGTTTGGTTCTTCAACGAAGCCAAGGCTGCGAATGTACCCCCAGTTTGCAGCCGTTTGTGCGGGGCAGGTTAGGAGAATTCGGACCGCAGGGTCCCCGTCCTTGAAGGGGCGCATCCGTTGCCATTGATGCGGTTTCAGTTCTTCGGCAGGCAATGTCTTGCCTTCAAGATTCATCCAGTCCCATTTGACGGTCGCTTCCCGCGACAAAAGATCTCTGCAATACGCGATGTCCGCGGGTTGTCTCCGGCTTGGCTTGTGGTGTTTTTTTACCGAGCTGGCTGCTGAGATGTTGATCCGGACCCGGGAAAGAAAGTCGCCGCTTGTTTCATCCGGTTTGATTGTCTCTTCGTCTGCATCCGCGACAAGGTCTTGATAGATCTCTTGGAGGTGATGGGGTTCGTGGTGGGTCAACAATACTTCGCAGTTGATCTTGGGTTTATGGGGATCCCTGTTGCGTTTGTTGAGATCTGCAACGAGTCTTGCTGGAAGCTCCCGAGAATTGCAGTTGTATAGGAGGATGGAAAGATTGTCTCTTTCATGCGGTTGGAGCACAAGGTATTCGTCGACCTCGTGGAGGATTGTCTGTGCTGCCAGGGCGGCGTTGTCTTCAACTGCTTGGGCTTGTTGGAAGTCTGTTGCGCCTTCATGCAGCGAGTAGTTGCCGAGGCTTTGGGTGACAACCATGGTATGGGCAGCCAATTCTTTCCAAGTCACCGAAAGTTCGGGGGCTGGTGGGGTATCGACGAATTCTTTGATGTCTTTGAAAAACAGGGATCCTTTGCGCCCATCAGAAAATTGATGTTCGGTGGGCGAAAGCGCGGTTGAAATTGCTTTGGAGAGTTGAATGACCCTGCCGCGGTGAGCTTCAAGTCTTAATGGATGCCAGGGGCAGATGATGGAAAGCGCGGGACGGTGGTTCGCCTCTTCCACGGTAATGTTGCCAAAAGCGAGCAATTCCCGGATCAGGAGCTTGCGGGTTTGCCCGTGTTCCACTTGGGTTATTGTTTCATGGAGCGCATGGTAGGCCGATGCGAGGGCTGGAATTGATGCCACATCGAGGGAATTGGTTGCGTATGCGAGTAGCGCCGGTTTGAGCGTGTCGTTGAGCAGTTTGATTGCTCCACGAAGATCCGACGCTTGGGCCAGGGATATCTTGTTTCCTTCGGTGTTTTTGAGAATTTCTTCCAGGGCTGTATCAATTGTCTGAATCTTGCTTGGGGACGCGATGAAGCTACCGGCTTTTCCAGTTCCCAGACTTGGTGCGAATCCTTGTGTTTCGCGCAAACAAATCGTCAAGGGGTAACCCTTTTTTCCTACAGCGGAGTAATTAGCCGCACCTTTTGCAAGAGCGGTGTTTCCGTTTTTGGCAGCATGTTTTAGGATCGCGAGTAGATCGGCTTTTTCGTTTGATAGAACGGAGTCCGAAGGAAAATTCCAGGTGAGTGGGATTGTGCAGACCGTCGTTTCCTCGTCGGGCTTCCCTTTGGGGTGTTCAAGCAATGTGATCCTGAATTCAATTGCTTTGGATTGTTTTGTTGTTCGGGATTTTTTCCCCTTGTTCTTTTTTCGTTCGTCCAGGATTGGCTTTACCTTTTCAAGGTAGAAAGGGAGTAGGGTTTCCCGTTTTCCCGAGCCCTTGTCCGCGAACCGAACAAGGTTGTTGGTAAATTTTGGAAGGTCGCCGTAGTGCCTTTGGAAATATTCGCATGCTGCTTCATTCAATGTGTCAAAGCCTAATGGAGTACTTTGTCTTACGCCTTCAATGAGAACTCTGCTTTGGAATCCGGCGGTCATGCCAGAGAGTCTCCTTCTCAAAGCTTCAATGATTCCGTCGAAGAAATCGGTGCATGTTGCCTTTTTCTCATAGACGTAGTCTTCCCATTCTAATGTGAGTTTGCTGTCGTAAGCGGCGATGGTGTCCGCGTGCGTTTTGTAGAATTCGATTTCCTCTTCTGTGGCTGTGCCGGGTTTCCGTGACGATTTTGTAGCGATGTCCTGAAGGATGGACTTTTCGATTTTTGTCGGCTCAATCTTGCTCAGGTCGAGGGCGGCACGCGTTATTTCTGCGAACTTTTTCGCGGGTGTCTTACGCGATGCCTTTTCGAAGAAGGTTCTGACAGAGGCCCACTCGTGGTTGAAGAATAATTCTTCCGCGGGTTTTTTGTCGCCAGGAGCTGCTTTGGCGTATTTTTCGAAGGCGGCTAAGGTATCCGCGGGGATCTGGGTTTTTCCTTCCTGCTGTTCCTTTTCTTTTCTTTGGAAGGTTTTAATCAATTCCTCCGGGGCCAACATCGCGCCGTCGGTATTTCTCCGATTAAGGTAGTAGGAGGTTCTTTGATGCTGTTCGAATCGTTCGCGCCATTTCGCGGGTTGCCCGAGTTTTTCAGCGAGTGGTTTGAAGCAGTCCTCGTATTTAGGGAGTCTAAGCAGAGGGAGGTTTAGGCCGGCAGCAATCATGAGGAGATCTCCACCACCAATGTCTTGAATGACTTTGCGAATGTAGTCCGCGCAATTCTTTAGTCCAAACTGTCCGCAATCAAAGAGTCCTTTGATCAACGCTTGAATCTGGTTTTCTTGTTCGGTTGAAAGTTTCAGCAGTTTCACTTGCTCGGAAATGACCTCATACCAGATTTCCGGGGCTGATTCGCCGCCTTTGAGCGCGTTCGCTGAAATGGTTTTTTTGTGATTGATTGAGGCTCCAACATCCGGGTCGCGATCTGTGGAAATGAGAATTTTCCCGTCACGGTCGGCAAGTCGTGTGTGAACCGCCGAGTGTTCTACGAGATATTTGTCGTCCAGGAGTCCTTGGAACTCGTTTTTGGGAAGTTCAATCTGGAGCTTGGATCCGAACTCGGGATCTTGGCTGGCCGTTATGACAAACCGTGCGGTTTGTTCGGGCGAAAAGCCGGACAGGATGAAGAAACAGCCAGGAAAAACTTCCTCGTCTTTGAATTTTTCGAGTTCTCTCCGCATGAACCTGTAGGCAATGTCGCCAACTGTAGAATCAGTTGCGTAGACTCCGGGTGTTTCGGGCTCTTTTGTTTTCGGACTGTGATCCGATGTTGGATTGAGGGTGGTTTCCATGTCCGTGAATATTAGAGTTGGCCGGCCCGTGTGAAGGGATTGGTCACATAGGTGCATGCGTCGCTCATGCTGTTGGCGAGACCAAGTCCCACAAGCCTCCGGGTGAACCGCTCGTGGTTCTTTTTGAAATCTGCTTCGTCGTAGAGCTCTTCAAATTCAGGGAGCACGGATTTCGTGGCTTCTATTGGAGCGAACACAAGTCCGTATCTACGGTGCAGGAGGGCAAGGAAGTCCTTTTCCTCCATTCTGCCGGTAGGGTTCGTGATGTTTGCGAGAACGAGTGACCGAAGGAGGCTGTCGGTGGGAGCATAGCGTTTTTTGACCGTGCCTCGGGAGTCAATAAGTCCGGCCGCTGTGCCCAGGCTTAGGATTGCGGGCATGAGCCCATCTCGGTAACTCTCGTCGGAAAGTTGGGACAGTAGGTTTAGGACCTCGTCCCTTGTTGTTGCTTTCAGCAACTTTTTTGTTTGTGTTTCCTCTTTCTGGATTTCCTGTTTGGGATTGTTTCCTTCAAGATCAAATTCCAATGCGAGTTTTGTGGCGAGTTCCCTTGCCCTTTCTTCTTCAGAAAGATTCGGGAGTGCCTCTGGCTTCAACAACTCAACAAATTCTTCTTTGGTTTGTAAAACATCGGCGATGTAAGCACGCAAAGCCGTGATCCCTGCCGACTCATTCTGGTCGCGATAGGCAATGGATGCTTTTCTTACAACGTCCATTTTCGGTCCTGGGATTTCGGCAACCAAGGTTACCGGTCTGTCGATTTTCTGCCATGCATTCGCGGTTTCGAGCGCATAGAGGTAGAGGTTGAAGGGGAGTAGCAACCGGAGGTGTTCGAGAACATCCTGGTTCGGCAGATCCAACTTCATTAAATTGAGTAAATCTTCGGCAAGTCGGTCGAAGGCTGGGTGCGTTCGGTATGGAAAGTACCCGTTACCTCGGGTTCCATCCCTTTTGGGCTGTGATGACGGAAGCAGGTTGAGGATGAGTTTGTTTCGTGAAGTGTTTGGGGCGAAGAACTCTGAAAATCGACTTTTGAGTTCGTTCCTGAGTGGCTCGGCAGCACGGGAAATCATGAGATAGGCGAGTTCGCCGGTTCTCGTGAAAATGTTTCGTTCCCTCGTAAAGTTGGTTTCCGAGGGTTCGTAAAGAGCGGCAGGCCCAATTGGAAATAGGAAGCGTTGTGTCCATTTGCGCCCCGTTGTGTTTGATTCCAAAGCGAGTTTTCTAACCAGTTCAACATGTGAGACAAAATTCGCGAAAACTGGTATGCGTTCCGACAGGTATCTGAAATCAGGAAGTAGGTCTTCGGGGATTCGTTTGGCCATGTCCTCGAACCAGGCATTCCATGCCAGTTCGTTGTTGTCCTGATTCTCACTGAGAATCTGGCGAAGACGCGGGTTGTTGAACATCAGGATTTTTAATTCCTTGGATGGGATCGACTCATAACTGACCGGGATTTCCGGGCTAGTGTAATCAAACAAGGCTTCCTTATGGAGCATTCCCTCAACCATGCAGAGGAATTCGAGCGTTAAGGGCCAGACGGGCTGTTGCTGAAAGCGATGTCCCCATACGGCTTCTCCGAAAAAGCCAGAGAATCGTTGTTTGGAGCCTGAGTATGCGCCAAGGTTTTTTTGATCGGTGATGTTCATGCGCCGGTTGGGGTTTCATTTAGGAAGATCCGTTCTTTGCGGACATCGCCTGTTTCTTGGAGAGCGATACGCTCGAGGATTTCGTGGTGGGGCTTGATTTTCAGGTCGCGCAACGCGCACTGTTTGAGTGCGATGAGGTCTTCGTAGGCCTCGCGGGAAAAACTCGTTGGCATGGCTCCGTCCGAGACGCGCATGAGGAATTCGAATCTGAGAACTGTCAGATCAAACGAGTAAGTGAGGTTATTTGCCCTGAGAACGATTTGAGGCAGTAGGCCGGTCCCGGTGGGTTTTTCGATGGATATGCCGGCTGGTTGCTCGGTTGTTGTCAGGGTTTTGAGAAAGAGGTCGCTCACGGGCGAAGTTGTCATGTCGAGTCCTGAAGCCAGAAAGAGTTCGTGGCTTTGGTTGGATATGAAGAGTCCGGTCCAAACCCTGTTAAGTCCTGCGATGAGTTTTTGGAGTCGCGGAAGCGGTACGCTTTCGCCTTCACGGATGGGGAGGAAATAGTATTTGAGATAATCACCTGCATAGTGAAATACCGTCATGCACCAAAGTTTTTGGTTCTCGATTTGTTCGTCGGTTGATTGAAGAAAAACCCGGCGTCTTTCATCGGCAAGTTCTTGAAGGAAAGCTGTGATGTCTTTTGGTTGTTCAAGAAGTCCTTCGATGTAATGATCAATAAAAGTAGCGATTTTTTTCGATCTCTGGTCGAAAGGATCTTTCGAGATCAATTCCTGGTAGGTTGCCTGAAGTTCTTCGTCGAGGTCACCGAAGATGAGAAGTTCGTCAATGTCGTTGGTGGTCTCGTCTCCAATGTGTAACAATTTTAGGAATCGGAAAATATCCCGTTGGTTTCGTTCTAGTAATGAGAGGTTTTTGCCGAAAAAGTTGAGATGAAGGGCTCCTCGTTGTTTCTGGTCTTTCTCGAGCAATTGGGAGGTTTTTTTTCCGGGGTTTAGGAGTCCATGGCGGGCATCTGGATGCCCGAGAAGTGAATTGGCCAACAACATGAAGACTGACCGGATTGAGAGATGAAATCCACTGGCGTCTGCAAGCTGTGAGATGGAGATGAGTTTGGACCGCATTTCCTTTGAGGAGAGAAGTGCGTAGTTTGCCGGTATCGGGGAATTTGGCCCGAAGAGAGCCAAGTGGGATTCTTCTTCCAGGCAGATCCATTCCGGACGCTTCAGTAGCTCGTCGAGACAACTGGTGAAGATCGCGTCTGAGGGAACTGTTGAGAGGTTTACAAACTTGAGAAGAGGGAATTTGGCCGAGTCACGCTCGCCTTTGGCGTGCATGCGAATGAGTTCTTCGAAAGCTCCCCTAAGGCCGGAAGAACAGGTATCTGGCAATGCGCGATGGATTTCATGCATTTGCCCGTCGTTTACCGCAATCAGGAAGGGATGGGATGTTCGTCCTTCAATGTGATCCGCTATTGTTTCGAGGATTTTGATTTGTTCGGGGATGAGCTTCCCATCCGTACCTCTAATTCTCCATGCCGTAAGGTCGAAGATGGCTGTGAGGTTTGTCGGACCGGTGGAGGTGGGGATGGAGACGGTCTGGATTGCCTTCTTTTTGTCTTCTGCTGGTGGCGATTGTCCGGAAAGTTCTTCAATGATTTCGTAACAAAGGGTGGTTTTGCCGTCGCCGGCAGTTCCTGTAATGACGACCACTGGCATCAATTCCTGGCTTTTTTTAAAGCAGTCGGCGAGGTGGGTTTTTTCTGGGTGGGTAAAGGTGAGCCGTTTTAGCCCCAGCTTTTTGGCGAAGTCGTCGACATGTTCTGCTTCTGTGGCGCTGTCATCGGGTATAGGCCCGTAAGCTCTCAACAATTTGATCCAATTTTCGCCGGGTGTCATGACATTTGGTGTGTTAGAGGTGGCAGATCAGGCACCCGGTTGACGGGGCTTCGTTGGTTTGCAGCCCGGCCAGTGTTGTGACGAGCGGGAGGTTTTTGCGGTTTTGCATGGCCCTCGCCTGTTGGATCTCCCATTTGTCGATGATTTGCTGCATGCGTTCGGGACGTTCCAGCTCGGTGAGAGGCTCGTCCTGGCACCAGTAGAAGATGTTGCCGTTGATGCGGTTGCCTTTTTCGTATGCCTTCGCCTCTTCGTAGAGGTGGGGATATTGCTGCTTGAGGCGCACCCATTCGATTTTTTGTTGGTAGAAACAGAAGAAGCATCCGCTCCGCGTTCTTCCCCATTCGGTGTAGGGTGGCATGCCAATGCCGGATTCTTCCAGAATCCGCTGAACCCCCTCATAGTCGATTCCGTCTTCGCGGAACGGGAAGACGGCTTTGATGTTGGGTTTGGTGCTGATATATCCGACGCGGGCTTCGTCCGCACGGATACCAACGTAATTGATGACCTCGTCCTCCCCGACGTAGTTCTCGAAGGGTTCCAGTTTCATCATCCGCGTACACCACCTCCGGTGGTTTGATGGAAGCATTCCCCCGTATTGTCGCAGCAGGTTGTCGAAGGTGGTTCCGAATGTGGTCCTGACGATCCGTTTTCCGAGGTAGTCCTCCAGCCTGTCCAAATAGTTGTAGGTGTCGGGCAACTCTTTGTCGGTGTCGTGGAAGATGTATTCCATGTCCGTAACGCGGTCGCGCATGTAGACTGCGAGTGCGGCGCTGTCTTTGCCTCCGGAGAGACTGAGGATGTGCCGCGGTGTTTGCCCGTGTTCTGTTGGTTGTGAATCCGTCATGATTGATCGAAGTTTTTCCAGAGGGCCATTGCGGCGGCTCCCATGCCGGCACGTCCGTGCTTTTTGATGAGTTTGGAGAACTCGGCTTCGAGTTCTTTGACTTTTGCGTCTTCCTCCTTGTTCCAATAGAGGAGCTCGCCGTGTTCGTCGCCATTGGGTCGGGTGAGCATCAGACGAAACGCTTGGTCCTCTTTGCCTTCTGCATGTGCTTTGGCCATGTCGCCTTGGGCGGCTTCGGCGCGGAGCATGCGTTGGGCAAGGATGACCAGACGATTATTGAATGTGTCTTCATCCAGATCCGACCAACGTGGGGCGGATTTCTTGCCCAAGTGATTTGCAAGGGATTCGAGCCATTTTCTGTCTTCAAGGCCTGCATCTCCCAAGCGAAGAACAAATGATCGGAGATCGCTTTCAATGAGTTTGCCGGAAATGGACTTGGCTCGGGCAACCAGTTCGGGACGGAACGCATTGATTGGAGTGGTTGTTCCGAAAGCGGCTGTGATGGCGGAAGCGAGCCTTGCGAGTAGGGCATCGTAGGCGTTGTTCAATTCGCCGATAAGGTTGGCAACTTTTTTGGCCAGTTCGGACCTTGGTGCCTCTGGGTTTATGAGCGCGTTGGGCAGGTCTTGGAAGATCAGTTGGGCGGGATCCCGCGCATTGATCAGGATGGTTCTGAGGTTGGTTGCTTCCTTGCTGAGTTTTTTGGTATTGCGGCTGAATTCTGGCAGGCCGGCGACAAACGTCATGAGGGGTCTCACCACCTCCAGAACCTGTGGGTCGGATGTGGGTTCGATATTGAATGCCTTCGCGATGGCCTCGAAGATTTCCATCCGGGTGCCTTCAATTGCGCAGTATTGGAACTCGAATGCTTCGGGTTCCTTGGTCAGCCGCTGCATGGTGTCGCCGTCAAGGATTGGAAGATAGGTTCCTTCCTCGAAGATGGCTGTTTGATTCCGCCTGGCTGCGATGTACAGCGCGAGGATCAACGGGATGAGGCCGTCCCGCGCTCCGATGGGTGCGGCCCGCAGGGCGTCATACAGGACTGGAACCTTGACCCGTTGGGCGTCGTGGATGGCCAGGGTGTCATGAATGGCTTTGAAGGCGGGTTTAAGCCGACAGGTATCTTGTTCGTCGGTTTCAGGGATGACGAATTTCCATTTCTCTCCTTCTTTGATGTGGAAATTGCCGGCTTTAAGCACCGAGAGGTAAATCGCCATTTCCGGAGGGTTCTTGGCGTCGTTCATTCCAAGGATTTCCCTGTCCGGAACTTTGGCAATGGAGTCGATCAGCGTGGTGCGTGCCCGAGATGCCGCGGAGCTGGTGACGCGACGGTTGATCAATTCATTGGTGATCTTGGGGCACTGATCATATTCGGTCCCTGCAATCGAAGAAAGTGTGGCACCCAGTCCCGAAGGGTCCAGTTTCCGGGCTTTGTTTTTGTGGAACCATTGGACTCCACCTTCCTGATTCCATTCTAGCAAGACGTCGATTTGTTCGCCGAGCCGTTCTTTCGCTGTGCGGATTTGACCCCGGAGTTCGCGTCGTGCGAATTCGTCGGCCGCGAGTTCTTTAACGGTGTTTTGAACGTGCTCCCAAATTTGGAGATCCTGACAAGTCCGGAGCATGTGGACAGGCGGTTTGGATAGACCGAAAAGATTGAGGGATCCGGGGTCGGATTCACCTTTTTTCTTGAGAGCTTCCAGCGTGCGTTTGTGCTCGAGTTCGTTTTCTGGAAGCAAGACGATGACGAATCCGTCGGCGTCACCGAGGTGCGGACTTGGTCCGGCATCGCATAGGCGTTGGTAGTCAGACGCAGGGTGAAACTGGAGTTCGAAGTGGCGGAGGTTTCCGGTTTCCACATAGTGGCGGCGGGCGACGATTTGCCTTGATGGCAGTTTCGAAGCGACCAATAGCATGGGCTTGGGGGGGTCTCCCAAATCATTGCGGGCTTCTTCAAAAGCGTCGTCGAAATGGACGCTGGTATGCGGCCATAGTGCGAGACTTCTCACGGCGCCGCGCTCATAGAGTAGGCGTTTGCCTTTTAAGCGGTCCACGAGTGCTGAGAACTTGGCTTTGAAAGCCGGTGTGTTTGCGCCAAGTGCTGCTGCCAGGAGTTCCCGGTTTGCTGGCATGTCCGTATCATCTATAAGATTCAGGATGCCGATGGCTTTGAGGAGGTCTCGTTCGTCGTTGGATTCCGCGTTTCGGACCACGGACTCGATGATCTTCCAATGGGTGGCCCGGCCGTTGGTGATCGTATGGGCGATGTTTTTGCGGACGTAGTCGTAAAGGTCCTGGAGCCGGAAAAATTTCGAATCTCGTATGGGGTATCCTGCGGTTTCTTGTAGTCCTCCGGGTTCATGCCCGGAGATAAATCCGAAGAGTGATCGTTCGTTTTGGCTGAACCTGCGGAGCAGGAACATGAGTGGTGGCAATGCAACCGGGTGCAGGGGGAATATCCGGGATGCGGTATTTTGCAGAGTGGTTGCGGTGGCGCTCCCATAAAGGCCGTTTTCTACGGACCATTTCATGGTTTCGCTGGCTTCGCGGACAACCTCGGGAGGGAGGCCTTTTGTGTCGAGATTGATTGCCTCGGCGCAAAGCTGGACGGTTTGCTCGAAAGGGTGGTGGAATTGCAGTTCGTCGAAGCGTCCTGCGACTTTGTCCCATTCGCGCCGGGTGGTGGAGTCCAGGTCGCTGGTATAAGCGCTGATCCCCATGTGGAGAATGGCGATTACCACGAAGGGTTTGTCACCGCTGCGTGCGGCAAATTCGGCAAGTCGTTGCAGGATGTAAACATCCGCGCTCGCCGGTTCCATCACGGCGTATTCGAGGTTTTTCCCCATTTCGTCGAGGACGAGAAGAATACCGTTGGGGCTCTGGGCGTGTGCTTTTTCGAGGAGTTCGAAGAGTTCCCTGCTGTCCTTTGGGGAAGCTTGGTTTCGCAGCTTCGGACATTGTTTGATGATGGCGTTTCCGATGCTGGTGTGAAGAGGTTCCCTCTCGCCGGTAACAAAAACAGGGTGAAGTTCCGGCTGGGATTTTTTTCGAAGAGTCTGGGGAATTTCCCCCTGTCTTCCACAAGCTCCTTTTGCAAGGTTGAGGACAAAGGCTGATTTGCCGCTCCCGAAGTCTCCGGTGATCCGCCATGCTCTTTGGGTGCTGCCCTTCGTAAATGCCGGTTGGATTCTGGCAAATGACGATGTGACAAATTCAGTCGCGACGTAACTTTGGGTTGATCCCGGATCCTTGAAATCCAATTCGATTTGGACCGAGCGTCGGAAGTGCGGATTGATCCGCATCAGGTCGGATACCTTTTCGGGTTTTTTCACCTGGGCCATGGGAGGTTTTATGGTTTTTGGGGACATCTTCAGGCTTTGGTGTAAATGCTCTTGATGAGGGCTTGTTCGCTCGGTTCGGAGATTCGTTGGATTGTCCGCTGGCTGCGTGTTTCCTGAATTTGGAACTCTTTGGGGAATTGATCCGCAAGCTTGACAAGGATTTCGTGGATGACGATTTCCGGAAGGCGGAAGCAGCGTCCTGGGCTGTCTTCCTCGTGTGCGATCTGCCGGATGGTCAGGCTGTTTTCATTCGCCTGATTTCGGGTCCACCACTGGTGGAGGCAGTAACGGAAGGTGTTGGTCGAGAGGGATGGTTTCGGTCCGGAGGCGATACGATAAACGCTTTCTCGTTTGTTGTTGGGGAGTTTGCGCTGGCCTGCGTCCCGAAGCAGACGGAGCGTTGTTAGCGGGCTATCCAGAGTTTCTTCCGGGATGGCTCGCGGTCCGGAACTTTCCCCTTCCATGTAGGTTCTGACGAAAATGTCGAAGTGCTGCCGCAGGGTCACATTCGAGAGGTCGCGTCCGCTTGTGACGGGGGCGCCGGCGAAATGCTCGACGGTTTCGGTGGCGGTCATCTCGTTGTCGGTCATTTCGTTGGTGAAATGGTGCCAGGCATAGGCGCGTCGATGCCGGTCTCCCTCCTGCCAGCCTTGGCAGAGATTCCAGTGAAGGAGCCAAAGGGTCTGGGTGTTTTCGAGATACGGGTCGAACCCGGGTTTTTCGTTGCGTGCAAAAACCAATTTCCCAAATGTGGTCAGCTCAAACCCGGCTTCGGTTTTTGTGGCTACCCCGGTGGCGAGGATCCAAAAGGCCAAGGATTGGACCATGTTTTTTCCCAACCCGAGGGTGGTCATTCCCGCTCGGGGATCGGAGAATGGGTTTTCTCCGCGTTCCAACGCGGCGGCTGCTTTGGGCAACCATCCGATTCTAAGGCTGAAGGTTTCGTGTCCGCTAAAGGCAAAGTCTGGCATTTTTTGAAGGTCTGGGCTTGTGTATCGGTTACGTCGGCCTACGGCAACGTCGGGGACTTCTTTTTTCTCGGATTCGGGAGTTCTTTTTCGTGTTACCATGGGCATGTCTAATAGTTGGGGTTCACGAGTTTTTCGCAGGATACGGGGGCGACGCTACCAAGCGACGCGCACGTGTGCTTTTTGGACCATCCGAATGGCTTGAATCCAGCAGCTCCAGCCTTTTTCGGGAGATCACCTCTACAGGCGTTTCCCCGTGGGTTTTCCTGGGGTTTCTTTTTTCGGGGTTTTCCGGCGGACCCGAGGTCCGATCCCTCCCCCCAATTCCGCACCGGCAGCGCCGGCCTCCCTCCGGAGACCGCTCCCGCGGGTGAGGACAGCACTTTGCGACGGGCGGCCCCTGACAGCCTTTTTCCCCCGGCCCTTGCGGAACGCTGTTTTTCCAAGGGGGAAAGGCGGGGTTTCAGGGGAACCGGGGACCCGGTGCCAAGTGATCCCGCAATCCCCGGAGAGGGTATTTGCCCCCGGCATCCGTGACGCATGGCGTCGCCGGTGGGGGTTGTTGACAATTTGTGAACAAGCCCCGCCGCTTGGGTTCTTCCCCCGGACCCGTGCTTTGCCCGCATGCCGCACTCAACGCGGCGTCCTAATGACGCGGCGTTTGCGGATTTCCCCTTTTGTGCAACGGGCATGGGTTCTCTTAGTCAGCGTGTGTCCATGTGACAAGAATAATATCGAAACCATGTTTATTGGGTTCTTGTGGTTTTCGTGTGTATCGAAATAACAAAACCGGGGTTAAAAGGGGAATTCCCCCATTTTAATGCTTCCCGGCTTGTCGGGGTTTGGGTTTGGATGGATTCATGGCACACGAAATTGGTGATACGGAGGGCTCCGCTGGTTCAGTCCCTAAGAAAAGGAAAAAACCAGGTCGCCCCAAATTGCACGATGATAAGATGGAGCGTCAGAACATCAGCCTGACGGCTGTGGACAAAACCTACCTGAAAATCATTGCTGGAAAGATTGGAGTTTATCGTCAGCAGTTCCTGCCGACGTATGGGGATACCGAACACATCAGTGCGTCCTGGGTGATCCGGGCGATGATCCGAACCATTCGTGAGTCGGTTGAGCACTGGGATGTGAAGGATGGAAAAACCCATGAATTGTTGGCCAAGCTGGTGTTTCAGGGATACCGGGACGTGAGGGCCGCGGCCAACCTCCAGAAAATGCTGGATGATGCCGTGGGGGTCGGGTTGGACCCGAACGCCGATGAGGAGAACCGCAAAAAAGCCAACAAGATGTTGGAGATGATGATGACCGGCATTCCGATGCTGGAGAACATGGGGGTGAAATTGAACATCCCCCCAAAAAACCCTCCGGAAAATCCGCTGAGTTCCGCGAACCCGGAGGGTTGAAAAAAGAAAGCCCCGCCTTGCGGCGGGACTTTCAAATGGATTTTCTCGGGGCGTTGCGGGGTGTCCCCGCAGGGATGGGAGCGGCGCACTTCGTAGCCGCGTGGGAAGGGTCTCCTTCCCTGTCCCCGGACTTCTTTTTGTGTTACCGGATACTGGTCCCCACCAGCTTGCACCGCAGGAATTCACTGCTTCCGATCTCGCCGGCCTTGGTCTTGCTGCCGCTGGCGGTCTTCCAGGAAGACTCAATGGTCTTGGCCTTGGTTCCGGGACGGAACAGGAACTGGAATTCCGAGAAATTCAAACTGCCGTCCTTGTTGCCGCCTTCGGTCAGGCTGTCAGCCTGCTCAAACACCTCGCGGCGTTTGACGCGGATCTTGTAAGCCTCGCGGTAGGTGTTCACCCCCGGCAGCGTCTTGGCCTTCATCCAGCCTTGCAGGCCGAGCTCGCCGGCCGGCTTGAGTCCGAGCTTCTTCCAATAACCGTCGATGGTCTTGTTGGGGGTCCCCGGCAGATGGGCCCGCACGTATTCCTTGCGGTCGATTTTGAGGTCGTGGTTGCGGTCGAGGAACCGCAGGGCCCGGCGGCGTTCGTAGAGTCCCTTGAGGGCCACCGGTCCGCTGTTCCCCACAATCACCTTTTCGAATTCTTCCGGCGAGATCCCGCCGTCCTTGTCGAGGTCGGCAGCGGCAAAGCCGGTTTCCTTTTTCGGTTTCTTCGGATAGATCGCGAGCCATTCGGCGGGTCCGATCACCTTGTTGTCGTTGCCGTCGAGGTAGCGGAACAACAGTTTCCAGCTCGGGGTCGGGGTTTTCTCCCCGCCGCCACCGCCGCCGGTGATGGTCACCACGGCTTCCACCGGGGGTGCCATTTCTTCCCAGTTGGCATCCGGCATCAGTTTGATCAGCTCCTTGCCGGAGTATTCGGTGACCGCCACCTTGATGAATTCGCGCCAGGCGCGGTATTCGGCCATCGAGACGCCGCCGCTGCGGTCCGCGTCCATCCACAAGTAATGCGTGCGCCGGGTCCGTCCCTTGGCCGGGTCGTCCGCTGCGGCAGCTTCCCAGTCGTAGAGTTCAAAGCCGCCGCTGCCGGCGGTGTCGTCCTGCAACAGCAGGCTGAATTCACCGTATTCGAGTTCCCTGTTGCCGGGGATCACAAAAGTTTCGAAATCCGGATGGCGGTTCTCCTGGCCGAGATTGTCGGCCTTGCGGAAGTCGGCGGCGAAGGCGCCGGCATTGAAGTAGGGATTGCCGTGGTCGGCGTCGCCGGCTTCGGTGTAGTGCCAGATCACGGTCACCGTGAGGGGTTCGGCCGCACCGGTGCGGGTGTTGACGTAGTTGTGTTCGTATTGCGCCTGGTAACCCACCGGGTAGCCGGGCATGCCGGCCAGATGGTTGATGCGCCGTCCGAGAAAGTCCGCCGGATAGGCTTCGCCGGTTCCCGAGGCGGTTTCGCCGGGAATGTCCCATTCGGTGGTCGAGGTGTCTACCTGGAAGGTGTAGGTGCCGGTGCCGAACCAGTCACGCTTGAGTTCAAAGTAGGGCAGCCAGCGGTAGCTGGCACTCAGTTCGAGCACGCCTTCGCCGTCGCGGATGCGCGTAAAGGTTTCCTGACGCTCGGCGGAGCCGGCGTCGCGCACGATCCAACCTTGATGGTCGTTGCGGTGCAGGATTCTCCAATCCAGTGTCCCGGCCTGCTCGGCGGCGGGGATCTTGCGGATCGTCCAGCCCGCCGGCTGGGTTTCATACTGGTGGTTCCAACTGCCGGTGTCGACGCCGGCGATGAGCCCGATCCAGCTCGTTTCGCCTTCGATCTTGCGGTTGTGGGTGGTTGCCGCGTCGGCGTGGAAGCGGGCTTTCAGTCCGCCCTGGTAGTTCACCGAGAAGCCGGTGGCTTTGCGGGTGCCGCCCCGGTCGTCAAAGGCCGGGATTTTCCAGACACTCGGGCCGTCGGGATTCAAGGTGCCGGGCATCCCGCCTTGGAAGAAGGCGCTGCCCACCGTTTCGGGATCGGCTCCGTTCTTGTCCAGCGTCCAGATGATGGACGTCGGAGTGCCATTCTGGATCGGGAGTTCTTCGATCCGCTCGGCGTACGCCGGCGGGAGGGTTAGAGGCGCTGCCAGCAGGGCGGCGATGCAGAGTTTCAGGGTTGGGTTCATGGTAATGATTGGTGGAGCTATCTTTTGGATGTTTGGATTTTCCCCGGGGAGGCAGGCGGGCGAAAGCGGATTGCAGGTGGGAGAAGACGAACGAACCTCCGGTCCGGGTGTGACTTCTCCTGCCGGTATCCCGGAGTTTTTGAGCAAAAAAAACCGCAGGTTTCCCTGCGGGGTTGTTCTTGGTTTGGAAGGTATTTACCTCAGGTCGGGAGAGATTCAGATGTCCGGCATTTTGCCTGGATCTTTCTTTTCTTCTCCTCGGGTCCGGTTCTCGAACAACTGGCGGACCCGGTTTTGAGTTGCGACGAAGATCTCCTTGATTTCCGGGATATTGGGAACACGGGCGCTTTGGAAAGCGGCTTTGAGTTGATCCGGAGTTATTTTGTCCGTCTTGATGAGGAATTTGATTTCTTCCATGTCAGCATCATCACCCCGCGCCATTTTAGTGAGAACGAGGTCGATGGTGGAAGGTCGTTGAATTTTGAGATGCTTGAAGCCTGTTTCGATTGGCACGGTGTTTTGGAGCCAGTCGGTGCTGAGGATGATTTGATCCTCTTGGAAGATGTGGGTCATGTAGAGCCCGGTATCTTTGAGAGCTTCGTTGGTTTGATTCAAAGCATTCCAAAACCCCTCGTTTTCGCATAGGGCTTCGAGTATTTCCATGGGGATGATTGCATCGACATCCTGAGTGCTTTCATAGTCTTCAGGCGCGGTTGGATATCCAAGAACAATGGCGGCTTTGCCGAAGATGATGAGGGGTGTTTCTTCAGTGAGGTATTTGTCGAGTTCCCAAAGGATTTGGAGAGGGTTGTTCATGGTTGGATGAATGGGCGTAGCCAGACGATTTTCGGCTGGTTGGGTTTGAAAGGGTTGGTGATTCCGGTTTCGAGCCGGAAGCGGCTGATGTGGATGGCGGTTGCCGGAAACTCGGGAAGCCGGTGTTGGGTTTTGGGAAGGTTCTCCAGGATGGTGGTCCAGAACGGGTTCTCCGGTTCGGTGGTTTTTCCGCAGGTGGCGATGTGTTTGAGGATTGGGACGCATCGTTCCATGTTTGCCAGTTGTGCCAGGGTTGCGGGACTGGATTCCGGCGCACTGAGAAGTTGACTTGCGACTCGAATGAATAAGGGCTCGTAGTGATGGCACGGTGAGAGCAAGCCGATGGCCAGTTCTTCGTTAGAGATTTCCGGGGCCTCCATGGTTTCGGCGTTTTTCCAGGCCGGCATGTTCGCATAGTGGGTGCATCCCCTGGCGACGGCGGTTGCGGCCATGTGTTCTGGACTCGTGAGACCATGCTTGGCCAGTTTCCGAAGAAGCGGAGAGACGTGAGGCACCGTGCCCAATTTATGGGCCAGGAGTCTTGCGCTTTTTTCTTCTGGTTGGAGTTTGTCGCTCATTTTCGCCGTGAGGCTTTGATTTTTTATCAGAATTGCCTGTAAAGGCAAGCCGGGTAGTTCTGACTAAGGACGCGCTCTGATGTCCCGGAAAACCTCCGTCTCGCAAGAGGCGGTGGTTGGGGAGTTCTCCTATTATTGGATTGACTGGGGTTTCCCATATCGTTACCACGGTTGCGCAAGCCCCGAACGTCTCAGGATGTGTTTCAATTCCTGAAGGCGGAGCGAACGAGAGTCGCTTGTTTGGGGGCCTCCCGCCGGGCGGGGGGATAACCCGCAGACCATTCCGTGCCTTTTTGGCGGGAATGGTTTTTTGTTTCCGGGTTTAGGGCACGAGGTGGCCGAAGGGGACTGGCAGTTCCGTAATACATTAGCGCCTAATGAAGAAACCATTTTATCAACGATTCAATACCTTCTTTGACCGGATGGTCAGAGAGTATGGAAGCTGGTGGGTGGGTTCTTTAATCGGAGATTTCAGTTACTCTTTTGTTTGCGATCCCGAGTTTCTTTTTGTTCCGGAATTTTACCGGATTGAGGCTGCGAAGGATGCTGTTAAGGAAGCGATGCGGCACAAATTATTTTGGGTTGCCTTGATTTTGCTTCTGCTTCTTGCCGGAGGTTTTTCCCAGGTGTTAATATGGCTGGGCATCGGTGACAATAATGGTACTCTTGGAGCGGTATTGGGATTCCTTTTGGGTTACTTCTTTTTTGGTTATGCAATCTACCGGAGTGGTTTGGATCATTACCGTTCTGTTCTTCGGCAGGTATTGGCAGATCGCTTGAATTCTGTTGATCGACCTTCGGAATCTGATAGGTCTCCGGAGTCATGAGCGTCCGGTGTCCCAAGAGGGCATTGGGTGAAAAGATCAACCCCCGCCGGAATGCCGGCGGGGGTTCTTTGTTTTGATCCCAATCAGGATGGTTGTTCCACACGGACCGTGCCGGCTCCGATCATCAACTGGACTTTCTTTTTGGGAACGTCGGGGTTGGTTTCAACGGTGACGATTTGCGGGTTGTTGGGATCTCCGGTGGCGAATCCGGCAATGCGCGTTTCGTCGCGCAGGGTGATGGCCACCCATGCGGATGCGGCGTTTTTTGCCTCCGGTTGGTCTTTGTAGTGATTGGCCAAAAACAGGGCACCGGTCCTGCACCATTCGGGAAGGTGTTCCGGAGTCGTTGCAACGTCCACGCGGGCGATGATGTTGGTGAGGTGCCGGGTGAGTTGTTCGCGGATCTCCGGATTGTTTTGTTGCAGGGCGAATTGCCGGATGGCTTCCAAGCTGTCCGGTATCGCTTTACCGACCTGGGTGGTTTCGTTTTGTGTGGCGTCGAGTTTCCGGAGTTCGATTTTCGCGGTGTCCAAGGCGCGTTCGTCTTCGCTGATTTGATGAATGATCGCGTCCGGGCTGTTTTTGAGGGCTCCTTTTTTGATGGCGGAGATCATCCGGTTGATTCCGGTTTCCAGTTCTTGGATGCGGGTTGTCAGGATGCTTCTGCGGCTGGCCTTTTCGTCGATGACTGGGGCGAGCGTGAGATCACTGGGTTGGACGCTGACCAATCTGCCGATGATCATGGATTCAACGATTTCCCGGGGGATTGAGTCCTGAACTTTCCCGGTGGTTATTTTTTTGGTGATGTAATAAACCCAATACCGGACAATTTTACCTGTTCTGGGGCGTTTCCAGACGTGGTTGCGGCGGCATCCCCGGTTTCTCCAGAATGCCTTCTGGCCGTTGATCCATACGAGTCCTGGCACGAGATTCCGCGGGCCGTTTGGGTCGGGGTAATAAGCACGCTGGCGCCTGCGGGCAGCGTTGGAGGTGCTCGCTCTGTTCCAGAGTTCCTCGCTGATGATTTTGGGATAATAATCCTGAATGGGTGGGTAGTCGTATTTTCGGAGGCCCCCGACAAGGTTGCAGGTTTTGAGTTCGCCGAGGACGGCGCGGCCGGTCAGCAGGTTGTTGATGAAGGTGTCATACCATCGAACCGGCTTGCTCTTCCTGCCAGTGTCCCAGACTGGTTCTTTCCGGTCGTTGAGGATGGCGGCGATCTTGGCTTTGTTGTGGCCGGCGGCCGTGAGCTCGAAGATTTCCCGGACAAGGGCGGCGCGTTCCGGAATGACTTCGAAGCCTGAGAGGTCTTCGTTGGCTTTCAACCAGCCGGGGCAAACCCGGGTGAGGATTTGTTTGTGGGCGTGTTCCCGCTTCTTTATCCAGGCGGCGCTGAGGCGTTTGGATTTTGTCAGGCTTTCTTCGTGGCCGCGGGAAAGGGATACAATGGAGATAATGAACCGTGTGAGATCCATTTTCCCCTTCCGGTAAATCTGCTGATCCATGACCGTGTGGATTTCGACGCCGCAAGCGATCAGCCCGAGAATCAGGCCGATGGCGGTTTCGATGTCCTGGCGGGAAATCCGGTCGAGTTTTTCCACGACCAAGGCGCATGGCGTTTGGATTTTTCCTTCTTCGACTGCGGTCTTGAAGGCCCCGAGGGCTCCTCGGGAAATGTTGTCGCCGTGGAAGCCGGAAAGTCCGGGATCGGTCATGGGGCGGGTTTCCAGAACCAGCCCGTTCTTTTCGCAGTATTCGTTGGTGGAATCGAGCTGGCGGCGGATGCCGTCGCCCTTGATTTGTTCCGGGCTGGAAATCCGGAGGTAGGAGTATGCGCGTAGGGAATTTCCCTTCATGGGTGTGTTGGGATTGATGTTGGTTTCTTTCCCGGGGGCAGCATGCCCGGTTCCCATAAAATGTCAGGTGCTATTCTTAAACCGGAAACGCGTGCAAGGTCCCGCTGTTGCGAAATGCCGCCACCAGCTCCTCCGCCTCCGGCGGTTTCTCGCCGATCACCACCGCGCGGATCACCATCGCTTCCCGCGAATCCTCGCCAAGCCCGTCCGTCACCGACGTGCGGAATCCCGATCTAACACCAGCCGCCCGCGCCGCCCATTTGCCGGTCCACACCTTGCCATCCACCCAGCTTGCCTGAAAAGCCGCCGCGAATCCCTGCAAGCGAAGCCACTCCGCCTGATCGAAGTCGCCCGGATTCCTCGGTTCGTGAAGTGGCGCGAAATTACCCTGCGACTTCACCCATGATCCGGCCACCGGAAGCTCTCCCCTGCCCTCCCACCAGACGCGGGCACCCGGTCGCGGCCCCGATGCCAGGACCACGGGCGCGCTCCAGAACCGCTCGCTACCCGTCGCATCCTCCAGGGCCTTTCCCTGGATCTCACCACCCGGAAAATCCAACAGAACCCGCTCCGCAGTGACCCGCCCATCATTCCGCAACAGATATCCCGCAGCGGAGAACCAGGCGCAAAATATCCAGAAAACCCCTGTTTTCCAGCCTCCTGCCCGATAGCCGACGATGGCAACCAGCAGTCCGACGATCACGGCAGCAGTCATGCTCCGGTCCGCCGCCACCACTCCGGCGCTCGCCACCAGCGCCGCCACGAACAAGGGATGCCGCGAACGGAACTCCGCCAACCTCCCCTGATTGATAGGCCCGCTTGTTAGCATCGGGCACCATCTGACACGACAGGCACGCCGCCGTCAAACCATCTATCAGATAATCGACAGGGCCTATTCCCCGCGTCCTTGCTGGGCCTGACGCTCGATTTTCGCGAAATACTCCCGCTCCTCCTCCGTGAGCGAAGTCTCCGCCTGCCCGGCAGCGCGGGCGGTTTCACCCTGCGTTTCCCATTCGTGCAACTTGTGGGCCGCGTTGGCCGAGTGACGCGTTTCCGGAAATTGCTCGATCACCTGGTTCATGATGGCGATGGCGGACGTGCGGTTGCCCTCGACCTCGTCATAAAGTTCCGCGAGACGGAAAAGGAAATACGCCGCGTCGTTGATCTCCCATTCCTGGCTTTCCAACGCATAGCGGATCGTCTGGATCGCCGATGCGGGATCGTCGAGATTGTCCTTATAGACCTTCGCGATTTCCACCCAAGGGAGACGGTTCAAGGGGTCTGCGGCAGCCGCCTCCTTGAAGGCCTCGATGGCTCCGTGGTAGTCCCCTTGGGCCATCTTTGAGCGCGCGGTGTGCATGACGTCCCTCTCGACCATTTCCGCGCTGTCATACACCGCGTGGGTGACGCGATGGGCGAAAAACGGCAGCACATAGACCACAAAGAAAATACCCGCGAGACCCGCACCCATGAAGGTCAGGAGGATGCCGGTGAACAATTTCTGCCCCTCCAATCCGGACCGGGTGCCGCTCAACTTCTCCAGCTCGCTATCCACATCACCGCTTTCCTGGACCTGCGTGATTTTCTTATCCAGCGTCTCGAGCTCCTTACCTTGCTTGTCATACATGTACCAGCTTCCTCCGGTAAGGACGACCAACAGCAGAATCACGAACCATTTCATCATTCCGAAGTTTGAAACATCGCCAGCCTCCACTGGAAGCAAAATCCAAGCTAACTTAAAGTCTTTTCGCGTTGCGCCCCTCGTCGATGAGCTTCCAGAAGTGCTTGGAATTGGCCAGCGCCTCATCCTCGGCGAGCGGCAGCTTGGAACGGAACATGAAATCGGAGAAGGTTCCCTTGTGCAGCACCCGGTGCACGACCACCGAGCCGTCCTTCACCTCGAAGTAAAACCGATAGTCCTTCGCGCGGAACCGATAGAGCACCTTGCCATCACGCTCGATCTTGCCGTAGCGCTCGCCATTCAGGTTGTTCAGGTCTTCCTTCCCGACCCTGAACTCCTCCATCAGCTCAAGCTGTTCGAGCGTGCCGAGGGCGGAAATCTCGGCGGCGCTGATTTCGTTGAAGACGATTTGAAACACCCGGTCAGGCTAATTGGGCGGCACCTGTTTGCCAGTTCGAATTCACCGGATTTCGCAAAATTCATTCGCTCCCGCTTACAAATTGAGTTGGGGAATCCGGCGTGGCTTCCCTAGGATTCCGCCGTGACCGGAAGGGAGGAAGAACTGCGATGGACGACGGACGGGAAATTTTTCCGTTCCGGACGGCAGCGCGTCTATCTGCGCAGCGTCACCTACGGCCCCTTCCCCGGTGGCTGGCCGGATTCGTTTGACGCGGATTTCTCCCGAATCGCCGCCGCAGGCTTCAACTCCATCCGGCTCTTCGAAATGCCCGGACCGGATCTCCTCGATGCCGCAGCCGCCCATGGGCTCAAGGTCTTCGGAGGTCTGAAATGGGGCCAGAGCGCGGACTTCCTTTCCAATCCCGGCATTTACTCCGCCGCCATCATCGAACTCGCCGAAACCTTGCGCGGGATCAAGCACCACCCGGCCTTGGCGGGAGTTTATGTCGGCAATGAGGTCCCCGCCGATCTCACCCGCTGGATGGGACCGCTCAAGGTGCGCCGTGCCATCGAGGATCTCATCACCACCGGTCGGGAAATCGCACCGCATCTCCTTTTCGCCTACGCGAATTTCCCGAGCACCGAATACCTGGAGCCGGAAAACGCCGATTTCACCGCCTTCAACGTCTATCTGGAATCGGAAAACGAATTCCGCGAATACCTCACCCGGCTTCAGCACATCGCCGGCGACCGACCGGTCGTCATCTCAGAATTCGGCCTCGACTCGCGCCGCAACGGCCTCGAACGCCAGGCGAAAATCCTCGGCTGGGCCATGCGCGCCGCGCGGGAACTGGAGACCGCCGGCATGACCATCTACGCATGGAGCGACCGCTGGCAAAACGCCGGCGCGGAAGTCCTCGACTGGGACTTCGGACTCATCGACCGCGAGGGAAATGCGAAGCCCGCGCTGCATGCTCTCCAAAATCTTCCTCTCAACCCTCCGCTCTCCACTCTAAACTCATTCAGCATCATCGTCTGCACGAGAAATGGTCGATCGAGGATCGGCGCGTGCCTGGAAGCGATCCATGGGTCCTATACGACCGATACGACCGATACGACCTATGAAACCCTCGTCATCGACGACGGCTCCACCGACGGCACCGGGAATTTCGTGGAGAAAAACTTCCCATGGGTCCGCCTGATCCGCCTCGAACCCTGCGGCCTCAGCGCCGCCCGCAACGCCGGTGCAGCCGCCGCAACAGGAGAAATCCTCGCCTTCACTGACGACGATTGCCAACCCGACGCCGAATGGCTCGCCCGGCTCGCGCCCATTTTCGCCGACGGCAAATTCGCCGCGGCAGGAGGTCCCAACCTACCGCCGCCGCCCCGCGATTGGGAGCAAGCCGTCGTCTGTGCCGCACCCGGAGCGCCCAGCCATGTCATGCTTGACGATGTCGAGGCCGAGCACCTTCCCGGCTGCAACCTCGTCGTCACCCGTGCTGCCTTCGAATCCATCGGCGGCTTCGATCCACAATTCCACACCGCCGGTGACGATGTCGATTTCTGCTGGCGCCTGCGCGATGCCGGCCACCGCCTCGGTTTCTCGCCCGGAGCCTTCGTCTGGCACTCGCGCCGCCACTCCATCCGAGCCTTCCTCCGCCAACAACTCGGCTACGGCCGCGCCGAGCGGTTGCTCCTCGCCAAGCACCCGGACCGCTTCACCAAACGCGGCGGCCCGCGATGGGAAGGCTTCATCTACGGCGGCGGCCCCGTCCGCGTCATGGCGGACAGCATCATCTATCACGGCAGCATGGGCGGGGCCGGTTACCAATCCATCGTCAACCGTATGCTCCCCCTCCGTGGGTTGGCGAGGAAATACAACACCTTCCACGCCCGGCTCGCCCTCTCCGCCGTTCGGTTTCTCCAGCCCCACCTTCGCGCGTGGGCCAGAAATCACGTGGTCCGCCTCGGCTCCGGTTTCCCCCGTTTCCTCGGTCCGCCGCTCAAATTCGACGAGGTCGCCATCCATTCACCGGAAGGAAAGGATCGCGGTTATTTCCTCGATCTCCTGATCGCCCGCCATTGGGAACCCTGCCCGGAAACCTCCCGCTGGGACCTGGAACGCCCCGGAGCCCGCATCCTCATCGCCACCGAGCGCGGCGATGGACCCGCCACCCGCATCCTCGTCCGCACGCTCGGCATTCCGGCAAAGGCGGTCGAAAAAGTCCTCACTGTGGACCCCAACGCCCCGCGTCCCCGACCAAAGATGATCCAGCACGACGAAAGGCCAAGCCGGCCGCGCGGCAAGTAGCTCCCCTGAACTGCGCTGGCAGAGCGCAGCGGCGACACCGCTTTGGATGTTGCATCATCCCCAGCTCGAAGCATTCATCCAAAGCGGCGTGGCGCTATCGCTTCCCGCCGCACTCCATGGGAAAATCCGTGCATCCCCGCCCGTCCATCGGATGATCCGGCATGTCGGTCGCCCCGCCCACCCCCGAACAACGCCTCGCCCTCCGCGAACGCCCAGAAGGCTTTCCCGTCATGCGCCAGCGCTGGTCCGGGCTGTTGTTTCTCCACTGGCAGGTGGAAATCTCCCTCATTCAGGATCGCCTGCCGCCCGGATTGCATGTCGATACCTTCGAGGGAAACGCCTGGATCGGGGTCGTCCCGTTTTTCATGGACCGCGTGCGACCGGTTGGCTTGCCACCGGTGCCCTGGCTCTCCTGGTTCATGGAACTCAACGTCCGCACCTACGTCCACGACGACGCGGGCACTCCCGGCGTCTGGTTCTTCTCGCTCGACTGCAACCAACCGCTCGCCGTGGAAATCGCCCGCCGCGCCTTCCACCTTCCCTATCAGCACGCCGCCATGAAGTGCGTGAAATCCGGCAACCGCATCCACTACCGATGCCAACGGAAATCCGGAACCGCCGATGAAGCCACCTACGAATACGACCTCCCTAACCAAACAGAACCCGCCGCCTTCGGCTCGCTCGAATGGTTCCTCGTCGAGCGCTACCTGCTCTTCTCCTCCAACCGGAAAAACGAGCTCTTCCAAGGCCGCGTCCACCACACGCCCTATCAGGTCGCGCCCGGAAACTGCTCCCGATGGTCCGCCGAACCGCTGCGCTGGGAAAATTTCCCCGAGCCCGCAAAATCCCCGCCCTCCATCCTAACAGCCGCCCCGGTGGACGTGGAAATTTTCCCGCTAAGGAGAAGGGACGCCTCGTCACTTCAGATGGACGAGGCGTCCATGCTCCTCACTTGAGATCCCTCACCTTCGCCCGCGTTGCGTCCGGGAGGGATTTCATCCAACGCTCCGCCGCTTCGGGATCGTAGAGCGACCAGACGGATTGCAGGTTTTTCGCGGCATAGAACTTCGCCTCGCCGTCGGGCAGGGACTGGACCCACTCGCCCGCTTTTCCCGGGTTTTCAGTGCCGATTTCCGCGACGTAAAATGAAGCGAGTTCAATCACTTGCGAAGTGCCTCTTCTATCATCCGGCCCGGCGAACGGATCGTCGGCAACCTTCAGGTCCTTGGGATGCGCGATGATGTAGGCCAAAGCCTCACTTCTGAGCGGAGAACTCCTACCACGGCCGTCTTCGATGATGAAATTGGCCAAATTCCGTTTCTTGTCGTCAGACAAGGATTTGAAATTGGCGGCTAGGGCGGCGACTTTTCCCGGCTCCCAACCGCCTAACATATCGAGGTAATTGGAGGGATCTTCTTTCTCGAAATCCAGCGCCATCACGGTTGCTATCCATTCGGCAGGTTGGTCGATCTTTTTGATCGCTGGTTCCGGGTTTGAAGGAGGCTGGAGCGCATCGCGGGCCATTTGGCGATCCTCATCTGAACCAAGCAAGGCGAGTAGTGACTCGCCTTGCTCGGGTTTGTCTTTGAGAGGCCAGAAAATCGAGTCAAGCAACACTACTTTCTTTTCTGGAGGAAGATCCAGATCTGCCATCAGCTTGAGCGTGGTTTCCGGCGCGTCGTAGATCAACACTGAAGCCGCTTGAATTCGGATCTCACGCACTTGATCCGCTGTGAACCCAGCGCCTTCGAGATCGGTAGCCAACCATTCTATCGCATCCCTGGAGTTGACGAATGTTGAAGCTACCGAGGCGATCTCTGATTTCCATGAGGCCGGAAGATTTTTCAACCCGCCGATTAGTTTGATACAGAGTGGGGACGTATAGGCAAAAATTTCTTTGAACAGGGTCAATCCGTCGGGACGGTCGAGGAGCTTTTGGAATTCGGTGTCAAACGAGTCCTTCAATTTCTGACGGATCAGGAATTTCTCCGCATCGGGCTGCAACGAACTTGGGAGGGTGTCGATGACCGCCTCGAGCTTGGCGGGTGACTGTTCGGCTAACTCATTCAGCACACGCCTCGCCTGATAGTCGTATCTCACGGAAGTCCCGGCAGTGATCATCTCTAGCAAGCGCTGGAGGGCGAGTTCGGGGTTCATCTTGGCAAAATTCCGAAGACCACCGATTTCCGCCTGGTCATCGGGATGGCTCCTGAAGAATTCGAGAAGGCGCTCGGGATCATTTTTCGCCCAGTCGGAAAGAACCGAATTCCCGGCGTCGGAAGAATTCTTCCGACTCCAGAGAAGCAGGCCTACGGGGTCTTCCTGCGCCCAACGTTCGGTCAGAATTTGGAAAAAGACGGTGCTTTCCATCCCGTTCCTCGGGGTGAACCAATCGCCGTCCAGCCAGGCGGCGAACTCGGCGAGCGGCAGCGTATTCGCGAGGTCGATGGTAGCACGCGTCCGCTCTGCCGGACTGGTGGCGGCACTGATGGCGGCGAGGCGCTGCGCGGCTTCACCGGAAGGGCCAGGCCGGGTTCTCAGCGGGCGCTCCGGTCGCGAGGACCGGGTGTTCGCCGAAGGTGGAACGCCGGAAGTTTTTTCGGCGGAAGTTCCACCAAGTTTCCAGCCGATGACAGCCATCACAACAACGGCAAGGGCGGGGAGTAGCTGTTGGTTTCGGATCATCTGGTGGAGGAGGTCTTCGTTTGTAGTTCAACCCTTAAGGGTGTCTTCGGGCGTGTGAAAGACACCCTCAAGGGTTGAACTACGAACTCATCGGGGTCGGTCGAGGATGGATTGAATGAGTGCCTTACGGTCGGGTGGAATTTCGGTGGTTTTCAGCCAGCCAGCGGGTGCCTGCGGATCCTGGAGCAGCCAACCCGCCAGCACGCGCTCGAGTTGAAACGTGTCCATCTTCTCCAAGCTCGATGCCCACTCCGCCGCTTCCTGATAGTGGCTCGAATCCCTGAGTCCATCGACGACATGCGAGGCTCCACTTTGGCGGATGGCGGGATCGGACTGCTGGTTCAGCCAGTTCAAGTAGGCAACGAGATCCTGCTCGATCCACTGGCGTGAAAATTTATCGAACTGCTCGTTTCCCGATTCCGGCGGAAGCGAGGTGATCATTTCCATCACCTTCTCCGGTTGCCGGGCCATCAGGCAATTCATAAACTCGCTGACGCCGGGGATCTCGATATCCTGATGGTGATTCCCATCTGGATACTCGATCTTGGCGGTCAGATACAATGCGTCTGGGCAGGCGGCGAGGAGGTCCTTCGCGACTTGGAGAGCTTGCTCGGGATCGACCTGAACGACGCCGATGCCGATGGCGGCGTATCGCTCGGCAGCAATCCGTGGGATGGTGGCGGATTTCGCCTGATCCATCGCAGCGCCAGGATCGGTCTTGATGAGGTGATCAAAAAGGGCTGCTTCCATGACCAGCTTGGCTTTTCCGGAAGGGGTCCGCTCGGCGATGCGGGCCAGCTCGTCGGGCGACTCATCCGCCAAGGTGCTGATGACGGTTCTTTCAGCACCGGTCACTTCGGCAAAAAAATCATTGTAGCCTGGGTTCTGCTCGACCCACTCAAGAGCGGCCCAAGGGTCTTCGCGGGCATAGGACTCCAGGGCACGGTAAGGATCATCGCGGCCATGCGCCTTCAGGAAATTGAGGGCAGCAAGTGGATTTTCTCCACCGTCAGATGCCGACAAGCGCTCGATGGCATCGTCGCGTTGATCCTCCGGGAGTTCCTCGAAATGTTCGCGCAGCCAATCCGGATGAAAATTGACGATGCCCAGAATGACGTCCCCCACCAAGTCCGGCTGCGTTGCAATGGCGGCAGCAAGTGACGCCCGTGGATCATTGCAAGCCCAGGCCCTCCAAGCGCGATTTTCCTCACCGCTAGCGACGGCACCCGCGATGGCCCGCTGCGGATCGAGACGAACCCAGTTGAGGAAAATCAGGTCACTGATTTCCTCGGAGCAATCATTCTTCGTCGAGTAACCCCGCCAAAACGCGGCGATCTCCGGCTCGCTGGAATCCACCAACCACAGGGCAAGACGGGCGTAGAGGTGCGTGTCGTCGAGGGCGGCGAGGGTTTCCACAGTGTCGGTGGAATGGTGTGTCGGAAAACTCGGGAAAGCATTAATCGCCTGGGAACTGGTCGCAGCTACCTCCGCGTGGGCGATAGCAAGTTCGGAGCGACCATCGCTCACCCGCCGCGCGGCGAATCCGGCAAGCAGCGCAGCGGCGCAAAGCCCGACGACGGTGAGCGGATTGGAATTCATCTTCACAGGCGATGGTTAGCTGGTCGGATTTCCTACAGCGACAAGCAGCGGGAGACGATCAAATTCGCCGATGTGTCGTATCCTCCCAAGGAGGGGCGATCTCCGAATCGCCCTGGCCAATGCGAGGTCAATGAGAAGTGGGAAACCGCCTTTCATTGGCTTTCCATTGGCCAGGGCGATTCGGAGATCGCCCCTCCTTGGAGAAATCACTCCTTCGTCGCCTCCAGCTCGGCCACAGAAACACGGTCGCTTTTTTTCAGGAAAAACAACGCGCCGAGCCCGGCCCAGAAGGCGTTGCAGGCGAAGCCGGCGAGCGAGGCGGCGACCGCCGTTTCGGGTGGAACCCCGGCAAGGTCGTCCATCAGGATTTGAAACAATTTCTCCCTAACACCGACCCCCGCGATGGAGACGGGCATGCCGCTGATGGAGTCGATGACGGGCATCGCGGAAACCACCGCTCCATATCCCGCGGTGCCGCCGACGGCGCGCATGCCGCAGTAGTAGGACGAGAAATAGGCGAACAGCATGAGGAATGAGACGAGGAGACCGGCGACCGCGTAGGGCCAGTTCTTCCGATAGACGTCGTAGAGTTCCGGCACCTTTCTCATGATCGGAAACCGGGCGAAGCGGTCGTTGCCATGGATCCTCCGGTGCACTGGCGGCGAGGCGCAGATGAAGATGAGAAGCACCATCAGCAATCCGCCGCCCAGATAGAACCATGCGAAGATGATGACGTTCTCGCCGAGGATGCTCGTCTCCACCAGGCCACGGTATTTCGCCAGCGTGATGATGAAGAACAACAACGAGATCGAAACCAGTCCCGCGAGATGATCCGCCATCACGGCCATGGCGATGACGAGTTTCCGCCCCGGCAGGTCGCGACCTAACAAGACGATGCGTGCCGCGTCGCCACCCAGCCCGCTGACGGAAGCCAGGCTGAACAGGCTGTCGATCATCGTCAGCTCGACGGCCCGGCCGATTTTCACCGGCAGCGATTGGCCGCGCAGGAAAAGCCACCAGCGCAGCGCGTGAAACACGATGGAAAGCCCGGCGAGCGCCACACCTCCCGCGAGCCAGCGGTAGTCGATGGCTCCGGGCCGCGTGAAGATCGAGCGGTCGAAGGTTACCTGCGAGAACGCCCACCAGAGACAGAGTCCCGTTAGAGCCAGCTTGAGCAGGAAAATCAGGAATGCCTTCATGCGATTGTTCCGACGGTCACAGACCGCCGCTACAATTTCTCGATCTCCCGCGCGATGGTTTCCACGTTCTCGAGGATGCCTTTCGCCGCGTCCGAATTTCCGATCTTGAGGCCGAAGTTCTTCTCCAGGGCAACGACGAGCTGCAGGGCATCCACCGAATCGAGCCCCAGGCCTGCACCACCAAAAATCGGGACGGTGTCGCTGATTTCGGACGGTTCCTGTTCGAGCATGAGCTCCTCCACCATCACTTCCTTGATCTTGTTCCGCAGTTCCTCGCCTTGCATGTTTGATTTAGTTAGAAAATTCCGCCGTCGATCTTGAGTGCGGCTCCGGTGACGTAGGCCGCGTCGGCGCTGGCCAGGAAATACACCGCCGCGGCGACTTCCTCCGGCTTGCCGAAGCGCCGCATCGGGATACCGCGCTGGGCATTTTTCCGCGCCTCCGCATCCATGTCACCGATGGCGTCGGTCTCGATGAATCCGGGCAGCACCGAGTTCACCGTGATGCCAGCGCGCGCGACTTCCTTGGCCAAGGTCTGGCCCAGCGCGACGACTCCCGCCTTGGCCGCCGCGTAGTTCGTCTGGCCGAGCGGTGGCAGCACCGCGCTAAGCGATGCGATGTTGACGATCCGCCCGAAGCGCTGGCGCATCATCGGCGTGACCACCGCGCGGCAACCGTGGAAAACGGCGTCGAGATTGGCGGAAATGACCGAGTGCCACGCCTCGTCCGGCATGGCGGCGAGCAGGCAATCGCGGTGCATGCCGGCGTTGTTCACGAGCACGTCGAGACGGCCATCAACGACGACGATTTTTTCAACCGCGTCTTTCCACGCTTCCGGATTCGTGACCTCAAGGTCGATGCATTCGCAGCGGCCCGGAAATTCGGAAGCGAGGATTTCGGCATTTCCACGGTTCGCCCTGACGCCCAGCCAGATGCGGGCTTCGGGATCGTGATCGAGGAAATAACGGGCGATCCCCAGACCGAGTCCGCCATTTCCTCCGGTAACCAAAATTGAACGCACGCCGCAGGATTGATCGCCGCTCCCTCGTGGTCAAGGCGACCTTCCGCAGGATCACCCGGGCTCGTTACCCGGCTTCCACTTGATGTTGCAACCGCTGCTGGGATAAGGCCGGGCGAGCGGTTCCTCGCCCTTGAGCATGCGCCTGACGGACTCGCGGAGATCGCCACCATGCGCTTCCAACCCGCTGCGCGGCCGGGAATCGTCGAACTGCCCGGTGTAGAAAAGCAGTCCATTTTCATCGAAAAGGAAAAAGTCCGGTGTGCAAACCGCGCCATGCGCCTTGGCCACCTCTTGGGATTCGTCCAGCAGGTAGGGAAACTCCCAGCGGTGTTCGCGGGAAAACTCCTTCATCGGTTCCGGGCCGTCCTGAGGGTATTTTCCAAGATCGTTCGAATTGATCACCACCGTGTTCACGCCTTGGCTGGCGATTTCACGCGCAAAGTCGCCCAGCACATCCGCGAGGTGGATGACGAAGGGACAATGGTTGCATGCGAAGACCACCAGCAGGCCCTTGTTGCCCGCAATGGATTCGCGGGTATGAACGATGCCGTCGGCATCCGGCAGCGAGAAATCCGGGCCTGTGTCGCCCGGTTTCATTTGGAAGGATGACAGGGTTTCAGACATGTCGGAATCATAACACATATCCACCTTCCGCAAAACGGTTTTCCTTCTTTGACGGGCTGGCTTTCCACTGCGAGCATCCGCCACCATGCCAGACGGTCTGTCACCAGCGGAGCGGCTCCGCTACTCTCGCCACCTCCTCATTCCCGCCGTCGGCGAGGCGGGGCAAATGCGCCTGAAAAACGCCTCGGTCCTGCTCATCGGCACCGGCGCGCTCGGGTCTCCATCCTCGCTCTATCTGGCCGCCGCCGGTGTCGGAACCATCGGCCTCGTCGATGCCGACACGGTGGACGCCTCCAATCTCCAGCGGCAAATCCTCCACGGCGAATCATGGATCGGCAAACCCAAGCTTGATAGCGCTGCCTCCCGGCTCAAGGAAGTGAACCCCTACGTTAAAGTGGTCCTCCACCCCGTCCGATTCACTCCGGAAAATGCGATGGAGATCGCCGCAAACTACGATCTCATCGTGGACGGCTCCGACAATTTCCCCACCCGCTTCCTAACAAACGACACCGCGTTTTTCCAAAGTAAACCGCTCGTTTACGGCGCCATCCACCGCTTCGAGGGACAAGCCGGGGTCTTTGCCCCACACCTTGGAGGACCCTGTTATCGCTGCCTGCTTCCCACCATGCCACCCGCAGGGAGCGTTCCATCCTGTCAGGAAGCCGGAGTGCTCGGCGTGCTGCCCGGCATCATCGGCTCCATGCAGGCGATGGAGGCGATCAAGATCATCCTCGGAACCGGCACCACTCCGTTAGGCCGGCTCACCTGTTATGACGCGCTCGAAAGCTCGTTCCGCTCCATCAGGCTGAACCGCGATCCACAATGCCGCCTTTGCGGTGACCATCCTGAGATCCTCTCCGTCTCCAACCCCGAAACCACGGCCTCGGCCACTTGCGCCACCACTCCCGAACACATGGACTCCATCACCACCACCGAACTCCGCGATATCCTCTCCAACGGCTTCGACGGCCTGCTCATCGACGTCCGCGAACCGGACGAATACCAGGTCGCCCACATCGAGGGCTCGCAACTCATCCCGCTCAAGACCTTGCCGGAGCATTTGGAAAGCCTCCCGAAGAATCGGGAAATCCTGATCCACTGCAAGGCCGGCGGACGTTCAGCCAAGGCCGTCCAACTGCTTCTCGACCATGGCTTCGTCCGCGTCAAGAATGTGGCTGGAGGCATCGATGCCTGGCTGGCGGAAAACTAACTGCTCGGACTCGCCGTTCACCGCGATCGTGATGCCCGCTTCCTCCTTGAACGATCCCACCACCCGGCAGGTGATCCGTGTCGCCGTGAAATGACTCATCGTGCTCTCGAGGTCTTCGGGCGAAATCGCAAGGAGGTAGCCGAAGCTCGGGAAGGTCACTAACCACTTCTCCATTTCCACGTCCATCGGGCATGGCAGATCCTCGAGATCGAGCACGGCTCCGACTCCGGAGCAATGACAGAGCGTGGCAAGCGTCCCGATGATGCCACCATTGCTGATGTCCTTGCCCGCCCGACACAGTCCTTTTTCCGCCAGGGACGGGAGAAGTTCGAGATCCGATCTCAACCGCTCCGGCGAGGATGTGGTGCTGGCATTCCAGAAAGACTTCTCCCCGCGATAGTCGCCGTGCATGTCGATGGCGACGACGAGGAGATCGCCCGGCTTCGCATCGAAGCTGGTGATCAGGCGCTCGCTCGCATGACCGAGAACCGCAGCGCCGAGCATGGCCTTGCCGGAAATCGTGCGGGTCGTGTGCCCACCGACGATGGGCACCCCGTAGGCATACGCCGCCGCCTGCATTCCCTCCCAGATCGCCCTGGAAATTTCCTCGGTCGGGGTCCAGAGGATATCGGTGACGGCGACCGGTCGCCCACCCATCGCCGCCACATCGGATAGGTTCACCATCACTGCGGAATAACCGGCGAACCACGGATCGTCCTCGACGAAGGACTCCAGCATCCCTTCCGCGGCAAAAAGCAAATAGCCACTTCCCGATGGATTCGAGATTGCCGCGCAATCATCTCCGACGCGGGCCTTTCCGGAGACCTCAAGGGCATTTCCATAGGCATGATGAATGTTGGACTTCTCGACGACAGCAGGGTGGCTTGCGAGGTGTTTGGCCAACGTCAGTAATTCCATCATGGTCCTGGCAATGAAAGATCAACTTGTGCCAAATCATGAAAAAAATGCATGAAAGTTAACTTTAGTCAAATAACCCCCGCATCGACAGGAAGGTCAGGAAATATGACTGATGGTCACCGGGGTTTCGGGCGGTAGAGCTGCGGCCCACCGCTCGATTTCCGGTAAAGAAGTGTAGGCACCCGCACCTGAAAAACCCAAGCGCTCCCGAACTCGCTCGGAAGCCTCGTTGAGGGCGATCCGCGAGAGCCGGAGGAACTCATTCGCCGGAAATTCCTGCCCCACCTTGAAGTATTTCCTCACCACTGTGGAGGGCGAGTAGCAAGGCTGGAAGCTGCCGTCTGGAAGCTCGGCGGTGAAGGTGATCTCAGGCATTGGAACAGGCGGTTTGGGTTGATTCGCGAATGATTGCAGTGCGCTGCGGACTTCGCATCTCGCGGAGCCCGTCGTCCAATGCATCAGATCTCATGCCAGCTTCGGAGCGCATTTCCAAAAATCCACAAATTGCCAATATAATGGGTTCCAACTGTCTCAGTCGGATCTTCCCAGCCCCCGTCGAAAAATCCCAAGATCCCCTCCGTCACCATGTCCGCCAAGAAATCTGCCCGCAAATCAAGATCCAAGACCCCACCAGTCCCACCCGCTGCCGACTGGCGCACCACCGACCAGGACGAAATCGCCCGCCGCATCCAGCGCGCGATCGACGAGAAGCACACCATTTCAAACCTCCACCCCGAGCACCCTATCTTCTCCACCTTCGCCGTAAAATCCCCCAGCGGCATGACCTATCAGACCGAGATCCGCGATCTTCCGGGCCGCGCCTTCTCCTGCACCTGCCCGGACTTCCGCCGCAACGGCCTCGGCACCTGCAAGCACATCGAGGCCACCATCATCTGGCTGAAGCGTCGGAAAAAAGGTGAATTCCGCATTGCGGAGAAGAGCGCCTCCCCTCGCATCGACATCGTCCCGGTCGGCGACCTTCTTGCTGTTGAGCGGAATCTCAGCAAGCTACCGCCTTCCCTCCGCACCCTCTTCGATCCCGCCGGCCTTCTGCTAGACGAACACGACCCCGCCGACGTTGTCGAAAAACTCCGCCGCAACGCGAAAGTCCGCGTCTCTCAGGACGTCGAGCCCTTCCTGGTGGCCCACCTGCGTTCCGCCGAACGCCTCGCCATGCGCCGCGACTACCTCGCCGGAGTGGTGGAAGGACGCCATCCCGAGCACGTCACCCTTTTCCCGCTCTATCCCTATCAGCGCGAGGGCATGCTCCACCTCGCCTTCGCCGAGCGCGCCCTGTTAGCCGATGAAATGGGCCTAGGGAAAACCATCCAGGCCATCGCCGCCTGCGCCCTGCTCCACCATCTCGGAAAAGCAAAACGCGTCCTGATCGTCACCCCTGCCTCGCTAAAGAGCGAGTGGGAGGACCAGATCCGGAAATTCACCACCCTCTCCCAGCGCGTCATCTTCGGCCCTCGTTCCGCTCGCATCAACTACTACGCGGACCGTAACCCGCCCTTCTTCACCATCGTCAACTACGAGCAGGTCGTCATCGACGGCCTCGACATCAACGAACGCCTCAAGCCGGACATCGTCGTCCTCGACGAAGCCCAGCGCATCAAAAACTGGGCCACCAAGACCGCCCAGGCCATCAAGCGCCTGAAAAGCCGCTATGCCTTCGTCCTCACCGGCACCCCCATCGAGAACCGCATCGACGAACTCTACTCCATCGTCGATTTTCTCGATCCCTCGATCTTCGGCCCGCTTTTCCGCTTCAACCGCGATTTCTATCAGCTCGATGAAAAGGGCCGCCCCAAGGACTATCAGAACCTCGCCACCATGCGCGAGCGCGTCCGCCCGGTGATCCTCCGCCGCCGCAAGCACCACGTCGAAACCGAGCTCCCCGAGCGCACCGATGTGAACCACTTCGTCAAGCTTACCACCGCCATGCGCGAGGAGTATGAGGAAATCAAACAACAGGTCTCCAAGCTCACCGCCCAGGCCGCCAAACGCCCGCTCAGAAAAGAGGAACGCGAGCTTCTCATGGTCCTGCTCGCCATGATGCGCATGATCTGCGACTCCCCTTCCATCATCAAGAACCGCGACTGCCAGGACTGCCCGAAAATGAAGGAACTGGCCGGCGTCCTCGACGACTGCCTATCAGACCCCGATGTGAAAATCATCATCTTCTCCGAGTGGGAAGGCATGCTCCGCAAGGTCCGCGAATGGGCGGAGAAACAAGGCATCGGCTTCGCCTGGCACACCGGCAGCGTCCCCCAGCAGAAACGCCGGGGTGAGATCCGCGCTTTCCATGACGACCCTAACTGCCGCCTCTTCCTCAGCACCGATTCCGGCGGCGTGGGCCTCAACCTCCAGAACGCCAGCGTCGTCGTGAACTGCGACCTCCCGTGGAACCCCGCCAAGCTCGAACAACGCATCGCCCGCGCCTGGCGCAAGCACCAGAAGCGCCCCGTCACCGTCGTCAACCTCATCGCCGAGGACACCATCGAGCACGCCATGTTAGGAACCCTCGCCAACAAGATGAACCTCTCCGAAGGCGTGCTCGACGGCTCCGACGAATCCCTGGAAAGCGCCAAACTCAAGAGCGGCACCGAGGCCACCCTCGCCCGGCTCACCCAGATGTTAGGAAAAGTCACCACCGGCAAACCCACCCCGAAATCCCCTCCCACCGATCCCGCCCTCGCCTTCGCGGAGAAAACCACCGCCGCCCTCGGCAGCACCCTCATCCTCTGCCAGGAAGCCATGCTCCCCGGCGAAAACTCTCCCGTCATCCTAACAGTCCTCCGCGATCCCAGCCGAGCCGCCGCCGTCTCCGCCCTCTTCCTAGAAACCGACTGGCGCGGAAATCCCCCCAAGCTCCAGATCCTCGACGAGTCCACCTGGACCGCCATCCAGCAGCTCGCCGCCACCGGCCTTCTCACCCTCAACCCCCGAGCCACCCGCCACCTCACCGGCGACACTCCACCCGAGACAAAACCCGCCCTCACCCCCGAGCAACTCCAACGCATCGCCGACCTCCGCGCCTTCGCCGCCAAGAAACAAAAGGTCGCCCAACTCCTCATCGATTCAGATTTGGCAGAAGAAGCGGAGGTGCATCAGAGAGCAGCGGGAAAAGCAATTGAGGAGGCGCTTGCCATTGAGAACCATCGTCTCCCGGCCGTCTCAGCCGGAACACATTTCCACCCATCGCCTCGTTCATGAAAATCAAATGCCCCAAATGCGGAACCGGCAAGGCACGCCGGGTCTGCCACAGAGAAGGAAAAGCGGAGATTTGCAGCCAATGCTGCGCCTCCATCCGCGATCCCGAGTGCGGTGATTGCGTCCACTACGAATCCACTTGGAACTACGACGCCCGACGCGCGATATCGTCAGGAAATTTGCCTGATGCAGACTTTCTTGCCGAATACAATCCCGAGGTCTCCGCCAAGGTCGAAAAGGCCCTGCGAATCGTTCGAAGCGGAGATCCGGAACAAGCAAGGGAAATCCTAACAGACTTGCAGCGGGAACACCCGCGGCATCACGACGTGGCATTCGGCATCGGCTGCACCCATGCCGTTCAAGGCAACCACGAGACGGCCATCGAGTGGTTTGATAAAGCCATCACCATCTATCCATATAGCCTGGAATCGCATTACAACAAGGCCCTGGCCCACTGCAAGAACCTGGATCTTCCCAACTGCATTCTTTTCTATCAGAAAGTCGTTGCTGTGGGACATCCGGACGATCCGGAAGTCGCGGCTGCCCGTTCATTCCTCTTGAAAGCCACTGCCACCGTTAAGCAGAATGAAGGTATCTCACTTGATACCTTTGTGAAATCCGGCAAGCTCTTCAAAAACGCGTTTGCCCTGATGCAACGTGAGGACTGGCAAGCCGCACTGGAAGGATTTCGAGCCTCTTTAGCCATCCATGAGCGCAGCGCTTCCTGCCACGGAAACATGGCACTTTGCCTAGCATACCTGGGCAAAAAGGCCATGGCTCTGGCCGAGCTGGACCGCGCCCTCGAGATCGACCCTGACTACAATCCCGCCCGCTCCAACCGTCCGAGCATCGAGAATATGGAGGAAGGAAAACCCATGGAGAAAAAGGAAATGGAAATCATCAACAATGACCTGGAAAGCCTCATGAAGGAACGCAATTGACACCCGGAAATGTGCCCCGGCTGTCTCATCCAGGTTCCATGTTAGGAACCTGCGGTCTCCTACGGATTGCCGTCGCATTCCATCCCCGCGTCCCTTTCGCCAGCGGCTGTCGCGAAAGGATTCCGTTTTCCGATCACTACGAAGTGCCGTGAATAGGCTTCCTCGATCAGATGCTCACCGCTCCTGGAAAAACGCAGCGGCTTTTTGCGATGGCGGTAGCAGGTAATCGACGGTCCCAGCTTCAGATCATGGGCGTGGAATCGAAGGATACGGAGGATGCGCCCCGCCCGCGATAGATTGCACCGGATCACCCGCTCGAAGATATGGCACTCCACCCCGCTTCCACCTTTCCAAATCGGCCACCATCAAAAGCCCCATTTCCACGAACACCTCGATCGGCGAAACATACCGCTGCCGCGCGAGCACCCGCCCCACAGCCGCCACGATCTTTCCGTAGTCTTTAGAGTCCCGATAGTTGTTCACCGTGATTTTCACCATGATTGATTTCCGTTCCGTCTGGGAAAATCATGCCAGCCGCGCATTGGACCCGTCAAATCTCGAACGCTTCCACGCCGTGGCGGCAATTGTGTTAGATCGAGGAAAGTTTCACCAGCAGCGCTTCGTCCGCGGTGCGGCGCGCGAGGGTCCGGTGATGGGATTTGTCGTTCTTGGTGCAGGAAAGTCCGTGGGGACTGCCTTGGCGGATCGTGACGTAATCGAGGTCGAGGGCATGGGTGGCGATGAAGCTCTCAAGCTTGTTGCGGAGGTCCTGCGGATGGCGGAACACGCGGGTTTCCGCGGAAGGATCCGCCATGAATGCCGCGAGTTCACGGATCGCGTGGTTTTCCCGTGCCCCGTATGGGGGATACCCGCCCGTCCGCAAGGGCAAGGCATCTGGCGGTTCCGGGCAGGGGCGGGTCCAGTCTGGAAACGGATTGAGATTCCGGGAAATTTCCTGCTCCAGCGACTTCATCGAGAATCCTAACACCTCCGCTCCGATCCCACCGGCTTTCGCCAAAGCCGGTTTGCCTAACAATACCGGAGCAAGCACCTCCCGCACGACCGCGAGCGAACGGTCGGCGAGCACGAATTTCACCATGGCGGCACGCTCGGTCGGTTTGTCGATGAGGAAGGACGCGCTCAGCAGGATGTGGACTTCGGTTTGGGCTTCCGTGCGGGCGGATTGCGGTCGCCGGTCCCAGCCGACGGAATTCGCCGGCAGGGGTTTGACACGGACCAGGCGGGCGGCAATTTCCCTAACGGTCGCTGCAGCCTCCTTGCGCGGAATCAGCGCGGCGAGAATCGGATAGAGGATCTGACGTTGGGCCCCCGGATCGCCATTCATCAAGCGGCCAACCAATGGCGCGAAGGGCTCGGTGCCAAAGGCTTTGTGCAGCGCTTTCCATTTCACCGCATCACAGAGAATCCAGGCACCGTCGGGGATTTCCGGCAGCAGCTCATCCAGCAGGTCTCGCGCTCCGGCCTTGGCCAGGGAATTCAGCGTGAGGGCGAACGGATGGTCATCGGAATGGCGATAATAGCGAAAATCAGCAACCTGAGGAAGTTTAGCGGGCAACAATGAGACGACTGCCTTGCCGAGCCGATGAAACGGTGAATCCGATCCCGTTTTCTTTCCCGCCGCCAGGTGCGCCAGCGTCTGGCAGGCACCGGTGAAGTTGTATTGGCAGAGGATCGCCTCCTGATCTTCCTTTGCCCACAGGACGACGGCCGCGCGACGATACCAGTAGTCCATGGTGCAGCCCGCATTGCCGGTGTAGCCCTCGGCTTCCTTTTCATCCGGCTCACCGTTGCCGAGTGGCTGCGCCGAGAGAATCACATCGTCGTCAATGTGATAGCTGCCGAGTGCCACCCGGCGATCACGGCTGTCACGCCAGTGATCGATGGTTAGACTCTCCTCGTAAATTTCACCCATGGTCCCATTCGCGGAATCATCGTCATCATCATCGTCCCAATGCTTGCGACGCCCCCGATATCCGGATTCCTCCAGTTCGCCCGACTGGTGATAGGTGACCAGACCAAGATGGGCCACGCACCCGGCCTCTTTCGCGGCTGCGAAAAGCGCCTGTGCGCGGGCCTGGTCGTTGCCCTTCAAATTGCGCAGCGAGAGATTTGCCTCGGTGTAGCCATGCTCTAGCAGCAAGGCGGAAAGGTCTCCTTGCGTCCCGTTCTTGAGCGCCGAGAGCGGGGCCAGCAAGGCCCGCGAGTGGGCATCGAGCGGGAGATTGAGCGAGTCCGGATTTCCCTCATCCAGCCGGAGATTGTACACCAAGCAACACCGATAGCCGGAGCGGACCGGTTCGACCTCATGCTCGCAGTCGGCGAAAAATGCCGCATGCTGAAACTCGTGGCGGTGCGCTTCCTGGCTGAAATCCACCTCGATCTCACGCCCGTCGTGCCGGATGAAAAGCCGCCCACCCTCGTGCGCGGACGGCAGCGCGACGATGAGCGTGCCGAACATCGCATTGAGCTTCTCGGTATCGCGGTGAGCCTTGAAATGCCCGCCCTTTCCGTATAACAGCAATTTGTAGGGAAGTGCGGAAACCTTGCCCTTGATACCGAGATCATCGCGGATGCGATCCACGGTTTGCTTGAGGAATTTCTTCCACTCTGGCGACTTGATCGAAAAGAGGGAGGCATCGAGTTGCCAGCACTTGCGCACCTTCTCATCGACTACGGTCTTTTCGCCCATGCCATAGGGGGCCGCCTCGGCGAGGGCGGCCAGCTCCTTCGCCTGCGAGGCCGGCAGCGGCAACGCCAGCTCTCCGAGTCCCTTCACCAGCACACCAGGCAGGAAAAACGGTGCCGAACCGGCGGCGTGGAAATTCCCCGTTCCGGTGATCGAGGAGAGGGCGGAAAAGAGTGCGTCGGCGTCAGACATCTGGAAAACCCTCACCAAAACACCAGCGCGGCGCAAGCTCTGGCAAGGGGCGGAATCGCGGTTCCAGCATTTCCTCTCAATCCTACCCGACCTGACTACACCGATTTCCAACTTGCCAACTCAAGCTTTGCGAGTAAACATTTGTTCACCCATGCCTCGTTCACGCTCCAGTCCGAAAGACTCATTGCTTTGGTTTCTCCGGAAACGGGAATTACACAGCTTGCCTCCACCCTCAATCCGGGAAGTTTGCAAGGCTCTCGGATATAGCAGCCCCAACTCCGCCCTGAAGCTGGTTCGCAAGATGCGGGATGCTGGCGACGTGATTTACGAACCGCTGCTGGCGAGAAGCTTGCGGCTGGTGAGAAAACGAGAATCAGGAGTGCCATTGCTCGGCTTGATCGCCGCCGGCTTTCCCGATCCACTGAGTGACGCACAGCCCGAACTTCTCCCCATCGACCCGGCCGCCTTCGGGATCGCAAACCCTTCGGATGCCTTCGCCCTCAGGGTTCGCGGCGATTCGATGATTGGCAGACAATTTTTCGACGGTGATCTGGTTCTTTTGGATCGCTCCGCCACGCCAAAACATCAGGATGTCGTCGCCGCCTTGATCGATCAGGAAACCACCCTGAAAACTCTCGTCGTGAAAAACGGCAAGACTTGGCTGCAAGCGGAAAATTCCGCCTATCCCGACCTCATTCCCGCCCATGACCTGCAAATCCAAGGAGTCGCCAAAGCCGTGATCCGAATCCTCGCCGCCTGATGCCCTCTGCCACACAATCCAATCCACCCAACCTCCTTGCAGTTGCCTGCAAGTCGCTTGGGCTTGTGGACGGGTGCTTGCTGCCAGCCACGGCGACTCCTACACCCGAGAATTCCGATGAATGGACAGACAAAGGGGATTGGCTCAAACTTGCAAATTCGCTCGATGCGCAAAGCGTTTTCTTCGTCGAAAATGAACCTGTCCTGATTTTGGCAAATTTGCCGGAAGGCACTGAGGAAGCGGAATTCTTCAATCGCATCTGGTGTATGGCGAGGCCGCAGATTCTTTTCCTCGCCCGCGAAGGGGAACTCGCAGTTTACAAGCTCTCAGCGCCGCCAGTCGGAAAAGGCGAAAAAGTCAGATCCGACGTGCGTCTGCTAGAGTTGGCACGATCAGTTGCTGATATTTCGGACAAGCTTGCGGATTTCCGTCGTGAGAGCATTGAATCGGGGAATCTACTCGGAGAGGAACGATTCGGAACCGGCTACTTCCGTGCCGACCGCGCGCTGGTTCACGATCTCAAAATCGTCCGAAACCAGCTCACTACTGGCGATGATCGGCTTTCAGACGAAGTGGCGCACTCCCTTATCGGACGCGCATTGTTTGTCCGTTACTTGGAAGACAGGGAAGTTCTGATCCCCGAATACTTTGAGGGAATTGCCCGTAAAAACGATTCATGGACTAAGCACTTGAAAACGCCGCCCGCTCATTTCACGGAGGCACACCACAGCGAACTGTGCTTTTTCCGCGTGCTGGGCAATCGCGAGTTTACCTATGCGTTTTTCAAGCAGTTGGCGGATGATTTCAACGGGGATACCTTTCCTGTTACAGCGGTCGAGCTGCGTGAGGTGAAGACACGGCACCTGAAACTTCTCCGAAACCTACTCACCGGCACTGCCAATGACGGGGAACAAGATCACCTTTTCCTTTTTGCCTACCGCTTCGACATTATCCCCATCGAGCTGATCAGCAGTATCTACGAAGAATTCTACACCGCCAAGAGCGGCAAAGGAAACACCCAATCCTCGTACTACACTCCACCCGCGTTGGCCGACTTCCTATTGTCACGCACGCTCACCCCGGATTTGTTGGATCAAAGACCTCGAATTACGGACGCCGCATGCGGCTCGGGAATTTTCTTGGTCGAGGCCTTCCGTCGTATCGTTAGACATCGGGTGGTCAAGCAAGGGCGCAGACTTTCGCAAAAAGAGCTGCGCGTCATTCTTCGCGACCAAATTCGTGGAATTGATCTCAATCCGGACGCAGTTCCCGTCGCTGCATTCAGCCTATATCTCGCCTACTTGCATTACCAGAATCCACGGGAAATCAACGAAACCCGGCGACTTCCCAATCTGCGTTGGAATCCTGAGCGCGAGGTCCGCGATCCGGATCAACACTTGGATATTCTTTACGCAGGAAATGCGTTCGAAGCCATCGACCATCCTGATCCGTTAGTGAGAAAACACTTTGGCCCAGCCTCGGCGGATGTCGTCGTGGGAAATCCTCCGTGGGGAGAGGTGAAACCGGCAGATAAACTCGGACGCGAAGCACTCCCCATCACCAAGGGTTGGTTAGATGCCAAGCCCGAGCGAGTCATCGGAGACAACGAGTTGTCGCAAGCGTTTGTCCATCTGGCACTGGAGCTTCTCGCAGATGGAGGCAAGGCCGCACTGCTGCTTTCGTCGGGTGTGCTTTTCAAGCAGCACAAGAACAGCCACTCGTTCCGCCAAAGTTGGCTCCGGAGCTGCAAACTGGAACATGTCGTGAACTTTGCCCATGTCCGACACATCTTCTTTTCCGATCCCGCACGACCCGGAAAACGCAAAGGAGCGTTGCGGAAAAATGATGGGGCCTCCCCTTTTATCTCAGCCATTTTCGAGAAAGGTAAACCAAGGCAGGATCATCGGTTCACTTATTGGTCCGCTCGTCGCACGGCAGAGATCGAAAACACCCGCGCGGTGATTGTGGCCCACACTGACATGCATCGATTGCGTCAGGATGAATGCAGGCGAAACGATAGTCTGTGGAAACTTTATTGGTGGGGAAACCGGAGAGACGAGGGATTGATTCGAGACTTGGCTAGATACCCGTCGCTGGAAGATTTAAGTATCGCAAGACCGGAAGTAGCTATCACACCAGGACAAGGCTTTAAAGAGGCCAATAAGTCGATCAAGGCTGATTGGCTCACCGATTATCTTGAGTTACCAACAAGTAATTTCAATCGCTACGGCCAACTCGACCAAAATCTCTTGGCAGAGGTTCCATGCAAGGTTGAGCGACGCGGGGTCAAGGAGGTTTATGAAGGCCACCGGTTGCTGATGAAGCGAGGAATTGGAATTGACGGCATAGTTGCGAGATTTGAAACCAATCCATTCTGTTTCAAAAATTCCATAGTCGGATTTAGACTTTTGGGACTTCAGCCCCATGAAGAGAAAACCCTTCTGGGAATTGTTTGGTCCAGTCTGGGCAAATACTTCTATTGGTTAACGGCTGGATCTTGGGGCATGTGGCATGACGAATTGCATCTACACTTCGCAGGCAAGATCCCGGTTGCTTTCTTCAGTGATTCGGCGAATCGGAGAAGAATTGTCCGAATCGTGACCGCGCTTCAGCAAATTGCCCCGGCTCCAAAATCAGATTTGGATGAACTTGATCTGGTAATCAAGCGGCAGGCAGAAGCCCGAGTGGCGAAAATTAGTCAGCTGGAGGCGGAATTGGATGAAACGATCTTCGACCTCTATGAACTCAACGACGCCGAACGTGATCTAATTTGGGACATGTGCCGGTATGGCCTCGATTTTTTCTACAAGCGAGACGAGAGCATCGCAGTTCAACCTGTCTTGGCTCCAAAGATTCCTTATGGCCGGCTCCATGACTTGCCCGACCAACGCACGGAAGGCCTTGAAGGATATCTTCAAGTTTTCTTGTCACAGTGGAACGCCGATTTGGAACCCAATGGCGAGTTAGTATGGGAGGTGATCGAAGGACCGATCGGATCATCCGTGATTGCCATACTCTTTTCAACGATTACGAAGGGATCTGATAGCCCACCTGTGCAATCAGTAGCACCTCAATCTTGGAGTGATGTGCTTACCCGCATCAACAAGCGCTCTCTTGTTCCAGTCGGGACACGGAAAACGATTTACACAGACACGTTCGTCAGGGCGGTGAGCGAGCACGAGATACTCATCATCAAGCGCAATGAAGCCAGGCACTGGACCAGGAGTATGGCTCTCGAGGATGCGGATGCCACCATTGCACAAGCCATGCAACTCGCAGATCAGAAAACATGAACGGCAGAGCATCCCGCCCATCGTTGATCCAGCAGAAGTTGTGGCAGTCACGGCGCAAGCACTACATCGCCGTATTTGAGAATGCCCTGATGATTCTCAGGCAGCGCCATGAACTGCCTGTCGAAGAAACGGGTTTGGTCCGGGAGTTGCATTTCGCCTCGGTAACAGCTCGCCGGGCGCTTGATCCAAAAGGACGTTTCAATGGCCCGGTTTTTGAGGCGCAGAACCTTCCTGATCCAGACTCCGAACGACTTGAATCATTTGAAAACAAGCGCCCCGATATTCAGTGGATTCATGACGACGAAAGCGCTTCCGATGATCGTCATCGCGAGAGGTCATTCGTCATTGAGTGCAAGAGACTCGGACAGACCACGGCATCGAGATGGAATCTGAATGAGCAATACGTCATCAGCGGCGTCCACCGTTTCCGCTCAAAGGATTGGAAGTATTGGCTTCACATGAGCGAGGGAATGATGATCGGCTTCGTTCAGGACATGGATCTGCCAACAGTTCTGAATGCAGTAAATTCTCATCTTTCAACTGAAAATCTACCTCGTCTCAAACTTGAAGTTTCTTTCGCCACAGCTGGGGTGAGCAGATTACATCACGAGTTCGAGAGAACGTTTTCTCAGAGCCCGTTCAGGTTGCACCATCACTGGATTGATATCAGGGATGTATCGAAGGCTGCAAAAATAACAACGAAGCCTCGAAGCGGTTCCAAAAACAAGCGGGTGAAGGGAAAAACCTGATCCCCACGAGTCTCTTTGCGCCGTGTGAACCGTCTCCAACAAATCGAAGCCGAACTTCTCGCCCTTGATGCACGGCGAGAGGCTTTGATCGAGGAGCGCGAGAAGCTGATCTCCTTGCCGGTCACGACCGATCCACCATCCGAATCACTTTCACTCACCCCTTCCGAGAAGGTCGACATCTTCCTGTCCCTCTTCCGATGCCGCGCGGATGTCTATCCGAAGCTCTGGGAGAATCCGAAGGACGGGCGGAAGGGATACTCGCCGGCTTGTCGGAACGAGTGGTTCCGCGGCGTTTGCGAGAAGCCGCGGGTGAAGTGCTCGGAGTGCATGCATCAGGCGTTTCCGCCACTGGATGAGATCGCCGTGCGCGAACACCTGACGGGAAAACACACCATCGGCACCTATGCGATCCGGCAGGACAATACCTGCGTCTTTCTAGCGGCGGATTTCGATGGCCAGGGCTGGCGACAGGACATCATCGCCTATCGGGATGCGGCTCTTGGGCTCGGGATCCAAGTTGCGATTGAGAAATCCCGTTCCGGAAATGGAGGGCACGCATGGATCTTTTTCACGGAACCGGTTCCTGCCCTGCTGGCGAGACGATTGGGAACCTTGATCGTCGCGAGAGCCTCGTCGGACCATCCACAAATGTCGCTCGCGTCCTATGACCGGTTCTTTCCGAACCAGGATGTTCTTCCGGCCGGAGGATTTGGAAACCTCATCGCGCTGCCTTTGCAAGCGAAGCCAAGGGAAATGGGAAATTCTGCGTTTCTCGATGCGAATCTTGAGCCGCTCCCCGATCAATGGGGGCATCTCGCCAATCTGGAGAGGATCAACATTGAAAGGCTCGAGGAAACTCTCGAACGCGAGATCGCTCCATTTTCAGTATCCGATGATCCTATCAGTTTCGAGGATCGCGTGCTCGATGTGATCCCCACCGCCGTGACGAAGGGATGCATCTCCGGGACTACCGACGCGTTCCGTCACGCCCAGCTTGAAATCGCCACCGATGGTTTGCCATCCTGCCTCGTCGCGGCGCTCAAGCGGTTGGGCACCCTGGCAAATCCGGTGTTTTTCCAGAAACAGAAGCTACGGTTCGGCACTTACAACATCCCTCGTTTCATTTTCTGTGGGGAAATTCATCCAGGGCATCTGATCCTGCCCAGAGGGGTCGTGAAGTATGCAGAATCGCTATTTCGGAAGGGCGGTGGAAAGTTGAAAATCATCGATCGGCGTCCTGTTGCGGATTCCCGTCCTTTCACATTCCGTGGCACGCTTGGTCCGGCCCAAAAGAAGGCGGTCGGGGCGATGTTGGAACATGACGAGGGCGTGTTGCTCGCTCCGCCCGGTTCGGGGAAAACCGTCATGGGTTGCGCGATCATCGCCGCGAGAAGGGTTTCCACCCTCATCCTCGTGCATCGAAAACCTTTGTTAGAACAGTGGCGGGACCGGATCCAGGAGTTTCTCGGCTTGGAAAAGAACGCGGTCGGAGTGCTTGGTCACGATTCTGTAATGCCCGAATCGGGAATCGTCATCGGAATGGTGCAGACATTGGCTAAATCCACGGTGCCGGCAGCCATGCTTGCACCATTCTCGCAAATCATCATCGACGAGTGCCATCACGTTCCCGCCGTTTCGTTCGAGGCTGTGATGAAGGAATCCACTTCTCGTTTCATCCTCGGCCTAACCGCCACTCCTAACCGGAAGGATGGTTTGCAAAAACTCCTGTTCCTCCAATGTGGACCGATCCGCCATAAAATGGAATCGGACAGGGACGCCTCCATTTCCCGCAAGCTGATCATTCGCGATATCGATCTTGGCCTGCCCCCGGAAGACACACAGGCACCCATCCACCAGGTTTGGGATCTGCTCGTCAATCATGAGGGACGCAATCGGACGATTGTCGCGGATATCCTCGCCGCGCTTGCCGAAAAACGTCATTGCGCGGTGCTCAGCGACAGAAGGCAGCACCTGGCCATCTTCGAAGACGCACTCAAAAATTCGGATCCGGATTCCGCCGCCCGCATCCATCTCATCAACGGCACCATGGGAAAAAAGCAAAGGGCGGAGATCTTCCCTCTCATCGAATCCCAGACCTTGGACGGCGGCGGCTTCGTCCTTCTCGCGACCTCCTCCCTCATCGGCGAGGGCTTCGATTTACCGCAGCTCGACACCCTTTTCCTAACTTTGCCGATTTCCTTCAAGGGCCGCTTGATCCAATACGCAGGACGATTGGATCGATCATGGCCGCGAAAGACTGAGGTCCGGATATACGACTACGTGGAACCAGATCACCGACTCACCGCGCACATGCACCGGAAGCGGTTAAGTGCTTATAGGACGATGGGCTATGTGATGGATCCACCATAGTGCGTTCTGGCTGTCCCGGTCGGGGCGCATTTAAAGAGGGATTTCATCACCGTCTATCCATTTCCGGGATCGCAGAACTGGCGATTGGCCGTCGCTTTTCACCATCTTCCTTTCATGAAGGATCTCGTAATACCCGTGCTGATATAGCCGGATCGGGTCGGCATTCCGGCGGGATGGCCAAATCGTGAAATTGCGCACTTTTGACTCAAGAATCTGCGGTTCAGATCTCAAAACATTTCGCGCTTGGGTTACCCAAACCGGCACCCGTAGAATGCGGCCCGCCCATGTCCCTGCCGAATCTCAGTGAAAAACTCCTCGCCTCGGTGTCGCGGGACTTTTTCCGCCCGCTGACCCGGCCATCGGCGGCGATCTACGTCGATTGCGCCGAACGCCTGGCGGATGTCGCGGGTGAGGCCGGACGGATTCCGCATGCCGAAGCCATCGCCCTGATCCGGGAAATCCTCGCCGCTCACCCGGACATCGTCCTCGACGATGACGAGGGCGCGTCACTTCGAGATGCCCGCCAACGCGCCGGTCAGTTTTTCAACCGCCTCTGCGACGCCGCTTGGCTAGAGGACCAGCAGCTCGGCCTCCACGAACGCTGGGCCCTCGTTTCGCCCGGCCTGCGCCCCCTGCTCCGGCTGCTGCGCGAACTCGCCGAGGACGAGATCGCCGAGCTCAAAACCTTCGCCGACACCGTCCGCGGCGTCTGCGAAACCCTCGAACGCTCCGAACATCCTCGACCCGCGTCTGCAGGAACCCGACGACCTCCGCGGCACGGTCACCGACGTCAACGCCCGCCTCGAAAGCGCGATCATCCAGCTCCACGGGGTGGAAAAACTCATCTCGCTCTTTGACCGCCGGCAGCGCCTCAGCGACTCGCCTGCGGAAACCCTGCGGCTGCTCTACGCCGAGTTCGGTGCGGGCCAGCACATGGTTTGCTACGATGCCCTTCGTAGAAACGGCCTGCTGCCTCGGCTGCAAGTGCTCCGTTCGTTTGTCGCCGACCGCCGTGACGATCCGCTCGTGAAGGAGCGCCTCGCCGAGGGTCTCGCCGCCCACTATCACTGGGACGAGAGCGAGTCCTATCACCGCGCGGAAAAGGCCCTGCGTGATCTCGAGCACCGGCTTTCCGCGATCCGCCAGGTGGCCGATGCCATCGACGCGCGGATGGCCTCGTTCAACCAGCTTTCCCAACAGCGCTACCGCTATCAGACCGAGCTTCGCGGTCGTCGGCCGGAAATCGTCAAAGCCTATTGCGACGCAATCAACGCCGCCCACGAGGGCACCCGCCTCGCCTCGATGCGCGATGCCGAACCCGACTTCACGCCGCTCGTTCCCGAGGTCAAATTCTTCTTCGGCAGCGAGTCGCTCGCCCGCACCCGCCGGGTGAAGGCTCCAGCCGATCTCACCTTCGGAAACGACTCCGGCGGGCGTGACGAAACCGCCGAGGAAACCCTCGCCGCGCTTCGTGAGCGCCAGCGACTTGCCCTAACACCTCAACGCGCCGCCCGGCTCGTCGCCCGCCTGCTGCCCAAGAAATCCAAACCCGTTTCCACCGCCGACTTTACCGCTGCCAACCTCGACGAGATGCTCGATCTCCTCGCCATCGCCGCCTACGAGCACGCCATCACCGCAGACGGCCAACGTGTGAAATGGACCATCGACGGCCCGGGAAAAACTACCGGACTCACCCCGGAAAACATCCCGACCGACCTCCACGCCGACTGGAACGTCGAGCGATTTCAAATCCAGCGGATCTGATCCCTCAACTCTCAACCATCCACTCTCAACCTCTTCCATGTCCGACCCCCACTGGCCCAGCTTCTGGCCGAAGTTCCCGACGAGGACAGACCCGTCGATCCGCGAAATCCTCGCCGAACTCATCGGTCGTGGCACTTTGTTAGGCGCAAGCGGTGCCGGACGCGATCAATTCCTGCTCGCCCGCGACCACTATCAGGAACACCTGAAGGACTATCTCGCGCCACTCGGGCTGGAGCTTCTCGTCGACGACGATTTCTTCACTGCTCCAGGCCCGCCCGCGGCCGGAGTCCTGTCACTTGCTAGCCCAGTTCACCAAGGACGAAACCCTGCTCCTGCTGGTCTTCTGGCGCGTCTGGGACGACCACCGGACCAACGAGGCGAGCAGCGCGGTCATCCTCACCGTCGACGAGCTGTGGACCCGTTTCCGCAACACCTTCGACAAGATCGACCCGCCGGAAAAAACCCACCTCGACTCGCTGTTAGGTCGCCTCAAGCGCCACCGCCTGATCCGCACCCACAAGCCGGAAGGTGCGCTCCAGCTCGGCGAGACGCTGATCGAAATTCTGCCCAGCCTGCCGCGCGTGATCCCTTTCGACAGCCTCGAATCCTGCCTTGCCCGTGCCGCCCTCTATCAACCCGCCGAACTCCGGAACCGAAGCCTGAAATGCCCGCACGCGTCCACCTCAGCCGCATCATCGCCATCAACTGGTATGGCTACCGGCGCTTCATCGACGTCTCCGGCCTCTCGCTGATCACCGGCGCGAACGGCTCGGGCAAAAGCGTGCTGCTCGACCTGATCCAGTTCGTGATGCTCGGCGAATCGCTGAGCCGTTTCAACAAGGCCGCCGCCGGTGCGGGCAGCGGTCGCTCGCTGCGCGGCTACTGCCTGTGCGACACCAACACCCAGGGAAACGACGGCCAGGAACGCTACCTGCGCCCGTCCGGCGTGACTCTCGCCGGTCTGGAATTCGTCTGGCCGCCGAGGCAACGGCGAGGAAAACCCCGCGCCGCGAGACGTGGGGTGCGCGCATCGAGTTCGAAGGCCCGACGGCCAAGGCCCGCACGCTCTGGTTCACCATCCCGACCGCCTCGAACGCGAGGATTTCCTCGGCTCCGACCTCGATCCGGATGCCGTCGCCTTCATGTCCGAGGATGAATTCCGCGTCCATGTGAAGCGCGACCTCGGCGGCGAGGTCTTCGACCGCCAGGCGTCCTATCTCGACGAAATGGGCTCGCGCAGCCACCTCGGCTTCGATCGCGTGCAGATGAACAAGACCCTGCCGAACTCGATGGCCTTCCAGCCGGTCGAGTCGTTCGAGAAATTCATCCGCGACTACCTGCTAGAGCCCGGGTTGCCGGACGTGAAGGCCGTCCGCGCGAGCGTCGATGCCCACCGCCGCGCCCAGCAGCGGCTTGAAAAGATGCACGACCAGCACGCGCGGCTGACGCGCATCGGCGAGCGCCACCAGGAATATCGCACTGCCCGCCGCGACGCCCGGCTTGCACGCCCATCTGCGCGACGCGCTGGCACACGAGCAGAAGCTGGAAATCCTCACCGCCCGCCGCGAGCCAGCTCAGAACCTGCTCCGGACCCAGAATGCGGAGCAGCGCGCCGATCACGAGGCGGCGCTGTTCGAGCGCAACGAGCTCGACTCCCAACTCGCGAAGATCCGCCTGGTCGCCGGCAACGACTTGCAGATCACCCGCCTCGCCGAGGACCGCGGCCCGCCGCGACGAGGTGGCGCGCGAGCTGGACGCCCTGCGCGAGACCGAGAAGATCCGCCCGCCAGTTTCTCCACGACCGCACCCAGCATTGGAAACAATGGCTGCGCCTCGCCCAGGAACTCGGCCTCGAAGAACCCGACAGCGCGACGGCCTGGCTCAAGCAGATGCAGGGCGCCGACGAATCCGCCGCGCTCGATGCGGCCGAGCGGATGCCGCGCATCTATCAGACGCTGGTCAACGACGCCCGCGACGCGCTGCGCCCGGTCGACGACGAAGATCAAGGAGCTCGAAGGCCGCGAGTCGCGCCTCCGCCGCGAACTCGATGACCTCGACCACAAGGGCAGCGCCGCGCCCTCGCCCTTGTTGGACGCATTGAAGTCGCGCGGCCAGAAGGCCGACGCCCTCGGCCGGGTGATCGAAGTGAAGGCCGAAGCCGAACCGTGGTGGCCGCTGTTAGAGTCGCTGCTCGGCATCAAGCGCGGCGCGGTGCTCGCCACCGATTTCAAGGCCGCCTGGGACCAGGCCCGCCGCCTCGGCCACGTCGAGGAGCCGCTGGTTCATCCCGACGAGCTCGGCGCGCTGCCGAAAAAGCCGAAGCCCGGCACGGTCGCCGCCTTGTTCGAGACCGACCACGAGCTCGCCCGTTCTTATCTCCACCACCTCTACGGCGATCTCATCGCGGTCGAAAGCGCCGGCCAGCTTGACGCCCATCCGCGCGCCTTTTCGAAAGACGGCTGGCTCAAGGACCCGCCGCATCGCCAGCACTTCCAGCCGTCGAAGGAGTTCACCATCGGCGAGGAAGGCCTGCGCCGCTTGCGGACGCTGCGCCAGGACGAACTGGCGGAAGTGCAGCGAGGAACTGGCCCGCCTGCAACCGCTCCCGCGAGGATTGGCGGACGTTCCTCCACCGCGGCGAGCAATGGACGCTCGACAAGGGCGACCCGCCGGCCGGCAGCGCGCGGCTCCGCGACCTGCCGCGGCTGCGCAAGGAACTCGCCCAGCTCGACGAGACGATTCGGCTGCTCGCCACGCCGGAGCGCGAGGCGATGGTGGAAGAAGCTGCGGGTGATGGAGAAGACCTTCCACGGCGTGCATCGAACGCATCGGCCGGCTCGCAACCAGCCTGGAGAAATTCGCGCTGGAAGGAGCGCTGCTTGGACGGGATGGCCGGGCTCGAGGAAGAAGAGCGCGCGACCTTGACCCAGCGCCAGCTCAGCCGCGAGTCGCTCGACGACGCGCGCGACGCCGAGATCGAGGATCTGATCCACGCCGCCCGCGAGCAGTTTCCCAACTGGGACCAGCGCCTCGAGGCCGCTGCCGAAATGGCCCGCATCCGCCAGTTCGACGCCAACGAGGCCCGCCACGCCCGCGACCGCGAGCGGCATGCCTTGGCCGAGAACCATCCGGAAACCTGCCGACGCCTTTGATCCCGACGACGACGACAACGCGCGCTACGATGCCCGCCGGTTCGAGCTCGAAGCCCACGAGCTGGAGAAATACACCGCCGCCGCCGAGGACGCGCGCAAGGAGTGGGAAGACCGGCTCCAGCACCAGGTGCTCGATGTGCTGAAGGAGAAGCTCGACGAGGCGGAGCGCACCAAGCGCGAGCTCAACCGCGCGATGGACCACGACATCGGCGGCTGGCGCTATCAGCTCTCGATGAAGGCGGACCGCAGCCACAGCGCGATCTGGACGCTGGTCGACAAGGGTCTCAACCCGGGCCTCGAACTCTTCGCCGCGGGTGCGAAAGAGGAAATCGAAAAGGCCAAGGCCGCGCTGATGGCAGCGATCGAAAACCCCGACGACCCGCGGCACCAGCGGGCGCTCGATTACCGCTACTACCACCACTGGGACATCCAGGCCACGCCGACCGGCAAGGGCGAGGGCGCGGCGATTTCGCTCAACAAGAACGCGAAGAAGCAAAGCGGCGGCGAGAACCAAGCACCCTTCTTCGTCGCGATGCTCGCCGCCTTCCAGCGCGTCTACGACCTCGGCCCGCGCGAATCGCGGAAGAATCTCGGCATCGTCATCATGGACGAGGCGTTCTCGAAGCTCTCCGGCGACCGCATCGACGCCTGTCTCGACCTCGCGCGGAATTTCGGCCTGCAACTCGTCATGGCGTTCCCCGAAGATCGCCTGCCGACGATGATCCAACATGCCGAAACCGTCGTGCAATGCCGCGTCGACCGCAGCTACGACGACAAGAGTGGCCAGATCACCAACATCGAGAACTGGGTGGTGAAGGTGGACCGTGACAAGCTGGTAGAAGCGCTCTCATGAACCCATGGAGCGCTGGCTTCAGCCGGCACGAATACCGGAAACTCGCCGGCTGAAGCCAGCGTTTCGCCCCAACCTCCGATTATTCATGAACTGGCTAACTGAATTTCACCGTCGATGGCAAGCCGCCCGCGGCAAACGGGTGACGGCGGCGAGCCGGGCGTTTTCAGCCGATTGGGTCAGCCTGCTAGAGTCAGCAAAGGTCACCAGCGCCGAGGATCAGGCAACAGCGGTGCGGGAAGCGGAGGTCTTTGAAAGATCTAGCCACTTCATCATCAAGCGCCACCGCTACCGGACCTATCTGATCGAACGAATCACACTGCCGCTGGATCAGGAACCATGGCTGATCCAGCGCTTCGACGGGACTTCCGCCGGCGACTTGCAAGCCCAAGCGTTGAACCTGATAGAGAATATTTCACGTCGCGTCCATCCAAGGTTTCCCGAAGAATGGTCCGCGCTTTGTGCTTCGCTAAAGTCCGCCTTCGCGCAGGGGCGATCCTTACGGCCATTTTACTGGAACCAGCCGGAATCGCTTGGAACCTTGTTGAAAGTCATCGCAAGGATCAGTGAAACCGACTGGCCGCCCGGCACTTTGATCCGCGCCGCGAGTGTGGATGTCGGGCAGGATTCCAAATGGCTGGAGCGTCACTGGCGGACCTGCGAATCGGGACTCAGCCGATTGTTAGGAGAGGAAATCACACTGCGGTCGCTGGGTCTCGTGGAGGGCGATGCAAGTGTCGAGTTGAGCGGCCCGGTTTGCCTGCATTTTCCGGACGGCAGCGCGCATGACTTCGATGGCCTTACCAACCCCATCCTTTCCGCCGCTGATCTCGCCCGTTGCGTGTCGATTTCCACATCGGCGGAGCGACTGCTCAGCATTGAAAACCGCAAGACGACTTTCCGGCAATACGCTGCAGCGAATCTGGACCGCAAAACCTTGATCGCGGCCACCTCTTTTCCGACACCGGCCTTCCGCGAGTTCCTGCGCAAGCTACCGCCCGACCTGCCGCATCACCATTTCGGCGACACCGATCCCGCAGGCTGGCACATCCTGCTGAAGTTGCGTGAGGCGACCACGCGACACGTCGAAGTCTTCCGGATGAAATGGCGGGCGTCCAAGGTGCCGGCGCCGATCACACCGCATGACCGAAAGCTGTTGGAGAAGCTGCTGGCCGCGCCGCTTCTATCCGATGTCCGTGAGGAAATCCGCATCATCGCGGAACGTGAAGATCGCGGGGATTTCGAGCAGGAGACGTTAGGACCACCCGCGGAGATGGAGCGCTGGCTTTAGCCGGCCTGTTCAGTATCCGGTGGTTTCGGGCCGGATGAAGACAGCGCTCCGTTCCAATTCGCTCCTGCGGAGGAAAAGGGCCAAGCCACGGGTTTGTCGCAAAGGCCTGCCTTGACCGGGTTATTTCGGATGTAGGCAATGCAGTCGTGGAGATGATCGAGATCGCGGACATACCGATCATAATATTCACGTTGCCAAAGAGGGCCACTCCGATGAAGGAGACGGTTGATTTCAATGGCGCTTCCACCTTTCCAAGATCTGACAATATCCGCCAATGATCGACTCCCGGTCAGCCGGATCAGGACATGAACATGATTCGGCATGATGCACCAATCGATTAGAGAATACCGGGAGGAGTGACCTTGAATGAGCTTGTTCTGGATAATGTTGCCGCAGGTTGGGCTTTTCAAAACAGCGGCTCCGTGACCCGCATCCTCGAAGCGCGCGATGAGTTGATGGAGTTCCATTTCCCGGATCTTGGCATCGGATTTGATGGCAAGTTGGCTTTTCCAATCCCGGATCACCTCCGCTGGAACTGAGTCAGCCAGGCGGAAGGTGATGGCTTGGGTGGATTTTTCGAAATCCCAATGAGGAAGGAAACCACGGGTGTAGATTCCTTTTCCCATGTGAGTTATTCGGTGGGTTCGTCGGTGGTGGGTTCGTCGGTGGTGGGTTCGTCGGTGGTGGGTTCGTCGGTGGTGGGTTCGTCGGTGGTGGGTTCGTCGGTGGTGGGATCCTCCTCGCCGGCTGAAGCCAGCGCTCCGTCCGAATCCTCGCCATCGGGGATGACGATGGAGATGTCCTGGAGTTTCTCGCCTTCCTTGAGGGTGAGGAGTTTCACGCCTTGGGCGACGCGGCCGGTCTCGCGGATTTCGTTGACGCGGATGCGGATGCTCTGGCCGGTGGAGGTCATGAGCATGAGCTCGTCCTGTCCTCGGTCACGGTGACGGCACCGACGACCTGGCCGGTCTTGTCGGTGACCTTCATGGTGTTGATGCCTTTGCCACCGCGCGGAGTGCTTGCGGTAGTCTGGAGAACGTGGTGCGCTTGCCGATGCCGTTTTCCGAGGCGACGAGCAGCATCGATTCCTCCGAGACGATCGCGAGGCCGATCACGTAGTCGTCCTTGCGCAGGCGGATGCCCGTGACACCGGCGGTCGCGCGGCCTTGCGGGCGGATCTGCGGCTTGCCTTCGTCTTCGGCGGCTTCTTCCTCGCCGGATTCCTCTCGACAGGCTCTTCGCCTTCAACCGGTTCGCCCTGCGGCTTCTTGTAAACGCCTTCGGTGAACTTGATGCTCATGCCATCGCGGGTGACGAGGACGATCTCGTCGCTCACCGGCTGGTCAGGCGCACGCCGATGAGTTCGTTGTCCTTCCTCCAGGTTGATGGCGATGATGCCGTCCTTGCGGTAGTTGCGGAAATCGTTGAGCGCGGTCTTCTTGACCTTGCCGCTGCGGGTGGCGAAGAACACGAAACCGGCTTCCTCGCGGAAGGTGATGTCGTTGCCGTTGTCGTCGGTGACGCGTTCGAGGCGGAGCAGCGCGGCGATCTTTTCCTCGGGCTTGAGGTTGAGCACGTTCTGGATGCTGCGGCCCGTCGAGGTGCGCGAACCTTCAGGAAGTTCATACACGCGCTCGACATACATGCGGCCGGTGTTGGTGAAGAACATCAGGTAGTCGTGGGCCTGGACGCTGAAGAGGTGCTCGACGAAATCGTCGGCCTCGTCCTTCTTGGTGGCCTTGGTTTCCATGCCCTTGAGGCCCTTTCCGCCGCGGCCCTGCACGCGGTATTCGCGTGGACGGGGTGCGCTTGATGTAGCCGCGGTGGGACAGGGTGACGATCATCGCGTCGTTGGCGATGAGATCTTCCATGGCGATTTCGCCGGCTTCGGCGACGATGGTGCAGTGGCGCGGTGTGGCGTGCTTGTCCTTGATCGGCACGAAGCTCGTCCTTGATGATGATCAGCACGCGCTCCTCGCGGGCGAGGATGTCCATCAGGTCCTTGATGTCGGCGAGGACGTCGTCGTATTCGCCCTTCACCTTGTCGCTGCTCCAGGCCGGTGAGCTGATAGAGGCGGAGTTCGAGGATGGCGTTCACCTGGCGCTCGCTGAAGGTGTAGCGTGCCGCCCGAGATGGACGGTTGCGAGCGGATCAGGATGCCGAGGCCTTCGGCGGTGGCGACCGGGAAATTGTAGGCGGCGAGGCGCTCGCGGGCCTCGTCGCGGTTCTTCGACGACGCGGATGATCTTGATGAAATCATCGAGATGGCCGAGCGCGAGCAGGAAGGCCTCGAGCAGCTCGGCGCGTTCCTCGGCCTTTCCTAACAAGTAGCGGGTGCGGCGGATGACGACCTCGCGGCGGTGCTCGATGTAGGCATCGATCGCTTCCTTGAGCGAGAGCTGCTTCGGGCGGTTCTTGTGGATCGCCAGCATGTTCACGGAGAACGAGGTCTCCAGGAGGTGAGCTTGAAGAGCTGGGTCATGACGACCTGCGGGCGGGCGTCGCGCTTGAGTTCGATCTCGATGCGGGTGTCCTCGGCGGAAAGGTCGCGCATGCCGGAGATGCCGGTGAGGATCTTTTCGTTGACGAGTTCGGCGATGCGTTCCTGCAGAGCCGCGCGGTTCACGCCGTAGGGCACGCTCGCGGATGATGATCATGCGACCGGCCGTTGGCGTTCTCCTCGATCTCCATCTTGCCGCGAAGTCGCATGGAGCCGCGGCCGGTGCGGAAGTATTCCTCGATGCCGCGGATGCCGCGGATCTCGCAGGGAACCGGGAAGTCGGGGCCTTTGATGTGCTGCATCAGCTCGGGCAGCGTGATCTCCGGATTGTCGATCTGGGCGCAGATGCCATCGACGACCTCGCCGAGATTGTGCGAGGCGAGGTTGGTGGCCATGCCGACGGCGATGCCGGTGCCGCCGTTGACGAGGAAGTTCGGGAAGGCGGATGGCAGAACCGATGGGCTCGGTCTGGGAGCCGTCGTAGTTCGGGACGAAATCGACGGTGTCCTTGTCCAGGTCATCCATCATCGCCATGCCGAGATGCATGGAGACGCGCCTCGGTGTAACGCATGGAGGCCGCGGAGTCGCCTTCGACCGAGCCGAAGTTACCCTGGCCGTCGATCAGCATCTCCCGCATCGACCACGGCTGGCCCATGTTGACGAGCGTGGTGTAGATGGACATGTCGCCGTGCGGGTGGAAGTTACCCATCGTTTCACCGACGATCTTGGCGCACTTGACGTGGGCCTTGCCGGGCGCCGACGCCGAGCTGGTGCATCGCGTAAAGGATGCGGCGCTGGGATGGCTTGAGGCCGTCCCGGACATCGGGCAGCGCGCGGGAAATGATCACCGACATCGAGTACTCCAGGAAGGACTTCGAGAGTTCCTCGGCGACGTTGATGGGTTTGATATGGTCTTCTGACATGATGGAGAAAATGGGTCAGGCGCGTGAAAGCGCGTTGGCGGAGACGAATAGGTTGCGGACGCGGAAAGCGGCGGGGGATTCCTGGAGAAGGATGGCCTTCATGTTAGGGGATTTGGCGGCGAACCAGGGGACCGGCATGATCCGGGACTTTTGGTTCACCCAGGATGGAGCACCCAAGTTGTGAAACTGACAAAGAAACGCGGCGGTCGAGGCAACAAACGCGTCCGCATATCCGCCATCGTCCAAAGCAGGCGAAAGGAGTTCCGGCTCATCCACAAGCAGGGTCACATCCGGATTCGATCTGAAGCGATCCAGAAAGTTCTTGATCGCGTAGCTGAAATCGGACTGAACGACAACGTTCGCCATGCTCTCGCGAAGGGTCTCGTTCATTCGACTCATAGCGACTCCTCCTGATGGATTTCGGAGACGAGTTCTTCGATATAGAATCTGACACGGGGCGGAAGAAGGCTTTCCTTGTAGTACCTAACAACCAAATCACAAACAGCAGCGGGATCTTTGATCCCGGTGAGTTTCAACAAGGTGATGATATCGGCCCGGTCGCCTTCGACACCGAATTCCGCAGTGCGGCTGGCGAGGCATTTCATCGCGAGAAGATACTCGGTGGTGGGGCGGAGAATGCGGAGGTTCGAGTAAATCGGCATTCCGTCGGAAGTGATTTCCGCATCATCGGAGATGAATCCCTTGACTCCGTCGTTCAACCAATCCGGCTCGAATCCAAATTCCTCCGCAACCTGCCTAGCAGAATCGATCACGTCCTGCTTGGGAACAAAGATGCCATCCACATCCCGGGTGGACTCACGAGCGTCGAAAGCCAGGACCATCGCAGCACCGCCGAAAATGCACAACTCCCCCATAACCCCCTTTTCATGGAGGAGCTCATTCAAGCGCGCCAGAGCGGCTAGAATGAGCTCTTTGGAAAGTTTGTCTGAAGGCTTCATGCTTGTGAGGTAGGCTTGGCGGATGAAATCCGCCGCCACAGTTAGACGTCGAGATTGCGGACGTTGAGCGCGTTGTCCTCGATGAAACGCTTGCGGGGCTCGACGATGTCGCCCATGAGGACGTCGAACATCTTGTCGGCCTCGACGGCGTTGTCCTCGTCCAACCGGACGCGGAGGAACTGGCGGACTTCCGGATCCATGGTGGTTTCGAAAAGCTGTTTGGCGTTCATTTCACCCAATCCCTTGAAGCGTTTGATCTGCACACCGCGGCTGCGCGATATCCAGCACCAGGGAGAGGATTTCCGGCACCGCGAAAACCGGGTGGACCTTTTGCTTGTCGCCGTCGCCCTCGAGGAGTTCGAAGAGCGGGGTGTCGTCGTTGAAAAACGTCGTGGTGTCGATGCCGCACTCCGTTAGACGCGAGAAGATGCGGGCGATGGCGTGGGACTCATGAAGCTCATGGAGGTTGGCACGGCGGGACGGGCCGGATTGCGCGGCGAGCTCCTCCTCAGTTAGAACCTCATCGAAAAGGCGCAGGTCGCGGTTCTCAGCGGCGTAGGCACGGAGGTCGGCTTCCTTCGGGAAATAGATGATGCTTTCGTCGTTGCCGATGCGGACGCGGATCATGAACTCGGGCAAGGCTCCGTTGACACGCGCGTTGAGGTATTCGCGGAAATTTCCGCCGTTGCCCTCGATGGAGTTCGAGAAGCGGGAGAGGGATGAGAGGTTTTCGAGGATCACCTTCAGTTCGTCGGCAGAGAAGCTGCGGGATTTGTCATGGGTCCGGAGCTCGACCTCGCCGGCACCGAGGTCGATGAGGATGCGGTTGAGCTGGTCGTTGTCCTGCACGTATTCCTGGCGCTTCTTGCGGCTGACCAGATAGAGAGGCGGCTGCGCGATGTAGAGGAATCCCTTTTTCACGAGAGCCGGCATGTGGCGGCAGAAGAAGGTCAGGAGCAGCGTCCGGATGTGGGAGCCGTCCACGTCAGCATCGGTCATGATGACGATCTTGTGATAGCGGACTTTCTCGATGTTGAAGGCGCCTTCCTGCTCGCCGTCGCCGATGCCGGCACCGATGGCGGTGATCATGGATCTGGATTTCCTTGTTCTGAAGCGCGCGGTGGAGGCGGGCTTTCTCGACGTTGATGAGCTTTCCGCGCAGTGGCAGGATCGCCTGCGTCCGCCGGTCGCGGCCTTGCTTGGCGGAACCACCGGCGGAGTCTCCTTCGACAATATAGAGCTCGGATTTCGCGGGATCGCGCTCGGAGCAGTCGGCGAGTTTTCCGGGCAGGCCGCCGCCGGAGAGGGCGGACTTGCGGACGGTTTCGCGGGCTTTTCGGGCAGCCTCACGGGCGCGTGCGGCGTTGACGGATTTCTCGATGACCCGCTTGGCCAGGCCGGGGTTCTCGTCGAAGAACTGCATCAGGCCTTCGTAAACGATGGAGGAGATGACGCCCTCGATCTCGCTGTTGACCAGCTTGTCCTTGGTCTGCGAGCTGAAGCGCGGGTTCGGCATTTTCACCGAAATGATCGCGATGAGTCCCTCGCGGACATCATCACCGGTTAGAGCGGGGTCCTTGTCCTTGAGGATCTTGTTGACCTTCGCGTACTGGTTGATGCCGCGGGTGAGCGCGGTGCGGAAGCCGGTGAGGTGCGTTCCGCCGTCCCCGTTGGGAATGGAGTTGGCGAAGCAGAGGATCTGGTCGTTGTAGGAATCGTTGTATTGGAAAACCACGTCGGCGAAGACATCGTCGGTGGTCTGCTTGCCGTCGTAGTCGAGGTCGATGGCGCGCTTGCCGTGGAGGATGACGGGCTCGTCGTGAATGAGGGTCTTGTTTTCACCCAACTGCGCGACGAACTCCTCGATGCCCTTCGCGTAGTAAGAACGTGGCCTTCTTGCGCGGACTCCGGACGCTCGTCCTCGAGGTCGATGGTGAGACCGGGGTTGAGGAAGGCAAGTTCGCGAAGACGGGTGGCCAGGCGGTCGAACTTGAACTCGATGGTATCGACGAAGATCGTGGCGTCCGGGAAGAAGGTGATCATGGTGCCCGTGTTTTGCGGGATCCACATCGCCGATGACGTGGAGCGGATTGGTGGTTTTTCCGCGCTCGAAGCCGATCAGGTGGACCTTGCCGTTACGCATGATCTCCGCCTTGAACCAGTCCGACAGCGCGTTGACGCACTTCGCGCCGACGCCGTGGAGACCGCCGGAATACTTGTAGGCTCCTTGTCCGAACTTGCCGCCGGCGTGGAGGTTGGTGAGCACCAGTTCCACCGCCGGCATGCCGAATTTCGAGTGCATGTCCACCGGGATTCCGCGGCCGTTGTCGGCGATGGAAACCGAGCCATCGACATGGATCGCGACCTTGATCCGGCTGCAATAGCCCGCGAGATGCTCGTCGATCGAGTTGTCCAGAACCTCGAACACGCAGTGGTGGAGACCGCGCTCGTCGGGGTCTCCGATGTACATGCCGGGTCGCTTGCGAACCGCATCAAGACCTTCCAGCTTGTCGATTTGCGCGGCATCGTAAGTTTGAGCTGCCGCGACCTGTGTTTCTGCTTTTTGGGACTCGTTCGAATTCTCAGACATAGGGCGACCAAAGGGTCTGAAATCCGCCTCCGGGAGACAAGGAACTTCGTTCGGAAACAGACTTTTTTTCCCGCGGATATCAAGCAGCTCAATTAACTCATAACCAACGATTTATGCGCCACCTAATTTCTCAACCATCCATTCAAAATCCACGAAACGGCAAGACAGACGCAAACGACCAAAATCGCCATCAGCAGGATAAACAAGGTCTTCGATGTTTCCCTCCGATCCTGATGGTGGTGATCGATGATCGAGTCAGCCATGATGTGCCTGCCAGACCTTCTTGAGATCTCCTTCCGCTCGCTCGGCAACCGTGATCCGGTTCTTTTCATTCTCGTCTCAGGCGGGACGATTTCCATTTCAATGGCACTTGATCCGTTGGGGGCAACAATCTCCGCACCACAAGAAGGGCATGGGCCACGGACCCCAGCCAGGTCGCGGCTCACGGAAAGTTTCAATCCGCAGGCCGGACAATCGAACTTCATCAATTCGGGAGGTTCCGGATCCGTCTCTGAACGTGCCAACACTCTGGCATTCAACACGCAAACGATTCCGTTGCACAAGAAGGAAGATCAATCCCCCATCCCCAGGCACGCGCGCTGCCATTTCAGGAGAACCTCCGCCGGGGCGACGCTCCCTTCGGCAATCGATTCCAAGGTGGCCCGGGGAGCGATCAACGAGCCTTCGATATCCAAGGTGGCCGCGACCTTCTCCCGCGTTTTGATGAACTCGTCCACCTTGCGCTCAAAATCACGATCACGCTTCCTCCTCTTTCCGGCTGGACGTTCCGGCCAATCCGACTTTTGCATGTCTCGGGCAAAATCAACCGCTGCGCGGAAACGTTTGAGTCGATCCGGCCGGAAGTGATTGGGAAGCGAAACCTTCCTGTCAGCCGCCAGTTCGATGCTCCACTCAAGGAGCTGCCGATTGGGAGCCACCATGAACGAGGGCCGGTCCCATGACTTCGCCTCCTCATCGCGCCACTTCCAGAGCGACCTGAGAAATGCCAGCCCGTGGGGTTCCAGTTTGCCGGAGCCCTGCACCCTCCAGTTTTCCTCTTTCGTGTCGTCCCGATCGAGAACCTTCTGCCTTGCGGCGAAACAGCTCTCCTCAAACCATTCGTAGCGTCCCTTTTCCTTGAGCTGGGACACGATCTTGTCACCCATCTCCAGGAGGTAATGCACGTCGTTCAGCGCATATTCAATCATCTTTGGCGACAGGGGACGCTTCCCCCAGTCTGCCTTTTGGGACGATTTCGAAAGTTCGACGCCGAAATAGAGATTCACGAGATCACCCAGTCCGAAACGGCGGGCGCCTAACAACCTGGCACCGATCTGGGTATCATACACGACGGCGGGCAGTTCTCCAAACTGCCGCTTGAACATCGTCATGTCATAGTCGGCACCATGCATCCATACGGTCGCGGCTGACAAATAGGTCCCGAGCGAGGAGAGATCCTCAATCGCAAGTGGATCGATCAGAACGCATTCCGAGCGGTCCGCGAACTGGATGAGGCAAAGCGATTCCCGATAGCGATGGAGGCTGTCAGCCTCGGTATCGATGGCACAAACCGGGTTCGCTGATCCCTGGCGACTTCTCTCAAGATGGCAGGCAAGCAACTCCGCGGTATCGATCATATCCAAACTCATCAACCGGTAATCCGAGGTGTAGAAATTTTACCAGTCGTCAATCCGGAGGAAGGTTCGCTTGGCTCGGCTCGGTGGCCGCTCACTTTTTCTTCTTCAGGGAGAGCTTCACACGATAGATGTGGGAGATGGTACCCTCCGGCTGAACGAACGGGATGGTTGCGGTGGGGTTCAGGTTAGGGGTTCCGCTTCGCACCTGAATCTCTGTGGTGGTAATTCCCCTGACGGTTGTCGTCACCTTCTGAACACTCCAGCGATAGTCCACGAGAGGAAAGCCAAAGAAGTCGGTGGGAATGGTCGTGCTATAGGAACCATCGAGAAGGTAATAACCATTCTTGAACTTTTCCCAAGTCTTGCCCTGATCCTTGCTGTATTGCAAAGCATACGTCACTTTCGGAACCGTTTCGTTCTGAACGTCCACATTGAAACCGAAGTAGGAACCAATCGGCGTTGGCCCCCCGACAATGTTGACAGCCTGATAGTCTGCCGGCGTCGGAGCCGCCGGGATACTTGAGGCATCCGAGCCGCTGCTGCCCAGGATCCATTCGGTCAGGTTGTTGTACCCATCGTTGTCGGCGTCGGCAAGAATGCTCTTACGGTTGCTTTTCCCGAGACTGATATCCTGATAGTCCGTGTAGCGGTTCACCACTTGCACGGGAATCTGGAACTTCCGCACGGAACGATCGTAGGTCACGCCGACAGGAAGCGTCCTTTGCAACTGAAGTTCGGCGATGGCGGGTGTCCCGGATGGAAAGATCGGGGGAATCGTGAACTTGTTGATATAGGGAGTGCGCAACTTGACCCGTGTATCAGAGCCATTGTTGAACGCAGGGAAGACCGCTTCCTTCGCAACAATACCAGTATTGTCCGGATTCTCCGGGTTGACCGGCACTTTTAGCGCGAAATACAAGGTGTCAACTGCCCCGAAAACCGTCGTCGGGTCCAATCCCGTCCACTGGAAGGTATTTGGCTTGAGGTAGCTGAGCTCGAGGTAGCCGTTCTTGTTCCACTTGTTGTTGTTGATATTGGTGAACTTGACTCCCGATTCGACACCGTTGTTGCTTCCAAAGCCCTCGGGCAACGGATAGATGGTTGCCGAAACCGCGGCTGGCTTGAAAACAAATTGTTCCCCTACTGGCACGAGGCCCGGGAAGACGAACTGATAGACACCCGGCACAATCTCCTCCTTGAACCTCGTTTTTTCCTTCTTGGTGTAGTTCCGGCTCATGAAGTACCGGGTAATCTTGATCTCCTCGATGTCGGTCGTGTTGAGATTGTAGAAAAGAGAGACGCTGTCATCCTTGAAGCCCGCAAACGGCCTCGGGAACTTGGAAGCTGGCGCCGAATTCAGGGTGACATAATCGCTCTGGAACGGTTCGACGACGAATGCCGGAGTGATTGACTTGATCACCAGATACGGCCTCTGGATGTCCGCGCCGTTGACCGAACCCGCGCTGATGAATCCAGCGGTTCCAGGCGAACAAGGCCCGATATAGGTGCCAGGCGGGAAGTAATTGGGATCATTGCAGAAAAAGATGCTGTCGACGTTTCCGTCCGTCAAATCCACGTCGAAGGAACCGCCTTTGTAGTGGGATCCGTGCCGATCCTGGCGATATTCGGCCCTGCTTTTGATACCGAGCTGGATCGCCGCGCTCAACGGTAAAACGGCCGCTGAGAATCCAACGAAAGCGAGCGGCAGAGAAAGGGTTTTGATCCGATGCATGTGCGGAAGATGGTTGGGGTTCATTGGGCTGACAAGTGGAAATTCGACGATATTTCTGAAAAAATTAAATACATTGTGATCACGAGGCAATCAGGAAACCTGAAGCTCCGCAGCTTGGTCCTGAGTCAGCTCCATGACACTCCAAGGCAGGCCGTGCGCATTAAGATCCGCCATGAACGCATCAGGATCGAGCTGCTCGACATTCCAAACCCCGGGCTTGCGCCAGGGTTTCTCAAGAATTTGCTTCGCTCCGATCATCGCCGGGACTCCGGTGGTGTAGGAAATGGCCTGCGACCCGACTTCGGCGAAGCATTCCTCGTGGTCGCAAATGTTGTATATGTAGATCGCCTTGGCCTTTCCGTCTTTCAAACCCGTGATGATGTTGCCGATACAGGTCCGTCCTTTGGTCGATTGACCGAGGTCGCCCGGGTTGGGCAGGACCGCCTTGAGAAACTGGAGTGGCACGATTTCGACGCCTTGATACATGACGGGATCGATCCGCGTCATGCCCACGTTCTGGAGCACTTCGAGATGCTTCAAGTAATTGCTGGAGAATGACATCCAGAATTGGGCACGCTTGATGGTCGGGATGTGTTTCACGAGTGATTCGAGTTCCTCATGATACATCCGATAAATCTCGTAGGTTCCGACTCCATCAGGACAAACAAATTCCTGATGCTTCGACATCGGCGCGGTCTCGACGAAACCGCCATCCTCGAAATGCCGGCACTCGGCGGTCACCTCGCGGATGTTGATTTCCGGGTTGAAATTGGTCGCGAAGGCCTTGCCGTGGTTGCCGCCGTTCACATCGATGATGTCGAGCGTGTGAATCTCGTCGAAATGATGTTTCAGCGCCCATGCGGTGAAAACATTGGTCACCCCCGGGTCGAATCCCGAGCCCAGCAAGGCCGTGAGACCCGCTTTCTCGAATTTTTCCTGGTAGGCCCACTGCCAGGAATACTCGAATTTCGCGACATCGAGCGGCTCGTAATTCGCCGTGTCCATGTAATCGCACCCGGCGAGCAGGCAGGCGTCCATCAAATGGAGGTCCTGATAGGGCAAGGCGACGTTGATGAGGAGTTGCGCGCCGGTTTTCCGGATCAATTCAGCGGTTTCCTCAGCGTTGTCGGCATCCACCTTGGCGGTGGCGATGTCACGGCCGGTGCGCATCTTCACTTCCGCGGCAATCGCGTCACATTTCGAAAGCGTGCGCGATGCGAGGGTGATCTCCCCGAAAACCTCGGGGACCATGGCGCATTTGTGGGCGACGACGCTGCCGACTCCGCCGGCTCCGATGATAAGGACCTTGTTCATGATGGAATGAGAAACAAGGGGTGGAAGAATCCCGTCCCGCTGGCAAGAAATACCCGGTGACGAACTTTGGATTATTTTCCGACAACTTTTGATTCGCCCGGCGTTTTCTTCCCTGAAAGGCTAACGCCAGACGAAAAACACGTTCTCCATGAAAATCACCACTCCTTCCTCCAACTTCCGCCGCAGTTCCGGTTTCACCCTGCTCGAAATGGTCATCGTCCTCGGAATCATCGCGATGATCCTCGGCGGCGCGATCTTCGCCATGAAAGGCATCACCGGAAATGCCCAGATCGCCCAGACCGAGGCGGATTTCAAATCCCTCGAAACCAGTCTGATGAGCTACAAGCTCCTCGCCGGCACCTACCCGACCACCCAGCAAGGACTCAAGTCGCTGGTGGAGAAGCCATCAAGCACCCCGGTTCCGCGCCGTTGGAACCAGATCTCGAAGAAGGTCCCGCTTGACCCATGGAAGAATGAATACGGCTATCGTTTCCCCGGTAAAAAGGATCCCTCCGAACCTGAAATTTACTCCAAGGGCAAGGACGGCCAGGAAGGCACCGCAGATGATCTCAGCAACCAGGACGAATAATACTCCCCGGGGATTCACGCTGATCGAGATCGTCATCGTCCTCGCCCTCGCGGCGGTTCTGATGGGTGGCGCTCTCGGCTTCATGGTTTTCTCGGGCGACAAGCGCACCTTGCAGAACGCCAGCGGCGAGATCGAGTTGATGGCGAAAAAGGCGCGCACCATCGCCATTCTCCACCAGACTCCCTACGCCCTCGAATTTCGCGAAGGAGTCGTGCGGATGTTGCCATTTGCCCAAGCCGGATTGAGTGAGAAACAACGAATGCGCGAGTTGGAATCGAGCCCGTCCGACGAAGCCGCAGGCTCAAAAGGTCGCCAACTCATGCTCGATGCGGGGGTTTCCGTATCGATCCGCCGCTGGAATTCCGACGAATGGCTCACCACCACCAAGGACACCGTCCATGTCTGGCGATTTGATCCGGACGGCCTGAGCGAACCGATCTCGGTCCGGGTCAACTACGGAAAAAGCTGGATGGAGGACACCTTCCACCCGCTCAACGCCACCGCCATCCTTGCGGAGAAAAGCTCCGAAATCCGATGAAACTCACCCACCCATCACGCAAACGCGGCTTCCTTCTCCTTGAGATGGTGCTGGCGCTTGGGGTATTTGGCATCGCCGCCACCGGATTCGCGGTCGCCCTGCATCGCATGGGTCAGGCCGCCAGCCTCGCCCAGAGCGAGCTACGGATCACCCGCATTCTCGAAAGCGCCCTCGACGAGACCCTTTCACTCCCCGTCATGGAAGAGGGCGAAACCAACACCCCCGTGGGTGATACCGGCATCGAGCTCGACACCACCATTTCCCTCATCGAGGACCTGGAAACCGAAGAGGGCCAACAACTTGCGGAAATGTTCCACATCGAGATCAATGCCAAGTGGTTCGAAAATGGTGCGTGGCAGGAACGTGCCGTCGATACCTGGCGCTACGGCCGGATGTACCAACCATGACCACTCATCCGCACAGATCCCGCGCTTCCGGATTCACCTTGCTTGAGCTGGTGATCGCCGTCGGGCTCATGTCCATCATCGTCGGGATGGTGTTCAACACCGCCCGCTCTTCGCTGGCACTCGGCCAAGCGATCGTCGAATCGCAGAACGAGGAAATGCTCCATCAATCGTTTTTCGACCTCCTGAGCCAACGCTTCTCCGCCCTGCCGGGAAATACCCGTTTCGACCTCAAGGTCAGCGATTCCGGATCCCACTACCTTTCCGACCTCACGCTCCAGAATGTCCCGCTCAGTTTCACCTGGGGCGGTCAGGCCCGCATCGCCAAGGCCGTGCAAATCAGCACCGTGAAAAAGCGCAGCGGCTACCTCGACATCGTCCTCCGGTATTACGAGAACGAGATTCTCGAAAATTCCGCCGCACCCGCCTCGACTTCGACCTCGACACTCGACGATAAACCGTTTGCGGAAATCGTCCTTCTGTCCGACGTCGCCTACTTCGAATGGCGGGTTTTGGACGGCCGTTCGATGGAATGGCAATACGACTGGGATCTGCAAGGACGCCTTCCGCTGCAGGTCGAACTCGTCATGGCCGTCGGAGCCAAAGGCGAGGAATCCCGCCAGATTTTCTGGATCCCGCCCAAGCAAAACCCCGAAGTCCTGATGCGCCAGATGGTCCAAAGCGGCGGCGGTGGTGACCAAAATGGCGGCGCAGGCGGTCCCGGTGGCGGCATCAATATCCCCGGCGGCGGCGTGAACATTCCAGGCGGCGGCCCGGCGGTGGTCCGGGCGGTGGCGGCGGTGGAGGCAGACCCGGTGGGGGTGGCGGTGGCCCTCCGAACAATCCCAGAAGATGAACACCCATCCCATCCATTCCCGGAAATCCTCCGGAGCCGCACTCATGGCGGTTCTTTGGCTGATCGCGATCCTCGGGATGGCGTGCATGGCCGCCTTGAGGGTCATTTCCTTCGACATGGAAATCGCCAACGCCAAGGTCCACGGCTCGCGGGCCCGGCAGATCGCCGAAATGGGAATCGCCGTCGGATCGAACTACGTGGTCAAGCGCACCGACCCCCTGCTCCACCGGATGTCCGGTGAAACCGGGGAAGGCTTCGACGTCAGGATCGTTTCCGAAGGCGGGCGGTTCAACATCAACTCCATCCTCCTTCAGGACGACAAGGCCCTGCTGCGGCAGATCTTCGTCGATTGGGGCCTCGAACTGGAGGACGCCCAGAACATCGCCGATGCCCTCGGTGACTGGGTGGATGCCGACAACAACGTCGCCCTCAACGGAGCCGAAGAGGAGTACTACGAGAAGGAAGGCCGCATCAACCAGCCCTTCAACCGCCCCTTCTACGATCTCAGCGAAATGAGCCTCGTCCGGGGGATGGGCATGGTCGAGGCGGTCCGTCCGGATTGGCGCAACTGGTTCACCATCTGGAGCGGCGGAGCCCTGGACGTTAACGAGGCACCTGCCGAATTGATCGCCGCCGCCGCCGAAATTTCCGTCGATCAGGCTGAGATCGTTCCCGAAACCGTTCGCGGCACGGATGGCGAGCGCGACACCACCGATGACGTCCCTTTCCAAAACGCCGCCGCCGCCCTCGACCTTTTGGGGATTGACACCGAGACCCGACCGGATATCGCCAAGCGCTTCACGGCGAATGACGCGACCACCCGCATCGAAAGCATCGGCTCTGCCGAGGGTGCCAAGTACAAGATCACCGTTATTGTCCGCAACCGAACCGGCCGACCCGGCCCTCCTCGAACGCACCGAAGAAATCATCCCGTGAGCAAATCCATCGAAAACGTTCTTCTTGTCCCCGGCGAATCCGGCTGGGAAATCTGGACCGGCACCCCTGAGGCCGCGTTCACGCTTCATGAAGCCACCGCTGCCGAACACGCCAGCGAACTGAAGCAACTTCCCGCCGGAGACATCGTCCTGCTGTTCCCCGTGAAAGCGGTGACCGCAGTGCCGATGCGTGTCACCAGCGACGATGACGCGCTTTTCACGGACCTCGCCGCATTGCATGCCGAGCGTCTTGGCCTTCGCCCGGATCCCATGGCCGGCCAACTCACCGACGTCTTCGTGATCGCCCGCGAGGCGGAAAACAGCGCGCTTGGTTTCCGTGCTGCTGCGCGCTCCCGGAGACAACGACATGCCGCCCCGTGGCCCCAAGGGCTTTGACATCTCGGCACGCGCCTGGCCGTTAGGCGGCGATTCGCTGGCCATCTGGAAGGAATTCGGCCGCTGGGTCTTCAGCCTCTATCATCAGGGGAAACTCGTCTATTGCCAGGCCACCTCCGGCACCTCATCCAGTCCTGACGAGGCATTTGCCCGGGAAATCCGGCTCGCCCTGATCCAGCTCTCGATGCAGGGCCTCGATATCGAACCCTCCAACATTTCCCTGTGGACCAGCACTCCCGGAGTGAGCCCGGCGGCACTGAACGCCGCGTTCAAGGCACCGGTGGAGGTTCTCCCCCGCCCCGCGCCGATCCTTCCGGATCCCCTCAGCAAGCTTCTTCCCGCCGACGTCCGCGCGGCACGTCGCGCCGCTGTGAAAAAGCAGAACATCATCCTCGGCATTGCCGCCGTGGCCCTGCTTTACCTCGGAATCATCGGCTGGTTCGGCTATGGACTGTGGAAAGACAGCTCGGAAACCGCCGGACTGATCAAAAAGGCCGAGGCCGCCGCTCCCGAAGGAGAGGCCTTCGCCATGCACACGGCGAAATGGGACGAACTCACCGATGCCATCCAGCTCACCAACTCACCGGTCGATATCCTCAAACGGGTGGCCGACTGCATCCCGCCTAACAGCGGCCTGCGTCTCCGCACCGCGGAAATCAGCGCCAACGAGATCAAACTCATCGGCGAGGCCCCACAACTCCAAGCGGTCAACAGCTTCAGTCTGAACCTCGGAAAAAGCAACGGTCTGACGCGTTTCGAGTGGCAGACACCGCCCGGCAACCAATCCACCCGTGGCTGGGAGTTTGTGTTCACCGGTCAAATTCCCGGCGGCCAGCCCTGATTTGTCCTCGTCACTGACAAAATCCGGCAGCCACGGCATTTACCTCACAGCATCCCTTCCTTTCCCGCCTCCATCTCACCTCTCCATGTCCGACCGCGAAAAAAAGCTCCTGATCTTCTTCGGCATCGCAGGCTTCGTCATTCTCAATTTCCTCGCCTTCAATTTCGCCCAGGCAAAACGGGCCAACGTGAACGCCGAGAATGCCGCCGCCCGCGCCAAGCTTGAGGCCGCCGAAATGTTCCGCGAGAAACGCGACCAGATCACGAACGAGATGGATTGGCTGGCCAAGCACGAGCCGGAACCCGCCGCCGATCAGGACGTCCAGACGAAGCTCCAGCAGTTCGCCGAAAGCAAAGCCACCGCATTCGGCCTGACCATCAAGTCCCAGAAAGCGATCGCCCACGGACACCACCGGCACCTACTTCCACCGGGTCAAGTTCCAGTTCGTGGTCAGCGGCCAGGAAGACGCTCTCTACCGCTGGTTCGACCAGCTCAACGTTCCCGACCAACTTCGCATCGCTTCCCAGATCCGCATGTCACCCAATGCCCAGGATGACACCAAGATCGACTGCACCGCCACCGTCGAACAATGGTTCGTTCCTTCCAACACCTGACCCATCCGATTCCATGAAAGCAACTCTCATCTCCCTTATCGCCCTCACCGGAGTGGCGATCGCCGACATCCCGCGCAAGGGAACACTGCAAACCTACAGTGTCCTCTGGAACAATTCGCCTTTCACCTCCAAGCCACCGCCACCGCAGCCGGTGAGACAATCAATCCACTGGATGACTACGCGCTCCTCGGAGTCTCCCCCATCGGTGCTGGAAATTACCGGGTAACGATGATCAACAAAAAGAAGCCCGAAGAACGCATCATGGTCTTTTCCGACGACAAGAATTCGGATTTCAAGATCATCGGCGTCACCCGCAAGGCAGGGGATCCGTTAGGAACCGTCGTTAAACTTTCGAGTGGATCAACGACCGGGACCATTTCCTACGAGGAGAAACTTCTCACGCTCGCCCAGCCCGTGCAGGCAAAGCCCCCAACTCCAATGCCAGGCCAGCCCCCTGTGCCAGGTCAACCCGTTCTTCAACCCGGTGGAGAACAGCGCATGCCAAGACCTCGCGTCGTGCCTCCGCCAACACCGACGACCAACGGCCAACAGCCACAAGCGGTGCCACAACCGCAGTCAGGATCGACATCACAACACGGCCAACAGCGTCCAGACCGCCGTCGCAACTAATCTCTTCCAATCTGAAATCTCACCTCGTCTCCATGTCCTTGAACCGCTCATTCGCCCTGTTCCTTCTCGGTATCGCCACCGCCTCCGCCCAGACTCCCGCTGAGGCACCCGGCCAACGGGGTTCCTCCTCCCAGTGTTCCGGTTCCAGGAAATCGACCCACCCGCCCGGCAGGTGCTCCGGCAGCTCCGGCACCTCCAGCTCTGCCTCCCGGCGTCCCGGTCCCGGGAAACCGGCCCGTGCCCGCCGCTGGTGCGCCAGCCGGTGCGCACCGGCCGTCCCGCTCGGTGAAACCAAGATCACCGAGCCCATCGAGGAGCTCAAGCTCAGCGGAGACGCGCTGGCCGGACTCTACCGGAAATACACCGGCCGCCGGGTGATCGTCTCGACCGCCGCATCAACCGCCGAATTCCGCTTCGTGCAAGATGCGAGCCCAAGTGACCCACTCACCTTCGCCGAAGCCGCCGAGCTCCTCAGGAAAGCCGCCATTCTGGAAAATTTCGTATTCGTCCCGGATAGCCAAAACCCGAACCTGGATATCCTCACCGTGGCCACCGGCGGCACCAACCCAAAGGGAATCGGCATCGGAGTCTATAACGACAAGGGCGCGGTCTATAACGAATACAAGGCCCTGCCTGAAGGTGACGCGGTCATTTCCTACGTGATGACGCTCGACTACATCAAGCCGGCGGACGCCCAGAACGCCTTCGTGTCGATCATCGGCCAATTCGGCTCCTACGGCTCCATCACCGCCGTCCCGAACGCCTCCGCGCTGGTCATCACGGAAAACACCTCGCTCATCCGCAAGCTCATCGACCTGAAGAAGGAAATCGACAAGCCCGGCTCCGTCCAAGCCACCCGCTTCATCCCGGTCCAATATGCCGACGTCACCGAGATCGCCGACACCCTGACCACCCTGCTCACCGCGCAGCAATCCACCCAGAAGACCGCTGGCATCCAGCGTGCCGAAACCGCTCCCGTCCCCGGTGGAGCACCTCAAGTCGCCGGGCCAACCCGGCGGTGCCAGCAGTGGTGAGGACACCCCGGTCCAAATCATTCCGGACCCGCGCACCAACCGCATCTTCGCCATGGGGCGTCCTGTGGATCTCGTCTTCGTCGAGGGCCTCGTCCGTGAATTCGATGTGGAAACCAGCGAGAAAATCTTCCTTCGCCGCAAACTCAAGTTCCTTGCCGTCGGCGATTTCCTCGACGTGGCGGAGCAGGCCCTCACCCGCGCCTTCAGCGGCATGGGTGACAGTGGTGGAGGGGGCGGCGCTGCAGGCGGCGCCACCGGGGGCAGCAGCAGCACCAGCGGTCGCTCCCAATCCAGCGGTCGCTCGTCCAACTCCAGCGGAAGATCGGGCAGCACCGGCAGCAGCGGCGCGAACTTCGGATCCTCTTCATCCGGCAGCGGTTTCGGCGGCAGTGGATCGTCCTCAGGCGGTGGTGGAGCCGCGAACGCTCTCGATGCCCCGGAGACCAACACCGTGCCGGAAGCAAGACTGGTGGGAAGAACCCTTCTGGTTGCCGACAAGATCACCAACTCCATCGTGCTCCAAGGCCCGCCATCCGGACTTGAAATTGTCGAACGCCTTCTCGACCAACTCGATGTCAAGGCGGACCAGGTCATCATTTCCACCGTCATCGGTCAGCTCACGCTGGACGATTCCGTGGATTTGGGAATCAACTATCTCTACAACGACGGCAACCTCAAGCTCGGTGGCGGCGGCACCAACAGCACCACCGTCACACCAGCGGACGGTGCCAAGGTCCGATTTCCACGCTTCGATCCCGCAGCCGTCACCGGCTCCGGACTTCGGGCTCTGGGAACCGTCGGCGATCTGGGAGTGTATCTCAAGGCCCTGCAAACGAAGAGCGATTTCACGGTCCTTTCAAGACCCAGCATCTTCACCGCGAACAACCAGAAAGGCACCATCTCCAGTGGTGAACGGATCGCCATTCCCACCAGCAGCAACAGCTTCACCAACGGCGGCGCGAGCACCAACATCGAGTATCAGGACGTCGTGCTGAAACTCGAGGTCGTCCCTCTCGTGAATTCCGACAACGAAGTCACCATGCAGATCGCGTTGCTCAACGATGAGCAGAACGGCACCCAAACCATCGCCGGTGGCGGAAGCAACGGCGGCGACCTCACCGTCCCGAGAATTTCCACCCGCGAGGTCCTCACCACCGTGACCGTGCCCAACAACGAAACCATCGTCCTCGGCGGCCTGATCATCACGCGGAACAACAAGAACAAATCGGGAATCCCGATTCTCAGCAGCATTCCCTACGTGGGTGGCCTGTTTGGCACCACCACCGACACCAAGACCCGCAGCGAGCTGATGGTCTTCCTTCAGCCGTCTGTGGTGAACAGCACCCGCAGCCTCGATTCGGTCCAGGCGGACATGGATGCCCGTTACAAGGTCTCCAACCCGCTTCATGGAATGGCGGATGGTCCCGGCGTCCTGCCTGATCCAGGGGCCATCGAACCGGTGTCCGACAAGGTGGGTCGCCAGCCAGCCAGCAATCCCGTCAGCCAGACTCCTTCCGCAGAGCCATCATCGAGCACGGTTAAGCCGAAAATCCGCCCTGCGTTCCGCCACTGAGGCGACCTTTGAAAAAAGTCGCGATTTTTTTGAACGCGACAGCTTCGCAAGAGTCCAAACCCACTGAAGACCGTTCGCAAGTTCGTGTTTTCATGTAAGGGTGAACAGCAGTTGTCAGCCTCATTAGCGGTCGCGAGTGAAATCGCGGGTGTGTTGAAGTTGTTCAGCTTGGCCGTCGGGGTGGGTGCCCCGGCGGCCTTTTTTTTTGCCCTGAAATCCCATGGATCCAGGATCCGCGGCAGGGGTGGCGTCTACTGGCCGGATCTCCCTCTTCAGTCTTTCAGGGTATCCTTGAGAATCTCGGAAATCCTTTCCCGCTCGGGGCCTTTCAATTCCACCAACCCGGTGGCATCACCGTCGAGCACCCGCCGCACTCTCGACATCACCGCATCCTTCACCCGGGGAGGAAGCCCGCGAAAGGCCTCCGAATAGATCATGTAGGAGCAGCGATGCTTGAAAATGCGATGATAGAGCTGGAAGTCCCCCAGTGACCGACCATCCGACGACTTGGGAATTTGAGCGGCAAATGCCTTCTGGAAATCCAACCCACCTTCCAGATCCTCTCCGGGTTCCACCTCGTCCTTGAAAAACAGGCACTCCACGATCCTGTCAGCCATGGCGTCCGCGACCCGTCCCGCCGTCCCGAGATCGGGATCGGCATTGGCGTCCAACGCCCGTCCCAGATAGCTTGCCCGACGGTATTGCATGGACGCGGAAGTGAGCAGGTTGTGCATCCGGCATTGGTATTCCAGCACCAGCAGGGCCACGATGTCACTGGTCGGACGGAGATACCGCGAGACATCGATCACACCGCGCAAATCATCCAGCCTGCCGCCCTTGGGCTCCACGGAACCACCCTCCTGATAGGTCCGGTTTCCCAGAGTGAGGCAATGAACTCCGGCCCGTGACGTAGTAACCGCCCCAGCGCTCGGCGATGGGCGTGCGATGATCCACCTGGCTGGTCCCCATGGCCAGCAGCGGATGACCATCCTCGTCGGCGAAAACCGAGCGCACCTGCAAGCCCGGCACATTTTCCGTGACCGCGGTCCCGTGGCAGGAGAGGCAGGTGGAGAGGTCGCGCCCGATCTCAAGATCTCCATCGGTGCCGCTACCGATCAGATAGAAAACCGGCCCCAGCACCGGATCCTCCACGATCGCCTCGATTTTCCCGCCCGGCACGAATCCCACGTAGGCATTCATCGAGAAATACAAGGCCCGCGGGTTGGAGGGACGGATCAGCGAATTCTGATGGCTGGTTTTTGAAAACACCAGGACCTGCGATTCTTCCGGGACATGCAGGAATTTCAGGACAAACCTGAGCCGTTCCAACTCGGTTTCCCCCTCGACTTTGGTCTTTCCGGAGGCCAGGTCATGCGCGAGCCCGGCAAGCACATCCGTCGCCGGAGTGTCCGAATATCGCAAGGGCGGGAGATCCCAAAGGTCGGTGCCAGCGGATGCGGAGGCACCGAACAAGACGAGGCAAGCGCTGCCCGCGATCGCAGTCCAGCAACACTCTGATCAACCGTCGTTGCATCCACATTCATGAACGTCCGGTGAACGCGTTGTTTTTCAAAACCTTAGCCAACACATGACCGTTAGACGCCCTTTCACGCGATCATTTCGGAAACGGAAGTCTCCGCGATTCCATGGGCGTTGGCAACGGGCGGACAGGTCAGTTTCCCTCCAATGACATTGATGCCGCCCAGCAGCTCCTTGCGGGTCTGGCAGGCTCCGGCGAGGCCCTTGTCGGCGATGAGCATGGTCCACGGATGGGTGACATTGTTGAGGGCCTGGGTGGCGGTGCGCGAATAGGCACCCGGCATGTTGGCGACGCAGTAGTGAAGCACGCCTTCCTCAACAAAGGTCGGATTCTGGTGGGTCGTCGGCCGGGTGGTCTCGGCGCAGCCGCCCTGATCGACGGCGATATCGACGAAAACGCTGCCCTGCGGCATGAGACGGAGCATTTCCCGCGTGATGAGCTTCGGAGCCTTCGCGCCCGGAACAAGGACAGCGCCGATGACCAGATCGACGCGTGGAAGCAGGTCTGATAGATTTGCCTCGTTCGAGTAAACCGTGTGCGAGCCCATGGTGATGTCGAGGAAGCGCATCCTTTCGAAATCCACCTCAAGGATGGTGACGTCCGCACCGATTCCCGTGGCCACGCGGGCGGCGTTCACCCCGGCGGTGCCGCCACCGAGGACGACGACGCGTCCGGGAGCGACTCCGGGGACGCCACCTAACAGACACCCGCGTCCACCGCAGTGCTTGCCGAGATGATAGGAGCCGACGATGGACGACATGCGCCCGGCGATCTCGCTCATGGGCTCAAGCAGCGGCAGGTGGCGGTTCACCTCGATGGTCTCGTAGGCGATGGCAGTGCAGCCGGATGCCATGAGGGATTCCGTCAACAGCTTGTTCGCGGCGAGATGGAGATAGGTGAAGAGCAGGTGATGGGATTTCAACATGGCCACCTCGTCCGGCTGTGGCTCCTTCACCTTCACGATGAGTTCCGCTTCCGAGAACACCGCTGCGGCATCGTCCACGAGAACGGCACCGGCGTTTTCATATTGGGCGTCCACGTAACTGGCGCCCTCGCCCGCGCCGCGTTGGACGATGACGCGGTGGCCGCGTTTAACGAGCTCGGCCACGGAATTCGGGACCATGCTGACTCTGTTTTCCTGCTCCTTGATCTCCTTCGGGACGCCGATGTTCATACCGGAGGGACGCTAGCCCGCGCGGCAGGATTGGCGAATTCAAATCAACACCCAAGAGCCGATTGGCACAAATGACACGGGGCAACCCGTTGACAGGCGGGCGGGGTCTGGAGCATAAAGAGCCATGGTTGTTTGTCGCTGTTTGCTGGTCCTCGGAGCGGCACTGTTGTCGCTCGGGTGCATCGGCATGCCGCAAGACCCCAACTGGCAATCGGCCGTGCAAAACCAGACGGCGCAGCTCGGCTACCGCAACTGGATCGTGATCGCCGAGGCGTCGTTTCCTGCCCACAACCGTCCCGGGATCCGGCAGGTGAACGCGCCGGTCGGGATTGCAGAGGCGCTTGATTACGTTCTCCGCACGCTGGAGCAGACGGAAACGGTGAGGCCGCAGATCTACGTCACGCGGGAACTGCGCGCGGTGGAAAACGACTTCGCCCCCGGCATCGACGAGCTTCGCAAACGCTTGGAATCCTCACTGCATGGCCACGAGACCACCGAACTCGACCAGCAATCCCTGCTCACCCTGCTGGAAGACGCCAGCACCAGCTTCGACGTGCTGGTGATCCGTACGCCCACGGCCTTGCCCTATTCCTCGGTATTTCTCGAACTCCAGCCGGGTTACTGGGATGTGGACTCGGAAACACGGCTTCGCGCCAGAATCCAGCGGGAACGCCTGCAAAAGATCGTGCGGCCTTTCTAGGATCGTGCATTCTCCCCGCATGAGCCGTAAGGACGAAGAACTCCGCCAGGAACGTGAAGCCGCATGGGTGGGCGATGCCGTATTAGCCCTTTTCGCCCGCCAGTATGTCCTCCGGGAACGCAACTCGATGGACGGCGAATGGTTCACCCGCCTGACCTCGAACGATTTCCTGAGCGCGTTTGGAAATCCCACCCGCGTCGAGGCGTCAATCGGGAAACTCTATCTATCAGGCGGACTCGATGCCGCGTTCGCCTGGATGGATGCCGAGCTGATTCCCCTTTTCCGCAAACAGGTCGCCAAGAAGGGATAGTCCGTCGCGGAAACTGGTGGTCCGCGGAATTTCAATGTCATGAGCGAGAAATCCGAACCATGGACCTTGGAGAGCCTGGTCGATCTCGAGCAGGCAATCGCGGCGACGGACGCCACACCCCAGCCCGTTAGAAACTCCGTATCCGCCGCGATCCGGGGTCTTTCCGGAGCCACTGCAAGGAGGGAAGGCTTGCGGGTCTGGCTCGCCGGAATGGGAAGCCACGGTGCCGGGAGAAAATTTGTCAGCGCGCTGTCGATGGTGACGGCCGGACTCTCGACCTTCACCTTTCTAGCAGGAATCTCGGCGGTGGTCGGGCTGTTGGACCACGAGCGCGGCGGAATCAACGTGACGCTCTTTCTTGCCATTCTCATCGGAGGACAATGGCTCGTGCTCCTCTTCGCAACCCTCGCCTGGCTCTTCCGGAGGCGGGCGGCGGAAGGCTTCAGCGGCGTGCAATCTCTAGCAGGAAAACTCGCCAGACGCATCTCGGGAAGCGGTGACGAGAGCTGGTGGCGTGGCATCATGGACTCCGGGACCGGGGCAAGGTCGGCGATGTTGTGGCGGTTCGCCCGACTGGTCCAGACCGCGGGAATATTTTTCAACGTCGGCATCATCCTCGGCTTGGCCGGGCTGGTGCTGGTGAGGCAGATCAGCTTTTACTGGGAAAGCACCACGGTCTCCGCCATGCGCTCCATTCTGGAACACGCCGTGGCGATTCTCTCCGCGCCATGGGCCTGGTTTGTGCCAGATACGGTACCCGACGAGGAATTGATCGACACTTCCCGCTGGTTGCCCACGAGGCCGGTTTTCCACCTATCTAGCGAGACTTGGTGGATGTTCCTCCACTTGACCACCCTGGTCTGGGGGATGTTGCCACGCCTGATCCTTGGGTTCTTCGCTTACCGTTCTGGCAAAAAGGCTCTTGCCAATCTCGATTTCCAAGGTCGTCACCACCGCGCGTTATGGAGGGAAATCAACGGAAACCAGCGAATGGAATCCGATGAAAAACCGCTCGACGGGGTACTGGTTCTCGATGTCGGTGGCTGTGGCTTGAGCGAATCCTCGTTGCGCCCGTTTCTCCTGCGCCGGCTCAGGGTTCATCCCGCCGCGTGGAAACCGGTCGCCGTGATGAGTCCCGGTGCCGAGAACGAAGCGGCGGCCGCCTTGGCAAAATCCCCGGCAGGCATTGTTCTGTTAGCAGAAGGATGGGCTCTATCACCACCGAGGATGTTCGACCTGCATGCGAAAATCCGCGCCAGCAGCCCGCCGGATACGCCGGTGAAATTTCTCGTCGCCAACGTGGGACCCGATCAGGAACCCGCACCACCCACCCCGGATGAAGCCCGCGAGTGGGCGAAATTTGTCGATTCCCTGAGGGACCCCGAGGCGGAAATCTACTTTTACGAAGCGCTTCAGGCAGGCTTGTAAAGTTCGCCAAACACCATCGTCCCGCTGGCGGTGTTGAGGGTGCTGACGACGATCACGTCCACCGTGCTGCCGATCTTCGCGATCGCGTGGTTGGCGACGATCATCGTGCCATCGGGTAGATAACCAACCGCCTGATGATCTTCCTTTCCAGCCCTGACCAAGGCGATACGGATGCGCTCCCCCACGGCGATGGTGGGCTTCAGGGCGTCGTCGAGTTCCTGGATGCTGAGGACATCCACGCCCTGGATCTTCGCCACTTTTGCCAGATTTTCATCCACCGTCATCAGCCTGGCATTGAGCAGACGGGTGGTCTCGATGAGGCGCGTGTTGAGATTTCCCGAATCCGCGGAGACCATGCTGTCGTGGATGGAAACCTGGATGTCGTTTGCCTTCTGCATCTGCTCAAGACTGTCCAGGCCGCGCTGGGCTCTCTGGCGATCACCCACGGTTCCCGATTCCGCCTTTCGCTGGAGCTCATCGAGCACGAAGCGCGGAACGATCAAGCGACCATGGAGAAATCCGGAACGTGAAATGCCGACCACCCGCCCGTCCATCACGGCGTCCTCGTCGAGCACCACCGGCTGACCGGTGGAGGAATCCTGCCGGAACCTGACATAAGGAATGATGAAGGCGAAGTCGTCGCGATTGCTTCTGAGCGCCAGCACCGCGCCGAGGAAGCCGAGGCTGGCGAACAGCGTGACATTGACCGTGAGCCTCAGGACATCGAGTTCGATCCCGGCGGCACCCGTCTCATCCTGAAGCTTGTCACGAAATGCCAGCTCAAGCAGATTCGAGATTTCCACCCGCGTGAGGAGCCATGCGCAGAACAACCCCACGGCAAGACCGAAGCTGGCGGTGGAAAACCCCCGCAGCGTGAATCCCTTCATCAGGGTCTCGACCCAGATGAAAAATCCCGCGACCCCGAGGCCTCCCAGCAAGCCGGTGCCGATGGAAATGTCGATCAGCCCTTTCGTGCTCAGGGCGATGGCCACTCCCGCAGCCTCGCACACCAACAGGTAGGTGAGCCGGGCGACATTGACGGACGGATGGGATGGCATGGTGAAATTGACGCCCCACACTCCCCGACCCGTTCCGGTTCAGCAAGACGAAAGCTGCGGTTACTCCTGCTCGTCGGCGGTGGCCTTGATGTCCGAGAGGGCCGCGATGAAGTCGCCGAGGATCTCGGCGGGAACCATGATGGTGTCCCGATTTCCACTGACGTCCTCGGTGATCTTCACGACCATGCCGCGGTTGTTCTGCTTGAGGTCCAGATAGAATGTCTTCCGGTCCGCGAGAATTTTCTCCGTGTGTAATAAATCGCTATCCACTGGCTCCTCCTGTTTAGTTAACTTATCCGTAGAATCTATGTCAGCTCTTGGATGTCAATTGAAATCCTTGACCGCCCGGTGACGGCGATATGCCATCCTGCACCTTGCTCCACCTCCTCCCAGCCAATCGTCCGGCCTTGGTCCTCGCGCCGATGCAGGACGTGACCGATCTCCCGTTCATGCGGGTGATCGCGCGGCGTGGCGCGCCGGACTGGTTCGTGACCGAGTATTTCCGGGTTCATCCGGATTCCTGCCTGCACCGATATATCCTCCGTTCCATCGTCGAGAACGAGACGGGCAAGCCGGTCTTCGCGCAAATGATCGGTCGCGATTTGCCCAACCTGATCCGCACCGCTGACGAACTCGCGAAGTATCCCATCGCGGGCATCGACCTCAATCTCGGCTGCCCCGCCCCCATCGTCTGCCGCAAGGACGCCGGCGGCGGGCTGTTGCGGAATCCGGAAACGGTCAACCGCCTGATCGGTTCCCTGCGTGAGGCGATTCCCGGGAAACTCACGGTCAAGACGAGGGTCGGTTACACGAGCGAGGATGAATTCCCCGCGCTGTTGGAAATCTTCCGCAGCCATGCCATCGATGGACTGACCATCCACGGGCGCACGGTGGTGGAGCGCTATCAGACGCCGGTGCATCCCGACAAGGTGCGCATGGCAGTCGAGACGATGCCATGCCCCGTCATCGCCAACGGCAACGTGGTGGATGTGGAGACGGGAAAATCCTATCTGTCAAAAACGGGTGCTGCCGGACTGATGATCGGTCGCGGGGCGATCCGCAATCCATGGATTTTCTCGCAGATGATCGCTTCGTTCGATTCTGGTGAGCCACCCGCACCCTCCCACCGCGATTTGTTAGGATACATCCGGGAGCTTTATGACGAGTTGGCGAGGGAGACCCCGAAATTCGATCCGCTTTCCCATGTGCAGCGGATGAAGAAAACCCTCGCCTACATCAGCCACGGGCTGGAGGGCGATTTCGAACACGACATGCGGCGGATGAAAACACCGGAAGATTTCCAGGAGGTCTGCCGCCGCCATCTGGATCACGACCAGCCGCTTCCCGCGAAGCCGCCAACGGGATCGAAGCTGTTCTGCGGCTTCGAGGAGCTGATGGATTCGTAGTTTGCCTTCAGGGCGTCTTCGGGGGAAGATAAGCAAAATCGATTTGGAAGAGCTTGAGAAACTCTGAACAATCGGGACCCGGTCCACCCCATGCTTGCACCACCGTCCGCATCCCTTTAGGAAATCCCCGTGGCCGCGAAACCGAAGTCAGCTCCCCAGAAATCCGACAACTTCTTCGCGGTCGTCGGCAGTGACGAGGGACTTGTCCGCGAAAAGGCGCTGATGCTCTACAACCAGCTCACCGGCGGCGTGGACGACGGCTTCACGCACGAGACGATCGACGGCATCGCCGACAATTCGGAATCCGCGTTCGAGATCTGCTCCACCACCGTGCAGGCGCTGCTGACGATGCCGATGTTCGGTGGCGACAAGGTCGTCTGGCTGCGCAACGCCAACTTCCTCGCCGACAACGTGACTGGCCGATCGCAACGCACCGAGGCCGGTGTCGAAAGCCTTCGCGCCACCCTCGAGCGCGGCATTCCCGACGGCGTAAAATTCCTTCTAACCGCCCAGGGTGTGGACAAGCGTCGCGGCTTCTGGAAATTCATCGAGAAAACCGCCGACGTGCAGGTTCACGACCGCATCGATACCAGCCGCGACGATTGGCAGGACCAAGTCGCCTCGCTCGTAACGAAACGCGCCAGGGAACTCGACCTCCGTTTCGACACCGACGCCCTCGCGCTCTTCGTCATGCTCGCCGGCGAGCAATCCCAACAGATCGGCAACGAGCTTGAAAAGCTCGACCTCTACCTCGGCACGGAGCGCCGCGAGGTTACCGAGGACGACGTCCGCCTGCTGGTCCCGCTCAGCCGCGCCGCCGTCGTTTTTGAGATCGGGAAAGCCATCCAGATCGGCAACGCCTCGCGGGCCATCCAGCTCATCGACCAGCAGTTGGAAGCCGACGAATCCGCCATCGGCATCATGCGCGCGTCGATCATCAGTGTCGTTAGAAACCTGTTCATGGCGAAGCTCATCATCGAGAAATTCAAGGTCCCCACCGGCAACTACAGCGCCTTTTCCGGTGGCCTCAACCGGCTTCCCGAATCCGACCGCGCGTGGCTCCCGCAAAAGAAGGACGGTTCCGGCGTGAATGTTTTCCCGATCTTCCTCGCCGCAGACAACGCGAAAAACTTCGAGCTCGCCGGCCTCCAGAAAGTCATGGAAGCCACCCTCAAGGCGGACCAGGCGCTCGTCACCACCGGTCTCGACCACCGGCTCATCCTGCATCGGCTGATCGTGGAGATTGCGTCTGCTAGAAAGGCTCCCATCCGCCGATGAAAATCCTGATTCCTGTCATCCTCATCGGCATCACCCAAGGAGTCGCGACTTTCAGTCGCGTTTTCAACGGGGGACGCCACTGAAGTCGCTACTTCTTGGGCCATAGGGTGAATTCGTGGTCCTGGAGCTTCGCTTTCACGGGATTCCGCCGGATGTAGCGGGCGACGTTATACAAGTGCTCGGGTCCACGGATGAGGCGGTCGAAGTAATCTTTCTGCCAGAGAGTTCCGGTTCGGTCGGTGATGCGGTTGATGGCGATGGCGGACGATCCTTTCCAGCGTTTCAAGGCGGCGGGGAGGGAAATGTCCTTCAACGAGGCGAGGACGTGCACGTGGTTCGGCATGATGACGAAGGATTTCATCAGGTAGGTTTCCCCATGACCTTGAAGGAGGCCGCCTGCCAGGGCTTCGCGCGGCCCGGCCTGCCGCAACAGGCATTCGCCGTGCCCTTGGTCCATCCATTCGTCGAGTTTTCGAGAGAACAGCTTGTGGAATTCCATTTCGGTTTCCGCCGACCACGGTGGCGGATGGGCGAGGAGCCAGGATTCGCGCCTGATGCCGAGTTTCCGGATCGCTTCGACCGGGATGGAATCGGCGAGGCGGAAGGTGATGAAGTAGGTGGCGTTGTCCTGCTCCCAGTGGGTGAGGATTGTTGTGATACTTCTGGTTTCACCCGAGGGGATCGTAAAACTTCATGGAGTCGCGACTTTAGTCGCTTTCTGCAGAAGATGGAAGAAGCGACTGAAGTCGCGACTCCTTGGGCCGGACGATCAGCCGTTCGGCCAGTTTGGACGAACTTCCATCGCGATGCGCATCGACCGGCTCAATTTCGGCGAGTCCCTGAACTTGATCTCGATGCCTTTTCCCAAGCTCTGATAAAACAAGTTCCGTTCGGAACCACGGTGGCTACCTTCGCCCACATACATAATGCCTGCCGATCATCATGTTTACCCGCCTGAATCGGTTCCGTGAAAATGGAATTCGTCAACCGGACGGATGAACTTCGCGAGCTGGACACGACCGCGTCCTCGGCGATTTGAAAGAGCGCTGGGGCCGCTGTCAGTTGAGCGCCCGCCATCCGGATGTCCGCTTCAAGGTCTTCGATGCGGCGGTGCTGGGGAACCCTTGAATGACGTCTTCGCAGCCAAAAGCAGTTTCCATCCCTGCGTGAACCCGATACGTTCCGCCCCGGACTCATCAGAAGCCTCCACCGCCCGATCGCTGCAATCATATCCGCCAGAAAGACTCCCGTCCGCCGATGAAAGTCATCATTCCCGTCATCCTCATCGGCCTCACCGCCGGCTTGTTAGGTGCGCTTTGCGGCGTGGGTGGGGGCATCGTGCTGGTCCCGGCGTTTGTCGCTGCGTTCGGGTTCGAACAAAAACAGGCGGTGGCCACCTCCATGGCGGTCATCATCGTCACCGCCATCGCCGCCACCGCGAACAACGCGCGGACCCCGGGGCTGATCGACTGGAAAATCGCCGCCGCAGCGGGACTTGCCTCGGCCATCGCCGCGTGGTTCGGCAGCGACCTGATGAAATCGCTTGGAAACCAGACGCTTACCCGGATCTTCGGCACCGCCCTTGTGATCTTCGGAGTCCGGATGCTTTGGAAAGGCTGACATCTGGCCAAGGAGTTGCGACTTCAGTCGCAAAAGTGATGAAGTAGGTGGCGTGGTCCTGCTCCCAGTGGGTGAGATTGTTGTGATACCTCGTCGTTTCACCAAGGGGGTCGTAAAACCTCATGGAGTCGCGACTTTAGTCGCTTTCTTCGAAGATGGAAGAAGCGACTGAAGTCGCGGCTCCTTGTGCGATCCGCATGGCAGGAGTTTGCTTTGGAAGGGCTGGACGATTCCGCGCACGTCTTGAAAATCGCCAAGGAATTTCCTCGCGAACCCGGCACTGGCCGTTAGGGTTGTCGTTCATCGGACATTTCGAAATCCAATCCGTCATGAAAACCCACCTGCTGCCCGCGCTTCTTCTGATTGCTTCATTTCCATGCGCCGTCCATGCGGAGCCTAACAACGAGGCGGCCATCAAGGAGATCGATGCCAAGATCGCCGCATTGCAAAAGGAACGCGCCGCATTGGTGGCATCCGGCGAGCCGGCGACGGCTCCCGTGAAAGGCGGGCTTTTTGAGAGCAATGGCCGGATCAGCGGCCGGGTGACCCGCTCGGTGCTCATCATCGAGGGCGACAAGTCGGTCGGCACCGGATTCGTCGCCATGTCGGAAGGGAAAAAATATCTCTACACGGCCGCCCACGTTTTCAGCGGCAATTCCAAGTTCACCATCCGCAATGCCGCTGGCACCGAGTTCAAGAAATTCGGCGACCTGCAAGCCGCCGAAGGAGCCGACCTGATCCGGCTGGAGATGCTCGACGATCCTGCGGATTTCCTCGAACTCGCGGCACCCGATGCGGACATGGCCATCAACACCGAGATCGCCGCGCTCGGCAACGGCGGAGGAAACGGCGTGGTCTCCGTCGAGCTCGGGAAAATCCTCGGCACCAGCGGCGACACCCTGGAAGTGGACGCCCAGATCATCCAGGGCAACAGCGGCGGTCCGGTGGTCGAGCGGTCCTCCGGCAAGGTGGTGGGGGAAGCCACCCATCTAACGAATGCCCGCAAGGACGTCTGGTCGGAGGGCACCCGCCAGGGCGAGGTCCGCCGCTTCGCCTGCCGCCTGAACAAGCCATGGAAGTGGATGACCCAGAAAACCGGCGCATTTGTCGCGGACGGGAAAAAGCTGGCCGAGTTCGACGATCTAACACGCCTCTGCTATGCCATCGCTCAATTGAAGCCGCTCGGAAAGCGGGATGCGGCTGACCTCGGAGGTCGGCGGCGACATGACGGCCGCGTCGATCTTCGAGCAGAACAAGAACAACGACATCGTCAAATCCCTGATCGCCATGAACAACGATCTCGCCGCCCGCAAGACCACGTTGAGCGACGCGGAGCTGATCAAGAAATTCCGCAGCGTGCTGAGCCAGGCGGAAGGCCGCGCCACCCGCAGCAACCAGGCCCTGAAGCCACAGACCTTCGCCTGGTATCACCGGGACCGCGCCAAGGTTTCCGTCGAGGCTCGCAACGATTCGATCACCGCCCTGAAGCACCGGCTTGAAGCCCTCAAGTAAGCGTTGCGGACCGCCTTCTATCAGACGGCAGCCAGTCGGCTCCGGATCGCGGCCCATACCCGGTCCACGTCGAGTTCCTTCTGACAGCGCTGATCGAGAGGGCATTTCGCCAGCAGGCATGGAGCGCACTCCACGTGCCGCCTGACCACCAGATGCCGCTTTCCGAGCGGACGTTTCCAGTCAGGATCGTTAGGACCGAACAAGGTCACGCAGGTGGTTCCCGCATGGGACGCGAGATGGGGCAGTGAGCCGTCGGCAGCGACCACCAGAACGTGGACGGCAAGGACTGCCAGCGACCCGGCAAGCGGCGCGGCATGGAAGAACTCCACCCGATCCCCCAGCTTGTCCACGAGGCGCGTCGCCATCCTTCGGCCACCATCGATGCTCGCCACCGTGACGCGCATGCCGGATTCAAGGAAACGGTTGGCGATTTCCTCCCAACCATCGAGCGGCCATTCGTAACTTGGCCCGAAGTCCGACCCGGGACACAACATCACCGCCGCAGGCTCCGGGTCGATCCCTAGCGGCGCTGGCGCGAAATACTCGGGCTTTGCCGTTTCGATCCCCAGCTCCTCGACGGATGCCAGGTAAGATCTCACCCGGTGCTCAAGCGGACCTGCGGAAAATCCCATGGGATGCGTGAGCAGTTTCCTGAGTTTCCGGTCGTCCGGCCCAAGCCGCCTCGGAATCCCCGCGAGTTTGAAAATTTCGGCGGCAGGTCCCTTTTCCCAAGTCAGGGAGGCGTCCCAGAGACCCTCGATTTTTGCCGCCGCGATCCTCGCCTTCGATTTCACGCTGAAATCCACCACCGTCAAACCTTCCACGGTATCCCAGAACGCGCGGTTCTCGCCCGTGCAGAGCACTCCCACCTTCAGACCGCTGGCGACGAGGGCGCGGATGGCGGGGACGGCAAAGCACGACTCGTCCCAGCGCTCGGGTGCCGCCACTAAAAATGCTCCGGGGTTCATCGTCACCGGCGGACGCTAGGGGCCGGATTTGCTGACGAAAGCAGAAAATTTGGCAGTTTGCCGATCCATCGGGAAATTCGTGCGTGGGTGGGCTGGATTTCCCGGAATTTCCGCCAAATCCGGCCCCCGAATTGCGGATTGCCAAGTGGCCCGGGCCTGCTTAGGTTGCCGGTCCGGCAGGAAATCCACCTCGGACTCCCGCCCGCGAAAACGACACAATCACCACCGTGGGATTTTTGGATGCCTTCAAACGTTGGCGGTTGGCCCGGCAAGGGCTCTCGTCAGGTAAAAAACGCCGTGTTCACAGCGAAAATCCGGTCATCCAAGCCTTGGAAGACAGCTTTTGGGTGAAAATCGCGCTTTATTGTCTCGTCGCGGCTGGCGTAACCGTCCTGGTTTACAACTCCGCTGCCAAGACCGCCTTCGCCGATGATCCACTCAAGGGAGCGGTTTATGGCCTGATCATTTCGGTGACCGCCATCATGATGTTCCAGGTGAGTCTTCAGGATTCCTGCCGGAGAAACAGCCGGGTGGTCCTTGTCCTCGGCGGAATGCTCGGGCACCTCCTTGTCATCAGGGCCGTGATGTCCCTCGTCGATGTCGGAACCATCCCTGAAATCTTCCGCTTTTTCGCCATCCCGTTCGCGCTGGCCCCCATGTTGCACGGCGTGCTCCTCGGTCGCGCGGTCGCCTCGTTTTCCGCCGTCTATGTCACATTGATCGGCTGCCTGCTCGTGCCGCAGGGCGATGTCATCGGCTACATGATCCTCAGTCTGGTGTGTGGAATGACCAGTGTCCTGCTGGCCTATCAGGTGCGCAAGCGCCTCCAGCTTCTCCAGGCCGGCATTTACATCGGTGCCGTCACCCTTGTCACCGGATTGGTGCTCGGCCAACTCAACATCGCCGAAGGCTTCAGCAAGGATGCGATGAACCAGCTCCAACTCCTTGGGACCGGAAGCGCGGCCGCCCTGGGCACCGCCGTCTTGACCGCGCTTCTCATCAGCGGGCTGCTTCCGCTCTTCGAGGGAACCTTCCACCTCACCACCGATATCAGTTGGCTGGAACTCAGCGACCTGAACCACCGTCTGCTCCGCCAGATGCAGCTTGAGGCACCCGGCACCTTCCATCACAGCCTGGTCGTCGCGTCGCTCGCCGAAGCCGCCGCCGAGAAGATCGGAGCCAACGCACCGATGTGCCGCGTCTGTTCCTATTTCCACGATGTGGGAAAACTCAAGAAGCCCGGCTATTTCATCGAGAACCAGCACGACGGCGGGGAAAATCCACACGACACGCTGACTCCCACGATGAGTTCGCTGATCATCATCGCCCACGTCAAGGACGGCATCGACCTCGCCGTGAAACACAAGCTCAACCCCCGGGTCATCGACGTGATCCAGGAACACCACGGCGACTCGCTGGTCTATTATTTCTACCGCAGGGCGCAGGAACAGAAGAAGGCCGAGATGGAAAAGGTCGATCGCCGGCTCGAAAATCCCGAGGACCTGCCGATGGTCGAGGAGAAAAATTTCCGCTATCCCGGACCACGGCCCCGCACCCGTGAAAGCGGGATCATCTGCCTGGCCGACACCATCGAGAGCGCCTCCCGCTCGCTCCAGAAACCCACCCCCGCGAAGATCCGGGCGCTCGTCGAGGATCTCGTCCGCGCCAAGATCAATGACGGTCAGTTGGATGATTGTCCCCTCACCCTCCGCGAGCTCGCCATTCTGAAAGACAGCTTCGCGGGCACGCTGCGCAGCATGCTCCACAGCCGGATCGACTATCCGAAGGACGATACTTCATCCGCCTCCGCCACCAAGCGACTTTCCAATGACGCGACCCAGGGCGGCCGCGTCATCCCGATGCCCAAGCGCGCCTGATCCGCGATCCAGAACACCTCTTTCATGTCGCTCGAAGTCATCATTGGCAACAATCAGGAGGCCACGGAAATCCCCGAAAGCTGGCTCACCGCCTTCGAGAGTGTCGCCCACGAGGCCGCGCGGCTCGCCTTGGAAAAGGCCGCCATCGACGACTCGCCGTTGTCCCATCTCGCGACCCTAGAGGTCGCGTTGGTGGACGACGCCACGAGCGATCAGGTCCATCGCGATTTCATGGAAATCGAAGGTCCCACCGACGTCATCACCTTCCATCACGGCGAAATCGTCATCGGTGCCGAGGTCGCCGAGCGCCAGGCTGCCGAATATGGCGAACCGCTGGCCCGCGAGATTTTGCGCTACTTCGTCCACGGCCTGCTCCATCTGGCAGGCCACGAGGACGAGGACGCGGAGGAACGCGCGGTCATGGAAGCCGCGCAGGAGGAAATCGTCGCCCACTTGTGGACCGCGGACTTGCGTGAACGGCTCGGCGGCGTTTGAGTTCCGAAATGAGTCGCATCCATCACTCCTTCTGCCGCTGGTGTTACGAAAGCATTCCGCTGGAGGACCTCTGCATCGCCGCCACGGAGATCGGCATCCCTTCCATCGAGCTGGTCATGCCGGAAGACATGGCGTTGCTGAAAAAGCACGGGCTCACCTGTGCGATGATCAGTTTTCCCGTCGGTGAAACTCCGGATGGCGTGAAGGTCGGACTCATTGAAAAGGCCTTCAACCGCATCGGGCACCACGACACGCTCGTCGCGATTTACGAACCCCACATGAGGGCCGCCGCTGCCGCCGGGGCGAAGAACGTGATCTGCTTTTCCGGAAACCGGGAAGGCCTAACCGACGAGGAGGGCCTGAAAAACTGCGCCATCGGCCTGCGCCGACTTCTGCCTCTTGCCGAGGAGCTCGGACTCACGCTCGTGATGGAACTCCTCAACAGCAGGATCGATCACCCGGACTATCAGTGTGACAAGAGCGCATGGGGCATCCGCCTCTGCGAAATGCTCGGCAGCGCGCATTTCGGACTGCTTTACGACATCTATCACATGCAGATCATGGAAGGTGACATCATCCGCACCATCCGTGACCACCACCGGTATTTCACCCACTACCACACCGGCGGCAATCCCGGACGGAACGAGATCGACGACAGCCAGGAACTCAACTACCCGGCCATCATGCGTGCCATCGCGGACACCGGCTACACGGGATTCGTCGGTCAGGAGTTCATTCCGTTAGGAAGTGATCCGCTCGCCAGCCTGCGGCAAGGCGTCGAAATCTGCAGCGTCTGATCAACGCGCCACCACCGGCGGCGGGAACGGCTGCTCGGAGATCACCCAGTCCTCGTTCTTGTCGCTGAAGGTCTTCATCGCCCACTCGCTGGGCAGCAGCGCGACGAGCCAACCGTTCGAGTCGCGGGCAAGTGCCGTTCCTAACGAAAGCGCCGGACGGGCTTCCGGCGCGAGAGCATCCCCTTCCTTCGGCCTCAACCAGCGGGCGAGCGACCAGTTTGCCTGCTCGATCCTCGTCTCGGCGGCGTATTCGCCTTCCAGCCGGTATTGCAAGACCTCGAACTGGAGCGGCCCGACCGCACCTAACAACGGAATCTGCGGCCCCTCGCTGTCGATCAACACGAACTCGCTGGCCACGCCTTCCTTGAGAAGCTGCGCGAGGCCGTCGCGGAACCGCTTGTATTTCGCGGTGCTCTTGTTGTGCAGGAAGGAAAAGCATTCCGGCGCGAAACGCGGGATCTCGTCGAAAGTCACGCCGGGCTTGGAGGAAAGCGTGTCGCCGATGAGCAGGTCGTAGTTTCCGACAAGGCCCACGACATCGCCGGCATAGGCATCGTCCACGGTTTCCCGCTCGCGGGCGAAGAGCCGCTGGGAGTTCGCGAGCCGGACCCGGTCCCCGGTGCGGCCGTTGACCACGTCCATGTCGCGCTCGAATTTTCCTGACACGATTCGAACAAACGCGATGCGGTCACGATGCTTCGGGTTCATGTTCGCCTGGATCTTGAAGACGAAGGCGGAAAACTCCTCGGACGCGGGATCGATGGTCATCTCGCCGCTTTCACGCGGAGTCGGCGGCGGCGAGAGTTCGAGGAAACGGTCCAACAGGAGCTGCACCCCGAAGTTGTTCGCCGCACTGCCGAAGAAGACGGGCGTCAATTCCCCCGCGAGGACCTTTTTCAGATCGAACTCCGCGCCCGCGCCTTCGAGAAGCTCCAACTCCTCGCAAACCTGCGAATAGGTCGCTTCCTCCATCGCCGCCTTCACACTGTCGTCCTCGATCCCCTTCACGCTAACAGGCGCGCGGTAGGCACCGTGCACGGTCCGCTCGAAAAGGTGCACCTGCTTTTGCTCGCGATCGTAAACGCCGCGGAATCGCGGGCCGTCGCCGAGCGGCCAGTTGACCGGATAGGCATGGATGCCGAGCACGGATTCGAGTTCGTCGAGCAGGTCCATCGACGAACGCGCCGGGCGGTCGAGCTTGTTCATGAAGGTGAAGATCGGCACGCCACGGCGGCGGCAGACTTCGAAAAGCTTGCGCGTCTGGCTCTCGATGCCCTTGCCGGCGTCGACCACCATGACGGCGGCGTCCACGGCCGTGAGCACGCGGTAGGTGTCTTCGGAGAAATCCTTGTGCCCCGGCGTGTCGAGCAGGTTGACGACGCAATCCTTGTATTCGAACTGCAGGACGGTGGAGGAGACGGAGATGCCGCGCTGCTTTTCGAGCTCCATCCAGTCCGAGGTGGTCGCGCGCTGGTTCTTGCGCGCGGTGACGCTGCCGGCCAGGTTGAGCGCGCCGCCGTAGAGCAGGAATTTCTCCGTCAGCGTGGTTTTCCCCGCATCCGGGTGGGAAATGATCGCGAACGAACGGCGGCGTTTCACCTCGCGCTCAAGCGCGGGCGAGGGAATGGCATAAGGAGAGACAGACATGAAAACGGGCCGCAGGGACTAAACCCCACGTCGTTTACGATCAAGCCCGGATGCACCCGGGAAAGCCGGATAAGGTTCAATACCACAATTGGACGGTAGGTCATACCACAATTGGACGCTTGCCAATACCACAATTGGACGCTACCTTATACCACAAATGGACGGTCTTGAAACCATGTTGCCACGGGGGATTCAACGCGCTTTGAACGAAGCGATGTCGGACACCCCCGTGGTCTGCCTGCTCGGTCCGAGACAGTGCGGGAAATCCACCCTCGCACGCACGCTCGATCCCGGCCGTCAATACCTCACGCTGGACGACGCGAACCTGCTTGCTGCCGCCCTCAAGGACCCCGGCGGGTTCATCAGCCAATTTCCCGACAGCATCACGCTCGATGAAGTCCAGCGCGCCCCGGATCTCCTGCTCGCGATCAAGCGCGCCGTGGATGAGAACCGCCGTCCGGGGCGTTTCCTGCTGACCGGTTCAGCCAATCTTCTACAACTTCCGCATCTGCCCGATTCACTGGCCGGGCGGATGGAATGCCTCTATTTGCACCCTCTGAGCGAGGCGGAAAAATCCCGTGGCGGCGGGCAGTTCCTGGCCCGGTTGCTCGAGAACAATCTGGCCGACAGCCGCGTGCGCGAAACCAGCATGGCGCCGTCCACGCTGCCCGGTCGCATCGTGTCCGGCGGCTACCCGGAACCGCAGGGCCGTGGCTACTTGCGAGCCAGACAATGGCACCGGAATTACCTCCGCGCCGTGATCGACCGCGATGTCCATGACGTGGCCCGCGTCCGGGACAGCATGGAAGTCGCCCGGCTGCTAGAAATCCTGTCCCACCAGACCGCCAACCTGCTCAATACCACGTCACTCGCCAACGACCTGCAACTCGACCGCCAGACCGTGGAGCGCTACCTCACCGTGCTTGAACGGATTTTCCTGATCCGCCGCCTCGCACCATGGCACCGGAACTCGGCCAAGCGCCTGATCAAGACGCCAAAAGTCCATCTGGTGGACAGTGGCCTGGCATCCTCGCTTGCGGGAATTTCCACCGACGACTGGCTGACCAAGCGCGACAAGTTCGGCCACTTGTTGGAGTCGTTCGTCCTGCAGCAACTCATCGCCCAGGCCGGCTGGACCGACCCCGACCTGCGCTTCTGGCATTACCGGGACAAGGACCAGGTGGAAGTCGATGTGGTGATCACCCGCGGCAGCAAGGTTTGGGGGGTCGAGGTGAAAGCCTCCGCCACGCTCCATCACTCGGACGGCAACGGGCTGCGGCGCTTGGCGGCACAGGCTGGAAACGATTTCCAATCCGGCATCGTCTTCTACGACGGCTCGTCGGTCCTCCAATTGGACGGGCCGAGAATCCTGGCAGCCCCCCTGGAGCTGCTCTGGGAGTGGTGAATCGCCCGGTAAAAATGATCGGCGGATGTTGAAGGGGGAACCTCCAACATCCGCCGACGTATTTGGGGGGGATTGTTTGTCGTGATCCGCCGCACCGATAATCGGGGGGGGAGGTGGTGCGAGCGGCGACGCAACAGATGTATCCCGTTTCCGGCCACAATCCAATGACGTGATCACGTAATGCCCCGCAGATGCCGAGCGACTTTGTCTGACAATTTCGTTTCATCCGCCCGATCAACCGTGAAATTCGATTGCGGGTTGAAGATTGGCGGGCGATCCGCATCCTCCGGCCATGCGTGACGAAACCCGCCAATGGATCGATCTGGATCAGGCGAATTGCTGGCATCCGTTCACCCGCCAGGCCGATTGGTGCGCGCGGGGGCATGAACCGCTGGTGCTGGTTCGGGGCGAAGGATCATGGCTCTGGGACTCCGAGGGTCGTCGCTACCTGGATGGCAATTCGTCCATCTGGACCAACATCCACGGCCACGCCCACCCCAAGATCAACGCGGCGATCACGGAGCAGTTGGGGAAAGTGGCACACACGTCATTTCTCGGGTTCACCCATCCGCTGGCGACAGAATTGGCCGGACGGCTCGTCGAATTTTTCCCCGAGAACACCTTGGAGCGGGTCTTCTTCTCGGACAACGGATCGACGGCCATCGAGTGCGCCTTGAAAATGGCCGTGCAATACCGCCAGCAAACCGGCGAGCCCCGGAGAAACTCATTCATCGCTTTCGCAAATGGCTATCACGGCGACACCCTCGGCGCGGCCTCCCTCGGCGGCGTCGGGCGGTTTTTCGAGCGCTTCAAGGGCACGGGATTTCCGGTTCATCACGTCGGTTCGCTGCTGGATCTCGCGAAATGTCCCACCGATGAAATCGCCGCAGTGGTCATCGAGCCGCTGATCCAAGGCGTCAACGAGATGCGCCCCTGGCCCGAGGGGATGCTCGCGGAGCTGCGGGGGTGGTGTGACTCCCACGGCATCCATCTCATCCTCGACGAGGTGATGACGGGATTCGGCCGCACCGGAACCATGTTCGCCTGCCAGCAGGAAAACGTGATCCCTGATTTCCTCTGCCTCGCGAAAGGTCTGACCGGCGGCTACCTCCCTCTCGCCGCCACGTTGACGACCGGTGAAATCTACGATGCCTTCCTCGGAGATGCCGACCGGGCTTTCTACTACGGCCATAGTTACACGGCGAATCCGTTAGGCTGTGCGGCGGCATTGGCCAACCTGGATCTCTTTCAAACGGAGCGAACCCTCGAACTGCTTCCGGAGAAAATCGAAAGACTCTCGATCGGTCTAGCAGCGCTCAAGGAAAGCCAACCGCTGGTCCACGAGATCCGCCAGTGCGGATTCATCGTCGGCATCGAGCTCCGGCGGCCGGATGGTGAAAAATTTCCACCCGGTGAACGATTCGGCGAATCCATCTGCCTCGCCGCCCGCGCCCACGGCCTCCTAACAAGACCCATCCTCGACACCATCGTCCTGATGTTGCCACTTTCGACAAGCCTTGAGGAGATCGACCACGCGATCAACGCGCTTGACGTCGCGCTCGGTCCTTGAATACGAACAATGACAATGAAAAAGCTCCCGCCTTCCGATAACGGCGATCGGGAACGGCAAGCCGCACGTTGGATCGGCATCTTCACCTCAATCCCCATCATGAAGACTCTTCTCAGATTCACCCTGATCGCGCTAGCAACCTCAGTTGTGGGTGAGGCGGACGAAAGTGATACGGTGATGCCGGACATCGTCGCGAAGGCCGGGACGAGGGTTGAAGTGATGATGCGTCACATCAAGTCAACCGGGCAATGTTTTCCCGACCCGGATACCCAGGTTCGATTCGAGAACGGGCGCGTGGTACTCGAGGACTTCAAGCGCTATGACAATCTGGAGCCGGGGTTTTCCGAGGATCTGGTGGCTTTCAAGCTCAACGAAAAGTGGGGTGCTTGCGACAAGGACGGCAAAGTCGTTCTCCCCGCCACCTTCGAGACCGGCTTTGAGTTTCACGAAGGCTTGGCGGGCGTCAGTGAGGGCGACAAATACGGGTTCATCGACAAGGAGGGCAAGTGGGTCATCAAGCCGAGATTCGATACGGACTACACCTGGGATTTCATCGGCGAAGTTTGCCCCGTGGTAGTGGGAGGAAAGTGCGCGGTGATCGACAAAAAGGGCGGATATGTCTGGCAGCCGGGCTTATTGAGATCCGAGAACCTTGGGGGAGGAATTTTCATCCAGACTGCCGACGGGCGGGAAGGATTTCTGGATGACTCGGGCAAATTGATTCCCGATAGAGAGTCGAATCCAAGATTCTACAAATCCGGATCGGTGGAGGCTGCCATCGCCACCGGGCAGCCAGTCGTCATTCCGGCTGAAAAGGCCGCACAAGCGGAGCTGGTTCGTGAGGTCATTGAGTCTACCAAGGTCGATGAACCCGGGGAGAAGCTGGCAACGAAAATCCAAATGCTCATTTCCGCAGGACTGGATGTGAACTCTTGCGATGACGGTGGAAATACGGCTTTACTGATGAGCGCGAGATGGCTTGAGCGCCCTGCCAAGGTATTGAAAGTTCTACTTGATGCGGGAGCCGATGTGAACGCGCGTAACGAGGAAGGCGAGACAGCCCTTCACAGGGGCTCTAATGATCCAGAGGCTGTGCGATTGTTGATTGATCATGGCATCTCTGTGACAGCCGAAAACAACGCCGGAGAGACGGCATTTGCTGACGTCGCGTGGACTCTGGATGATGATGAACCGGAACCGGGTGATGAGCCGGACCCCCGGCGTATCGTAGCAAAACTTCTGCTAGCAGCCGGTGCCGACAAGTGGAAGGATTATAGCGGCAGCCTAATCAAGGTTGTCCCGGCTCTTCCGTTGGCCGTCGATCCTGATCGTGTCCAACCTCACGGATCCAAAGCACTGCGGGACGACGCATTCCGGACGATCCTATCCTGGCAGAAATATCGGTCCAAGCCTGACGCGCCTGAGAGAATTTTCAAACCTCTGCGACATGTCGTCGTGTGTCCGCAAAAGGAGGGTCCGCCGATCTACGCGGTATTTCCGATGACATCCTACGAGCAACGGGCTGAACCCAAGGGGTACATCATTCTGATTGATGCGGATGGAGCCATCATTCCGTATTACTGCAATGCGAACTCAATCGACGACCACTCCGAATTCAAGGACATCAATAACGACGGCGTCGTTGAAGAGGTCAGCACCATCAGCTTTGGCACCAAAGCAGGCAGCGCAAAAGTTCTGCACATCTTACCCGTAACACGTGATCAACGTCCGATCTTGAACATCGTTTTCAAGGAGGGGGGGGCCGACAAAGAGGAGTGGTCGTGGAAATTGGCGGAAACCAAAGAACCGGGTGTTTTCTCCATCGAGTTGGGACATCTGAATTCTGAAACCGGCCAAATCAGTCCAAAGGAAAGCTTTCACTGGTCCAAGGAGAAGTCAGATTATTTCGGTCCGGAGGGAGGAGGAAAGCTACTGTTCATGCGCCTGAATGCAGCCGATCCCTTTGAATCCGGGGAGTTTGACCGGTTCGTGGGTCAAAAATAGATTCCGGACCGATAACGATGGAGCTTTCTTGGCGGACTTCAGGACTCATCTCGCTGGTTTTCCATCCAATCAGGCGAGGTTAATCTGGCGGTCTGCTCATCGCTTCACGATCCCACGCACACGAACGTCATCGCCTAACTGATTGAAATCGATCTCCTTCAGACGCAGCGACTCTTCCAAACCACTGCCAGCCAATCCCGGCAAAGGCCCGCCGCAAAGCATCGGCGCGTAATAGACCACCACCTCGTCGATCAGACCCGCCTCGAACAATGCGGCGGAAAAGACACCTCCCGCCTCCACCATCACGGTTAGAGCTCCTTGCTCGCCGGCAAGTCTTCGCAGCGTGCCGGCCATATCACCGCGAGGTCGTATCAAGGTGCGGTCCCGCCATTCGTCGGAAAACAACGGCGCGTCCATCGGCATTGATCCGGGGTGATCGGTCGCCACGACCCGCCACGGCTGCGGCCTGCCTTCCAACAGCTCCGGCACCCGGATCGTGAGGGCGGGCGTGTCGCGCCGCACGGTCTCACCACTGGTTAGAATGGCGTCCACAGTGGAGCGGAGTTGCTGGACGTCCGCGCGGGCAAGCTCTCCCGTCAGCCATTGTCCCTCACCCGGTGGACGCGTGATGCGGCCGTCGAGGCTCATCGCGGTTTTCCAGATGACCCATGGCAAGCCGGCTTCACGGACCTTGAAAAAAGGTCTCAGGAGTTGTTCCGCCTCTTCACGACAAACCCCGGAAGTCACCTCGATGCCGGCCGCGACCAAAAGCTTGTCCGCCCGTCCGGCATGATCGGGATTCCTGTCCACGCAGGCATAGACGACGCGTGAAATGCCAGCCTCGATGATTCCCGCCGTGCATGGCGGCGTGCGGCCGTGGGTCGAGCAGGGTTCCAGCGTGACGTAGATTGTCGCCCCCCTGACATCGCTTCCCGTGGCATCCGCGAGTGCCTCGCGCTCGGCGTGTGGTTGTCCCGCCGCGCGATGCCATCCCTTTCCTAACAAAATTCCATCCTTCACGATCACCGCACCCACCGGCGGGTTCGGCGCGGTCTTGCCGATGCCCTTGCGCGCTTCCTCCAGCGCAAGATTCATCCAGATCCGGTCGTCGCTTTCCATGGCCTATTCCGCGGCTGGAGTTTGCGATCCAAGCGCGATTCCCAACGGCGAGTCGCTTTTGATATGGATGTCCCGCTGCGGGAACGGGAACGAAATACCCGCTTCCCCGAAGCTTTTCTCGACCATCAGGCGGATGTCGCTCTCCACTTGCTCAGGGTTGGTTTTGGCATCAAGCACCACCCAGAAGTAGAGTTTGAAAACGAGCGCGTTGTCGCCGAAGTCCTGGAAAATCACCATCGGTGCCGGATCCTTGAGGATCAAGCCGTGCCGCTCGGCGCTTTCGGTTAGGATCGAGCTCACCTTGCCGGGTGAGCTGCCGTAGGCGACTCCCACGTTGATGAAGCGGCGCAGCGAGCGGCTGGCGAGAGTCAGATTGGTCACCGAAGTCTCCAGGAAAACGGAATTGGGCACCAGCGTTTCGCGGCCGTCAGGGCTGCGCAGGACGGATGAGCGCGTGTTGATCTCCGTGATGGAGCCGGAAATGCCACCCACATCCACCACGTCGCCGACGCGGATTTTCCGCTCGAACAGCACGATGATCCCGCTGATGAAATTCTTGATCAGCGTCTGCGATCCGAAACCCAGTCCGATGGCCAGCGCGCCGCCCAAGAAGGCGAAAACCGTCAGCGGGATGCGCAGGAAATGCAATGTCGCCAGGGCCAGCAGCAAGCTCACAACGATCATCGACCAGTTGCCGAGCGTGTTCGCCTGGGCATCGGCGATGTGGCCGCGCTGAACGACCGAGTTTCGGATGCGGTTCTTGATCCGGCCGGCGATGATGTAGGCAAGGATGAACGCGAGGATCGCGATGACGAATTTCCCCAACGAGACCCCCCGTTCCTGGGTGCTGGGCACCCCGCCGATCATCACGGTGTCGTTGTAGGTGAAGACATCGATGGACCAGACGTTCTTCAGCCGCGTCCACAGCGACGCCATTCCTTCGCCGAATCGTTCTGATAGAGGTCTTTCGGCATGCGCCCGGTCAACTTCGTCCAACCAGCGTTTCAGCATGCGGCTCTGGCTGGTGGCGACCTGATAGGCACGCTGGATGCTCGCCTGCTTGTCCCAGAGCGAGGCGCGGACGTCATTGAGAGGAAGCAACCTCGGATCGTCGGCAGGCCTGGAGGCGGCACGGGATTCCTGCCGGCCGATGTCTGCATTCACCGCGGCGAGTTCGTTGGACAACAGGATGGCCCGGGCATTCATCCGGTCGTAATAGGAACGAAGCGTCTGCTCGGCCGTATTGCGCTCGTCCTTGGTTCTCGCGTCGAGCACCGCCTTCCGGATGGTGTATCCCTCAACACCCTCTGCTTCCAATCCATCGATGAGTTCCAGGGTGCTGGCGACGTATTGGAGGGAATCAACACGGGTTTCCGATGCCTCCATTTTCACGGTGGCGAGCGCGAGGTCCGGTGTATCCTCGAGCGGAGTGCCTTCCGGGGTTTCCTTGAGGAGTTGATCCTTGATGCGCTGCATCCGGCTCTTGACCGCATTCGCCTCCTGCTCCCGCTTTCTGATAGATGCAAGTTCCTTGCCGATCGCGGCCCGTCGATCGGCCACGGCTTTTTTCACCTTTTCCAGATCCTCATCGCTGAAGACCGCTTTCTTCCTCGCGGCATCGATCTGCCGATCGAGCAGGGAAAGCTGCGAGTTCGCGGTTTCCACCTGGGTTTTCAGCCCGGAAATGGAAGACCTGAGAAAAACGGCGCGCACGGCCAGGTGACGGGACTTCGCGCGATCCACCTCCAGCCGCCAGCTTGCAGCGCTGTTAGGGGCGGAATCCCCGGCAGCGGCGGCCACCGCGCGGCGGCTGGCTTCCGTGGCATCCCGCGCCTCATCCTGGATGCCTGATAGAGTTCTGGTGAAAATGGCGAGCGAGGACTGATAGGATGCGGCTTTCTCGCGGATGGAATCACGCTGGTTCACCAACTCGTCCAACATCAGGATCGAGTAGGGAGGCGTTTCCTTCAAGCCTCGCCAGTCCGCGTCCGCCGCCCGCGCCGCCTCAAGCGCCATGTTGTCCTCGAAAACACCTTCAGCGAGTTTCTCAAAACGGTTGGTGGCAATGATCGTCTGTTCCAGATCCCGGCGAAATTCCGCCAGAGCGGCGGCATCGATGCCCTCGGGCAAGGTCTGGGCGGCTTCCGCATCGTTGAGGCGTGAGAGGGCCGTGCGTGCCTCCTTGAGCCATTGCTGCATGCGGGCGGCCGTTTCCTCGGGTGTCTCGCCCGTGGCAGCTTTGGAATCCGTCTGGGTGGCCAGGACTTTTTTCAATGCCTGGGCCTGCGCCGCCACCGGCTGGACAACGGCGGCCGACAGACAAACGGCAAGGATGACATTTCGGAAATACAGCATCGGTCGCATGGCTCGCAGGTTCACAAATCTCCGCGATGGTCCTTCTCCAACTGGATTCGATCCGCCAGATTGCGGGCCTTCACGCTGTTGCGCTTCGCCCATCGCTCGACGGCCATCTGGCGCTTCTCCGCACGCTTCCTGAGCGCGGCGATTTCATTTTCGAGATTGAGGAAATTCTCATAGCGCGCCGGGTCGAGCGTTCCCGCCTCCACCGCGGCGCGGATGGCACACTTGGCGTCCTTGCGGTGACTGCAATCCGAGTACTTGCACTCGTCCGCGAGCGCCGCCACGTCGGCGAAACTATCACGCAGCGTGGCCTCGTCGGTCCACATCTGGATTTCCCGCATGCCGGGATTGTCGATGAGCATCCCGGTCCCCGGGAGCGGCACGAGCTCGCGGGAGGTGGTGGTGTGGCGGCCTTTGCCGGTGATCTCGTTGACCTCGCTGGTCCACTGCCATTCCTCGCCGTAGAGCTGGTTCACGAGCGTGGACTTGCCCACCCCGCTGGAGCCGACGACGCACATCGTGATTCCTTTCTTGAGATATTTCTTCAGCACCTTGAGGCCGTCGCCATTCAAGGCACTCGTCACGTGGACGGTCGCGCCGTCCCAGAGGGCGGCGATTTCCGCAGCGGCTTTCTGGCTTTGCTCCTTCGGGAAAAGGTCTGCCTTGTTGACCAGCACGATCGCCTTGGCCCCGCTCCGGCCGATGAGCATGAAATAGCGCTCCATCCGGCGAATGTTGTAATCCGGTCCCGCGTCCGTGACGACGGCGACGTAGTCGATATTCGCGCCGATGACCTGCGCCTGTGAACTGTTGCCCGGCATTTTCCGCGAGAAACAGGTGCGCCGTGGCAAGCTGGCGCGGATCACGTGGGGCTGGTTCTCGTCGCCAAGTTCCACCGCCACCCAATCGCCCACCGCAGGCAAATCCGCATCGCAGGCGGCCTCGTGCCAGACCCGGCCGCAGAGCACCGCGTCGATCTCCTCGCCACCCTTGATGAAGGCGCCGTAGTTGATCACGGTTTCACGGATCAAACGCGCCGGAACCCAGCCTTTGCCGCGATGCACCGCAAAGGCCTTTTCCAAATCCGCGTTCCATCCCAATTCCTGCAACGTCATTCGCGAGAGATGCTAGCGCATCCACGGTCCCTGTCGATTCCCGCGTTGTGGGTGAAATCAACGGATGACGCTCCCCGGAGCCCGATCCCGCTCACAAGCCAAGCAGTTCCTCGATCTCCTTCTTCGAGAGATAGCGGTCACCGTTCTTGTTGTATTCGTTGAAACGCTTCGTCGCTTCCTCGGCGCTGGATTCGCCGACCAGGTATTCGTCCAAGGTGAGGCTGCCGTCGTTATTGCCGTCCTTCTTGTCGAGGAACTCCTTGACCGCATCCCGTTTCCTGTCCCGTTCCTCCTTCTCCTTCTTCTTCTTGGCTTCCTCCTGTTTTGCCTTCTCGTTGTTGCCTTTGTTGCCCTTTTTGGCTTCAGCGGTGGAAATGAGGGCAAGCGCCGCGAGAAGGTAAACGAATGGTTTCATGATGTTTCGGTTTCGGGTTTTACAGATTAACTTGGGGATACTCATGGGTGAATGGCCGCATGTCAACTCGGTGCTTGGTGGACTTTCAATCCGGAGACGGCAAATGTCGCCCGTCGGCAGCCGATTCGTTTCAGCTTTCCGTCCAACCTTTCTCCGGGTAGAGATGCGCCGTGGAATCTGGAATCCAGGAAAGACTCAATGACTTCATCCGCCGCAAGGGTTTACGCCGGACCAGCCAGCGCGACACCATCGTCAAGGCGGCCTTCTCCAAGGACGAGCATTTCACCGCGGACGAACTCTTCGACCGGGTCCGGAAAGTCGATGCCGAAACCTCGCGGGCGACGGTCTATCGGACCTTGAGCCTGTTGGTCGAGGCAGACCTGCTTCGTGAGATCGACCTGGGTGAGAACCAGACCACCTACGATCCCAACTTCCTCGACAAGCCATCGCACAATCACCTGGTCTGCATCGACTGCGGACGCGTGGTGGAATTCGAGGATTCCCATCTCGACCTTCTCAATGATTGCGTCACGCGCAGACTCGGCTTCCAGCCCATCCGCCAGACCATCAAGATCGAGGCAAATTGCGAGCAACTCCGTCTCAAGGGCCGTTGCCCGAACCTCATCGCCACCCGGCTCACCGGCAAGCGATTGCGCAAAAAACGTTAGAAACGCCCTCATGTCATGAACCCGTTCCTTTTCACCATGGTGGTCGTGTTCAGCGGCCTGTTGGTTGCCGCGGTTTTCTCACGGATCTGCTACGCCATCACTTCCAAAATCACCCGCGCACCTGCTCTCGATTTTTTCATCAGCCTGTTCACGTGGGCTCCCTGGGCAGCCGGATATGCGCTGGACGGCTGGCGCGGGGTTCCTGCCGCACTCCTCGGCCAATTCCTCGCGCTTCATTTCTTCTGCATCCTCGACCGCATGATCCGGGGCAAGAAGGGACGAACCCTAACCGATGCCCAGAACAAGCTGCTAGGTCCTTTCCGCAACCAGCTCGCGCTCTGGGCCACCACGCCGGCGGTGTTGTTGTTCGTCCTCGCCAGGCTGACCGAGGTCTTCGTTTACACGCCGGTCGCCTGGCTCGCGAAGCTGCCGACCTACCGCCACGGCGACTGGGTGAATCTATCACGTCATAAATACGACGGCCTCATCGGCTACGATCTCCTGTGGTGCTGGTACTGCGACTGGATGACCGGCCTGTGGGCGCTTGGCAGCGAAATGCTCCGCAACATCGAGTCCTTCTGGTGCCCGATCCAATTCAAGGACGACGTGAAAAACAACAACGCGGTTGTGGATTTCCCGGACATCGCCACCTGGGCCCCGAAGGATGGCTCCATCGAGGACGCGGTGCGCGCTTTCGAGGAACACTACGACGGGACGCGCGACAACAGTTGGTGGGGCCATCCGGATCGCAAGGGCAAATGAAATTCCACCGCACCACACCTAACAACAACTACCGTTCGCTGCGGCTGTGCAGTGAAAACGGGCGATGGGAGATCGGACTCAACCCTTACACGCACGGAATGAGGTTGAGAATGGGCCGCAAGGGGCATCTCCCTCAAGTCATGGATTTCTGTCTCGGCACCAACCCGGACCTCTTTGCCAAGGTCCTGATCGCCGTTCTTGGACGACTCGATTCATTGGATGAAAACGCATCTCCTGACGAAGTGGACGCCGCATTTCCGTGGGCAGGCACGCGACCCGACATGGCGGTCCACCTCACCGATCTCCTCGCATGTAGTCCAGCCCTTGAGGGCGTCTTCAGGGCGTGATGATTTCCCCTGGCATGAAGTGCTCTAGCAGCTCACGAATTTTCACCGACCGCTTCGATCAAGGCTGCTCCATCACAAATACCTGCCGGGAAAGAATGCCTTTGATGGACTGAAGCCCCGCATGCCTCCGATCGATTCCTTGTTACCGAGACGCGCGGCCCGCACGGCGAGCGGTGACGCCAGCAGGAGTGCCGCTATAATCGGCCACGTCATACTCCGAAATCCTGGCTTCGGCCTTCTCGACCACGGGTTGGTAGCGAACGGGAGCTGAGGGGGATTTGTTCGCAATATTCATGATCCGTTGAGAGAAGGTCCGGAGAAAGAAGTTCAGACCGTCAGGCGGTGGAGCTTGTAGGGCGGAACCTTGCCGGAGTTCCATTGGCAGAGGTAGAGGTTTTCATCGGTATCGACGCAGACATCGTGGCCGTTGTTGACGAGATCTCCTTCTTTCATCAGGGCCATGAGCGTTCCGTTAGTGTGGCGGGGAGCCTCGCCGCCGGGACAGGAAATGACCTTGTTGTCCTTGTCGAGGATGACGACGAATCCGCGGCCCATCCACATGCGGTAATCGTTTTCGCGGAAGCCGAAGCAGACCGCCGAGTAGAGGTTTTCGCCGCGGATGACGGGCCGGCTGAGATAGGCGCCCGGATAATACTCGGTGCGCTGGTGTTCGCCGGTGAGAGTGAACCACGCGAGTTCGTTGCGGATGCGGGCGGTGCAGACGAGCAAGCGGTTCCGGACCGCGGGTGTCGAGCGCGATGCCGTGGGCCTGCAGGAATTTTCCGGGCTTTTCCGGCAGCGAGCTTTTGCCGCCGAATTTTCCGAGGAATTTCCCGTCGGCCGAATAGCGGAGGATGAACTGCGAGCCGTAGCCGTCGATCACGTAGATGTCGCCATTCGGGCCGATGGCGGTCTCGGTGGGCGCGTAGGACGATTCGACGGAATAGGCACCGGTCTTGTGGGGTGAGTCGAGTTCTAGCAGCACCTTGCCGTCCAAGGTGGTTTTCACGACCCGCCCTTCGGTCATCGTGATGTAGAGAAAATCGACACCACCCTCGCGGTTGAGGGTGAGGCCGTGGCCGCTCTTGGAGTCCAAGGTCCAATGGTCGAGCAAGGTGCCATCGGTTTTGTAAATGAGGACGTTGTTCTTCGGGTGGTCGGTCACGAGGAACAGGCGTCCGTCGGTGGCCTGGACCATTTCGTGACAGTTCTCTAACGGCACTTTCGCATGGTCCGCCTTCGACCAGTTTTTCTCCACCCGATAGCGGTGGGTGCCGTGGCCGACGATGAGTTGCGGCTCGCTGGTTTTCGAGGCGGTCAGGATGTCAGGTGCGGCGGCGAGGGCGGCGGTGGCGATGAAATGACGGCGTTGCATGGTGGCTTCAGGCGAGAATCCTGCTGACGACATTTCCGGCGACATCGGTGAGGCGGAAGTTCCGGCCGGCGTATTTGTAAGTGAGCTTGAGGTGGTCGATGCCGAGCAGGTGGAGCATGGTGGCATGGAAATCGTGGACGTGGAAAGGATCCTGGATGGCACCGAATCCGAAGTCATCGGTCTGGCCATAAGTGACGCCGCCCTGGATGCCACCGCCGGCGAGGAACATCGCACCGCTCCTGGTGTGGTGGTCGCGTCCGCTGCCGCCCTGGCTCATCGGGGTGCGACCGAATTCACCGCCCCAGATGACCAGCGTGTCTTCTAACAAACCACGCCGCTTGAGGTCCATGACGAGGGCGGCGGAACCCTGGTCGATATCCTTGGCACGACCCTTCATGCCGCTTTCGATGTTGCTGTGGTGGTCCCATCCGGTGTGATAGAGCTGGATGAAACGCACGCCGCGCTCGGCCATGCGCCGTGCCATGAGGCAGTTCGAGGCGAAGCTACCATCCGGCTTGTCGCCGGTGCCGTAGAGCGCACGGGTCTCCGCGCTTTCGCCGGAGAAATCCGCGACTTCCGGGACGCTGGTCTGCATTTTGAAGGCGAGTTCGTATTGGGCGATGCGAGTGCGGATCTCGGGGTCGGCGGCTTGTTCGCCATAGATCGAGTTCAGCGCGGAAATGCCGTCGATGGTCTCCCGCTGGAGGGCGGAGTCGATGCCGGCGGGAGAGCGCAGGTAGTTGAGGGGATCGCCGGCGGAGTAGAACTCGACACCGGAATGCTTGCCCGGCAGGAAGCCGCTGTTCCATGCGACTTGTGGCACCGGCTGATCCTCCGGCCCCGAGCGCATGACGACGAAGTTAGGCAGATTGTCCGCGATGCTTCCGAGGCCGTAGGAAACCCATGAGCCCATGCTCGGGCGGCCGGTGATGGCGGTGCCGGTGTTCATGAACATGTGCGCCGGGTCGTGGTTTACCTGATCTGTCTGTTGGGTGCGGACGATGCAGATGTCGTCGGCGATTTTCTGGATGTGCGGCAGGAGGTCGGAAATGTTTTGGCCGGATTTCCCGCAACGCGTGAAGTTCGCTTTACTACCGTAGCATTTGAGTGCCTCGTTCTGGAGAAACGCGAGTTTCACGCCCTTGGTGAGTTCCGCGGGCAACGGTTGGCCGTTGCGCGTGCGCAGCTCGGGCTTGTCGTCGAAGGTGTCGAACTGGCAAGGGCCGCCGGCCATGTAGAGGAAGATGACGCGCTTCGCCGCAGGGGTGTATTGCGGCAGTTGGGGAAAGGGCGACTCGCTGGCGAGGAGCCGGCTGAGAGCGGTGCCCGCGAGTCCGGTGGACATGCGGTTGAGAAAATGGCGGCGGGTGATCATGGCTTGGGGCGTTTTAAGATCTTGTTAGAAATTCGTGGAGGTTGAGAACGAGCCTCGCCATGTTCGTCCAGGCAGCGTGTTCGTCAGCAGGAAGCGTGGGTGTGCCGTGATCCTCGCCGATCGCCAGCAGGGCCTGTGCTTCTACGGAGTTCGTTTGGAAATGGGTTCTCCATTTCAGGAGATACGGGGTGAGGATTTCGGTTTCGCGCGGCGAAGGCTCACGTTGGAGGGAGTAACGGAAGAGGTTCGCGAAGCGGGTTTTCTCGTCGGGTGCCGAAACCATCACGCGGCGGGCAAGCAGGTGCGAGGCCTCGATGAAAATAGGATCGTTCAACAAGGCCAGCGCCTGGCCGGGTGAGTTCGTCACGGCGCGTTGGGCCGTGCATTCCTGCCGTGTCGGCGCGTCGAAGGCGAGCATGGAGGGATGCGGGTTTTGGCGTTTCCAGTAGGTGTAGAGGCTGCGTTGGTGCTGGTCTTCCCCGCGTGCGGTTTGCCAAATCTGATAGCGGCTGCCTAACATGATCTTGTTGGATTGCTCCCAGTAGGCGTCCGGCTGATAGGGGAAGAACGAGTGCGCGGGGATTGCCCCGGTTTTTCGCAGGGCACCGGCGGCGGCGAGCGCGGTGTCACGGATTTCCTCCGCGCCGAGACGATGGGGCATCTGTCGGGTGATGAGCCGGTTCTTCGGATCGAGCTCCTGCGTCTTCGGATCCGGCACGGATGAAAGACGGTAGGCATCCGTGGAAACCATCAACCGGACCATGTGCCGAACGTCCCATCCACTCTCGATGAACTCGGCGGCCAGCCAGTCCAGCAGATCGGGGTGGGACGGCCAGTCGCCCTGGTTTCCGGAATCCACCAGCGTGTCGCTGATGCCACGTCCGTAGAACTGATGCCAGAGCCGGTTGACGAAAACGCGGGCAGTCATCGGGCATTCCGGCGAGGTGATCCAGTTCGCGAGATCGAGGCGGGTAAGGCCTTTTTTCACTTCACCATGCACGAAATGGCCGGGGAAAGCGGGGTCGAGCACAGGGCCGGAGTTGTCCATGAAATTGCCCCGGTTGCGGAGATGGGTGGATTTTCGCGGCCCCGTTTTACTAACCAGGGTGGTATCGACTCCGCGCCGCAGCAGGGAAAGTTCACGATAGATTTCGTCCAGTTTCGCGACGAGATCCGGGCGCTTGTTTTCAGCGAAGGCGATGCGGATCGCCTGCTCATGGATGGGTCTGCGCTCCGATTTCGCGAGTCGGATGGAGGCGTCCACAAGGTCAGGAAACTTGTTGCGGTCGTCGCGGTTGAGCGGCAGTTCCCACCAGTAGCGAACTAGCGGTGTCTGCAAGGTATTGAGGAACGCGCGCTGGGGGTCCGTTCTGTAGCCGCTAGAACCCCAGGTGGCGGTGCCGCCGATGTGGATCCACCCCATGCCGACCTGGGCGTATTCCGTCTTTGGAAATTTCGCGGCAGGGACATCGAGTCGCACGGCTTTTCCGGCTTCCGGCAAGGGCCCCATGTGGATGAGTTTGGCGGGATACAGCCAGGGATAATCTTTCTTCAGAAGCGGGTGATCCTTCGGCCCCCAGCAGTAGGTGACGTAATATTCCCGATGCCAACCGAGGCGTCCGTAGGCTCCGTTGAGCGTCTGGAAAGCGATCACCTCGGGTGGATCGGAAGGATCAAGCGTGACGTTCGTGTAAAGCCCGGAGACCTCCTTGGGTAAGGCGTCGCTGATGAATTCCCCGGCGAAATGGCGGCTGATGGAACCTTTCGGCGCGGTGGTGCGCCGTCCCTGATCGGTTTGCGTGAAGTCCCCCTCGATGACCTTCGCGGGTGGCAGGACGGCAGGCACCCATTCGAAATCCACCGGCGCCTTTTTCTTCTCCTTCTTCGCCACATCACTCGCGGCGATGATGGACTTTTCCCACTCCGCAAGTTCAGCGGGGATCGGCTCCATGTCGTAGAGCTCCTTGCGCAACGCATCCGCCTTCGTGCTGAGTTCGGCATCCTCTCTAACGGCATCAGGATCATCGTGGAGATAATGGATCGGCGTGCGGCGATCTCCGGGCTGATAGACACCCACCTCGATGAGGTCATCGAAGAACGCGGCCAGGGAGTAGTAGTCCTTGGCGGAAATCGGATCGTATTTGTGATCGTGGCATTCCGCGCAACCGGTGGTCGCGCCGAGCCAGACGGTTCCCAAGGCCCTGACATGCTCGCCCTTGAGCGCGTGCAGCGCCTCTTCCTCGATCACGCCCGCTTCGCTGTTGGTTTTCACCAGCCGGTTGTAAGCGGAGGCGATCAGCGTGGCTTCCGTGGGATTCGGCAGCAGATCGCCGGCGAGTTGTTCGCGGGTGAAACGGTCGAAGGGCATGTTGTCGCGGAAGGCCTCGATCACATACTTCCGGTAAGGCCCGGTCGCGATCGGCTCGTCGCTGACCATGCCTGTTGAATCCGCCCAGCGCACCAGATCGAGCCAGCGAAGGCCCTGATGTTCCGCGTATTCGGTCGATTCCGTCCAGCGACTAACAAGTTCCTGATAGATCGCGGGCGAGGGATTTTTCACGAAATCGTCCACCTCTTCCGGTGTGGGTGGCAAGCCGCGGAGATCGAAGCTCAGGCGGCGGATCAAGACGCGCGGCTCCGCCTCCGCGACGGGGGAAACGCCGTGTTCCTTCCATGTTTGCCGCAGGAATGAATCGATGGGAGAAGCCGCGCCTTCCTCCGGCACGGGCGGTCGTTCGAGCTTTTGATAGGCCCAGTGTTCCTCGTATTTCGCACCCTGCTGGATCCAAAGCCGCAGCGTTTCCACCTGCTCCGGCTTGAGCTTGTAAATCGAATCGGCAGGCGGCATGACATCATCGGGGTCGCTGGCGGTGATGCGTTTGAAAAGCTCCGAGCCCGCCGCATTTCCGGCGACGATGGCCGATTTCTTCGCTTCCGCCTCGATGTCCAGCCGGAGCTCGGCCTCCCGTTTGTTCTTATCGAAGCCGTGGCAGAGAAAGCAATTTTCCGAGAGAATCGGGCGGATCTCCCGGTTGTAGCTGACCACGCGTTCCCCGCCCCGGGAAATGCCGGAAAGCGCGAGGATCAGGATCGGTAGCAGTTGGGACAGTCTTGCCATGTTCGCAAGTGTGGCATGGGTTCGCGGAAAACGCTTGGACTGACTTGCTTATCTTTTGTATCAAATCGGCATGGAAGAACAGATAACCGACAATTCCGGGGAGTTGCGGACGTCATTTTTCCAAGACCTGCGGAGCGCGGCCGAGATTGTCCGGCTTCTGGACTGGACGCCGGAAGTGCATTTTTTCGCGAAGGACCGCGCCGGACGATTCATGGCGGTGAACCGTGCTTCCCTGCAACGCCACGGGCTTTCTTCCGAGGATGAGATCATCGGCAAAACCGATTTCGATTTCCACCCGCCCTCGATGGCTGCCGCCTACGTGGCGGAAGACCGTCGGGTCATGGAATCCGGCGAACCGCTTCCGGAACAACGCTGGCTCGTCTATGACAGCGTCGGAACCCAGCGCTGGTTCCTCTCCACCAAACATCCGCTTTTCGGACACTCGGGAGAGGTGATCGGAATCGCCGGACTGATGCGGCCACTCGCGAGTTCGCCGTTTCTCCATAGCGGCTATTCCGAGCTCAAGCCTGCGGTTGATCGGGTGCTGGAGCATCACGCCGAGAAGATCGTGGTACCCGGATCTCGCGAGAATGGTGGGACTTTCCGTTAGCCAATTTGAAAGGAAATTCAGGGCACAGTTCGACATGACCCCCACGAACTTCATCACCCTCGCGAGAGTGAACGCGGCCAGGGCCATGCTTGCCCAAGGTGCGGAATCCCTCGGCGAGGTAGCGCACAAATGCGGTTTCTACGACCAAAGCCAGTTCAGCCGCCTCTTCAAACGGGAAACCGGAATCACCCCGAAGGAATACCGGAAATTCTTCCGATGAGAAGGATGCGGACTCAGGACCACCATCCTATTTTTCAAGCAATGCGGCGGCCGTCCAAAGCAGTGCCGCTTGCCCGTGATAATCGCCGGCGACACGTTCGCGCGCGAGGTAAAATGCATACTGGGCGTTCAAGTCCGCTCCCACTTCCTTGGCAGCCTTGTTGGTGCCGACACAGACATTTGTTAGGTTGCCCTTGTCATCGAGGTTGTCAACAAGTGCCAGCCAGGCCTTGCGCCCGACCGGACCATAGGTCTGCTCGTCCAGCCAACCGCGTTTGACGCCGGTCACGATGGCATAAGCGAACATGCCGGAGCCGGAGGTCTCTTCCCAGGTCCCGGGCTTGTCCACGAGTTGGCGCCAGAGCCCCGATGGATTCTGGTGCTTCAAGAGCGCCGCCATCATCTTTTGATAGCCTGCCATGATCGGCACATGGTGAGGATTGTTAGGTGACAGCACCTTGAGCACTTCGGTCATGCCGGCGGCGTACCAACCCACCCCGCGACCCCAAACAAAGGGCGAGTCCTCGGCATGCCAGAAAAGTCCGTCGTCCTTCTGGAGTTTGGCCAGATAGGTGTCGATGGTGAGCGCCGCGCGATCGAGATACTTCGTGTCGCCCGTCACCCGGTAGGCAGCCGTTTGTATGGCAGCAATCATATAGATATCATCGACCCAGTAGCGGGCCTGGCTGGTCACCCCGTCCCCGGTGGGCTCCTTCCACTGATCATCGGCGCGTTTCATCCCGAGTTTCAAGTAACGCTCATCCCGATTGAGGCGGTAGAGCTCCAGCGGCACCACACCCAGAACCGCATAATCGACGTGAAACTTCTCAGGAAATCGAGCGCTGTTCTCCGGCTTGAGATAGAAATCAAAGCGACGGATCAATCTTTCAGCCAGCTCATTGTCGCCGGTTTCCCTGGCGACCTTCAATGCGCCAAACCAGGTGATGGCATCGGGATAGCGCAGGTTCTGATGGCCCTGATAGTTTTCGCGCGGCAGAAAGTTTTCCGAAACCTTCTTGCCGATGACTGCTGGTGATTTGCCGGCCGGCCAATCGCGGAAGTGTTTGGAAGTTTCTCCTTGGGTCAAATCAACTTTGGCAAAATAGGCATCTGGCTTTTCCTCGGCGAGGAGAGGCAGTGCGAGAATCACAGCTAACAGCGGCAATGCGGGGCACTTCATTCGCTTCATGGATTTCACTTGTTGTTCGTTGCGGGTTTTGGAGCGGTGGCTTTATCGAGGAGCTTGCGGGGGATGCTGATTTGAAAATTCCGGTAGCGCGCCGAGCGGGTGAACATGTGGCGCAGGCCCACGCGGCCTTCGGTGATGGCGGGCAGTCGAGGGTTCCGGAAGTGATAGTGCCCGACACCGTCCGGATTTTCCACCCGCAGAAAGAGGTCCCGGTCCTTCTTGATCACCGTGATGTGATGTTTCACTCCTGCGGCGAAGAATCCCTGTGGATCGTAATCCGGTGCCAATTCGGTGCCCTTGAGTCCATCGCCCTCAGGCAGGTAGCGCCGGGCGCGGAGGTAGGATACGCGGTTCTCCCCCGAGTTCGGAAACGCGGCGTAGCTGAGGTGATAGGCGTTCATGTGGTTAAAGTAGGTAGCCATCGTCGGCACCTTGCGGAGTTCGTTCCACTGCGAGATGTCGCGGGCATAGGGCCCCTCGCCGCTGCCGGTGGCCTGGATGTAGAGGATGTTGACGCAGCGCGTTTCCTTGTCGGTGCGGGTGTAGTCGTAATCGATCTTGAGGTCGCCCTCAAAACTCTGCTTCGTCCACAGCACCATGTGGTGGGCTTCGTTCTTGAACTCAGGTCCGGCGGTTAGGGTCATGCCGTCCGCCGCAGTGGTGACCGTGCCGACCTCGCCGTCGAGAAACCATTGCTGCCGCCAGTCGCCGGTGCAGGGGTCGGAAAACACTTCCTGCCAGGATGCTGCGGCTGCTTTTTCATACGCAGCCTTGTCCTCAGCCGGATCCGCCATGAGGGGCGTGATCTGGCAGGATGCCAGGAGGATGGCAGCGGTGCGGAAAAGGGATTTCATCTCGATGCGTGGTAGTCCGCTCCCGTTAGACTCTTGAGGACGGATTCCTGCCACTGGCGGAGTTCGGCTTGGAGCTTGCGGGTGAGTTCGGGTTGCTGCTCGTTGAGGTTGGTTTTCTCGGCGGGATCGGATTTCAGATCGAACAACTCGATGCTGGGTTTCCCCTTCTTCTCGCGGACGACGAGCTTGTGGTCGCCCTCAATGATGGAGCGGGGGCCGAGGTAATCGGCGTCGTTGATCGCGGGATAGCGAAAGTTGAGGAAATCCCGCGTGGTTTTGCCGCCGCTGCGTTTGACAAGCGGAGTGGTGCCTTCCTGTAGTTTGGGATCGATGTAGGGTTTCGGTTCCGAGGCCATCAGGCGGCGGGTGTCGAATTCCCAGAAGGCGATGGGTGATGGCCGTGCGGCAAGCTTGTCATCGATCACTTCCGTTAGATCCATGCCGTCGAGCGGGCGGTCCGGCAACGGCTGGCTGGTGATGGCGGCGAGGGTGGGAAGCAGGTCGCTGGTGGACGCGCGGAAACTTGTGGCACGCGGCTTCGGAATGCGCGCGGGCCATTCGATCAATCCGGGCACCAGCGTGCCGCCTTCATAGATGTCGCCTTTCGCTCCGCGGTGGGGAAAACCCAGTGCGCTCTCGCCCGAGGTGCCGTTGTCGCCACAATAGAACAACAGCGTGTTGTCGCGCAGTCCGGTCTCTGCCAGATGCTTGCGAAGCATGCCGATCGCGCGGTCCATGGCGGTGATTTCCGCGTAGCGTTCGCGCAGCACCTCGCCCTGCGGACGCCGGGTGTTGCCGCCAGTTTCGTTAGAGGTGAGACTGACCATTTTCGGGTATTTCGCGGGCAGGTCGTCGTAGAGCGCCAGGTCCTGAGGCAGGCCGCTGTAGGGTTCGTGCGGCGAGCCGAACCAGATGACCTGAAAGATCGGTTGGTTGGCCGCCCGCGCGCGGCCGATGCCGGCGATGGCCTCGCGGATGAGGACCTCCGAGCTTTCGCCTTTGAACACCTCGGGCGGACCGCCATTGCGCGAGAGCGGCGGGTCCATTTCAAAGAAATTGTCGTGGGACAGCCACTCATCGAAGCCCATCGCACCGGGGTTGACGGGCGAGCCCGCTTTCACCGCACCCACATGCCATTTGCCGAGGTGCATGCAATGGTAGCCAGCCTTGGCGAGCAGGTGGGCGATGGTGGTTTCCTCCGGCCGCATCGACCAACCCGGCGCGAAGGTCCCCATGCGGTTGGGGTGCCGGCCGGTAAGGAAACTTGCGCGAGTCGGCGAGCAACTCGAATGCGCGGCATAAAAGCGCTCGAACTTCAGGCCCGTGGCCGCCATCTCGTCGAGCACCGGAGTTTTGACATGCGGATGTCCGTTGTAGCCGGTTTCCTCCCAGCCGTGGTCATCGCCCATCATGAGGATGATGTTAGTAGGCGCGGCCATGGCGAACAGCGGAAACAGGAGAGCGGAAATGACGAGGGTAAGTGACTTCATGGGGAGTGGTGGTGTGTCGGGTTTTCGAGTGCGCCTTACGGTTCACTTGCGAAGTCGAGGATCTGCCGGACCGGACCGACGGTTACGTTGATGCGATCGCTGTTGGAAACTCCGTTGAGGAAAGGACTCTGATAGACAGCCGTGGGGTGGAGATCGATCGGTGTGCCATTGATGCGCGGCAGGCTGAAGGATTCGCGGGCCGCCAAATCATATCGGAACATTTCAATGGGCTGGCTGCCTTGGCCGCAGCGGTAGTCCACCTTGTCGGCCGTCACCACGAGCGGGCAGGTGCGCAGGATTTCGCGGAAGCGGGCGAACGAGCCATCGCTTGTGACATCGCCGGCGTGGATCAGGATGCGGCCGGTGTCGGCGGGACCGGTGAACTTCGCCGGGGAGGCCATGGTGCGGGTCTTGTCCCACTGATGGCCACCATCGAGGAATCTCACTCCGGCGAAGGCCTTGCCATTGCTGGCGAAGATCCAACCGGCCTCGTCGATGATTTCGAGGCCAGGCGCATCGAAGCGGATGCTGATTTTCCCGGTGCTGTAGGAGCCCCCTTTCTTGCTGCTGGCGATGCGCTGGAGGATGAGCACGTTTTCGTGCTGGACGCTCCAGAACGAGTTCTGCGGCCGCCCGCCTCCGGTTTTTTCAATAACCGTATCGATAGCGCCGACGGTGGCGGCGGAAGGGTCGTCGAAGAGCAGGCCGCACCAGCGCTTCTGCCTGGAGATGCCCGAGTAATCGAGGAGCGGGTTCTGCAAGGTGCCACCTAACAGGTAATGCGGCGAGCGCCAGGCATCATTGACCAGGGCGGACTCCGGGACGATGCGCTGTGGCCCGCCGTCCGGACCGGCAGTCTTGAGTTCGCCGAGCACGCGGTTGCGGATGGCGAATGGCCTGACCGCAGGAAACGCGCGCCTGTCCAGCAGGATGGCGGCGGCCGGCAATTGATAGCGGCTCGTTTCGATCACTCGCGAGTGCGTCGATCCGGCAGGTTCGCCGTCGCGGGCGAAAAGAAGGTTCTTGTAGCTCTCAAAGGCATTCCGTCCACCTTCGGCGCGGCTTTGTCCACCGCCGCGGCGGCCGCGCACCGAGATTTGCGCTTCCTCGATGAAGGCGAGGTCGAGCAGCAGTCCGAAGCGGTGGCGGATGACCGGGTCGGGCGAAAGCTCGTGCAGGTTGAACAGCGCGGGCCATGAGTATTTCTGATAGGTGTTGGATCCGACCTCGATCCAGAGCCCGTTTTTCGCGCGGCTGCGCGGCCATTCGCGGAAGTATCGGGTGTAGCCCGCGGCGTGTTCGGCGACGCTGTGGCCGTCGTCGAGCTTGCGGTCGCGATAGGCGGGATCGTCCCTCAGAAACGCGGTGATCAGATAGAAGGGCGGGCGGCGGTTGAGATCGTGGTTTTCGGTGCCGAGCAGCAGGAACTGGTCGTCCGGGCCGGCCTCGGCGAGGCGGCTTTCCCCGCGGACCCAGAGCCAGAGGGATTCCTTCATCGCCGCCTCGGTCTCCGGTTTCAGACGCCCGGGGAATTGCGGGCTTTTCGCGTGGAACAGATACAGGATCCTCAGGTAGTCGGTGATCGAGAAGAAAGTCCATGGCAGGTCGCCGGGATCCTCGGGTGATGTATTCGCGAATTTCTCCGGCTTCGATGCGATGAACGCAGTGGCTCTCTTGAGCAGACGCGCGTTGGCTTCGTCGGTCTTCTCGTTGAGATCGAGCGCGGCAAGGCACCAGAGGTTGTCTCCCCAAGTGCCTTCCGGCCAACCGGCCTTCCGGGTGATGGTCTTGCGGAGGCTCGCCTCGCGCAGCTTGAGCGACGCGGCGTGGGTTTCCGCAACGAGTTTTTCATGGCCGGTGAAACGATCCGATTCCGGAAGGCCTTGGGCATGGACCAGGGTGGCCGCACTGGTCATGAACACCGCGACGAGGAATTTCAACAAGCGACGCATGGGCTGCCAGCGGATGATGGGATCGTTCATTGGGAATCGCGGCGGATTGCTGCTTGAACCATTACGGCGAGGGGATTCCATGTGAATCGATGTATCTCACAAATTTTTCCATGGTCTTGATCTCAGGTTCCCTGGCACAGGCGGAGATGACCTTCGGTGAAATTTTCGCGGTTGATTTCGAGATCAAAAGGATCTGGCTGCCGTCGTCCTGCAGCTTTACAAAATCACCCGGTTGATCGATCAGGGCCGCCCCGACTGCCACCTTCTCCGCCAAATCTATTCCCGGATCCTGACCGGGGACGTCACCGGGGCTTGGCCGCTTCGTGGCCATCGCGCATCCGGGTGGCGAATTCGTCGAGTTGCGCGGCGAACTTCGGGTTCTTGGCCAGATTGTTCGTTTCCTCGGGATCCTCGCGCTGATCATACAACTCGCGGGCGACCACCTCGCCGCCTTTGATTTTCCGCCATTCGGTATAGCGGTGGTGCTCGGTCCGCATCGTATATCCCATCACCTCGCCGCGCGGGAACTGGCTGAAAGCGGCGGATTTCCATGGCTTGGAAGGATCGTCCAGCAGCGGGGTGAAGCTGATTCCCTGGAGGTGCCCGGGCACCTCGATGCCCGCCAGCTCGCACAGGGTCGGATAGAGATCCACCAGCTCGGCGAGGGCTGCGGTGGATTTGCCCCGCGCCTTCATGCCCGGCGCGCTGACGATCAGCGGGACACGCGTGTCCCGCTCGAAGTTGGCGTGCTTGCACCACATCCCGAGGTCACCCAGCTTGTAACCGTGGTCGCCCCAGAGGACGATGATCGTGTCGTCGCCCAAGCCGAGCCGTTTGAGTTCGTCGAGCACGCGGCCGATCATCGCGTCGGCGTAGGACACGCAGGCGGCGTAGCCGTGGATCAGCTCACGCTCCTTGTCCGCCGGCATGGGGCCGGACTTGGGCATGCCTTGATAGCCACGAAGCTCGTTCCAACCGGTTAGAGCCGGCTTGGGTGCGCCTTTCGGCACGGACCGTGCCGGGGCCAGCGGGAGTTTTCCGGCGTCATACATGTCCCAGTATTTCTTCGGCGCGTTGAAGGGCAGGTGCGGTTTCATGAAGCCCACCGCGAGGAAGAACGGGGTCTTTTCGGTTCTCGCGGCCAGCCGCCGGAGCTCTTGAACGGCGCGGGCGGCGATGACGCCATCCGGGTAGGCTCCGTCATCCACATCGGGAGATTCGTAGGCCGGTCCCATGCCCTGGCGCTTTTCATCGGGATGCTCCTTCTCGTAACTCGCGACCGCGCCCAGTGAGGACTCCGCCAGATAGCCGCGTCCTCCCCATTTGCCCTCCGGGTGGAAGGCGGGTTGGCTCCAACCCTTTTTCTCGTCGCTGGAGTGGTGATAGATCTTGCCGAGCGACAGGGCCTCGTAACCGTTGTTGAGGAAATGCTGGTTCAGCGTCAGGGCATCCGGAACCGCTTCGAAGAGCGCGCCGTTGTTGTAAATCTTGCCCTGATCCGGGCGATAGCCGCTCAGCAGGCTGGCGCGTGACGACATGCAGATGGCTTCCTGGCAGTAGGCGCGATCGAAGCGCAGGCCGCTTTCCGCGAGGCGGTCGATGTTAGGAGACTTGATCCACGACTCGCCATAGCAGCCAAGCTCCGGCCGCAGGTCGTCCACGGCGACGAACAGGATGTTAGGCCGCTGGCCGGCTGCTGCGGTGGCCAGAAGGATCAGGGAGAGAAAGATTGGTTTGAGATACATGAAGGTATTACGGGGTGGCAGGGAGGGGATTCAGTCTGAAGACCGAAGTTGCAATCACGAGAAAATTAAATTTCATAAAAAGAAGCTTCATGTGGGGAATTTCTGACTACTTGGGTTGAGGCCCGGTTCCAATGCGGGGGCCGACCTGGCTGATGTCAATGGGCTGGAAGCCCAGGGCAAAGGCCGGAGAATTGGGTTTGAGGGTGAAGTCGCCTTGGTCCGGCGCGACGAATTGCGGATCGGCATATTGCGAGTGGGCATCCTTGCCGCGCTTCTGCCAATCAGCCCAGGTGTTGCCGTTGAATTTCACCTCGTCGAGTTTCTGGCTCGGATTAAAATAGAGGTTCCAGTCGCAATCGAAGGTGTCGGTCACGGTAGCTGTCCCCTTCGTGTCCTTGGGATGGAAATGGAACGTGTAGGGGACATCCTTCCAGTTCTTGCTGAACAATGCGCCTTCGCGCCAATACACGATGTTGTTCTCGAAGAACACGCTTTTGTGCGGTTCGTTCTTGCCGCGGCTGACCTGCTCCAGCTTGCCGAGCGCGAAGATGTTGTTACGCACTGTGACCTCCTTGGAGTAGTGGATGTTGAACGGGGCAAACTTCGTGTGATGCACGATGTTGTTTTCGACCAGCAGATGCGTGGAGCCTTCGTCGAGGTAGATGCCCCAGCCGCCATAATTGTTAGCGTCCACGTCGTGGATATGATTGTTACGGATTACGGTGCCCGGCGAGACGCCGAGTGTATAGATACCGCCCATGTCCGACAGCACGCCGCCGATGTGGTGAATGTGGTTGAATTCGATCCGGTTGTTCTGGCTGACGCTGCGGTTGTAGCCCCACACCCAGCCGACCGAAATCCCCGTGTAACCGCCGTCGTGAATATGGTTATGGGCCACGGTGTTGCCTTCCGTGTTCATCAACAGCACGCCCACTGCCGAGGGGTAATCCTGCCCGTAGTGGTGCAGCCGGTTGTCGGTGATGCGATTGTTGCGGGTGCGTTCCCAAGGCGGGTTTTGGTCGGTGCCGCCATTGATGCGGATACCGCCGGCGGCGATGTTTGCGATTTCATTGCCGACGAATTGATTCTCCGAACAACCGGCCATGACTTCAAAGGCCCAAGTGCCCAGATGGGACAGCCGGCACTGTTCAAAGACGCAATTTCTCGCGCCGCGCAGAGTGATGGCGGCTGCCACGCTGGTACAACCCTGCCTGTCATTCGAGTCGCCACGAGGAAGTTCGAACCGCGAATGGGTAAAAGAAAGGTTGCGGAAACGCAGATGCTCAACGTAGCGGCGCTCAGCCGGGTTGCCCTCCAAACGAAGGTGTGCAGGCGCGAACGGCGCCACGACTTCGGCTTTCCCCAGATCCTCGCCCGGCATGGGATAATAGAAGAGCTGGCCGGTGCGGTAGTTCAGATACCATTCGCCCGGTGCGTCCAGCGCTTCAAAGACATTCTCCACGATGTAGCGTGCGCCATTCTCGGTAAAATCGTCGGTAAAGGTCTTGCCGGCCTTGTGCGCGAAGGTGACGAGGTTGGACTTCGTATCCACGCTCTTGATGGGCAGGTGCGAGTCGGTCCAGAAGTGATAGACGATGACTTCGACGTTGGAGAGGTTCGCCCAGTCCGCGCGGATGTCGCCGGGTTTGAACTGAAACGTCTGGCAGTCCTTGTGATAATGAACAGTCTTTGGCGTGCCTTCCGGGCAACCGGCCACGCTCAGATAGCCTTCGTTGGGGGTTCGGGCGCGAACGCGCTGCTGGCCGTTGACGTAAAGCTGGCGAAACCGCCATTGGCCGTTGGTCACGTTGGGAACGGTCGTCACCCACAGTCGCGCGTCGTGCTTCTGCCAACCGGTGATGCGTCGTCCCCCATCCAATACGACCGGCGCAGATCCCGCCGCCGTGTAGGTGATGGGAAAATCGGCGGTGCCGGAATCTTCCGGTCCGAATTTCACTTCACTCGCCAGCGTGTAGGTGCCGCCACCCAGCCACACCGTGACGGGTTCCTTGAGCGGCCCGGCCTGCTTCAGTGCGCGGATGGCGTCGCGTGCGCGCTCAAGCGTGGCGAGGGGTTGGGTTTGCGTGCCGGGGTTGGCATCGCTGCCATTGGGCGTGACATGGAAGTCAGCGGCCAACGAGGCGGTAGTGGCGAACGCCAGCGCGGTAGCGTTGAGGATGATGGATCGTTTGTTCAAGATTCTTTGGCCGGGTTAAACTCGCGGTGAAGCGGAGAAGCCGCCGACCAAGGGCACGGGGATGGGAATCGCGGAGCTTGATGGTTGAGTCATCATTGCGCGGGGACTTCGTTAGAATCGATGTATCTCACAAATTTGTCCATCGTGTTGATTTCAGGTTCCCTGGCACAGGCGGAGATGACCTTCGTGGAAAGTTTTCCGGTTGATTTCGAGATCAACAGAATCTCGCTGCCGTCGTCCTGCAATTTCACAAAATCACTCGGTTGATAGATTAGGGCCGCTCCGACTGCCACCTTCTCCGCTGCCACGTCTTCCGGGTGTATTCCCCAAGTTGCGATCCGTCCGTCTTTTTTGAGGATCTCCAACCCTGGCTGATAGTTGATCCCGGTGACAAACTGGACCGGGCCACCTTTCAAGACCTCGGCCTCGACATCGGCAAAGCGGACGCCGGATTTGACGGTCACGCGCACCAGGATTGCCACTTTTCGATCTTGGAATGGGACTCCTTCCGAGATCATTTCCATGGAGGAATCGTCGGTCCCTTTGTGTACCTTCGCCGTCCTCATCGAGACGGGATTCAGGGTCACGACCTTCTTGCCATCCCATAGCCTCACTCCGCCGAGGCCGACGGTTTTCCCTACCTTGTAATAATCCGCGCCCGAACCATTCTTCTGCTTCTCCGCATCGGGATACCAGCGGCTTTCCTTCAGTTCGAGGCCGGGTTTGGCCTTGTTATAAACATCGATGGCGCATTTCTGGTCGAAGTAAATCCTGAGGGCCATCCATTCATTTTCCACGGCGGGACCGTGATGGCCGATGGTCAGGTAGAGGTCTCCGCTTTTGGATTGGATCTCCGTCTGATAGGCGCTGCTGTCGGACTTCATGAAAAGGCTGGCATCGGTCCTGTTCTCGGCCTGGACCGCTGAACCGATTCCTGCCGCGAGCAGCAAGATCATGATTTGTTTCATAGGGGTGAATGAACGTTCAAGGCCCCGTCACCTTGACATCGACAAACAGACGGTCGGGAAGCGTCCCGGTGGCCGTGGCCGTGACCCGGGTGAAGCCGGGTGAGGGCGTGTTCGCCTCGGTGGTGAAGTTCACGGCACGTGGTTCCGCCGCTTGTCGCACCGCCGAGGTGAAAGGTGGCGAGATCGGTGGACCAGCGGTAGCTCGCGGTGAGGTCGGCGGCCGGCTGATTCCTGCGGGTGGGTGAAGGTGAAGGTATTGCCGCTTCTTGATGCCGGCGGCGAGTCCCTGCGTGAAGGTGCCGGGGTGGGTGCCGAAGAAGTTTTCCACGCCGTTGTCGATGCCGTCACCGTCGGGATCGTCGAAGAGATCCTGATCGGCAACAGCGAGCCCGAAGGCGGGGTTGGAGATCCAACTGGCGAAGGTGGGGACGGCGGTGGTGAAGTTCCATGCGGTGGTGCTGGAAATGCCTGCGAAGGCATTGCCGCCGGAGGTATCGATGACTGCGGTGGAGTCGATCAGGACATGGTATTCCGCTCCTGGACTCGAGATCGGCGGTCGGATTGATGGTGAGGGTCTGGCCGCTGAAGGTGAGTCGCGGGAGGAAGTGGCCACGTTGAAGCTCTCGACCGTGCTATTGTTGGAGGCTTCTCTTGAGCGTGATCGTGCCGGTTCCTTTCAACGACCGGTTCGCTGAAGTTTGCGACGAGGTTGGCAGCGACGGGCACAGCCGGTCGCATTGTCCGCCGGGCTGGTGGTGATGATGACCGGTGCGGCGCTTGCCGGCACGAAGGCTGCGAGAGCGTTGTCTGTCGCCAGAAGGGGCACTGACCGTCCAAGTGTAATTGGCGGAGCCCGCTGTTGGCATCACTCTGGTAGCCTGCGTTTCCCGCAGACGAACCCGAATCGCCATTATAAAGAGTGCTGGCGAAGGGACCGGTGATCGTGGGTAAGCCGTTGGACGTGTAAACGCCTGCCACGAAGCAGCCATCCACCGGGAGCGCTCAGGCTGCCGGAAACGCCGGAGGAGGTCGAGGTTCTTGCGACACCACGCGCGGCGCCCACCAAGCTCAGTACCCCGACGCGTGAAGCGGTGGCCGCGGGGAAGGTCACGACGATGTTGCCGGTGCCCGGGGTCGGGTCGTCGAGGTAGAGGATCGCCGAGTTTCTGCCGTATCGCGGAATTCACCGCCACCGTGAAATTCTGGGTTCCGTTCCAGGTCGCACTGACTGATGCCCGGACTCCCGTTTTCCCAACTGGCGGTCAGCACCAGCTTGCGGTTGCTGCCGCTGGGCACGGTGAAGCCGGTGATGGTGTTGGTGGTCTGCGAGGTGCCCTGATATCGCTGGGTGCTGGCATTGACTCCGATGAAGCTGGTGGAGGCGGGGTCGAAGTTCAGTAACAGATTTTCATAACCGGGATAGGAAATCGTGGCCAGATCCGTGCCATGGGTCATCGAGAGGTAGGGGCTGCTGTAGGTTTTGATGGTGTTGAGGCCCACGGTGACTCCATTTACCTGTGGAGTGGTTTTGCTGTTGGCATAGAAGGTGAAGGCATCGCCCGCCTCGCTGGTGTAGTTGAGCGTGTTGGAAGAAAATGTTAGAGAGTTGGCGATGACCGATGTCCTGAACGCGGCGAAGTCGGCATAGTCCGACGCCTGACCCATCTGGATGATCACCGGTGCCCAGATGTTTCCCATGGAAAGATCCACTCCGTAAGCGGCGGTCGCCGCGGTGTAACCGCCGCTTGCGGGACGGACCGCGCAGTAGGCATTGCCGCTTTGCAGGAACAGCCAGCCAGCGGCTTCAACGCGGGCGTTCCAGAGGCTTTGGGGAACGAAGACCAGCGTGCCGCTGCCGCTGCTGTTGGCGTTCTGGTCGCGTTGCACCACCATGCAGTTCGTGCGGGTCACGCCGTTGAGATCGGCGTAACTTTTGTCGTCGGTGGAGGCACCTTTGCCGAAGACCATCACCCGGTTGTTGGGACCGGAGGCGAACATCACCCCCATCGCGCGGTTCTGGTCGCTGATCTGGGTGTATTGCCGGTTCATGTCGTAGGTGACGGTGCCCATGGTGTAGTCCGGAGTGACCCAGGTGTCGCGGCGCAGGTTCGAGTTGCCGCTGTCGAAGGTGATGAAGTTGTCATCCCCGACGACGCCACCGGCGCGGCCAAAGCGGCGGGAGGTGTAGAGGTAGTTCGGGCGGGCGGGATCGGTGGCGCAGGCGGTGATGAGCGCGGGCACCCGGTAGGAACTGGCGGCGGGAATCAGGCCATAGGTGCGGACCGTACTGGAATTGGCATGCCATCCATAGCCATAGAGCAGCGAGTGAAAGGAATACTGGGTGCCAAGACGGGCATAGCTGTCCTTATAGCAGCGCGCCTCCCCACCGCCCCGCACGCCGGAGAGGGTCCAGTCCGACGCGGTGTCCGCCCAATACAGCGTGACGAAGCGTTGTGCCAGAGTGCGCAGCACCGGCGATTCCGCGAAGTCCATGAGGTTGTAATACACCCCGACGCTGTATTTGGCGTAGATGGGGCTGGCGATCTCGGCATTGATGCCCTCCCCGGCGCGGGCGGTGAAGTAGCGTTGGAAATAGTCGCTCCATGCGGTGGCGTGCTGGGCGAGCGTCTGTCCATCGGCGAGGACCATGTTAGAGCCGTAGCCGGGCGCATCCTTGAGGGCCTCCGCGCAGAGCAGGTAGCTGCCCTTCTGCATCGCGTCGTGGTTCTCGCTGCCGTGATAGACCCAGGTGTCGCCCTGCGCGTCGCTGGTCCTGCTGCGCGTCCGGATGAAACTCCACATCATGTCCTGAATGTCGGCGCGGGCCTGCGTCGTCAGCCGCGCGTTCATCGCGGGATCATGGTAAATGCGCCAGATCAGGTGCAGCCAGAAGTAGGAGTCGAAGTCGATGGTGTCACTGTCCGGAACCGGATACTGGTCGTGGAACTGGTTGATGTAGTCGTTGGCGGTCACCAGGTCGGTGCCCAGATGTAAGGCAGCCAGCGCATAAGAGGCCAGGCCCGCTGAACTCGTCGTGCTGGGATAAGGGTTGGTGATGTTCTGCTGCATCATCCAGGTGAGCCGTCCATCCACCGTGGCCAGGTCTGGCAGCGCGGTGAAGTTCCACACGGTGGGATCCGAAATGCCCGCGTAATATTGGTTGGCGGTGTTGCGGAGCGCGGTGGGGTCGATGAGCACATAATAACCAGCGCCGGCAACGAGATTGTTGACGGGATTGATCGTCACTTTCCCTCCAGACAAGGTGACGGCGGTGGAGGTCACGTTGATGGTTTCAAACACCGTGCCGTCGGCCCTGCGGATGGTGATGTTGCCGGTTCCCTTCTGGATGGTCTCGCTGAAGGTCGCCACCAGATTGGCATTCAAGGCCACACCGAAGGCGTTGTCCTTGGGTGAGAAGGTGGGCACCAGCGGCGGGGTGCTGCCGGTGGAGAAGGACCACGTGGAGGAACTGGTGATTCCCGCGAACGCATTGCCGCCTGAAGTATCGACGACCGCCGTGGAAGCGATCAAGACGTAGTAGATGGTGTTGGGGGCGAGGTTGCCGATGGATCGATGGTGAGGGTCGATCCCGAAAATGGAGATTTGAGGGGAAGTGGCCACATTGAAGGATTCGAACGGGAGAGCTTCCGCCGGACTGCCACAATTGGATGTTGCCGCTGCCGGCCACCACCGCCTCGCTGAAGGTCGCCACCAGATCGGCGTCCGGCGGGACGCTGATGCGCGCCAGCGGCCGGGCTGGTGCCCGTGATCACCGGGGCGGCAGAGGCCGGCACGAAGACCGCGGCGGACGTCACCGGCAATGGACTGGTGTCGGCGTAGGAATAGGTCTTTGAGCCGGCGGTCTGGGCATTGGCATAACTCGCCGCTGCATTCGCGGAGCCGATGTTGGTGGAGTTGTAAATCGCCGTGTGCCCCCCGGGCAGCGTGATCGTGCCGTTGCCATTGGCGGCATATCCGCCGACCACGAAACTTCCGGACACCGGCACCGTCAGTGTCACGCTGCGTGCACCGTCGGCCAAGGCGGCTGCGGCGACTCCGGGGGCGGCCCCGGAAACCGAGACCACGCCGATGGCGATCCCGTTCGATGTACCTACTCCAAGGCTGACCGAGAGATCGGCCGCGCCGCCGGTGAACGGGTTGTCCAGATAGAAGATTCCCTTGTTTCGCCCGCTAGCGGTGCCCACGACCGCTTGCGTCAGAGCGACTCCCTGATAGGTGATCGAGTCCACCTCCTGGCCCTCCGCACTGATCTGGACAATCAGCTTGTTCGCGGTGGCCCCGGCATTGAACGACAGCAACGCGGTCTTGGGATCGTCGGCCACGGCTGACACCAGGGAACCGCTATTGACCACGGTGATCTGCGCCATCGCAGACCCGGCCATGGCGGCGAGTCCGGAGATGGCTGCCAGAAATTTCACGCTGCGGATGAAATCGAGTCATGTTTGGGAAGGTTCGGATCTGAAGACGGGGGTTGATTGGGATCGGCAGAATAGCCTTGCTCAGGAGGCGGGGATTGCAAACGGATCAATCGCAAACCGACACTTGTCCTCAATTGGGTCTCGCATTCAATGGATAGGTATTGGGAAGAGATTCGACGTGGAAGTCGAGAAACAGATAATTTCTTGATACTCCATGCATGGTGGGCTCGAAATCCATGAGCATCACGATTTTGCTGACAGGAGTTTTGGGTGCCCCCCCGGAAACCACCGAGTATTTCATGGTATTAGGTTGATTCGTCGATTGGCTGTCATCCTGTGGGCCGAATACACGTTTGCCAGACAGCACCAGATCCTGATTCATGGTAAAAACCCTTCCGTTGCCACCTGGAGTTCCCAGGTTGCCCCCGAGGTCACCTTTGCCGTTCGCGTTCCACCTGGAAAAACGGTGGCGAAACGCGGGACAAACCAACGAATCCGGCAGCGCGGTGGGCTCGCTTTTCTCTTCCAACCCCAGGTGGGGGCCGATGTGGCTGAACAGAGTGGCGCTGAGGGTGGTGTCGCTCTTGTTGGTGTAATTCGGGAGCTGGCCGTTGAGCTTAAGCGGCCCCGGCATGCTATCGTTGTTGTCCTGGATATATGCTCCTGTGGTGCGGCGGGACGATCGGTCCGGCACCGGGTCACGGATGACGCGAGCCTTGCGCGGTTTCCGCCTGCCACTCCAGGCTTACTTGCCCTTGGGCATGATCGGGGATTCGAAACCGGCGAGGTCCTCGGGTTTCACTCCTTGGACGAAGCCCTTGAAGTTGAACGTGCTCGGCTGATAGGGGCCGATGAACTCGACGGCGAGATCCGGGGTGATCTTGTCTTCCAGGCCGGCGGCCCAGAAAATGCCGTTGATCAGGAGACGGCGATACGATGGATCGAGAATGTCTTCGGATGCTCCCTCGGTGCTGTGGAAGACGCGACCCTTCTTGCCGCTTTCACCCGTGTATTCGCGGGTCCAGGTACAGGGCATCGCGGCCTTTTTCGAATCCGCCTCGGCCTTGGGATCCATGGAAACGAGTGGCTGGCTGTTAGCGAGCACGGTGAAATCGGGTGCGGCGATGCCGACATAACCGCCGGCATGGCAGAAGGCGTTGTCGGTGACGCCACGGAGGATCGGATTGGATTTCTGCTCCGGGATCAACTCGATGCGCGTGCCCTGTTTGTGGTTGGTGCCGTGGTGACCCACCCAGGTGTTGCCGAGGACCTGGTGGCCGAAGCCCTTTTCATATCCGGCGACCTTGGAATCGAAGGAATACTTCGCGTTCGGCGAATCGCCGGGGATCTTGAAGGCATGGGACGAGGTGCGCAGACCGACGACCGGACCACCGCGGGCAAGATAGTCGGTGATGCATTTCATTTGTTCGGCCGGCGGGTTGAGGAAACGGGCGAAAATGACGAGGAGGTCGGCATCTTTCAGCGCCTCGACGCCCGGCAGGTTGGAGGACCCGGCCTCGATGTTTCCATCCGCATCGACACCGAAGACGACGGTGCATTTGAAACCGTGGGACTTCGCCAGAATGCGGGCGAGCGCCGGGCAGGTCTCCTCGCTGCGGTATTCATGGTCGGAGGCGATGAAGACAATGTGTTTCCCCTCGCCCGCACCGCTGCCGGGCAGATAGGTGACGGGGGCGGACAACACCGGACCGGTGGCGAGGGAGAAGAAGGCGAGGAATTTGCAGAAGCGTCTCATCCGCCTAGCAAAGCAGCGTTATGAGGTGTGGCAATGCAAAAGGACGCCCCCCCTAGACGGGAAACTCAGGCCTCAATGCCAAGCTTGGCGCGAAGTCGCTCGATCTCCTCTGACAGCGCCCCCCAGCGGGTGTAGCTGACTTCCAACGACTTCGCGAGCTTGTCCACGGCGTTGGTCACCTCGCGGAGTTTGCCGGGATTGTTGCTCACCTCTTCACTGGAAAGTTGCGCGGTGAGCGTGGCTTGCGCGCCTTCGAGTTCGGCGATCTTGGCTTCAAGGGCGGTGAACTCGGTTTCCAGGGGCTTGAGGACCTTGGAGCGGATCTCCCGTTGCTCCGCCTCGATGCGGCGCTGCTCCTTGCGGTTCACGCCGGGCACCGACTGGCGGGACGAGCCGCTGGCCGGGGCCGGGGCACCGAGCGTCGCGAGCTTGGGAATGCCCTTTTTCGCGGCCTCGTCCTCGGCGGATTTCTCCAGGTAGTAAGTGATGTTGCCGGCGTAGAGGACCGGTTGCTCGCCGGGGCGGAACTCCAGCGTCTTGCTGACGAGCGCGTCGAGGAAGGTCCGGTTGTGGGAAACGATCATCACGCTGCCGGGGTAGTCGATCAACGCGCGCTGGAGCACGTCCTGCGATTGCATGTCGAGGTGGTTCGTCGGCTCGTCGAGGATGAGGAAATTCGCGGGCCGCAGGAGCATGCAGACCAGCGCGACGCGCGACCGCTCACCACCTGATAGAACGCCGATCTTCTTGAAGACATCGTCGCCACGGAACAGGAAGCACCCTAACAAATTTCGCGCGTGCGGCATCGACTCGCGGGAAGCGGCGGCCTCCACGGTTTCGAGAACGGATAGATTCGGATCGAGCTCGTCGGCGTGATTCTGGGAGAAGAACGAGGTCGCCACCTTGTGCCCGAAGGCATGGGTTCCGGCGTCCGGCTCCTCCTGCCCGGTGATGAGGCGGCAGAACGTCGATTTGCCCGCTCCGTTAGGGCCGACGATCGCGAATTTCTCGCCCTTGTTGATTTCGAAATCAAATCCGCTGAACACGTTGAGCGCTCCATAGCTCTTGGCCACTGCCTCGAGCTTGGCCACCATGTGACCGGAATTCGGCGGCGGCGGGAATTTGAAATTCATCACCGCGTCGTCCTGCTCGGGTGCGGGAATGCGCTCGACCTTGGCGAGCAGCTTGATGCGCGACTGGACGAGCGTCGCCTTGTTGGCCGATGCGCGGAAGCGGTCGATGAAGCGCTGGGTTTCGGCGATCTCGCGCTGCTGGGCGGTGTATTGCTTGAGGCGGATTTCCTTGCGGAGGACGGACTCGCGCTCGAAGTAGGAGAAATTTCCCGCATACTCCTCGGCCCGGCCGTGGGAGAAGGCGATGGTCCGCGTGCAGAGCGTGTCGAGCAGCGCGCGGTCGTGGGAAATGAGCAGGATGGCACCCGGATAATTCACCAGGTATTGTTCCACCCAGATCTGCGTCCCGATGTCCAGGTGGTTCGTCGGTTCGTCCAGCAGCAGCACTTCCGGCTCCTGCAGGAACAGCTTCGCCATCGCGATCCGCATCTGCCAGCCACCGGAGAACTCCGAACAATCGCGGGTGAAATCCTTCGCTTGAAATCCGAGCCCCTTGAGCACGGATTCGATCCTCGGTTTCATCCTCGCCGGATCGGTGGAGTCGAGAAGCAGCTCCAGTTCGCCGATTTCCTCCAACAAGTCCCCGTAGGGCGACGACCGCGGATCCAGCTTGGTGAGTTCGTTGGAAAGCCGGTCGATCTTCTCGCTCAATGCCATCGTTTCCCCGAAGGCCGACTCGGTTTCCTGCCACAAGGTCCGCCCTTTCACGTGGATTCCCTCCTGCGGCAGATAGCCGATCCTCGTCCCCTTGGGCGCGTGGATTTGGCCGGACGTCGCGGGAATGATTCCTGCCACGCATTTCATCAGCGTGGATTTCCCGGCACCGTTGTGACCGGCGAAGGCAATGCGCTCGCGCGGTTGAACGGAGAAGGAAAGGTCGTTGAAAAGGACACGCGGACCGAATTCCACGCGGAGTGACTGTACAGAAATCATCGGGCGCGGAGGTTGCACGTCACGACCGGGAGGTCAACGCCAGAGAACCGAATTCCAATGCGCCGGCAGCCGGGCTTCGTGGTTGATGGGATCCAGTTTCGCGATTTCAATGGAATCCCGGACCATCCACCAGTGGCCGGAAATCAGAATATGCAGCGAGGTTCAACGACACGCATCTTTTTCGGGGCGGTGTGTGATCATTACCGCTTCGCAAGCGGATTGAAGAGGATTGCCTTGATTTTCGTGATTCTCGGCGTGCTCAACTTTATGGCTTTTCTAGCGTTCAGCCTGAGCATCGGGGGTAGCGCGGCAGCCGGTAAGGTTCTCGCCGGTCACTACTTCGTTGGCGAGCACGGCAAACTCGTCGAGGTCGGCGAGTGGACATTCACCATCAGCAAAATCCTTGGAACATCCCTGATGGTCACGTGGCCTATGGTGATCGTCGGTGCCGTCATCATCAAGTCACCGTCAAACCCTGCCAGTGGTGGCAGGAACGGGGAAAGGAGGGACAGGTAATTACTGGATCCGCACCGCGATGACACCCGTCCGGTCGGACAGCTTGCGCTCCGGTCCGTGAGGGTGACCGGCAGTGACTGAACGGGCCCGCTGCTCCACAGAGGTCCCCTGACGGAAGGACCACATGCTATTCATTCTCTATCGACTTTTTCTGCTTGACCGTCTCGATGATCTCCCGGCTGGCCTTGAGGACGGAGGCTCCGCGCGTCCGGGCGATGTCCCAGCCCATTTGATGATATTGGGCGAGCATTCTGTCACCGGATGTTCCCGGATTTTCCAACGGTTGGTCGGTCTGGCCCTTCGCCTCGCAGAACGATGCGAGGCCCTCGTAATAACCGGCGAGACCGAGCTGCCGTTGCAACCCGTGTGAGGAAAGCATGTCGTCGGCCATGTTCTTTTCCGCGATCAGCGAGCCGTCGTGGATCCCATCATTGATTTTCAGGAGCACCAGTTTCGACAGCTCATCGGATTCATCCCGGGCCGGTTCGGCTTTGGCGATGGGCTGGACGTAATTGGAGCCCTCGGCCAGCTCCATCAGCGGAATCGAACCTGTTAGCAACTTGCGACCGACCGGGTCCCAGACGAACTTGCACTCCAGGGCGAAGTAGTTGTAGGTGGGGTTGGTCTTCGTTTCCGTCCAGCCGCTTGCGCCGCGAAATGCGGGATAGTCGGCGAGTTGCCGCTCCTCCAGTTGGATCCTCACCGTCAGGGGACGATCCTCGGTGGGCAGTGAAGTAAGCACCAACGCGAAGAGATCGGCAGCAAGGGTTGTCTGGGAGAATTGAGGGTAGGACATCGATACCGAGTCACCATTTTCCCCCTGATCCACGTTAAGACGCAGAGATCCCCGTTCGTGGATGAGTTGGTTGGCCTCGGACCTTCCGGTGTTGTTGAAGCAGGAATAACAGATGGAGGCGGACCATTGGTTCAACCAGAGCGGGCTCTCCCCAACATCACCATTTCCCCACACCGGAAGAAGGAAGAAGGCCCCCTCGGATCCATCCGAACCATCCGTTTGGAAGAGAATCATTCCGGGTTCCGGCGGCGGGGCGATGGGCTTCCTTTTCTCGTCGGGAAAGGTGACCCAATTGATTCCCCTGGCATCGGTTTCGAGCACCGTTCCGGGAACCTTCACCGGAGGAACCGGCATCTTGTCCTTGCCCGGGCGGGTCACGTAAATCCCGGAATACTTCTTGGCCAAGGGTTCATCATCCTTCGACTCGGTCACCACCTGCACCTCCAACGGACTTTCGGGAGTCCCGCCCGACCGTTGGAGCAGACACCAGAGCGTGGCGGCCAAGGCCTGATCCTTGGTGTAGGGGCTGTAACCCGGCGGCTTCCAGGGTTTCAGCCGCAAGATGACGGGCGGCTTGGGTGAAGCCCCCGTGTCGCCGGCTTCCACGGAGATTCCGAAAACGCTGGCGAGATTCTGGTCCAGCTCGGAGCCACCTTCCCAGCGCATCGGCTGGTCAGGGCACGGCCGTGGCTCGCTGATGACGTCCAGGATGCCGTAGTTGTAATTGCTGACGACCCCGACCTCGCCCAAGGGAATGCGCGCCGGATCGGAATGCGCTCCCAGGTTGATGGGCTGCACCACCGTCGAGGTGCCCACGTTGGTGGCGGGGCAATTCGTCGCGACCCAGGCTCCGATCCATCCTATCAGCAATACCGTTCGATTGATTTTCATAGGTTTTTTCCCAGCCTATTTCAAACCGCTCGACGGGCGGCGATCTATCAATCAAGTGGAAGGATAAGCAACAGCGACGGTTTTCCAACCCGCGGCGGTGAGACCTGCGGTGGCCGCAGGGGAAAGCTTGCCGGTGTGGATGAGGACCCTGGGGGCGATGCCAAGGTCGTCGCGGGATGCGAATCCGGCGACTTCACTCGTCCAGGTGACGTGATCGACCGGCGCGGGAACTTCCAGTTCGCCCTTCGCGTTCATGGCCCCGGGCAGGCGGCCGATGATTTCCAACGAGGTGTAGTCGGCGGCCCCGGAGCGCTGGCGTTCGACGAGGATGGCGAGCGCTCCGATGAGGAAATCCGCCTGTTCGGGAGTGGTGCAGGCGTTGGCCTGAAGGATGATGCGCCCGCGGCCCTTTGCCTTGGGAAATGCTTCCAAGGCAAGGACGATGCGATGGCGGCGGGTGGTGCTCAACGGGCCATAAAGCTGGAAGGTCTTGATATCCTGGTCGGTGATGCCCATGGCGGCGAGGGAGCGGCCGTCGCGCAGCGCGAGTTCGGACTGGGTGAGCGAGTAGGTATCCTCCGGGATGCCGACCATGTTGGTGGCGACCACGGCGACACCTGCGGAGACGACTGCGGCACCGACGCGAAGGGGCAGTCCACCGGCGAAGAAGGCCCAGGTGACCTTGTCCATTTCCTCGATCAACCGGGGATTGTCGGAGTAGGGATCCACGCCTAACTGCTTGGCGGTGTCGAGTTTCGCCTTGTCGAATCCGGCGACGTTCTTCGCGGCCTCGCCCAACTGGGCACCCGAGGGAGGTGGACCATCATTTTCGATGTTGTCCTTGATCTTTCCCCCCGCACGACCGACGGCCGAACCGATCTTGGTGAAGAAATGGCCCACGGTGGCGGGTGCGTTCTTCACGGAATCGACCGGATTTTTCACGATGTTCTTCACCGCCTCGATCGGCTGCTCAATGGAGCGCTTGAGGCCTTCGGCGAAGAGGTCGCCCTTGCTGGTCTCCACCAGCTTGTGGATCGCCTCGGCCTCGACCAGGCGGACCCTGGCCTGCGGCACGCCGATGGCGGTTAGAGTGCCGTAGTCACTGTCGATGGTGAAATGGGCCAGATAGCCGTCGGTGGGAACCTGGTCGCGGACCCGGTAGGAGGAGCCGCGGAGGAGCTCTGCGGGCAGGAGGTCGGAGGCCTTCAGCATCACACCTTGTTCAAAGGCGGCGGGTGCCTGGGCGAAGGCCGGCGCGATGAGGGCGGCGACAGTGGCTGTTAGTATCAGATGGTGTTTCATGGGTCGGGAGGCGTTGTGGTTTCGGAAAACGAGGGCGCATTCGCCCTGATGCGTGCGGAGAAATCCGGGGAGTCATTGGCCTCAAGGGCGGGCTTGTTGATCAGGGACCGTTTCTTCAACTCGGCAAACGGCATTTTCCCACCGGCGAAGGCACCATTTTCGTAAAGCATCTCATCCGCCATCCCATTCACGAGGATGCGCCAGTCCCACGGGCCGGCGGCTTTTCCCGTGCTGGGTGCGGATGCTGGTGGTGCAGTTGTTGGTGACCGCATTGTACCAGCGCGGGTGATCCTTCAGGTTGTTGAGGGTGGTCACGTATTCCATGAACCGCTCGCGGGCCTTTTCCAGCGGGATGTTCAACCGATAGAGATAGATGTCCTCGACCTTCCGATAGTTGGTCCGGACGCGGATCACGTCGCGTTCGTCCGCGACGATGTAGATCAGCTCATATTGCCGATAGATTCCGCCGACGGCCGAGTAGCTCTCGCCCTTTTCCTTCCTCGTCTCGATGGAAAAGCAAACCGGCGGGGCATCGGAAAACTGGAAACTGATGATGGGATGCGCCATGTAGGGAGAACCCCAGTAGTTGATGGCCATGTCGATTCCGGTTAGATGCGAGAGATCCACCGTCCGCGTTTCCCAGCGGGCCGTGTAATTCGTCTCCGTGCGATAGTCACAATTCCTCACGTTGTGGAGCGTGACCAGGTTGCCATCGATCTCCGCCCATCCGGTCTTCGCCACGTCCGGCATCCAGTCGCGTTCGTTGGAGGGCTTGAGGGTGAACCACCAGCAAGCGACGGCGAGGACCATCGCGGGTGCCACCAGACGCAGCTTCCCTTTGCCGAAAAAACCGAAGAACAGCGCAACCACCAGGAACATCACCGCGATGATTCTCCTGAACAAGGGATGGACCGGCAAATCGAACACGATGGCTCCGGTCGCCCACAACACGATCATGATCCCAATCAGGCCGATGCACCCGCAGCCCAGCCAACCGAGCATTCTCCACGGCAGACTTTTCCCCGTGGCCTCGATGTCGGACCGCTTGATCCGACAGGTGAATCCGGCTTGTTGCTCTTTGTCCATCGGGCGCTTTTCCATATTTCAGTATTCTCGCGATGACCTCCGCTCTAGCGGTGCTTGCGCAGGATCCTGGCCACCTCCTCCATGGCTTTCTCGTTCTGATGGGCGCTGTGACCGGATGGCACCACGCATTCGCTTTCCGCACCGGGCATGTGGCTGCTCCAGTAGGGCACGATGCCGTCCGACTGCACCGGCGATGTCTTGTCATGGTTTCCACCCTTCCCGCGGTCGCCCATGATGGTGTTGTAGGGGATGCCCGGGTTGACCGGGATCTTGTTGATTTCCTGCACGAAGCGGTTGTTAGGCGCAAGCGTGTCCACGCTGTTAGGCATGCCGTTCACCTTCAGCGAGTCTCCGGTGGTCACCACGGCCTTCATCGCCTCGTTTCCGGCACTCAGCAAGGTGAAGGGAGCCTTGATCAGCCATGAGCCGATGCGGCCGGGCCAGCCGGTGGCAAGATCGCTGCCCTTGAGCGGTGCGGAAATGAAGATCACCCGGCCGATCTCGGGACGGTGGTGGAAAATCAGGGCCTCGCTGGCGAGCTTCCTGCTCTCTGCCGAAAGCGCGACCTTGGAGGGTGGCTTGCCGAAGTAGTCCAACCACATTTTTTCCTCGGTGTCGGTGATCAGCAGCCTGCTGATGCAGCCTCCCATGCTGTGGCCGATGACGACCATCTTGTGTTTCAGCGGAAAACGCTTTTCGACAGAATCCAGCTCCTTGCGGAGGATCGCCGCGGAGTAGGGGTAGGGATAACCGCTCGGATAGCTGTAGAACCAGAACTGATAGTTCGTGCGGATCTTCTCGTCCGCCCAGAGCGAGTTGATCATCGGTGCCCACGTGGCCGGAGAGTCCTTGAGCCCGTGAATGACCAACACCACGGTCTTTTCCGGGTCGTAAGGCTGGAGACGTGAGATGCGGGCGGTATTGGCGTAGTTCTGCGGTCTCAGCAATCTCGGGAGTTCGAGCTTCTTCGTGTCGTTCTTTGCCAACATCACGGCCAGAGGCATGGTGAAATCCGCCGCTAACGGATAGGAATGGCCATCCAGCAGCACCTCTTCCCTGGCCAACGGATCCTCGAAGGAAATCACGCAATCGCGACCCGTGAAGTTCACGATGGCGGTGACGCCGTAGTAAATCTTGTCGAGACCGAAGTCCGCGCGGGCGGACTCGTCGTTGTTCTTTCCCACGGCAACGAGCGGCGCTCCGAGACCATCCTTGGTCACGCGCTTCTCGACGTAGAGTCCCTTGGCATCGATCTCATCCGCCGGGGTGAAGTCATAGAGCGATGGATTCCATTTTTTCCTCCGGTCGCGACGGCAGTCGATCCGATAGACCCCCTCATCGGATGAAACCTGGAGCGGCTGCTGCCAGGGATCGATCTTCGAATCCCGGAAGGAGGAGAAGATCCGGGCAACGGCGAAATTATAACAGCTTCTCGCCTCCTCATCGGACGGATGGTCCCGCAAGCGCTGCTCCGCCTCGCGCGCGGCGATCAGATAGTCGCCGAGGGATTGGCCAGGAGCCGCTGTCACTGCCTCGGCGATCTTTTTCTCGAAGCTGGCGAGTGCCCGGGTGGTGGAACGCAGCGGACTGAACACCGGTTTTCTCTCGGAGAGGGAGGAATACTGGGTGCAGCTCACCAACAGTGAAACGGCGATGACCGGCAAGCAATTGTAGGATCTCATGGGCAAAACGACTAAAGGGGTGGTTGTGAAAAAGCCGGAGCGGAATGAACCGCTCCGGCCCTGAAGTCAGGCATCAGCCCTTTTTGAAATCAAGCCCGGGATCACCGTCCGGACTGCCGAGGAGGGTGAATTTCAACTCGCTCTCTTGCGGAAGCGCGATACTGGATACCATCTGCGTGTCCTCCGTTGTCAGCACCAGCAGGCCCTTGTCATCCAGGCCGTAGGTGCCCTTGAGCTCGCTGGTCTTGTCACCGTTGACGAAGGTCCAGACGAAATCTCCGGACTCCTCCATCTTGAAGGTGATCTTGCCACCACTGGCGGGCGAGGCGACCCAGTTGCCGACGAGCTTCTCGGACGGCACGGGAGCAGGCGCGGCAGGCGGTTCGGCCTCCGAGTCCCCGTCGTCGGGCAGCGAGTCCTTCATCAGGTCGCGGAGTTGGCGGGAGATCGAGTCCGCCGGCTGGAGTTCATAGGCCTTGCTGAACTGCTCGTAGGCCTTGTCCGTGTAGCCACAGACCAGGTACTGATAGCCTAGCAGGAAATGGCCGTCGGCGGCGCCCGGAGTTCCCTTGACGTAGGCTTCCAGCTTGCGGAGCTGCTCGTCATAGACGCTGGACGACGGATAGAAATCCACCAGCGTGTCCCATCCCCAGCCGGGGCCGGATGCCAGCACCGGATTGAGCACACCGGCGGCCTCGCCGTATTTACCAAGGGCGAACAGGCAAAGCGCGCGGTATTCGTGGAGGGTGGTGTCTCCCGGTGTGTAGCCGAGCGCCTCCTCATCCGCCTTCAGCGCGGTGACGTAGTCGCCATTCTTGAAAGCCGTGCGGGAACGGGCGAGCGCCTCGTTGGACTTGGTTTCGGCAAGGGCCACCGCTTCCTCGTCACCCGGAGGATTTTCCGCCGCGGAGACCGAGATTGGCTGGGTATAGACGATGGTGGTCTTCGAGTCGCCGGACTGGACCGGCGGCGCCGGATAGGGATTCCGGTAGGACTGGTAGCCCATGTCATAGATCAGGTTGCCCAGGCTCCAGACACCGATTCCCCACATGAACCCGCGGGCGAAATCATTGTCGTTGTAATAATAATGACTGCTGTACCAGCGGCTGTTGTAGCCGTAGTTCCAACTGCCGTGGTGCCAGGTGTGGTAACTGCTGGCACCCCACCACGGACGCGCGCCCCAACAATTCGGGCGGTAGGCGTAGTTGTAGTTGTTCCGGTAGTTGTTGTTGATCTTGACGTTGTTGTTGATGTTGATGGTGTTGTTATTCCCCCACACGGACTTGTTGCCACCCCACTTGTTGCTGTTCCAGTTGCGGTTGTTGACGGGCAGCGTGGCCGGGCGGTTGAGTCCGTTGTTGCGGCGGTTCACGTTGACCTTGTCGATGTGGACGTTGGTGTTGCGGTCGCCACCCTTGATGTAGGTGTTGCCGTTGTTCCTGTCGCCACCCTTCACGTTGTTGTTGCCGCCACCCTTGACGATGTTGTTGCCGCTACCATTGCCGACATTGTTGCCATTCCCGTTGCCATTGCCGACATTGTTGCCGGGGCGGTTAGGGCGGCTGTTGCTGGGCCGGTCCGGATAGGAAACCATCCCGGGCAGGGTGGCTGGCTTGTTGTTGTTCGGGCGGGTGTAGTTCGGCTTGCTGTCGGGACGGTTGGAACCGTTGTTGTTGCCGGGCCGTGTGTCCGGGCGGGTATCCGGGCGATTTCCTCCCGCATTGCCGTTTCCATTGCCGTCGCCGTTGCCAGGACGACCGGTGTTCGGGAGGTTGTTGTCCGGGCGCACGGGGCGGTTCCCATCCGGCTTGGCACTTGGGAGGCTGTTGTCCGGGCGCGTCGAAGGCCGTTCGACCGAAGGGCGCGTGGCAGGTTTCGTCTCCGGACGGGTGGCGGGTTTCGTGTCAGGCCTCGTCACCGGCTTTGGATCAGGACGGGGGGCCGGTTTGGTTTCAGGGCGGCTGGCGGGCTTTGTCTCCGGACGGGGCGCGGGTTTCGAGTCCGGCTTCGCCGTCGGGCGGGTGGACTGGGCGGGCCGGGAGGCAGGACGCGAGGCGGGCTGTGGTGCCGGTTTGGAGGTTGGGCGAGAGATTTTCGAACCGGTCGAAGGGCTGCGCTTGACCGTTCCGCCGCTGCTGCGGCTGCCACCGCCACTGCTGCGGGTTTCGCGCGCTTCGACCACCGGAAGCGCGGTCACGAAAAGAGCGAACATTAATGTTGTTAGAGGCTTCATGATGTGGTGATGTTTGAAGGTTTATTTGGCGGCGCTGTCGTCGTCGATTCCGGGAGCCGGGGCTTGGCGGACGACCCGCAGGAGGCTGTCAGGCAGGCTTTTTCCATCGACCAGGCGGTCCTTGCCGGTCCAGAGGAAAGTGTCCTTGCTTTCGAAGGTGAGATGTTGGTTGACACTCATGAATTCGCCATCGGCGGTTGTTCCCTCGGTGCGGACGATCCAGCCATTTTCAGCAGGTGCCCAGTCAGCTTTGGAGAAACCGCCCTGGTCATCGAAGGTCCAGCAGGAGATCGTCTTGCGGGCGGCATCCCAGCCGAAACGGATGGTCGAGGAGATCGGCTTGGCATCCGCGCGGGTGGCAAGCATTTCCCCGATGATATAGTTTCCGCTCTGGTCCCAGCCGAACGCGATATCGACCCGAAGGTCACCACTCTGGCTGGTCCAGTCGCCTTTCAGAACGGCAGCCAGGTCGGCGAGATTTCCGGCGGCATCCGTGACATCCCCCAGCTTGCGCGTGCCGGCGATCTGCCACTCGCCATTGGGAGTTTTCTGAAGCACGGCGGTGTATTTATCGGAGTAAACCGGATCGTCCTCGCTCGGCTTGGTGAAATGGAAGGTGCCGTCCTCGATGGCGAGCCCCGGGCCCACCAGGCGGACCGCGCTCACCTCGATGGCCAGCTTGGGAGCATCCTTTTCGGCAAACAATTCCTCGTAGTGGGCCTTGATGTCCTCACGCCCGGAAATGAGATCCGTTCCGTCCCGGTTGGAAATTTCCCCGTCCTCGGAAAAGAGCGCAGCAACGGCGGCGGCGTCCTTTTCATTGAATGAAACGATGAAATCCTCGGCGACCTGGCGGAGGCCCGGGATTTCGTCGGGGGAATCCGCGGCGCGGGCCGGGGAATGCAATGCGATCGCCAGGGCGACCCCGAAGGTGAGAATGTGGGGAGTTTTCATGAGTTTGGTTCGGGTTGTTCGATTGTTAGCTCTTCGGAAACAGAAAGGTCACGCCGAAGCGCAGGCCCCATTCAGGGCCGCCATCCGGCTTGTCCAGGTAGTAGCGGACGCCGCCGAAGAACTGCACCGGTTGATCGCCGATCTTGACGAGCTGGCTGACGACGAAATTGACCGGCACGTTCCACTGGCTTTGGTTCCAGTCGTAGGTGGTCTCCAGATTGAGGCTGAAGGTCGTCTTGGTGTCGGTGATGTAGGAAACGAAAGGTTGCAGGAAGGTGGCGTTCACATCGTCCCGGTTGTCATCTCCGGCAAAGCTCCAGAGATGATTGGCGAGCGCTCCATAGGTCCACGGACCGCTCTGCTTGAGGATCACCGCGGTGGGGCCCGCGCCCCATTGCTCCGCGCCTAACACGTCATCGGTGGCAGTGGGGATCAGGAAAACCGGACCCACGCCCCAGATCGGATCGCTGGTCTTCGGGGAGAAGAAAAAGCTCTGCACCGTGTCGCCAAGGCCGAAGGCATCCGTGTTTCCCGCGAGGTCGATCCCTTCCTGATCGATGACGGGAAGGATGGTGCGCGAGATGAGGGTCCAGTCGTCGTTGAGACCGAAGGGGATGACAGGCTGGATGTTGGTGGTCCACCGGGTGCCGTCCCCTGCCCCGATGCCGAAATCGAGGTTGCTCTGGATCGGCACGCTGATGAGCGAGGCGACCGGATTGGCGAGTTGCTTGGCAAGATCGGCGTCACCTGACTGCCCGGTCGGTGGAGTGGACTGGGCGTGAAGGACGGCGGGAGCTAGAGCGACGATGGCGATGTGGATTGGTTTCATGGTCCGATGGATTTGAATGTCGTGGATTACTATCAGAAGTGGTTGATCGGGAGGTTTCGTCCTCAGAATTGATAGGCCACCTTCAACCAGAAGAAATCACCCTCGAGGCGACGCCTGGTATCGAGCTCGGGCAACCAGCGGGCCTCGGCGACAAGCGTGTTCTCACCGACCGGCAGGATGTAGCCCAGTGCCGGTCCGATGCCGATGTCACGTCCTTCGAAGTCGCCGAGCTTGGCACCCGAACCACTGTCTCCCTCGATCTGGTCGTAGTAAAACGCATTGAATCCGACACTCAGATAACCCGGCCCGACCGGCAGAAGTTGTTGGACGCTGGCATCGACGTGGAAGGCGGAACCGCTCTGATAGTTGGTGTCGTTGTTTTCCGTGTTGAGCGTGATGCCGGTGAAGATCGCGGCATTGAAACCATTCTTCGCGTTGTTATAGGAAACCTGGAAGGTCGGATCGAAGGTCCAGTAGTTGCGACCCACATTGGCAAGGCTGCCGACGTTGTAATCTCCCGTCGGCGCATAGATCGGGAGCAACGCGCTGTATTGCCACGAATCGAATTTCCAGGCCATCATCGCCGGGATCAGGGTGATGTCGCCGATGCCATCCGCCGAATCCGAGCGAACTCCCTTTTTCCCACCCGCCACGACGTTCGCGTTCACATCCATCCACAGGTAGGGAAGGAAAGCCCCCACGCTGTATTTGGACTCGAGAACAGGAGTGTCGAAGGTGTAGAGCCCTCCCACGATGAACGCGTCGGAGGTGGCATCCAGTCCGGCGGTCACCAGGCCTGCGTTAGGGAAAGTTCCCTTGGCGGACGCGTCGCCCTCGTAGTGGAGATAGATCGATTCGACAACCCATCCGGCCTTGGTCGGCGGCAGGTCGACCAGGGTGGCGGTATTGCCCGGCACATAGCGGCTGGCTCCGCCTTCCTCGGCGGATAGAGGCAAGGCCAGGGTGAGCATGAGGACGGCTCCGGTGATGTTGGATTTCATGAGTTCGAGGGTTGAGATTGGTTAGATTGGTGATTCTTGCAGCGGGTGGATTTCCTAGTCCGCGACCTTCATTTGCGGCTTTTCCCACTGGCCGTTGAACACGGCGGGGCCGGGCATGTAGATGCGCAGGATGCAGTAAAAGGGGCCGTCGGGTGCGGGCAACCAGTTGGCTTCCTTTTCGGCTCCGGGTGAGGTTTTCCGGATGTGGAAGGTAAGTGAGCCATCGGCATCGAACTTGAAATCGTCGAGCCTGGTCGAGTTCAGGAGATAGCGGTCGAGAGGATTGGCAACAAGATACTGGGTCTTGCCGTCATACATCGTTAGAGACCAGAAGGCTCCGGCGGGGGGAAGCTTGTCCTTCTCAAAACGAAAGACGTAGCTGTGCCGCGAGGCGTCGAGCTTCTCCTGGTTGGCATCCACGAAGTAGGACGGATAGAGCGCCTCCTCGCGGGAGTTTCCGTAGAGTCCGAGTTTCGCGCCGGCGAGCCGATAGAGATAGTTGTTCTTCAGGAAATCCCGGGTGCCGAAAAGATCGCCGCTGGTGACTTCACCCGAATTGACCTTTTTCATGAACTCCGGAAAATCCTCCTGCCAGACCTCCTTGATCCCTCCGACGATGGCCTCCTTCATGGCGGGTGTTAGCGCGGCGGCATCGAGCTTTTTTCCCGCGCCGATTCCCAGTTTGGCAAAGCGGTCCATCAGTTCCACTTCCGACGGGTTCGTTGGACAAAACCGCAGGATGAAATTCAGGTAACGGAAGATGAAGGGGGTCTCGCTCATTCCTTCGGCCAAGGGCAGCCATTCCACATCCGGCGCGGGATCGACCGCAGGCTTGCCGAGATAGGGTACTGAGCGGCCGGACCTGATAGGCGTCCTGGATCTCATGGACGCGATCCAGGTCCCGGGGATTGAACAACTGGGTTCGGAACAGCGAATAGGCCAACTGCGTCTCGCAAGGAATGACGGCGCGGATGGCGGGGGGCTTTTCCCCTTTCCAGCCGGGTCCGGTGATCAGGAAATCACCACCTTCGTTGCCGAAGGCGCGGGTGCCGAGGTAGCCGTAGTTGTGCGTGTAGAGATCGATCAACTGCACCGAATAATAGCGCTTCGCCTCGATCTTCGGCAGGGTGATGACCACCGGTTCCGCCCGCAGGTCCAGCCACGCGAAGGAATACGGGGTATCGGAGTTCGGCGTGACGACGAATTTGTCCGTCGGTGTGGCGACGGTCCGCGAATGGCCGAGGTGGTTGAGGGGTGCCTTGTAGTCCGGGCTGGTCTCGTCGAGCGCCTGCTTGTGAAGCGTCTTGTAGTTTTCAACCAGCGGGAAACCGTAGGTGCATACCTCGCGGGTAATGGCACGGACCTCATCCGGAGAGAGGTCGGCAGCGGGAGATGCGGTGGACGTGAATGCGAACGCGCAAATGAACGCGGTAGCAAGGAGCGGTTTCGGGTGAATGGCTTTCATGTTCCTGATCGTGCTCGCAGAATAAAAGATTCTCCCTTTGCCACTCCAGCGGAAAGATGTCTTTCCAGTCGTTTAGTCCGACAAGGCTTTTTTCATTTTGGTATCCTTCTGAGCAGCGTCTTCCTCCGCCTTGATCGCGGCACCGACCGGCTTCACGTCGAGAGCGACCTTGAGGATTTTGCCGGTGAAGGCGTTGTCGCGTTCCTTGTAGTCCGTCGTGACCGGTGTGGCGTCATCCATGCCAACACCTGCCGTCTCGTCGGCCGAGAAGATGGACATTTGCGTGCGTTCGATGCGGCCACTGGCGACCTGCTTGCCGTTGACGAGGATGCGTGGCGATGCCGCCCTTGCCGACCCCGCCGCCGTCGTAGTCGAAGTTCATGCGGATGGTGGCCTTGCCCGGTGCGAGTGCCGTGGGAGCCGCGACCTTGTATTCCTGGAGGCCGAGGAAGTTGTAGCAATAGGTTGGTTTGCCGTCCTTGAGATAGAGACTCCAGCCGCCGAAACGGCCCGCCTTGGGCGATGATCACGCCATTCGCGCCGCCCGCCGGGATCTCCACGTCGGCAGTGATGGAGTGCGAGCGGTTCTTGATGTTGATGAAGACGTTTTCGCTCATGCCGTCCATGCCCTCGGAGAGCGTCAGCGAGGTGCGGTCGCCCATCAGGTCGGGACGGCCGGCTGTTGCCGCGATTGATGCGTTCCATCAGCGCGGTCATCGATGGGCAGCACGCGGTACTTGCTGGCCTCCCTCATGAAGAGGTCCTGCAGCTCCTTGAGCTTCGCCGGATTGGCCTCGGCCAGATCGTTCGCGAGGCTGAAGTCGTTGCGTCGTGTCGTAGAGTTCCCACGTGTCATCCTGCAGCTTTCGCCGCGGCATCTTTTCCCACGGTGCACGGTGGACGGTGCCGGCAAACCAGCCGTCGTGGTAGATGGCGCGATTGCCGAAGATCTCGAAATACTGGGTCTTGTGGGTGCTCTTCGCGTCGGGCTTGTCGAAGGTGTAGAGCATGCTCACGCCTTCGATCGGCGTCTGGACGGTGCCGTTGACGCTCTTGGGTTCGGGCAGGCTCGCGGCTTCGAGCACGGTGGGGGCGACGTCGATGACGTGGTGCCACTGCGAGCGGACCTCGTTGGTGGCTTTGATGCCCTTGGGCCAGGAGACGATCATGCCATTGCGCGTGCCGCCGTAGTTGGAGGCGATCTGCTTGGTCCACATGAAGGGCGTGTCGCCCGCGACGGCCCAGCCTGCCGCCATGTGCGGATAGGTCGTCGGGCCCGCCCCATTCGTCGTAGTGCTTGAGCATGTCCTGCACGGTCTCCTGCACGCCGTTGAAATAGGTCATCTCGCTGAACATGCCGTTCATGCCGCCCTCGGCGCTGGTGCCGTTGTCGCCGAGGATGTAGAAGATCAGCGTGTTGTCGAGCTGGCCGGTCTCGCCGATGGCATCGAACAGGCGGCCGATCTCGTGGTCGGCGTATTCGCCGAAGGCGGCATAGACCTCCATCTGGCGGGCGAAGAGCTTCTTCTCGTCGGCGCTCAGCTTGTCCCAGTCCTTGATGGCCTCGGGTTTGTTGGCGAGCTTCGTGCCCTTGGGCACCACGCCCAGCTCGATCTGGCGTGCCAGCGTTTCCTCGCGCAGCTTGTCCCAGCCCTGGTCGAAGCGGCCCTTGTTCTTCGCGATCCATTCCTTCGGCACATGATGCGGCGCGTGGGTGGCACCCGGGGCGAAGTACATGAAGAACGGCTTGTCCGGCGTGAGCGCCTTCTGGAACTTCATCCAGGAGATGGCCTGGTCGGTCATGTCGGTCATGAAGTTGTAGCCGGCGTAATGCGGCGTGGGGATGCGGGTCATGCCGTCATAGAGCGTGGGATTCCACTGGTCGGTCTCGCCGCCGAAGAAGCCGTAGAACTTGTCGAAGCCCGAGCGCGTCGGCCAGCGGTCGGTCGGGCCGGAGACGCTGACCTCCCACGGCGCGGTCTCGTGGTTCTTGCCGAAGAAGGCGGTGCTGTAGCCGTTCAGGCGCAGCATTTCGGCGAGCGGGGCGACGTTGTTCGGTCGCTGACCGGTGTTGCCCGGGAAAGCCGTGGCCGTTTCGGTGATGCCGCCCATGTTGTTCATGTGGTGGTTGCGGCCGGACAGCAGCGCGGTGCGCGTGGGCGAGCAGACGGCGGTGGTGTGGAACTGGTTGTAACGCAGGCCCTGGTTGGCCAGGCGGTCGGCCGAAGGCATGCGCACCGGTCCGCCGAAGGCGCTGGGCATGCCGAAGCCCATGTCGTCGACGAGGACGATGAGCACGTTGGGCGCGCCCTCGGGTGCCTTGACCTCGAAACGCGGCGGCGGCGTGGCATCGCGGGCGTCGAGCACCGTGCTGTGCGGGTAGTCCGGCTCGGCAATCGGCAGGTTCGTGCGATCGAGGGTTTGCGCCGGAGCTGTCAGGCTGGTGGCGATTGCCGCAGGCAGCAGCAGGAGAGAGGATAGGATCTTCTTCATGGGCGTGGAGTCGGGCTGTTGATGGTTTTTATGTGACCGTGGAACAGTGATGGTGTTTTACCGTTTGTTTGGCTAGGCCTCCCTTGCCCAATGTTGCTCATTCCTTGAGTGCACGGGTTGTACGGCTCATTTCCGTGGGGTCGGGAAAATCTGTTTCCAGTCTGCCTTCATGTCCACGACAGTCCAACCTTTCGCAGGAGCCTCGTCGAGTCCCTTCGCGAGCTTGCCGATGTGGGATTCACGGTCGTAGGCGAACTCGCGCTCCGCGTCGGTGTGGTGGATGATCATGCCGAAGCGAGCCCCCTTGCCGCTGGTGGTCCACTCGAGCATCTGATAGTCTCCATCCGAATTTCCGAAGGCGGCGATGGGGCGGCGGCCGATGTGGCGCTGGATGCCGACGGGCTTGCCTTCCTTGTCGTCATTGTGGGCGAGCTCCGGGGTTTTCACGATGACGGGGGTGCCGTCGCGGAGTTCATATTTCAGACCGCCGCTGGAACCGACGACCTGCTCGGGCGGGATGCCATAGGTCTTCTCCGTCCACGGGCGCATGAACTCGATACCGCCGCCGGAAACGATGAAGGTCTTGAAACCGTTCGCCCGGAGATAGGTGAGCAACTCAAGCATGGGCTGATAGATCATTTCGGTAAACGGCTTGCCGGTCTTGGGATGTTTCGCGGTGGCGAGCCAATCGGTGACGGATTTTTCAAACTCGTCCGTGGTCATGCCGGAGTGGGTGGCCATGAGCATGCCTATCAGCGCCTTTTCACCACCGGCGAGCGCGGTTTTCATGTCGCCCTTGAGGACGGAGGCGAAAGGCTCCTGGTCTCTCCACTCGGGGTGCTGCGGTGCCATCCGTTTGATACTATCAAAAACGAAGAAGGCCTGGAAATACATCGGTTGCTCGCACCAGAGGCAGCCGTCGTTGTCGAAGGTGGCGACGCGATCGGCGGGGGCGACGTAGTCGGGTGAACCGGCGGTGGTGACCTTTTCGACGAAGGCGACAATGGCCTTTTTCGGCGCGGTATCGTTCCAGGATGGGAGCGGATCGGTTTGCGCCAGCACGGGGAAACCTGTCCCGACAAGGAAACAGGCGGCAATCGCACCCGGAAGATTGCTTTTCATGGCAGTATCAATTCAAGCTGTTGGTTAGACCTGGTTAAAAAACCTGTCGGAGATTTCAAATTACGGATTGGGATGGATGCGGGTGATCTTGGTGCCTTGCAGGCCGAGTCCGCCCATCAGGCCCCTTTGGTTGAAAATGAAGGCGTAGGTGCTTTTGTTGATGGTGGCGGTCGTTAGACTGCCGGCGATTCCCTTGTCCACGATCACGAGGCTCGGGCTGCTGCCGAGATCCCAACCTCCGCTACTGCCCAGATTCCGGAACGCGGAGTCATCCATCAGGAAAAGCGCGTATCCGAACTCCTGCGCACCCGCCTGGAGCCCGTAGGAGGCACCGGCAGTCTGATAGTATCCACTGATCACTCCCGTGTCCCGGATCATCGCGCCATTTCCCGCCTGGGCACCAACAACCAGCCCGCCCTTGACGACCGACGGGAAGACAAGGATTCCCTTGGACTTCTTGCCCAGCGCCCTCGCCGCAGGGTTCTGGGCGTAGAGGGATTCCAAGGCGGCGCGGGAATCCCGTGAAATCCGCGAGGCGCTGGAGTTGGCTCCGTTGACGGCGACGATGGGGTCGTTCGCGCAGCCTGGCAAGAGTGCGAGACTGGCGATGGCGAGTGCGAGGGTCTGTGCTTTCATTGCGTTGGTTGATATCTGTTGGGGTGTGAATTTGCCAGATCCGCAAGGACGGCGGCAAGGGTAACAAGGGCGGTGATGCGTTTCATTCCGAGTTTCATGTTCTGGATCAAAGGTCAATGCGGAGCGCTGAAGTTCGCGACGACAGCTCCTTTGCTGAGGAGTTCCAGTTCATCGCCATGGACATGGAATCCGTCCACGGAAGCCATGGTCTTGGCGAATTCGCTCTCGAGTTTCATCAACTCGGGTGGACCAGCCATTTTCGTGCTGATGATGCCGCCCATGGTGACGGTGTCGTGGACCAATGCGTAGGAGGCATTCAGTCGGTTGATGCCACCGAACATGGAGAGCTTCCCACCGGAGAATTTCATGGTTGGCGGCTTTCCGGCGGTGACTTTCCTGCCGTTGAGGGTGACGAGCGTCCACTCTTTGTTAGCGGCCTGGTTGATATCGACCATGTCGCAGACGTGAGCTCTCCATGCGTAGGTTTTGCCGGATGAGGCGGCGACGGGCGCCTTGGTATTTGCGGAAGCCGGGAAGATGGTGGTTCCTTCCTTGATCGTTTCGACGACCTTGATGTCCTTGATGGTCTTCTGATCAACCTTGAGCGGATCCTTGTCGAGGATCACAAGGTCGGCGAGTTTGCCGACTTCGAGGGTGCCCTTGCTGGCTTGCTCGTCATACTGCTCGGACGCCCATTCGGTCATGCACTTGAGGCCCTCGTAGGGCGTGACGCGCTGGTCGAGACCAATCTCGGCACCGCCACGGGAAATGCGGTTCACGGCGGAGTAGAGCATCATCATCTGGTCGAGCGGGGCGACGACGAAGTCGGTGTGGTTGGTCGGGCGGAGTCCGGCGTCGATGGCGTCGCGCATCGGTGAGATATACATCGCCTGCTCCTTGCCCCGGTTGGCGATGTGGGCGTCGGCGAAGTAGAAGGTGTGCAGGGTGTAGAAGGACGGGCGGATCTTGTATTTCACGAACTTCGGGATCTGGTCCTTGCGGATGAACTGGGTGTGGATGGTGGTCACATTCCAGGGCTTCGTGTAGTCGCCGGCACGGGCGAACTCGTAGGCTGTTAGGAAAGCGTCGATGGAGGCATCGCCATTGCAGTGGACGAGGAGTGGAACGTTCATGTCATAGACCTTCTTGAACATCTTGTTCGCGAGGTCCTGCGGAAAGGTAGGCTCTCCTTTCCAGTCCTTCTCCCCGCCGGGACCGCCGGTTAGATAGGGTGTCGTGAAAAAGGCGGTGCGGCCCTGCGGTGAGCCGTCGAGGGTGATCTTGACACCACCGAGCTTGAAGCGGTTCTCATACTTGGTCCATTTCTCCAATGGAAACTCCGCCAGGACTCTATCGGCATCGGTGATGAATGGGTAGGCGACGACATCGATGATGTTGGCCCCGGCATCACTGGCGCGCTTGATCGTCTGGATTTGCGGGAAATGCGTTGCGCCCTCATGGGCGGTGGTGACGCCGGTTTCGGCATAGAGCATCTGGCCGGCGCGGGTGGCGACAATTTCCCGCTGGGCGGTCATGGGCTCGGATTTCGCCACCACCGGAAGGAAGGCCGTTTCCATGATGAGTCCCCAGGGTTCTTTAGTTCCCGGCTTGCGGACGATCACGCCGCCGGGTGGGGTTTCGGTTTCAGCGCTGATTTCGTAATACTTGAGGGCGAGGCTGTTCAACACCGCGCCGTGCATGGAAACGTGTTCGATGCGGACGGGGTTGTCGGGAAATGCCGCGTCGAGGTCGTCGCGGTTGAGCAGGCGGCCGTCGGGCATGACGGTGTCGTCATAGCCGTAGCCCATGATCATTTCGCCTTTCGGGATCTTGCGGTCCGCCGCGTATCTCTTCAGCTCGGCGATGATGCTGGGCACGTCCTTGCCGACACCGGATGGCGGGGCGTAGAGCCTGCACTGGTTGGCGACCAACAGCGAGTTGATATAGTGGCTGTGCCCGTCGAGAAAGCCGGGGAGGAGCGTCTTGCCGGAGAGATCGACGACCCTGGTCGAGTCGCCCTTCATCTTCAGAGCCGCGTCCTTGGCTCCGGCGAAAACAATCTTGCCGTCCTTGACCGCGAGGGCCTCGACGTAGGTGGGCTCCTTGCCCGCCATGGTGAGGATGGAGCCGCTGTGATAGATGGTGTCTGCCGTCTGGGCGAAGGCTGCGGTGAACATGAAGCCGCAGAGTGCCGCGGCGAGAATGGCCGTTTTCGATTTCACGATTTAGTGGGAGTTTGAAATGGGTTATCAGGCTTTTGGTTGATGGAGTCAAGTACCTGTCCGTCGCTAACCCGCCCGTTCGCTAGATGAACGGATCATATCACGAGTTCGACTTCCGGGGGCATCCAGGTGCCGTGGAGGATGGCTTGTTCCGACCAATAGCAGCGCATGTGGAGCGAGAAATCACCATCACGCGCGGGCAGCGGTATGAATTCACTGGTCCCGTTCGGCCGCACCCGGATACCACCGGATGCGGCCTTTGTGTTGTGTGTGTGGATTGCTGGGGAGAATCAGGCGCGGGCAGATCGCTTGCGGGCGCTGGGAGATTTTTCGGATTTCCTCAATCTCCGCCGGCCATACCCTTGACCTGTCTCTCCTGTGACTGGAGACTCCAGTCACCCGGCTTTTGGGTTGGCGGGAAATCCTTGAGCGTCATCAGGAATTTGCTGGCAACTCCCTGAAGCGGAACGAGCACGAAGGCGCGATCGATGGACCAGTCGTTGTGGTTGTTGGCGCTTTCCTGGGCCTTTTCAAACGGTTCGCGACGTAAATTGCAGAGCATGGGTGCCCTCAGATGAATGAAGGGCTCGCGCCAGGCTTGGAGTTGGAACGCTCGGTTTTCCATGTAGGTGGCTTTCCATTCACCAACGCGGATGGCGACGACTTCGGCGGCATCGTTCGGGTAGATGAACTCATTGCGCGGTGACTTTCCGGTCTTGCCGCTGAGGTAATCAAGTTGGTTATAGCCATCGACATAATTCTCATATTTGCGACCATTGAGTTCCATTCCGACTTTGAGTTTTTCCTTGATGTCAGGCGCACCGGCGATCGTGGCGATGGCGGACTCCGGATCGGCCTGCGCAAGTTTCCGGACGAACCCGGTGATCCGCTCGGGAAAAAGCCGATCTGGCATCTCTATCAGGCGTTGGGGACGTCGCGCGAGGACGAGGTGGCCGCGCTCTATCTGAAGACCATCGGAATCAAGTCCTGGGACGAGGTCATCCACCGCGAGCCGATCCACTGAACCCGCCCAGCCTCCCGTGTCGTCATCCGCCGTGGCATCGGCACCGCCGCATCGCAGCCGGCAAACAGCGAGGGCATCGTGAGGTGCCACTACCCAACCACCTGCTCCCATCTGCTGACCCTTTCGTGCAGGTGGATCGCCGAGCGGATTCTATCGACGAAGCTCCCTTGACATCCTGCCGACGGAAAGTTAGATGCTGGCATGAGTCGAATGAAATTTCGCGTTTTTCTCGCCTGCCTCACTTGTGTCCTCACCGTCGCACGGGCGGAGACTCGCGAATTCACCAACAGCGATGGAAAAACGATTAAGGGCGAGATAACGTCGGTTTCAACGACACAAGCCGTGATCATACGGGAGGCAGATCGGAAAATCTTCACCATCCCGCTGGCTTCCCTGTCGGCTGCCGATCAAGAGTTTCTCGCCCGCTGGCGGGAGGAGAACCCGGAATTCATTTTGTCCTTTGAAGCGGAAAGGCAGACCGGGAACCGGGACAACTCCCGCAAGGACTCCTCGTTTAGTTCGTCCAAGAAGAATTCGAGCGAAGTGAGCTATCGGATCACTGTGACCAACAAAGGTAAGATTGCCACTCCCGCCGCGCGGCTGTTGTTCTACAGTCATCTGGAAGTGAATGGGAACCCTTCGGGTCTCTATTCGCAAAAATCCAAAGATGATGTTCAAAAAATGCCGGCAAGGCTGAACGAGACAATGGAGAACCATTTGAATTGCCAAGGGACGCTCGACCTGCCGGTGATCGATCCGGGCAAATCGGTGGATCTGGAGACGCCCACAGTAAAATTGGTCGACACGAGTTCATTCCATGTGGAATCGGCGGGGGAAGGGTACACGGAGACGTATGCTTCGAAGTCCAAGGAAACCATCAAAGGGATCTCATTGATTGTACAATACCGGGAACGCGAAGTCGCCACCTGGACCACGTCAGGAACCGCTAAACAGCTCGTCCGGTTTCAAGACTACCTTCGCAAAGAGGAAGAAGAGCGCATTTGGAAGGCCAAGCAGGAAAAGCATTAGTGATTTGGCTCTCGAATGGCGGGCATCCCCAGGCGTCTCTGTCCTCAATCCATGCCCATGATGGCTTTTGTCACGGCAACGGCCACAGCGATCCTGCCCCGGATTTCCTCAGTTGAATTTGCCGGTAAAGAACCCGACGGGCCTTTCGTCGCTCATTTGGTTCGAGGTACATTCCCTGGCGGGGGTGTTATTGAATTGCGGGGTTTCCGCGAGGTAATGGATGAACCTAACAACCGAAATGAGATTGAACAGGAGGTAAGTGAGGAAACAGAGGATCAGAGGCTTGTATTGGAAATTTAAGCCTGCTCTCCAACACCTTTTGAGAGAATCGAGGGATGTCTATCACTCATTCATTCTCCGTTTCCTCTGTTTCCTCCTGTGGATCCATTTTTCTTTGTAGGATGAACTGCTCCTGAATCGTGCCGGTGCCGGTCACCTGGACTGACATCCGCCCGCTTGCTCCGCCGGACCGCTGGGGAAAATCAGGCGCTTTCCCAGCCGTTTCCGGCACGGCAGAAGCGCGTCGTGGTTTCCTGTTGGAACCGGTCGCCCTGCCACCGCCAGAGTTCGATCCCGATCCCGTCCGCTGATAGATGGAGGCGGTGGAATCCGTTCGGCTCGCCCTTGAGCCGGGTGGAACAAATGGATGGGGCCTGCGAAACGACGGTCCTCCACGCGGAATCGGCAGGTGCGGGAAAAAGCGCGATTTTCGACTGATGGAAATGGCCGGCCAGCAGCAGGTCGATGCGCGAGGTTTCGAAAAATCTCCTGACCAGCGACATCGGTGAAACCAGCGCGCGCTCCTTCTCGCCGGATCCGATGACGGGATGATGCATGGCGAAAACCCGCAGGCGCTCCGGCGGCTGCGCCTCGAAGAATCCGGCAAGCGCGGGGATCTGGAACGGACTCAGGAACCCCCGCGACCAGTCGAGATGGAGGCCAAAGGGCGTGCAGGAATTCGCCGTGGCGAGCGCACCGGCGTCGCCGAGCTGGCAGGTGGGCTCCTCGGTCGCGGAGATCGATTCCCGGTAGCGGCCGAAGGGCGAGAAGAAGCGGTCCATCAGGTCGTTCAGTCCGGGCACGTCGTGGTTGCCGGGGACGGTGAGATGGGGCTGCGGAAGGCTCTCCAGCCAGGTGCGGGCCAGCTCGAACTCGAAGCGCCGGCCGCGCTTGGTGAAATCGCCGGAGACCACCGTTAGATCCGGTTTCAGCTTCAAGGCGGCCTCCACCGCGGCCTGCGCGATCCGCGGATCGTAGGCACCGAAGTGCGGGTCGGAGAAATGGAGAAGCTGGAAGGACATCAGGAGGACACGTCCCGGGGACGAAGCACGTTCAAGGAGCGCGGCAGGATCTCCAACCGGCAGGGCAGGGTGATCCGCAGGATTTCACCGTCGATCATGGTGGGAATGGATTTGCGGCGTTTCACGTCGATGGTGATCGTGGAGCTTTCGATTTTTGTCATTTGCTCCATGTCCAGCAGGTTGCCGGTGAGGTAGCCCAACGCGGCATACAGCATCTGGCCGCGGCTGAGATGTTCGGAAACATAAGCGGCGAGTTTGCCGGAGGAAAGATCCTTGCGCCGAGGGATGAGCCCCAGGTCTTCCTCATAGGTGCCGGGCGAAAAGGCGGTCAGGCGCGTGCGGCGCTGGTAGGTCTTTCCGTCCGCGGTGATCGTGAGCCGCAGCGCCGGGGAGGCCACGGCCACGGTGGCGATCTCACGGATGATGCGCAGCGATTTCACCCACCAGGAACGGCCATGGAAATCCTCGCGGGCCTTCGCGAGCGCCGGATAGAAACCAATCACCGTCGCGCACATGCAATACTCGTCGTTGACCTTGAGCAGGTCGATCGGGATCGTTTCCGCATCCAGCAGCTTCTCCGCCGCCTCGAAGGGATCGAGCGGAACATTCAAATCACGGGCTTCCAGGTTGAAGGTGCCGAGCGGGAGCACGCCCAGGGTTTTTCCGCTGCCGTGCAGCAGCCGTGCGGCGGTGGTGATCGTGCCATCCCCGCCGCCGACGATGAGGACCTCGCCGGCGGACGCGGCTTTTGCCCTCAGCGTCGCCTCCAGTTGATCCGGTTCGACGACGCTGAGGTCCACCCGGTGCCCGCGGTCGGTGAAAACCCGTTTGAGATGGTCCTGCTGCACTTCGTCACGGAAGATCCCTTCGCCGGATTTGCGGTTGATGACGATTTGATAGAGCATGTTGAGCCAGTCGTTCGTCCCGCTCGCGCCGGATTTCCAACGAAAAGTGGGGGCGGCTGCGGACAGGGGGAATCCAGCGGGCGCAGGAGCCTTTGCTGGAAATGGGATCTACGAGGGACGCGGATCAAGCCTTCGAGGATTGCTTTGCCGCGTTTAGGAAGCTCAGGAAATCCAAATCATCGGCCTGCCGGACGGCATCGCTTCCCCCGCGTCCCAGGCCGAAGTGGTGAAAAAACTGGAATATCATGACAGAGTGAAAGGCCTTTAGTCATGCTGCCATGCGATGAGGGCCATTTTGGCCCCGCCTTCGCCGACGAAGCAATCTGCCACGTCGCAGCGATGAGCCCCAGCAGCTTGGTGCGTCTCCGGCAGCGTTGCTGTGAGAACGGCCCTCTCGGTGCACTGGTTGCCAAGGTCCGTGACAGACCCGTGCGCGAAGTCAAAGTCACCGGGGAGATCGAGGTACGCATCACCCAGCTCGCCTGCTCAAAGGCCCCGGAAGGTTCGGCACGTTGGACGCTGCGCCTGCTTGCCGATCATCTTGTGGAGATCGAAGTCATCGAAAGCATCTCCCACACAACCGTTGGACTGGCTTTAAAAAAGCGCGCTCAAACCCTGGCGGCAGGAAGGATGGCGCATCCCGCCCAAGCACAACGCCGCCTTCGTAGCGGCCATGGAAGACGCGCTGAAGGTTTATCAGCGACCGGTCGACGACTGCGCGGCCGCTGGTTTGTCTCGACGAGTTCGCCAATCAGCTTCTATCGGAAACCCGTGTGCCCATCCCGGCGACCGGCAGGCATGTCGCCCGCCACGACTACGAATATGTGCGCGAGGGAAGTGTTAGCGGCTTCATCCTCGCGGTGCCTCATCTCGGAGGGCGCGATGTGTTCATCGCCGGGGGTGGCCGCCGGAATGCCAAGGACTTCGCAGCCTGCCTCGATTACCTGGCCGATCATATCCTGCCCGAGGCGGACAAGATCATTCTCGTGATGGACAACCTTAACACCCACAAGGAAGGATGCACGCTCAGCGGCGGAATGATAGAGGGTCGATTTTAGGACTCTTACTCAAATCGGCTCGCAACACCTAATCTTTCTACCTCCTGAGCTCTTTCAGAGCAACCGGGTGATACTTTACCGCATAATCCGCCGCCATTACCCCGACCTTATTGAATTCGTATTGCTCTTTGATTTCAAAATATTCCTTTCCAAGCTCCAAACAGAGCCACAGGTATGCCGTGAATTGGTGAGGAAAATAGATGCTTTTCACATCCAGCTCCTGAAGTATTTTCAACTCATCAATCCTTTCCCCATTGATACCAATCGTTTGGTTCATTCCATTTAAACTCAGATTCTGGGAGGCAATATCCTTGGGAAAAACTTTTGCCGCTATTCGCTCGATCTTTCCTGTTGTTGAATTTAATTTGAAATAGGAAAATCTATATTTCGATGACACTTTTCTATCTAATGTTATTAAAAATAATTCGTCATTCTTTTCTCTAATCGTGATTGGCAGTTCGCTAAGCCCCGTCTTTGAAGAATCGAGCTCCAGCGCCCAGATCACCTTCACACCTTTCCACTGAAAAATGTGTGCGGACTGTGTGGCATCCCACTGGATTTCTAACCATTTTTCAGGTGCAATTTCCACTTCGGACCTTTCGATTTTCCTTATCGCAGATCCGCCCCCACCTCCCGTTTGGGCGCACGGACCAATAGTGCCGAGGATCATGCACAGGAGGCAAAGAAGAGTGATTTTCATACGGATGTCAGTTACCGAATAGATCCATTATACCAGATGGAATTTTGTCCGGCTGAACAATATTATGATTCATTTTCACGGGTGTCCGGTTAAAGTCAATTTGAGTTTTTAGAAATCGTTTCAAATGAGCGGATTAGGCACATAAAGGCATGTGACGGATTTGAACTCTGCGGCGGCATCGAAGGGGTCAGTCCCGACTAACAAGCATTGTGGGCTGAAGCCCTCCCTTTTACGAAGGTTTCATCGACCGGGTCAGTCTTGGTAATCGCCTGCAAGCCGCTTTTCACGATCCCGCATCTTCTGCCTATCAACGGCCTCATCGTGCGTTTTCTCAACCTCTCCACCCACACTTCCCTTCCCGTCTCCAAGCATCCCGGCGGGTTTCCACTTTCCAAACCGGGCCGATCGGGCAGGGAATTTCCGTGCGAGACTTCCTGCAATAGAACGGGTCAAAACCCGCATTTTCGCGACATTCTGAAAGTTTCCCGGTTCCGGAAAAGCGGCCACAAAAAACCCTGCAACCTTTTGAGTTGCAGGGTTTTGAGAGTGGTACACCCGGAGGGATTCGAACCCCCGGCCTTCTGATTCGTAGTCAGACGCTCTATCCAGCTGAGCTACGGGTGCCTTGCGCCATGCGCGGGGCGGAAAGAAGCCGATATTTCGGCGGCGTGTCAAGGATTTCGGCAGGAAAATGTCCCGACGGGATTGCTTGGCGAGGCGGCGTGAAAGGAATAGGAAGCTTGTCATGAACCGCAGGAACTTCATCCGCACGACCGCCGCAACCACGATCGCGCTCAGCCAATCGAACACGCTGATGGCTCTCGAGGCCGACGATACCTATCGGCAAAACATCGGGATCCAGCTCTACACGTTGCGGAACGAGCTCAAGAAGGATGCGGCCGGCACCTTGAAACAGGTCGCCGCCGCCGGCTACAAACAGGTCGAGCCCTACGGATTTCCCAAGGCGGAGGCGATGATCGAGGGAGCCAAGGACGCCGGGTTGAAAATCGATTCCTCGCATTTCGAGTGGGACGCGGTGGTGAATCCCAAGGACGAGGCGATGTCGGATTTTTCGAAAATCCTGGAGAAGGCCCACGGGATCGGCCTCGGGCATCTGGTCATCCCTTATCTCATGCCGGCCAACCGGACGACTCTGGACGACTACCGGAAAGTCGCCGCCCGTGCGAACCAGGCGGCGGCGATGGCGAAGAAGGCGGGCATCCGGCTTTCCTATCACAACCACAATTTCGAGTTCGAGCCGAAGGACGGCGGCAAGTGCGGCTATGACATTTTCGTTGAGGAATTCTCGCCGGAGATGGGTTTCGAAATCGACGTGTTCTGGGTGAAGGCGGCGGGGATCGATCCCGCCGGGTTGATCACGAAGCTCAAGGGCCGCGTTTCCCAACTTCACCTGAAGGACCTCAAGCAAGGGATCGCGACGCCGACCTATTCCACCGATCTGGCGGCGGATGCCTTTCAACCCCTCGGCAGCGGGGTCATTCCGATGGAGCCGATCCTCGTGGCGGCGAAGGCGGCTGGCGTGAAAAACTGCCACGTCGAGCAGGACCAGTCGCCGGATCCGATCGCGGACATCGGCAAGAGCGTGAGCTACCTGCGGAAGTTGTGAGCGCGCGGGGTCGGAAATGAGGAGCGTCGATATTTTATCGACTGTTTCCGTCCGACATCCTGTCGGGCGAAGAGGAAGCGGCGGACAGGATGTCCGCCGGAAACAGCGTTCAGGATGAACGCGCTCCTCATGTTCCTTGATCAACCGCGGCGGATCTTGGAGCCGTTGAAGAGGATGGTCATCCGATAGACGCGCTTGGTCCTTGTCGTGATCTTGCCGGTCTTGAGGTCGAAGCTCTCGGGAATTTCCTGATGGTGGATGTCCACGCTGGCACGGAATCCCCGCTCCGAGAAGATGTCGATGAGGATGGCGATGGCGACCGGATCCTCGAAGAGGCAGTCCTCGGTGTTGATCATCGCGCGGCCGCTGACGGCGTAGCGCTTGATGATGGGCATCATTTTCCCCTGGATGAAATCGACGACCTTGCCTAACACATTCCCGTGCTCCACCTGATAGCTGTCGAGCCGGTTGACGAGTTCCTGGCGGGCGTGCTGGACGATCTCGTCCGCCAGCGGGATGTGCCGCAGCGTGTCGTAGGTGCGCGGGTCGAGCTCCAGCGAGCTTTGATACTCGAGCTCGGTGATGATGTTCTGCTGGACGACGTCGATGGGCGCCTGCGCGTTGATGAAGTGGTAGTGGAAGATCTGCTTGAGCGAGACGAGCGCGTCGTAGGTCTGCTCCTTGAAGGTGCGGTAGCGGTTGCGGGCGAGCTCGGGATCGAAGTCGGTGTTGCGCTCCTCCTCCAGCGTGCCGACGCCGGATTGCCTCACCTCCGCGTTGTGGATGATGGCCTCGCGTCCGCGCTTGAGCTGGCGGACGATGCTTTCCGCCTCGTCCACGAACAGCACCATGATGTGGAAAATCGGCTGGCGGAAAAGATGGGCGCGCCGCGTGCCGGAGAACTCGCGCCGCAGCAGGACCATCTGGTCGTAGAACATTTTCAGGCACTCCACCTGCACGTTGGTGCGGGGAAATCCGTCGAGCACGGCGCTGTCGCGGAACTGCGGTTTCATCAGCTCGCGCAGCAGCAGCCGCAGCACCTCCTCGTCGCCGACCATGCCGCCGCGCGCCTTGATGGCCTTGGCCTCCGGGGAATCCAGCAGGCTGCTGATGACGATGGGCGGCGCGGAAATCCCGCGGACCTCGCAGATGAAGGCGGTGTTGGTGCCTTTTCCGGAACCCGGCGCACCGCCGAGCAGGATCAGTTCCTTGGAAAACAACAGGTGGTCGCGGCCGAACTCGGCCTCGAGTTCCCTCCAGACGCGGTTGAAAATCAACTGGGCGTCCTTGATCTCAAGGTCGGGCGTCTGGGGAGGGGTGTTGGTTGCGCGGGGTGTCACGGTTGCTGCGACTACACAGGAACATTTCCCTCAGGTCCAGAAACTCGCGCGGGAATCTCGAATTTCATCCTTTTGTGGGAAGAAGGGGACTCCCGCGGAATAAATTCCGCGCTCCAGTTGAAGACGGCTCCAAGCGCATCAAAAGGCGCTCCGATCTCATCACGTAAACGATCAGGATATCGTCACCCTCGATCCTGTAGAAAATTCGAAGGGGTCGGACCAGGAGACGATGATAGCGCGAACCCGGCAGATCATGAGGAAACGGACACATTTCAGGGAAATCCCGAAGCGCGGGGCGCATTCGCAATGAGTCTCGCGCACGAAACTTACTTTCCGGATTCGGAAGCCTTTTTGACTTCCTGGTTATCTTTCCAATCCATCGGAACGATCCAGTCGAACGACAGTTCCTCGTTGGATGATCCGCCGGAGAATTGGAAATACTTGATGGAAATGGGTTTCGTGGCGGGCTTGGATTCCGAGTCTTCGGGTTGGAACGGATCGTCTTCCGGCGGCCGCGATTTTTTCAGGATGATCCGCGCTGCCAAGGCGGACCGCTCGCTCTTCACGATTTCGATTCCCGCGAAATAGGTCTCACATTCAATGGCGGTCGTTTCGTAGCCGTCCGCCACCACCGTGATCGCACCGAAAATTGTTAGACGGGGCTTTTCAGGATCCGAAGAATCTGATTTGCACGGATAGTCGAGCGTGATCCTTCCGTTCATGTCGGTCGAGGAGTCTGGAGTCTTTCTAACGTCATTCTCCGTGTAGCCGCCGGGTTGGATGCGCTTGATGGCGACCACCGCGCCGGCAACCGGCTTGTCGTCCTTGTCGGTGACCGTCACCACGACGGGAAGGAGATTCCTTTCGAAACAACTGGACGAACAAATTGACGAATATCCCGCATGGATCTCATACTCCACTTCCGCCCGGGAAATGAGGCATGCCGCGAGCAGGCAGAAGGTGATGGATTTCCAGAAAGTCATCCCGTGGCACGCGTTCGCGACTATTTCTTCTCGGCGTCCAACGCTCTCTCGATATCGTCTTTTTCGCTGTCCGGATCCGGTCCGTCGCTGACGATGAAATGCAGGGTTTTGCCATCCTTCTCACGAACGACATATCGATATTCCCGGCCCCATGGGTCTATGGGGATTTTTTTCATGATCTGGTTCCAACGCTTGGGCACTGGCTCCGTTGTTGGTTTCTCGATCAAACTTTTGAGACCCTGTTCGGCCGTTGGATAATCCCCTGCAAGCAGTTTGAAACTCAAAAGGCCCGTATGCAGGCCCATCAAATCCGCTTTCGCCTGTTGGATCTGTTCATCCGCTTTCACGGCTTCCAATGCCCCAGCGGCCGGAGACTCCGCCGCCGAGGCTCGACCTCCCGGTGAAATGCTGCCGAGAACGCTAAAGATGATGGCTAGCAGAATGGTATTTTTCATGATTTGGATAGAGGGCGTCGGAGGAAAAAGATGAATGACGGCAGGCGAGACGCCTACTCCCCTTTCCTTTTTATCACACCAGGCCGTCCTTGCGTGCTTGTTTCCAATACGCGTATTCGGAGCGGTTGAAGTCGATGTATTCGGGCGAGAGGTCGCTGGAATACATGATGTAGTCGGCGTCGCCCTGGTTGAGGTTGATGACGATTTCAAACTCGGGATGGGAGACGACCTCGCGGAGCTGGTCCATCGGCGTGTCGGCCTGGAGACCACCGAGGCAGGCGGCCTTTCCGCCGATGTGGATGTCCACGAGTTCCTCGCGGATGCGCGCGCGGGAGTAACCGACGGCATGGATGATGCGGCCCCAGTTGGGTCGCCGCCGTTCCATGAGGATTTCACGAGGGCGGACTTGCAAACCGCCTCCGCGACCTTCTTCGCATCGAGATAGGTGCGTGCACCGACCACCTTGACGGTGACGAACTTGGTGACGCGCTCGCCATCGCGGACGACGGCCTTGGCGAGCTCAAGCATGAGCCAGCGCAGCGCCTGGCGGAACTGTTTGCAGTTCGCGCTGTTGCGGCGGATGGCGGGCATCCCGGAAGCGCCGTTGGCGAGGACGATGACGGTGTCGTTGGTGGACATGTCACCGTCGATGGTGATGCGGTTGAAGCTTTCCTCGACGCATTCGAGCACGCGCCTTGCGCAGGTTGTCCGCGGGCATGTTGGCGTCGGTGGTGATGAAGCACAGCATGGTGGCCATGCTCGGGGAAATCATGCCCGCGCCCTTCACGCAGCCGCCGAGGCGGACGCGGTGTTCGCCCAGGTCGAAGGAGATGGCGATCTCCTTCGCGTGGGTGTCGCTGGTGATGATGGCGTTCGCGACGTGCGATGCCGTTCTTCGGCCCGAGGCTTCGACCAGCGTCGTCGTATTGCGGCTCGATGCGCATCATCGGCATCGGCAGGCCGATCACGCCGGTGGAGCAGACGCCGATCTCGCGAGCGCTTGAGCTTGAGCGGGCTTGGCGACGCCATCGCACATGGCGTTGGCGTCATGGATGCCCTGGACGCCGGTGCAGGCGTTGGCGTTGCCGCGGTTGGCGATGATGGCGCGGAGGTTGCCCTTGCGGAGATTGGCCTGGGAAACGCGGACCGGCGCGGCCTTCACGCGGTTGGTGGTGAAGGTGCCGGCGGAGGTGCAGGGTTTTTCCGAATAGATGAGCGCGAGGTCGAGGCGCGTCGCTTCCGGGTTCTTGATGCCGCAGGCCATCGCACTGGTTAGAAAACCGGCTGGCGCACCGACGCCGCCTTTGATCCGGGTGATAGGAAAGTCCATGACTGAAATGAAGGGAAACAGCAGGCGAGATTGGCGACTCCCTAGAAATTTTGCAACCCTCCAGTCGGATTCAGTCCAAACATCAGGTTGAAGCACTGCACGGCCTGTCCACCCGCGCCTTTCCCGAGGTTGTCCTCGGCGCTCATCAGGATGACGCGGCCGGTGCGCGGGTCGTGCTGCCAGCCGATGTCGATGAAGTTGGTGCGGGTGACGTTCTTGGTGTCCGCGCAGCCGCCTTGGCCGAGCAAGCGGACGAACGAGGCATCCGCATAGGCCTGCGTCCAGCGCGGCACCGACGGCCTCCGGATCGAGACTCCGTCGCGGAGTTTCGCGGTGGTGGTGGTGACGATGCCGGAGTTCACCGGGATAAGGTGCGGGATGAAGGAGATGATCACCTTTTCCCCGGCGGCAAGGCCGAGCTCCTGCTCGATTTCCGATAGATGGCGATGCTTCGGCACGCCGTAGGCGCGGGCGCTTTCGTTGCACTCGCAGAACAGCAGGGTGAGATCCGCCTTGCGACCGGCACCGCTGACGCCGCTCATCGAGTTGGCGACGATGGTCGAGGGATCGATCAGATTCTCGCGCAGCAAGGGCAGCAGCGGCAGCAGGATGCTCGTCGGGTAGCAGCCGGGCGCAGCGACCAGTTTCGCGGTGGCGATTTCAGCCGAGCGGATTTCCGGCAGGCCGTAAACCGCATCCGCCAGCATCTCGGGCGCGGGATGCGGGTGGCCGTAAAATTCCTCGTAAACCGCCGCGTCGCGGAGACGGAAATCCGCGCTCAGGTCGATCACCCGCAGCCCGCGCTCCAGCAGGGCCGTCGCGATTTCCGCCGCCACCCCGTGGGGCAGCGCGAGGAAGGCCGCCTGCGCCCCGGTCGCGGCGATGGCGTCCGGATCCGGCTCCATGAAGGCGAGCTCCGCCCCCGGCGCATGGCGGAAGCGCGGGAATACCGAAGCCAGCGATTTTCCCGCTTCCTGGCGCGAGGTCGCGGCCACGAGTTCCACGCCGCGGGTGGATGAGGAGGAGGCGGAGCAATTCCATCCCGGTGTAGCCACTGGCTCCGACGATGGCGGTTTTGACGCGATTCATGCGCGTGAGATGTCATGATTTTCCGTGCTTGCCAATCCGCATTTCCCCTGTTTCCTTCGCCCTCCGTTCATGAAACGGGCTGTAGCGCAGTCTGGTAGCGCACCTGCCTGGGGGGCAGGGGGTCGTGGGTTCGAATCCCGCCAGCCCGACCATTGGTCCCTTGGGCCTGTTTTTGCGCCTTTGTGCGTATTCATGGGTGCAGTTGTGGTTTTCCGGCGTTTCGCAGGGTTGACCGTCCTGTGCGGTCAGAAAGCTGGAAATCCGTTAGGAAGCGGACCGCTTTCTGTCGTGGATTCGGAGTCAGCACGCCGGGCATGGCGGCTGATTTCTAACGTGACCCATCCGGAATCTGGCGGGGTGCCTGCTGATTTTGTGATCGGGGCCGGATGGAACCCTTGCTTTTCCTTCCGACAGCGATTGGCAGTAATGGTCCGGCAGGGATTTCCTTTAGCGGGTTGGCCCGATGCATGCGGGTTATCACGCCTCTGGGGTGAGGGTTTGGGGCACGTGCGGAGAGCTTGTCGGGAATGGCTTGTGGTCAGCGCTCCCGCGTGCCTGTACCGGAAATCACCAGGCCGTTAGGTGATAGGTCACTTTGAAAAGCATCGCTTCGATGCCGTGATACCCGATGCTGACCTGCATTGGTTCTTCGGCTGCGACCAATGCCCCGCAATCGCGGCAGGTGCCGGAGCATGCGGTATCGGGTGTTGCGCTTTTGAAAAGAATGGCTCTTGGGGGCGGTATTCGCGAGGGAATGACGATTTCTGGTTTGCTAGCCATTCTCAGCATCACGATCCCGATGGCCTTGGCGACCTCCTGGCTCGATGCCCGGCCCACCCCCAAACCCAACATCATCCTCATCCTGTCCGATGACATGGGTTACTCGGACATCGGCTGCTACGGCGGGGAGATCGAAACACCGAATCTGGACCGGCTTGCGGCCAACGGTCTTCGCTACACCCGGTTCTACAACACCGGGCGCTGCTGCCCGACCCGTGCCTCCCTTCTGACCGGTCTTTATGCCCACCAGGCGGGCAAGTGGCCCTTGACCGCGCGGCTCATGCCAGGAGGCGACAAAATGAAATGGCCATTGCAGCGTGGCTTCGACCGCTTCTACGGTTCCATCATCGGCGTCGGCAGTTTCTTCGATCCCTGGACCCTCACCCGCGGCAACGAGGCGATCACTCCCGACAACGACGGGGAATACCAGCCGGAGAAGGTGCGCGAATTGTGGGAGAAGGAAGCCGAGCACACCTTCGTCTATCCGAAGCGCTGGTCGAAAATGAAACACCGACATCGACAGCTCCCGTTTTTCTAACAAAATAAAAACCCATGAAACTTCACTGCATCCATCTCCTCGCATCCGCCATGGCATTCATCTGCCTCGCGATCAGCCCATCGGGAGCCGAACCGGCGACCACGCTGGAACCGGTGATGGCCCAGCCGTTCCGTGACAACGGCGTGCTTCAGCAGAAGATCCAGCTTCCCGTGTGGGGGACTTCGCTTGCCGAGGCGAAAGTCACCGTCAGTTTTGATGGGAAGTCCGCTACCACAGCCGCAGACGCCGAAGGGCGGTGGCGTGTCATGCTGGAGCCCTTGACTGCTGTGCCGCTCAAATCGGTCAACGATGCGCCGCAGGGAAAGACGATGACGGTGGTTTGCGGGAAGGATGGTTTGCAGGCAACAAAGGAGATCCGCAACCTGCTCGTCGGCGACGTCTGGCTGTGTGCGGGCCAGTCGAACATGGCGGGCCGCATGAAGACCGGCAAGGGCGCGCACCATCCCGAGAACTCGATCGAGATGGCCAATTACCCCGCGCTGCGCCTGCTCGGTGAGGAAAGCTGGCTGGTTTGCTCGCCGGAAACGGCACCGTCCTTCGGCAAAGTGGCCTTTTTCTTCGCCCGCCGGTTACAGCAGGATGCCTTGATTCCGGTTGGCCTGATGGTCAGGGCAGTCGGCGGCTCGAATATCGAGAACTGGCTGAACCAGCCGCCAGATCCCAAGGGACAGCACTACGGGCAACTGGTCGAGCCGCTGGTCGGTTACGGTATCCGCGGGGCGATCTGGTATCAGGGCGAAGCCAACCAGAATGAGGGCCGAGCCTACGAACCAAAACTCAAGTCGCTCATCCTCGGATGGCGCAAAGCCTGGGGTCAGGGCGACTTCCCGGTCCACTACGTCCAGTTGCCGGGCCTCGGCGAGTCCACCACGGAGAATCCCGCCGGCGGTGATGGCCGGGCCGGGATCCGCCAGGCGTATGTGGAAACCCTCGCGCTCCCTAACACCGGGATGGCGGTCACCATCGACATCGGCACCAAGGGTGAGCACCCGCCTAACAAATACGACACCGGCGTGCGGCTGGCACGCTCCGTCCTCAACAAGGTCTATGGCATGAAATCCATCACCGCCTGCCCGATTTACAAGAGTCACGTGATCGAAGGGAATACGATCCGCGTTTCCTTCACCGACGATGCCAAGGGCGGCCTGATGATTGCGAAAAAGGGCACGACCCTTCCGGACGCTTTCCTGCCACCTACTCCCACGGCTGATGCCAAACTGGATTGGCTGTCGATCAAGGACGTGGATGGAAAGTGGCACTGGGCCGACGGCAAAATCGACGGCTCCCAACTGATCGTCTCCGCCAAGGGAGTCGAGAAGCCTGTCGCTGTGCGCTATGCCTATACCTGCCAGCCACTCGGCCACCTGATTTACAACATGGACGGCATGCCGGTCGGGCCCTTCAGCACCTCCGGCGACGATGCCACTGCGAATGAACATCCGTGAAAGCATGCGACCTGAAATGAACCATCAACCCAACCTGAACAAAACCCTGGGCATCAGGCCCTTCCGCGTCCTCAACCGTGCGTTGTCTCTGGCTGGCTGCCTGGCAGTCTTGCCCGTGGCACAGGCCGCCGATCCCTATGCCGCCACGATTGAAGCATTGCGGTCCAAAATCACCGCGAAACTGCCGCCCATCGAGGATGCGGCGCGCAAAAGCATCGTCGCGGCCAAGGATGCGAAAGCAAGAGTCGAGGCGGTTAGGAAAATCGCGGTGCTCGACACGTTTCTCGCGAGCAACGAGTTGGATGCCAAGCTGGCGAAATTCTTTGTCCTCAACGACGCCACTCCGGCGGGCTTGGCGGCCTTTTCCGGTCAGGGAGCGCCCCAGAAGAAGTTCATCGACGCCCTGCTCGCGGACGACGCGTTGATGCTCCAGATCGCGATTGCCGACGGTGCGCGCCCGGTGCATGCGAAGAACACAAAGTCCCCGGTGGGTTATGGCAAGGCGATGGAAATCTATCATGCCATCCAACAAGCAAGCACCAAGGCAAAGACGGGAGTTCTTCAAAGACTGGCGCTGGCCGTTGCTCTTCGAGTTCAGCGAGATCGTGGATCCCGCCGAGGAGGAAGAGGAGGCCAAGCCCGGCAAGGTGATCGACCCGGTGAAGCGCTACCTGCACTTCGAAAAAGCCTACGAGGCGGGTGAACTCGATCCCAACTTCCATCGCCTGGGGGTCTGGGATTTGCGCTTCGTCGTCTGCGCGCCCGAGCCCGATGAAATCCTTGCCTGGGGTCGCGAGATGTTGCGCAACTACCGCCCCGATCACATTTACACGGACAACGAAGGCGGGCGTTACGCGAATGTCGTCAATACCGATGTCCAATACGGATCGCTCAACGTGGGCAACGACCGGCCCGAATTGGCGGGAATGCAGAACATCCTGATGAACGGCGGGATTTGCGGCCGCCGCTCGTTCTTTGCGCGCTACATCTGCCGTGCGTTCGGGATTCCGGCCACCGCGCGTCCCAGCAGCGGTCACGGCGCTTCGGCACGCTGGACGCCGCAGGGTTGGGTCGTGGTGTTGGGGCCCGGATGGGGCAACGGCAAGACCACCACGCGCTATGGTGCCGACGTCAATTTCCTCGCCTCCACCCAGGCGCGCGCACGCGGAACTGAGTTCCTCAAGGTGAAGCGGGCTTTCTGGATTGGGGACGTCATGGGCGAGCCACACACCTACGGCGAGAAAGACAACCGAACCGCCCCCGCCTTTTGGAACGGCGTCGCGCTGGCCACCCAAGGGAGTATCATCGAAGACGCCAAGACCGTGACCCTCGATGCGCTCGGCGCTGAGTTTGGGGAGGCAAACGGCCCGACCGTTGCTGACCGAATCAAGGCGTCGGCCGCCCATCCCGAGGACAGCAAGATCATTCATGGCGCGGATGGCACCGTCACGATCCCGGCGGTGGCCTTCCGGCAGCCGAAGGGCAGCACCGGGGATGAGGAGGAAAAAGCGAACGACGTGATCGCGATGAAAAGCTTTGCCGGAGGCATGCAGGTGTTCCTGCCGAACTTCAACCGGCAACAACCCATCCTGGTTCGGGGAGGAACGTGGAAACACGAGGCCTCCTTGTGCGAATCGGCGACTCGGCATTGGAAAGGTCGGCGTCCGAAAAATTCCTATCACATGCGCGGCCTGCGCCTGGCCGTCAGCCCGGATGGCGATCAGGCGGAAAAGGAACTCACGCTCGAGTTGGCCGACGGCGTGACCATGGACTTCGTTTACATCCCACCCGGCAAGTTCATGATGGGCGGCGACCGTCCGCAGAAGGAGGGCGACATTCTCGCCGACACCCCCAAACACGAAGTCACGCTGACCCGGGGCTTCTACCTCGGCAAACATGAGATGACCCAGGCGCAATATGCGGCGGTCATGGGCAAGGAGCAGGGCAAGTCGGCGCAGGGGCCGGATCTCCCGGTGGATGGTGTGAAGCCGTCGCGCGCGTTGTTGCTCTGCGATGAACTCTCAGCGAAGACCGGCCGGGAGGTGCGCCTGCCCACCGAAGCCGAGTGGGAATACGCCGCCAGCGCCGGCACTGACACGCGCTGGTTCTTCGGCGACGATCCCTCGAAACTCGGCGACTACGCCTGGTTCAAGGACAACGCGGAGGGCAAATCCCACCCGGTCGGCCAGAAGAAACCGAATCCCTGGGGACTCTACGACATGTATGGCAACATCGCCGAGTTTGTCCGCGACGAACACCAGGAAGACTACTACGCGAAGAGCCCGAAGGCGGATCCCGCCGGGCCGAGTCTGGGCACCTATTCTAACATGGAGTATCACATCGATGTGCCAAAGGCTGGCGACTACACGCTCAACGCCAGGGTGGTCACCGCGCAGGAAGGCCAATCGCTCCAACTCACCGTCAACGGCACCGGAACCCCGGTCAGCCTCGCGCTGCCCTTCACACTCGGAAAGTGGGGCGAGAGCCAGGCCGTCAAGCTGACCCTGAAGGAAGGCGAAAACACCCTCCACTTCTTGCGCAATCAAGCTCCGCAATACGGCGTGGCCGTGAAGTCCTTCACGCTGAAGCCATCGGGCGGAGAATAGAATATCCCCGGTCATGGACAGGAATCCAAATAATTGTTAGAGGATCAAACAACGCCTTCGATGAATCATATCATCCGATTTCCCTCTTTCACGATCACCTGTGTCGTCGCCTGGACTTTGTCTGCTGCCGCTGTTTTCGCCGCCGACGATGACTCACCCAGCCGACCGAACATCATCTTCGTGGTCGCCGATGACATGGGCTTCAAGGACACCGGCTACAGCGGGAACCCCATCGCCAAGACCCCTCACCTCGATCGCCTGGCGGCCGAGGGACTTCGCTTCGACAACTTCTACTCGGCTGCCGGCACCTGTTCGCCGGGACGCATGGCCATTCTAACCGGCCGCACCCCGATGCGCGCCCGCATGGTCACCACCGTCGGGGCGATGCAGGACGGCGAGGTCACCGTCGCCGCCGCGGTCAAGACTGCCGGCTACGAAACCGGCCACTTCGGCAAGTGGGGGCTGGGTCGGGACGGAACCCATCCGCTGAAGGTTGGATTCGATGAAGCCGTGTGGAGCAAAAACTACTTCGACCTTGGTGCCGCGTTCTTTGTCGGCGACAGCGACAAGCGGGATGAGGCACCGGTCAAGACCACCGGCGACACCTCGGTGGCCATCATGGAAATCGCGCTCGATTTCATCGGCAAACGCGCGACGCGTGATCAGCCGTTTTTCGTGCAGATCTGTTTCGGTTCGCCCCACGCTCCCCATCAGGCCGCCGAGGATTTCAAGCGACTCTACCCGGATCTCCCTGAAAATGAGCGGGACTTGTGGGGGGAAATCTCGGGGGTGGACGCTGCTGTCGGTAAACTGCGCGAAGAACTGAAGCGGCTCAAGATCGCAGACAACACGCTGCTCTGGTTTGTCAGTGACAATGGCGGCATCTCGCCCACGTCAGAAAATGAACGGAAGGGCGGCATCGGCAAGCGCACCATCGGACTGCTAGAATGGCCCAGCAGGATCCCCAAGCCGATGCAAACGGACGTCCCCGTGTGTCACATCGACATGTATCCCACCGTGCTGGAAATCGTTGGCGTGACCATGAAACACCAACCGGTGATCGACGGAATCAGCCTGCTGCCCCTGTTTGAGGGCAAGATGGAGCGTCGTCCCAAACCGCTTGGATTCTCCGATGGTCGGTATGCCAGCAAGGAAGACCCGACCGTTTGCGAGTTTCGGAATGCGGCATGGATCGACGGTCGCCACATGCTCCGGCTGGACCCTGCCACCAAGCAGCGGAAAACGGAATCCGTGACGCTCTACGACATCCTGGCCGACCCCGGGCAGGAGAAGAATATCGCCGACCAGCATCCGGAGGAAGTCCAGCGGATGCTCAAGGATCTCGCGGTCTGGCGGGAGAGCGTCAAAGCCAGCTTTGCCGGAAAGGATGATATCCGCTGAGCAGGGCGACGGTCTAACGCCCCGCTTTCTGATAGGCCTTGACGAGTTCGAGGAACTCCGCGCGATAGCCGTAGTGGTCCGGACCGATGGCGTTGGCGGCATTCTCCAGGACTGCGGTTAGGGTGGAGTTGCCGCGGAATTCCGAGTCGCGGAGGATCATGCCGAAGGAGGCCACGGATGATGCGAAGCGGAAGTCGGGCGAGGCGTCGGCGAAGCTGGCCCCGGCGTCGGTGAAGGGGATCGTCATCAGGGAGCTCTCCCCGCCTTCGGGTTTCTTGTAGCGGAGCTTGAGGGTGAGCAATTCGTTAGTGGCCCCGGAGTTGTCCTCGCGCGGCTCGACCTTCTGATACTTGAGTGGGGAAATGCTCTTGAGCATGTCGGCTTCCCTTCCGGCGGGGATGATTTCGTAGAAGGCCGTGACGCTGTGTCCGGCACCGATTTCTCCGGCGTCCTTGGTGTCGTCTTCGAAGTCCTGGGCTTCGAGGAGCCGGTTCTCGTAGCCGATGAGCCGATAGGCACCGACCTTGGCCGGGTTGAACTCGACCTGGATTTTCACGTCCTTGGCGATCGTGACGAGGGTGCCGCTGAGTCCTTGGACGAAGACCTTGCGGGCTTCCATTTTCGAGTCGATGTAGGCGTAGTTGCCGTTTCCTTTGTTGGATAGGGTTTCGAGCATGTTGTCCTTGAGGTTGCCCATGCCGAAGCCGAGGACGGTGAGATAGACGCCGGTTTTTCCCTGTTCCTCGACCAGCTTGACGAGGGCTCCTTGATCGGTGGTCCCGACGTTGAAGTCGCCATCGGTGCAGAGGATGACGCGGTTGTTGCCGAGTTGGTTGAATTGCTCCCGGGCGGTCTTGTAGGCGAGGGCGATTCCCTCGCCACCGTTGGTGGAGCCGCCGGCTTCGAGATTGTCGATGGCTTCGAGGATCTTCTTTCTTTTGTTAGCCTGCGTTGGAGAAAGGACGAGACCGGAGTTGCCCGCATAGACGACGATGGAAATCCGATCGCGTTCGTCGAGGCGGTTGACGAGGAGGCGGAGGGACTCTTTCACCAGTGGCAGCTTGTTGTCGGAACTCATCGAGCCGGAGACATCGAGAAGGAAAACGAGGTTGGAGGCAGGTCGGCTTTTCCACTCGATCTCATAGCCTTTCAAGTCCGATGCGAACGAGGCGGTGGTCCGGCGCCCAGGGCGCGGATGCGGCTTCGATGTTCGCAGAGAACGGTGGACCTTCGATGGGTTTGCCGGCCTCGCCGGTGGCGGGCGGGGCGTAGTCGTAGGTGAAGTAATTGAGGAATTCCTCGATCCTCGTGGCATCGACAGGAACGTGCGATCCGCTCTGGATCATGCGACGGACGTTGGAGTAGCTGGCGGTGTCAACGTCGATGGAGAAGGTGGAGAGAGGTTCCTGCCGGGGAGAGAAGAATGGGTTGTCGCCGAAGTGGTCGTAGGATTCGGTTTCGAGGGCGGCGCGGGGACGATGCGGACGGTTTCCAACTGGCGGAGCGGCTTGCAGGGCACCCCCTGAGCTTGGAGCTGCGAAGGGATCGGCAGCCGCTCCGCCGCTGTTGCGTTTTGTAGATTCGAGCGCGGCGATTTGCTGACGGCGGAGATTTTCACGGCGTTCGGCCTCGTCGAGGAGGATGATCTTGGAGCCATCGAGGTCCCACTCGATGGAGCTGGCGGAGACCGCGGTGAGAAGGTCGAAAAGACGGAGGACGGAGGCGTTCCTGACCTTGAGGGTGATCGATTTCGGAGCACTGGGTTTGAAGCTGGCATCGATCTTCGGAACAGATCCAATACCGGCGATCCTGGTGGCTTGTTCTCTAACGTTCTCGAAGGCCTCGGGGATGGTGATGTTCTCAAACGTGATCTCCGGGATGATGATCTGGTTGAGCTTCTGGTGGGTTTTGGACTTCAGCCGCTCGCGGCGTTCGATCAGTTTCTCCGGTTTACTGAAAAACAGGATTCTGCGGTCCTCGACCTTCCATTCCAGTCCGTTCCCTTGGATCGCGATTTCGAGAAGACCGTCAAGGGTGAGACCTTCGACATGAAGGGTGAGGCGTTCCTGATCAGCGATTTGCCGGGCCGGGGCATCGGCAGAGAGGTCGATGTTGTGACTTGCGGCGATCTTCCTCGCATCCTCGAGGAGGTTGCGCAGGGTGGCGTTGTCGTAGGAGATGTTACCAGCGGGAATGGCAATGAGTTCATCCCGTGTGACGGGAGCCCCGGCGGCCATGGCGCTGGTGAGGAGGGTGAAGATGAGGATGATGCGATTCATGGTGAGGCACGGGGTTTGTCAGAAGCTAGCGAATCCGGGGATGGCGTCATCCCCCGGATGGATGGACGAGGGCATTTACCCGTCTGGTTTCTGACCATAGTGATTTCATCGCATGCCTGAGGAGAAGATGCGAGCAGGGATTTCAACATCGCTGTCCGGTTGCCACCCTGTTTCATCCGTTAGGAATCATCAGGTTGTAACGGGCGGCACGTGGTGAAACAACACTTTCAATCCGAAGCCTGGGGCGATCATCCCCCGCGATTTTCCCGGGAACCATTTCAGCCACTTTCAGGGGTTGCTGATTTTCAAACAGGAGCTTGCCGGTCTTGCCGGGTGCCAACCTGCACTTCTGGTTTCCCAGAAGGATCGCCAGGTCATGCGGGCTATGGTTGGTGAATTCCGCTTCCATTTGCGGTCCCTTCGGCCGCACCGCCACCCCAAGGCCGGTGGGTTGGTTGGGCGGCAAGCCGGGACGGCTACATGACGAGAGCGTCAGGAGCAGGGCACCAACCGGAGCGATCCATATCATTCCCGTAGAGGTTCGGTTGTTCATGCGGTTGTCTGCATAAATTCCCAGGATGCACGAGGCGAGTCCAAAAGCGGGGTGCCAGCCCGCCGCGACCCGACCATCGATGTCCGTAGCCAAGGATGATAGGGCCGCAGCGGCGGGATCTTTCTTGAATTCCCCCACGGCGAGACGGACTGCCGTCGGGCGAGGCCAGCAAACGATTTCCTCCAGGGCCATTTTCCCCCTTGCCGGGGAATGTTAGAAAAAAGGGGACGGCCCCTGTGGCTTGCGAGGGACCGCCCGGAATCTCCTTCGGGTTGAACTTATTGGGCGAGGAAACCACCATCGACGGCAAGCGTGGTGCCGGTGATGAAGGAGGCTTCGTCGCTGGCCAGGAAGAATACCGCGGCCGCGATTTCCTCGCTTTTGCCAAGCCGGCCGACCGGGTGGAGCGAACTCATGTAGCTGATGGCTTCCGCACTGCCCCCGCCGGTGAAGCGGTCGAGCATGTCGGTCCCGATGGCACCGGGTGAGACCGCGTTCACGCGGATTCCCTGCTTGGCGTGTTCGATGGCGGCGGCCTTTGTTAGACCGTCCACGGCGTGCTTGCTGGCGATGTAAACGCTGGCTCCGGCCATCCCGATTTGTCCGGCGATGCTGCTCGTGTTGATGATCACGCCGCCGCCCTGCTTGAGCATGACGGGGATCTCGTGCTTCATGGAGGCGAGGACGCCCCAGACGTTGATGTCGAAGACGCGGCGGTAGTCGGCTTCGGTGACTTCCGTGAGCGGGCCGGTGATCTCGACGCCGGCGTTGTTGAAGGCGACGTCGATACGGCCGTAGGTTTCCACGGTTTTCGCGACCAGCGCGGCGATGTCGGCTTCCACCGCGACGTCCGCCTTGATGAAGGTGGCCTCACCTCCTGCGGACTTGATGTCAGAAACGACCGATTGGCCTTCGGTTTCACGTCTTCCGGAGACGACGACCTTGGCGCCTGCCGCGCCGAACTTGAGGGCGGTGACCTTGCCGATGCCGCTGGTGCCGCCGGTGATGAGGATGACTTTGTCTTTCATGGTGATGTTGTTAGGTTGGTGTTAGGGAAATGGAGGTCAGGCTTTGCCGCCAAAGGTGACGTGGTCGTCGAGATCGAGATAGTCAAACCAGGTGGCGATATCCTCACGTTCGGCCCCGTTGACCGAGGCGACTTGTGCGCTGAAAAACTCGCGGGTTTCGTTGTCGGATGGAACGGCGGTTTCCCGGAAGGCGGACCATTGGGCGATCTCCCACTCGTCACGCTTGAGAGTGGCATTGGCTTGGATCCAGACGAGGAGTTCGCCGTCTCCGAGTCCCTTCGCCACTTCCGACTTGAGGGCTTCGTGATCGATGCCGGTGAAGTTGAAGAAGCGCCGGTCGAGCGGGCAATTGTAGTGGAACTCGCCGGAAGTGCCCGCCAGTTCGGCGCGGCATTTGTCGATGAGGCGGGGCAAGAGGACGTAGCCACCGAGACGGGTGCGGGGACTGCGGGGCGGGCGTAGGGTCAGGTTCACGGGATGTGGTGTTGCTTGGGATTGAATAATATTAGACCGGTCGGTTTTAAGCTGAGAAATTGAAATTCACCTGGGAGGAAGAATGAGATTTTGGGAAATGAAGGCGAGCGTTGTCCTCAATGGCTCGGCGCTGCGGCGGATGGCGGCATGTTGGACGGCACCTGTCCAGAGATCGCCGATCAAGGAGGCGGCGTTGCTTGGATCCAGATCGCAGCGGAGGGAATTTTTCCCCAAGCCCCTCGGCGATGAGGGTGGCGGTGATCCGGTTCCATTCCTTGTAGCCATCGGCCAGGACCTGGCGCATGCCATCGTTCAGATCGGTGACCTCGCTGGCCAGCTTGATGACGAGGCAAGGGCATTTCCCCTCATTTTCCATGAATTTGGCGATCGAGGACTCGAAAAAGGTGAGCATTCGCTGGCGGGGATCCGCCTCCAGTTCGTCGGAGAGCAGCATCCGTTTCTTGTAGGCCGTGGCGGCATCGACATAGTGCCTCAGCATCTCGATGCCGAACTGGTCCTTCGACTCAAAGTGATGGTAAAACGAACCTTTGGGCACCTGCACCGCCTTGAGGATCTCGTTCAGTCCCACCGAATGGAAACTCTTCTCCAGCATGATCGCCTCCGCCGCATCGAAAATGCGTTCCTTGGTGGTGGACGGCGGCGACATGCGTGTAGCTTTAGACCGATCGGTCTATTTGTCAAAAAGAATTTTCACCCGACCAAATCGGAAGGTGCCCGAAGGTCAGTTCTCTCCGCTCTCACGTCCCGCGCTGGTTGAAGATTTCTCAGAAGGCACCAATGCTTGCGAGTCTGGACTGTCCCTTTTGAGGATTTCCTCGGGTAGATCCTGAATTTTAACAGCGTGGGTCACTAATTAAATTCTAAGCAATTTTTTTAATTAGTCACTGGGGTCGGTTCCCGCACTGTAACATCGCGGCAATCCAGATTCGCCGATGAAGAGCCTCCAATTCGGCTTTGGGATGAAATCGCGGGACCCGGATTCAACTCCATCTTCGGGTCCCGCAAGGACCTTTCCTACCCTCGCCGATGGACGGATTCATCCTGCATGAAGTGTCCCTTCAGGACACGAATCCCTTGGCGAAAATCACCTCACGGAACTTCATTGTCCAAAATGTTAGTCGGGAAACTGATTCTCAAGATCCGTCAGGGCTTGCTGGAACTCTCAGGGACCGTGTTGCCGAGCTGACCGAGGATGGCTTGCACGACGGATTCCTGAAGGGGGGAGCCCGCCTGGGGATTCTTGTCCCTGTTCCCCGGACGCTTTTCGTCAGGAGAGGACGACTTGAGAACCTGGCTGTGAATGTCGTTCACAGTAACCTGATGCCGGGCCATGACCTGGGCGGCGATTTGGTTGTACTCCACCTCGGACCCCGCGTCGTAAATCGTGTCGGCCTTGGCAGCATCGGGAATCGGAGTGGTGCTGGCCCAGATGAGTTTTGCTCGGGTGGATTTCAACCGACTGACCAATGCCGCAAGGTTTTTGCCATATTGTTCGGGCGAGGTGACGCGAACTCCGCCGGCGAGCTTGCTCATGGTGCGGATTTCCTTGGTGCGCGGGTCCTTGTAGAAGAGATCGCCGAGGCCGAAATTGAAATAGATCAGGTCCCACTTGCCATCGCCTAGCAGCTCGTCAATCCGGGCGAGGGCGTCGCCCGTGTCGTTGGCGGGAGTTGCGGGATACTCGATCTGGACGCGGCCTTTCAGTTCCTTCGCGGCATCGGCCATCATCTTCTGTTGGACCCCATCGCCGAGAAACAGAATACGCGGAAGCGCACTTTCGGCAGCGTTGACCGCCGGAATCAGGAGCAGCGTGATCGCCGCGAACAGCCTAACAAAAATCGACATGGTTCTCAGGCAAGGATCTCGGTGAGTTCACCGGTGCTGTCGGCGAATTTCTCCACCGGCACATCGACGGCATTGAGCATGGAAACGAAGAGGTTGGACAAGGGTGGCTTCTTGTCCCCGGAGAAGGCGTGAAGATTCCCATGCTTGAAGCCGAGCTTGTTTCCACCGGCAATCTGGATGGGGTATTCCTTCGTGCTGTGCGAGCCGTGCGGATGGGCGGAACCCCAGAGGACGACGGTGTTGTCGAGCATGTTGCCCTCGGCTTCCGGCGTGTCGCGGAGGCGCTGGAGGAAATAGGCATGCTGCTGCGCGCGCCAGTTGTCCCAGAGCCCGGACTCCGGTGGCCGCTTGTGGGCGATGTCATGGGTGGCACCGGTGTAACCGAGGACGTAGCTCGCGAATTTTCCAACCTCGTTGCCGGTGGATTGCTCGCTTTCGGTCATGAAGGTGGCGAAGCGGGTGGAGTCCGTTTGCAGCGCAAGATAAAGCAGGTCATACATGCAGCGGACGTATTCCTGCGGCTCCTTGTAGCTGGCCTCGAGGTTGAGTCCCTTGGTGTCGATGTTAGGCAGCTCCTCGTGTGTCCACTCGCTGGTGCGTTCGACGCGCTGCTCGAGGGCGCGGACGGAATCGAGGTACTCGTCCATCTTGCGCTTGTCCTCCGCGTCGAGTTTCCCGTGGAGGCTCTTGTAGTTTTCCATCATCAGGTCGAGCACGCTGGCCTCGCGCTTGAGGTCGGCGCGGACGTCGTTGACGGGCTTTCCCGCATAGGGGCGGAAGAGACGGTTGAAAATTTCCTGGGGCCGGTGCATCGAGGGAATCGGCCGGCCGGGTCCGTAATGCGACAGGGTCTTGGCCATGCCGTAGGATCCGGTGCCGCCCTCGCTGCCTAACACCAGCGACGGGTAGCGGGTCTTGTGGCCGTTGATCTTGGCGGCGAGTTGGTCGATGGAAATGTTGTTGGTCTTTTCCGGACCGGACATGTCCGCGCCGGTGGCGAAAACGTCGCCGCTGCTGTGACCGCCCAGCCCGTAGCCGCCGGCGTGGTCAAGCCCGCGCAAATAGGTGACGGAATCCTTGAGTGCCTCGAATGGAGCGGAGGACTTGTTGAATCTCAGCGCCCCGGATTCGTGGCTCGGGAACCAGCTCCACTCGTGCGCGGAACCGTCCGGCGTCGAGGGATCGTAAACGCCGTAGGAAATGTAGCTCACCACCAATCGCTTGGGGCGATCCTTGCCGGTCAGGCCCTTTGCCCAGCTCATGCTGTTGAGAAATGGCAGGGCCAGGGCGATGCCCCCGCCGCGAAGCACCTCGCGACGGCTGAGGTTCCAGGATTTGCGTGTGGTCATGGTCGGGTCGTTTGGGGTGAGTTTTTGAAAATGTCGCTCAGGCAGATGGACACGATCATGTCCGTGATGCGGTAGTCGTTGGCCTTGGAATCCTTGAGTAGTTTCTCGACCGCAAACCGGTCGCGATAGGTAAGATCCCTGCCGATCGCATAGGCGAGCAGGCGGCGCACGAGATTTCTTGCGATGTCGTCCTTGCGTTCGCGGAGCAGGTAGTCCTTGAGCTCGCGGACTCCGTTGACCTCGGGACCTAACGGAACGCGGGATTTGGAGTCCACCTCGACCGTGTTGACGGTCTTGAGGTAGGCCTCGTAGTCGGCGGATCCCCTATCTTTTCCCTGGCTGAAACCGCGCACCGTCGTGCCGTCCTTGGGGACAAAGGGTTGATAGCGACCGACGGCATTGTACTGCTCGAACGGGATGCCCCAGGGGTCGAGACGGGAGTGGCAATCGTTGCAGCTTTCCTGCTTCCGGTGGAGGCGCAGGAGATCCTTGATCGATACGGCCGTTTCGGCAGCGGCGCCGGCCGAGTCTGATAGGGCGGGCACCTCGGCGGGTGGCGGGCTCACCTCGTCTCCCAGGATCGCCTCGCGCAGCCAGACGGCCCGATAGATCGGGTGCGGTGCCGAGCCGGTCGCATTTCCGACCAGCATGGCCCCCTGCGTCATCAGTCCTCCGAGGTGCTGTTCCGGCTTGATCGGCACGGCGCGGAACCCGTTGCCCTTGACGCCGGCGATGCCGTAGTGGGCGGCGAGCGGTTCGTTGAGCCAGGCGAAATCGGAGTCCACGAAGTTCAGGACGCTGGCATTGCGTTTGATGAGCTCGGCCACGAATCCGATCGTTTCCTCCTGCATGTAATCACGGATCGTCGGGCGGAAGAGCACTTCCTGGCCTTTCCTTTCGCCGACATGGACGGTGTAGAGGAAACGCGGGAAGAGGTTCTGGTTGATCTTCACCGCCTTCATCTTCTCGATGCTCAGCCACTGGTTGGTGAAATTTCTAACAAAACCCTTGGAGCGCTCGTCGGCGAGCATTCTCCTGACCTCCTTTTCGAGAACCTTCGGGTCGTTGAGGCCACCCTTGTCGGCAAGCCATAGCAGATCCCAGTCGAGCATGCTGCCCCAGAGGAAATACGAGAGCTTGGAAGCAAGCTCATACTGGGGTGGGGTCACGCCGTCGCCGCTGGTGTTGTGATAGAGGAATTGTGGCGAAATGAGGACCATCGAAAGCGTTTCGCGCATGGCGGCCTCGAAGGTCTCGAATTCCGGTGCCAACAGGTCGTGGAGGCTGGCGAAGCGGTCCAGTTCCCCGGCCGTCGCGGGCCTGCGGAAGGCCCGCGACATGAATTTTTCCAACACGGCGCGGACGTAGGCCTTCGGGTTGCTCGTGCGGAGCGGCGAATCGAAAAGGATGCGGGTGTGGTGCTCCGGTGGCCAGACGTCCGTCACCGGGGACTCGAACTCGATCGATCTAACCACCGCACGCGGCACGTCGAGCTGCCATGTGGAATCGAACGCGCTGCGCCGGTGGTCGTTGAGCTCGCCATTGTCGAAAAGGTTCTGCGGATAGATCTGCATCGTTGGCGGCTGTTGTCCCCTGTCGGTGACAAGACCCACCTGGAACGGGTGGTTCTCGATGCGACCGCGGAATTCATACTCCCGCAGGTGATCGACATCGTTGTGGAGATTCACGGTGCCCACCGGATAATAATCACCGGTGCCGGCGTCGTGCCTGAGGGTCGATCCCATGACGAGGCGAAGCGGCACCTCCTCGAATCCCGGAGGAAGGATGGCGGCGGCCTTGATCCGGATCCGGTACTCACCGGTCTTCGGCCAGTCGTTCAGGACGACACCGTTGCTAACGGATCTCCGGTTGCCACCGAAAACGCCGATCTCATCGGGCTGGCTTTCGCCAAGTGTGTTCTTGTTGGGCTCGAAAGTCCACGACTTGCGATGCACCTCGGGCTTGCCGGGATCAACAATCGCGCTGGCCATCGCGCGGCGGGCATTCTCGAGGTAGCGATCCACCTGCTCCGGACCGAGCAGCATGAATTCCGACGTGTTGTTGAAGTGATAGGGCTTCTTCGGGTCCTCCGGCAAATTGTTGGCTAGATCGAGCTCGAATCCGAGCAGGTCGCGCATCGTGTTCTGGTACTCGAAGTTGGTGAGCCGCCTAACAGTCGTGACCGGCGCCTCTTCGGCACCTTTTTCCACCTGGCCGCGGAGTCCGCCGTCGATCCATGCGATCACGGCCTTGCGGTCGGCGTCGCTCGGCTGATCCTCGTCTTCCGGCGGCATTTCTCCGGAGCTCAGGACATCGAGGATGTCTTCCCAGCGGGGGAGTTCCTTTCCAGCGGCGAGGTCGCCGTCGATGTTGTGCAAGGTGAGCTTGCCCTTGCTCTTTTCAGGCCCGTGGCATTTGACGCAGTTGGCCTCGAAAAACGGCTGGATGCCCGCGCGATATCCATCGGGTCCGGAGGGAATCGGCGAGGCACCCAAGCTGGTTCCGGCAAGGGCTCCAAAACCCAGCGTGGCAAGAAGGCGGGTGGCGGCCCGCGCCTGAACGGTGATAGAGATTCGTCTTGTCATTCTTTTCCCGCCATTTCAGCGCCCCGGTACGCGGGGATGCGGCGGATTCTTTCAGCGGATGTGGTGGGACGCTGCCAATGAGTCGGTGACAGCCTTGCCGAGTTCCAATTGGGATTTTCACCTCCTGCACCCGCTTGTTGGTCTTGGATTCGACACCGGGAACCGGGACCTTCTCCAAAGGAACGGAGACTCCTGGAAATCTGTTCAAGCTGGTGATCATCCGGGTTTCCAATGTCCGTCCCCCAGATGATGGGGGAAATATGCGAGTGCCTGAGGACGTAGGACCTTGGCCCATGAGGTGTTTTCTTTCAGTTGTCTGCCTACTCCTGGTCGCCCGGAACGCCCGTGCCGACGAGAAGGTTTCGTATTCACGGGAGATCCTGCCCATCCTTTCCGACAAATGTTTCTACTGCCACGGCCCGGACAAGGAACACCGCAAGGAGGATCTGCGGCTCGACATCCGCGCGGAAGCGATCAAGGCCGTCGCTTGGGATCCGGAAAAACCCGCGAAATCCGAGGCGCTGATCCGGATTTTTTCCGACGATGAGGACGAAAGGATGCCACCACCGGATTCGCACCTTAGCCTCACGGACGATCAGAAGAACCTGATCAGGAAATGGGTCGAACAGGGAGCCGAATACGAAGCTCACTGGGCCTTTGTCACTCCGCCGAAGGAAATCCCCGTCCCCGTAACCAAGGACACGACTTGGGCGAAAAATTCCATCGATGGTTTCATCCTCGCGCGGTTCGAAAAGGAAAAACTCAAGCCCGGTCCCGAAGCCCCGCCCGAGCGCTGGCTCCGCCGCGTCACCTTCGGACTAACAGGCCTCCCGCCGGCCCAGCCCGAGATCGACGCCTTCCTCGCAGACACCTCACCGCAGCGGTACGAAACGGTGGTGGACCGTCTTCTCGCTTCACCACGTTTCGGCGAACACATGGCCACCCCATGGCTCGACCTCGCACGTTACGCGGACTCCTTCGGCTATCAGGCGGATCTGGACACGCGCGCCTGGCCCTACCGCGACTGGGTGATCCGTGCCTTCAACGCGAATCTTCCCTTCGACCAGTTCATCATCCAGCAACTCGCTGGCGACCTACTCCCGGATGCCACCCGCGAGCAGAAACTCGCCACCGCATTCAACCGCATCCACCGCATGACCAACGAGGGTGGCTCGATCCCGGAGGAATACCGCCAGGAAGGCATCTCCGATCGCGTGCACACCATCGCCACGGCCTTCATGGGGCTGACCTTCGAGTGCGCCCGCTGCCACGATCACAAATACGATCCCATCTCCGCGAAGGACTACTACTCGATGGGCGCGTTCTTCAACAGCATCGACGAGTGGGGAATGACCCAGGGCGGCAACAGGAAAGGAGAGGTGAGTCCCCAGCCCACCCTCCAGCTTCCCACCGCCGAACAGGAAACCCGACTCGCGGAACTACAACAGGAAATCAACTCGGCAAAGAATACCCTTGCTTCCCACATCGCCGCCTCGGAAACGGCGTTTCAGGAATGGTTCTCATCGAGGAAATCCTACCCATCGCCGGATCTCGTCGCCCGATATGATTTCGAGGAACAGTCCCTGAAAAATTCCGTGCAGAAGGGAGAGTCTGCCAAACTCGGAGGCAACACGCTGGCACCCGGCAAAAACGGCAACTCCCTCCTCGCGAATGGCGACAGCATCGTGAGCCTTCCCGATCTCAAGATCCGCCAGGCCCATCAGCCATTTTCCTTCACCCTCTGGCTGAAACCTGCGGAGATCTATCAGCATGCCATTGTTTTCTCCAAATCCACCAACTCCGGCGGGAATTACTCGGGCTACACACTTTCCCTTGAGAACGGACGGCTCCATTGGACGCTGGCGAAGGAATTTCCCGGCTGCGCGGCTTCCATTGCCTCAGCCGAGCCCATTCCGACCGGAGATTGGAGTCACGTCACCGTCACGAATGACGGTTCACGCACAGCGGCAGGGTTGAAAATCTTCATCAATGGCGTTCGCGCCGCGACCACCGTCATCTGCGACAGTTTCACCAAGGAAATCACCATCGGGGAAAAGATCGACCTTGCCGCAAAGGGCTCGCAACCTGGTCTTCGTGGCGGAATGATCGACGATGTCTCCGTCCATCTCCGGGCGCTCACGGAAGTGGAGGTCGCCCTCGAACATGACGAGAGCCTGATAGAAAAACTTCCTCGCGACGCATTCCGCGATTATTACTTCTCCGCCATCGATCCGAAAGCGCGCAAGCTTTCCGGAAATCTATCCGCTGCCCGCGCCGCCTACCGCGCCGGGCAGGACAAGGTGCTGGAGGTCGTCACCATGCGCGAGAGCGCCCAACCGCGCCCCGCCCACATCCTCACCCGCGGCGACTACACCTCGCCCGGCGAAAAGGTGGAGCGCCAAACACCCGACTGGCTGCCGCCGTTTCCCCAAGACCAGCCCCGCAACCGTCTCGGCTTCGCGAAATGGCTCACCTCGCCCGACCACCCCCTAACAGCCCGCGTCACCATCAACCGGATCTGGCAGGAAATGTTCGGCGCCGGCATCGTTGTGACTACCGAGAACTTCGGCCTGCAGGGTGCGCAGCCCTCCCATCCCGAACTGCTGGATTGGCTGGCCCGTGACTTCATGAACCACGGCTGGGATCAGAAGCACGCGATCAAACAGATGGTCCTCAGTGCCACCTACCGGCAGGACTCCATGGCTACCCCGGAGCTCCGCGAGCGCGACCCTTCCAACTCCCTGCTCGCCCGCGGCCCCGCCCGCCGTCTAACCGCCGAGCAGCTTCGCGACTCCGCCCTCGCCCTCTCCGGGCTCCTCTCGGAAACCATCGGCGGCCCGCCAGCCAAACCCTATCAGGCACCCGGCTCGATGTGGAAAACCCTCAACAACTTCCTTCCCGAATACAAACCCGACAAGGGCGAGGGCCTCTACCGCCGCTCGCTCTACACCTTCTGGCGCCGCACCACCACGCCACCTAACATGATGATCCTCGACACCGCCGCCCGCGATGTCTGCGCCGCCCGCCGCCAGACCACCAACACGCCGCTCCAGCCCCTCGTCATGCTCAATGACCCGCAGTTCGTCGAAGCCGCCCGCAAGCTCGGCGAGCGCATCCTCAAGCAAGGCGGCCCCACCGACGAATCCCGCGTGAAGTGGGCCTACCGCGAGGTCACCGGAAAAGCCCCGACCTCCGAGCAACTTCCACTCCTTCTTGATCTCTTGAGCGAGCAACGCCAGTTTTTCAAATCCGCCCCTGCTGACACTGAAGCCCTCCTGAAAATCGGCGAATCCAAGCCCGACCCCGCCCTCGACAAGATCGAGTCCGCCACCGCCGCGATGCTCGCCCAAGCCCTCCTCAACCTCGACGCCAGCATCACGCTGAGGTAATCTCAATCTATCACCAACCACCCTTGAAGCCCGCACCTTACATCTTCGGCCTGCTCGCCGCCTCGCCGCTTTCCCTAGCGGAAGAGAAGATCTCCTATTCCCGCGAGATCCTGCCCATCCTTTCCGACAAATGTTTCTACTGCCATGGCCCCGACGAGAAACACCGTGAGGAGGATCTGCGGCTCGACATCCGCGCGGAGGCGATCGAGGCCGGAGCATGGGAGCCGCGGACGCCCTTGAAATCCGAGGCGCTGATCCGAATCTTTTCCGACGACAAGGACGAGAGGATGCCGCCGCCGAGATCCCACCAGAGTCTAACGGACAATCAGAAGAACCTGATCAGGAAATGGGTCGAACAAGGAGCCGAGTACGAAGCCCACTGGGCCTTCGTCACCCCACCGAAGGAAATCCCCGTTCCCGCGACCCGGGACACGATTTGGGCAAAAAATCCCATCGACCGTTTCATCCTCGCGCGGCTCGAAAAAGAGAAGCTCCAGTCCTCTCCCGAAGCCTCGCCCGAACGCTGGCTCCGCCGCGTCACCTTCGGACTAACAGGCCTGCCACCGGTCCAGCCCGAGATCGATGCCTTTCTCGCCGACACCTCACCTCAAGCGCGTGAAACCGTGGTGGACCGCCTTCTCGCCTCCCAACGATTCGGCGAGCACATGGCAACTCCGTGGCTCGACCTTGCCCGCTATGCGGACTCCTTCGGCTATCAGGCGGACATCCAGACCGAGGCGTGGCCCTATCGGGATTGGGTGATCCGTTCCTTCAACGAGAACCTCCCCTTCGACCAGTTCATCATCCAGCAACTCGCCGGCGATCTTCTCCCGGACGCCACCCGTGACCAGCAACTCGCCACCACCTTCAACCGCATCCACCGAAAAACGAACGAGGGTGGCTCGGTGCCCGAGGAAATGCGCCAGGACGGCATCTCCGACCGCGTCCACACGGCGAGCACCGCGTTCCTGGCGCTCACTTTCGAATGCGCCCGTTGCCACGATCACAAGTTCGACCCCATCACCGCCAAGGATTACTACTCGATGGGCGCTTTTTTCAACAGCATCGACGAGTTCGGACTCATTCAGGGAGGGGAAGACCGGGGCGACGTGCTACCGCAGCCGGCTCTCCTCCTCCCGACTTCGGAACAGGAAACGCAACTTGCCGCTCTTCAAAAGGACATCGCCACTTCCGAGGCAGCGCTGGCAGCCCACTCCGCCGCTGCGGACACCGCTTTCCAGAAATGGATGGCCTCCGCCGAAAAATCATTCCCAAGTCCCGATCTCGTCGGCCATTTCCGTTTCGATGAGACATCAGGCGATTCCCTGAAAAACGAGGTCGATCCCAAGCAGGCTGCCAAGGCAGGCGGCAACCGGCTCGCCCCCGGAAAATCCGGCAACGGCATCCTTGCCGACGGCGACAGCGCCACGAAGTTCCCCGCCTTCGGGATCGCTCATTCCGACCAGCCGGTTTCCTTCTCCCTATGGCTCAAGCCCGGCGAGTCATACCCGCGCGCTGTCGTTTTCTCCAACACGTCTTCCTTCGATCTGCCGTTTTCCGGCTACGAAATGCTGCTAGAGAACGGTCATGTCACGTGGACCCTCGCCCGCGAGCTTCCGGGATGCGCCGCTTCCGTTTCCTCGGTCGCGACCATTCCCACCAACGAATGGACGCACATCACCGTCACCAATGACGGCTCCCGCAAGGCATCCGGCCTGAGGATCTATCTGAACGGGAAACCTGCTGGAACCACCGTGGCCTGCGACAACCTCACCCGCGACTATCTCATCGGCGACGGCCTGGACTTCGTCGCCCGCGGCCGCGACCTCGGCCTCCGTGGCGGCATGATCGACGAGGTCTCCGTCCATCTCCGCGCGATCACGCCTTTCGAGGTAATCGCCATTCACCAGGGCACGCCACTCGCGGAGACCAAGGCTGACGAAGGCCAGCTCCGCGATTACTATTTCTCCGCCATCGATCCTGAAGCCCGGGAACTTTCCACGAAACTCACCTCGGCCCGTGCCGCTTATCGCGCCGCGCAGGACAAGGTCCGCGAGATCCTCACGATGCGTGAAAGCGCGAAACCCCGCCCCGCCTACATCCTCACCCGTGGCGACTACACCTCGCCCGGCAAGAAGGTGGAACGCGAGACACCTGACTGGCTGCCGCCCTTCCCCAAGGACCAACCCCGCAACCGCCTCGGCTTCGCGAAATGGCTCACCTCGCCCGACCACCCCCTAACAGCACGCGTCACCATCAACCGCATCTGGCAGGAGATGTTCGGTGCCGGCATCGTCGTGACTTCGGATAACTTCGGCCTGCAGGGTGCGCAGCCATCGCATCCCGAACTTCTGGATTGGCTGGCGCGTGATTTCATGACCCACGGCTGGGATCAGAAGCGGGCGATCAAACAGATGGTTCTATCAGCCACCTACGCCCAGGATTCCAAGGCCGCACCCGAACTCCGCGAGCTCGATCCCCCCAACTCCCTCCTCGCCCGCGGTCCCGCCCGGCGTCTAACCGCCGAGCAGCTCCGCGACTCCGCCCTCGCGCTTTCCGGCCTGATTTCACCAACCATCGGAGGCCCTCCAGCCAAGCCCTACCAGGCACCCGGTTCGATGTGGAAAACCCTCAACAATTTCCTTCCCGAATACAAACCCGACGCCGGCGAGGGCCTCTACCGCCGCTCGCTCTACACCTTCTGGCGCCGCACCACCACGCCGCCTAACATGATGATCTTCGACACCACCACCCGCGATGTCTGCGCCGCCCGCCGCCAGGTCACGAACACGCCGTTGCAACCGCTCGTCATGCTCAACGACCCGCAATTCGTCGAGGCTGCCCGCAAGCTCGGCGAGCGCATCCTGAAACAAGGCGGCCCCACCAACGAATCCCGCGCCAAATGGGCCTACCGCGAGGTCACCGGGAAAGCCCCGACTTCCGAACAGCTTCCCATCCTCCTTGACCTCATCGCCCGGCAGCGCGAGTTGTTCCAGGCCACCCCGGCAGACGCCGATGCCCTCCTGAAGGTCGGCGATTCCAAGCCCGACCCCGCTCTCGACAAGATCGAGTCCGCCACCGCCGCGATGCTCGCCCAAGCCCTCCTCAACCTCGACGCCAACATCACGCTGAGGTAATCTCAATCTATCACCAACCACCCTTGAAGCCCGCGCCCTACATACTCGCCCTGCTCGCCGCCACGCAGCTTTGCCAAGCGGAGGAAAGAATCTCGTACTCCCGCGAGATCCTTCCCATCCTTTCGGACAAGTGCTTCTACTGTCACGGCCCGGACAAGGAACACCGCAAGGAGGATCTGCGGCTCGACATCCGCGCGGAGGCGATCAAGGCCGGAGCATGGGATCCGGAAAAGCCATCGAAATCCGAAGCGCTGATCCGGATCTTTTCCGACGACGAGGACGAAAGGATGCCGCCGCCCGATTCCCACCGCGTCCTAACGGAAACGCAGAAGAACCTGATCAAGGCATGGGTCGAGCAAGGCGCGGAATACGAAGCCCACTGGGCCTTCGTCGCTCCCCCCAAGGACATCCCCGTGCCTGAAACCAAGGACAAGTCATGGGCCCGGAATCCCATCGACAGTTTCATCCTCGCCCGCCTCGAAAAGGAGAAACTCCAACCCTCTCCCGAAGCTGCTCCCGAACGCTGGCTCCGCCGCGTCACCTTCGGACTAACAGGCTTGCCACCGGTCCAGGCGGAGATCGACGCCTTCCTTGCCGATACCTCACCGCAGGCTTACCAAACCGTGGTGGACCGGCTTCTCGCTTCCACGCGTTTTGGCGAGACGCTGGCCACTCCATGGCTCGACCTTGCACGCTACGCGGACTCCTTCGGCTACCAGGCGGATATCGACACGCTCGCCTGGCCCTATCGTGATTGGGTGATTCGTTCCTTCAACGAAAACCTCCCCTTCGACCAGTTCATCATCCAGCAGCTTGCCGGCGACCTGCTTCCGGATGCCACCCGCGAGCAGAAACTCGCCACCGCCTTCAGCCGCATCCACCGCAAGACCAACGAGGGCGGCGCGATCCCCGAGGAAATGCGCCAGGACGGCATCTCCGACCGCGTGCACACCGTCGGCACGGCGTTCATGGCGCTCACTTTCGAATGCGCCCGCTGCCACGACCACAAGTACGACCCCATCACCGCCAAGGACTACTATTCGATGGGTGCGTTCTTCAACAGCATCGACGAGTTCGGCATCATGGGTTGGGCGAACGGTATCCTGCCGCAGCCGGCACTCGCGCTCCCGACCCCGGAGCAGGAGGAAAAACTCGTCTCCCTTCAAAAAGCCATCGCCGATGCGGAAAGCGCCCTTGCTTCCTACACGAAATCCCCGGTCGCCGGATTCGAGGGCTGGCTTGCCTCCGGAAAAACCTTTCCCGAAGCCGATCTCGCCGGACGCTTCCATTTCGACGGCGATCCCAAGAGCGAGATGCTGAACGCGGTGGATCCGAAGCAGTCCGCGAAGATCGGTGGCAACAAGGTGGCGGAAGGGCAATCCGGCAATGGCATTCTAACCAACGGCGACGATGCCCTGGGTCTGCCCGACTTCGGCATCAAGCACGCCGACCAGCCGTTTTCGGTTTCCCTCTGGCTCAAGCCCGGCGAGGCCTACCCCCGCGCCGTGGTCTTCGCCAACTCGACCTCCGCGGACGTCCCCTATTCCGGCTATGAGCTGATGCTCGAAAACAACCATCTAACATGGTCGCTCGCCCGCGAGAATCCGGGCAACGCCGCCTCCATCTCCACCACCGCCGGAATTCCCGTCGGCGGGTGGACCCACGTCACCGTCACCAACGACGGTTCGCACCGCGCCTCCGGACTGCGCATCTTCCTCAACGGCTTGCCCGCCGAAACCACCACGGTCTGCGACACCCTCACGCGCGATTTCAAGATCGGCAACTCCCTCGGGTTCGCCGCGCGTTCACGGGACCTGGGTCTGCGCGGCGGGTTGATCGATGGCATTTCCTTCCACCTCCGCGCCATCACACCTCTCGAAGCGCTCGCCATTCACCAGGACACGCCACTCGCGGAAACCAAGGCCAACCCGGAACAGCTCCGCGAATACTACCTCTCCGCCATCGATCCGGAGGCCCGCAAACTTACCGCAAATCTCTCCGCCGCCCGTGCCGCCTACCGCGACGAGCAGGACAAGGTGCGGGAGGTCGTCACCATGCGTGAAAGTGCGAAACCCCGCCCCGCCTACATCCTCACCCGCGGCGACTACACCTCGCCCGGCGAAAAGGTGGAGCGCCAGACACCCGACTGGCTACCACCTTTTCCCCAAGACCAGCCCCGCAACCGCCTCGGCTTCGCCAAATGGCTCACCTCGCCCGACCACCCCCTAACAGCACGCGTCACCGTCAACCGCATCTGGCAGGAAATGTTCGGCACCGGCATCGTCGTGACTTCGGAAAACTTCGGCCTGCAGGGTGCGCAGCCATCGCATCCCGAGCTGCTGGATTGGCTGGCCCGCGATTTCATCAACCACGGATGGGATCAGAAGCGCGCGATCAAACAGATGGTCCTCAGCGCCACCTACCGCCAGGATTCCAAGGCCTCGCCGGAACTCCGCGAACGCGACCCTTCCAACGCCCTCCTCGCCCGTGGCCCGGCCCGCCGTCTAACCGCCGAGCAGCTCCGCGACTCCGCCCTCGCGCTTTCCGGACTCCTTTCCGAGACAATGGGTGGACCACCGGTCAAGCCCTATCAGGCACCCGGATCGATGTGGAAAACCCTCAACAGTTTCCTCCCGGAATATGCCCCCGACAAGGGCGAGGGGCTTTACCGCCGCTCGCTCTACACCTTCTGGCGCCGCACCACCACGCCGCCTAACATGATGATCTTCGACACCACCACCCGCGATGTCTGCGCCGCACGCCGCCAGGTCACGAACACGCCGTTGCAACCGCTCGTCATGCTCAACGACCCGCAATTCGTCGAAGCCGCCCGCAAGCTCGGCGAGCGCATCCTGACAGACGGTGGACCCGACGATGAATCCCGCGCGAAATGGGCCTACCGCGAGGTCACCGGGAAAGCCCCGACCTCCGGGCAGCTTCCCTTCCTACTCGACCTCATCCGCGAACAGCGCGAGTTGTTCAAGGCAACCCCAGCCGACGCCGATGCCCTCCTGAAGGTCGGCGACACCAAGCCCGACCCCGCCCTCGACAAAATCGAATCCGCCACCGCCGCGATGCTCGCCCAAGCCATCATCAACCTCGACGCCAACATCACCCTGCGCTAACGGAGCGCTGGCTTCAGCCGGCGTGTCACTCCCCAAGCGATGTAAATCACTCCATCTCTCCTTCCACATTATCCCATGTTCCAGATCACACGCCGACATTTCCTTTCCAAGCTCTCCACCGGCATCGGAGGCGCGGCCTTGGCATCCATGCTTCCCGAGCGGCTCACCGGCGCATCATCGTCCAACGCCGCGGCTGAAAAACTCCTGACCGACTTCGCGCCCAAGGCAAAACGCGTGATCTATCTGTTCATGTCGGGAGGCCCCGCGCAGCAGGATCTTTTCGACTACAAGCCCAGGCTCAACGAACTCAACGGCCAGCCGCTACCGGATCATGTCCGCAACGGCCAGCGCCTAACAGGCATGTCGGGAAACCAGGCCGTCCTCCCCTTGGCGGGCTCGCAGTTCAAGTTTGCCCAGCATGGAAAATCCGGCGCATGGGTCAGCGAACTCCTGCCACATACCGCGAAGGTCGCCGATGACCTCTGCTTCGTGAAATCCCTCTGGACCGAGGCGATCAACCACGACCCCGCGATGACCTTTTTCCAAACCGGCTCCCAGATCGCCGGTCGCCCGTCGCTTGGCTCGTGGGTCACCTATGGACTCGGCTCGGTGAACGAGAACCTTCCCGGCTTCGTCGTCCTCGTGACGAAAAAGCCCACCGACCAACCCCTCTACGCCCGTCTCTGGGGCACGGGGTTCCTCGATTCGCGCTATCAGGGTGTACGATTCTCCTCCGGCAAGGACGCCGTCTTCTATCTATCCAATCCCGACGGCGTCTGCCAGTCCGGTCGCCGCGCGTTGCTCGACAAGCTTGCCGGCCTCAACCAGATCGACTTCCAAAACGAGCTCGACCCGGAAATCGAGACCCGCATCGCACAGTACGAAATGGCCTACCGGATGCAGACCAGCGTCCCGGAGGTCACCGACATCGGCGGAGAACCCCAATCCATCAAGGACCTCTACGGCCCGGATGCGGAAAAGCCCGGCACCTTCGCCGCGAACTGCCTGCTCGCCCGCCGTCTGGCAGAAAGCGGCGTCCGCTTCATCCAGCTCTATCACCCCGGCTGGGACCAGCACGGCAATCTGCCCGGGCGCGATCCGCAAGCAAACCCAGGAAACCGACCAGGGCTGTGCCGCCCTCATCACCGACCTGAAACAACGCGGCATGCTCGACGACACGCTCGTCGTCTGGGGCGGCGAATTCGGCCGCACCGCCTACTCGCAGGGCAAGCTCACCAAGGACAACTACGGTCGCGACCACCACCCGCGCTGTTTCACCGCATGGATGGCCGGCGGCGGGGTGAAACCCGGCATGAGCTACGGCGCCACCGACGACTATGGCTACAACATCCTCGGCCCCGACGGCCAGGCCATCAACCCGTCCAAGGACAAGTTCACTCCCGGTGCCGTCCACGTCCACGACTTCCACGCCACCATCCTCAACCAACTCGGCATCGACCACACGCGCCTCACCTACCAGTTCCAAGGCCGCCGCTTCCGCCTAACGGATGTGCATGGTCATGTCGTCAAGGATCTGCTGGCGTGAGGGAAGTGCCTCCTGCCAGGCCGCAGTCAGCGTATCTCCGCAAAAGGATTTTCCACCGTGATCCCGAAGTAAGCGGCAACGATCATGGAGTCCCACCATGACAATTGATAGCGGCGCTGGATTGCGAAGGAACGCGAGAGCAAGGGCATGTCGATAGTCTGAGGTTTCCAAGCGTATAAAGCTTCGATGTCGTCCCATGCTTCCTCCGGGGTAAGTCCGGGATCGAGCTTGCGGGTCACGGTGACGAAATACTCGCTGAGCACCTGCATGGAGATGCGCCCGCTGCGCGCGACCCATAGCTCGGCGAGCCTGCCTGCGGCGATCACCTGCTTCTCCGGCTCCGAAGCATCCCGTCAATAAACCAGGATGTTGGTATCCACGAAAATTCTATCGCTCATACAGGCTGTCCCGTGTGGTGTAGGTATCGTCCGCTGATTTCAGAGATCTGGGAATTTTCTCCAGAAACCTCCTCTTCGCCCGCTCGTAGGTTTGCTCCGTATCCATTTTTATCCGCAATTCCTCACCAAGCATCCGCGAAACACTTGTATCATGGCTCGCCGCCCAAATCTTGGCCCAACGAACCACTTCCTCATCCAGGGTGATTGTCACGTTTTTCATGTAACACGGAAATCGTGTCCGCCTGCTGTTTGTCAAGATTATGGCGGGGTCAGTTCGTCCCTAAGGATTGGGAATCCAATATCCACGCCACCATTTTCGAACAGCTCGGCATCGACCAACTTCAAAATCCCGGACAAAAAGTTAGATTCCGGCTCACCATGCGGTTTGGGGATGCTAAAGGTGGGATGAGTAGCAGGCGTTGGTTGTCACCCTGGAAGGATTCGACGGAGAAGCCGGCGATTTACCACTGCATTTCCCGCGTGGTGGACCGGCGCTTTGTGTGCTTGTCAGGGCCTGCGTCAGCCACAACGGAAGTGGATTCAAATCGGCAATCGCAACAGCGACGTTCACAGGCCGCCGCTAGAACGATGGAGGCGTTAGAGGCGGAGGAAAATGGAATGGTTCTGCCGGATCTGGGGATGACGCGGTGATTGGCAGCAAGGCATTCGTCAACGAGGCGTTCGTTGCGGTGCGCGACCGGATCACGGAGAGGCGAAAGGACGGTGCCAGACGGCTGAGAGGCAACGAAAGGTGCCTGCCGGGGTGTTGAGGAGCGATCGCGACCTGAGGTTGAGGATCTGAAGTGAAGTTGCGCACAAAAGGATGGGATTCTCGATTCGCCGTCGCGCGAATCCGTGCGTGCGTGATTTGTAAATTCCGCCATCTTTTCGCCGTGAGTGAAATGCGGGAGATCGCGGAGCGTGTGTTGTTTGCGGAGACGCTTGAGGAGAAGCTTCGGCCTGGGCCGATGACGGTCGCGGACGAGGCGCGCGGTCCGGCGATCGCGCTGCCGGACGCTCCCGGGCGACCACGTGAGTTGCGTGTTCGCGGTGACGGGGTGCGTGCGGATTTTCCCGGGACGAACCGGCTTGACGACGATCGCGAGCGCGGTGTGATGCTGCATTTCCTCGCCAACCACGAGTTGCTCGCGGCGGAGCTGATGGCGCTGGTGCTGCTGCGTTTCCCCGACGCTCCGAAGGAATACCGGGCCGGTGTCTATGAGGCGATGCGCGAGGAGCAGGCGCACGCGATGATGTATGTGCGGCGGATGCGCGAGTGCGGGATCGCGTTTGGCGAGCTGCCGGTGAACGACCATTTCTGGCGTATCGTCGCGCCGATGGAGACGCCGATGGCGTTCGTGACGCGGCTGAATCTAACATTCGAGCAGGCGAACCTCGATTTCTCGAAACATTACGCCGGATTGTTCCGGCAGGTCGGCGACACGGCGACGGCGGCGGTGTTGGAAAAGATCCATCTCGACGAGATCGGCCATGTCGGTCACGGGCTGAAATGGTTCCGCAAATGGAAGGAACAGGGTGAGACCGATTGGCATGCCTACCGCCGCTGTCTTTCGTTTCCTCTAACACCAGCGCGGGCGAAAGGTCTTGCACCCTTCAATGTGGAAAGCCGTCGCCTTGCGGGTCTTGATGACGATTTCATCCGGCATCTGGAGGTCTGTGAAATCTCGCGGGGCCGCACGCCGGTGGTGCATTGGTTCAATCCGAACGCGGAGTCACATGCCAGGGCATCCCTAACAGGAAAAACATGGCAGCCGGACAAGACCTCACTCGCGCTGGAACACGATCTGGAATGCCTGATGCTCGGTTGCTGCCGGCGGGATGACGCGTTGATGATGCGGTGTCCACCATCGGTCGCGCACTTGCAGTCGCTGAAGAAGGCGGGCTTCGAGTTGCCCGAGATCCTTTCGTTAGGCACGCCTCCGGGAAGAAAGCTCGGTGGACTGCGACCCTGGGCCTGGAGTCCCGATGCCGTGGAAACCCTGCGTCCTTACGCGCCTGACATTTCTCCGCAGGTGGAACAACAGTGGCGCGACGATGTGCCGGTGGAATGGTTTTCCAAGGAGATCGGGCTGCGGCTCGAACAGGCGCTGGGCACTGTCGAGGAAACCGGAGAACTTTTCCATGAGTCCGGCGAGGTGATCCGCAAGATCGAGAGCCATCTAACATACGGGAGGCAGGCTCTGCTGAAAGCGCCCTATGCCTGCGCCGGTCGTGGACATCTGCGCGTGAATACCGACAGCGTGCCGGAGAAAACCCGCGGGTGGATCGACAACACGCTCGCCGCCCACGGCGCGATTGTCGTGGAACCGTGGCTCGACCGGGTGCTGGATTTCTCCGCACTTTATGAAATGAAAGCCGGTGGGGAGGTCACCCTCGTCGGCCTGACACGGATGGAGAACGACGCGGCCGGCCGTTTCCTCGGCATCCGTGTGAGCCCGAAATGGGGCAACGTGCTTGAGCCGGAAATGGCGGAGTTCCTCTTCCGCGAGGCGCGGGCGATGGAGATCTATCAGAACATGATCCCGGGTCATTTGGGAAAAATTCTCCCGGGCTGCACGGGACCCCTGTGCGTCGATGCGATGGTGCACCGGCGGGTGGATGGATCACTCGCGCTCAAGCCGGTTGTCGAGCTCAACGTGCGGATGACCATGGGTCGCATCGCGTGGGAATGGATGAAAAAGGGATCCAACAAGGGAGGCATGCTCCGTATCCTGCGGAGGAATTCGATCACGGACGAGGAACTCGCCACTTTGGTGAAGGGCCCGGGGGTGTTCCTCAACGATCCAGCGACGGCCTCGACGTTTCTCGCCCTCTGGGAGCGTGATGCCTGAAGGAGCGGGACGAAAGTTGCCAAGCTTCAAGGCTTCACCGGGAAATGGACGACGGTGACGAGTTCGATTTCCGGCTCGACTGTCGGATCGTTCAGATAGATCTCAAAGGGCGCAATTCTCTTGTTGGTCCCGAAGACCTTCGCCCGTTCGTGCATGACACCTGCCGACCAGGCATTTCCGAGAAATCGATAGGGACCTGTGTGCCGGACGGCGTAAACCTCGCAAGCCGGAATCTCGCCGGTCACGAAGCCGTCGGGAATCTCCGAAGGCATGGAATCGAGGGGAAATGAAAGGGTATAACAGGTGGTACCCTTGACCGGATCCCACTTGTGGCAGATGGAAAGTGGCTTTCCCGACGGCTTCGCGCCACTCTCACCGAGTTGGGCTGTTAGTTTCCTCATGTCCCGCTGCATACGGTCGCCAATCTCGTCGATGGGGCAGGTGGTTTTCACCCCGAGGTAACGGCAGCCGGGAAATGCCTGTCGGCCGACAAACGTGAGTTTCGACGGATTGACACCGGTTTCCATGATGGCCTTGAGCATCATCAGGCCGCGCTGATAGTCCGCGCCGATGTAGGCGGTCATCGAGGAGACCATCCAGAACATGAAGAACGGCAGCGAGCCTTCCATCGTCCACGTCACTTCCGTGCCTCCGTCGCGTTCCGTGAAAAGGAAGCGGGCGGTATTCTCCGATTTCCAAGGCTTCAGAAAAGTGAGCTGATAGTCGATCGAACGCGGTTCGTCTTCCCCGGCGATGTCCATCTTGCCGCTGCCCGTGATCCTGCCATCCCAGGTATAGCTCCTGCCATTGGGAGCATATTGCAGCTGGGCCTCCGGTTCGGCAATCAGCCATGGCGACCATGCCGGCCATTGGCGGAAATCACGGACCAAGGCGAAGACCTTGGCTGGGGGAGCCTCGATGAAGATGGACTTGCTGACGTGGAACTTCGGCATGGCACAGGATCGTTAGAACGAAACCATTACCGCATGATTTTTAAAATGACGAGAAATTTCAGGGCTTCGCGACCAACGACTCATTCATCCATCACCGGTGCCGCTTCGGGCGGTAGCGGAATGATCCTGCGGAACACCAGCAGGCCCACGATCATGCAGACCGAGGCACCGGCGATCACCGCGGCAGGTGCGCCGAGTGAATTTGCAAGAAAACCGGAAACGAGACTTCCCACGGAGCTCATGCCGAGGAAGCAGAGCGAGTAAAATCCCATGATTCTCCCGCGCAGCGCATCCGGGGAACGCAACTGCGTCGCGGTGTTGGCGGTTGCCAGAAAGATGATCATGAAAAATCCCGCGCAAACGAGCAGACCGCACGAGAGCAGGAAGATCCGCGACATGGCGAAGAGGATCAGGAAACAACAACAACCGAACAACCCCACGTAGATCAGCGTCCTCCGGCGGAAGCGGGTTCCATGTGACGCGAGCGAAATGCCTCCCGTTAGAGCACCGCAACCGTTGCAGGCCATGAGGATGCCGAAGGCCTTGGCGTCGCCATGTAGCACGTCCTTCGCAAAGACCGGCATGAGAACCGCGAAGCTGATCCCGAACAAGCTGAAGGTGGAAATCAGGATCATGATGCCGCGGAGCGGGCCGTTGGCGGCGATGTAGCGGAACGCCTCGCCGATCGCTTCGGCGAAGCGCGGATGCGTTTTCTTCGACTCGAATTCCGGCAGTTTCAATTTCCCGTAGCCGATGATCACCGCGATGTAGGAAATGGCGTTGAGCAGGAAGCATCCGGCGATCCCCACCGTGCCGATGAGCAAGCCCGCGACCGCGGGTCCCACCACGCGTGCGAGGTTGAACATGGATGAGTTCAGCGCGATGCCGTTGATCAGGTCGTCACGTCCGACGAGTTCCACCACGAACGATTGTCGCGCGGGAACGTCGAAAGCGTTCACCACTCCTAACAAGAATCCGATGGCCGCCACATGCCAGACCTCGATGACCTTTAGATAGACCAGGGCGGCGAGCACCAGCGCGAGGACCATGGATGCGGATTGGGTGTATAACAGGATTTCCCGCTTTGACCTGCGGTCCGCGACAATTCCTCCCCACAGGGCCAGCAGGGCGAAGGGGAGCATGTTGGAAAAGCGGATCAATCCAAGGGCCACCGATGATCCGCTCAGGTCGTAAACCAGCCAGCCTTCCGCGGTGGACTGCAACCAGGTTCCGACCAGAGAGATAATCTGCCCGGCGAAAAAGATCCGGTAGTTCCGGTGCCGGAATGCCCGGAACGCTTCCTTCCAACCGACCTTTCCAACCGGTTGGCGCCGAACATCTCCGGCTTCGGTACTGGGGACATCCGCGGTTCGGGTGGATGAATCTTCGTTGGCCACGGCGCGCGCAGCATCGGTGCGGTTGGCGGACTTGTCCAACCGGATGAAGCTGCTAGACGGCCTTTTCCCAAGGACCGGTGATCGCGAGGGTGAGGCCGTGGCCCTGGAGATTCACGAAAAGCCATTTCCCGTCGGGCGAGAAACAGCAACCGGCGAACTCGGACTTGTCCTTGGCATTCCGGGCGATGGTGAAAATCCTGCCTTTCGGGTTCACGCAGCGGACATGGGAATGCTCGGCGAAGGAATCGTCGATCAGGTCCTCGCAGATCACGATCCCACCCCAGGGCGCGGGGCAGAGGTTGTCGCCATTGGTGAGGAGGTCGATCTTCCCGGGCTGGAGATAGAGTTCGAGGGTGTCGGGAGTTTCCGCGGAGCCGGACGGTTGCAACCGGAAAATCTGCCCCCGGCGCGACGGGCCGCCATCCGTACAGCAGATGAAGATGCCGTCCGGTGTAAGATGGATCCCTTCTCCGCGGGCAAATCTGGCGGCACCCGCCTCGTAGCCACGGAGGCGGAGGTCATCGGCCGGGGATGCGGTGTTCTCAAGATCGATCCACGTTGCCTTGAGCAACTCGCCAACCTTGGGGCTGGTTTGCGAGGAGTCGTAGTTGCGGAGGTCGGCCTTTGGCTGATCGACAATCGCGAGGGCTTGCAGCTTGCCGGTGGTTAGATCGCCCGCCTTCGTGGGAATAAAGCGGTAAAGCAGGCCATCGGTCCGGTCCTCGGTTAGATAGAGGATGCCGGTGGCGGGATCGAGCGCGACCGCCTCGTGACGGAAGCGACCGAGGGCTTTCATGGCGACAGCCTTCTGCAGGCCGGGTTGGGAGGTCGCCTTGACCTCGTAACACCAGCCATGGTTCAGGCCACGCGGGGAAGTGAGATCCTCGGACTCCTCACAGGTGATCCAGGTTCCCCAGGGCATTGCGCCGCCGGCGCAGTTTCGGTCGGTTCCGGTTAGCGAGAGGAACTGGCTGAGAACCTCGCCGGATTCGGGATCGAAGACGAGGTTGGTGGTACCGCCGAGGTGGGGGCTTTTGCCATCTTTTCCCGGATCGTGGCTCAGGCCGGCATCGAGATTGGAAGGGAACTGATGGTTGTTAGGAAAAGGTCCGAGGCCGGTCATTGCCAGCGCCAGTTCGTGGTTGCGGACGAGGACAACCTTGCCATCCGCTGTCGGGAAGGCGGCCATGCCATCCGGTTTTCCGGGAACCTTGAGACCATCGGTCATCGTTTCTCCCTTGGTCGAGAGGATGCGGTAGGTGAAGCCCTCGGGAAGGTCGAGGATGCGCTTGGGATCCGGCACCAATTCGCCGAGAGGCATGATGACACGTGAACTGTCGGCAGCAGCGGCATAGCGCTGGAGACCGATGAACGCGAGGGTGGTGGTGCCGATGAATTTGCGACGTGAGGTCATGAGGTGAGGGTGAGGTTCGTGGGACGCCAGAGCGGGTTTCAGGAGTGATTTGCAGCTTCCCGACCATGGAACAAGACGAACGCGCGTCGAGTGAATTCACGTGAATCCTTTGTGAAGATTCCCTGCGCCGACGCTTCCCTAAGGCAAGCAAGGTCCAGCGGGTTTCACCTCATTCCTCCAGACTTGAGACGAGCACACGTTCCTCGAGGAGTTGCACGAAGTGCTTGATATGGTGCGAAGGCTGATGGCGTTTCCAGACGGCCCACATGTGGAAATCGAGGTCCGCCTTTGTCTTGAGGATGGGGATGATGACGATGTCCTGTTTCGCAAGGTCGAGAACGACCGGCAACAGCGAGATGCCCTGGTCGGCGGAGATGAGGGTGACCAGCGAATCGAATCCCTCGACCGGGCGAACCTTGCCCGGCTTGACCCCGTCCTCGCGGTAGATCTGGCCGACCGCATCGCGATGGCTGGAGCGACCCTCGCCGCCAAGGCAGAGCAAGGTTTCCTGGCGCACCTCTTTCAATGTTAGAGAATCGCGGTCGGCCATCGCGTGCTGACGCGACACCGCGACGCCGTAGCTGGAATGGATGACGCAGAGGCTTCTCAAACAGGTCATGCCCATCACGTCCTTGCCGTAGGCGAACCCGATGTCGATGCGCCCCGCGGCCAAGGCGTCGAGCTGCTCGGCCGGCAACATTTCCACGAATGCCACCTCCACGCCCTGGTATTTCTGATGGAAAAGCTTGAGCGTCTTGGGAAGGAAATCGGTGGCGATGATGCCGACGCTACCGATCCGCAATTTCCCACGATGTCCGGACTGCGCCTCGCTCGCACGCTCGATCGCCTGATCCGCGTGGGTGAGCAGCTTTTGCGCGTCTTCCAGAAAAATCTCCCCTGCCTTGGTCAACGAGACGCTGACCGTGTCCCGGACAAGGAGTTTGACAGCGATCTCGTTCTCGAGATCCTTGATCTGCTTGCTGAGCGCCGGGCGGCTGACGCGGAGCCGTTGCGAGGCCTTGCGGAAGCTCAATTCCTCCGCGACCGCCACAAAGTAACGCAAATGTCTCAGTTCCATCCGGGCCGAGTGGTAACCGAAAGTTACCAGCATGGAAACATCAAAGTCATTCCGCAATCGGAATTCGAGACGATAGATTCCCCCTCGTCGAACAACCGTTTGAGATCCCGCCCTCCCCGCCATGCGTCCCATCCATTTCCTTCCCTTGTCCCTGATCTGGCTTCTCCTTCCCGGTTGCGGGAAGAAAAACGGCGCAGCCGGTCCTCCGCCAATGCCTCCTGCGGCGGTCACCTTCGCAGCCGTGACCTCGGAAAAGGTCACCATCACCAAGGACCTCCCGGGTCGGATCGACGCCTTGCGTGTGGCGGAAGTCCGCGCCCGTGTCGCCGGCATCCTCCTGAAAAAGAGTTTCACGGAGGGAGCCGATGTGGAGGCGAACGATGTGCTTTTTCAAATCGATCCCGCGCCGCTGGAAGCTGCCCGCAACAGCGCGGCCGCAAATCTGGTGCGTGCCGAGGCAGCCGCCCAACAGGCGGAAAACCAGGTCAGGCGCTACCGCGAGCTGGTCGCCGTAAATGCGGTTAGCAAGCAGCAGGCGGACGATTCCGAATCCGCAGTGACCATCGCCAACGCGGAAATCGGCGCGGCGACGGCAGCATTGGCGACCGCCGAGCTGAATCTTGGTTACGCGACTGTGACGGCTCCGATTTCCGGGCGTATCGGCAAGGCGGAGGTGACCGAGGGTGCGCTCGTCGGCCAAGGGACACCGACCTTGCTTGCGGTGATCCAACAGCTCGACCCGATCTATTTCGACTTCACCCAATCCAGCTCCGACATCGTGAAGCTGCGTCGTGCGATGGCGGAAAAGAAGGATCAGGGAAATGGCCAGGTCACGCTGCTGCTAGATGACGGCAGCGAGTATGAGCACCCCGGCAAGCTGTTGTTTTCCGAGGTCACGGTGGATGAAACGACCGGAATGGTGACGCTGCGCGCGGAATTTCCGAATCCCGACAAATTTCTGCTTCCCGGGATGTTCGCGCGGGCGCGGGTGGTGCAGTCAGTCATTGAAAATGCCATCACCGTGCCCCAACAGGCGGTGACCCGCGGGCTGGGTGGCGGTGGCTCGGTGATGGTCATCGACGACACCAACCACGTGCAACCGCGAACCATCCAGACCGGCGGACTCACCGGCGACAAATGGGTCGTCACGTCGGGCCTGGAACCAGGTGAGAAAGTCATCATGGAAGGCCTGCTCAAGGCGCGCCCCGGCGCGGAAGTCGTGCCCTCTCCCTTCGGCATGAAAGCCGACAAAACTCCGGCGGAACCCGCCAAACACTAATTTCCCCGACTCATGGCCCGTTTCTTCATCGACCGCCCGGTCTTCGCCTGGGTGCTCGCCATCCTCATCTGCTTGATGGGTGGCATCTCCATCACGCAACTCCCCGTCGCGCAATATCCCAGCGTCGCGCCGCCATCGATCTCCATCACCGCGAACTACGCCGGCGCTTCCGCGGAAACGCTCAGCGACACGGTGACCTCGGTGATCGAGCAGCAGCTCAACGGCATCGACAACCTGCTCTACATGTCGTCCGCCTCCGATGCGAACGGCACCGCGATCATCACGCTCTATTTCAAACCCGGAACCGATCCGGACGTGGCACAGGTGCAGGTGCAGAACAAGGTGCAGCTCGCCACGCCCGAGCCTGCCGCAGACCGTGCAGCAGCAAGGGGTCGTGGTCGCCAAGGCAACGCGGAACTACGCGATGTTCATCGCTCTAACAACCGACGATGGCAGCCTGGATGCCATCGCGCTGGGGAACTACATGGCTGCCAACATGCTCGATCCGATCCGGCGCGTGCAGGGAGTCGGCGAGGTGATTCAGTTCGGCACCCAGTATGCGATGCGGATCTGGCTGGATCCCGAGAGACTGATGAGCTACGGCCTGACCCCTGGAGACATCTCAGCGGCCGTCGCGGCACAGAACACCCAGGTCCCGGTCGGCCAGCTCGGCCAGCTTCCCGCGGTGGAGGGCCAGCAGCTCAACATCATCCTTCAAGGCCGCGCGACCCTGCGCGAGGTTTCCCAGTTTGAGGGAATCGTGCTGCGCGTGAACACCGACGGCTCGCGAATCTATCTGAAGGACGTCGCCCGGGTGGAACTCGGCGGCCAGGACTACTCGATCAAGGCGAACATCGACGGCAAGCCGACCGGTGCCTGCGCCATCAAGCTCTCGCCCACCGCCAACGCGCTGGACACCGCGGAGGGCGTGCGCAAGGAGGTCAAGCGGTTGGAGGAATTCTTCCCGCCGGGCGTGAAGGTGATCTATCCGTTGGACACCTCGACCTTCGTGAAAATTTCCGTGGAGGAGGTGCTCAAGACGCTGGTGGAGGCCATCATCCTGGTGTTCCTGGTGATGTATCTGTTCCTCCAGAATTTCCGCGCCACGCTGATCCCCACGCTGGTGGTACCGGTCGCCTTGTTAGGCACCTGCGGCCTGATGATGGCGTTCGGATTCTCCATCAACGTGCTGACGATGTTCGGCATGGTGCTCGCCATCGGCATCCTGGTGGATGACGCGATCGTGGTCGTGGAAAACGTCGAGCGCATCATGAGCGAGGAAGGGCTGCCGGCCAAGGAGGCCACGCGCAAGGCGATGGGACAGATCACCGGCGCGCTCATCGGCATCACGCTGGTGCTCAGCGCGGTGTTCATCCCGATGGCGTTCTTCGGCGGCTCGGTGGGAACGATCTACCGTCAGTTCACCATGGCGATGGTTTCCTGCATGTTGTTCTCCATCATGATGGCGCTATCCCTAACACCAGCGCTGTGCGGCACCCTGCTCAAGCAGGTGGACGCCGGCCATCACCACGAGAAGCGCGGCTTCTTCGGTTGGTTCAACCGCACCTTCGACAAATCCACCCACGTCTATCAGGGATGGGTCGGCAAACTGGTGAAACATTCCGTCATCGGCATCCTGGCGCTTCTGATCGTGGTCGGCGGGGTGGGAATCCTTTACAAGAACATGCCGTCGTCCTTCCTGCCGGAAGAGGACCAGGGCTATTTCATCACGCTGATGTCGCTGCCGACGGGTGCGACCGACGAGCGCACGCAGGACGTGCTGCGGCAGGCGGAGGAATACTTCGCGAAGCAACCGGAGATCGAGCACTACTTTACCGTCGCGGGTTTCAGTTTCGCCGGCAAGGCGCAGAACTCGGGACTCGCTTTCATCCGTCTCAAGCCATGGGAGGAACGGGTCGGCAAGGACCACAATGTCCACGCGGTGATCAAGCGCGCGATGATGGGCCTTGGCCAGATCAAGGACGCCATCGTCTTCCCGCTGAACCCGCCAGCCATCCCCGAGCTGGGGACCTCGTCCGGTTTCGACTTCTGGTTGCAGGACGTCGGGGGGGTGGGTCATGAAACGTTGATCGCGGCGCAGGGTCAGTTGATGGGCATGGCTTCGCAGAATCCCAAACTCCAACAAGTCCGTCCACAAGGACTCGCCGATGCGGCGCAGATGAAGATCGAGCTGGATCAGGACAAGGCCAGCGCGTTGGGCGTTTCTCTAGCAGAGATCAACACGACCATGCAGACCGCCTTCGGCTCGGCCTACGTGAACAACTTTGTCAACGGTCCGCGTGTCCAGCGCGTGATCGTCCAGCTCGACGCGAAATTCCGCATGACGCCCGAGGACATTGGCAAAGTTTATGTGCGTAACAAACAGGGCGGCATGGTCCCGCTTTCCGCCGTCACCAAGGTCGATTGGTCGTTTGGCTCGCCACAACTCCAACGCTACAACGGCATCCCGTCGGTCAACATCGTCGGCAGCGCCGCGCCCGGCCTCAGCTCGGGTGAGGCGATGATGGAAATGGAGAACATGGCCAAGCAGCTTGCCGCGCGGGATCGGTTTCGAGTGGAGCGGCCAGTCGCTGGAGGAACGGATTTCCGGCAACCAGGCTCCCCTGCTCTACGGGGTTTCGCTGCTCATCGTCTTCCTTTGTCTCGCGGCTCTGTACGAGAGTTGGTCCATCCCGGCGGCGGTCATCATGGTGGTGCCGCTCGGTATCATCGGCGCGCTGCTCGCCGCCACCTACCGCGAGCTGCCGAACGATGTTTACTTCAAGGTCGGTCTTCTAACCACCGTCGGTCTCTCCACCAAGAACGCCATCCTCATCATCGAGTTCGCGCTCGACCTGATGGCGGAAGGAAAGGGTCTCATCGAAGCCACGCTGGAAGCAGTGCGGCTTCGGTTACGACCCATCCTGATGACCTCGATGGCCTTCGTGCTCGGCGTGGTGCCGCTGGTCATCAGCACCGGCGCGGGTTCCGCCAGCCAGAACGCGATCGGCACCGGCGTGGCCGGCGGCATGATTTCCGGCACCATCCTCGCCATCTTCCTGGTCCCGGTGTTTTTCGTGGTCGTCGCCCGCATCGTCACGAAAATCACCGGCCACGAGCCGCACGCCGTGTCCGCCACCGTTTCAGAATCCAACGAAGGGAACTCCCATCATGCGTAAATCATCCGTCGCCACCGGCCTGGCGCTGTCATTTCTATCAGGAGGCTGCTCGCTCATCCCGCCATTGGATCCGGTCAAATCCCCGGTCTCCATGGAGTTTCCCGGAAACTCCGGCGGCGTGGTGTCCGCGGACATCGCCTGGCAGAAATTCTTCTCCGACCCGCGCCTGCGCGGCCTTGTCCGCACGTCATTGGAAAACAACCGTGACCTGCGCATCGCCGCGCTCAACGTCGAGCAGTCGCGCGCCCAATATGCCATCTCCCGCTCGTCGCTCTTTCCGTCCATCGGCGGGGAGGCATCCGGCGAGCGCCGCCGCGGCCTCGGTGCGCCGGGGTCCAGTGGCGCGGGTATCAACTCGGAAAGCTACGAGGTCTCGGTGGGCCTGGTTTCCTACGAACTCGATCTCTTCGGCAAGGTCCGCAGCATGAACGAATCCGCGCTGCAATCCTACTTCGCCACGGACGCCGCACGCGTCGCGGTGCAGATCTCGCTCGTCGCCGAGGTGGCGAACCAATACCTCACCGAACTCGCCCTGCGCGAGCAGATCGCCCTAGCAGAGCAGACGCTTGGCGGCATGGACACCGCGTACGACATCATGAAAAAGCGATTCGATGCCGGGACCGTTTCCGAGCTCGATCTCTCGTCGATGGAGATCCAGCGCCAGACCGCCAAGGTGGATCTAGCAGCTTTTCGCCAGCGCGCGGAGGTGGTCAAAAACTCTCTCGTGTTCCTCGCCGGTGGATCCATCCCCGGGAATTTGCCGAAGGGTCGCTCGCTCGATCAGGTGCTCGTCGCACCGGTTAGAGCCGGTGTTTCATCCGACCTGCTGCGCCGCCGTCCGGACATCCGCCAGGCCGAGTTCCAGATGCGCGCCGCCAACGCCGACATCGGTGCCGCACGCGCCGCGCTGTTCCCCAGCATTTCGCTGACCGCCAGCGGTGGCACCGCCAGCCGTGAATTGTCCGGTCTCTTCGCCAACGGCACCGGCACCTGGTTGTTCTCGCCAAAGGTGGACATTCCCATCTTCAGCGGCGGCCTCAACATCGCCTACCTCAACTCCCTCAAGGTCGCCGAGAAAACCGCCGTGGTCACCTACGAGAAATCCATCCAGACCGGCTTCCGTGAGGTTGCCGACGGACTGGCCGGCCGCCGCGGCCTGGCGGACCGGATTTCCGCAACGGAGAAACTCGTCGAGGCACAGCAGAAACGCACCGACCTTGCAACCGCCCGCTTCGACCGCGGCCTCGACAGTTACTTCGAGGTGCTCACCGCCACCCTGGATCTTTTCTCCGCCCGCCAGCCGCTGATCCAGCTCCGGCTTTCGCGTGAGATCAACTCCGTGAATCTCTACAAGGCCCTCGGCGGAGGCTGGTGAACTTGAAGTCCGCAAGCATGCATTTGTCCGGCGTTTGAGTCTTCAGTTACTGATTTGCGTCGAGGAGAGAAGCCAGGCTTCTCTCCTCGATTTGCAATACACACAGGAAACGAATTCGTCCGATGGACCCATCGGTCCCCCGTCATTCGTGTGAAGGGGGAGCGAGCGATTCAACGGCCGAGCGACGGTCCCGAAAAACACAGGAATCGCCGCAAGGGTCAATTCAAGGATGGCAAACGGCAATCCGGGTTTGTGAATGGTCGAAATCGCACTGCAAACGGAATGGAACATTTCCGTCCCAACGCCATCCGGATGCAGGCGGCCTCCAGGCGGGACACCTGCAAGTGTCGAGAATCGGACCTGATCTTCAGGGCCGAACATTGGTGAAATCGATGGATGTTTGGCATGACAACCCCATCCATGGAAAGAGCAACTGGTTTGCTTACCATTATAAGCGGTCGATAGAATCCATTGATCGGTTGAATTGGCCTTTGTTCGTTCAGGAAGAAACACATTTCGACATGTTCTATCAAAAATCATTCTATTGGTCACCGCCAGTAGATGCATCCGTCAACCCGACCGTCTTCAACGACCCGACCTTCAGATTGGATTCTCATGGCTTTCATCACCGCGTTGGGATGCGGCCTTGCATTCTGGTATCTCAACGTCAGTGGAAGGACAATCAGCCCGATCTGGCCGGCGGCAGGAGTGGCGGTGGCATTCTTCCAGTTTTTCGGCCGGAGGGCGTTGGTTCCATTGATGGTCGGTCACCTGGCGATCTGGTGGGTCATCGATCCCCGGCAGAATTGGCCGATCTTCCTCATTCCGCTGCTCTATCCGTTGGAAGCCTGGTTCGTGGTGTGGCTGGGAAACATGGGGAAGAGTGGAAGTCAGCAGGAAGACCGAACCGACCTTTGCCAAACGGCCTGGCGGCTGTTAGGTGCGCCGGTTCTGGGTTGCATCCCGCTTGCCATCATCGTTTCGGTTGTCCTCACGTGGACTGGCCGGTTCAAGTGGGATGCGTTGGGTGCCAGCTTCTTCCTATTGATGATTTCGCACGCCCATGGGATCATCGCCTTGGGACCGTTGACGCTTCATCTTCTGCAACGGAAGTTCATCCTGCCGGAGGTGCGCTGGAGCCTGAAGGGGTTGTTCGCCGGACTGGCGGGATTGACCGTCATGAGTTTGGCCATCAGCGGAGCCTTCGAGCCCTTCATCACGCATGGCACCGCCCTCTATCTTCCGTTTCCCTTGATGGTGATGGCCGCCATCTGGCTTCCTCCCGCACCGGTCTCCCTGTTGATCGCCATCTGGTGTGTAATCGCCACCGCATTCAACAGCATCGGCCCGCTTGCGATGGATTCCATGGCGGGCCGCTCGCTGGGCGCGGCCGAGCTCGCAATCTATAACATGACACTTGCCGCGATGGCATATCTTATGTCGGTGGGTTCGACGCGCCTCAGGCGACAGCTCAATCTCAACGAGATCGCCATGACCGCGGCGGGTATCGAGCTTTGGGAATGGGAAAGTGGCAAAGGATTCGCATGGTCGGATAGCGGTCACCCCGATCCGACCGAATCGGATGGCACGCGATTCAGGCCGTTGGAGAAGGATCCCGGGAGGTTGGTGGGCGTCAGTCTGGAATCTCCGGAGACTCCCGACGCCAAGGATCTCAGGGGCATGAGGTTGATTGATGATGGCGCCGGAAACGGGCATCGTCCCTTCGACTCCATCGGCAAGGTCCTGGCCAGAGGCAGGGATGGCCGTCCGCTGCAGGCCATCGGCCTGTTGAAGGATCCATGCACGGAGCAGAGGACCGAGGAGGCGCTCCAAACGCCGGGCTATCAGAAGGCACTGCTGAGAAGTTTGCAGGCGAAGTTGAATCCGCATTTCCTTTTCAACTCGCTCAACGTCATCCGTGCCCTGGTGCATGTGGATGCGGAAAGGGCGGATGAGGCGATCACCTCGTTGGCCAGCTTGTTGCGAAACAGTCTTCATGCCACCGAGGTGTCGCTGATCGCCCTGGGCGATGAGGTGAAAAGCATTCGGTCCCTTGATCACCTGGCGAGATTGAGATTCGGCACCCGGTTGACCACTTCGATCGATATTCCGGACGAATTGTTGGAAGCCCTGGTTCCACCGATGCTTCTGCTCAATCTCGTGGAGAACGCGATCACCCACGGAATCGGAAACATGGAATCGGGTGGCAAGATTGCCGTGCAAGCCCGGACCGATCCCGCGGGGATGCACATGCATGTTAGAAATACGGGAATACTTCCGGAAAGCGTAACCCAAGGTGTGGGCATCCGTGATGCCCGGCAGCGGTTGAAACTGCTATACGGTGACAAGGCCACCTTGTCATTGACCCAACTGGATGAAGCGACGGTGTCCGCGGACCTTCGCATCCCGTTCAACACCCTGGCAATTTCATGAAAACAAATGCAAATACGATGACCTATCTGATTGTTGACGACGAGGATCTCGCAAGGACCGAACTCAGCCGCCAGATCAGCGGACTGGTGTCATCGTTCCTGCCCGTCGAGGCGGCCAATGTCACCCAGGCGCGGTCCATCCTCCTGAGCCAGAGGGTGGACGGCGTGTTTCTCGATCTTGAGATGCCGGGTGTCCACGGCATGAGTTTCATCCCGGAGATCCGGACGATGCGGATCCCCGTGGTCATCACGACGGCGCACGAACGGTTCGCGGTGGATGCGTTCGATGGCGATGCGGCGGATTATCTGCTCAAGCCCATCGAACCATCGCGGTTGGCCCGGGCGCTCGCCCGCATGCGCAAGGACGAGAACCATCATGGTGACAGCCTGATTGTCCTTGGTGACCAGAGCCACTGCTGGCCCCTTCATCCGGAGGAGATCATCATGGTGGAATCGGATGGAAGCTACGTGCGGATCCATGTGAAGGACCGGAAGCCGATTCACCTGACAAAGAGCCTGAAGGAAATCGAGCTGTTGTTGCCGGACCACCAATTCGTCCGCGTCAACCGCAGCCAGATCGTCAGGTTGCATTGCCTGAAGTTGATCCGGAGAAGGGAGGGAGGTGGTTTTTCCGCCGAGCTCGACAGCCTGGGACCCATCGAGTTCTCAAGACGCCAGGCCCAGGCATTCCGCCAGCGTCATGGTTTCTGATCCGGTTCCGCCGCCCTAACCGAGGTTCGAGATGGTCTGGAAGATGGCGGTGATCATCAGGTAGGCCATGGTGCCGATGAGGCCGGCCATGATGATGAGCACGGTGGGCATCACCAGCGCCATGATGCGCTGCAGGTCCTTGTCGAGTTCCTTGTCATAGCGCTCGGCGGCGCGGCGCAGCGAGAGGTCGATCTTGCCGGTTTGCTCGCCGACGGAAATCATGTCGATGAGCAGCGGCGGGAAAGCACCGTTGCGGATCAGCGCCTTGGAGAAGGAACGGCCGTCGCCGACCTGGGCGATGACCTTGTCGAGCTCGACGCGCAGGCCGCGGTTCTGCGTGGCGTCGCGGGAAAGTTCCAGGGCGCGGAGCAGCGGCAGGCCGTTGCTCACGAGGTTGGCCATGGTTTCGAGGAACTGGACGTAGAATCGGCTGGTGATGACCGGGCCGACGAGCGGGAGTTTCAGCTTGATGCGGTCCCACGCGGGCTTGTTGGCATCGTTGTCCTTCCATGCCTTGAAGAAGATGAAGCCGGCGATGAGGGTGAGCAGCATGACGAGCCACCACTTGCTGAGAAAATCCGAAACGGCGATGAGAAGGGCAGCGCCTAACGGAACTTTCCCGCCCGGCGAACTCTCGATCAGCGCGGTGAGCTGCGGGATGAGCGTGGTGACGAAAACGATGGAAACGCCGATACCGGCGAGCACCAGGAAGGCCGGATAGATCATCGCGAGGATGAGGCGGCCCTGCAGCTCGGCGAGGGTCTTGAGATAGTGCGCCTGGCGCTTGAGAATGACATCGAGCGCACCGGATGCCTCGCCGGCGGCGGCGAGCGAGCAATAGAGCGGCCCGAAGCTCGGGCTGACCTTTTTCAAGGCGACGGAGAAATTGACACCATCTCTAACAATCTGACGGATCTTGAAGGAAACGGCCTTGAGGTTGCCCAGCTCCTGCCGGTTTTCCATCGACTTGAGCGCCGGCTCAAGCTGGAGCCCGGCGCTGAGCATGTCGGAGAGTTCCTCGGTGAAGAGCACGACCTCCTGGCGCTTCAGCTTGATGGGACCATCCGGAATCGGTGTTTCCTTGGTTTCCACCTTGGACCGCGAGCGCTCGGTTTCATCGGCTTTCGCCTTGGTGTTCGCGGTGGTTTTCTTGTTCGGCGGATGAGGAGGCGGTCTCCTTGAGATTGACCGGTTGAAGGCCCTTCTTGTCGAGCACGCGGAGCGCTTCCGGCCGGTCGCTGGCATCGATTTCCCCGGTGGTGACGGAACCGTTGGCGGAGAGGGCTTTGTAGGCGAAGAGAGGCATCTGAAATTGGCTAGAGGTTGCTTGTTAAAAGTTAGTTGGGAAGAAATTGATTTTCCAAGCTGCTTTCCTGATTCATCACTCTTAACTTCTAACTCTTAACGTTTAACATCATTCCGCTCCGCCGATGTCGGAGGAGGTGACGGAAATGACCTCCTCGATGGTGGTCTCGCCCTTCATCACCTTGTGCCAGCCGTAGTCACGCATCGGGATATAGCCGTCCTTGATGGCTTGTGCGCGGAGTTCACGGTCCTGCGCCTTGTGGGCGACGAGCTGCTGCATGGGCTGGGTGAGCAGGATGACTTCGTAAATGGCAAGTCGTCCGGAGAAACCGGTCATCGCGGCAACGGTCGCATCCTTTCGGCGAATAGCACTGGCCGGGAAGATGCAGCGGGATGCCGAGATCGCGCTTGTCCTGATCGGAAACCTCGCGCGGCACCTTGCAGTTCGCGCAAAGCTTTCTAACGAGACGCTGGGCGAGGAAGGCGCGGACGGCGGCGGAAACGAGGAAGGGTTCCACGCCCATGTCCACGAGACGGCTGATGCCGCCGAGCGCGTCGTTGGTGTGAAGGGTGGAGAAAACCAAGTGACCTGTCAGCGAGGCGCGGATGGCGATTTCCGCGGTCTCAAGGTCCCGGATTTCCCCGATCATCACGATGTTCGGGTCGGCACGGAGGATGGAGCGCAGCGCGGTCGCGAAGGTCAGGCCGATCTCGGTCTTCACCGCGATCTGCATGACGCCGGTGAGCTTGTTTTCCACCGGGTCCTCGACGGTGACGATGCGCCGCTCGGGGTGGTTCACCTCGCGTGAGGAAAGAGTAGAGGCTCGTCGATTTACCCGAACCGGTCGGACCGGTGATGAGGATGATGCCGTTGGGAAGGTGCAGGATGGACTCGATCTTCTTCAGCACGAACGGCTCCATGCCGAGCTTGGCGATGTTGAACTTCTCCTGGTTGAGGAGACGCAGGGAAACGCTCTCGCCCTCGACGGTCGGCACGGTGGCGACCCGGACGTCGATGGTGGCTGCCTTCGAACTGGAGGTTGATCCGTCCGTCCTGCGGCACGCGGCGCTCGGCGATGTCGAGGCGGGCCATGATTTTCAGACGGGCGATCACCGAACTTTGCAGCGCCTTGATATTTTCCGGCACCGCGACCTCGATGAGGCGACCGTCGATCCGGTAGCGGATGCGCAGGTTGGTGGCGAGCGGCTCCACGTGAATATCCGTCGCGCGCTGGTCGAGCGCCTCACGGATGATCTGGTTGACGAACTTGACGACGGAGGCCTCCTCGTCGTCATCGTTGTCGATGACGTTCGCCTCATCCTCGCCATTTTCGATCTGGTCGTAGTCGAAATCCCGGCCTTCGAGGATCTGCTCGAAGGTGTCGGCACCCACCCCGTAAAGCCGGCGAAGTGCCTCGTAGAGACGCTTGCGGGACGCCATGCACCAGTCGATGGGCAGCTCGAGCTCCTGCGCGGCGGCCTGGCGGGCGACGAGGTTGAAGGGATCGAACGTGCAAATTTTCAACCGCTTGTGATCGCCCTCGCCGGTGATTTCCACGGGCAACAAGCGATGCCTTAGCGCAATCCGTGGACCACAGGCCTCACGCAAGGGCAGCGGCACGTCCGGCATCGGAATGCTGTCAAGCCACTCAATACCAAGGTCATGCGCAAGCTCCCGCATGTAATGCTCCTCATCCACCACATCCGCATCGAGCACATCGTCGATGGGAGAACGCTGGCGCTGGACCGCGGATCGCAGGACTTCGGTAAGGGCGGGGATGTCCTCGCAACCGGTGCGACGGGCAGGTTCAATCAAAAGCTGGGTCATGGATGGCGACTTCTTGTCGCTTAAATGCTCCCGGAGCGCAATCTTGTCTCTCAAATTCCGCAAATCACCCACATTACCGGGATTTGGGGGTATTTTCGGTCGAGAGTTCAAATGTTTCGAGGCGGCCGTCCCGGTGTTCGATTTCCAGCGCCCACCAGCGTCCCCACTCTTTGGAGGACGGAGAGGGAACCTCCGGCATCGCCGGCACACTCAGGAAGCTGGCCTGCCCGAGGCGGGGCAGGGGGATCTCGACCGATGCGAGCTCATGTTCACCTGCCGAAATTCCTCCTGGCGGAATGGGCGTCGGGCGTCGGCTCGATTCCCTCAAATACGCTTTGGGAGGACGTTGGGGTCGATGGCTGTCGGAATCCCACGGCGCCACCATGGCGACGAGGCGGAGTCGGTTGATATCCTCTGTGAATTCCCGGAAGACGGATCGCCCGGCCCATGAAATCCGGCAATTCACGGGAACCAATCCGGGCACGGGGTGAATGACGGCGACCCAATCTGGACGGCGGAGGTTTTTCCATGACTTCCACACCAGCCAAACGATCCCGCTACCGATCGTCACGAATGGGATCAGGAAAAGTCTGAGGCAAACCGCAACCACGGCGGAGCCTCCCAGCGCCTCGAAAATCGCCACCAGCACGAAGACCGTCACGATTCCGTTCCAGAAAAGCCCGAGAGCGACGACGGCAGCGGTCACAGTGGCCCGCTCCGTCCTTGCGAAAATCACCCGCGTATCGCCCGCGACCATTGCCGCCTCGGGGTCTCTCTCAAATGGCCATGCCAACCTTCCGGACGTTTTCAACTGATTCAGCGCATCCAATTGCCTTTTGCACAACCGCTCCAACAGCGATGGCCCGAACAAACTCCCGACGGTTCCCAACGTCCCCACCAACAGAAATGGCAGCGGAAAAAATAACCCCATGATCGCGGAGGGCGGAATCGAACGGATGAGGACCACCTCATGCGAATCCTTCGGGTTCACCCAGCAGTCCACCGTTGTGCCTGGAGCCAGCCTTTTGACCTCCTTCTCCATCCATTCGACCGCGATGTTGGTCTTCGAATCATCAAATCCGTAACGTTTCCCGTGAAGCGTCTGGCCGTGGTGATCGTAGCGGTAGCCCACCGCGATCGAAACGCTGCCGTGACCGCCACCCGATCCTCCCTCAAGTTTGCTGCTTTCGATGATCGCGCTCGCCCGATCCCAACTCCGGGCGTGCAGCCAGGCGGAGATCGGCCGGACCGCCGTTTGTTGGAAACAAAAAACTCCCGCACCGAGGAAAAGCACGCTGAATACAAGCCCACCCAACCTCCCCATGAAATGGTGAGTTTGCGTGGTATTCAACCACGGCACGGTGACTTGCATGGCCGAGAGAGAAATTGCCAGCTCACACCGGTCAACGATATTTCAACCCGCCCACCGGCTGAAAAAATCATTCTGCCCCGGATTATCCGTGCGATCCGGATCATTTTCTGCATCGTCTCCGGCGTGTCCTATCTGGAAATCAAGAACCTCCACACCCATTTCACCCAGCGCGGCGGGTCCTTATTCTCGCCTTCCAAAAACGTCGTCAAGGCGGTGGACGGGGTCAGCCTCAATCTGGAAAAGGGCGAAATCCTCGGTCTCGTCGGCGAATCGGGCTGTGGGAAATCGACCTTCTCCCGGACCATCATGCAATTGATCCCATCGACCTCCGGGCACGGTCGTCCTTGATGGCGAGGACCTCTCCCAGCTTTCCGGCTCCGAAGTCCGCAAGCGCCGGCTCGATTTCCAAATGGTCTTCCAGGACCCCTACGCCTCGCTGAATCCCCGGATGACGATTTTCTCGACGCTCGCCGAGGCCGTCCGCCAACGCCACCCCAAGCTGCAGGGGGACGCCCTCTTCAAACGGGTGGAGAAGCTCATGGCCACCGTCGGCCTCGACGCGACGGGTGATGCGGAAATACCCGCACGAATTCTCCGGCGGCCAACGCCAGCGCATCGCCATCGCCCGCGCCCTCGCCCCCGAGCCCAAGCTCATCATCGCCGACGAGCCGGTCTCCGCGCTCGACGTCTCCATCCAGTCGCAGATCCTCAATCTCATCAAGTCGCTCCAGAAGGACCTCGGCCTGACGATGATCTTCATTTCCCACGACCTCGGCGTGGTCCACTACATCGCGGATCGCATCGCGGTCATGTATCAGGGAAAAATCGTCGAGTCCGGTCCGGCGGGCAGGGTTTTCAACGAGCCGGAGGCGGAATACACCAAGCGGTTGTTAGCTTCAATTCCCAAGCTTGCTGCCCACGGTTAGACCCGCGTTTTCCAGACCCGCCCGGAGCTTCCTGAGAATCGCAACCGCCGTCGGTCCGTCGCCATGCACGCAGAGGGTATCGACCTTGCCCGATGTCGCGTGGGCCATCGCCTGCTCGACGGCCTCGTCGATATTGGAAATCACCGCGCCGGGTTCGTTCCTCGGCATCAGCGAACCATTCTCCAGATAACGACGGTCCGCGAATCCCTCCTCGCAGATGGTTAGATTCGCGTTTCTCCCCGCTTCGGCAAGGCGGCTTCCAGGGAGCGCGTAAAGCATCGTCGCCGGAATGACCTTCGTGATCCCCGCGACCACGGCGGCGGCGAAATCCGCATCGCGGTCTGCCTGGTTGTAAAGCGCGCCATGCGGTTTCACGTGATGAAATTCCGCACCGGCCTCGGTCGCGATTTTTGCCAGCTTTTCCACCTGCCGGGCAACGAGATCGGTGACCATGCCGAGTGGAAATGCCATGGCCATCCGCCCGAAATGTTCGCGATCCTCATAGCCAGGATGCGCACCCACCGCCACGCCCGAGGCAATGGCCAGATCGATGGTGCGGCGCATCGTCTCCTCGTCCCCCGCGTGTCCGCCGCATGCGATGTTGGCGGAGCTGATCAAACCCAGAAGCGCCGCATCCTCGCTTCCGCCCTCACCCAGGTCCGCATTCAGGTCGATCTCTCGCATCGCGCTCAAGATAACAGTTTCAAGCCGGTCCGCAACATTTCGAAATCCCGTTCCTCGCGCCGCTTGAGCTCCCACGCCTCGTCCAGCGTCACCTCCCGGAACCGCACCTTTGTGCCCGGCCAAGCGCGGGCCAGCTTGGGCAAATCCACCGAAACCACATGCCCGATCTGCGGGTAGCCGCCGATTGTCTGGCGCTCCGCCAGCAGGACAATCGGCTGGCCGTCCGGCGGCACCTGCACCGATCCGCAGGCCACCGGTTGCGAGACCATCTCGCGTGGCTCGGCCAGTTCAAGTTTTCCACCCGACAAACGCGCGCCCATCCGGTCCGAATTCGGCGTGAGCTGATAGACCGCCCCGTTGAATCGAGCGAGCGCCTCCTCGGAAAACCAATCCTGCTGCACTCCCGCCAGATACCTCAGCTCGACGTCCGGCGACCCCATCCTTCCCACGTGCCAATCACCGCAGCGCGGAACGACGCCTGGCTCCCCAAGCTCCAACCGGTCACCCGCTCTCAGCGCACGTCCTTCCATTCCTCCGAACCCCGCCCGCAGATCCGTCGAGGCGCTTCCCAGCAATCGGCGTGTTAGAATGCCGCCGTCGATGGCCAGGCACGCGCGCACGCCATCCGGGAGTTTGGAGAAATCCACCGTCTCGCCATCCTTCACCCGTCTCGATTTCCCGATGGATCCTGTTAGCGCGACGGTTGCATCTCCATGAAACCTGAGAACCGGCCCCCTGACACAGATCTCCAGCGCTGCCGCAGCCTCATCGTTGCCAACCATCAGGTTCGCCACCCGCAACGCATGGCGATCCACCGCCCCTCCCGGTGAAACGCCCGAAGACTCATGTCCCGGCCGGCCAAGGTCCTGCACCGTGGTCAGCGGACCCTGCTCGATCACCTCGATCCACCGACCCGCCACCTGATGGAATATGTTAGAATGATTCTCCGAATTCACCGTCTGCCATGATTCCACCGGCACGAAGCGCACCCGGTCACCCGGCTGGAGCAATGCCGGCGGCGACGCCCACGGATCAAACAAGCTCATGCCCGTCCTTCCCAGGACATGCCACCCGCCCGGCGACGTGAACGGATAGATCCCCGCCTGCCCGCCCGCCACCGCCACCGATCCGGCCGGAACCGCCAATCTCGGTGTCGCCCTCCGCGGCATCCTCAACCTCTCCGGCAGCCCTGTCAGATAGGGAAAACCCGGCGAAAATCCCACCGCCGCCACCGTGTAAACCGCGCCTGAATGAAGCGCGATCACCTCGCCAGGAGTCATTCCCGCGAACTCCGCCAACTCCTCCAGATCCGGCCCGGACTCCCCTCCATAACAGACCGGAATCTCGCGTTCCTTTCCGCATGGAAAATGATCCTCAACCTTCACCGACTCGATCCATCTCCGGATCGCCCGACCATCTATCCCGGAAAAATGCACCGCCACGGACTCGAACGAGGGAACCACATCCAACACCCCGGCCGGCCTGTCACTCCTCAATACCCTCGTCACCCCGGTCACCCGTGCCAAAGCAGTTTCACCGGACAGATCCGGAAACCCGATCAACCATGCGGAATCGCCAAGCGGCCTGAGCGTCATGAATGAAGCGTCCCACGAATCCACCGACTTGCCAATCCCCGCTGACGCCTCAAATGCGCAACCAGGTTCGGCTCCGCTGTTTCCAGCAGAAGGTGAGAATGATTGCCTATCAGCACCCACGCGTGCACCCGCCAGCTGAAACGCTCTCACGCTCACTCCAGCAGATCCATCCTCACGAAGTGGTCTTTGTCGTCCTCGAAAACGGCCTTCCCGCCGTCCCCACGCGCCATCACATGATACACCGCGCCCTATTGCCTCATCTCTCAGCGATCTGGCCATGGATTACGACCGGAGATCATCGGTCACTCCGCAATGGTCGTTTTCAAGGACGGACCTTATCGCCGTGAACCCAGGTCAAGCCATCCCCTTGCGCAGATCCCTCAAACTCCACAAGAAGCCGTTTGCCGCCGCGGCTTCTCCCCTCAGTTGTCTCGATCCTGATTTCCTCTTCGGCCCGAAACGCTCCCTGGATTTCGCAAATGCCTCGTCCACGAAACCCCGGCTACCGATGACCGCGCCGTCCGTGAAATAGCGCACACGGCAGCGCAACATCCTGCCGAAAGGAATTTCTCCATCTTTCTCCCGTTCGAGCTCAGCAGCCTCCTTCGAGATTCCCTTGCGCAAGATCTTCGTCACCTCCTTTCCATCCCGGCCAATCGATTCCGATGATTTTCCAACAGCTCCAGCCATCAGCAGTTTCCGGTATTCGCGCGATACTCCGCTAGACCACAAATCGGCATCCGCCCCCATCCCCTGATGGGCGCGCAATGCCCTAACCAATCCGGCTCGCGCGGTTTTCCCATTGCCCTTCGAACCACCGCCAATCGCCTCGCCATAGCTGCTCCAGCGGTAATCCGCCGGATCCTTCACCATCCCGGCCCGCACCGGGTTCAGGTCGATGTAAGCGGAAATCGTCTTCGCCGCCACGCCATCCTCCACGATCAAGCTCTTGAACCGGTCCTCCCACAGTCGTCCCGTCCTGGAATGAGCCCGGTTGAACCATTGGGTGAAACGCTGTAGCAGGCCCTTCATGAACTCACCAAGATCGTGCATGCGATAGGTGAAACGTTTGTGAATGGCCGCCAGCGCAGTACTCGAGCCCGCCCTCCTCCACGTAGTCCGCCGTCCTGGCGTCGGCCAATTCCTTCGCCACTCCGGCGACGAACGCCTCGCTATAAATCGCCGACAACCGCTTCAAAAGCTCCACATCCGACAACCCGGAATCCGCCATCGGCGGGACCTCCAGCAGGAGGTGGAAGTGGTTGCACATCAGGCAGTAGGAAACCACCCGGCAGCCCGTGAATTTCTCCTGCAAGCGCATCAACGCCCGGAATTTCTCCTTCTCCTCCGCGCCAAAAGCAAACCGCCGCTCCACCACCCGCGAAATCACGTGGTAAAACACCGGTTTCCCTGCGGATTTCCGCCACTCAGCCAGCCATCGTGCCTTTCTCATGACGAAGAAATACGGAATCGAAGAAGAATCGCAAGCCTTATTACAGGCCTGTCCCTTAATCATAGGCGATGCATGCCGCAATCCACGAAACGAGGCCAATGGACAATCCAGCAAGCCAGAACGGCACTTGCGTCAGGGTTGCTATGGAGGCCGCAACCACGATGACGGCAGCCATGATGAGTGCCGGTGAGAGACTTGAAGACTTCGGGGGAGCCTCCCTAGCGCCCGCATCAAATCGCGTTGTTCAAGTGTGAGTGGTGGTACCTGGTTCATGGCGAATGGCTGGGTTGGGAAGAAAATTTATTGCAGAACGTATAGGCCATCCACGGCGGGAATGAAAGCCTGAATTCAAAGTAGGAGGTTCCCCGCCGTTGGATGAGCCGGCTTGTTCTGCTTCTGTCAGTTCCATGTCGGCTCACTTCTTCTTGCCTTGTCGTCGCAGGATTGCGTCCTCGAGAAGCTCGTCATGCATGTAGCGTCGAAACGCCTTCATCGTGGTTCGCCGCGAGCGGAGGAAGATTTCAAATTTGTCCCGATTGCCGCCATAATTATCGTTAATCTCCCGAGCGATTCGTGCGTCCACTTGCTGATCTCCGACTTGAACTCCCAGCGTTTTGGCTCCTTGAATCCTCTTCTCCCGCTCGATCAGTTCCGCGAGCAGCTTATCCGAAGCTTCGCGAAAAGCACGGTCGAACTCGGCACCGCGATTCGGAAAGCGCTTGGTCAATAGAAGCTCCTCGGTAGCGATTAGAACCCAGACTTGATTCTTAGTGATGACCCAACCATTTACGGATGCCGCGATATTATTGGCTTCCACCACTCTGGGCTGAAATTGAGCCATCGCCATCGGCACCAACGCTCCGATGAGTCCAAGCAGATTGAGAGTCCGAGCAATCATATTCATTTTCCGGCAGAACGTCAAAGAGCACGCAACCCTATCAGCGGGGGCGAGCGTCGATCACGGGGTTGATGTTGAAACTACGAGCGAGCATGAAAACAGGGCGGCTGATAGGGGTTGCGTGTCTCGACTTGTTCGCTTCTTCCTGAATATTCCTTGAGGCAAGTTCAATGGCTACCTTTTCAACTCATTAGTATTGCTTGTTCTCTTTTCCAAAATCGCATTCTCGAGACGCCTAACCTCAGACAAGATCCAGCGCACACAATAGAGAGCGAGGAACCAGGGAAAAAAAGAGGGCGAATGCTCCAAGACCTACGCCAAGCATCACGACTGACACCGGGAGCTTGTCGATGACTCGTAGCTCCTCCTCCGAAAAGCCCCAAACGTGGAAATGGCTCGCCAGTAAGACAGCGCAAACCAGACTCCCTGATCCTAGCGACACAATTAGGAAAAACAACACATGGAACCTGCTAGCAACCTGATCCATGAGGCCTCTGGTTGGAGTGAATAGATCTAGTCCTTTTTTCATAGCGAGATTTTATGGCTGAAGCCGTTTGCGGCAGCAGCCTTGGAAAAAAGACGTGGCGTGCCCAGGGTTTCCGTGGGCTGCCGCGAAAACACGGGGTTTCCGCGACCGATCCAACATCAATATCGAACCTGAACACGCCATGACCAAAACCTACTACATCGGACTCGACGTCCACAAGGACACAATCGCCATCGCCTATGCCACCGGGGGAACCCGCGAGGAATCCGTCTATCACGGACCTTGCGGGGGCAGCGTCCTCGCCGCCGAAAGGGCCCTGCGCAAACTCGCCGAAAAGCTCGATGTCGAGTTCAGCTCCCTCAAGGTCTGCTACGAAGCGGGTCCCACCGGTTTCGTCCTCGCCCGCCGCCTGATCCGCTACGGACTCGACTGCGTCCTCATGTCTCCCTCCAAGACCGAGCGCAAACCCAACGAGAAAATCAAGACCGACAAGCGGGACGCCTGCAAGATCGCCCGTCTCTTCCGCAACGGCGACATCACCGAGGTCCGCATTCCGCCCGTGTTGGACGAGGCCGTGCGTGACGTCTGCCGCGCCCGCACCGATGCCACCGACGACCTCTCGCGCGCCAAACAACGCATGAACGCCTTCCTGCTGCGCAACGGCTTCAACTACACCGGAAAGAGCAAATGGACACCCGCCCACATGCGCTACCTGCGCGAACTCGTCATGCCGCACGACGCCCACAAGATCGTTCTCGAGGAATACATGCAAGCCATCGACACCGGCATCGCGCGCGTCGCCCGCCTCGTTGACACGCATGAAACAACTGCTCGAAGGCTGGGAATGGGAGCCGGTCGTTAGAGCGCTCATGGCCTGCAAGGGATTCCAGGAAGTCGCCGCCATGACCGTCATCAGCGAACTCGGCGACCTCCGCCGCTTCAGCCACCCGCGCGCCCTCATGGGCTTCCTCGGACTGGTTCCCGGAGAAGACTCCAGCGGCGCGAAACGCCGGCAAGGCTCCATCACCAAATGCGGCAACAGCCACTGCCGGTGGATGCTCGTGGAATGCGCCCAACACTTCAGGAAAGCCCCCAAGGTCGGCAGTGCCCTCACCACCCGTCAGATCGGGCAAGGCAAGGAGGTCAAGGAACTCTCCTGGAGGATGCAGAACCGCCTCCACAAACGATACGTCAAACTCAAGGTGCGCGGCAAAAACGAAAACAAAGCCATTGTCGCCATAGCCCGCGAACTCTCCGCATTCATCTGGGAACTTCAGGTCAAACTCAAACTCCCCATCCCCGGCACGGCCGACACCCGCCAACAGCGAGACCGGCACGAACCACGGGGCTGCCGCCCCGGACCCCGCCGAGCTGAGGCAGCTCGACCCCGTTTCCTCCCCCCTAAATCCCCCAAGGGGGACTTCTCCCCTCCCGTCCCCCAGGGAAGGCGGGGGGAGGCCTTCGAAGAAGCCGCATCCGGCCACCAGCCCATCCATCTGCTAGCTACTGATAGAACATCCACCTCACCCACCGGCAATTCCACGAACCAGCACATCCAGACAACCAACCCGACAACAGAATAGAGACGAGGAGCTTCCCAGGCGCAAGGCCAGCACTAGATGACGTTATGAGATGGAGCGCGCAAGCGAACCAAGCACTCGATACGAGATAGAGACCAAGGCCACCGGTGAAGACAAAACACTGTGGTAACCCCCGCCCACGGGCAGGCAAGTCCACGCATATCAGCATACCCGTCTGCGCGAAATCGCATCACCCCGCCCCGCTCCTCGTTTCTACTCTGTTGTCTCCCCCAGTTCAGCCCATCAGAAAAATGATAGGACAAAACCACTTTACCCACTTGACATATCTTCAGCCATATCAACGTCAAAGCGCATGCACCCCGATCAGCGGGGGCGGGCGTTGGACGCGGGGTTGGGGTTGTGGCGTGGGGTGGGCATGAAAACTGGGCGGCTGATCGGGGTTGTCATGCCGCGTCTTGTTCGTGGCAGGAAATCCCACGGAAGCGCGGCTGCATTCACGGGCGATCCTCTCCAAATCCACTCCCAGCGCAAGTCACAAAGCCAGCCCCACGAAGAATCGGCAGAACCCAAGCACACAAGCTGCGGCTCATGGGAATCGGCGCGCCCTACCGGAAATCCTGTCATCTTCACCGGAGACTCATCTCAACGCGGCATCACGTGTTCATCGCCGGACTTGTGATGTCTCCACCTGAAACGCATCCCACACGGACAGCCAAAGCTTCACCTCAGATATGCCTTCGCTCTTCCATTCCCCACGAACGTCAAAGAGCACGCAACCCTATCAGCGGGAGCGAGCGTCGATCACTGGGTTGAGGTTGGAACTACGGAAAAGCATGTAAACAGGGCGGCTGATAGGGGTTGCTGTGGCTCGTCTTGTTCGGCGGCTTGAGTTCATGCACAGAATCCGGTGGAGGCTAATCAATAGCGGCCTGAAACCCTGTAACTTGACCGGCATTGTATGCAACGAAACACACTCCACCAAGATTTGTTCACAGTGCCCCAGGCACCATTTTCTGTGATACGGAGAGCACGAATTCTTTTGCAGCGTGATTTGCATTTGGGGCACTTCGGAACACTGAATCCCATACGGACAATCGCGAGGATAAAAGCGCAGACTCCGAAGATAAATCCGTACCCTCAGCGCCATCTGAAGATTGTCTTTGGCGGCGAATGCTTCTTGTCGATGGTATGCCCACAAACCACACGCCACTCCGAAGACGACTGGGAGGATGGCAACAAGAATATTATTGCGATGGTAACCCTTCAGGATTGGAGGATGTTTGGACATTACTTTTTGCCGAACGCCAAAGCGCATGCACCCCGATCAGCGGGGGCGGGCGATGGACGCGGGGTTGAGGTTGTGGCGTGGGGTAGGCATGAAAACTGGGCGGCTGATCGGGGTTGTCATGCCGCGTCTTGTTCGTGGAAGGAAATCCCACGGAAGCGCGGCGGCATTCACGGGCGATCCTCTCCAAATCCACTCCCAGCGCAAGTCACAAAGCCAGCCCCACGAAGAATCGGCGGAACCCAAGCACACAAGCAGCTTCTCAGGGGAATCGGTGCTCATCACCAGAAACCCTGTCATATTCAGCTTTGACCCAGCTCTGTGCGGCGTCACGCGCCCGGTGCCGGATGTGCAAAGTCTCCCAGGCTTAACTCACTCAAAAGGACGGCTCCTGCTTCACTTCAGATATACCATCGCTCTTCCATTCCCCACGAACGTCGAGTCCTCCTACGCCTGACCGGGGGCGAGGCTTCGACTGCGGGATAAAGGTTGAACGTCCATGGTGGGTTGAACTGCCGGCGAGTCAGGCGTTAGGAGTGACGTCTTGTTCGCGCAATCTTTTGGGGTGGCGACGATGCAGGACGGATACATGGGCTGTGACTATCAGGTCATCGGCGATCTGGCAAACAAGAACTGCCTGGGCGAAGAATAGCGGCGGAAAGGCGAACTGGGATCACGCCGAAGCTGGAACTCGGCAACCGGAATCTGCTGCATAACCCATGACTCGGACTCTCCCGTAACGCCGATCTAGCAACGCGCCCGAACCGGCGGTTCTTCATCTTCGCGCGAACGTTTAGATCGTGCTCGCCGGATTGGAAGCCAGAAAAGCACGCTGGACTTCGTTCCGGCGAGCACGCATCGCCTTGTTGGACTCTTTTTCAGCCGGTGTCGAGGCGGCATAGGGAAAAGCGATTTTGCTCTTCCCGCGTGGGCGTCACGAACGCCTGAGAGATGCCTCCGGAAACGTGGAAGAAACTAAGATAGAGCCACTCGCAGCAGCCACAACGCGGACAGGCCGGTCGCGGGCGCTGTGCCGCTTTCTCCCCGATGGCGGCCTGCGGGGCTCCCGGCAATTCGCGGTGCCGCCCCTTTGCTCCCGCGAGCAGTCCGAAGTAACGGATCCGCCGGAAGCCCTTGGGAACCATGTGCCGGATGAAGGCGCGCAGGAAGGTCGCCCCGCTCATTGTCATCTCCTTGGTTTGCCCGCCGTCCTTGTAGTCCTTCCAATCGAAAGTCACCGTCCGCTGTTCCTCGTCGATGCGCTTGATGCGCTGGTTGCTCATCGCGATGCGGCTGGTGTAACGCGCCAGGTATCTTACCACCGCACGGGTGTTGCCCAAGGTCGCGCGGCTGAAAATGTTCCAGTTGCGTCCGGCGAGCTTGAGACGCCAGTCGCGGCGTGCCTCCAGCGTTTCGAGCCGCTCCGGCCAGCGGACCTCGGGTTTGGTTTCCAGCGCCTCGATGCGCCGCAGCAGGACCGCCCTGAAGACCATCGACATGGCCCTGACAGGAAACAGATAGTTGTCTCGTGCCTGCCGCCATTTGGCTGTGGAAACATCACGTCCGCCCGCGCTGACGAGCACATGCAGGTGCGGATGCCAGTTGAGCGCGCGGCCCCAGGTGTGGAGCACCGCGAGGAATCCGCCCTCCATCCGCCAGTTGTTCTTCTGGAACAGCTTGAGGGTCTCCGCCGCACCGGCGAAAAGTTCGGCCGCGGCGATCTGATAGTTCAGCTCGAAAAACTCGTGCAACTCCTCCGGCACCGTGAACACCACATGGAAATGCGGACAGTCCGGCAATCGCTCGCAAACCTTCTCCGACCATTCCGCCTGGCGCGGTCCGAGACAGTTCGGACAGTGGCGGTTGCCGCAGGAGCTGGCATACCATTCCCGGTGTTGGCAGCCGTCGCATTTGGCCTGGTTGTATCCCAGCGTGCCCTCGCGGCAATGGGCAATCAGATTGAGCGTCGAATACTGCTCCTCGCGCAATCCTCCGGGCCAGAGGTCGCGCCAGATGCGTAGAATTTCATTGACGGTCGTCTTTATGGTGTCTTTATGAACACCGTTCGATGGACCGTGCAACTCTCAAATTACCCCTTCGCTCCCGTTAACAATTTATTCCCTCAGAATTTCGTCCAACGTAAGAGCGCATGCACCACTACCAGCGGGGGCGCACGTCGATCACGGGTTGGAGGTTGTAGTTACGGAAAGTCATGAAAACAGGGCGGCTGGTAGTGGTTGCATGACGCGGCTTGTTAACCATTTTTTCTTTTGCGGATTGCATCGATACGACGAATAACGATCTGCCAATGACTTCGAAACATCCAGCCGCAAAGTTGAGGAAGCCGAATTCGCGGCCTCTTGTCCTTCCTCGGCGCAATAGTCTCCATAATCCAGTTAGGATGGAATCCGGCCCACTCTCCGGCAATCGAATATAAATTCCACTTACAGGCGGGAGAAACCTCGTAGTCAAGAATCTCCTTGATCTCGGCTGTCGAGTAGTCCGTCGCTGCCAACGTCGTCGCGATGCGGTCGTAGTCTTGCTCCTGCAACTCCGTATCCAGAAAGAACTCTGACAGCGCCTCCCAAACGGGGAATCGTTCGTCGGTAATCTCTGCGGTCATTTCCTGGCTAACGTTATAGGCCATGCGCGGCGGCGTGGTGGCCCCGAAAACAAACAGGAGCGTTGCCCGCCGTCGTATGCGCCGGCTTGTTCTGCTCTTTTGGGTTCTTCATCGGATGGCAAGAAGAGATTGGAATTAGGGCAAAATGCTGGCGAATTCTTCCTGTCGAATGGAGGTGACGAACACGGATACCGGGTGTGGGAGATGGTTGTGCTATCCAACTCGGCGAATTATCTCATCAGTGTTGACGAGCTTAAAGGTATTGGGATCGATGTAATTCACGTGGATACCTTCCGAAGTAATCATCTCCTTCAAACCGGGAACCTTGGCGGTGGGATCTGAAGCTGTTCCGACATCATGCCATTCTTGCCAGACGATAATGCTATGCACTTGACCGCTCTCGCTAACCGCGTCGAATTCTTCGATAATTGTTTTCATTGGGTGTCTTTAAGTTTCTTGCAGAACGTTTAGATCGTGCTCGCCGGATTGGAAGCCAGAAAAGCACGCTGGACTTCGTTCCGGCGAGCACGCATCGCCTTGTTGGACTCTTTTTCAGCCGGTGTCGAGGCGGCATAGGGAAAAGCGATTTTGCTCTTCCCGCGTGGGCGTCACGAACGCCTGAGAGATGCCTCCGGAAACGTGGAAGAAACTAAGATAGAGCCACTCGCAGCAGCCACAACGCGGACAGGCCGGTCGCGGGCGCTGTGCCGCTTTCTCCCCGATGGCGGCCTGCGGGGCTCCCGGCAATTCGCGGTGCCGCCCCTTTGCTCCCGCGAGCAGTCCGAAGTAACGGATCCGCCGGAAGCCCTTGGGAACCATGTGCCGGATGAAGGCGCGCAGGAAGGTCGCCCCGCTCATTGTCATCTCCTTGGTTTGCCCGCCGTCCTTGTAGTCCTTCCAATCGAAAGTCACCGTCCGCTGTTCCTCGTCGATGCGCTTGATGCGCTGGTTGCTCATCGCGATGCGGCTGGTGTAACGCGCCAGGTATCTTACCACCGCACGGGTGTTGCCCAAGGTCGCGCGGCTGAAAATGTTCCAGTTGCGTCCGGCGAGCTTGAGACGCCAGTCGCGGCGTGCCTCCAGCGTTTCGAGCCGCTCCGGCCAGCGGACCTCGGGTTTGGTTTCCAGCGCCTCGATGCGCCGCAGCAGGACCGCCCTGAAGACCATCGACATGGCCCTGACAGGAAACAGATAGTTGTCTCGTGCCTGCCGCCATTTGGCTGTGGAAACATCACGTCCGCCCGCGCTGACGAGCACATGCAGGTGCGGATGCCAGTTGAGCGCGCGGCCCCAGGTGTGGAGCACCGCGAGGAATCCGCCCTCCATCCGCCAGTTGTTCTTCTGGAACAGCTTGAGGGTCTCCGCCGCACCGGCGAAAAGTTCGGCCGCGGCGATCTGATAGTTCAGCTCGAAAAACTCGTGCAACTCCTCCGGCACCGTGAACACCACATGGAAATGCGGACAGTCCGGCAATCGCTCGCAAACCTTCTCCGACCATTCCGCCTGGCGCGGTCCGAGACAGTTCGGACAGTGGCGGTCGCCGCAGGAGCTGGCATACCATTCCCGGTGTTGGCAGCCGTCGCATTTGGCCTGGTTGTATCCCAGCGTGCCCTCGCGGCAATGGGCAATCAGATTGAGCGTCGAATACTGCTCCTCGCGCAATCCTCCGGGCCAGAGGTCGCGCCAGATGCGTAGAATTTCATTGACGGTCGTCTTTATGGTGTCTTTATGAACACCGTTCGATGGACCGTGCAACTCTCAAATTACCCCTTCGCTCCCGTTAACAATTTATTCCCTCAGAATTTCGTCCAACAGTTTTATTCGTATCGGCCCAGGATGTGATATCCAGCAGGCGATTGCTTTTGCCGAAGATGGCAGGAATCCTTGATTTGACAAGGTTTTTCGAAGGCTGGAGTGCGGATATCAGGCGTTGCCGGGCCTGACTTTCGCGGGCTGGGTGATCTAGCAGATATTACGGGTCGCCCGCCATTTTTCCGGAAAAGCCGTGAAAATCGGGGGAGTTGCTGGAGCTTTCGCCATCCGCGTCCCAAATCCGGGAGCGCCCCCCGGACGACCCGCTGCGGCGAGACGCCGCAGCCACATTTCGCGCGGCGCGGAGGCTGGGATCGCGAAAAAAATGTTCAAACGAACACTTTTAGGGTTGACCGGGGTTTTTCAATCTCCTAATCGGTTTCTCATGAGTGCGATCAAGACGCGTTGGTGCTGGCGAAAGGATTTGGCGGAGTTCCGGGGGCTAACGGACCGGGAACGCACGGGCTTCCTGCTGGTGCTGGAGTGGTTTGAGAATTTCCGGCTGCGTTATGAGCTCAAGGCCGGGAGGGAGGCGGCGAAGGTGTTTTGGAAGGCGGAGGTGCTGCGCGATGGCTTCAAGCGGGAAGACTGGCAGTTGCAACAGTGGGGAGATGCGATCCAGTGGTATTTGAATTGGCTGGGTGCGTGTGATGAAGCTGGGGCGGATCATCGGAGTCTGGCGGAACGCTTGAGAATGGCAGCGCGCTCCGCCGGATCACGGCGGGGTTTGGCACCACGGACCAAGCAGTCTTATGGCGCTTGGGCGGCCCGGTATGCGGTGTTTGCCGGGGATGAGCGGGAGGTGATGCGGGTGGAGACGGCGTCACGTTTCCTGATGTCGGTGGTGGAGGACGAGGACTGCGCGTATTCGACGCAGAAGCAGGCTCTCAATGCGTTGGCGCACTTTTTCAAGTATGTGTGCGGGGTGGAGGAACCGGTTTTCCAGGTGAAGCTGCGCAAGACGGGGACGCGGGTGCCGGTGGTGCTTTCCAAGGGGGAGACTCAGCGGCTTTTCGATAAGCTGGAGATTCCCGGCGGGCGGTATGGGCTGCCGGCGCGGTTGCAGTATGGGGCGGGGTTGCGGAATTCGGAGTTGGTGCGGCTGCGAATCCAGGATGTGGACTTGGAGCGCGGGACGCTGACGGTGCGTTGTGGCAAGGGTGATAAGGACCGGGTGACAGTGCTACCGAAGAGCCTGCGGGAGGAAATCGCGAGGCAGATCGAGAGTGCGCGGGAGGTCTGGCGGTGTGACCGGGAGGCGAGGCTGGCCGGGGTGTGGATGCCTGGGGCCTTGGCGCGGAAGTTCCGTCGTGGGGCGGAGAGTTTCGAGTGGTTTTGGCTGTTTCCGGCAAGGCAGATTTCGGTCGATCCGGCTTCGCTGAGCTACGCCGGGACAAGTCCGGAGAGGGGAGTTTCGCGGCGTCATCATCTGCATGGACAGGTGTATAACGAGGCGATCAAGCGTGCGGCCAGGGGCGGCGGGGATCGAGAAGCATGTGACGAGCCATGCGTTGAGGCATTCGTTCGCGACGCATTTGTTAGAAGCGGGGACGGACTTGAGGACCATCCAGGAGGTGCTGGGGCATGAGGATATCACCACGACGGAGATTTACCTGCATGTGGCAGTGGGGGCGCATGGGCTGGGGGTGGTGAGTCCACTTGACGGGCTGGTGTGTCAGGGAGGATGAGGGTTGGATTGATCCGTCGCCGCTGCGCTTTGCCGAGACAAGTTCCGTCTTCGCCTTGGGCTACGCCGGGACAAGTTCCGTCTTCGCAGGGCTACGCCGGGACAAGTTCCGTCTTCGCCATGGGCTACGCCGGGACAAGTTCCGTCTTCGCAGGGCTACGCCGGGACAAGTTCCGTCTTCGCAGGGCTACGCCGGGACAAGTTCCGTCTTCGCAGTTCCGTCTTCGCAGGGCTACGCCGGGACAAGTTCCGTCTTCGCAGGGCGACGCCGGGACAAGTGGTTGATTTTGGATTTTTGAATCCCTGGCACCCTACTGGCTCTCAACCAACGACTCTCAACTCTCAACCTTCTTGAAAGCCTCCGGCGGGGGAAGGGGAATGCGACGGTCATAGACGCGCCGCTACAGTCGTGAGACGGTCATCCGTCGCCGTTGCACTATGCCGGGACGAGTCCGGCGTCGCTTATCAGCTGTGCCGGGACGAGTCTGGCGTCGCGTTGCTATGCCGGGACGAGTCCGGCGTCGCTTATCAGCTATGCCGGGACGAGGCTGGCGGGAGAAGGTCCGGCGTCGTTGCACTATGCCGGGACAAGTGAAGTGCGACGGTCATAGACGCGCCGCTACAGTCGTGAGACGGTCATCCGTCGCCGTTGCACTATGCCGGGACGAGTCCGGCGTCGCCTATCAGTTATGGCGGGACAAGAAGACGCGCCGCTACGGCGGGCGAGGTGCGAGAGTGGGTGGAGGATGGAAAGGCGGGATGAATCCCGCGCTCCGGCTGCCAAATGGAGACGCTGCCGCCCTTGGTCGATTCCGGCGGGATCGCCTGAAGACGTTCGGAACTCCTCAGATTTACCTCATCCAATCAGTTAGGCCGGGGGAAGTCAGCCGAAATTTCAAATATCGCGTTCCGGACCGTGTGCTCCAAGGAGGTGCTGAGGCATGAGGCTCCGTCTCCGCTGCGCGCCGGGACGAGCATCACCACGACGGAGATTTACCTGCATGTGAAAGTGGGGGGGCATGGGCTGGGGTGGTGAGTCCTTTGGATGGGTTGGTGCGTTAGGAGGGAATCGCGGATGAGGAAGGTAGGGCGACCTCGTTTTGGAACGTTTACCGCGAATTGCGCCAATGGAGGCGAAGTGAGGGGCTGTCTGAAAAATGGCAGGGACCGCTCTCCGCAACGGTCCAGCGAATGCGAGGTGAATGAATCTGTTCATGAAATGCGTGGAAAGCCCTTCATGATCGGCAATTCGCCTCCCATTCTCGCGGACCGCCCGGAGGTCGATCCCTGCCTTCGGTTATTTTTCAGACAGCCTCTGAGAGAAGTGATTTGAAACGCCAAGGAAGAGAAGGGCGCCAAGGAAGCAGGGGCGATGCATCAAAATCATGTGAAGATTTTCAGCCGCAAAAAGGCACAAAGATACGCAAAAAATGGATATGAATCCGTTCGTTACTTTCAGATCTGATCAAAACCGGCGCAGGCGGTTGCTCGAAAAGCACCGTCGGGCATTGGGGCAGGTGATCGAACCTGAATTTTGCGCACGCTTTGCGCCTTTTTGCGGCTGAGGAGATTGAGACACGTCGGTCCTGGTCAAGGAGGATGTTGAAATGGAAAAATGGGGAGGAAAGCGGCTGAAGAATGGGTTGCTCCGAACGGATTTTCTGAAATTCGCGGACATTGGCGTTGATTGGCGGTTCGTCCTTCAAAATGAGGTGGTCCTGAGGGTGATGCCGCCATGAATCATGATTTGTGGGAAGGCCGCTTGAACGTGGCTGTGGCGTCTGGCCCTGACCTGGAATGCTTGAGGCGAGCCGTCTTCGCAATGCCACGCCGTGCCGAGGACGCCTCTCCGACGGTCTGGAGCGAGACGCTCCAGCCACTTGTTTCACTCAGTGGCTTTCCACAAAACCTCGCGCGCGCAAGTGCAGCCCTGAGGGTGATGCTGTCATGAATCATGATTTGTGGAAACTGGTCTAACTCCAGTTCATCGCGTGTTGAACATGGCTGGCGAGACAATCCGGCTGCTTTTTCGGTAAGCGTATTTCCACGGGGCGTCATTCGCGGGAGGCCGGGCTTGTCGCCTTGCGGAGCTTCTGTGGGAAACGCTGCGGCGAGACGCCGCAACCACGTTCCCGTGGTGGGTCGATGGGAGACGGGCCGTCTTCGCAATGGTACGCCGTGCCGAGGACGCCTCCCCGACGGTCTGGAGCGGGACGCTCCAGCCACTTGTTTCACTCAGTGGCTTTCCACAAAACCTCGCGCGCGCAAGTGCAGCCCTGAGGGTGATGCTGTCATGAATCATGATTTGTGGAAACTGGTCTAACTCCAGTTCATCGCGTGTTGAACATGGCTGGCGAGACAATCCGGCTGCTCTTTCGGTAAGCGTATTTCCACGGGGCGTCATTCGCGGGAGGCCGGACTTGTCGCCTTGCGGAGCTTCTGTGGGAAACGCTGCGGCGAGACGCCGCAACCACGTTCCCGTGGTGGGTCGATGGGAGACGGGCCGTCTTCGCAATGCTACGCCGTGCCGAGGACGCCTCCCCGACGGTCTGGAGCGGGACGCTCCAGCTACCTTTTTACGGCAGGCGGGACGCCTACCCCCCTTTCCTGGTTGATGATGGCGGATTTTTACGTTTGGATCCAGAGCGATGGCGGACGGGATCACACTTGATGTTCCATAGGGGAACGAGTGGCACCGGCCGGCTGGATGACCCCATGAACCCCGTTCTTCTCCGCATCGTTGTCATTGTCGTGGCGTTGGTGATCTGGTTCCGGACGCAGAAGCTGATCGCCTCGAAAAGCGGCGACATGTTAGAAATCGGTGACGGCGTGCACCGGCTGACGGCGGGGTGGCACCGCTATTTCATGACGCACGACAAGGCGGCGGACCGCTTGCTGATCCTGAGCTCGCTCCTCATCGATCTGATGGGGATCTCCTTGATCGCGGGAGCGGTGTTCGGACCGAGTTTCGCGCCATTTGTGGCGATCATCATCGTGTTCAGCTTGCGGCAGGTTTCGCAGCTTTGTTGCACGCTGCCTCCGCCGCCGGAGATGATCTGGCGGGATCCGGGGTTTCCGACGATCCTGGTGACTTACGGGGTGAGCAATGACCTGTTCTTTTCCGGGCACACGGCGCTGGCGGTGCTGGGAGCCATCGAGCTCTGTCATTTCGGCCCATGGTGGCTGGGCCTGATCGGGATCCTGATCGCGTTAGGAGAGGTGCTGGTCGTGCTGGTGCTTCGGGCGCATTACACGATGGATGTGATCGCGGGGGCCTTCGCGGCCTGGTTCGCGGCGGACATGGCGGGACGGCTGGCCCCGTTCATCGACGGGTGGTTGAAATGAACCGGCGCGTGGGTCAGTTGCTTGAGGGATCGAGGACGGCGTCGATGAACTGTTGCATGCGTTCGAGCTTGTCGGCGTCGATGTGCTTTCTCGCGGCGGGGATCTGGAGCCACGATTGGGCGGTCAACTCGGCCTTGCAGGGCTGGCCTGCGGGAGCAGGCCGGATGCGCGCGAGTTCCGACAGGATGGTGGTGAGCGAGCGTTCGCACCCATGGCGGATGTCGTCGTCTCCCGGCAGCGGGAGCGGCGAGTGGGCGAGTTCCCCGAGGATCTGGAGAATGAGGGGAAACCGGGCCATGGCGCGGTTGATTTCCTCGGCGGATTGGTCGCGGGTTCTCCGGGTGGGTAGAATGGCAGGTTCCTGGGACATGGTGAACATTTCTTTCACTGCGAACTGTACGGGTTTTGATAGATTTTTGCCAGTGATCAATTCGGCATTCTGCTAGGCAGGGCCGGATTTGGCCCAAGTTGGCCGGATCTGGGACCCTGCTGGATATTGGGATGGCGGAAATCGGGTGATCATGGCAATTTCCCCGCATGAATGAGGGTGAAAGTTTCATGCGCCGCGCGATCGAGCTGGCACGGCAGGGAATGAATCAGGGAGCCGGAGGGCCTTTCGGGGCGGTGATCGTGAGGGACGGCACCATCGTGGGCGAGGGATGGAACCGGGTGGTCGGCACGAATGATCCGACGGCACACGGCGAGATCACGGCCATCCGCGATGCATGCGCCAGGTTGGGAACCTTTTCGTTGGAGGGTTGCGAGATCCACACGACGGGCCAGCCGTGCCCGATGTGCCTTGGGGCCATTCACTGGGCGACGGATAGGCCGGATCCATTATGGATTCCGGATCGAGGATGCGGCGGCGATCGGCTTCGACGATACCGAGTTTTTCCGTCAAATGGCGCTGCCGGCGGAGGAGCGGTTGATTCCGTCAGGCGAATTGTGCCGGAAGGAGGCGCTTGAACTGGCGCAGGAATACACTCGTTTGCCCAACCGGCAGCACTACTGAAACAGGTGCGGTAAAAATCGCCCGAGACGCTTGCTTGACGCCCGCCCCCGGGAGTGAGGAAACTACCTGCCATGGCATGGAGGATCGAAGAGGCGGTCGCCCACGGCGAGATCGACAACACCGTCGCGGGTCACACGACGGGTCGCATCTGGCTGGCCGGGCGGGATGAGCCGCTGATCATCCGGCTGGACGGAGATTGCTGGCGCGACCTTGCCGGCACACGTCTCCATTTCGAGAACCCGGAGCCGAAATCCGTTCCGGATGCGGAAGCACTGGACATCGACCAATCCGGGATCATCGGAGACATGACCGCCTCGCGGAAGAACAAGATCCCGATGGTGAGCGAGGAGGAATTCCACACGCTCTATCAGAACAACCGGGAGATCCCCTATGAGTGGCGGAACACGCTGTATCTCGAGTGGTTCAGCGAGATCAACGGGCGGGTGGTCATCGAGTCCGCCGCCTATCAGCTCACCATTTCCCCTCACGAGTGGATGATGGACGAAGATGAGGAGAACGCGCAGAAGCTGGCCAACCTGAACTCGATGCGTGATTTCATGGCGCAAGTGATCCGCCGCCGCGATCCGGAGGCGTCCGGTCAGGACACGCCGATGGAGCTGGACGAATTCGCATGGGAGGAACGGCTGAAGGAATCCGACCGGCTGACCGACGCCTATCAGGAGGTGCTGGAGAAATACATGGAGGACGCGGACAGCGAGCAGAAGGAGGCCTTCGTGATGGGCTGGGACGGATTGCTCGACGCGCTTGCCGAGAGGGATGAGGCAGGGGATGGGGATTATCCGGGTGATGACAGCGGGTTTGGTTCCGGGGACGACGATTCCGATGATTTTGACGAAGACACCGACGACGATGACCTGTTTGGCGAGTCCAGGGATGATTCTTTCGGGGAAGACGAGGAGCATCCCTTGCAGGCCAAGGCGCAGGAGCTCGCGATGCGCGCGATGGACGTGATCGAGCGCGATGCCGGTCCGGGCACGCCTTCCTATCAGCTCGTGACGAACCTGCTCCAGGTGAGTGGCAAGCTGGCCGGCGTGCTTCACGGGAAGAGCAGCAGTTACGAGCCGGAAGCGGGATTCGTCCTGGCGGTGCTCAAGCGCTGCCTGAACTGGCTGAACGAGGCGGTCGGTGCTTGTCAGAATCTGGTGGACCGCGAGAGCGACCCTGATCAGAAAGCGGCGCTCGAACACATCCGCAGTTCCGCCTTCGAGATCCGCGACGACATCGTGGAACTGAGGCGTGAACTCAAGTGAGCTTGGATGGTCTGCCTTGGGACCATTGCATCGGTTTGAACATCAAGGTGCCTTTTTCCCGAAACGGCGGGTGACAATTTCCAGAAACTCACCGGCCTCCTCGACCTTCAGCAGGCGTGCGGCGGCGAAATAGATGCCACCGGCCAGCGGGATGACCACCGCGAGTCCCGCGATGCGGGCGAGGGTGCTCATGTGGGTGAGGTCGGGGAAAACGTAATGGTCCGCGGCGATGCAGATGGCGGTCATCAATGCTCCGGCGACGGAGAGTTTCACGATGGTCCGGATCAGCGCGGGGGTTTCGAGGCCGGACGAGATCCGCGACATGATGACGTAAAGGATGACGAAATTCACGGTCGCCACGATGCTCGTTGTTAGAGCGAGCGACTGGACGCCCATCCTCAGGACGACGACGAAATACCAGTTCGATGTGACGCTCAGCGCGATGGCGAAGAAACTCACGAGCATGGGGACCCAGCGTTTGTCCGCCGCGTAGAACGCCGGTTGCAGCACCTTGAGCCACGAGTAGGCGAGCAGACCGATGCCATAGCCGCGCAAGGCGGAGGCGGTGACGATGCGGTTCTCCGGGGTGAAATTCCCATGCTCGAAAAGAACGCTGATGATGGGTTCCGCTAGAAAGCAGAGGCCAAGGGCCGAGGGCAGAACGAGGAATGCCACCAACCGCAGGCCACGGGCGAGGACACCGCGGAACTCGTCGCCGAGCTTGCCGGTGGCGGCCAGTGACATGGCCGGCAGGGTGACGGTGGCCACCGCGACACCGAAGACGCCGATAGGGAGCTGCATCAGGCGAAAGGCACCATTCAAGGCGCTGACCGCCGATGCCCCGATGGAGGTGGCGAACTGGGAATTGATGATCACGTTGATCTGCACAACCGATGCGGAAATTACGGCAGGTCCCATCAGCGCGAAGATCTTCCTAACATCCGGCGTGTTCCAGTTCCAGTCGGGCCGGTAGCGGAAGCCGAGCCGGTGCAGCGCCGGGAGCTGGAACACAAGCTGGCCGAAGCCGCCGACCAGCACGCCGATGGACATGCCGATCATCGTGCGCGGGCCGCAATGCGGATCCATCCAGAGGCCGATGCCGGTGCCGGCGATGATGGAGCCGAGATTGAAAAAGCAGGACGAGAGAGCGGGAATGCCGAAGATTTTCCGGGAATTGAGGATGCCCATGACCAGGGCGGCGAGGCTCACCAGCAGCATGAAAGGCCACATGATGCGGGTCATCTTGACCGTTAGGGCGATCTCCTCCGGGCCGAAGGTCTTTCTCCCGAACGCGGTGAGAAGCCGGACAAGCTCAGGTGAGAAGATGACGCCTAACAAGGTGATCACCGCCATCAGGATGGCCATGATGGTGACCATCCGCGCGGCAAGTGGCCACGCGCTCTCCGGACCGGTCTCCTTGATGCGTTTGGAAAAGGTGGTGACGAATGCCTGTGAAAGCGCGCCCTCGGCGAAGAGGTCGCGCAGCAGGTTCGGAATGCGGAAGGCAATGTTGAAGCAATCCGTCAGGACGCCGTAGCCGAACATGCCCGCGAAGACCTGGTCGCGCACCAAGCCGAGGACCCGGCTCGCCATGACGGCGGCGCTGACTTTCCAGGTGGCTTTTGCGGACATTGGGGAAGCGGTGCTGGAATGTCACGCGGGAGAAATCTAACCCATCGCCCCGCTGCGGATTTCCACCTTGAGGGTCGTTTTCTCGCCGGGATGGAGGGTGATCCTGTTTTTTCCAACGTTGCCGGATTCCACGCAGACCATCTCGAGATATTCCTTGTCGCCGAAATCCGCCATCGCGTGTGACTTCGCGACCCATGGATTCCAGACGACGGTGGAATTTGATCCGGATTTCACCACGCTGATCTTGCGGCCCAGGGTGGGGTCAACGATCTCGACCGCCGCGGTGGTGTCCATGAAGACGCGGTCCACCTCGCTGGCGATGCCGAAAGACTTTTCGTCCTCCGTGAACTTGCCCGACCGCACCTTGTCCATGTAGGAGGCGCCCTCAAGACCGTGGATGCCAACGGTGTCGATGGAGCCGATGTGGAAATAGGTGTGCAGGCAGCTCTCGAAGGAAGCGTCCTCATGATCGGTGTTGGTGACGATCAGCTCCATGGCCAGCATTTCGCCGATGGTGACGATGTATTTCACATCGAAGGGTTTGACGAACGGCATGGCGAAGGCAACCCTAACGGACCCATCCGGTTCGACCGACCTTGATGTGATCTCCCACCCCACCGTGCGGGCGAATCCATGGGCGGGCAGCTCGTCGCGGGGACCAAACCAGGGGAAAATGATGGGGACGCCGCCGCGGATGGGCTTCTTGGGATCGAACGCGCTGGCCTCGCTCATGAAGAGCAGCGGATCCTCGCCGATTTTCCGGAAAGCGGTGACATGGGCACCGTGCAGATAGATCTCGGCGGCGCTCCATGGAGTGGTGACGGTGAGCTTGGGCAATCCGCCGTTGCCTTTTCCGAGGGTGATATGCCCGGGAATGTCCAGTTCGTTAGATTCGCTCATCCGCGTGTTATTTTTTCTTTCTCAGGAAGGGCGGCAGGTCGAGGTCCTCGCCGTCGAAGACATTGGGGCTTTCGCCCTCGAAGCGTCCGCGCGGGGTGGAATCGAGCGAAAGCTCGCTCTGTGGTCCGGCCGGCTTCACGCCGAGCTTGAGCTTCGGTTGTTCGGATGGGGTAGAGGATGATGGGGAAGGAGCGGGTTCGGGCTCCGATGGCTTGACGTCCTCATCAGCGGAGACCTCATCGGCGATGTCTTCCGGGAAGTTGGAGTTCCTTGTCTTGCCCCATGGTGCGGTTAGAGAGGGACGTCTCTTGGGCCCCGGTATGAAGGTTGGCGGGGACGAGCGGGTTTCCCCGGATTCGAAGTCCTCGATGGGTTCCGGCTCAGGTTCATCCTCCGCGCTGTAGAGGATCTCCTCTTCCTGCGGCTCGGGTTCGGGAGTTGGCTCCGGCTCGGGCTCCAATTCAATTTCCGGCTCGGGCTCGGGCTCTGGTGGTGCGGGATCGGTAAAAGTGAACGCGTCCAGCTCATCGGCGGGTGCCTCCACCTTCTTTTCGCTAACGGCCAACTCAGGCTCGGCGAAGGGCCTGTCGTTGTCGAAGAGCGAAGGAACCGCTGCGGCGGCGATGCTCGTCGCCGCCTTGCGGAACTTGGAGAGTGAGGAGGCCGGGGCGGGGGCTGGCTCCGGTTCGGGTTGTGGCTCGGGCTCCCGGCGTGGAGCGGGCTCCGGCGTGCGCGGAGGGGCTGTCTTTGTCGCTGCTGGAGCCTCGGGTTCATCATCGAATGCGGCCAGATAACTTGCGATCTTCACAGGCGGGCTGGTGAAGCCCTGGCTCGGATCGAGAAGCGGGTTTTCCGGTGACCGGTGGCTGAGCGACTCACGGGGAGCCATGGCCAGCGAATCTTCCGGCAAGGCGCTGATGAGCGTGATGGAGAGCGAGTCGCCCATCGCCGGATCGATCGCCGCGCCGAACAGGACGTGAGCGCGATCGGGAACGAATTTCTGCAAGCGCTGCATGAGAAGCTCGATTTCGAAAAGCGTTAGATCCTCTCCGCCTGATAGATGGACGAGAACCGTCTGTGCGTCCTTGAGCAAGGTGCCTTGGTCAAGCAGCGGGCTGTTGAGCGCGTTCTTCAAGGCCTTGGAGGCGCGGTCCTTGCCGTTGGCAATTCCGGATCCGAAGAGGCAGCGGGAGCGGTTCGTCCGCAACGCGCTCATCAGGTCGTCCAGGCCGACGTTGATGAGACCGGGGCGGATGACGAGGCGGATGACGGCCTTGATCGACTCGCAGATCATGTGGTCCGCGGCGGCGAAAGCCTCGTGGATGCCTTGCTTCGCGAGCACGAGCTCACCCATGCGGTTGTTGTCGAAGGTGACGAGCGCGTTGGAAAGGACCGCCAGTTCGTTGAGCGCGGTTTCCGCCTGTTCGCGGCGGCGCCTGCCTTCGAAGGCGAATGGCATGGTGGCGAAAACCACCACGAAGGCCCCTTCCTCGCGGGCGATGCGGGTGACGATGGGCGAGGCTCCGGAGCCGGTGCCGCCACCGAGGCCGGTGCAGAGGAAAACAATCCGGCGGCCCTTGATCGAGGCGCGGATCTGCTCCTCGGACTCCAGCATCGCCTGATGGCCGAGTTCCGGATCACCACCGGCACCGAGGCCTTTGGTTAGATTGACCCCGAGCTGGATCTTCTCGCGGGCGACGCAGGCGGCGAGCGTGCGGACGTCGGTGTTCAGGGCGAGCAGTTCCGCGCCTTCCATGCCGTCGAGCGCGATTCGCTCCAACATGTTGGCACCGGCACCGCCGAGGCCGATGATCTTCACGGCGGAAGTGGGAATCGTTTGCTGAGGATCGCGGGTATAGGGAATCATGGATCTGAGAGTTATTGGTTAAAAGTTAAATGTTATGAGTTGGATTCGGGTCGGGCGAAGCGGGGTGATTTCTTTTCCAATGACAAATAACCCATAACTTCTAACGTAATCATTTTCCAAATGGCCAGAACATCCGGCCGATCTTACCGATGAGACCGGGCGGCGACTCGCGCTCGGTTTCGAGAATTTGGGCGTAGCGGATCAGTCCGATCGCCGTGGCATAGTGAGGGTCCTTGAAGCTGGCTTGCACGCCGCTGACCTCGGGCGGCTCGGGGCGATAGATGTCGCGTCCGAAGACGTCGAACGCGAGTTCGCTGAATCCGCGCATCAGGCTGGTTCCACCCGTTAGAAAGACTCCCGCACCGATGGACTCCACGGCACCGGCGGGCAGGCGGGCGTGGACGAGCCTGAGGGTTTCCTCCAGGCGCTGGCGGATGACCTCATTGAGGATGCTGCGTCCCACCTCGACCTCGGCAAAACCACGGTCATCGGTTAGTTTCGCGGTGCCGACCGAGCGGGCCGGATCCGCGGATGCGTCGCCTTCGAGGATTTTCAAGCGGTCCGCCTTGGAAAACGGCAGGCCGGTGACGAGGTGGATGTCGTTGGTGACATGGTCGCCGCCGACGGGAATGCAGCCGGACGCGGCGATCGCGCCACCTAGATAGAGGGCGTAGTCGGTGGTGCCGCCGCCGATGTCGATGACGAGCGCCCCGCGTTCCCGTTGCTCGCGGTCGAGCGCCATCTGCGCGGTGGCGATGGGGGAAAAGACGATGTCATCGACCTCCAACGGCATTTCCCGAACGAGCTTGATGCTGTTCTGGATACGCGTGCCGATGCCGTGAACGACATGGAAATCCGCTTCCACGGTCTTTCCGAAAAGTCCGACCGGTGTGGTCGAATGTTCCAATCCGTCGAGCCAGTAGCTGCGGATGATGGGGTGCAGATAGACGTGATCCTGCGGAATGTGGACCTCGCGGGCAATCGTGCGGGCCTCCTCGACGTGTTCGGGAGCGACGGTCGGTTCGCCGTCTGGCAAACGGTAGGTGCCGCGGTGGTTGATGCCCTGGATGTGGGCACCGGTCACTGCAAGGAAAACGCTGCCGATCTCCACGTCGCTGGCATCCTCCGCCTTGGCCAGCGCGTCCTTGAGACAAGCGCGTGCTTGGGCGAAATCACAGATCTCGCCCTTTCTAACACCAGCGGTCTTGGTGACGCCGATGCCGAGGATCTTGACCGCGCTGTCGGCCTTCACCTCACCGACGACCATGCAGGTCTTGCTGGTGCCGATTTCGAGTCCGACGTGAATTTTCGTGCGACGTGCCATGTGGATTGAATGCCTGATTGCTATCAGTTTCGATTGAGGAGGTTCTTGAGGTCGCGGCTGCGGCGATCCTCCCGGATTTCCGCGGCGCTTGGTTCGGAAACCGGGATCGCGCGCGGTGCTGCGGATTCCCCACGCAAGGTGATGGGGATGTTGTGCTTGGGAATCAGGTTGATGGTGCCGATGGCGTAGCCCTTTTGGCTGGCGTGGTCCATCGCGGCACGAAGGCGGTGGATCTGCTGCTCGTGACCGCCGACTCCGAAGGTGGCCTCGGTTCCGTCGCGGGTGACCAGAAGCAATGACCAATCGTTGATCTGGGTCACCGATTCAATCCACTGGATGGAGGCCGGGTCCGATTCACCGGCGGATTTCAGAAGCTGGAAGCAATGCTTGAGCTCCGGATGACCGACCGGCTTGCCCGCCATGATGGGATATTTCTCCGATGCGGGCAAGCGGACCACGGGCAGGTCGAGGGCCTTGTCCAACTGGCGGGCAGGGCATCGGTAGGCGACTCCATCATGATCCACCAACATCGCGCCAGCCGTGCGGGTCTCGGAAATGCCGGACCCGGGACTGGAAATCCATGCCTGCGGCGTGCGCGGGATCACCCTGACCATCAAGGTCCCGGGAAGATGGCGCTCGACGCGCGCACTTGAGATTTCCGGCAGGTGGTTGAGCTGTTCGGTGAGCTTGTCCACGTCGATCGAGAACAAGCTTGCCGTTAGATCGATGCCGGTTGCCTCGACCAGGCCCGCCTCGTCGATGACCGGATTGGGATTCAGGTCGATCACCTGAAGGCGGAAATCCGGATTCCGATAGAAGGCATGCTGGATGCCCTGCCAGATTCCCCAGCCGATGCCGGTGACGACGGCGAGGATGCAGGCGACCTTCGTCAACTTGGCCGCGTATTTGAGAAATTCGAACCAGACGATGCGCGGCGACACGACACGCACCTGGAGCACACTGGTGTGCTTGCGGCGGCGGGGTTTGCTGGACTTTTTCTTCGACATCTCAGGAGCGGAGTTGAAGTGATTTTTCGGCGATGATCCTGCACAATTCGGGAAACGAAATTCCTGCGGCAGCCGCGGCCTTGGGCAGCAGGCTGGTTTCCGTCATGCCGGGAATCGTGTTGGCCTCGAGCACGAACGGACGATTGGCGGAATCGAGCAAGACATCAACCCGCGAATAAATCTCGATGCCCAAGGAGCGGTGCGCGGCCACGGCGGCGGCTTGCACGGCCATCGTCGTTTCAAGATCGAGATCCGCCGGGCAGAAATACTCGCTGCCTTTTGCTCCGCTCAACCACGGGTACTTGCTCGCCATGTCATAGACTCCGGCCGGTGGCGCGATGTGGACGATGGGCAAGGCGCCATCATCGAGAATCGCGACGGTGAGCTCCATCCCGGAAATGTATTCCTCGACGAGAATGTCACTGCTGTATCCCGCCACGTCGGCGATGGCCTTTTCCGCCTCATCGAGATGGTGAACGATGTGCACCCCGACGCTCGAGCCCTCGCGCGGCGGCTTCACCACAAAGGGAGCGGGAAACGATGGCATCACCGGGCCATTGGAAACGTCGAGAATCTCGGCACGCGGAGTCGGCACGCCGGCCGCGACGAATGCGGCTTTCGCCAGATTCTTGTCGAATGCGATCCGGCTGCTTCTTGAACCGGCACCGGTGTAGGGCACCCCCATTTTCTCGAGGATCTCCTGAAGCTGCCCGTCTTCGCCGAAAGTGCCGTGGATGACGTTGAAAGCGAGATCTGTCCCCGTTGGAAGGTCGATGGCCGTGGTGGTCACATCCACACCGACCGCATCAAGACCCTGATCTAACAACGCCTTCAGGACCGCCCTGCCGGACGCGAGGGAAACCTCCCGCTCGGAGCCGGGGCCACCCATCAGAACCGCGATCTTCTTGTTGTTCAGCATGTCGTTTCCTTTCGATGGCTTCTTTTAAAACGTGGACTCCTCGTCGCCCAGAATTTTGATTTCCGTTTCGAGCTCGACGTTCCGCTCGTCGCGGGCCTTTTCCTGGATGAACTCGATCAGGGTGAGGATTTCCAAGGCGGACGCGCCTCCCTGGTTGATCACGAAATTTCCATGCACCTCGGAAATCGCCGCGTGGCCGCAGGTGCTTCCCTTCAGGCCCAGCGAGTCGATCACGCGACCGGCCGGGACCTCTTCCGGATTCCTGAACGTGCATCCCGCGGATGCCGCGACCGGTTGGGTGGCCTTGCGCTTCTCGCGCGACGCGTCCCAACGCTCCTTGATGTTCGCCGGGGTGTCGGGCTTGCCCTTGAAAACCGCCTGCAACGCGAAGTTCCGCCGCAGCTCGGGGACGTTGCGGTATTTGGAAACGATCTCCGCGCGCTCGCGGGTGCGGATCACGCCATCCTCGTCGAGGAAAGTAACTCTAACCACCTGATCGAAGGTTTCGATTCCCATGGCTCCCGCGTTCATACGCAAGGCACCGCCGACGTTGCCGGGGATGCCTTCCATCCATTCGAAGCCGCCGATCCCGCTGCCGCCCGCGACGCTGGCGAGCTTCTTGAGGCGGACTCCGGCTCCCGCCGTGACCTGGCCGCGTCCGTCCACGGTGACTTCGGAAAACACGCCACCGGTCGGATGGATCACCGCACCGCGAATGCCACCGTCGCGGACCAGCAGGTTGGAGCCGCGGCCCACCACCCTAACAGGAATGCCGCGCTCGCGGCAGTAATCGACGAGAAAGGCGAAGCCGTAAAAGCTGTGTGGCTCCATCCAGTATTGCGCCGGTCCGCCGACCAACAAGGTCGTGTGGCGGTTCATCGGTTCGTAGAGCTTGCCGTCGATCTCGCCGGGCGGCATGAGGGCCCGCATTTCCTCGATGATCTTCAGATCCGCCGCGAGCCGGGTGCCTGCCTCGTGGACATTTCCCGCACCGAGGGTGACGAGAAGGTCTCCGGGCTGGAGGGCGTGGCCCATGGCGTGATGAGCTTTCGTTAGATCGGGAACATAGGTGACCGGGATGTCGCCATGGAGATTCATCGCATCGACGAGCGTCTGGCCGGAGATGCCCTTGATCGGCTTTTCCGAAGCCGCGTAAACATCGGTGATGAAGACCATGTCGGCGGCCTGGAGGACTTTTCCGAAATCGTCCGCCAGCGCCTTGGTCCGCGAATAGCGGTGCGGCTGGAAAAGCACGATGAGCCGTTTCGGCTTGAGTGAGCGCGCGGTTTGGAGCGTGGCCGCGATTTCCGACGGATGATGGCCATAGTCGTCGATGATGCGGTAGTTCGCTGATAGATATTTCGTTTCGAAACGCCGCTTGGCCCCGGCGAAGGTCGCAAGCGCACGGGCGACATGCGAGAACTCCGCGCCACAACTGTCCGCCAGCGCGATGGCTGCCAGCGAGTTGAGCACGTTGTGGTTGCCGGGAATCCCGAGCTCCACGTCGCCCAAAACCTCACCCTTTTTCTTCACGGTGAATGCCGATGAGCCCTTGAGGTCGCGCAGGTCGGTGGCGGTGTAGTCGGCATCTTCCCAACCGTAGGAAACCGCGTTCTCGCGATCCTTGCAGAGTTCGTTGGCGACGGGATCCTCGGCGCAATAGACGAGTTTACCCTTGGTCTGTTCCGCAAGCGTGGTGAAGACCTCCTTGATGTGATCGATGTCCCGATAGAAATCCAGATGCTCCGCCTCGATGTTGAGGATCACCGCGTGCTCCGGGTGATAGAGGGCGAGCGTGCCGTCGCTTTCGTCACCTTCCGCCACCATGAACTCGCCGTCCTCCGACCACTTGGCATTCGCGCCGAGGATCGGGATTTCCGCACCGACGTAGTGGCTCGGCTTCAGCCCGGCCTCGCGCAGGAGATGGGCGGTCATCGCGGAAGTCGTCGTTTTTCCGTGCGTGCCGGAAATGACGATGCCCTTTTTCGTGTGAAGGATGGCGGCGAGACACTCGGCCCTGCGGAGCAGAGGAATCTTGGCTTTCTTCGCGGCGGCGTAGGCGGAGTTGTCCGTCTTGATGGCTGACGAATAGACCACCATGTCCGCGCCTTTCACGGCAGCCGCGCTGTGCGGCGATGAGAAAGTCAGGCCGACGCCCTGCATCCGCTCCGTTTCCGCCGTGGTCACCCGGTCCGAACCGCTGACCTTGTGTCCCATTCCTAACAGCAACAGCGCCAGCCCGCTCATGCCCGATCCGGCCACCCCGATGAGATGGATGTGAAGTGGCTTGCTACGGTCGGTCAGGCGCTGGCTGAAATCGGTCATGGGGTCGTGAGAGTGGCTTCGATGGCGGCGCACACCCGGTCCGCGGCATCGGGAACGGCAAGTGCGCGGGCGGCTTTTGCCATGCGCTTGTAAGTTGGCAAGTCCTGGAGGATGGAAGCTGCCATTGCGGCGAGTTTTTCCGCGTCGAGATCGCGCTCCTGGACAAGTGTCGCGGCCCCGGCGGATGAGAAAACCTCCGCATTCCGCGTCTGGTGGTCATCCGCCGCGTAAGGGTATGGGACGAGGATCGATGGATGCCCGGCGATCGCGATTTCCGTCAGACTCGATGCTCCCGATCTCGCGATGACCAGATCGGCGATGGCATAGGCGGCGGGCATTTGATCGCAAAAACCCAGCACCTTGTAACCCGGACGGCCTGCGGTGATTTCCGATACCCGTTGGAAATCGAGTGCCCCCGCGATGTGCAGCACTTGCGTTTCGGGAGGCAAACTGGCCGCCGCCTGGGCGCATAGCTCGTTCAAACGCTTCGCCCCTTGGCTGCCGCCCGTCACCACGATGGTCGGTCTGCCGACTTCGAGTCCGAAAGCCGCCGCCGCATCTTCCAACGATGGCAGATCGATGATCTCCGGCCTGACCGGCGTGCCTGTCGTGACCGTTTCGCGATTTGGAAAAAATGCCTTCGCCGGCTCCAGTCCGAGGAAGACGCGCGTGCAAAACCGGCTCGTCATCACGTTCGCCCGTCCGGGCCGCGCGTTCGAGTCGTGGATGAACGTCTTCAGGCCCAGCTTGTGGCCCGCATACACCGGCGGCAGCGAGGTGAATCCGCCCATTCCCAGCACCGCATCCGCCTTGAAATCGCGGATCACCTGCTTGCAATGCCGCACCGATCCCCACATTTTCCACAGGAAAGGGAGCATCCGTGGCGACAAGGTCGGGGGCTTGGCCACGGCAGGCATTGTCTTGAACGTCAGATGCTTGTATTTCGCGGAGGCCTCGGAATCGACCTTCTTTTCCGAGATCAGGAGCATCACCTCATGGCCGCGCGCGATGAGTGCCTCACCCACGGCGATACCGGGAAACAGATGGCCGCCTGTGCCACCACAGGCGATGAGGATTTTCAGGGATTTGGGCACGGATGCGACGGTGAACAGCCTTCAAAAAAGGAGCCGGGACAGCAGTTCCCGCACCTCTTCGCGCAAAACTACGTAATTCCTGAATATCCGGCAATCCTCAAAACATCCGATTTTCGTTCCGGACCGTCAGAGGCATCAGCCAGCGTCACGGATTCATGCTTTCGAGCAAATCCTCGAACGGCGTGCTGTTCATCCCGATCAAGCCCATGTGGGTCCGGTCGATATCCGAAATAAGCGTGATGACGATCCCGATCAGGATGGGAAAAAGCCATTGATTGAAAACCGAGCGCACGCCGCCAGTCCCGCTGCCGTAGCCGCTGGCCCAGGCACCGCAACCGGCGACGACCAGGAGGAGCAGCCACACCGCGCCGGGCACATGGTTGCCGAGCGCGGCCTTGCGGGTGGAATCGAGGTCGATGGTCTCGTTGAGCGTCGTGATGAAGCTCGCGGTGATCGGGGTCGAGCGTTCGGCAGCGGCGGCGCTGGCGTTTCTCCAAAGCTCGCTGTGGATTTCACCGACCTCCTTCCGGGTCTTCGCCAACTCGTCCTTGTCGTCATCCGAGTCGAAGGACGCCAGTTTCATCGTCGTGTAGCGGATGAGCAGATCCCTGATCTCCCCCTTGTAGGGCCCAGGCAGGAAATCCGTGCGCAGCCAAGTCGTGCCGATCGAGTTCGCCTCCTCCACCACCAATGCGCGGCGGGTATCGAAACGACCCACCGCCATCGCGAAACTAAATCCCAGCAACAGTCCTAACAACCCAAGCACCGCGCCCTGCACGCTCCCGCTGTGACCCTGAGCCAAATCGGGATGCTTCTTGCGCGACGAGGAACCGAAACGGTATCCGGCCTCCGCGAGAATGAGCAACATCAGGGATACCAGAATCAGCACGACCCATTGGTTGACGAAAATGCGGGCGAGGAGGTCTTCGATCATGGGAGAACGTATGGTGTTTCGTTAGGCGGTCTTCACCTTGTCCCACTCCGCGGTCCAGAGCGGCAGCTTGTCATCAAGGTCGGCGATGGCCTCGCACTTGTTGAAGATTTCCGCTGGCGGGAACAAGACCGCGCTGCCACGGAAGTCCTCGCTGAGAAGTGGATAGGCGGCGGAATTCGGCGCGCGGTAACCGATCCACACCATGTTCTCCGCCGCGACATCGGCGGCCGTCACGTGGTCGATGAAGGCGTGGGCGAGATCAACCTCCTTCGCATCCTTTGGAATGCAGAGATCGTCACAGGAGAAGGTGGAGCCTTCCTTGGGAATGAAAATTCGCATGTCGCCGTTCTCCTCGCTCACCTGGATGAGGTCGCCGGCATAGCCTTGCACGAGGAAAAACTCACCGGACGCGATGCCGGTCTTGTACCGCTCGTTCTCGAATTTCGCGATGTTCCTTTTCCATCCGATAGAAACGTCGCGGGCGGCGGCGAGTTCGGCCGGATCGGTGGAGTTCAGGGAATGCCCGAGAAATTTCAACGCCGCTCCCATGACCTCGCGCATGTCGTCCAGCAGGGTGATGCGGCCCTTGAGATCGGCGCGGTCGAGCATGGACCAGGATTCCACAGGATCCGTCACCTTCGAGGCGAGATAGCTGAGGCAGGTGGGAGCCATCATGTAGGGCACGGAAAATTCCATCTTCGGGTCGGCGGCCTTCGCGAGGTAGTCGGCATCGACATTCTTGAGGTTCTTCAGCTTCGAGTGGTCGAGCGGCATCAAGATCTTTTTCCGCCTGAGCGCCTGCACGGCATAGGAAGAGGGCACCAGGATATCGTAGCCGCTCGCACCGGATTCCAGCTTGGCGAGCATGGCCTCGTTGGAATCGAAGGTGTCGATGACAACGGTGCAGTGGTGCGCTTTTTCAAATCCCGCCTTGGCCTCCTCGCTGAGGTAATCGGCCCAGGTGAAAACCGTTAGCTTCTTCTTGCCGCCGGAGGAACTGCACGACGGGATGGAGGTGGCGGCGAGCGCGGCGGTGGTGGTGGAGATGAATTGGCGGCGGTTCATACGGGTGGGATAGAATCAGCAATTGTCCATCTTTCAATCATCAAACAGGGGTCCGCCTCGTCAGTCTTTGGGACAGGGCCACCACGATGAATGTCGCCACCAACATCAGCGACGACAACGCGTTGATCACCGGCAGATCCTTGCTCTTCTTGATCATCGAATAGACGAGGGTCGGCAGCGTGTCCGATCCCGGCCCCTTGACGAAATAGGTGATCACGTAGTCGTCGATGGAAAGTGTGAAGGCGAGCAGTCCTCCGGCGAGGATTCCCGGAGCCAGCAGCGGCAAGGTCACCTTGAAAAAAGCCTGTGCCCGAGTCGCCCCGAGATCACGCGCCGCCTCGACCGTGTTGAAATCGAAATCCTGCAAGCGGGCCTGCACCACCAGCGCGACATAGCTGAGACAGAAGGTCACGTGGGCCACCGTGATCGTGATCAGGTTCAAGCTAACACCCAGCGAAACGAACAACAGCAGCAGGCTCATCCCCATCAGGATGTCCGGCAGCACCAGCGGCACGGTGACCAACAGGCGGTGGGCATCCTGCAACCGCGAACGGTGGCGTTCCATCGCGAAGGCGGATGCCGTGCCCAGGACCATCGAGATGATGCTGGCGGCGGTCGCGATCTTCAGCGAATTGCCAAGCGCCGCGATGATGTCCTGACGCTCGAACAACCGCTCATACCAGCGCATGCTGAAGCCGCCCCATTTCGAGGCGAAGCGCGAGGTGTTGAACGAGTTCATCACCAGAAATGCGATCGGCAGATAGAAAAACACCAGCGTGAGCACCAGCGTGACCAGCGGAATGCGGCTCGGTTTCATGCCGCCTTCTCCCTCCTCCTGAGAAACATCGGGGCCAGCACCAGCAGGGCCAGCGCTCCTGATAGAGCGGCGGCTTCCGGCAGGTTCCGGTCGGTGAAATTCCGCTGGGCGATCTTGTTGCCAAGCATCTGCGAGCCGGTCCCGCCCACCATGTCGGGAATGACGTAGGAGCCGAGCATCGGGATGAAAACCACCAGCAGCGCGGTGACGACCCCTTGCCGGATCCCGGGGATGAAAACGGCACGAAACGCGCGGAACGGCCTGGCCCCCAGATCGCGCGCCGCGTCCAGCAGCCCGAAGTCGAACTTCTCCGCCGCCGCGAACAAGGGCAGGATGGCGAATGGCAGATAGGTGTAAACGCTCACCACGACCACCGCCACCTGATTTCCTAACAACCTGTCGTTCTCCCCGATCAGATGGAGCGAACGCAGGGCTTCGGCAATGTAGCCCTGCGCATGAAGGATCTGCTGCCAGGCGAAAACGCGGATCACGAAATTCGTCCAGAACGGCACGATGACCAGCAGCAGCGCCCGCGCCCGCCATTCGGGGGAGAGCCGTGCCATCGCGAACGCCACCGGCAGGCTGATCGCGATGCACGCACCGGTCGTCAGCGCGCTGATCCACAACGTCCGCCCGAACAACGCCGGGTAACTGGGGTCCGCCAAGGCCCGGATTGCATCAATGCTCCATCCGCTGCCGATCCCTCCGGCCGGCAACGCGGGCCGGAAGGCGATGCCGAAAATGATCAACACCGGCACGAGCACGAACATCACCAGCCAGAGGAAGCCGGGCGCGGTGGTTAGATACTCGGATTTGCGCGGCGTCCTCATGATTCCTCGTCAGGAAGAGTTAGAAGGTCCTCGTCCTCCTCACGGTATTGCTCCAGAAGAAATCCATCATTCGCGTGCCAACGCAGCCAAACAGTGTCGCCCCACTTTGGCGGGGATTCGTCGAGCTGGAAATTCCGGTGCTGCATCTCCGCACAGAGCCGCCAATCGCCGCAACGCACCCAGTAGCTCGTGTGCGATCCGAAATAGATCACATCCTCCACCTTGCCCACGACGGCATTCTCGGTGGCGGAAATCGCGGGCTGCTCGCGCGAGACGATCAGTTTTTCCGGCCGCAGCGAGAGGTGGATCGAGTCGCCGGGTGAAACCGGCTTGTCATTGTCGATGATGATGCTTCCGAGGCCCCTGATGTCACATCGCGAGAATCGCGAATCGATGGATGCCGTGATTTTTCCATCGATGAAATTGGTATCGCCGATGAACGCCGCGACGAACGAACTACGGGGAGCCTCGTAGATCTCGACCGGTGGCCCGATCTGTTCGATCACGCCCTTGTTCATCACCGCGATGCGGTCCGAGATGGACATCGCCTCGCTCTGGTCATGGGTAACGTAGATGAAGGTGATCCCGACCTCGTCATGGATGGCGTCGAGCTCGACGAGAAGGCGCTGGCGGAGCTTGAGGTCGAGCGCCGCGAGCGGTTCGTCCAGCAGCAGGACCTTCGGCTTGTTCACCAGCGCGCGTGCGATGGCGACGCGTTGTTTCTGCCCTCCTGAAAGCTGCGACGGCTTCTTGTCGGCGTGCGCCTTGAGATCCACCAGCTCCAGCATGTGATCCACATCACGGCGGATGGAGGCGGCATCCTGTTTCGCGATCCTCGGCCCGAAGGCGATGTTGTCACGAATGGAGAGGTGGGGGAAAAGCGCGTAACTCTGGAACACCGTGTTGACCGGCCGCCGGTCGGGCGGGAGCCGGGTGATGTCCTTGCCGTCCAACAGGATGCGGCCGCTGTCAGGCAGGTCGAAGCCTGCCGCCATCCGCAGCAAGGTGGTCTTGCCACATCCGGATGGCCCCAGCAGGGAGAAGGTTTCACCCTGGCCGATGTCGAGCGTGACGTCGCTAACAGCGGTGAACGACCCGAACCGGCGGGTCACGTTTTCAAAGCGGAGATACGAATCCATTGACTGAAACCATCAAGGGTGAAGCCGCCCCGGTGGTCAAAGGCAAAGTCGGCATGGACGATTTGATGTTTTCATGAGGGAAATGGGATATCCCAACGGTATTTCATCTCCATGCCCATGAAATACAATCATCACCCCAACCCTCCCGCTGCCGATCCGTCGCCAATTCGCCGCACGTTTCCCACAGACAATCGGTGGAATCGCCCTTGGCTCGCTTCTCATGATCACCACGGCATTTGCCGCGGATCCGGAGCCAAAGGAAACCTCCGACGGCTGGGTCGATCTCTTCAACGGCAAGGACCTCAAGGGCTGGACCGCCAGGACCGGCAAGGAAGGAGACGAATCCTCGCAGAAAGCGGACGAGATCTTCACCGTGAAGGACGGGGTGATCCATGTCTATCAGGGAGCTGCCGCCGGATCGCGGCAGTTCAGCGCGAATCTCCTGCATGAGTCGGTCTGGCAGAATTTCCACCTGCGGGTCGAGTATCGCTGGCTTGGGAAAAAATTCGTGCCACGCATGGAAGATGACCGTGATGCCGGCATTCTCTTCCACGTCCACACCGCTCCCGAAGCGGTCTGGCCTCCTTCCCTGGAAATGCAGCTCGGCGACGGAAAACCCGGCTCTCCTTACGTGGCAGGCGACCTGTTTGTCCTCGGTTCGACCCGCACGGATTCCACGGTCCAGAAAATGAAATATGATCCTGCCGCATCGCCCGTGACTTGTGGCGAAGGCGCACCGGGAGGTCGCCGTGTTGCGGTCACCCTCAACGTCGATCATCCCGTCGGCGAGTGGAACACCGCGGACGTGATTGTTCACGGCAGCAAGAGTGCGGAATTCTACGTCAACGGAACCCTCCTCAACAAGATCACCAACATGAAATTCAAGGACAAGGACGGCGAATGGAAGCCACTTGAAAAAGGACAAGTCTCCCTCCAGGGCGAATGGGCGGAGCTGGAATACAGGACCGTTAGAATCAAGGAGCTGAGAAGAAATGAGATGAGCGGCGCACCCGGATCGGTCATCAGTTGGGTCTGCGAGGCGGGAAGCCAGCATTGGCGGAGATCCTGGAGTTCCACGAGGTTCCAATCTCCGCGAGTCTCGACGAGTCGGAACTCGAGTCCGTCGTGAAGCGGCTCGTTGAACGCGGCGGCATAGGCAAGACCGGGCCCTTTTCTTGCGAGCACCGCATCCTCAATGACAACCCCTTCGGGAAACTGGAAACAGGTCGCCCGGATGAGCAGGACGGAAATGACGATGCAGACAATGCCAACGACAGCGGTCGTCGCCATCCACAGGCGACCCCGGCGACGGAGGTAGAATGCCAATGCGATCCAGAACAGGAAGCTCGCCTTCAAAAGTGCCGGCCTGAGCCAGAACGGAGGCAACGAGTCCCACCATTTCACCGCCGGTGACACCTCGTCACGGGTCATCGCACGGGCCACGGTTAGATTGGCGGTGGTTTTCGAATCGAAAGGTCGCAGCAACCGCGCCTGTCGATAAGCGGCAATCGAACGCCCGATCGCTCCAGCCTCGAACCAGGCGTTTCCGGCGTTGTACCACGCCTCACCCGCATGATCCTGTGCGACTGCCGCGGCTTGGAATTTCAGCGCCGCGTCGGTGAAAAGCTCGCGGGCCTCCTCACTTCCCGCAGGCGAGGATTTGGCCTCGTCAAAGCGTCGCTCGGCATCATTCCAGTCACTTGCGCGTGCGATGCCCGACAACGACAAACACGCGATCAGAAATAACGCCGGAAGCGCACCGCTTTTCAAAAGCACAAAAACATGACCTGCCACGGCATCCAATCCTCCGAAGCGGGTGGCCGGATCTCCCCGACTGAAATCCCGTGCATCGGCCGCAGCGTGCATCTCGCTCACCCGGGAGATTTCCTCCGGTGGCGCACCCACCGATTCCAGCGCGCGGACCGAGTCGCCACGCGTCCATGTGCCGTCCGCCGAACCGAAACTCGCGGCCATGAAGTGCAGGAACGCCGGCCATTTCTCCGGTGACCTCTCGGGGATTTTTCGAAACGCGGCCAATGCCTCCGCCCTGAGCCGATAGCGCGTGTCGAGAGCGCGCCTCCTGCGGTCCATCAAGCGTGGCGTGCACGCAAGGAACACCAGTGGACCTAGCAGAAGCAGCGGGATGAAAAACCGGTTTGCGAGGAGCAGGAGTTCGTGGATCACGTCATTCATGGGGCTGGCATTGAGGTTCGCCCAGATTCCACCGGGCTGGTCGGTGGGGACGACGGCAGCACCGGCGTACGATTTCAACGGGATGAAGTCACGCCCCTTGCTTGGCTTCATGCTCAACGGAACGGGATCGGTCGTGAGCATTTGATAGGTGCCCTTTGCGGGATCGAATATTTGGAATGCCAGCGACGGCAGCGCGCGGACCGACGTGGAAAGCACCCTCATCCGCGTGCGAAAAACCGTCCCATCCGCCTGCCAAAGAGGGCTGCTTTCCTCATCGACCAGAAAACGGTCGCGCAAACCCTTCTGTCGGCTGAGCGGTGGCAGTTCCAACATGCCATGCGGCGTCCTGCCCTTGAGCCGGATTTCCAACTCCATCAATTGACCAATTTCCCCTTCAGTCGGATTGACGGACACCCCGATTTCCAGCGGAGCGAACCATCCTGTGAAACCCTCACTTCTACCCTCGATTGGCAAGGGCAGGACCTCGATGTCCATCGCCGGGGAATCGGTGTAGAGCAAACGATAGCGATCATCAGGCTCGACCGGTTCGAAACAGGCTGTTGTTGAAATAAGCGGCGTAGCGCCCGAAGCCATCCTTCGCTTCTGATAGAACCGCGCACTCCAGCCGCGTCTCCGCCAGCCGGTGCTTGCCCGGCTCTGAAAACCGGAGATAGAGCGGCAACTCGATGCGTCCCAGCTCCTCCTTCCGATCGGGATTCGGGGTTCGCGTGGCGATGACGCGACGGCCGCCGATGGGAATCCCAGCTTGCCGGGTTTCGTCAACGGTGTTCCGCGGCACGACGATTTCCACGCCCTGTTCCGTGAAGAAGGCCGGGTTCAGATCGAGCTCCTTCAGCGCGCCCGCCTGCAACGAGCAATCCCACGTCAGGTCGATCCGCAACGGCTCCCCGACATAAATCCGGGTCTTCTCCGGAACAAGTCGCAACGACATCGCAGTTGACCGCTCGGGCTGACCCACCATCAGCCGCACCGGGCGGCGTCTGATAGATCGTGTCCCCTGCGCGGAACTCCAGGGATGGCAAGGTCACAAGGCCGGCCTTGCGCGGCATGAAACGGATGGCCACCTCCGACTTGCCAGGTGAGCTGTTTCCCGAGGCGCTGGTTTCGACATCAAGGACACTGCATTCCGCCGTGCCCTCGGGAGTGTCCTCGGGTTGTTCCACGAGGAGGTCGAAATGAGCCACGGCTTCCGCGGAGCGGTCCACGAAAAGCGATTGATCACGAATGGTAACGTCCACGATCACCGGCGCAACCCCATCGGCAGCGAGCAAGTTGCCGAGGAGGGAGGTAACGAAAAATGCCAACCAGAATTTCATCAGTAGTCCTTCTTCACCTTTCCCGCATTCGTGCTGGCACGTTTCTGTTGGCGGAACTGCAAACTGCCCTTTTCCTCCGACAGGATGTCGTCGGCGGAATAGTTGGGCACCGGGAGTGCCTGCATGTCCGCCTCTGCTGATAGATCGCCCTTCGCCGGGTCCGAGGACGCCATGCTCTTGCTCTCCTGATCCGACTCCTCGCCGTAATCTTCTGAATCCTCCATTTCATCCCCTTCCTCCGACGATTGACCGGAATCCCCGGCGAAGAACTTGAGGACTTCGGCAATGAGCTCCGACGCGTTCTGCTGGGAATCCCTCGCTTGCGGCCAGGATTGCCAATCCTTGAGCTGGTCACCCGCCTGCGCCTGCTTTTCCTGCACCTGCTTCATCAGGTCCAGAGGCTCGCCCAGGAAACTCTCGGCCTTGGTCTCACCGGGCGCGGGAACCGAGAGTTTCTTGTCGATCTCCTCCATCTTCACGGTGATCGCCGCCGCCTCCCCTAACATCACCGCTTCCTTTTGCCCGAATTCGGTCGAAAGGGCTGCCGCTTCGGCTGGGCCTTCCTTTGGCGGAGGTCTCCGAGGGACGTCCTTCGCCCCGACCTCGGCACGCAGGGCATCCTGGTCCTTCAGCAAGGCTTTCAGGCGCTCCACGAGCAACTTGATTTCCTCCTGCACCTTCTTCGCGGCTTCCTCCTGTTTTGCGACGCTGATCTTCAGTTGGCCGATCAACGCAGCGGTCATTTGCAACCGGGCTCCCGCGCGTTGCAGATCGGGCGCACCGCGTTTGGCTGCTAGAAACGCATCCCTTGCCTCGCGCGCTTGTGCGAGAGCCTCGGCGGCGGATTCCTCCGGCAGGGACTCCGCTTCACGGATCAGGCAAAGCCCGCGGTTGAACTGCACCGCCGCCAGTTCTCCCGGACTTGCCGTTTGCGCAGCGGCTCCCTGATGGAGATCGGAAAAATTCTCCGCCGCCTGTTGGAAATCATTTGCCTCCATCAGCTTCAACGCGCCTCGAAACGCCTCATCGAAGGCGGGTGTCGCGGCCCTGGACTGGCTTGGAATGATGAACGCCAGAAGCAGCATGGCCTGGCCCGGCACCATGGAGGGCCGCTCGGCAAGAAGCAGCAGAAGCAAGGCGGGCAGCAGGAAAAATAGCGCCGCCTCATGGTAAACGCGGAGACCTTCGTCCGTGTCGGCCGCTTTCGTCCGGCGTCCCGTGGCATATTCCTGATAGATCTCGCCAAGGTTGAATGGAGATGTGCCGACACTCAGGTAATTCACCCGCCCGCTGCCAGCGGCGAATGAACGCATCGCCGCATCGTCGAGTCTTGTGTAAATCGTGGCCCCGTCCTCCTCCAGCATGCGGGTCGCGCCCTTCTCGTCCGTCACGGGAATCGGAGAATCGTTGTCAGGATCCCCGATGCCGACGAGCAACACGTCCACCTGCTTTTGATCCAGGAGCTCCGTCATTTTCGCAACCTGTGAGTCATTGTCACCACCATCAGTTAGAACGACGAGATCCTCCACTCCTTCCCTACCCTCGATGAAGACCTGGTCCGCCGCCTTCTCCACCGCTGATTGCAAGGCCGTGCCACCGAAGTCCACCGTGCGCGGATTCGCCTGATCCAGCATGTAGCGCACAAAATCATAATCGTGGGTGAGCGGGCAAAGGATGGAGGCGCTGCCGCCGTAAACAACGAGACCGACGCGCTGGTTGCGCATCATGGCCAAGGCGTCCCGCACACCTTCTTTCGCGACTTCCAGACGTGACGGCAGGACATCGCGGGCGAGCATGCTTTGCGAGACGTCGAGAACGAACACCACATCTCGCCCGGTCGAGGAAAATGGCTCGATTTCCGGCGCGTATCCGGGTTTCGCCAACGCGAGAATCATCAGCGTGAACGCACCTAACCGGAGCCAGTCGGTCAATCGCCGTTTTTCTAGCGGACTTTCGCCCATCGCCTCGACCACCTGGCGGCGGCGCTTGCGGGCGAACGCGAGCAGACCTGCTAACGGGATAATCAGCAGCAGCAGGACCAGCATGCGCGGCCATTGGAAAACGAAATCGTTCATGGTGCCACTCGCAACCAGGTTGCCTCCAGAATAGGGCTAACAAAAACGACAGGATCGCCAACGCCAGTGGAAGCGGGAACCACTCCGCCACCCGGTCATAGCCGCGTGTCGTGATCTCGGACCGCTCCAGCCGATCAATCTCCGAGTAAACCGCACGCAAGGATTCGAAATCGTTCGCTTGTCGGAAAATGCCGCCGGTTTCCTCGCTGAGGTGTTCCAGCACCCGATCTGCGGCGCTTAGCTGGTTTTCAGGCTGCGGGTCGCTCATGCTGATCGAATAGATGCGGCAGCCCCATGATTTTGCCAGGCCCGGCGGCTTCGAGCGGGAGGTGGGCGCCGGAGTTGTTCTCGCCGTCGGTTAGAAGGACGATCACCCGGCTCTTGATCTCGGCAGTCGCCCCGGTCCAGCGGATCGGGATCCTTCAGGCGGGCCGCCGCGATGGCCAGCGCGTCGCCATAGGCCGTACCGTCCTCGTTGGGCCGGTCCTGCACCTCAAGCTGGCGGACAATTTGCAACAACGCGTCATGGCCGGTGGTCAGCGGGCTCCGCGTGTCGGCATAGCGGGCGAAGGTGATCAACCCTATCAGATCATTCGGACGGCCCTTCAGCTTGTCCCCATCCCCCGCGATGAAGCGGGCGACCATTTCCTTGGCGACCGCCATGCGCGTTGCGCTTTTCGCATCCGGACCGGCCACGTTCATGTCCATGCTGCTGGAAACATCCACCAGCAACTCGATGGCGATCCCCTCGTGCACCTCGCGGTTGAATGTCGATCCCGCCTGCGGACGGGCGAGCGCAACGACAAGCAACACCATTGACAGCCGACGCAAGGCGACAGGCAACCAGAGCAACCGCACCTTGCCCGATTCCTTCGCGGGCCAAAGCCGGATCGCCGATACCGTTAGGGACGCGCCCCCCCGGCGACGAAGCCAGAGGAAAACGACCAGGGGGATGGCCAGCAGGACCCAGGGATGGAGGAAACTCATTTCGCCGCCTCCCTTTCCAACAGCTCCTGAAGTTCCGCGCGACGCGATACCGGCGAGTAAATCGCCCGCTCCATTTCCATGCGAACTTGCGGTGCCAAATCATCGTTTCCCGCCAAAATCCCTTCGATCATCGCAATCGGCCATTCGCCACTGGCAAGGGCAGCCCTCAAAGCCGCGATATCGGGCGCGGGCTTTTCAAGTGCGCCTAACACGATCTCGGGTTTCTTCCGGAATTTCATCACTAGCAGAATGGCGACCACAACGGCGGCCAGGGCTGGAATGATCCACGCGTAAATTGTTGTCCTCTTGTCCGGCTTCGGCAGTGGCAAAGGGTCGGAGCTGTCCATTGGAGCCGCGTCGCCACTGACGACAAGCTTCGGCGCGGGCAGGGCGACCTCCTCGATCATGCCACCGTGTTTGATCGACGCAACGATGCCGGTCAGCTCGATGGTTCCGGCCTCCACCGGTTGGAAGGTCCAGGTCGCGTCCTGCGAGTAAACGCCATTCTGATAGGTCACCTTGCCGTTCTCGCGGGCCACCATGTGGATCGATTCGTTTTCGGGAATTTTCAACTCGAACTCGGTGAATTCCGGCCGCCGCATCCGTGCGTGAAGTTCCACCATGTCACCCGGTCCACACTCCTCCGGCGCAAGCGTTAGTTCCAAGCCGGAATCCAATGCGAAGACCGCTGAGCAAGTCGCCAGAAGACAGAAAGATGGAATGATGTTTCGCACCAATCAGCCTCCGGTTTCGTTGATACCCTGTCGCCGTCGCGCGTGGAAAAATCCGGACAACGCCTCCACACAATCCGCGCCCACCGGGAGGTCCAGCAGGCCCACGCCGGACTCCAGCATCTCGCCGGACAAGCGCCGCCCATGCTCGGAAGCCTCGCCGGCCCGCGCGTTGAAATCCACCACCCGCAGCGTGCCGCTCTCCGCATCTCGCATGCGCACCAGGCCGCTGACACCGGGCTTGGCGACCTGTTCCTCGTGGAGATGCACCGCGTTCACGTCGTGGCGGGTCGCGAGCGCCCTGAGTTCCCGCGTGTATCCTTCCGTGAGAAAATCCGACACCACGAAGACGATGGAATGCTTGCGGGCCATGTGACCGAATCGCCCTAACATCGCGACAAGGTCCGTGCCCCGGCCCTGCGGTTGATGGTTCACCAACTCGTCCATGATCCGCAGCGCGTGGCCCCTGCCCTTGCCCGGCGGCACGACCTGCTCGATGACGTCGGTGAAAAGGACAAGTCCCACTCGGTCCTGGTTCTTCACCGCCGCCATGGTGATCAGCGCGCAAAGCTCGGCCATGGTCCGGCGCTTGCGGCCGTCCGCGCCGTGGAGCATGGAGGCGGAAACATCGACGAGCAGATAGATGTATTGCTCGCGCTCCTCGATGTGGCGCTTGATGTGCGGCTCGCCAGTGCGGGCGGTGACTTTCCAGTCCATCGTGCGCACGTCGTCGCCGGGCTGATAGGCGCGGACGTCCTCGAACTCGATGCCGCGTCCCCGGAAAACGGAACGGTATTCGCCCGCGAGCAGATGCTCCACCGGCAGGCGGCATTTCAGCTCAAGCTGGTTCAGGCGGTTTTCAAGTTCACTCAGCACGGCGTGGCGTTCAGAGGGTGACCGGCACGGTCGTTAGAATCCTGTCCAGCAGGTCGTCAGAGGTGATCGACTCCGCCTCGGCGCGATAGGAAAGCGCCATGCGGTGGCGGAGGATGTCGTGGGCCACGTCCTTCACATCCTGCGGCGTGGTGTAGTCACGACCCTGCATCAGGGCGTGGCCGCGTGCAGCCAGCGACAGATAGATGGACGCGCGGGGCGAGGCACCGAAGCGCAGGTAACGCGAGAGATCGAGACCGTGGTTTGCGGGATTCCGCGTGGCATCGACCAGCCGGAGGATGTAGCGCTCGACCTTCTCGTCGATGAAAATGGTGGCAAGCGCCGAGCGCATTTCCATCAGCGCGTCGATCGTCAGCACCGGCTCGATTTCCAACATCGGCTCGGCGCGGGCCATGCGCCGCATGACCAGCAGCTCCTCGTCCGGCGTGGGATAGCCGACGCGTAGCTTGAACATGAAACGGTCCACCTGCGCCTCGGGCAAAAGGTAGGTGCCTTCCTGCTCGATGGGGTTCTGCGTGGCGAGAACGAGGAAGGGTTTCGGCAGCGGGTAAGTTTCCTTGCCGAGCGTGACCTGCTTTTCCTGCATTGCCTCCAGCAGCGCGGACTGCACCTTCGCCGGGGCGCGGTTGATCTCGTCCGCCAGCAGGAAATTCGTGAACACGGGTCCTTTCTCCGCGGTGAACGTGTGATGCCGGGGATCATACACCAAGGTTCCCGTTAGATCGCCGGGCAGCAGGTCGGGCGTGAACTGGATACGGCTGAACTTCGCATGGATGGCGCGGGCGAGGCTGTTCACCGTGAGCGTTTTCGCGACTCCGGGCACGCCTTCGAGCAAGACGTGGCCGTTGCAGAGCAAGGCGAGCAAGAGGCGTTCGACGAGGGCTTCCTGGCCCACCACCACCTGCCCCACGCTCTCGCGCACTTGCTGGAGGATTTTCGAAAGGTCGTTGATCGGTTGGTTCATGAAATGGAATGGCCGGAGTTTCTTGCGGAAAATACAAACCAGCGGACGCATCAAGGCGAGACCGGTTTCACGGGTTTCCTCTTCACCGGTGAGACACGCACCGTCGGTCCGACGGTTTCTCAGCGTCGACCGGTTTTCACGATACGCCACCGTGGATCCTTTCGTTTCCGATTCTCCGAAATACCGTGGAATTCTCCCGTTGAATCGACGGTCCGCGAAGCTGCGGCAGTTGAAGGAGTTCCCAACCGCAGTAGATATGTTAGATCCTGGATTAGAACGGCCTTAACGAACTCTTTACGAAAGACGGCTTGGCGGTGTGCCATGAAAGGATATCATGATTGCCGTCATGAACCCTTTTCGCGGCCTCGCACTCGGCATTCTGTTTTCTGCGCCTCACTTGTTTGCGCATGAAACGGGTGATCCGTCGCACGACTCGCCATCCAAGGAGAGTTCCAAGCTCGGGTCGGAGAATCAAGTGACTATCGAGACGACGGCGACCCAACGCGTCATCCGGTCGAATGGCATGCCCGACCACGAACCGGGCAAGTTTCCAAACGCTGGAAATCCGAATCGGATCTCCGCGCAAAAATACGAGTTCAAGATGACACTCAACCCGAAGATCGCGGCAAAACCAACCCCGTCAGGGCATGCCTATTTCGGAGTCGCTCTCAATGGGGTTCCGTTCGAGCCGGGCACCGCGGAGGTTTGGAATCGTGACCCCGCCTCTGGTTGGCACTATCAGGCGATGAGCGGGATCATGGATCTGGGATTGGATGCGAATCACGCCCATGTGCAGCCCACCGGAGCCTATCACTATCACGGATTGCCGTCCGGACTGCTGGACCGGCTGAAGGCGGGTGAAAACAGGATGACACTTGTCGGCTGGGCGGCGGATGGATTTCCGATGTATGCGGTCTATGGATACGCGGATGCGAAGGACCCGAAGAGCAAGGTGCGTGAGTTGAAATCCAGCTATCGCAAGAAATCCGGCAAGCGGCCCCAGCAGGCGGACGGACCTAACGGAAACCACGACGGTCGCTTCGAGGAGGACTTCGAGTATGTCAATGGACTCGGCGATCTGGACGAGTTCAACGGACGGGATGGAGTGACACCGGAATTTCCGAAAGGCACCTATCATTATGTGATCACCCGCGACTATCCGTTCATCGGGCGTGGCTGGGTGGGAACGCCCGATCCGTCATTCAGGAAATCAGGCGGACCGACCGGTGGTGGACCGGGACCACGAGATCGCGGGAGGATGCCGCCACCGCGCCCCGGGGGTGGTGGACCACCGGGACGACCACCAAGGGAATAGGCTGTTATCTAACTCGCGGATGATTCTCCCTTGCATCCGACGGGCGTTCACTGGTCCTTCGGCACGGCGACTCCGGCTTGGGAGGCCCATGCGTTTGCAGCGGTGGGATCTTCCTGACTCCAGGACAGCAGAAGCTCGCTGACGAGGGGATCGCGTTTCGCGGGATCGGAGATTTTCATGGCCATGGAGACGGCACCTTTGGGGTCGGCATCGATGAGGGATTCCGAGGCGAGCGAGCGCAGTTGGTCGGTGCCCGGCCCGGTGCCCTGACGGTCAACCCAGGCTCCGAGGTCGCTGGAGGAAACAATGCCCCAGGTGCTGACCGCGTCGTCCATGGCCTCGTTTTTCTCGGATGATTCGGGCAAGCTGATCACCCACGCGAGGGCGTTTTCAGGGTCGGTCCCCGCCCAGGTGGAGGCGATTTCAGGGATCGCGTCGGCCCGCGTTCCCGCATCCGGGAAGGCGGCGGCCCATTCGGCGGCGGCCTTCGGATCGGTGTCGGCCCAGAGTGAAATGAGTGTGGCCGCGGGGTCGCTCCGGGTGTCCTCGTCGAGAGTCATTACCCAGTCCGCGGCAGCTTGAGGGTCCTGGGTGCCCCATGATCCGACGAGCGCCTCGGCGATTTCCAGGGCTTCGGGTGAGTTCAAGCGGGAATTCACCCATTTCGCGGCATCGGCCGGGGACTGGGCGCACCACTCCATCGCGAGGTTCGCGAGGCCGGTTGTCCGTTGATCATCGTCGGCCAATGAATCGATCCATTTCGCCGCAGACATGGGATCCTGAAGCGCCCATGCATCGATCACCGAGATGGTGGCATCTTCGGAAAGCGAGCCTTTTGGCAAGCTGGAGACCCAGTCGGCTGCGGAGGCCGGATCGTTGGCTGCCCATTCGGAGGCGATGACCCCGAACGACTCGCTTGCCGTCGGTCCGGTCAGATGGCCCTTCGCCCAATCGGCCGCGGCGCTTGGATCTCGCGAGGCCCAGGTGGTGAGGCAAGCGTTGTAGCCTTCCTGGCGAAGCTCGCCCGCGGGCAAGGTTGCGACCTTTGCCAGCGCGGCCATGGGATCCTTTTTCGCCCATTCCTCCATGAGCGCGACGATGAAGGAGGTGCGCTCGGCGAAATTAGTGATGCCCTGCGACTGTTTCCAAGCATCCAGCGGATCGGCGGCGGCGAGCTGGCGCGCCCGTTGCCCGGCACGATCCATGTCCCGTGAAATCAGGCTGGAAACGTGGCTCGCACCCGACGACTGGCGTCTTACGGATTTCCTGATGCGCCCATCGGCGGGATCATTGGAGGCGGCTTGATTCGTTTGGCCGGAGGTCTTTGAAAGCCAGATCGACTGGGTGACGCCGCTGCCCAACACGGCTCCAAGGAGCAGGAGGAGGATGGGATTCTTGGGTGAGATCTTCATTACTGTCCGCCCATCATGGAAAATGAACGGTCACGTGCAAGACAAGAGCTGTGGGACGTTCACCCCTTCACCTGCCCGCTACCACGCACCCGGTACCTGATAGCTCGTCAACTCGCGCAGTCCCATGGGGCCGCGGGCGTGGAGCTTGCCGGTGGAGATGCCGATCACTTGGATGCGGCAAGTTTAAGTAAGTTTCGAACGACGATCGCTTCGCGCGTTTCATCGGGCACAATTTGGGGAACGCTTTCCATGAAGCGTCCCCCTCCCATCAATTCTCGAAAAGATGCAGCAATGAATCCACGCACGTCCGGTGCCGTGAAGTTCATCTCAACCATCAGCTCCTCGCGGCCATCTACTATCGCCAGGATATCTTCCATGTCCTTGCTTGTCAGGTAGTCCCCCTTGCCGCGACTGAAGAAGGCTTCAAGTTTTGTCGCGATGAAGCAGGGCGCTGAAGCAAGCCAGGCAAACTTTTTCGGACTCACTTCGATTCGTTGCGCCTCTTCGACCAAGTAGGGAAACCAACGGTTACTGCTCGTCATCATTTCATTCGGAAGATGTGGCAGGAAATCCACGCGAATTCCACGCCAGTGCCATGCGACCACAGGCATGTTATCTAGCCAATTTTGGGTGGATCCAGCCTGCCTGAGCGCCTGCTCCATCGCTGCAAATTCTCCACAACCGGCGATTTCTAACACAATATCAATATCCTTGGTCCGGGACGGTGGGGGAGCCGCAGGATCGGTGATCAGCAGTCCAACGACCGCCCCGCCCGTGAAGACCGGATCCCAGCGCCGGCGCATATCATCCGGTTCATCGAATGGTGAGGGCCACGCGGCCAATTCCTGCCTGCTTAAAATCCGGGGCAGCATTTCCGCCAATTCGGCGATCAGGTTACGGCATTGGAGAGGATCGAGAAAGTCGTTCATGATAGGCGGCGATGGATGAGGTTCGCCGCGAGTGCTGCCTCGCGACCGGTCTTGCATCTGAGGATGTCCACCAAAGCGAGCCAATCGTGCAGCCACGAGTCGCCAGCACACACATCTGGCAGTTTCGGATAAAGTGGAATGATCGCTTCTCCCCGCACGGTTCCCAGCGGATGACGCCAGACGAGTGGTATTGAAGGTTCAGGGACATCTAGCTCGGGGCAAGACCTCGCCGTAAGGGAAGGGACATTCCTGTCCCTTCTTCGCCGCGCGAGCTGTTGCGACAAGAGTCTCGCAACTCCGCAGATCCCCGCTTCAGCGGGAATTGAGAAGTTCCCTCCATACCCGGGGATCCGAATGCTGGTGGAAAAAGCCGACAATCACGATCTCGGTTGAATCGACCCGGAAAAAGAGCGCGTGGGGAAATCTGGAAAGCCGGACCCTGCGATACGGATCGGAGACAATCATGTGGAATGCTTCCGGAAAAGGAGAAAGCTTCTCCATCGCACTCTGGAGTTCCGCAAGAATGCGTTCGGGCAGCTCCGGGAACTCCGCCTGTTTCCGGTGGCATGTTGGCCCCAGGATTTCTATCGCTTGTCCGGCAGTTCGATGACTCCGGGAGGAAGAACGTCGCCTCATCCCATGCGGACGTGGTTCGCGACGAAATTCTCAGGCGTTGCCAGCTCACGGATTCGCCGGACGACTCGTTGCGCTGGCGGCAGTCCGTGGAAGGAACGGAATGGCGCAGACAAATTGCCGGAAGGCTAGCCGCGACAATGATCGTCTCTGGCCGATCGAATTTGGCGCTTGATGCCACAACGGGTGCGGCGGAAGCCGGCGTATTGAGCCCCTCAGATCTCGGCTGCACAGATGAAATCTGGGAGCACCAGCGCGTCGCCCCGAAACTCGCAGATTTCGACTCGCTCGTGCATCGGGCAAGTTTGCTGAGGCGCATTGGAACCAAAGGCCGATGGATCTTTGAAAGCCAAGTCCATCAAGAGTGGCTCGCAGCAGATTGGTTAGCTGCTAGGGAGCTCGGGATTTCACGACTCAAACAGATTTTCGGCGTCGAGACGGAGGTGGCATGGACCGTCGCTCCGCCACTGCGATCCACCGCCGCTTGGCTTGCCCGTTTCGATGGCGATTTCCGCGAACTGGTGCTCCGCCATGACCCGCTAACTTTGCTCCGCATGGATGGCGCATGCCTGCCTGATAGTGAGCGCGGGGAAATTGTCGAGGCTCTCCTAAATGCTACTGACACGATCCGGGTTCTGGACCCCGCCATCCGACATTCCCATTTGCCTTCTCTGAAACATAGTGGGCTTGTGAATCAACTAGAGCGCTGGCTCACCCGCTCAGATGCCACTGATGCAGCAAAAAGGCTCGCAATTGAGCTGGCAGAGAAAACGAATCTAGTTAAAATAAGCGAGGTTCTTTGGCGCGTCTATCCGACTTCGGGAAAGACTCTGCGTCCTGAATTAGCGGGTGCCTTGCTCCGGCTTGCCAAAGAGGGCCACGACGACAAATGGCGGGCCGTATTGAATGGTGGAATTCCCATCGACGCACATGGAAACCTTCTCGGGGCTGCGCTGACGATCATGGTGATCGACTCGCGAAAGATTCCCGTGCGCGAAATTCTTCAACACGTCCTGCCTGAACGGCGTTTCGAAGTCTTCGGCCTCTACGAATCGTCAGCGCTCCATCTGCACGAGCACCTAACAGTTGATGACCTGCCGGCGGTTTTCGATTGCCTCGCTGAAAATATCGATGCCCTGTGGGACTCTCATGCTAGGGCTAGGGAATTCAACGATGCGGCGGTGCGGTTGGCCATCAACGAGATTCATCGACCGGAGATTCAACTTTCTCTGGTGGAATATTGGTATGCGTGCCTTCGCCGTCACTTCACTCCAACAACTGATTCCTCCGAATTTTGGAAGGGAAAAGAAACTGAGCGGTTAGATTTTGTCCGAGCCCTTGTGCATCACCCTGAATTTAAAAGGAATCATCAACAGGGTTGGGTGGACAGCAACCGCTATCTTGTCGAACACGTTGATTTTGAATGGTGTTTGAATGAGATGGAAGCTGACGCGCCAGGCGAGTCATGGCGATTTGCGATGCTTGCGTCTGCGATGATCTGGCAGCTCGATCTCACAGGGAAATTAGGGCAAATTCTTGATGCTTCGTGGGAGCAGTGCGAGCCGCTGCGTGGCATGTTACCTTCTCCTCAGAACAATGAGTCTGTTTCCCAGACTATAATCCGGGTTGCTGCGGAAAAGCGGGCTGGGCGCGAGGCGCAGAAAAGAAGCTCCGACCAGCTCTTGGATCAGCGGAGGAAAGACCATCAGGATCGCCTGGCAGGCGATACCGAACGATGTCGCGAGGGCCCACGGGCGTGGTGATCTTGTTTGGCCGGGTGTGTTTCGTATCCTAATGTTCAGGGAAACCCTTTCCACTTCAGGCGTTGTAAGTTTCACTCCATTATCAGGAATAGGAGTAAACAATGTCTGGATGCAAGAGACCGCCGCTCGTTTTCTCACGGATGCACCCAACAGGTCAGATTTCGGCCCTGACTACGATCTATACGGCCTTCTTGCCCTCGCCGCCTGTTCCGAAGAACTGGATCATGATGGACCTGTGCGGGAGAGCATCGAGAAGGATTGGCTAGTTCATCTTATTCCCCGTCTTTGCAGTCACGGGTTGGGAGATCCTCCGGCAGGGATCAGCAACGAGCGGTTTGCCCAGCTCTTTCCGGAGGCATTCATTCGGTCGTTCGGCGATTTGCCGGAGTGCCTATCGAAATGGCGGTCCGCTTTCGGACTTCCATCAGCTCGTGGGTACAAGCCACGGTCCGTCAGCCATATGAAATCAGTCCTCATGGAAGAGCAGCTCCATCCGCCGCTTCTTCACGGGATGAGGGTTCTGCACGGGGACGAGGAGGCCTTGAAGTCGCCTTCGCTGGCTTCCGAACTCGGCGGAGAGTTGCCGCGAGATGTAGCCGTCTCGTTGCTCGTTGCCGCCGCGATCCTCGTCAACGGCCGGCTCTCCGGTGAAATCAAAACCCACTTGTCGGACACGCTGTTAGTGTTCGACTCTATCCGGGCAGCGGCCTCGAAGCTTGCCTGGCATGACCGCGAAATGGATTTCTCAGGGTGGTCAGATCACTCGCTCAAGGTGCTAGGTGACGCGGTGTGGAGGGCATACCCGGTCCCGGATCGTCATCGCAACCGAAGGGGCTCATTTGAATTTCACGGCGTCACGGACGAGGACCAAGCGATGGAATTTCGCGACCGCCTTTCCTCTGCGGCGTGGAGCCGGGGAATCGATATCGTGGTTCCCGAAAGTTGTGACGGGGAAAGCGAGGAGGATTCGGAGGGCCGCCGTCACATGATCGACTGGCATCGTCACTCCAACATTCAGACACGGGCTGGAGTTTCTTGGATGAGCCTCGTTCCCGCAGAGTTTCTCAAACTTGCCGATCAGCCGCATGCACGGCTCGCGCGCAACCAGGACGAACTGCTTGCCGCAGTGATCGAGTGTCTGGAGCGCTGGGAGGCAGCAATGGAAAACCAAGGAACTTGCGACAGAAGTGTCGCAACTCCTCATGGCGTCGTTGTCTTTGATGAAATGGCAGGAGTTTCACCCCTTCACCTGCCCGTTCCCGCGGACACGGTATTGATAGCTCGTCAGCTCGCGCAGGCCCATGGGTCCGCGGGCGTGGAGCTTGTCGGTGGAAATGCCGATCTCGGCGCCGAAGCCGAACTCGCCGCCATCGGCGAAGCGGGTGGAGACGTTGTGGAAGACGCAGGCGGAATCGACGGAGCGCAGGAAGTTTTCCGCCGCCAGGTGATCGGTGGTGACGATGACATCGGTGTGGTGCGAACCGTAGGTGTTGATGTGACCAACCGCTTCCTCCAGCGAACCGACGACCCTGATAGAGAGGATCAGATCGAGATACTCGGTACTCCAGTCGTCTTCGGTGGCCGGCGCAATATCCGCGAGATGATGTCGGGTTTCCTCGCAACCGCGGAGTTCGACGTTTTTCTCCCGGAGGGCGGCGGCGACCTTGGGCAGGAAGGCATCGGCGATCTCGCGATGGACGAGGAGGGTTTCCAGCGCGTTGCAGACGCCGGGCTTGTGGGTCTTGGAGTTGATGGTTAGAGAGACGGCCATGTCGAGGTCCGCCGCCTTGTCCACGAAGAGGTGACAGATGCCGTCGTAGTGCTTGATGACCGGCATGCGGGCGAGCGAGACGACGGTTTCGATCAGACCCTTGCCGCCGCGCGGGATGATGAGGTCGAGCCACTTGTCCATGCCTGCCAGAACCGCGACGCTCTCGCGGTCGGTGAACGGGATGAGCTGGATGGCGTGCTCGGGCGCACCTGCTTCTGCCAGAGCCGCGGCGATTGCGCACATTCGAGTGGATCGCCTCGCTGCCGCCGCGGAGGATGGTGGCGTTGCCGGTCTTGAAGCACAGCACGGCGGCGTCTGCCGTTACGTTCGGGCGGCTTTCGTAGATGATGCCGATGGTGCCGATGGGCACTCGGACCTGTTCGATGTGGATGCCGTTGGGACGCTCCCAGGCATCGAGCACATGGCCCACGGGATCCGGAAGCGTGGCGACCTGGTCGATACCCGCTGCCATGGCTTCGATGCGTTTTTCATCGAGCATGAGGCGGTCGAGCATGGCGTTGGAAAGGCCTTTTTCCCGCCCTGCGGCCAGGTCGTTTGCGTTCGCGGTGAGGATTTCGGGCGCGTGTTGGCGGACGGATGTCGCCATGGCTCGGAGGACGGCGTCCTTTTGCTCACGGGTGAGCTGTGCGAGCTTATAAGCCGCCTCGCGGGACTGCCTTCCCATCTGATGGATGGTTTCCTGGATGCTGGGCATGATTCAGAGGTCTGCTTTGAAATGGGTGGAGATCCCGGTTCCCGCGACGATGTCGGCGAGGCGTTCCGGATGACGACCGTGGGCGATGTGGGTCTCGATGCCGGCCTCGACGGCGAATTTGACGGCGGAAAGTTTTGAGGCCATGCCACCCATGGAAAAGCGGCCCTTTTCCTCGCGGACGTGCCGGAAGACGTTGTCGATATCGGTGACTTCCGGGATGAGTTGGTTGGTCTCCGGATCGAGCAGGCCATCGACGCTGGTGAGCAGGATCACACGCTTGGCCCCGGCGAGTTTCGCGACTCGCACGGAAAGCATGTCGTTGTCGCCGAATTTCAACTCCTCGACGGCGACGGAGTCGTTCTCGTTGATGATGGGCAGGACGTGCGGCTCCATCAGGAGGCGGCGGAAGGTGTCGCTGACGTATCCGGCGCGTTCGGGAGTGGCGAGGTCGGCAGCGGTTAGGAGGACCTGCGCGATGGTGATGTCGAAGTTCTCAAAGAGCCCGCTGTAGGTCTGCATCAACCGCGCCTGGCCGATGGCGGCACAGGCCTGGCGGGTGGCGGTTTCCTTGGGGTATTCCGTCAGGCCGAGTGCGGAGACGCCCGATCCCACCGCGCCGGACGACACGAACAGACAACGGTGCCCGGATTGCATGAGCCCGGCGATGGCGGCCACGAGACGGACGAGCGCCGCCTTGTCGAGCGTGCCGTCGGCCGATTTCGTCAGGACGCCGGTGCCAGCCTTGATGAGTGTGAGTTCGGGAATCATGGGAGATTTCGCCCAGCGGCGTTGATGCGGGTATCGTGATTTCTCGCGACGCGCCAGCGCAAGCTCGCAAAAATCCCGTGATTTGCGGCGTGGCGGGCGGCCAGGAATGATATTCGGGCCCTCGTCGTGTGAGATCGGCACGGTGGCCATTCCGGAAGGGTGTACCGGCACTTCGGATGCCTGTGGATCAGTCCGGCAGTCACAGCAGAAGAGTCCCTCCCTCTGCCAGAGCAATCCGTGATGACGGAATTTCATTTGAGGCTGAGAGACATTGGGAACCCACCTAATTTATCTAAATATTTAAAATATGTTGACTTTCTAGGTGCGGTTTTCTAAAAACAAATTGTCCTCAGCGACCTACTGCCATGAAAACGTCCCATTTCACCGCAAAAGTTCCATCTGTCCAAAGATTCGCAGGTTCCTTCACACCGGCAATCGTCCTGGGCTTCGGAGCATTGATGTTCCCTCTGGAAACCCGTGCCGAAGCTGTTGATAGCGAATTGGTCCTGTTGGTGGACATCGTCAGGCCCGAGTTGAGCAATCTGAATTTCAATCGCCTGATGGACAGCTATTCAGCCGCATTCACCAGCACCCAGATGCTCGATTCCATCCAGTCGGGGGCGGTGGGCAAGATCGCGGTTTCGCTGATGTTCTACGGTGGTACGGGTGCCCAGCAGATCGGGGTTCCGTGGATGTCGATTGGCAGCGCGGCCGATGCGTTACTTTTCTCAAGTTTGGTGCAGGCCGCGACCCGTCCCAACACTTTCGCATTTTCAGATCCGGGATCGGCCCTCACTGCCGCGACCAACTCATTTGGCACCGAGACCGGTGGGGCAGGCAATGGTTTCGAAAGCACTTATCAGATCATCGAAGTGGCGAGCGCCGGAATCCCATCCAACAGCATGGCGGCATCGACCGCCAACAGCAGCGCCAACGCGTTCGCATCCGGGGTTGATCTGATCAACTCGGTGGCGCTCGGAACATTCTCCGCCTCCATTGATGCATTCTACACCACCAATGTCATCGGCAGCACCATCCCCGGAGTTTCGGCAACCAGCAACACGTCTGCCCTGAACAACGCGCTAACCAACGCTCTAACTGCCGAGCTGACGACCACCGTCAACAACGGAGCCGCAGCCTCGATCACCGCCGTCCCGGAGCCCGGCTCGCTCGCCATGCTCTCCGCGGCGGCACTTCTGTTTTTCAGAAGGCGCAGGAATTGAGTTTCCCGGGCAACGACCCGGCGTTTGGATCGGATGCCGGTCAATCGTCCTCGTCCTTCGCGCCTTTCACCCGGACCTTCCCGCGGAGCTTGGACTCGATGAACGCGTCGATCTCGCCATCCATGACGGCCTGGATGTTGTTCGTTTCCTCGCCGGTCCGGAGGTCGAGCACTTTCTGATAGGGTTGGAAAACGTAGGAACGGATCTGGTTGCCCCATGAAACGTCGCCTTTTTCACCATAGGCGCGGTCGGCCTCGGCCTTCTGCTTGTCCTCCTCGATGGTGTAGAGCTTGGCCTTGAGGATATCAAACGCCAGCTCCCTGTTAGCTCCCTGGGTCCGCGCGGCGGTGGAGCGGATCAGGATGCCGGACGGAAGGTGGCGAAGGATAACGGCGGTTTCCACCTTGTTGACGTTCTGACCGCCCTTGCCACCGGAACGGGTGGTGGTGATCTCGATGTCCTTCTCGTTGATCTCGATGTTGATCTCCTTGGAAATTTCCGGCGTCGCGTCGATGGAGGCAAATGACGTGTGGCGTTTCGCGTTGGAGTCGAAGGGAGAAATTCTAACAAGCCGGTGGACACCTCGCTCGTTTTTCAGGAATCCATACGCGTAGTCGCCGGTGATCTTGAGGGTCGCGGTGCGGAGGCCGGCCTCGTCACCGTCCTGCCAATCGAGCGTCTCGACGGTGTAGCCTTTTTGCTCGGCCCAGCGGGTGTACATGCGGTGAAGCATTTGTGCCCAGTCACAAGCCTCGGTACCACCCGCACCGGCGGAGATGACGAGGAAGCAAGGTGATGGATCGCTCGGCTGGTCGAGCAAGGTGAGAAGTTCGTAGGAGCGGATGTCCGTTTCGAGCCCTTTGGCATTGGCGATCGCCTCGGCGGCGAGATCCGCGTCGTCGTATTCCTTGGCGAGGGAGATCCCTTCGTCGATGTCAGCCACGCGGGACTCGAGCTTCAGGAATGACTCGAGTTTCTTCTTCAAGCCAGCCGCCTTGGAGCTGATTGTTTTCGCCTTGTCAGAGTCGTTCCAGAACTCGGGCGCGCCCATCGCCTCCTCGAGCGTGTTGATTTCGTTTTCAAGAGTCGGGACGTCAAAGATACCTCCTGAGTTTCGACAAGCGGCTCTTGAGAGCAGCCGTGTCGAGCGCCAGGAGGTCAGCGGTAGGAAGTGAGGACATTGCGGGCGCAGGAAACGCGATCCACCGTGTTGACGCAAGGCGGAACGTAGGGACAAGATCACGTTGGTCAAATCTCGTTGATATCGACGACCCATTCGCCCTAGTTCGTGGGGTGTCGTTTCGATGCGGGGCTGAACCAAAGCGGCGGTATCCAGCTTCAGTGTTCCAACCTTGTGGCGCGATGTGATTCCATTCGCGAGGACGCCAGGGAACTGCGAGTTCTGAGGTTTCAACATCCCGGCGGCGAGCACACTACGCGAGATCGGCATCCGGTCTGGAAGCCAAGGATGCGCGGCGTGAGACGCGGGCAAAAAAAGAGCCCGGCTCCAATTGCTTGGAGCCGGGCATATACCTGGCGACGACCTACTCTCACAGGACCTATCGTCCCACTACCATTGGCGCTGCGGCGTTTCACTTCCGGGTTCGGAATGGGACCGGGTGGTTCCACCGCGCTCTGGTCACCAGAGGGTAATTTCAGGGGCAGCTTGTTCTTGTGCTGCTTCTGGAACTAGGACTCTGGGGACTTCGAGTTTGCTAGTGTTCAGTTTTCAGTGTTCAGGAAGAGGCTTCGCGCTTTGCTTGCTCTTAACTGAAAACTGAACACTGAAAACTAGCGACTTTTTCCTCGCCCGCTCCCTGACATCCACACGGAGAACTTCCAATTTCCAGACCTGACAATCTCACAATCCATTCACGGTCACTTGTTTTCACTAATTCAAAAATAGGAATCAAGCCAAACGGATGATTAGTACTTCTCGGCTGAATACGTTACCGCACTTACACCTGAAGCCTATCAACGTCGTAGTCTTCGACGATCCTTAAGGGAAAATTCATCTTGGGAGTGGCTTGGCGCTTAGATGCTTTCAGCGCTTATCCATTCCGCACTTAGCTACCCGGCCATGCCCTTGACAGAACAACCGGTGCACCAGAGGTGCGTCAATTCCGGTCCTCTCGTACTAGGAACTGAACCCCTCAATTTTCCTGCGCCCACAGAGGATAGAGGACCGAACTGTCTCGCGACGTTCTGAACCCAGCTCGCGTGCCGCTTTAACCGGCGAACAGCCGGACCCTTGGGACCTTCTCCAGCCCCAGGATGCGACGAGCCGACATCGAGGTGCCAAACTTCATCGTCGATATGAACTCTTGGATGAAATCAGCCTGTTATCCCTAAGGTACCTTTTATCCGTTGAGCGACGGCAATTCCACATTCAACCGCCGGATCACTTAGGCCTACTTTCGTATCTGCTCGACTTGTAGGTCTCACAGTTAGGCGGGCTTATGCCTATGCACTCGACACACGGTTACCGACCGTGCTGAGCCCACCTTCGCGCTCCTCCGTTACTCTTTGGGAGGATACCGCCCCAGTAAAACTGACCGGCTGACAATGTCCCTCGCCCGGATTCACGGGTCGAGGTTAGATCTTCCAACACCCAAGGGTGGTATCTCACTGGCGACTCCACCGTTCCCTAAAGAACGGCATCAAAGTCTCCCACTTATGCTGAGCATGAAAATCGAAAAACCAATGACAGCTTACAGTTAAGGTCTATAGGGTCTTTCCGTCCTTCTGCGGGTAGGCGGCATCTTCACCGCCATTACAATTTCACTGAGCACCTGGTTGAGACAGCGCCCAACTCGTTTCACGATTCGTGCAGGTCGGAACTTACCCGACAAGGAATTTCGCTACCTTAGGACCGTTATAGTTACGGCCGACATTCACGGGGACTTGGGCTCAAAGCTTCGCCTTGCGGCTAACATCTTACCTTAATCTTTCCGCATTGGTCACGTGTCACATCCTATACTTGGCCTTACGGCTTGGCAGAATGCTGTGTTTTTGCTAAACAGTCGGTTGGGCCATTTCACTGCGGCCTGGATAAATCCAGGCACCCCTTATCCCGAAGTTACGGGGCCAATTTGCCGAGTTCCTTAACCAGGGTTCACTCTTACGCCTTGGTATATTCTACCCACCCACCTGTGTCGGTTTACGGTACGGGTTCCTTAGCATACACCGGATCTTTTCTCGGCACCACCTTTGACAATACGGATCGGCCGTAGCCTCACCTCGGAATTCAATCACCTAGTTATCTCCAGTCATGCGTCAATCCGGGTTAAGGGTCGCAAGTGCAGGAATATTAACCTGCTGTCCATCGGCTACGCCTATCGGCCTCGCCTTAGGTCCTGACTAACCCCGGGACGAAAATCGTAGCCCGGGAAACCTTGGGTTTACGGCGGACGGGGATTTCACCCGTCTTATCGTTACTCATGTCTGCATCCTCTCTTCTTGACGCTCCACGGTCAGTCGCCATCGCGCTTCAACGCTGTCAAGAATGCTCCTCTACCGCTCCTGGTCCCAGGACCAAAAGCCCAGAGCTTCGGTATAACGCTTATCGCCAATCATTTTCGGCGCAGAATCTCTCGATGAGTAAGCTATTACGCACTTTTTAAATGGTGGCTGCTTCTAAGCCAACATCCTCACTGTCTGTGAAATCCCACATCCTTTCCACTTAGCGTTATTTGGGCACCTTAGCTGCTGATCTGGGTTGTTTCCCTTTTGACGATGAAGCTTATCCCCCACCGTCTCACTGCCGCGCTCTATTGAATGGTATTCGGAGTTTGATAGGGGTTGGTAGACGGGTATGCCCCCTAGCCCTTTCAGTGCTCTACCCCCATACATAAACACGCGACGCTGCACCTCAATGCATTTCGAGGAGAACCAGCTATCACGGGGTTTGATTAGCCTTTCACTCCTACCCTCAGCTCATCAGAGAATTTTTCAACATTCACCTGTTCGGTCCTTCACGCAGTATCACCTACGCTTCAACCTGGCCAAGGGTAGATCACCTCCGCTTCGGGTCTAGCACGTGCAACTAATGTCGCCCTATTCGGACTCGCTTTCGCTTCGCCTCCGTCCCGTAAGAACTTAAGCTTGCCACACATACTAACTCGCAGACTCATTAAGCAAAAGGCACGCCATCACCCCGAAGGGGCTCTGACACCTTGTAGGCACACGGTTTCAGGTTCTATTTCACTCCGCTCACAGCGGTTCTTTTCACCTTTCCCTCACGGTACTTGTTCACTATCGGTCGCTAACTAGTATTTAGCCTTATGCCGTGGTCGGCACAGATTCATACGACGTTTCACGTGTGCCGTATTACTCAGGAACACCCTAGGGCCTCGTTGGATTTCGGTCACGGGGGTATCACCCTCTTTGCCGGAACTTTCCAGTTCCTTAACCTATCCATTGAGGTCCCACGTCGGGGTCCTACAACCCCGGAAGCAAGCCTCCGGTTTGGGCTCTTCCGCTTTCGCTCGCCACTACTTACGGAATCGATTCTCTTTCTTTTCCTCCGGTTACTGAGATGTTTCACTTCACCGGGTATCGCGTATCTTTTCCTAACTTCCCATTGCTGGCTTCAGAAAAGAACGATGACTTATTAAAGTCATCAGGTTACCCCATTCGGAAATCTCCGGATCAAAGCGTACTTGCCGCTCCCCGAAGCTTATCGCAGCTTATCACGTCCTTCATCGCCTGTTAGCACCAAGGCATCCACTGTGTGCCCTTTAAAGCTTGATTCCTGATTGAAATCAGCCACGCGGACTTTCCGATATTCTTGCGAATCCTGGAGGTTTCCACGCTTTGCGGATCTTTCGATCCACCTACTGTTGATCTCCGTAGTGATCAACTTTGCCGTAAAAATTGATGTATTTGGGAATTAGAATATATTCAAGGACCGCTAAGAATGGCTCGTTGACAAGCTTGTTGCACATTTGAATCATCAATATTTATTGCAGTCTTAAAATTATATTTCTCCATGTGGATGTCAAAGAGCGGACTCTTCTTCGTACAGAATGGAAACCAAATTCGCGTTCGCCGGTGAAAAATGGTGGGCCTGATAGGACTCGAACCTATGACCCCCGCCTTATCAAGGCGGTGCTCTAACCAACTGAGCTACAGGCCCATTGTTTTTCCAAGACTCGACTTGCCGGTCGGGTGTGAACTCCGGCGCTTCGAGACGAATCGGTTGAAGATGGTGGAGGTTAACGGATTCGAACCGTTGACATTCTGCTTGCAAAGCAGACGCTCTACCAACTGAGCTAAACCCCCTTTCTGCGGGGCCAAACCTTCGAGGGCGCGATTTACAAGAGGAAGAAAGACTAAATTGTGCACTGCGTGCCATTCAACCTTGCGCTGGCTTGGCTTTTAAGGGCCGTTTGGATGCCGTTTCAGGCACCCCTTTTAATAAGCGTTTTAGGTGTCAGACCTTGCGGACTTACAACCCCTTCGAACCATTGCTGATCCGTCGGGGCTCGACCTTTCACAGGGACCATGAGAATGGTTTGTGAATTTCTCCGTAGAAAGGAGGTGATCCAGCCGCAGGTTCCCCTACGGCTACCTTGTTACGACTTCATCCCAGTTACCAGCTACACCTTAGGACCCTATCCCCTTGCGGTTGATACAGGCACTTCGGGTGCGACCGGCTTCCATGATGTGACGGGCGGTGTGTACAAGACCCGGGAACGTATTCACGCTGCCGTAGATGATGCAGCATTACTAGCGATTCCAACTTCATGGAGGCGAGTTGCAGCCTCCAATCCGAACTGAGCCCAGTTTTACAGATTTCCTCCACCTCGCGGTCTCGGTTCTCATTGTGCTGGGCATTGTAGTACGTGTGCAGCCCAAGGCGTAAGGGCCATACTGACCTGACGTCGTCCCCACCTTCCTCCCAGTTGATCTGGGCAGTCTGACTAGAGTTCCCACCATTACGTGCTGGCAACTAATCACAAGGGTTGCGCTCGTTGCGGGACTTAACCCAACATCTCACGACACGAGCTGACGACGGCCATGCAGCACCTGTGCAAATTCCCCGAAGGGTCACACGCTTTCACGTGCTTAGAGATGCATGTCAAGCCTTGGTAAGGTTCTTCGCGTTGCATCGAATTAAGCCACATACTCCACCGCTTGTGCGGGTCCCCGTCAATTTCTTTGAGTTTTAGTCTTGCGACCGTACTTCCCAGGCGGCACGCTTAACGCGTTAGCTCCGGCACGAGGGGGGTCGATTCCCCTCACACCAAGCGTGCACCGTTTACTGCCAGGACTACAGGGGTATCTAATCCCTTTCGCTACCCTGGCCTTCGAGCCTCAGCGTCAGATATTGTCCAGTAGCTCGCTTTCGCCACGAGTGTTCCTCTTGATATCCACGCATTTCACTGCTACACCAAGAATTCCAGCTACCTCTCCAATCCTCTAGCACGGCAGTATCGGATGCAGTTCCGGGGTTGAGCCCCGGGATTTCACATCTGACTTACCACGCCGCCTACGCTCCCTTTACGCCCAGTGATTCCGAACAACGCTCGGGACCTTCGTATTACCGCGGCTGCTGGCACGAAGTTAGCCGTCCCTTCCTCTTCGGGTACTATCAACCCTGTCCGCTATTAACGGCCAGGTCTTACTCCCCGATGACAGGAGTTTACAATCCGAAGACCGTCATCCTCCACGCGGCGTTGCACCATCAGGGTTGCCCCCATTGTGAATTATTCTCGACTGCTGCCACCCGTAGGTGTCTGGACCGTGTCTCAGTTCCAGTGTGCCTGATCGTCCTCTCAGACCAGGTACCCGTCGTAGCCTTGGTGAGCCGTTACCTCACCAACAAGCTGATAGGGCGCGAACCAATCCTTCAGCGACAGCCTTGCGGCCACCTTTAATCTTGCGATACCATGGGGTATTAATCCAAGTTTCCCTGGGCTATTCCCCACTGAAGGGCATGTAATTCACGTGTTACTCACCCGTGCGCCACTGAACAATCTTGTATTACTACTCAAATTGTCCCGTGCGACTTGCATGTCTTAAACACGCCGCCAGCGTTCGTTCTGAGCCAGAATCAAACTCTCCGTAAAAATTGATTTAATCATCCAGGAGGCAAGCCTCCCAAACTTTAAATCGGGGTGTTGGTCTCTTCAGTTATCTGACCCAACTTCCACGCACCGTTTCTGGTCTTCCAACCGAAATCCTTCCACCCGGCGCGCAGCGCACAATTTAATCTTTTTCCTCTTCTCAGCGAAACCTACCTGCTTAGGGCGCTATCATCACTTTTGCATCGATACTTGGCACGATTGCCGCTGAGTCATCCTGTCAAAGAACTTGTTTCGAGGGGACTAAAAAGCCGATCGGGTGGTTTCACTCGGAAACTTGCATCCGTTGAGCACCGCGATCGACATTCTGTCTCTCGGTCGCCCTCCGTCGTGGCGACGGGCGGAACCTAGTCCCCCCACGCGACCCCGGTCAATCCATTTTGTGATGCTTTTTTGAAAAATTTTGAGAGATGGCAGACAAGGAACTTATAATAAGCGTGTTGCATTGAACTTTTATTGGAAATCGCATGGGATCCTGCTGATTTTTCCGGTGCCAGGGAGTCATTTCCCGCACTTTCACGCGAGTAGATTTCGCCGGGGACCGGTTTGACCTTGGAATGTTGGACCGCAGAACGGATGCTCCAAGCGTATGCCAGAGCTTGTTCGAGTCGAACCCATCGCGCTTTTACCCACACAGGCGGGCTGCGCCGTTTTTCTCGGCGATGGAAACAAGTCCATCGTGTTTTACATCGATCCCGGGGTGGGAGCCTCGATCAACGCTTCCTTGAGCGGTCAGATTCCCCCAAGGCCACTGACCCACGATCTTTACCTGCTCACGTTGCAATCCTTCGGCGCGAAGGTTTCGCGGGCGGTCATCATCCGGATGGAACAGGATATCTACTACGCGCGCCTCATTCTGGAAGCGGAGAACGAGATCATGGAGAGGAAGATCGTCGAGCTCGACGCCCGTCCTTCCGACTGTCTGGCGATCGCGGTGAGATGTGGCGCGCCCTTCTTTGTTGTTAGGGAGCTTTGGGACCGTTTGGATGACATGTCCGGAGTGCTCAAGGAAATGAGGGACGGGACAAGGCCGGACGATGACGGTTCAGGTGACGATCTCGGCATCCTCTGAAAATTCGACATTCACCTCTTGCGACGCATCGAAGCGATTTTAGAATCCAACACCATGAGCCAACTCACAGCCCCCTCACTGCCTGACTACTATCACGAGGAAATCCTGCTTCATCCCGAGAACAGGAAATTTCCCGCGTTCGATCTCGTGCGTCTTCTCGGCACCGTGTTTGAGCCAACACAAGGCTGCCGGGTTTGCATTCTCATTGATTTCGACGAGCCGGCGGAGCTCATCAAGGGATTCTCATTCCTCAACCAACCGGGTTTTCCCGTGCAGAAGAACGCGCACAAGCATTTCTATCAGGAGCTTGCAAACGGTGCCCTCGATGACCTTGGGATGACCGGCGGGGAAATGTTCGCATTCCGCTGCACCCATGGATCAAACCTCGATCTATCAGACGAAGTCTGGGATGAGAACGGGCAGCTTCTCTCGCTGGATCGGGATATCTATCCGGCCTATGATCTCATCTTGTGCATATCGACCTTCTCGGCAACCGCGCCGCTCACGGCGAAGTGCAAGGAATATGGTTTCCGCGGCGCGACGTTGCACGGACTCAACGACATCATCCTGAACTCGGGTCTTGCGGTCGACTACCATGAGGTATCCGGAGATGCCGAAAGGCTTCGGGTCGCGCTGACAAACGCCGACTCGATCGAAATCGATTTCGCGCTCGAGGACGGGCGCGTCCTAACCGCATGGCTGGGCCTCAATGGTCAGGACGCCCAGAAATCGCACGGACTTTGCCTCGGCAAAGCTCCGGACATCGCAAACCTTCCCGCTGGGGAGGTCTATTTCGTCCCGGCCGACGCGCGGGGACAATTCCCGATGAAATACGAGGACGGCACCCTCGGAGTGCTGGAAGTCCGGGATCGTTGCATCGTTCACTCCACGCTGATCGAGGGCAACCAGGCGACCATCGACGCGCACAATGCCCGCCTCGCCGACGATCCGATGACCGGCACCCTCGGCGAACTCGGATTTGGCACGCAGGTGCTTCCGGTCTCCGGTGCCGACATCCAGGACGAGAAGGTGCTTGGCACCTGTCACCTCGCCACCGGCCGCGATGACCATCTCGGCGGCGACATCCTCCCCAGCATGTTCAAGAAGCACGAGAACTCGACCCACGACGACATCCTCTTCGCACCCCACAAGACGCCGAACTTCAACATCAGCCAGGTCCGGATGATCCGTGGTGCGCAGAATGAGGTGCTCATCGAGAATTTCCGTCCCGCCCGTTACCTGATCGATGCTCTGGCCGCGGATCGTTGATTGTTTTCTTCATTGTCGGGGGGGTGCTGTCGGAATAGAAATCGCGCGGGTGTTTTCCCGCCCTTCGTTTCCGTTCATCCCTCCATTCGACCTCATGAAGAATATTGCCATCTTGTTTTTTGTCATCGTTTCCAGCTCACGCGGATTTGGAGATGATTCGTCTTCATCCAGATCCCTTTTCAACGGCAAGGACCTGACCGGTTGGTCCGGTGGTGGATATGTGGTGGAGGACGGAGCGATCGTTTGCACCCCGTCCGGCAAGAACCTGATGACGGAGCAGACGTTCGCCAATTATATCCTTGAGTTTGACTACAAACTTCCACCGGGAGGAAACAACGGGCTCGGTATCCATTATCCGGGGAAAGGCGATGGAGCCTACACCGGGATGGAAATCCAGATCCTCGACAATTCGGATCCGAAGTATGCCGATCTGAAGGACTATCAGTTCAATGGTTCGCTCTACACACTCGCTCCCGCGAAGAAGCAAGGACTCAAGCCGGTGGGCGAATGGAACCACGAAAAGGTGACCGTCTCCAACCCCGGTCTAACTGTCGAATTGAACGGCGAGATCATCCTCCGCGCGAACCTCGATGACCTGAGCGCACGCCACCCCGACCATCAGGGTGTCAAGCGCAGGGCCGGCCACATCGCTTTCCTTGGTCATGGTGACCGGGTTTCATTCAAGAACATCGAGATCACCGAAACAAAGCCTGCGGCAAACACCGAGGGTGTCATGGCGGCCGGATTCACACGTCTTTTCAACGGCAAGGATCTCGATGGTTGGAAACACGGCGACAGCAAGGAGTGGACCGTCTCCAACGGGATCCTCAAGCACAGCGGCAAGCCCGGCGAGCCGTCCGACCTCTGGACCGAGAAGGAATATGGCGACTGCACGCTGGTTTTTGACTGGCGCTGGGCCGGCACCGCACCGCTCAAGAAGCAACCCGTCGTCCTGCCGGATGGCACCAACAAGATGGGAGCCGATGGCAAACCCGAGTTGATAGAGATCGAGGATCTCGACAGCGGAATTTACCTGCGGGGGAACATCAAGAGCCAGGTCAACTTATGGAACTGGCCCATCGGCTCGGGCGAGGTTTACGGTTATCGCACCGACGGCAAGTCGTCACCCGAGACTCGTGCCGGTGTCACCCCAAAAACAAAAGCGGATCACGCGGTCGGCGAGTGGAACAGGATGCTCGTCACCATCAAGGGAGCCCGTCTAACCGTGGCCCTGAACGGACGGGTGGTGATCGACAACGCTGAGCTCCCCGAAGTCCCGGCCAAAGGTGCAATCGGACTCCAACATCACGGTTCGGCAATCGATTTCGCCAATCTCTGGATCAAGGAACTTTGATGCCTTCGCGCGCGCGGCCTAACAGTCTCCCGCTTCAGATCTTGCGAAGCGCTCCGGTTGAATCGCCGAAGCTTTTGGCGTTCACGCCGAATTCATTGAGCATCCTGAGATAGAGATTGGAAAGCGGGACGTTCTCGCCGAGATCGACGTGGCGGCCAGGGGTGAAGGCCCCGCCCGCATTGCCAGCCACGACAACGGGGAGGTCGTCGTGATTGTGACGGTTTCCATCGGAGATACAGCCGCCGTAAACGATCATCGAATTGTGTAGCAGGGATTTTCCATCCACGTCCTTGGTGGCCTTCAACTGGTCGAGGAAATAGGCGAGCTGCTCGATGTAGAACTTGTCGATTTTCGCGATCTTTTGCAGGTTGTCCGGCTTCCTCTGATGGTGGGAAAGATTGTGATGTCCGTCTGAAACCCCGATTTCCTGGAAGGAGCGGTTGCTTCCGTCATGGGCCATGAGGAAGGTGGAAATGCGGGTGGAATCCGTTTTGAAAGCGAGCACCATCATGTCCAGCATCAGACGGAGCTGCTCCTTGTAGGAACCCGGATTTTCCTTCGGCTCCGGGACTCCGGGATCGGCGGGAAGCCCCAGGGCCTCGGCTTTCTCGATCTGGCGTTCGATCTCGCGAACACCGGTTAGATACTCGTCGATCTTGTGACGGTCGTTGCGGCCGAGATAACGCTGGAGCGCCTTGGCATCCTCCTGGACGAAATCGATGACGGATTTCTTGGAAGCGTACCGGCGGTTCAAGCTGTTGGCGCGTTCCTTGGAACTGCCTTTTCCGAAGAGCCGCTCGAAGACCGCCCGCGGGCTGGACTCGGGTGTCATCGGCTGGTTTTCCGAGCGCCAGGACAGGTTGAACTGATAGGCGCACGAGTAGCCGGAATCGCATTGGCCGGACTTGCGGACGCCATCGGCGGAAAGCTCCAGTGACGAGAGCCGGGTGAGGTTCTGGACCGATTGGGCTGCCACCTGATCGGCGGAGATGCCGAGCTTGATATCCGATCCGGCGGTCTTCCTCGCGCGGGCGGAGGTGAGGAATGTCGCGACGCCACGGGCATGGTCGCCGGCGCCGTCGTTTCCCGCTTTGGCATTCTTCTGCTCGAAGCCCGTGAAAATCTGGATATCCTCGCGGTGGGATTCCATGGCCTTGAAGGTTTCACCCAACTTGAAGTTGGAGGCCGTGCCTTGGGGCCGCCACAATTCCATGTTCACGCCGTTGGGGATATAGAGATAGGCCATGCGAAGCGGAGCCCCGCTCGCGGTGGTGGCCACACCCCGGGCTCCCGGCACAGCCGCCAACAGGGGCTGAAGGGATTCCAAGGCAGGCAGGGCGACGGACACGCCGATCCCACGGAGGAAGCCGCGACGCGATGTGTTGGAGAATGGGGATTGCATGATGATTCGGTTAGGTTGCCTTTGGTGGTTCAGCCGTCGCCCCGGCGCTTCTGGAACGGGGCGCTTTCGATGATGCCTTGGATGAGATCGCGCATGGAGCCGTTGTTTTTTTCCAAACGCTTGGTGAGCTGGTCAACCGTGGTGGCGTCGTAAATTTCCATACCACGTCCGATGGCGAAAGTCAGGAGTTTTTCCGTGAAGCAGCGGTGGATGTCTTCCTTGCGCTGAACCGCGAGGATTTGCTTGAGCGAGGCGACGTCGGCAAATTTCTCGCCGGTGACGAGTTTTCCCGACGAGTCGATCGCCCGTCCGTTGTCCTCGCGGCGGAACTGGCCGAGCGCGTTGTAATTTTCCAAACCGAGCCCGATGGGATCCATGCGGGCGTGGCAACCACGGCACTCCGGCTTCTTCCGGTGGATCTCCATCATCTCGCGCTGCGTAGGGTGGGCGTTCCCTCCCGTGGCGGCATCCTCCAGCGCGGGAACTCCGGGCGGTGGCGGTGGCGGCGGCGTACCGAGAAGATTCTCCAGAACAAAAAGACCACGCTTCACGGCAGAGGTTCGGGTGGGATTCGAAGTGACCAGCAGGAATGAGCCTTGGGCAAGAACGCCGCCGCGCTCGGGATGCTCGGTTAGATCGACCGGGCGAAATTCCTCACCCCGCACTCCCTTGATTCCGTAGAATTTGGCCAGACGCTCATTCAGGAAACTGTAACGGGCGGAGACCAGTTCCTCCAGAGGCCGGCCTTTCCGCAGGATGAAATCGAAGAGCATCTCCGTTTCCGTCCGCATGTCCGAGCGGAGCCGGGGGTCAAAGACGTGGGCGGCCTCGCGATTGGAATCCATCCCGAGAATGGTCCTCGCGCTGATGGCGACCGTATCGACATCGCGGGTCTGCAGCCACTGGCCGACGAAATTTTTCACCAACCGTTGCGAACGGGGATCCGCCAGCATGCGATCCACCTGATTTGTTAGATCTGCCCGGAGCTTGTTGTTGAATGCAAGGCTGAGCAACTCGTCATCCGGAACGGAACCCCAGAGGAAGAATGAAAGCCGGGAGGCGAGGGAGTATTCATCGAGTGGAACCACCTTGGCCGGATTGTCGGGCTCGGGTTGGAACTCGACGCGAAACAGGAATCGAGGAGACGCCAAGCAAGTCGCGATGGCCACCTTGATGCCATCCTGAAAATCCTTTCCCGGCTGGCGGGAAACCTCGTGAACAATGTCCACAAGCCGATCGATCGTGCGGTCGTCGAGTGGCTTGCGGAACGCCCGGCTGACAAAGCTCCGCATGATCTTCCGGGCATAGCGGGCACTCGCCTGATCCTCGTCCGGTGCGGGTCCATCGACAAAAATCATGCGATAGCCCTTGGCGTATTCCTGCTGATCTCCCCCAAGCGGCCCTTGCACGATGACGCGCTGCACCTTCAGAAAAAGGTCCTCCTCACCCTCCACGGGGCGTCTCGCCGGCGTGATGCCGATCTCGATGGTCTGTTTCCCTTTTTTCAACGCCACCTTGCCCGTTAGATCGATCACCCTCCGCTGGTCCCAACCGAGCGAAGCCTCGCCGACCTTTCCACCTCCGGCGTTCACCTTCATGATCGCCTCGTCAGTGGTGGCTTCGGCACCGCCAAGGATGGAATACTCCACCTTGATCTGATAGTTGCCATCCCATTTGATTTCCTGGTCCATCCTGACCGTCCGCGCTTTTGCAAATGGCAACCAGGTTCCATTGGTTTCCGGATCGCCGGAATTCACAAAACGTGCGCCGTCAATATCGACCCGAGGCACCTGGGCAGCCGCTCCTTTGGGCAGGGCGAGTGCGACAACCTCATCCGCCGCAGCGATGTATTTCTCCATCAGGAGCGGTGAAATCGTCAACACGTCACCGATGTTGTCGAAACCGTAACCGGTGTCGTCCGCAGGGAAAACCTCGCGCGTGTCATACTCCACACCCAGGAGATCATAGACGGCATTCTGATATTCCGTGCGGTTGAGGCGGCGGATCGTGACGCGGCCCGGATCGGGGTTCGCCGGATCGAGCTTGAAGACCTCGCGCTCGATCCATGCCAGCAGTTCCTTCCTTTCAGCGAGCCGCGGTTGATCCTTGTCGGAAGGTGGCATGATCTGGCTGCGGACGTTCCGCCAGATGGAGAGCCAGTATTTCCTGTCCTTGAGATGCGCTGGCAGATCCTTGAAATCGTCCATCGAGAACTTGCCCTTGGAAATGCCATCACCGTGACAATCGAAGCAATAGTTCTCCAACAGCGGACCGATTTTTTTCTGATAGTCCGAGGAGGCATCATCCGCATGCAATTCGAATGTTAGAAATGAGCACGTCAGTGCCAACGCAGCTTTGGAAACACGAATGGACGGAAAATTCAACATGGTCAAAATGCCTTCAACGATCACTGCTATCTCGGCGAATAGCCCTTCCACAACCATTCCAGCGCTCCCGGAAGCGTTTGGCGGGTGACCTTGCGATCCGTGTGGCCGGCATTTTTTGCAAACACATACCGGTAGTCGTAACCCTTCGCCTTGAGCTCCGCGGCCATGCGCTGGTTTGCCATCACCCAGTTGTGAAGGGATGCCTCGTCCTTGTCCCAGCCGTTGTCCTTCTCGCTGACCTTCGAGCCAGACACGGATCGGCTTTTTCGCCTCCCGCTTGATGAGGTTCTCGTGATATTCCCACGCCCCGTGCGGTGTCTTGCTGTTGAAGGGAGATTGCTGGTTCACATAGGTTCCCGAGTAGGTGAGGACTTTCCGATAGAGTTCCGGGTGGAACCACGCCATCGTGAATGCTGCCGCGCCGCCGGAACTTCCGCCCATCGTGGCCCGGCCCTCGGGATCGGATGTGAAACGCACCTTGTATTCACTACTGACCTTGGGAAGCACCTCCTTTTCGATGAACTCGGTGTAGGTGCCATCCACCGTGTCGTATTCCAGGCCCCGCTGGCTTCCCTGCGCATCGCCTCCCCCGGAGTTGATGAACACGGCGATCATCACCGGCAGGCGCTTTGCGGCGATCATGTTGTCCAACACCGTCGAGACCATGTCGCGGTAGCCCATGCCGTCCTGGACGACGATGAACGGAGCCTCCTTGCCCGTCCGATATTGCGATGGGACGTAAACCGCCACCTTGCGCTTGTAGGGAACGACGCCCTCCTGTTTTTTCGCGATGCCCTTGTAAATCCTGCTGTCCTCCGAATTCATCGTGAACTCGTGAATCTTGCCCTTGGCCACCTTGGGATTCGCCTTGGTTTCGGGAGCGTCCGAATAGTCCGGACCGATCGCGCTTTCCGCCCGGTTCAAGTCGCCTGCCACCGGAGCAGCCCTAACCGAAGTGACGGACAAACCGACAACGGCGCAAAAAACGAGCAACAAAGGAATTTTCATGAAATCGAATCAAAGGGTGACAGCAAAATACCTGCAAGGCCGGATCGATTTGTCATCCAATCCTTCCTCACCCGTGCAGGGACTCGTGAGCCTTCCTCCATAAACCCGTGTTGCGCGTGAGCAACAAATTTCATACGCCATAGGGATGCGCAGGATCCTCGTTGCAATCATCCTCATGGCTTCCCTTTCCACCCTGTCCCCCGCCGCCACCTTCGGGGTGAAAGGCCGCGACTACCTGCTCGACGGCAAGCCCTTCCTCATCCTTTCGGGAGAAATGCACTATCCCCGCGTTCCCCGCGAGTATTGGCACGACCGGTTGAAAAAAGCCAAGGCCATGGGCCTCAACACCATCTGCACCTACCTCTTCTGGAACGTCCACGAGCCGCAGCCGGGGCAATGGGATTTCAAGGGAAATGCCGATTTCGTCGCCTTCATCAAGGCCTGCCAGGAGGAAGGCCTTTACGTCATGGTCCGCCCCGGCCCCTACGTCTGCACCGAGTGGGAATTCGGCGGATTTCCCGGCTGGCTCCTCGACGATCCGAAAACCGTCGTCCGCAGCACCGACCCGCGCTTCCTCAAGCCCGCCATGGCCTACCTGGAAAAAGTCTCTTCCATGCTCAAGCCGCTTCAGGTGGAAAACGGCGGACCCGTCCTGATGGTCCAGGTGGAGAACGAATACGGCTCCTACGGCGACGATCCGGCCTACCTCAAGGCTCACGTCGATGCCATCCGGAAGGGCGGCTACACCGGCACCCTCTTCACCGCCGATCCTCCACCCGCCCTGAAAAACGGTACCATTCCCGGCATCGCCGCCACCGTGAACTTCGGCAACGACGCCAAAAAAGCCTTTGAAAAATACGAGCAACTCCGCCCCGGCGAGGCCCGCATGATCGGCGAATTCTGGGTCGGCTGGTTCGACCACTGGGGCGCGCCCCACGCCAGCACCGAGGCGGGCCCGAAAGCCGCCGAATTCGACTGGGCGCTCTCCCAAGGCATTTCCGCCAACATCTACATGTTTCACGGCGGCACCAACTGGGGCTTCTACGCCGGGGCCAACTGGAACGGCGGCCGCTACGAACCCGACACCACCTCCTACGACTACTCCGCATTGTTAGACGAGGCCGGCCGCCCGACCGCCAAATACGACGCCTTCAAAGAGGTCATTAAAAAGCGTGTTCCCGACGCCGTCTTCGGCCCCATGCCCGAGCCGCTGCCCATCATCGAGATTCCCGAAATCAAGCTGACGGCCGCTGGGAGGCTCTTGGAGTCACTCTCATTCCAAGTCGTCAAGGATGAGCCGGAAACGATGGAAGCTCTGGGTCAATCCTTCGGCTACGTCCTCTATCGTACCAAGGTGAACGGACCATTTCACGGCGCTCTCACGGTGGGCATGGTTCGTGACCGGGCCATCGTTCTGATCGACGGGAAGCGTCAGGGAAACCCGCTCGACAGGCGGCTGAACAGGTTCTCGGCAGAAGTCGACATCCCGGATGGCAAATCCCACACCGTTGAGCTTCTCGTGGAAAACATGGGGCGAATCAATTTTTCAAGGGAAATGGTCAATGAGCGAAAGGGAATCGTAGGCCCCGTGAAACTTGGTGACCTGACTCTTTCACCTTGGGCCCATTTTCTTGTCAAGGTGGACAGGATGAAATTTCAGAACCGGGGGATGAAATACATGGAGGCGATGCTTTCACGTGACGCATTGAGAAAATCGACCGAAGAGTTGGAGACAATGGGTCCTGAATCCATCGGTAAGCTTGCGGAACCCATCGGCTATTGTGGAAAATTCACCCTCGAGAAAACCGGCGACACCTGGCTCGACATGTCGAAATTCGGCAAAGGCGTCGTCTGGGTCAACGGCCACAACCTCGGCCGCTACTGGCAGGTTGGTGCGCAGCAAACGCTTTTCCTCCCCGGATGCTGGCTTAAGCAGGGCGAAAATCAAATCACCCTCCTCGAAACCGATCTCTCCAACACCCCGCTCACGCTAACAGGCGTCACCGGGCCGATCTGGAAGCAGAACGTCGAGGCCGCCCGCTTGTCGAGAAAGCCCGGTCAGGCATTCAAGGCCGATGGACTCGAAGCCGTGGCCGAGGGTGAATTCGCTCAAGGCTGCGATTGGCAGACCATCAAACTCCTCGCGCCCGCCGCCGGCCGCTATTTCGCCCTCGAATCGCTCGACGCCCATGATGGCAAGCCATTCGCCGCTGTCGCCGAACTCATCTTCATCGACGGGAACGGCAAGGACCTCCCGCGAGAGAAGATGCATGTGATCTATGCCGACAGCGAGGAACTCACCGGCGATGACGGCACCGCCGCCAACGTCATCGACAACCAGCCAACCACCTTTTGGCATACCGGGTGGAAGAATGAAAAACCCGATCATCCCCACCAAATCGTCCTCGATCTCGGGGGCGAACACACCCTCACGGGATTTCGCTATCTGCCACGGGCCGGAGCCAACAGCGAGGGCGGACGCATCAAGCGCTTCCGCGCGTTTCTCTCGAAAGAGCCCTTCCCGGGTCTCTGATTCCCGAACATCGCCGACTTTTGAATTGCCGTGATGCCTCTCCGGCTTGGTAGAGTCCGGCGATGAGCGGAAATCAAGCCATGGCGGAAAATGAGAGAGGAAAGGCATGGTTGCCGTTTTTCTGGATCATCCTTGCCTGCGCGGTCGCTCACCTGTGGTGCCTGGGATCACAGTTCTACATGGATGATTTCCCAGCGATCCGCGACAACCCGGGCATCCAACAGGGAATCCTCCCGGGGACCTCGGTGCAGTCCTGGACCATGCTTTGGTATTCGATCCAGTATCAGTTGTTCGGCATGTCGCCGGTGGGGTTCCATGCGTTCAACTGGATCCTGCACACGTCCGTGGCCTGTTCCCTGTTCGTGTTAGGGCGGGAATTCCTGAAAGGGAAATGGCCTCAGGGAGTCGCCCTCTTCGCAGCGCTCTTGTTCGCCGTGCATCCATTGGCCAGTGAGATTCCCAACTACGCGCGGACACAGGATCTCGCATGGGCCACGCTATTCTCGCTTCTGGCAGGTTGGTTTCTCCTGAAATTCCTCCGCGACGAGGGATGGCCGAAACTCGTCGCCTGCGGCTTCTGCGTCTTCGGAGCGGCCATTTCAAAAGGCCCGGGCTTCTTTCATGCCGCGATGGTCTGCGGGGCGATCGGCCTGGCCTTCATGGGCGAGGGCAGCCAGAAAATGACGCGGACCAAGTTGAAATACATCGGCATGGCCGTTCTGGTGGCGGTCTGCACCCTCTGGCTAACAGGTCGTCTCGGCGCGTGGTGGAGATACACGGGAAACTGGTCCGAGCCGCGCTTCATTGGACATGCCTACACACTTTCTCGGGTGTTCTGGGAATTCGCATGGCGCGCCGTGATCCCGGTCGCGCTCAGTTCGGACCATGAAATCACCGAGACGCTGATTCCTCCCGGAGCCTCGTTCTGGAACATCCCCGACAAGGGGGCGATGTTTGCGATGGCCGGTTTCCTCGCGCTAACGGCATTCAGCGTTTTCCTCGCCTGGCGCAAACCGACGCGCCTCATCGGCGTGTGCCTTTTCCTGTTCGCGGCGACGATCCTTTTCCGGTTCATGTATCTGATTCCGGAATTCATGCCGGAATACCGGATCTATCCGGGCATGCCGTGGTTCTGCCTCGGTGCGGCCATCGTGCTGACCGCCATCTGGCGCTATCTCTTCGAAACCGTTTCCCCACGCGTCCCGGCCGTGATCTTGCTGGCTGGCTTTGCGTTTCTATCCGCCAAACGCTCCTTCGTCTGGCACGACATCGAGCGGCTCACCGGGGATGTCCTCAAACGCTATCCCGCCCGCGCGAGGGCGCTTTGGGAAATGAATGACCGCGATGCCGAAGCGGGAAATTGGCAGGCCATCATTGATCGACAAAGCCAGGTTTGGCCTCAGGTGGAACGCGAGTTTATCGAACGGAACAAGAAACTCGCCCCCGCCCGCGAGATCCCGAGCGGTGATTTCGTGCTCGCGATGGTGGCCATCCACGGGCACCTCGCGCGCGCCATTGCCCACACGCAAAGCCCGATGGCCGGGCTCAACGTCCTGGCCCAGCTCGAAGCCCACATGAAACGCATGCAGATGACCGTGGAGAACAAGAGACTCGAATACGGATACCTCTACCACGACCGAGCACTCATCCTCGAGATGACAGGCAACTACAAGGCCGCCGCCGAACTCCTGAAAATGGAATGCATCCCGCCCTTCTGGCCGCATGACCTGAAGCGGGTGGAGGAAAAGCTAACAGCTAAGCCAGGTTCGTGAAAACCGCCTGCACGTCGTCGTCGTCCTCAAGCTTGTCGAGGAGCAACTCGACTTCCTCCATCTGCTCTTCCGTCAGCTCGATCGGCTGGGTGGGAAGGCGCTGAAGGCTGGCTTTGGTCGGCGTGATGCCAAGGGCCTCCACCGCCTGGGTCAGGCTGGCGAACGCGCTGTATTCCCCGATCACCGAAACGACACCATCGTCCTCGGACATTTCCTCAAGCCCGGCGTCGATGAGCTCCAGCTCGATCTCCTCCAGGTCCTTGTCCGCGGGCACGGGAAACTCGATGACGGACTTGCGGTTGAACATGAAATCGAGCTGGCCGGCATTCACCATCTGGCCACCGTTCTTGTTGAAAATGATCTTCAGGTTGCCGACGGAGCGGTTTGAATTATCCGTCGCGCACTCGACCACGAACAAGGATCCATGCGGCCCCTTGCCCTCGTAAATCACCTCGTTGATGTCCGCCGCGTCCTTGCCGGCGGCCCGCTTGATGGCGTTCTCGATGTTGTCCTTGGAGAGGTTCTGAGCCTTCGCGTTGTTGATCGCCACGCGGAGCGGCGCGTTGGATTCCGGGTCCGGGCCACCGCTTTTGGCGGCCATCGTGATGGATTTGGCGAGTTTCGGAAACACCTTGGACATCGTGGCCCAACGCGATTCCTTCGCCCGGCGGCGGCATTCGAAATGTCTTCCCATGGATTTGAACGGTTGAAATGGCCCGGTGACGCACCGGGCCGGAGATTTAAGCATCCTCGACGGGAGATGCAAGTGAAGTGCTCTGTGCCCGACTCAGGCGAGCGCGATGTCGAAAAGCCACCATTGCCGCGAGTGCTGTCGCCAACCCGATGATCTGATACCCGGACAATCCGCAAAATGGCTTGGGCGTGGCACGGAGGAACTCATGCCCGAAGCGAAACAACCCATAACCGATGAGATACAGGTGAAAATGCTGCCCCGCCTGCCAGTGTTTCCGCCTCATCAACCACAGAACCACCATGGCGACCACCTGGAACCCGATCTCCACCGCCACCGAAGGCCAACGCCCGAAGGAGCACTCGATCCCGCCGCAACACCCCGCGTTCAAGCAACCGATCCGCCCAAGAATCAGCGGAATCGGCATGATCATCGCAAAGCGGTCGCCGGTGTTTTCCCGGTAGCCAAGCGACTTCTTCGCGATCTCCACCCCGACCCAACCACCGGGCAGCGCACCCATGATCGACTTTCCCGAAAGCCACACCATCCATCGGTTAGGATCATGGAAATGCAGCCAGCCTTCGGCAAAAAGGAACGCCAGCTTCGCGCCGGCAAAGGCCCCGGCCAATCCGACCGCGTAGATCAAAGCCACCCGCCCGTCCTTCTTCGACTCCCGGAACCAATACACCGCCCCCCACGCGATGCCGAGGACGAGCATCAACGCATAGATCGGCGAGCCGGTCGGTGTAAGGGCAAAATTCATCATATCACGATTAATCTCGCCAAAAGGATCAACAGACCTAACAAGATCATGGTGGGCGGTATGATCAATATTTGTAAGCAAAAGAACTTCACGATGAAATTGAGCAACCCATGTGGTTCTTCGCGAACTTGCCGGGTCATCATGGCGACGAACAACCGGCCAGGATCACGAACCCAAATCAAAGGTGATCCCGATGATATTAACGATCCGGGAATCGAACCTATTCACCACATGCAACGTCATCAGGACACACGTCGCCGGCAAAAGCCACAAGATCACCCTGAACCAATACTGAGCGAGATTCAGAAACATATTAGGTCGATGCCGGCTCTCGATGATTGCCATGACTCTGATCACTCCTCAGAAAACACCGAGGATCGGTTCATGAACCAAAGAGCTGTGACCAGTGGGAGGAATCATCAAATCTTGATGGGGTTGGCGACACACCAGGCAAAAGCTATCACGGAAAGCAGCAAAGGAACCAGGATCATTTGCAGACCCAGGAATACCATCATCCGAAAAATGGCTTCCATGGTTGCGTCTTGCATGTCTTGGTGAAAATCGCGCGATGAGCCACGCGACGGCGATGCAAAAACAGAAGTTCCCGAGCAGCAAGGAATCGTAACCAGTCTGGCATCGACTTCAACAGCAGGGGATTGAAGTCCCCAGATACTGAGTGCCGCTATTCCGGTGGGAACCAACCACAAGAACAGTTCCAGCCTAAGTCCAGCCTGATTCACCGGACGCCTTGCTCGTTCCTCAGTTGCAGATTCTCCCGTGACGGGATCATTCGGGCTTTTCCCATTCGAACTGATCATTCATTTTCCACCTCCCGCCGCATAGTATCGGCAAAACGAATCCAGCGCTCCATCCGGCCGGATGACGTGGGTGCAGCAGCGGTCGATGCGGTCCTGGTCCCAGGTCCACGCGTCCATGAAGGGCTTGATGAACAGGCGGAAAGCGTCCTTCTCCTTCATCTCGAAGCGATGCAGGATTTCTCCGAGCTCGGTGTTCTCGCAGCCGCACTGGATGAGATCGGCGAGATCGTAGCGGACCTTGTCGCGGAGAAATCCCTGCACGCTGGCGAAGTCGATGAACTCGGAAATACTACGCACGCCGTAGGGAGTGCGCAGCAGATAGCCGATGGTCGCGCAGTTGGGATCGCCACAGGGCAGCGGGGTGAAATCCTCGAAGCGGAGTTTCCCGGCGGCCTGTTCCACGGCACCGAGGATGATGTCGGCGGTGTTGAGCCGCTCCGCGCCGTCGGAAGGATTGCGTCCCGTTAGAAACATGGGTTGGAACGAGACGCCGCGGCAGGCGGTGTATTCGAGACCGGTCCGGATGGTGTCCCAGAGGTGGGGGAGATTTTCCGGCATCACCGTCATCGCGAGGGTGAAAGGGATGTCCTCGCGTTGGCAACGGTCCATCGCCGCACGTTTCATCCCGCGGAGATCGGCACCGCGCAACTCACGCTGGCCGGCTTCCTGGGGACCGTCGAATTGCAGATAGAGTTGGAAATTCCCGCGCCGCGCCCGTTTTCCCAACTCATCGAGAAAGCTGTCCTCCTTGGCGATGCGCACGCCGTTGGTGTTCACGAGGCAGTAGTCGATGCCCGGCTCGGCATGGATCCAGTCTAGCAACTCGAAAAACTGCGGATGCAGCGTCGGCTCGCCGCCGGAGAGCTGGAGGAGCTCGATCTTGCCTTTCCGCGCGACGACGCCACGGATGCGCTCCTGGAGCGATTCCAGCGGATGGGATTTCAACCGATCGCCAGCTGCACCAACCGGTGAATCCGCGAAACAGGTCGGGCAGGCGAGGTTGCAGGAATCGACGATCTCTATCAGCGCAAGGCAGGTCGAGAGCACCTCCACCTCGGGAACCGTGGCGTTGGCATTGCGGCCGAGCGTGCCATTGATCCCGCTGGAATCCGCCGAGCAGGCGCAACCGGCCCCGCAAGCATTGGAAGGATCGCCTTTTGCCAACCAGTAAAACCTCGCGTCGCTGGCGATGCAGGCCGTCGCCTCGCCGTGCTCGGCACAAGTCCGTGTTAGATAGACCTTCGCGGGTGTCCCCGTCGTCTTCCAAACCTCCGCCGGAACCGCCGCCTGACAAGTCGGGCAGCGCGAGGTGGTTTGCTTCAGGGTTTCCTTGAGGGTGGGGAAGATCATAACTTTCAGGACAAGATGATCGCGCAGGCTCCGAAGAAGACGGCGAGGCAAATGACGATCTCCCCGATGCAATAGCCGATGTTCATGAAAACGAGCGACCTGCCACGATAGCGCACCCTCACCGTTTGATGGAACACGCCCGTGCAAATCGAGATCACGAAAAAGATCACCAAAGGAATCCATAGAAATGGATCGCCATATCCAACGTTTTGAATCGTTAAAGCCGTGACCGAGGTGAAAACGAAAGTCAGGGCCGGCGGCGCTGCCAGCGATGCCCACAACGGTCCACGCGGGACCGCAGGCATGGGCTTGGGTTCGCTCGAAATTTCGTTCATCGCATTTCCTTCGATGACCACCATGGACCTTGATGAATCCGGGCGTCAACGTCCCTTCGCATGACCCAACAAAAACGGGCGGTCCCTATAACAGGACCGCCCGTGGAGAATGCGGTTGAAACCGCTGGAATATCAATGTTCGTATCCGCCTTCGCCGTGTTCGGCGAGATCGAGGCCGAGTTCCTCATCCTCGGCGGACGGACGGAGGCCGATCAGCAGTTTGACGATCATCGTGATCACGAAGGTCGCCACCAGGCTCCAGACGATGGTCAAGACGCAGGCCTTGAGCTGGGCAAGCAAGAGACCTTCCTTGAGGGGACCAACGACGGAGTTCACCTTCTCATCGGCGAAGACGCCGGTGAGGATGGCACCGAGCGTTCCGCCCACGCCGTGGACGCCGAAGGTGTCGAGGGCGTCATCGTAACCGAGCGCCTTCTTGAGGAATTCCACGGCGAGGAAAGGAATGACTCCGGCGAGGACGCCCATGATGATCGCCGAGCTCGAAGAGACGAATCCGCAGGCAGGAGTGATGACCACGAGACCGGCCACGATGCCGGAACACATGCCAAGCACGCTTGGCTTGCCCTTCATGAGCCACTCGATGCCGGCCCAGAAGAGACCGGCGGTGGCAGCCGCGAGGGTGGTGGTGGTGAAGGCGTTGGAAGCGATGGCGTCCGCACCGAGCGCGGAACCGGCGTTGAATCCATACCAGCCGACCCAGAGCATGCCGGTGCCGACCATGCAGAGCACCATGCTGTGCGGTGCCATTGACTCGTTGCCGGACTTGCGGCGCTTGCCGAGAAGGATACAAAGCAGAAGCGCCGACCAGCCGGAGGTCATGTGGACGACCGTGCCACCAGCGAAGTCGATGGCCTTGATGCCGGCTTCCGGATTGAGCGGACCGCACATGAAGCCGGTGCCACCCCAGACCATGTGGGCGAAGGGGAAATAAACGGCGAACATCCAGAGGAGGACGAACGCCATCACAGCGGCGAACTTCATCCGCTCCGCAATGGCACCGATGATCAGCGCAGGGGTGATGATGGCGAAGGTGAGCTGGAACATCGCCCAGATGCTGTCGGAAATCCATGCGAAGCCGGCTCCGGTCGCACCCGGTTCCACGCCCTTGAACATGGCCATGGAGAAGTCACCGATGAAGGCGTTTCCGGGGCCGAACGAGAGGCTGTAGCCGCAGAGCCACCAGAGCGGCGTGACCATGCAGGCGATGCCGAGGCACTGCGCGAGCACGGAAAGCACGTTCTTGCGGCGGACGAGGCCGCCGTAAAAAAGCGCGAGTCCCGGCAAGGTCATGAAAAGGACCAGCGCGGTGCTGACCATTTGCCAGGCATTTGCTCCGGGTCCGGGTCCGGTGACCAATGAAGTGGCACCGGCCGCCTTTTCAGGGCGGGGCACGTTGTTCATGTAGGCCTCGATATCGGCGAGACGCTCCTCGACCGTGGGGGTGGCCACCGCCGCGGCGGCGGCAGGTGCTGGAGCAGGCTCCTGGGCATTCGCATGCGGTGCCAAGGTGAGACAAGCGAGGGAAAGCGCGATGGCGGGCAGGATTCTCCTCGGGTCGAGTCGTTCAATGATCATGGACGTTTGGTTTGGTTGTTGGTCTGGCGCGAAGTCCCCTTCTGGGGAGGATCGGGCTGCGGACCACCTCGCAGCATCAAGCGAGCCAACTCAAGGCAATTCTTTATCACAACTTCCTAATCATCAGGCGATAACAAGCATCGCTCACGGTTGACCAGTTTGACCTACATGGAGCCACGGATGCAATCAAGATGAAATCACCTGCTGATGACAAAACGGTGCAATCCGGACACCTGCTCACCCGATCTTCTCCGCCAGAAATCTTGTGAGGAGCGACGTGGCCACACGACCGAGCGCCGGGTTGTAGCGCGTCCCCTCGTCGCGGAGAAACGCGTGGGCGGCATTGAACTCGTGCCATTCGAAATCCAGCTCCGCATCCTCCAGCACCCGGTGGATCATCCTCCGTCCTTCCAACGGAATATGCGGATCCTGACGGCCGAACACCAGCAAGAGCGATGCCTTGAGATCGGGAAGCCTTTGCAAGGTGTCGTCGCATTTGCCGAGGCCGAGGTTTCCGGTGTGGAGATCGGTCGGATAGAAGGCACCCACGGCACTGACCAGCGGATGAAATCCCGCGCGGACCGCGAGGTGGCCGCCGAGACAGACACCGAAGCTGGCGATCTTGCCGGTGCAGGAGGCATGGGTTGATAGAAATTTTGCCAGCACATCGGTGTCCTCGTCGTAGGAGGCGATTTCCTTCTCGGTCTTCAACGCGTTGCCGCGTGAGGAGCCGTCCGTGTCGTAAGCAAGGACGGTGCCGGGTTCCTCAAACTCATGATAGACCTCGGGCACCGCGACGAGATAACCCTCCCCCGCGAGAGCCGCGGCGGTGCGGCGGATGGGACCGGTGGCCTGGAAAATTTCCGAATAGAAGATGATCCCGGGATGTCGCCCGCCTCCGTCCGGGATGAACAGATGCACGCGCATCGCGCCGCGGGTGGTGTCGAGATCGACGAAGGATTCGGTGAGCGTGGCCATGACGGAGTGTCGTCATTTCCACGGGAGATGATCCAGAAAATCCGCAGGGCTCAGGATGCCTTGTCAGGCGAACCTGGCCAACCGACGAGCAGCTTGACCGTCCGGATGGCGAATCCGGCCTTCGATTTCCAGGGCCGGACCGGGCGGACGATCTCCCATCCCGAGGCCGTCGCGATTTCCGTTAGGCTTGGGGACGGATTCACCACGGTCACGGTATCGCACAAGGCGAGCATCGGCAGGTCGGCGGTGCTGTCGGTGTAGCCGTGACAATGACGGAGCCTGCCATTTTCAAAATACCCCGCGGGCAGGACCTTATGCAGGCGCTCGACCTTGGCGCTGCCCTTGTGGTTTTCCAGATCCGGGAAAAAGTGTCCCAGCTCGACCGGCGTACCGAGTGTTAGATCGAAGCCGAGCTCGCGGCCGATCTCCCTCACGTAGAATTCCGGACTGGCGGAGGCGAGGATCAGGAAATGTCCCGCAGCGCGGTGTGTTTCCAACCGCTCACGAAGCTCCGGGTAAATGGAAGGCATGAGCGACGCCGCGAATTCCCGTGAGTATCCGGCAAGGACGTCAGTATCCATTTTCCAAAGGTAGCTGAGAAAAACCCGCTTCATGCCACCCGCGCCCAGCAACCCGGCGAGCGGCAGGAATGCAAGAAACACCGGCAGGAAGATTCCCCGCCAAGGCTCACGCCGGAGCACGAAATGCCGGAACAACAACTGGCAATCCCACGCGATGAGCGTGCCGTCGAGATCGAACAAGGCGATGCCGGCCGGAGGTGTCTGGGAAATGTCTGCCACGACGAGGAGCTTCCATTCCGACGCGCCAGATATCAAGCCTTCCGCGTTTCAGGAAACAAGCGAGTGCCTGCTACCCATTTTCCAACTTTCCATCCGGAAAATTCCGCGCCATGTTGTTGTCCTGATGGAACCCTTGCAGGCACTTTCCCGATTCATCTTCATTTGCGTCTTCGTCACCGGGCCGGTCGCGTGGGGATTGATCGTGTTTTTCAAGCGCCGCTGCGGCCGTGCCTACGATGGCGGGGTGGAAGCCAGCTCGGAGGAAATTCTGGAGGAGCTGGATCGCGAGTTCACGCCGCTCCGCAAGACGACCATCCGGACCCAGACGGAATACCTTCCGTTCGTCTTCGAGGTCATCCGCGAGAACATCGATTCCGGATTCGAGGATCCACAGATGTACTCGCTGTTGCAGCGGATAGAAATTCATCGGGCAAACGACGAACGCGGTGCGATGTTCACGGTGGTTTCCGGCGACGAACGTAGCGACCTGCATCTTCGCTGGGTCCGCGATGCCTGTGACCGCATCGAGCTGCGCGTCCAAGGTGCTCCCCGTATCATCCGCGCGCTTCGGGATCACAAAAGGAAGATTCCCAAGGCATCCATGGCAAGGATCGCGTGAATTCGGTTCACGGAGCTTCGTTACATCATTTGATCAACTTTAAGAATAACGCTGGATCAAAAGAACTCCGGCGCGACCAGACGCTACTGCTGCAATGAGCGCATTGAGTTTTGAAATTTGTTATAAGTAGCTGCTACTTCGCAAAGGGATTGAAAAGCTTCACCCCCGTATTCTGAAAATCAGAAACATTCCGCGTCACCATCGTCAGGTTGTGGCGATGGGCGGTGGCGGCGAGTTGGCTGTCGAGTGAAGGGACGGTCACACCCTTCTTGTCCCATGCGCCCACCAGTTGGCCCCAGACGTGGGCGGTGCTGGTATTGAAACTGAGAATGCGGCCTTCCATGCGCTTGCAGAGGCCGGTGAACCAGGATTGCAGGGCCGTTTTCCGCTTTCCGGCAGGCAGGTTCTCGATACCACGGCGGAGTTCGCCGATGGTGATGGTGCTCAAGTAGAGATCCGGCTCGTGGTCACGCAGCCATGCTACTACCTAGGCATCGGGTTGGGTCTTGGCGAGTTCGCTGAAGACATTGGTATCGACGAGGTAACTCACAGGGAAAGCGCGCTGGTAGAGTCTTTGGCCCGTGAAGGAATCTCGAATGCGTAGGGACAAGCGAGGAGATGATCCACCAAGCCACGATTGGGTGGGCGGTTGATCCGGCGGAGAGTGATGGTGTCCTCATCGTCGATAAAGACTTCAAAATCCTGCCCAGGCTCCAGATGCATCTGCTCCCGCACGGCGCTGGGCAGGACAATCTGACCCTTTTGTGATAGAACGGTCGTCATGGTGGGAAAATCTTACCTTGTCCCATTCAGGACGCAATACGATTTTCCCGCGTCGCTGTCGGGGTCGCTTGAGGTGGTGACATTGAGGGCGTTCAAAATGAAGGCCGTGCATCTCATGAATCCCCTTGGGAATGCAGGGTCGGCTTCGATATCAGCAACGGGGATGGAAGCCGTGCGGTCGATGCCGGCGGCAAGCGAACCATCCGATTCCCGCGAAGGAAATGAGAAGGGCGGATGGCTCAGGGACGGCAGTGGCTTGCACGTTGTCGATGTAAACGTGGTTGTAGGAACCACCGCCAGATTCGAAGTTATATTTGATTTCGATGGCCCATGATCCTGCCGGGAGAGCAATGGCGCTGGCGGTGAGGGTGCCCTGCTGGTTGTCTTCGGTTAGAATTTGGGTGTATCCTATATCACCACCGCTGGGATCGAAGATTCTCAGGGATAGCAGCCCGAAGCCGCCGACGGCGCTTCCATAGCTGCTGGTATCCGCATAGAGGCCGGACTGCCAGTCGATGCTGAAATTGTAAGAACCTGCCGAGGCGAGCGTGAAGGTCTGGACGAGGGTGGAGGAGGTGGCCCCGTCGTTGAAATTTCCAAGGACGACGAACTGGGTGCTGCCGAAGCGGCTGCTGGATCCCCAGTAGCCGGAGCTGGCTCCCCCGGATGCGAGGTAGCCGGCCACGCCGGAGAAGGCCCAGGATGGGGTCTGCGGTGAGGTTTCCGCTATCTCATAATCGGCGGCGGTGATGGGGATGTTCGCGGCTGCGGCGAGGGCTAAGGCCTCGAAATCCGTGTTGAGCAGGAGGCTGGTGGCGTGGGCGGTGTTGCTTGTTAGGGTGAGGGTTGCGGTGAAGCAGAGGCTTATACTGGATGGGTGCATGGGGTGTCTATCAGGGTGAATGGGTGGCTCAAGGAGTGGGCGTGACGCTGAGGCGCAGGAATCGACGGGCGTCGGTTAGAGGATCGGTGATGATGACGTCGCGGGTGTTTCCTGTGCCAGTTTCATCAATGCCCGTGCCGCTCTCGATGAGGGTGAAGGGCTGGCCGGCGCTGCTGCGGGCGAGATCGGTCCAAATGCCCAGATCTTCGCTGGCTTGGACGGTTAGATCGATGTCGCCACGGTCTAACAGACGGGTGAAATGGAGCTGCATCTGGTTTCCCGGGCGGGATCCGGTGGGCAGGATGCTCTGGCCGGTGCTGCCATTCACCGGGTGCCCGCCGAGGGCGTATTCGATCAGGTTGGGGATGCCGTTGTGGTTAGGATCGGCGTCGTCGGCCGCGTCGCCGGTGTTGGCGGTGGTGCTGAAGTATTGGTCGCGCCAGCTTCTCGAGCGGTGATGGTGGTGGCGGAGCCGTATAGTTCGAGTTCATCAATGCCGATGGGGAAGGGATTCCCCAGGGTCTTGAGCCGGATGCCCGTCGCGATAATGCCGGAAAAGGCATAGAGATGGCGGAGGTTGTGGTTGGTCACGGAGCCGGGGTAGGTGATGCTGCCGATGGTCTGCCAACTGGCATCGGGCGTAGCGGCGGTGGGGTTCGGCACCGTGGTGTATTGCACCGTGTAGGTGCCATCCGCCCTGCTGGTTTGGGCTCCCAGATGATCCCGGCCAAAAGCCACCCGCCCGATGGGAACGGCGGTGGCTCCGAGATTGATGCCGACGAAGCTATCGAGGCTGCCCGCGATCCAGCTATTGGTGTTGCCGTAGAGGCCGTCGTTCACTTTGGCGATGGAGTGCGGAGCGACCCCGACGTCGTCTTTGGCAAAGGCTGTTTTCCCAAGAGCAAGATTCTGCGGCACGGTGCCGCCGAGGGGGACTTCTGGAGGAGTCGAGGTGGTGGTGACGGTGATGACAAAGGTGGCGGTGTCCGTATTTCCTGCGGCATCCGTAGCGGTGAGGGTCACGGTGGTGGTGCCGACGGGGAAAAGGCTGCCGCTGGGGTGGGAGTAGCTCACCGTGGGCGGCGTGAGGCCATTATCCGTGGCGGTGGCGGGCGGATAGAGCACGGCGACGCCCGTGGCACTGCTGGCGAGGACGCTGAAGTTGCCAGGAGTGGCGGTGATGACGGGTGGTGTGCTGTCCACGCCGCTGCCGCTCAAGGTGACGTCGTAGCCAGGAACGGCGGGGTCATCGCTGACAATTCGCAGGGTGGTGCTGCGGGTGCCTCCAGACGCGGGGGAAAAACTGACGCTGAACGTGCTGCTGGCATCCACCGGCGAGGCTGGTGGCGGTGCCCGTGGTATCTACGCTGAAGTCGCCCGCCTGGCCACCGGTCACACTGATTGCGGAAATGGTTAGCACGCCCAGTCCGGTATTTCTCACGGTGAATGTCCGCGTGCCACTCGCGGCGAGGGCGACGTCGCCAAAGCTCACGCTGGGCGGCGATCCGGTGAGCACCGTGTCCACGGGCTGCTCCACGATCAGACGCGGGGCGGCGGTGACGGTGACGACAAAGGTGGAGGTGGCCGTGTTGCCCGAGGCATCCGTGGCGGTGATGGTTACTGTGGTATTTCCGATAGGAAAAAGGCTGCCGCTGGGGTGCGAAACCGTGACCGTGGGAGCCACGCCAGAATTGTCCGACGCGACGGGTGGGACGTAGCTCACCGCTGCTCCTGCGGGAGCAGCGGTGGTGGTGGCTACATTTTCATGAGACTGGATCACCGGCGGCAGTGTGTCGATGCCGGTGCCGGTGAGGGTGATGTCGAAGTCCGGGGTGTCCGCGTCATTGCTAGCGATGCGAAGCGTGGTGCTGCGGGATCCCACGGCAGTGGGCTGAAAGACGACGCTGAAAGTCGTGCTGCCGCTGGTGTGCGGCAGGCTCGCGGTCATGCCGCTGGTGCTGACGAGGAAGTCGCCCGCCTGCCCGCCCGTGGTTGTCACGCTACGGATGCCGAGGGCGGCAGTGCCGCTGCTTTTGAGGGTGAAGGTCTTCGCATCGCTCCCGGTATTCAGATTTTGACTGGCAAAATCCAGGCTGGCGGCGCCTGCCGTGAGGGGTGTGCCTGCGGGCTGTTCCACGGTGATTTCCGCCGCCGGGTCGTAGTCGTAGAGTTCAAGTTCATCGATGCCGATCTGGAAGCTGCTGGCTTGGAGCTTCAGCCGCACTCCCGTGGCCTGCAACGGGGTAAAAGAATAGCGGTGCCGCAGGGCCGGGCTGGGCAGAGAACCGGGATACTCCAGCGTGGCGAAACTGATCCAACTGGCATCAGGCGTGGCCGCCGTGGGATTTGGCTCGGTGGTGTATTGCAGGGTGTAGATGCCTATCGCCCGGTCGCCAAAAGCCCCGAGATTATCCCGCCCAAAGGCGATCTGACTGACGGTCACGGGCGTGGCTCCGAGATTGATGCCGATGAAACTATCCGCCGATCCCGCGATCCAGCCGTTGGCGTTGCCGTAAACGCCGTCGTTCACATTCGCAATGCCCTGGCCCACGGGCACGAGGGCGTCTTTGGCAAAGGCTGTTTTGCCAAGGGCCAAATTGTTTTCCGCGAAGCTTCCGCCCGTTTCCACCAAGAGCAGGCTGACGGTGACCGTGAAGCTGGACGTAGCGACATTCCCCGAGTCATCGGTGGCAGTAATGGTGACGATCGTTTTACCCTGCGGGAAAATGCTGCCGCTGGGATGGGAGTAGGTGATGACGGGCGGGGCACCGGAATTGTCCACCGCCGTGGCCGGTGGGTAGCTAACCGCCGTCCCGGTAAGGAGGCTCGTCGAGGCAACGGTGTTACTTGGAGTGGAGAGGAAGATGGGGGCCAGCGAGTCGGCGATGTTGCCATGGAGGGCGATGTCATAGTTCGGGCGGTCCAGGGCATCGCTGGTGATGCGGAGGGTGGTCTCTCGTGTGGCCGTGCTGGTGGGCGTGAAGGCGACGGTAAAGGTCGTGCTTGCTCCCGGCTCCAGGCTCATGGCCGTGCCTGCGGTATCGACTACAAACTCAGCGGCCTGCCCGCCGGTTGTGAGGATTTCCGTGAGGGTCAACAGACTGTCGCCAGGATTCGTCACAGTGAACGTCTTCGTCGTCGTGCTGGCGGGTGGCTGTATTCCGTATGCCACGCGCGGGACTTCGTTGCCAAACTTTACGGCGAAGGAACTTCCATACCTGGCACTGATGGCCACCACGCCAGTCAAGCCCGTCGGCACGGTCTGGCCACCACCAGAGCCCCAGGCGAGCACTGTGCCATCCTCTTTCAACGCCACGGTGTGTCCCTTGTAGTCTGAGGAATCTCCTCCCGCAGTGGCAATGGCCCGCACCCCGGTCAGGCCCACGGGAATGTTGAGTTGGCCGTGATGATTGCTCCCCCAGCCAACCATCGTTCCATCATGCTTCAGAGCTATCGAGTGGGCGGTGCCAGCAGCCACGGCCCGTACGCCGGTCAGCCCAGCGGGCACATTGCACTGGCCTGAAGTATTCCAACCAAAAGCCACCACCGTGCCGTCCGCTTTCACAAGGAGGGAATGGGCGGCGCCAGCAGCGATGGCCTGCACGCCGGTCAGCCCAGCGGGCACATTGCACTGGCCACTGCCGTTGTTTCCCCAAGCCACCACGCTGCCATCATTTTTCAAGGCCAGCGTGTGACTATCGCTAGCTGCGATGGCCTTCACACCGGACAAACCGCCGGGCACCGCCTCCCAACTATACCCCCACGCGACCACGGTACCATCCGTCTTCAACGCCACGGAATGCCCATATCCCGCAGCCACGGAGCGGACGCCCGTCAATCCCGGCGGCACGTTGGTCTGTCCCAAAGCGTTGTTTCCCCAGGCGATCACGGTGCCATCGGTCTTCAAAGCCAGCGTGTGGTCAAAAGCCGCCGCTATGGACACCACTCCCGTCTGGGCCGCCACGGGCACCGATACCACTCGGCCAGGTCACCGCCGCATACTCACCGCCCCAACTCGTGCCCGCTGGCTGCTCCACGCGAATGGCCGGAGGGGCGTAGATCTCCAGTTCATCGATGCCGATGTAGTCGGATGAGGTCACCGTTTTCAAACGGATGCCGGTGGCCATCACCGGGTTGAACGAGAATACATGGCGCAGGATCGGATTGGTGAAATTCACGCCTCCGGCAGATTGGTAGTCGAGCGTGCCGATGGTGGTCCAGCTCCCGTCCGGAGTCGCCGCGTCCGGATCGGCCACGGTGGTGAACTGCAGCGTGTAGGTGCCGAGCGCGCGGTCCGGGAACAGGCCGAGATTGTCCCGCCCGAACGCGATCTTGTTGATCGCGGTGGGAATGCTCCCGAGACTGATGCCGACGAAACCATTGCCGCTGGCCGCGATCCAACTGCTGTTGTTTCCATAGTTTCCATCGTTCACCGCGGCGATCGAGTGAGGCGGGCCGATCACATCGTTGGCAAAGGCCGTTTTTCCTGCCGCCAGATTGTAGGGGAAGGCCGTGCCGCCCTCCGACTCCAAGGTCAGGCCACCACCGGAGAGGACGACCCCCGCTTTGACAGGAAGCAGGAAAGCCAAAGCAAGAAGGCTGATTCGAAAAGACGCCTGGAGGGCGGGACAAAAGGCGGCACGACGTGAGGGTGTGAACAGGACCATGGCTTCGAAGGGAAAGCCGCGACCCTACCATTAATTTCCCTTGATAATAAACCCCCACGCATGGGGGGATCCCGGTCAGGATTTGTTCAGGCTCCGCAGGGCGAAAACCGTGGCCGCGTGGCGGTTTTCCTGGCCCAGCTTTCGCCAGGATATTCGCCACGTGCTCCTGCACCGTGCCGAGACTGCGGCCGAGGATGGTGGCGATCTCGCGATTTTGTTTCCCCTCCGTCATCCAGAACAGGACGTCCGCCTCACGAATGGTCAGGCCGAGTTTTTGAAATTTCTCCCGCGCAGGCAGGACAGGTTCTTCCACAGCCTTCCAAGGGTCCGGGTGGCGACTCCAGGCCAGCAGGAAGTGCGGCGCGAAGGCATTGAGAAGCGCGCAGTGGTGCTTGGTGAAATCCGAGCCACAGCGGTCCAAACTGAGCGCTCCCACCGTTTCGGCATTGATCCTCAACGGCAGCGCCAAGGTGTGGATAAAGCCTAACCGCTTCTGGCAGTGGATGAAATGGGGCGTCTTCAGATAGTCCCGGAGCGGCATCACATCCGAGCGGCGGACGGCCTCCGTGCAGCCCGTCCGATCAAAATGACTGACCAGTGGATCGCCGCCGGGATTGGACGCGTAGAATGCCATTTCCTCCTGAAGGTAAGGGTTCTCGGGAGAGGTCTTCACGACCATGCGCTGCTCTTTCCTGTCCAACACATGCACCACGCAGAGGTCCGAGGAGATCAGGCGGCTCATCCCCGTGGCCACGGCTGATAGAAAATCGGCGTGATCCTTCGCCGTGTTCATTTCATAAACCGCATCGAAGAGCGGTCGCCAGTGGCTCGGGGGGATGAGGCTCACACGTAGTGCAGCTCTTTTGCCTTTGCCTCGATGGCGGCGTCGTTGTCGAGCAGCTCCTGGATGGGATCCCAACGGCCTGATAGAAGAGCCTCGCGGGCGGAGTCGGGCATGGTGACCGGGATGTCGAGGCCGCTGGAGGTGGTGACCTTGAGGGCCTTCACATCGATGGTGACTTCCATGGTGGGGTCCGCTTCGATGGCGTTTTTCAAAGCCACAATGTCCGCGGCGCTGGCCATCACGCAGGGCATGGCGAGGGTGGTGGAGTTACCGTAGAAGATTTCCGCGAAGGACTCGGCGATGACGCCGTTGAAGCCGTATTTGCGGAGCGATTGCGGGGCGTGCTCGCGGGAGGAGCCACAGCCGAAGTTCACGCCGGCGACGAGGATGGACGCCTCGGAGAAACGGGGGTCGTTAAGCGGGTGGTCGGTTTTTTCACCGGTCTCGGAATTGAATCTAACGTCGTAAAACGCGAATTCGCCGAGTCCATCGAAGGTGACGCATTTCATGAAACGCGCCGGGATGATGCGGTCGGTATCGATGTCTGCGCCGGGGATGAAGACGGCGCGGCCGGTGACGAAGGGAACGGGATCGAGTGCCATGGTGGAAAAGGTTGTAGAGTAGATTTGTTAATAGTTGTTAGGGTGGGCATCAGTCCTCGATGCGGTTGAGGTGATACCAAGGACGTTGGACGTCTTCGGGAAACGGATTTGACTGATAGAAGGCGGCCAAGGGCGCGGCGTAGCCGATGGAGTCCAGCCGCACGATGGTGCCGAACTGGGTGTAAAGATTGCGTCTCCAACGCTCGGAGCGGCGGAAAACAAGAATCTCCGGCCATTCCTGCTCGATGAGGACGATTTCCTCCACGCTGGGGATGCGCTTGTAGTTGGTGAGCTTGTCGGTGCGGTCGATGCGCGATGTGGAATCGGATAGAACCTCAATGATGAGCTTTGGATTTGAAACGACGTGCGAATCGTCATCGCCAGGTTCGCAGGCGACGAAGACATCCGGATAGTAGTAGCCTTCTCCCAGATCGTCGGCGATTTGCACCTTCACCGCCTCAATGTAAGTGCGGCACGGGCCACCGCGGAGGTGGGATTTCAGGGCGGATGCAAGATCGAGGCAGATTTCGTTGTGCCTGCGGCTCGCGCCGGACATGGCATAAACCCGCCCTTCCACAAACTCATGACGCGTCTCCGAGCGGAGTTCTCCTTCGAGATACTCGGCGGCGGTGATCGGGAGCTTGTGGGCGGAGGTGCTCATGGCGGCGCGAGTTTACGCGACAGCGGCGGTGGCTTCGAGATCGAACAACTCGCGGGCATCGGAGATGTGACCGTTGATCGCGGCGGCGGCGACCATGACGGGCGACATCAGGACGGTGCGGCCGGTGGGCGAGCCTTGGCGGCCTTTGAAGTTGCGGTTGGAGACGAGGCGCAGAGCTGGTCGCCGATGAGCTTGTCGGGATTCATCGCGAGGCACATCGAGCAACCGGCGCCGCGCCATTCGAAGCCGGCGTCGGTGAAGATCTTGTCGAGGCCTTCCTGTTCGGCACTGGATGGCGACGATCTGCGAGCCGGGAACGACGATGGCCTTGACGCCCGGAGCGACCTTGTGGCCTTGGATGTATTTCGCGACTTCGCGGAAATCGGAGAGACGGCCGTTGGTGCAGGAGCCGATGAAGGCGACGTCGATCTTCGTGCCCTTGATCGGCGTGCCGGCGTCGAGCTTCATGTAGGCGAGCGCTTCCTCGATGGAGGCCTTTTCCAGCGGAGTGGCTGCCTTCGCGGGGTCGGGGATGTTCTCGGAGATCGAAGATGCCCTGGATCCGGGGATATGCCCCAGGTGACGGTCGGCTCGATGTCGGCGGCGTTGATCTTGACGATGTCGTCGTAGTGCGCGTCGGCGTCGGAGGCGAATGACTACCAGCGGGCGACGGCGGCGTCCCAAGTCGCTCATGTCGGCGTAGGGACGGCCCTTGAGGTAGGCGAATGGTCTTGGCGTCGGGATTGACGTAGCCGCAGCGCGCGCCGCCTTCGATGGACATGTTGCAGACGGTCATGCGCTCTTCCATCGGACATGCGCGTCGAAGACGTCGCCGGCGTATTCGTAGGCGTAGCCGATGCCGCCATTCGCGCCGAGCAGGCGGATGATGTGGAGGATGACGTCCTTGGCGTAGACGCCGGGGCGGAGCTTGCCGTTGACCTCGATGCGGCGGACCTTGAGTTGGCCGAGGGCCATGGTCTGCGTGGCGAGCACGTCGCGCACCTGGCTGGTGCCGATGCCGAAGGCGATCGCGCCGAAGGCGCCGTGAGTGGAGGTGTGGGAGTCGCCGCAGGCGATCGTGGTGCCGGGCTGGGTGATGCCCTGCTCGGGTCCGACGACGTGGACGATGCCCTGCTTGCCGGTGGCGAGGTCGAAGTAGGTGACGCCGAAGTCCTCGCAGTTCTTGCGGATGCGCATCGATCATCTCAGCGGCGAGCGGGTCGGCGGGCTGGTCCTGATTGATCGGTCGGGACGATGTGGTCGACGGTGGCGAAGGTGCGGTGCGGGAATTTCACCTTCAGGCCGAGATCGCGCAGCATGCCGAAGGCCTGCGGCGAGGTGACCTCGTGGATGAGGTGCGTGCCGATGAAGAGTTGCGTCTGGCCGTTGGCGAGGGTTGCCGACGGTGTGAGCGTCCCAGACTTTTTGAAAGAGGCTTTTACCCATGATAGAAGTGCCGCCGTGGTTTGTGGGCGCTTCATCGTCTTCGGTGTGTTGATCACCGGCCTGATTCCTTCGGCCGGGCCTGATGGCCGGCATCCTCGGCGGTGACGGCCTGGCCTCGGTGTTCGGCATGCTGCGCGGCTTCGGCATGGACCAGGGCGGCTACGGTGGCGGCCGCGGCGGCGGGCGCGGCAGCGGCGGTGTCGGTCATCTCGCCGCGGCCGGCATCGGCGGCGGCCTGTTGTGGGCGCTGGCGGCCTCGCTCGTCTCGCTCGTGTATCTGCTCGGCCTGAACCTCGTCTACCTGCGCGTCACCGAAGGCCTGGACGTGGGCGCGACCGAAGCCGCCATGCAGGCCGGCTTCGACGACGCCAAACGCCGCGCCGCCGAGCTGAGCCAGAAGGCGAAGGACGCTGCGGAACGAGCGCGTGCGCAGGCCCGTGCCTCGGCCGCTGCCGGCACAGTGCCGGCAGCGGCCGCGGCAGCGTCCGCCGCCCGCCTACAGCGCGGCGCCGCCCGTGGCCACGCCGCCCGCCGTGCCCGCCACCACGCTGTGCCCGAAATGCACCGCACCGGTCGGCGCCGACGACCTGTTCTGCGGTGTCTGCGGCTTCAAGCTGAAGTGACGCAGCCGCCCGGGTTCAGTTGATCGCGGCCGAACCCGGCGGCTGGTCTTGCGCCGGCGTGAAGAGCTCGCCCACGTCGACCGGGTCGAAGTGGTACTTGATGCCGCAGAAGTCGCAGCCGATCTCGACCCGGCCCTGTTCGAGCACGATGCCGTCGATCTCGTCGCGGCCCAGGCCCTTGAGCATGGCGCCCACGCGCTGCCGCGAGCACGAACACTCGAAGCGTGGCGCGCGTCTCGCCCTTGAGCAGCTCGAAGCGGCGCAGCGGCTCTTCCCAGAACAGGCGCCGCAGCACGGTGTCGGCGTCGAGCGTCAGCAGTTCTTCGCGCGTGAGCGTGGCGGCCAGCATCGCGATGCGGTTGTAGGCCTCGTTCACGCCGATCTCGTCTTCGTTGCGCGCCGACCCGGCGAGGTTGCCCGCGCCTTCGACCGGCAGGCGCTGGATCAGCAGGCCGGCGGCCACCTCGTCGTTGGCCGCGAGGATCAGCTGCGTGTCGAGCTGCTCCGACTGCAGCATGTAGTGCTCGAGCACCTCGCTCACGGCCTGCAGCGGCTCGCGCCGGTCGCCGTGCAGCGCCACCACGCCCTGGTAAGGCTGCTGGCCGTTGCGCGTGTCCGGCGGGTGCGAGCGTGATCGCGCAGCGGCCCTGGCCGTGCACGTTGACCATGCGCCTCGAGGCGTGCGCCTTCGGGCACCTCGCCCACCACCTTGGCGGTGACGCGAAACGCCAGGTCGGGCTGCACCTCGGCCACCGCGAGCTTGACCGGCCCGTCGCCGAACACCTGCAGGATCAGCGCGCCGTTGAACTTGATGTTGGCCTGCATCAGCACGCCGGCCGCGGCCATCTCGCCGATCAGCGCCCGCACCGGCGGCGGGAATTCGTCGCTCGCCGCCGTGCGGCGCGCGCAGCACGTCTTTCCAGCTGTCGGTCAGGCGCACCAGCATGCCGCGCACCGGCAGGCCGTCGAAGATGAACTTGTGCAATTCGCTCACGTCAGGCGATCTTTTTCAGACCAGTCTTGAATCGTGCCGCGTTGTCGACGTAATGTTTCGCCACACGCTCGAGGCCCGCGATCTGCTCCGGCGAAAGCTGGCGCACGACCTTGGCGGGCGAGCCGAGGATCATCGAACCGTCGGGAAACTCCTTGCCTTCGGTGACCAGCGAACCGGCGCCCACGAGGCAGTGCTTGCCGATCTTCGCGCCGTTGAGCACGACCGACTGGATGCCGATCAGCGAACCTTCGCCGACCGTGCAGCCATGCAGCATCACCTGGTGGCCGATCGACACGTTGTCGCCGAGCGTGACCGGAAAGCCCGGGTCGGCGTGCACGATGCTGCCGTCCTGCACGTTGCAGTTGCGGCCGATGCTGAGCAATTCGCCGTCGCCGCGCAGCACACAGCCGAACCAGACGCTCGCGCCTTCGGCCATCGCCACGTTGCCGATCACCTGGGCGCTGTCGGCCACCCACGCGCTGTCGGCGAGGCGGGGCGAGATGTCGTCGAGCTGGTAGAGGGCCATGCGGGGTTGCGGTGAGTCGAAGCCCATAATTCTAGGGTGAGCCCACAGAAGGATCCGATATTGCATTTCAAGCCTGTACCCCTTGCCCTGCTCCTTGCCGCCTTGTTGTCGGCCTGTTCAACGCCAGCACCGACCACGCCGGCCGCCACGCCCGCCTACCTCACGTCGCCGACCGGCTGCGCCATCGTCGCCGGCGGTGGCATCGGCAGCCAGTTCTCCGACAAGCAGGTCACGGCCATGTGGGACAAGGTGAACGCGGCCATCACCACCGAGCTGCACGACCGGCTCGTGGAGAACCGCTACAAGGTGATCAAGTTCGTCGTGCCGACCGAGCGAACGCTGAAGGCCGACGACCTGGTGATCGCCGACATGGGCGCGAACCGCTGCAACCGCCTGCTCCAGGTCTCGCACAAGGTCGACGAAGACAGCGTCGGGCAAGTACTTCCGCTTCGACATCACGCTGTTCCGCATCGACCCGAAAGAAGAGGCCCGACCCGCGGCCGGCTGGCGTCACCGTGCGCACGAGCAGCGAGTTCCAGCGCGGCTACCGCTACCCGCGCACGCAGGAGAAGCCTCGACAGCTTCTACACCGGCACGTTCGCCGACACCGTGCTGGCCGACCTGACGAAGAGCGGATCGCTCGCGCCGCTGCGCTGAGCGGCGTCCGCAGCTGCGACACGCCGAGATGAGTGACAACAACACATCGGTGACCGCCGTGGCGCTGCCACCCGCGTCGCGCGTGTCGGGCTTCTACGCCAGCACCGATCTCGCCGATGCCTTTGCCATGCGCCTGCCGGCCGGCGCCAGCACCGACCCCGAAACCCTGGCCCGTTTCATCTTCGCGCAACAGCCGCGCTGGGTCGGCCGCCTGATGGGCCTGCGCGACCTGATCGTCGCCGGCCTCGGCCTCAAGACCGCGACCCAGCTGCAAGACCCGGCCCGTGCCGGCCACCACCCGCGCGTCGGCATCTTCCGGATCTACGAAACGCGGCCGCACGAGATCGTGCTCGGCGAAGACGACAAGCACCTCGACTTCCGGCTGTCGGTGCTGCACGAGCCGATGCCTGGCGCGGGCGCGGGCCGCGTCGTGCTGTCGACCGTCGTGCACTGCCACAACCGCCTGGGCGGCTCTACATCCTGCTGATCGCGCCGTTCCACCGCGCCGTCGTGCAGGCCACGCTGCGCCGCGCAGCGCGCAGCGGCTGGCCGATGGCCTTGAAGAGCCCTGACGCGATGACGGCCCGGCAGCGCGCGCTCGAGATCCTGTGCCTGGGCGACCCGGTCGCCAAGGCGGAGCAGACACGCGCGCTGTTCGCCGGCCTCGACCCCGCGGCGATCGACCCGTCCGCACAGCATCGACGCACCCGCAGCCCTGCCCGGCCGCCCCGCGCTGCCGCAGCCTCGTGTCGCCGAACGCCGTGCCGCGCCGCTCGCCGGCCACGCCCGAAGGCCGCGCGGCCTTGCTGCACGCCATCACGCACATCGAGTTCAACGCGATCAACCTCGCGCTCGACGCCGTCTGGCGCTTCGCCGGCATGCCGGTGAAGTACTACGTCGACTGGCTCGGCGTGGCGAGCGAAGAAGCGCTGCACTTCACGCTGCTGCGCGAACACCTCGTGTCGCTGGGCTTCGACTACGGCAGCTTCGAGGCGCACGACGGCCTGTGGGCCATGACGCAGCGCACCGCGCACGACATCACCGCGCGCATGGCGCTGGTGCCGCGCACGCTGGAAGCGCGCGGGCTCGACGCCACGCCGCCCATGCAGGCGCGGCTGCGCCAGGCCGGCGACGAACGCGCGGCCCAGATCCTCGGCGTGATCCTGCGCGACGAAGTCGGCCACGTCGCGATCGGCAACCACTGGTACCGCTGGTTGTGCGAACGCGACGGGCACGAGCCGGTCGCGCACTACGCCGAGCTCGCGAAACGGCACCACGCGCCGCGCCTGCACCCGCCCTTCAACTTCGAAGCCCGCCGCGCGGCCGGTTTCACCGAGGCCGAACTGGCCCTGCTCACATGAACGTCTTCGTCGCCGGTTTCCACCACGAGACCAACACCTTCGCCCCGTCGATCGCCGACTGGGCCGCGTTCGAATGCGGCGCGGGCTACCCGTCGTATGCACGCGGCGAAGCGATGCTGCAGAAGATGCGCGGCACCAGCACCTCGCTCGGCGGTTTTGCGCAGGCGGCCGCCGAGCTCGGCTGGACGCTGCAGCCTTCGGTGTGGGCCGGCGCGATGCCGTCGAACCGCGTCACGGCAGCGGCGTTCGCGCGCATCTGCGACGAGATCGTCGCCGACCTGCAGCCCGGCGGCTTCGACGCGATCTACCTCGACCTGCACGGCGCGGCCGTGGCCGAAGGCGCCGACGATGCCGAAGGCGCGCTGCTCGAACGCATCCGCGCCGTGGTCGGCGCCGACGATGCCGATCGTCGCCAGCCTCGACCTGCACGCCAACGTGACCGAGCGCATGCTCAGCCTCAGCGACGCGATGACCGCGTTTCGCACCTACCCGCACGTCGACATGCGCGAGACCGGCGCGCGCGCCGCGCAGATGCTGGCGCGCCGCATCGGCGCCGCTCTCGATGCGACACAGGCACGCCGAGCGCGTGCCGTTCCTGCTGCCGCTGAACGCGCAGTGCACGCTGATGGAACCGGCCGCTTCGGTGATCGCGCTGATCGAGCCGGCTCGAAGCCGAACACGATGTCGAGCTGAACTTCTCGATGGGCTTTTCGGCCGCCGACTTCAGCGAGTGCGGCCCGGTGCTGTTCGGCTACGGCGCCGATGCAGCGCATGTGCGCGAAGCCGTGCAGCGCCTGCACGTCGAGGTGGTGTCACGCCGCGCCGAGTGGTCGCTCGACCTGCTCTGCGCCGGCGGCGGCGATCGAGCGTGCCATCGAACTCGCTGCGACGGCCAACGCACCGGTCGTCATCGCCGACACGCAGGACAACCCCGGCGCGGGCGGCGACTCCAACACCACCGGGCGTGCTGCACGCGCTGATCGCTGCACGGGCCGGCCAGCGGCTCGGCGGGCGTGTCGCGCTCGGCCTGCTGTTCGACCCCGCATCGGCGCAGGCCGCCTGCGCGGCCGGCGTCGGCGCGACGCTCGTACCTGAAGCTCGGCAAGGCCGTGCCGACCTGGAGCGGCGCGCTCACCGAACCTGCCGGTCGAGGCACAAGCCAAGGTGCTTGCCGTCAGCAACGGTGTCGTGCCGCTGTTCGGCCCGATGACCGCCGGCGCCACCGCGCAGCTCGGGCCCTGCGCGTGTGTCGAGGTCGAAGGCATCCGCGTGCTGCTGGCCAGCGCCAAGGCGCAGATGCTCGACCTCGACCTGTACCGCTTTCTCGGCGTCGAGCCCACGCAGATGAAGCTGCTCGTCAACAAGAGCTCGGTGCACTTCCGCGCTGCGTTCGCACCGATCGCGTCGCACATCCTGGTCGCGAAATCGCCCGGGCCGATGGCCGCCGACCCGGGCGACCTGCCGTGGACGAAACTGCCCGCCGGCATGGCCGCACGGCCCTGAACGTGCTTCAGAAGCTGTAGCGCCCCATCAGGTCGAAGCGCGACATCGTGCCGGTCTCGGGCGTGAAGGTCTTGCGCTTGCCCCAGATGTACTCGGCGCCGAGTTCCACGTTCTTGATCGGCGAGTAGACGACGTTGATGAACACCTGCTGCAGCGTGCGGTTGTCGACCGCCTGCGCCGTCTTGCCGCGGTTCATGCCGTAGAGACAGCGTGCCCCGCAGCTGGTCGCTGAAGGTCTTGGCGTAGGCCACGACCAGGCCCTGGTTCTTGTCGAAGCTGATCGCGCCGGTGGTCGCGTCGATCGCGTAGCCGTTCGAGCCGTAGAGCTGGTCGATGTCGCCGTCGACCCGCGTGTACTGGCCCATCAGCAGGTCCTTGTCGGTGATCTTGTAGCTGCCGCCGATGCCGAAGCCGAAGCCGCGCTTGGTGTCGGCGAACGAGCGCTTTTCGTGGGCGAGCACGCGTGCGTTGACCGCGCCCCAGTCGAAGCTCTTGTCGGCGCGCAGCACGATCTGCGGCATGCGCTCGTTCGCGCTGCCGCCGCCGAACTGGTCTTCCGGGTCTTCGCAGCGCAGCGGTGAGCTTGTAGCCGGCCTTCGCGTCGGCGTAGGTGTAGCGCACCATCGTGCGGCGCGAGAACGGCGCACCGATCGGGCCGTTGAAGTCGACCGTTTCGGGCAGGTCGTCGAGGTCCATGAAGGTCGACCAGGTCTGGCCGACCAGGAAGCCGGCGTACTCGCCGTAGGCGTGGCGCAGGCGCAGGCGGTTGCGGTTGCCGCTGCCGTAGGAATAGAAGTCCATCTCGACCTTGGTGTTGAAGGCGCCGAGTTCGGTGGGCGTGGACGACTCGAAGCCGAAGCGCGAGGTCTGCGCCGTGAACTTGGTCTTGCCCTTCTGGCCGCCGGAGCCGTCGAGCGGCTGGAACATCAGGTCGGTGAAGGTGTCGGACGGGCCGGCCGCCTTCAGGTCGTGGATGGCGTGGCCTTCGGCGAAGCCGTAGATCCGCAGCGACGTCTCCGAGCCCGGCAGGCGGAAGCTGCCGCCGATGTCGCCCTTCACCACCGCGTCGCCGCTCTTGACCTCGAGCGCTTCGATGCGGTCGCCCCAGCCGGTGCTGTCGCGGCCGGCGCGGCGGCAGCGGGCGCCGCCTTCTTCAGCGCGTCGACTTCGGCGCGCAGGCGCTTGATCTCGGCGCGCATCTCCTCGAAGTCTTTCGCCGACTGCGCGTGGGCCGGCAGCGGCGCTCATGAACGCGGCGGCCATGGCGGCGCCGATCACGGTCTTGTTCAACATCATGGTCTTCTCCTCGTTGTGTGCGTCAGGTTCAATGGGCGATCTGGCCCAGGAAGGTGCGGATGCGCTCGTTGCGCTGGGCGCCGAAAAATTCTTCGGGCGGTGCGTCTTGCGCCACCCGCCCGTGGTCGATGAACAGCACGCGGTCGCTGACCTCGCGCGCGAAGCCCATCTCGTGCGTGACCACGATCATCGTCATGCCGCTGGCGGCGAGCTGTTTCATCACGTCGAGCACTTCTTTCACCATCTCGGGGTCGAGCGCCGAGGTCGGCTCGTCGAACAGCATCACGCGCGGCGCCATCGCCAGCGAGCGCGCGATCGCCACGCGCTGCTGCTGCCCGCCCGAGAGCGCGAACGGGTGCTTGTGCGCGTGCGCCTTCAGGCCGACCCGGTCGAGCAGTTCCATGCGCACGCACATCGGCCTCGTCGCGCGGTGTCTTGCGCACGCGGCGCGGCGCGAGCGTCACGTTCTCGAGCACGGTCAGGTGCGGGAACAGGTTGAACTGCTGGAACACCATGCCGACTTCGCTGCGCAGCGCGTCGAGCTCTTTCAGTTCGTCGCAGACCTCGATGCCGTCGACGACGATGCGCCCGCTGTCGTGTTTTTCCAGCCGGTTCAGCGTGCGCAGCAAGGTGCTCTTGCCCGAACCCGAAGCGCCGATGATCACCGCCACTTCGCCGGCGTTGAAATGGGTGCACACGTCGCGCAGCACATGGGCCGCGCCGAAGTGCTTGTTGACGTTCTCGACCGTGATCAGCGGCCCGGTCTTGTCGGTTGCGGCCACGGTGTTCATGCCACACGCCCTTCCACGTCGAAACGCCGCTCGACCGCGTTCGAGATCTGCGTCAGCACCGTCGTCAGCAGCAGGTAGATCGAGGCCGAGGTCAGCAAAATCGGCAGCGGCTGGAAGGTGGCGGCCTGGATGCGGTTGCCGACGTTGGTGAGCTCGACCACGCCGATCGCGTAGGCCAGCGACGAATCCTTCAGCAACGCGACGATGTTGTTCACGAGCGGCGGCAGCGAGATCTTGAAGGCCTGCGGAAAGCTCACGTCGATGAACGTGAACCACGGCGACAGGCCCAGCGAGCGCGCCGCCTCGACCTGCCCTCTCGGCACGGCCAGCAGGCCGGCACGGATCGCCTCGGCGTTGTAGGCGCCGACGTTCAGGCTCAGCGCCACGCAGGCCGAGGTGAAGTCGCTGAGCTGCAGCGCCGGGATCATCACCGGCAGCGCGAAGTACACGAACAGCACCTGCACCAGCAAGGGCGTGCCGCGGATGACCCAGATGTAGGCACTGGCGATCCAGCGCAGCGGCGGCCATGTCGAGGTCTTGCCCAACGCCGCGAGCACGCCGATCAACACGCCGGCCACGCCAGCCACCGCCGTGAGCAGCACCGTCACGCGCGTGCCTTCGGCGAAATACTGCGCGTTGTTGCCGATCGGCTCGGGCGCCCACGACAGCGGTATCGCCATCAGCCACAGCAGCAGCACCAGCACCACGCCGGCCGCGGCCATGGTGGCCGAGCTGCGCTGCTGGCGGCCCCAGGCGGCGGGCCACACTTGAAACGGGCGTGGGCTCACGGTGGCGGGTTCAGTGCTTCAGTGGCACCGGCTCACTTGCAGCGAATGTCTTCGTCGAACCACTTCTTCGAGATCGCGGCATAGCTGCCGTCGGCCTGGATCGCGGCGAGCGCCTTGTTCACTTCACCGGCCAGCGAGCTGTTGCCCTTGCTCACCGCCGAGGCGATGCGTTCGACGAACAGAAAGTCGCCCATCTTCATGCCCGCACCCGGGCTCGCGGCCAGCGAGGCCTTGGCGACGAACTTGTCGGTGACCCAGGCGTCGACCCGGCCGGTGATGAGCGCGGCGCGGGCGTCGGTGTCCTGCGGGAAGTTCTTCATTTCCTTCACGCCGGCGAGTTTCTTCACGTTGTCGAGGTAGGTGGTGCCGGTCTGCACCGCGACGGTCTTGCCGTTCAGGTCGGCGGCGGTCTTGATGGCGTCGCTCTTGCTGATGATCACGCCGCCCGAGCAGTAGTGCGGCGCGGTGAAGGTGACGGCCTTGGCGCGCTCTTCGGTGATGCCGTGCGAGGCGATCACCATGTCCCAGCGGTCTTGCCGCAGGCCGGCGAGCAGCGCGTCGAAGCCGAGCGCTTTCCACTCGATCTTCAGCCCCATCTTGGCGACCATCGCTTCGGCCACCTCGACCTCGAAGCCGGTGAGCTTGGCGCCCTGGAAGTAGTTGAACGGCGCGAACTGGCCTTCGGTGGCGACGATGATCTTGCCGTCTTTCTTGATGTCGTCGAAGCTGCGCGCCTGGGCGCCCACGGCGGCGAGCGACAAGGCCACGGCCGCCGCAGTTGCCAGGCCACGAGCGGCCGCGTTGATCAGGTTCATGGGTGTTCGCCTTTCACGGCAAGGTGGGTTGATGTGGGTCCGAAAAACTTGCGCAGGGCATGCCATGCGGGCGCCGCCATGTTAGGTGCGGCATCGATCGGCGTGGCTGCGCGTGTTTGCGAGACTTGCAAAACGATCGAAGCTTGTGAAGAAGATTTGTGCGCGTCTCAAGCGCCCGGCAAACCCATGCAATGTTCTTGCCAACCCCAGGTCGGGACGCGGGCCAGCCGCCGCTACAGAGGCGCCATGAAGTACTGCTTCAGCCCTGCCAGGATCATCTCGACCGCGATCGCCGTCAGCACCAGGCCCATCAGTTTTTCCAGCGCCGAGACCACCGAGTCGCCGAGCAGCTTGCGGATGCGCTCGCACAGCAGCAGCACCGCGCCCGACACCGCCATCGCACAGACCAGCGCACCGACCCACGACAGCACGCGGTCGGGCTGGCGCGACGCCAGCAGCAGCACCGTGGCCATCGCCGACGGGCCGGCCAGCAACGGCACGGCGAGCGGGAAGATGAACGGCTCCTTGCCTTCGGGCGTGCCGTACACCCCGCCCTCGTGGCTGAAGATCATGCGGATCGCCACCATCAGCAGGATCACGCCGCCGGCCACTTCGAGCGAGCGTTCCGACAGGCGCATCACGCGCAGAAAAGCCTCGCCGAAGAACATGAAGGCGAACAGCACCGCGAAGGCGATCAGCACCTCGCGCACCGCCACGAGGGTGCGGCGCTCCGGCGGCACGCCGCGCATGATCGGGATGAACACCGGCAGGCTGCCCAGCGGGTCGAGCACCAGCAGCAGCAGGATGAAGGCAGAAAGGAAGCTGTGGTCCATGGGCATGAGGCGGTGACGGGCGTGGCGCGATGGTACGGGTGCTGGCCCACAATGAGGCCGGGCGTTTTCGAATGAAGGAGTGAAACACCGTGGCGCAGCCGAACAACGCCGACTGGACCATCGACCAGGGCTGGGAGCGCTACACCGCCGAGGAGCACGCGCGTCTGGAAGACGCTGTTCGAGCGCCAGACCCGGCTGCTGCCCGGCCGCGCCTGCGACGAGTTCGTGCAGGGCATGCACGACCTGCCGATCGGGCCCGAGCAGATCCCCGACTTCCGGCGCCTGTCCGAGGTGCTGATGCAGCGCACCGGCTGGCAGGTCGTGGCGGTGCCGGGGCTGGTGCCCGACGAAGTGTTCTTCGAGCACCTGGCGAACCGGCGTTTCCCGGCCGGCCAGTTCATCCGCAAGCCGCACGAGCTCGACTACCTCGAAGAGCCCGACGTCTTCCACGACGTGTTCGGCCACGTGCCGATGCTGATGAACCCGGTGATCGCCGACTACATCCAGGCCTACGGCGTCGGCGGCCTGCGCGCGCAGAAGCTCGGCAAGCTCGCCAACCTGGCGCGGGTCTACTGGTACACGGTCGAGTTCGGCCTGGTGCAGCAGAACGACGGCCTGCGCATCTACGGCGCCGGCATCGCGTCGTCGTTCACCGAGAGCGTGTTCGCGCTCGACGAGCGCGTCGCCGAACCGCATCGGCTTCGACCTGGAGCGCGTGATGCGCACCGACTACCGCATCGACGACTTCCAGGAAACCTACTTCGTGATCCGCAACCTCGACGAGCTGCTGGAGCTGGCGCAGATCGACTTCGGCCCGCTGTACGACGGCCTGGACGACAGCACCGAACACCAGCCCGGCGACGTGCTGCCGACCGACCACGTGATCGCGCGCGGCGACGGCAGCTACCACGCGGCCAAACGCGCGCAGCTCAGTACGTGATGCCGTAGCGGTAGCCCTTGTACTCGAGCACCGCCGACTTGAGCCTGATCTGCTGCGAGCGACAGGTTCGGCCCGAGCTTGTCGCCTTCGTGGAAGGTCTGGCCGTTGACGATCAGCATGCGGTTCGCCGGGTTCTGCGAATACATCGCGCCACCCACCGCGAGCGTGGGCAGCTCGCGGCGGATCTCGTCGGGCAGCTCGCTCAGCTGGTAGATGCGCGGCTCGGCGGCCGAGGCCGCCGCCGGGCTCGGGCCTGGCGCTTTCGGCGCTGCGCCGGGCGGCAGCCTCGCGGCCTTGTCGTCCGGCGTCTGCGCCGGTGCCGCGCGCGCGCGGCGGTGCGGGCACCGGCGCCGGCGGCAGCGCGGCCACGAGCGGCGGCGCGGCCACGGGCGCAGGCGCGGCACGGGCACGGGTGCGGCGGCGCACGCACGGGCGCGGCGCAGGCGCGGCCAGCACCGGCGCTGCGGCCGGCGGCGGCGTGTCGCGGCCGCAGCAGCCACCAGGCGAGCCCGGCCAGCAGCACCAGCGCGACAGGCCAGACCGATCCAGAGCCGCGGCCGGGCGCGTGCGCGGCGCTTCGCTGTCGGCCTCGCCCAGCATCGCCGGCTGCGCGTGAATGCCGGGCACCGAACCGCGCTCGCGCTCGGCATCGGCCCGTCTCAGCGCATCGAGGATGTAGGACATGTCAGTTGGCCGCAGGGCTCGGTCAGCAGGCGCGGCTCGTCGACGCCGGTGGCGCGGTTGAGCTGCATGAAGGTCGTGGGGCCGGCGATGCCGTCGGGTCGCAGGCCCTGCGCGAGCTGGAAGGCGAACACCTTGCCGCGCAAGCGCCGCGTCGAAACGCTGCGCCGCTGCGGGCGGCGCTTCGCCACGCAGCGCGCGCCAGATCGGCCGCGAGCCGGTCGACCACCGGGCCGGCGCTGCCGTCGGCGACGACGTTGCGGTAACCCTCGGGCGCGCGCCAGAAGGTGGCGAAGTCGCCGCGCCACCACTGCGCCAGCGAGACCAGCGGCACGGTCTGCGAGCACGCCGCCCATGCGCAGCGTCGCGGCCTGCGCGCTCAGGCCGACGAGCACGGCGTAGACCGGCTTGTCGTCGCTCGTCCGCAGCGTCACGATGCCGGGCCGCCCGAGCTGGCGAATCTGCGCCAGCGTGCTGCGAGCTCCTGAAAGCAGGGCACCTGCTGGCGCTGCGCTGCCGCGCAGGGGTCGGCCTCGGTCAGCTCGAGCTTCCAGGCCGGCGCGAGTTCGCGCCAGGCGTCGCGTTCGTCGCGGTCAGCTGCTGCCGAAGCGCGGCCTTCAGGTCGGCGGCCGACGAGTGCACCGGCGCGGCCGCCGCCGCCGACGACGCGGCGCGCAGAAGCGGCCGCGGCCGAGGCGGCGGCCACCGCCGCGGAGGCCGGTGCCGACGCCGCGGTCGCGGGCGGCCGCGCCGCACTCGCCGGGCTGCGCCGCGCCGGCGCGCCGGTGGCCGCGCGGCCGCCGACGATGCCAGCGCCAGCGGCGCCGATCAGCGCTGCACCCGCCGACCAGGCCGCCCAGGCCGACCACGGCGCAGCCGCGAGCCGGCACGCTGGGCACGCAGCGCGCGCTTGGCGCTTGCCGAACACCTCGGCGCGCGGCCTTGTCGACGATCGCGCGGTCGACCTGCGCCTTGCCGTCGGCGTAGGCGCCCGAGCAGCGCGCGGTCGCACAGCAGGTTGATGCGGCGCGGCACGCCGCGCGACAGCTCGTGGATGCGCTGCAGCGGCCTGGCGGTCGAAGGGCAGCGGCGCCGTTCATGCCGGCCACCGCCAGGCGGTGGCGGATGTACTGCGCCGTCTCGGCCTCGGTCAGCGCGCCGAGGTGGAAGCGCGCGATCACGCGCTGCGCCAGCTGCTCCAGCTCGGGCCGGGCCAGCATGTCGCGCAGCTCGGGCTGGCCGATCAGCACGATCTGCAGCAGCTTGCGCTCGCTGGTCTCCAGGTTGGTCAGCAGGCGCAGCTGCTCCAGCACGTCGGCCGAGAGGTTCTGCGCCTCGTCGATGATGAGCACGTTGTTCTGCCCGCCGCGTGGGTGCGTCAGCAGGAAGGCGTTGAGCGGGTCGAGGTAGTCCTTGACGGTCGGCCGGCGCCGGTGCCCTCGTGCTGCAGCCGGCGATGTGGAACTCGTCGCAGATCGTCTTGCAGCAGCTCGCTCGACGGTCAGCTTGGGGTTGAAGATGTAGGCGACGTTGCAGCGCTCGGGATCTGCTCGAGGAAGCAGCGGCACACCGTGGTCTTGCCGGCGCCGATCTCGCCGGTCAGCAGCACGAAGCCGCCGCCGCCGCCGCACGCCGTAGAGCAGGTGCGCCAACGCCTCCCGGTGGCGCTCGCTCATGAAGAGGTAGCGCGGGTCGGGCGCGATCGAAAACGGCTCCTGCTTCAGCCCGAAGAATGGCGCGTACATGGGCAGAGGATAGCGGTGTGGCCTTCAGGCCCGCCGCGGGCCGCATCAGGCCGACATCGCTTCGCCCAGGCGCACGGTGCGCTCCGGCGCCCAGGCCGGGTTGAACTGGCAGGCGCCCTTGGGGAACAGCAGCACCACGGTCGAGCCGAGCAGGAAGCGCCCCATCTCCTCGCCCTTCTTCAGCGCGCACTGGCTGTCGGCGTAGCGCCATTCGCGCACCTGCTTCACGCGCGGCGGGTTGACCACGCCGTGCCAGACCGTCGCCATGCTGCCGACGATGGTGGCGCCGACCAGCACCAGCACGAACGGGCCGTGCGCCGAGTCGAACACGCACACGACACGCTCGTTGCGCGCGAACAGGCCGGGCACGCCGCGCGCCGTGGTCGGGTTGACCGAGAACAGGTCGCCCGGCACATAGATCATGCGCAGCAGCCGGCCGTCGCAGGGCATGTGGATGCGGTGGTAGTCCTTCGGGCTCAGGTACAGCGTGGCGAAGCTGCCGTCGTCGAACTGCGCGGCCAGCTCGGCGTCGCCGCCGACCAGCGCGGTCGTCGAGTAGTGGTGGCCCTTGGCCTGGAAGATCTGGTCGTGTTCGATCGCGCCGAACTGGCTGATCGCGCCGTCGACCGGGCAGACCAGCGCCGGCGTTCGCCAGCGGCCGCAGCGCCGGGCTTGAGCGCGCGGGTGAAGAACTCGTTGAAGCTGGCGTAGTGCGTGATGTCGGCGTCGAGCGCCTCGCTCATGTCGACGCCGTAGCGGCCGACGAACCAGCGAATGATGCGCGTCGTCAGCTCGCCGCCGCGGTGCCCTGCCACGAGGCCGCCGAAGGAGGTGATCGCCTGTTTGGGCAGCAGGTACTGCGGCAGAACGTCGAGGCGGTCGGACACGGGTGGCGGTGGTCGGCGGTGAAGGCAGCGGATTGTATCGACGGGCACGGGCCATGGCCCGCCACGGTGCGGGCCATGGCTCCTTCGGGCGATGCCGGAAACGGCGGGTCCGGGAACACTGACTTCCATGCCGCACTCTCCCGTGGCAAGCCCCGTCAACCCGACCTGCAAGGAAGCCCGAAATGAACACCGCCGCCACCCAGAAGCCCGCCACCGCCCCGGCTCAAACCCGCACCGGCGCCGCCGACCGCCCCAACCTCTACGTGCCGATCCACAAGGCGCTGCGCAGCCTGATGTGCGACACGCTGGGCCGGGTCGGCCGGCTCGATGTGCTCGACGCCGACGAGATGGGCGCCACGCTCGGCCAGGTCGAGACGCTGCTCGCGACCTGCGTCGATCACATCGAGCACGAAAACAACTTCCTTCACACCGCGATCGAAGCCCGACTGCCGGCCGGCTCGGCGCGCACCGGCGCCGACCACCCCGAACACGTCGAGACCATTGAAACGCTGCGCGACGAAGTCGCGGCGCTTGTCGCCGCGCGGCCGATGAGCGCATGACGCTCGCGCTGCGGCTGTACCGCCACCTGGCGCTGTTCGTCGCCGAGAATCTCCAGCACATGCACATCGAAGAAACCGCCAATGCCACCGCGCTGTGGGCGCACTACAGCGACGCCGAGCTGCTCGAGCATCCACGACCGCCTGCTGGCCTCGATCCCTGCACAGAGCCACCTGCTCATGGCGCGTTGGCTGGTGCCCGCGCTCAGCCCGGCCGAGCGCGCCGGCATGCTGGGCGAGATGAAGCAGCAGGCGTCGCCCGAGGCTTTTCTGAGCACCCTGGAACAGGTGCGCCCCCATCTGGACGCGAGCGGCTGGACCAAACTCGCGCGCGCCGTCGGCGTGTCCCAGGCACTCGGGCTGGCGAACCGAGATGGACACGCCGCATGACCTGGCCTGTGCGGTCAGCGCGGCGATGAACCTGTTGACCGTCTCGGCCTTCGTCTGCATCGTCGCCACCGCGCCGGCGCGGGTCTTCTCGGCGAATCCATGACCTGGCATGGGTCGGTCCAATCGTCAGCACGTCTCACTCTTGCGGAGAAATCAAATGAACAAATGGATCAAACGTTCGGGCTTCGGTGTGCTGGGGCTGATCGGCCTCGGTGTCGGCGCGCTGCTGCTTGGCGCACAGCTGGGCGAACGCAAGATGCAGCGCCGCATCGAAGTCAAGGTCGAGCCGGTCGCGCTGCGCAGTGATGCGGCGAGCATCGAACGCGGGCGTTATCTCTACCTGTCGCGCGGTTGCACCGAATGCCACGCTGTCGACGGCGGCGGCAAGGACGTCATCAACGACGGCAACGGCTTCCTGGTCCATGCGCCGAACATCACACCGGCCGCGGGCAGCGTGGTGGCGGCCTACACGGCCAGCGACTGGACGCGCACGATCCGTCACGGCGTCAAGCCCGATGGCCGGCCCGCGATCGTGATGCCGAGCGAAGACTATGCCCGCTTCACCGACGACGACCTCGCCGCGGTGGTGGCCTATCTGCGCCAGATGCCGGCCGCCACCGGGGGCGGCGCGAAGATCGAGTTCCCGCTGCCGGTGAAGGCGTTCTACGGCCTGCGGCCTGGTGCAGGACGCGGCCGAGAAGATCGACCACACGCTGCCAGCGTCACGCCCGGTGCCCGAAGCGGTCACGGTCGAACACGGCGCCTATGTCGTCAACAGCTGCATCGGCTGCCACGGCGCCGGCCTGTCTGGCGGCAAGGTGCCGGGCGGCCCGCCCGATTGGCCGGCGGCGGCGAACCTGACCCCGGGCGAAGGCTCGGCGATGACGCGCTACCCGACGGCCGACAGCTTTGTCGCCATGCTGCGCAGCGGCAAGCGCCCCGACGGCAGCGTCATCAGCCCGGTGATGCCCTTCGCTTCGCTGAAGGAGTTGAGCGACACCGACGCGAAGGCCGATCTACCTGCACCTGAAGGCGCTGCCGCCGCGCGCGGCGGGGCAGCACTGAACCGCGGGCTCAGGCCTCGGGCGACAGCTTGTCGCGTCGCGGCAGCGGCCGGCAGGCCGTGCAGCACACGCTGCGGGAACGGGATCTCCACGCCTTCGGCGTTGAGCAGGTCGAGCACCGCGAAGTTGACGTCGGAGCGCACGTTGCCCTGGCCGTTCTCGGGGTCGCCGACCCAGAAGCCGATGTTCAGGTTGATGCCGTCGGCCGCGAACTCGGCGAGCTGGCAGTTCGGGGCCGGGTCGGCCAGCACGCGCGGCACCTGGGCGACCGCGGCTTCGAGCTTGGTCTTGAGCGCGCGCACGTCGGTGCCGTAGGCCACCTGCACGGTGGTGCTGAGCGAGACCTTCGGGTCGGCGAGCGACGAGTTCTCGACCCGCTGCGTGATCAGCATCTCGTTCGGCACGATCGACTCGCGGCCGTTGAGCGCGCGGATCACGGTGTAGCGGGTGCGGATGTCGCTGATGCGGCCCTCGAAACCGTCGACCTTGACCATGTCGCCGATGCGCAGCGAGCGCTCGGCCAGCACCACGAAGCCGCTGATGTAGTTGGCCGCGATCTTCTGCAGGCCGAAGCCCAGGCCCACGCCGATCGCGCCGCCCAGCACCGACAGCGCCGTCAGGTCGATGCCGACCGCCGACAGCGCCAGCAGCAGGCCGACGAACAGCAGCAGCGCGCGCACGATGTTGGCCGCCATCTTGCGGATCGACAGCGTGTTGCCGGCGCCGTGCAGCAGCTTCTTCTCGATCGCCGCCGACAGCCACAGCGCCAGCACCATCACCAGCCCGGCCGTCAGCGTGCCTTCGACGACGTTGCGCAGCGAGATGCTCGCGGCCCCGACCTTCCACTTCAACTCGTCCATCGCGTCGAGCAGCAAGGGCAGCAGGCCGGTGACCCACAGCACCACCGCGATCCAGGCCAGCCAGGAGATGCTGCGCTCGATCACCCGCACCCAGCGCAGGCCGGGGAAGGTGACGCCGAGCACCCGCACGCTCAGGCGGATCACGACGAGCGAGAGCAGGATCGGCACCGCCAGCTTGAACACCGCGGCCCGCACCGTGCCGGCCAGCACGAGCTTGGCCGCGAACGCCAGCGCGAGCGCCAGCACCGGGAACAGCACGCCGTCGAAGATGCGTCGGCCGAAGATGATCGAGGCCTCGGGCACGGTCGGTCCGCGGATCAGCGCGCACGACGCCCCAGGCGAGCGCGAGGCAGCCCGCCAGCACCGCCAGTTCGGTCAACGCGCCGGGCTGCGCCAGCGAGCCCAGCAGGTCGTTGAGTTCGTCGGCGTTCAGGGTGCGCATCGTGGGCAAGTCTCGGTATCTTCATTGGCGTTATCCGCGAGGTGGCACTAAAGTTTAACGACGCCCCCTGGCGCCACCGAAGAAGGGAGTCGACATGCTCACCAACGCCGCTGTCACGACCATGCTGCCCGTCATCGACATGGCGCGCGCCCGCGAGTTCTACGAACGCCGGTTGGGGTTCAAGCCGGGTGGCCTGAAGCCCGACGGCAAGTTCGTGTATTCGGTGGGCGGCACCACGCTCGCGCTGTTCCCCAAACCCGAAGGCACGAAGGCCGACCACACGGCCGTGAGCTTCCAGGTGCCCGACATCGGCGCAGAGCATCAAGCGAACTCAAGCGCAGCGGCGTGGTGTTCGAGGACTACGACTTTCCCGGCCTGAAGACGGTCGAACACGTCTGCGTGCTCGGCGCCGAGAAGGCCGCCTGGTTCAAGGACACCGAGGGCAACTACCTCTGCCTGCACGAAGACCTGGCGGCCGGCTGAACACAGCGGCTCAGACGCCGGCCAGCACGCGCAGGTGCGCGGCCACGCTGCGCGCCAGCGCGCCGAGGTTGTAGCCGCCTTCCAGGCACGAGACGATGCGGCCCTTGGCGTGGCGATCGGCCACGCCCTTGATGCGGCGTGTCATCCATTCGTAGTCGGCCTCGACCAGGCCGAGCTGGCCGAGGTCGTCTTCGCGGTGGGCGTCGAAGCCGGCCGAGATGAAGATCATCTGCGGGCGGAAGGCCTCGAGCCGCGGCATCCAGTTGGCCTCGATCATCTCGCGCACTTCGGGCGCCGCGGGTGTAGGCCGGCACCGGCACGTTGACCATGTTCGTGCCCTTGGGCACGCCGCCGCTGAACGGGTAGAGCCGGTCCTGGAAGATGCTGACCATCAGCACCCGCTCGTCGCCGGCGATGATGTCTTCGGTGCCGTTGCCGTGGTGCACGTCGAAGTCGATGATGGCCACGCGCTCCAGGCCGCGCACGTCGAGCGCATGGCGCGCGGCGATCGCCACGTTGTTGAAGAAGCAGAAGCCCATGGTCTCGTCGCGCGTGGCGTGGTGGCCGGGCGGGCGCACCGAGCAGAAGGCGTTTTCGACGTCACCGTCGATCACCGCGTCGGTCGCGGCCACGGCCGCGCCGGCGGCGCGCTGCACGGCGTGCCAGGTGCCGGCGCTGGCGGCGGTGTCGGGGTCGAGCGAACGCAGCCGGCCGCCGGCTTTCCACCTCTTCGAGCACCTCGCGCAGTTCGGCCACGTAGCCGCTGCTGTGCGCGTGCGCCAGGTCGGAAGCCTGCACCAGCGGCGCCTCGCGGCGCTCGAGCGCCACGTCGAGCCCGCTGGCGAGCAGGTAGTCGTTGATCGCGTCGAGCCGCTGCGGGCATTCCGGGTGGCCGTGGCCCATGTCGTGGCCGTGGCAGTCGGGGTGGCTGTAGAAAGCTGTGGTCATGTGCCTGATTCGACGTTCTGAAAATGGCTTTTCGGGTAAGGTGGCCGCATGGACAAACGTGTGGACAAACCCCTTGCAACCCAGCTCACCGAGCTGGTCGACCAGATTAGCACGATCATCGTCGGCAAGAAGACGCAGATCGAAGACTGCGTGGCCTGCGTGCTGGCCGGCGGCCACCTGCTGATCGAAGACGTGCCGGGGGTCGGCAAGACCACGCTGGCGCAGACCCTCGCG
>CAWENZ010000062.1:0-160175 GCA_963810445.1 uncultured Verrucomicrobiae bacterium | reverse complement strand
TTCTCCAGCGTGTTCCTCCTGCCATTTTGTCATGGCCTTATGCCTTTCCTCAGGGGTGGCATCCGCGATCTGGCGAAGCATCTGCTGGCGGTCACGCATGAGACGGAATCGTTCGGCCCGGAATGATTCGGCTGCTTTTGGGGAGTCCGGTGTGACAGGAACCTCGAGGGATGATAGCAGAACAGAGGTTGTTTGACTTCCATCAGGTAAAGGAAGCGAGTTCGCGGGCGAGGCCGGGTGAGCCACGCGGTCTCGGGACTTTGAATCCGGATGTTCCATTGGAGTTCCTGCGGTGTCCGGAAACGACAGTGCCTGCGTGGGGGCGTGGAGTTTCCAGAAAACCAGCGCAGTTGCAAAGAAGCAGAGAATGATAGCGAAGAGAAGCGGGAGGTGGGAGGATTTGGCCATGATTGGGTTGAGGTGGTATTTTGATAGCCAGAGAATTGAGATTTGATACTTATTGATCTATCGACTAGCAGAAAACACAGGTGGAATTGCGACGGCAATGAAAATGACTAGGGAAAAAGTGACAAAATTTACCGATCAGGAAATCCGTCCTGAAGTCGCCGACGGGAGCGATTTTTCGGGATTCGCTTGTGAAAAAAGGGGCGGGATATCCTTGTCTGGATTATGATCGCGCGAGGCCAGACACTACTCTAACGACTTCGAGGGTGCCTTCCAGCCCCCCATTTGGCGAGATTTCCCGAGTGGGGGTGGAATTACCGATCGCGCTGGCAATCAGGTGGAAAAGGCGAAAAGTTTCCGACTTGGATGATCAGTTGTTGCGGTCGGGAAGTGGCGAGCGCAATCGCTCCGAACTTCGGAAACGGGTGGGCGAGACACCCATGAATTTCTTGAACTCCTTGTCAAAATCAGACAAGTGGCGAAATCCAAGCTTCCTAGACACCACTTCAATCTTGTCCTCCTCTCTCAGGAGGTGTCTCGCCGTGACAATCCTGATTTCCCGCAGCCAATGCTTGGCCGTGATGCCGATGCCCTCTTCCACCATCCGAGAGAAAGTGCGCTTTCCGATTCCCAGGCATCCGCAGAGACGGTCAATTCTCCAGTCACATTGGCTGAATTTCCCGTTCAGCCGGATGTTGAGTCCTAGGTCAGGGTCGGTGAGCCACCAAAACCCGCCGTTGAACCGAATTCGCCGACGGGCTGGACAGGCTGGGACATTGTGACCGGAAGAATGAGCCATGGGTTCCATTGTTGGAATGGGGAAATTTGAGGTTGTCGCAGATGGTATGGAGAACTCGGATAAACAACCTTCACCCCCCCGGCGCTTATTGCCTTGCCGTAAGAATCATTGCGTCGGTTATCGAGGGGAGCGGGGGAAGCGACCATTTTTTCAACGATCAATCCCGAACCTAACTATTTGGCGAGGACTGCCAAGATTTTTTTACGCCGGATGATTCGAGCGCGCGAATCTCCATCCCACCATGTCTGGTCCGGGGAAAAGCGGGATTCCGCGTCGGCGGGTTTCAGCCGTTCTTCCCTTTGTTCTTCGTGTGGGGTCCGCGGGTGACCTTGCGCGCCGGCGCGGCGGTTTTTTTCACCTCCATCTCGCGGGTGCGCTTCCGCCAGTCGCGCTTGGCCGGCTTTTCTCCGGGGAGTGACACCTGCGCGGTCGCATGGTAGTCAAAGCCTCTCAGGCGCTTCCTGGCAATCCGCTGGCCGATGGCCATTTCAAGGATGCCTAGCAGGTTGAGGTCGCCCTTCGGGACGAAGCTGACCGCCTCCCCTGCCGACTCGGCCCGGCCCGTCCGGCCGATGCGGTGGATGTAGTCTTCCGGGTTGACCGGAAAATCGAAGTTCACCACCTGGGTGACGCCTTCGATGTCGATGCCGCGGGCGACGATGTCGGTCGCGACGAGCACCTGCACCTTGCCTTCCTTGAAATCCTGGAGCGCCTTGAGCCGTTGTTCCTGTGATCTGCTGGAGTGGAGCTTCTCGACCTTCACGTTGGCGAGCTTGAGGAAATTCGTTAGCCGGTTCGCACCGTCCTTCATCCGGACGAAGACGAGGACCCGCTTGAAAGCCGGCTGCTTCAAGAGCTCCAGCAACATCGCTTCCTTCAGGTGCGCGGGAACCTCGTAAACGGATTGATCCACGGTATCCGCCGGATTCGACCGCTTCCCGATCTGCACCATCTTTGGCTGATAGAGGAAGCGGTGCGCGAGCGACTCCACCTGCTTCGACAAGGTGGCGGAGAACATCAGCGTTTGCCGGCGCTTCGGCAAACCGCCGACAATCTTCTCGATGTCCGGCAGGAATCCCATGTGAAGCATGCGGTCCGCCTCATCCAGCACGAGCACTTCCAACATGCCGAAATCCAGCTTCTGGCGGCCTAGCAGATCGATCAGCCGTCCCGGCGTGGCGACGACGAAATCGACTCCCTTGCGCAGGGCCTTGATCTGCGCCTCCTCCTCCACGCCACCGAAGATCGCGGCGACACGGATCGGCAGGCTTTGGCCGTAGTTCCGGATGTTTTCCATGATCTGGATGACGAGCTCGCGGGTGGGCGCGAGGATGAGCGACTTGATGCCACGCGGATTTCCACGGCGGTTCGAGTCCGCGATGCGATGGATCATCGGCAGCACGAACGCGGCGGTTTTCCCGGTCCCGGTCTGTGCGATGGCGATCAGGTCGCTGCCCTGCATGACCTTGGGAATGGCCGCGGCCTGCACCGGGGTGGGCTGGAGATAGCCCGCTTTCTGAATGGCGAGGAGGATTCCCGCGTCGAGTCCGAATTTGCTGAACGGCATGCGGGAAACATAGGACGCCCGGGGCGGCGATGGCACGGAATTAAATCCGGCGTCGTGGGACGGAGGCCGGACGAAACCATTCTAACACCTAGACTCGCCGGGCAGGGAGCGTTTGATTGCCATCCCGGAGACGGTTCAGGCATGCAAAAGTTCCCATCACACGCGCCAGCGCATTCCGGGTGGAGACTCGGGTTCCTCCTCACGGCGGCGTGGATCATCGCCCTCAGCCTTGCTCCGTTCGGGATTTCCAATGATCCGGTTGCGCTGCGGGAGCGCCTGCGTGCGGCGTTCGATTTTCAGGATACCGGGGGCTTCGCTGTGGGAATCGTCCATTTCATCGGGTTCGCGGCGGTCGGATTCTCAGGGGCGATGGCCCACCGTTCGTGGGTGAAGTCCCACAAGATTCTGGTGGTCATCATCCTCATCATCGGGTGCGTGATGCTTGAGGCCGCCAAGCTCTGGGTTCCCCTCCGGCACGCGCTGGTGTTTGATGTGATCGTGAAAATCCTCGGAGCCATGGCTGGGGCCGGCATCGCATTGCGGACCAGGGAGTTGGAAATGGGTGGCCAGAGAAAGGTGTCGCAGGTCGGGGCAATGATCGTCTCCTTCCTGACCCTGGCGGCTTGGTGGGTGGTTGGGCTGAAGCCTCTAACGGGCCCCTTGAAGTTGGATTGGAATCCGGATTTCCGGTTGTTGATCGGCAACGAGGGAGACGGACAACGTCCTTGGGAGGGCAAGGTCAAACGGCTCGCCATTTTCGACCGGGCACTGACGTCATCAGAGATTGCCACTTTGAAAAATGGCGGGTTGTCGGGGGCCTTGGTCGATTATCATTTTCCAGATCCGCAAGGATTTTCCGCGAAGCCTGCGGGGAAACTGGCAAAAGATCCGTCCCTCATCATGGCTGCCACCGGTCGCCCGGAAGGTGCCTTGTCAACGCAAGGGCCAGCATCCGCTCTCGCGCGAGCCATCAACCGCTCCAATGCATTCTCCGTCGTGGCCACCATCGAAACCACGGATCTCGACCAGACCGGACCGGCAAGGATCATCAGTTTCTCAAGGGACACGCTGATGCGGAATTTCACCCTGGGCCAGGTGCATGACGAAATTGAGTTCCGGGTTTCCAATCCGTTGAACGGGCCTAACGGGTCAGGCTTCGCGCTCCAACAGAAGGCGATCAGGGACGGAAAGCTCGATCTGGCAGTGAACTATGACCACGGCCACTCGCAAATGTTCGTCGATGGAGTTCGCCTGCCCGATATCATCGATCTACGGGAACCATGGTATCATCTTCCGATCAGCAAGGAGCTTACCGGGCAATTCGCCATACTCCTGTTGCTGGTGGTTAGTTTCATGCTCCCGGCCTGCCACGCGATGGCATTGAAGGTTTCAGTCAGCTTGAGAACCGCATCCGTTCTTGGAGTGCTTTACCTGCTCGCCTGTCTGCCCTTTGCGATATGCATTCTCGCGGGAGGCCCCTGGAATGCCCACCTGTTTCTGGAAATCATGACGGCGATGTTGTTCGTCATTCCGTTATCTCTCATTTATCTGGCCCCCAGAACTAACATATCTAAAGTCGTGGATTCATGATCCGCATATTTGGCTGGAACTTGGGGTCGTCCCGAATTAGCGTCGCGCATCTTTCCCCCCGATGAGAGTTCTTTTCTTCCATTCAAGTTTGGCGGTTGCCTCACTCCTTCCCGACACAATCCTCGCGGCTCCCGTGGGAACCAACACGGGTTTCGAAAGCGGTCTAACCGGCTGGACGAGTGCCAATGTGGCGGTGCAGAGCGGATCCGCCTTTGAGGGCAGCAAGTGCCTGAATTTGCAAACGGGATACGTCCAGCAAACCTTCAGCGGCCTGGTGGTGGGTCAGGTGCACAAGGTCCGTCTTGCCTATATCTGGACGGGACAGGATTTCCAGATCGGTGGTGCTAGGGTGCTGATCGATGGCAATCCTGTCGGCGAGATTCACAACGGACAGAACAACGAATACCTGAGCTCGAATGGTTTCGAATTCACCCCCACGGCCACCACCGCGGTCCTGCGGGTGGAATCGCTCGAAACCACAGGGCTGGGATTGCGGATCGACGCGGTCCGCATCGAGGCGGGTGGATTGCCCCTGCCGCCGGAGCATGCGTGGGCAAGCCTGCAGGTCGCCGGGGACGCACGCGGCGGCAGGAAATTTCTCAACGGAGGATTCGAGAGCGCGATCGGCAATCCGACGACCGATCCCAATAACAGCGGCCCCGTCGGCAATGAACATCTAGCTGGAAATTCGCTTCCCGGCTGGCGGGTGACACGTGAGAATGTGGATGTCATCCAGTTCAGCGTGGCGAATCCCCCGGAAGGCACGAAGGCCCTCGACACCGGAGGCCATGGACCGGGCGGGATCGCCCAGACGATCACCGGCCTCAATCCCGGGATGGCCTACACCGTTTCCTTTTTCCACGCCCGACACATCTACTGGGGCACCGACGACATGAGCGGCGACGTTCTAGCAAACGGGGCAGTCGTCGCCTCGCTGGTCCGGTCGATCAACCAGACATGGACCGACGGCTACCAACTGGTCGAGCTTCCGGTGATCGCCGGACAAGATGGCAAGCTGACGATCGAGGTGCGGTCCACCAACGAGGACCTCGGCGGCAACATCATTTACGACGATTTCCGGATCGCCGAGGGCGGTGACCTTTTCACGAAATGGGCGGACGACCATCAAGTTTCCCCATCGCTCACGGGAAATGACGACGGCGATGGTTTTTCGAACGGCATGGAATTCGCGCTTGGACAGGACCCGAAGTTGCGGGATGCGGGACCCCAGCTTGCTTCGGAAGCCGGGACATTGAAATTGCGGGTTCCCGTTTCCGGCGAGGCGCTGGCGCAGGGATTCGCGCTGCGATTGGACAGCAGCCTTGATCTCGCGGATTGGGAAAACAGCGGAGTCATGCTGGAATCCGACACCAGCGGACCAGGAATCACCGGCGAGCGGGTCTATGTTTTTCCGGGCAACGAGCCGCGGATGTTCTGGAGACATGCGCTCACGACTCCCTGATCTCCGGTCCGGCGTGATCGCGTAGGATCATAAAACCTTGTTTCCATCTGAAAAAAAGGCCATTTTACAGGCCTCGTCACCGCCAAACCGCATTCGGCACAGCAGATGCTGGCGGCTTTCCCGCCGCCTCCGGTTCCCCCACCATCGAGGTCTTCCCCCCATGAATTCCCTGAAATCGCTATTTTTCGTGCTGATGACAGTCCTCGGCCTGTCGTCCGCGAGTGCGGTGCCATTGACCAAGGTCCTGCTGATCGAAGGCGCCAGCAATCATGATTGGGCCCGGCGCATCGAGGTCATGCGATCCATCCTTTCCCGCGACGGGTCGTTCCAGATGGACGTGTCCCTCGTGCCCCAGGACACCGGAAGTCCGGAATGGGCGGCTTGGAATCCGGGTTTTTCAAACTACGACGTTGTGCTTTCCGGATACAGCGATGCGGCGGGCGGTGCTCCTTGGCCTGCGGCGGCCCAGACGTCATTTGCCTCCTATGTTGGAAATGGTGGCGGCTTTCTCGCCTTTCACGAGGCGAACCAAGCCTTCACCATCTGGCCGGAATACCAGAAGATCGTCGGTCTCACCTGGCACGACGCGGGAACGGGCAAGGCATTCACCGTCAACCCCGACGACTCTCTAACGATACACCTTCCCGGGTCGGGGCTCGCGACCGGTCACGGCAACCGAGCCGATTCCCTCGTGACACGCCACGGCCTGCCCGTCGTCCATCCCATCCACGCGGGGCTACCCGTTTCATGGATGGCCGCCGATCTCGAGGTCGTGCGGTTCCCCCGCGGGATCGATCCGGACGTCGAGACCAACGTGACCATCCTTTCCTCCACCATCGATCCGGATCCGCCGACGAACCAAACCGCGCTCCAGCATCCGGTCGAGTGGACGGTCTCCTACGGCAGCGGACGCGTTTACGCCTCCACCTATGGCCATATTTTCAGTGACCAGATAGAGCCGGAAGGCATGCGCTGCGCCGCGTTTCAGGAAACCCTGATCCGGGCCTTGAAATGGTGCGCAGGAAAAGATCCGGGGACTGCGGTGTCATCGGATTTCCCGACCAACAGCGCCATATCCCTCCGCACCTACACCGAAGGGCTCGCGGGATTTGGCGGGGCCAAAAGCGTCGGGCCTTTTTCCAATGGCGTCTTGCCGACGCTCTCCATCGTCCCCACCGAGGTGGACACGGTGGATGCTTTTCCCGCTCTAACATGGGAGTCGCCCATCGAGGCGATGCCATGGCCCGGTTCCTCCACCGATGTGTTGGTTGCGGAAATGGACGGGCGTATCTTCCTGCTGCCGGATGATGACGCCGCGCAACCCGGCGACCGGCTCACCGTCCTCGATATCCGCGACCGCGTCTGGTACATGAACTGGGACCAGGGCGTGCCCACCCACAAGCACGGCGGCATCCTCGGCGTGGTATTTCACCCGCGCTTTGGAAAAGGCGAAGGCAAGGATTTCCTCTATGTCTATCATCTCCATCACCCGACCGATGATCCGGATGCGACCATCGACGAGTTCGACCCCTACTACGACCGCCTCTCGCGTTTCACGTGGGATGTGGCGAACTCGGTTTTCGATCCCGCGAGCGAGTTGGTCATGATCCAGCAATTCGACACCGCCAAGGGCCATGACGGCGGCGGCCTCGTCTTCGGTGGCGATGGATTCCTCTATCTCAGCCTCGGCGACGAAGGCACGGAAAGCGGTGATTCCACTCCCCATACCCAGAAGCTCGACGACCGTCCGCGCTCCGGTGTCTGGCGGATGGACGTGGACATGCAAGGCGGAACTGTTAGCCATGCCATCGTCAAGCAGCCTGCCGAGCCTCCGCTGCAACCCGGCGAAACAAACGTCAACGACATCGACCATAGCTACACCCAAGGCTATTTCATTCCTAACGACAACCCATGGGTGGGCGTCGCGGGTGTGCTTGAGGAATTCTACTCCATCGGTCTTCGCGAGCCCCACCGCATGAGCTACGATCCCGTCGGCGACCGCTTCTGGATCGGAGATGTCGGTGCAGCGAGTTGGGAGGAGATCGATGTCCTCGACGAGCCGGGATTGAATTTCGAGTGGAACTACAAGGAAGGCAGCGGCGAGGGATTCCGGGCGGCTCCCACACCGCTCTACGGCACCGAGCGCGGGCCGGTATTCGAATATGACCATACCTTCGGCAACTGCGTCATCGGCGGCTCGGTCTATCGGGGCAGCGAGATTCCGGAACTGGTCGGGAAATACATCTTCGGCGACAACAGCACGCAAGCCTACTTCGCGCTGGAGTATGATGCCGTCACGAAAACCGCCACGTCCGTCACCCAGATCGGTCAAGGTCGCGCGGGCACCTTGTGGAACGGCATCAGCGCCTTCGGCACCGATTCCAAAGGCGAACTCTTTCTTCTTCAGATGGGCGCGGGAACACCCGGCGGCGGAAAGATCTCCCGCATCAAGCGGGCCGGCACCATCACCGGTGACACCTGGGAATATCCACCGCTCCTCTCGCAAACCGGCATTTTCACTGATCTCGCCAACCTGACACCCGCGCAAGGCATGATCCCCTACGAGGTGAACATGCCGCTCTGGTCTTCCGGTCTATCAAAAAAGCGTTGGGTGATGATCCCCAACGACGGCGTGCCTAACACCGCGGCGGAAAAAATCACTTACAGTGAAAATCACGCCTGGCAACTTCCCGTGGGCACTGTCTTTGTGAAACACTTCGCCCGCCCCGACACCGGTGCTCCTGTCGAGACCCGCCTGATGGTCCACGGCAACGACGGCTGGGGTGGCGTCACCTACAAATGGCGTCCTGGTGAGGACGAGGCCGATCTCACCGAGGACGGTCTAACCGAGCCGATGACTCTCAACGGAGAAACCTTCAACTATCTCTATCCATCCCGCAACCAGTGCAACCAATGCCATCAGGCGGGCACCGGACCGGTCCTTGGCTTCCGCACCCGCCAGCTCAATCGCGATGTCACCTATCCGAACGGGGTGACCGCCAACCAGATCGAGTCGTTCAGCGCCGCAGGTTTCATCACCCAGGTTCTCAAATCCGAATCTCTAACGGGCGTCATCACCTCCGGCGATGTCAATGATCCTAACTTGTCCGACGAGAAATTCGCGCGCTCCTATCTCGACAGCAATTGTTCCCACTGCCACCAGCCTGCGGGAAGCTCGCGCGCGTTTTTCGACGCCCGCCTGACCACGCCGCTCAACAACCAGTCGCTCATCTGCGGTCCGCTCATCGACGGGCTTGGTCTTCCAGCTCCGGCCGTGTTGAAACCGGGAAGTTTGGACAACTCCGTGCTTTTCCATCGCATCACCTCCACCAGCCCGGCCACCACCATGCCGCCCATCGGTCGAGGTCCCGTCGATGTCAACGCGGCCTCGCGCATCGCCAACTGGTTGCTCTCGATGAATGCCGACTCGTGCACCAAGTCGCAAAGCTTCTTCGGTGGTGGCGACATCGGGATCGTCGGGGCGCCCGGCAGCGGCCCCGGTGGCGGCAGTCCGTGGGCCGCCAACATGGTCATCCAGAAAAACACCCTTTTCACCAACACGGGCTCGGAAGCTGTCACGCTTCTGCTAGACCGGTTCACTTTCCAGTCACTGGTTGACACCGGAGATCCGGTGACGCCTTTCATCGCACGGGTGAACGCATCCAACGATTTCACGGTCGTCGCCATCGGCACCACCCGCAGCGGAAATCCCATCGGGGAAAACAACGTGGCATTCAGCGATACTCCGGCAAGCATCACCGTCCAGCCGGGCGAATCGATCGCACCCGGATTCATCGACGCGAATCCCGACGGCAGCGGCGGCTCCGGCACGGAAGTGATCGCCTCCACCGAGGGTGGGGGGCCGGTCTGGCACAGTGGTGGCCTGCTGGATTCAGACGCAGGGTCCATCTCCCTGGGAAATGCACCGGTCCCCGGAACCAGCCTCACGACGGACGAACCGCGCGACTATCAGTTCTCCGTCAGCTACTCGTCCTCTCCCCTCCAATTGGGCAACAACCTCGACAAGCCGGGATACAAGACCGTGGACAGCGCGAATTCGAATTTCGTCGTGAACCACACCGACTCGTTCACCAACACCACCAGTGAAAGCCTAACCGTCACTGTGGATCGATTCCGGTTCGATGCCTACCGCGTCACCGACCCGATCACCCCGTTCATTGTCCGGGTCAACAGTCCGGGCAATTTCACCGTCCTGGCCGTGGGTGAATCCGTGACGACCTATGCGGTGGGGGCGAACGACTTACCGTTTTCCAGCAGCCCTGCAACCATCTCCCTCGCGCCGGGAGAGACCATCGCTCCCGGTTTTGTGGACAATGTACCGGACGGCACGCCGGGGACCTGGAATGGAGCTGTTAGCTTCATTTACGAGGCTGGTCCGGTTTTCACGGCGGACTACATCACGTATCTCTACGACACCCTTGATCTGGGCGCCACCCTCACGGTCGGGCAAGCGCCGGTCGTTCCGTTTGGAAACTCCCAGGGAAGCAATTTCCGGCGCGATTACCTGTTTTCCATCAGCCTCGCCATCGGTGGAGATCTATCACCTCCCGATGGAAATGCCTGGAGATCCAACATGGTCATCCAGAAGAACGCCATCTACACCAACATGCAGTCCAGCCCGGTCACGCTGCGCCTTGACCGCTTTTCATTCCATGCGAACCTAACGGGCGATCCTGTCACTCCCTTTGTCGTGAGGATCAAGGGTCAGGATGATTTCACGGTCGTCGCCATCGGTACCACGCGCACCAGTTACTCCAACGGCGCGAACAATCTCCCTTTCAGCGATTCACCACTCAGCATCACCTTGCAGCCGGGAGAAACCATTGCTCCCGGATTCATCGACGCCAATCCAGACGGCTCGGGCGGCACGGGTGAGGAAGTCATCGCCTGGACGGCGGGCGGAGTGTCCGTGTGGCACGGCGGCGGGGCGTTGGATAGCGATGCCGGATCGATCATCACTGGAAATGCACCGGTCGCGGGCACCAACCTGATCGCCAACCATCCGCGGGACTATTATTTCTCCGTCAGCTACATCGTCTCCTCGTTACGCATCGGCAACAATCTCGATCAACCGGGATACAAGCAGGCTGATGGCGAGAAATCGAATTTCGTCATCAATCTATCGGAATCATTCACCAATCAAACCGCGTCCACTCTCACAGTCAGCGTGGACCGCTTCCGTTTCCACGCGACGCAGGTCACCGATCCGGTGACTCCCTTCGTGGTGCGGGTGAACGGATACGGGGACTACACCCTCGTCGCCATCGGCGATCCGCGCACGGTCTATTCCGTCGGGGAAAACAACGTGCCGTTCTCGGGAGCTCCCGCGACCATCGCCATCGCTCCCGGCGAGACCATCGCGCCTGGCTTCGTGGACAACCTTCCTGACGGTACTCCCGGCAGCCAGGCGGGAGCTGTTAGCTTCATCGCCGGGGGCGATTCGAATTTCTATCGTTATGACAACGAGAACCGTGGAGCCAGGCTGGAACTCGGTCAGCCGCCGGTGGTTCCCTTCCGCTACCCGGTTTATGCGCCAGGTGAACTTTTCCAACGCGATTATTTATTCTCCATCACCCTGGGCTTCGGCGGCAAGGAGGACGAGGACGGGGATGGACTCAAGGACTCGTGGGAGCTTGCCTACTCGGCGGTCCTCGGAACCCTGTCCGCCAATCTCGACAGCGACGGCGACGGCATGACCGACGGGCAGGAATATCAGGCCGGCACGGATCCCACCGATCTGACCAGCGTCATGAGAACCCTTGATCTAACGCCTGGAAATGACGGGGCCAGCGCCGTGATCCAGACAGTTCCCGGACGGTTCTATCAGATACGCGTGTCCACCGACATGTCGGGTTGGACGGATCTCGGCGTCTTCAAGGCGGCCGATTGGCCCGCCACCTCCACTTCCGTTCTTCTTCCCGCAGCGACGCTTCCGGCGGATGCTAACAAAAGGCTTTTCATCCGGGTGGGACCGTCGTCGTGAGCCATTAGAAGTTCCGGATCACCCCGGCAATCTCCTCTTCCATGCCGGGTTCCGTACGGATGAAGATTTCCTGAAGTCCCTTCTCGGACTGGGTCACCGCCTTGATTCCGCCCGAGGTCTTGCGCTGGATCCTGATCGCTCCGGTGCCGGTCCCCAGACCCAGCGACTTTCCGCCATAGGACCGGCCGATGATCACTGCGATGACGCCGTCCATGGCCTCGATCCTGCGCATCAACTGATGGCATTCCTTTGAGGAACTCTGATGGCGGCCGCGGGAAGGCATGGGCGGATGATTTCACGCGTGGAGACAAATTCAAGGCCCTGATTTCATGCGGTTGTTGGATCGGGAAGATGAAGGTCTAACGGAAAGCGGCGCGTGCTGTCTTTGAGGAATGTCGAGAGAAAACTGCCGAATGTTCCATCGTGCAATGTTCCATCATCCGATATTTTCACTGGCCAGCGGTTTGTCGAAATGGTTTGAGGGCGGTGCGGGAGTTGGTTCCCGCGACGATGAATACCCCGAACGCTGACCCCACAGGTCATCACCCACGGTTGCTTGCCACTTCATTCGCTGCATTGGGAATTGTATTTGGCGACATTGGGACAAGTCCGCTCTACGCGTTCCGAGAGTGCTTTTCCGGAGAGCACCCAGCGGCTATCAACTCCGCCAACCTGACAGGCGCCGCGTCGCTGATCGTCTGGTCACTGCTGCTGGTGGTGTCTGCAAAATACCTCTTCATCATCCTCCGGTTGGACAACCGGGGCGAAGGCGGGATCCTCGCTCTGTCCGCCCTCATCCGCAACGCGATGAAGTCGATGATCGGCAGGGATTCCCACCGGATTCTCTTGTTAGGTCTGGCCGGTGCAGCACTGATCTATGCGGACGGCATGCTGACACCCGCGATCTCGGTCCTCAGCGCGGTCGAGGGACTTTCCGTTAGCGCACCGGTGATGGCCCATTGGGCGGTTCCGGTCTCTGTGGTCATCCTGGCAGGGCTTTTCACCATCCAGCAGTTCGGAACCGGAAGCGTGGGACGTCTCTTCGGGCCGGTGGTGTTCCTTTGGTTTGTCGCGATCGCTCTGTTGGGAATCGGTGCGATCGCGACACATCCTCAAGTCTTGCTGGCATTGAGTCCGGCGGAGGGATTGATGTTCCTGGTCCGTGAGTGGCGACATTCGTTTCCCTTGCTGGCCGCAGTTTTCCTTGCTGTCACCGGTGGTGAGGCGCTGTATGCGGATCTCGGGCATTTCGGGGTGAAGCCCATCCGTTTCGCCTGGTTCTCGCTCGTGTTGCCTGCATTGGTTCTCAACTATCTCGGGCAGGCGGCGCTGGTGACGGCGGATCCTTCGGCGATCCGCAGTCCGTTCTTCCTGATGGCACCGCAGGTGTTGAGATTTCCGCTGACCCTGTTGGCCACGGGTGCCGCCATCATCGCGAGCCAGGCGCTCATTTCAGGCGCGTTCTCCCTAACAACCCAAGCAATCCAGCTCGGTTGCCTGCCGCGTTTCCGGGTGCTGCACACCTCGGATCATTCGGTGGGACAGGTTTACGTGCCTGCGGTGAACCAGATCCTTGCTGTTTCGTGCATCCTGCTGGTCATGGCATTCCAGACATCGGCAAATCTGGCGGGTGCCTATGGAATCGCGATCTCGCTGACCATGGTCATCACATCCTTCCTCTTCTTCTCAGCCGCGCGGACGGTTTGGAAGTGGTCGGTGAGGAAGGCGGTGGCATTGACGATGCTTTTCCTGTTAGTCGATGGGGCTTTCCTCGTGGCCAATTCATTCAAGATTTTCCAAGGCGGTGGCTGGTTTCCGCTGGTGGTCGCGGGTGCCGTGATGTCCTTGATGCTCATCTGGATCTGGGGTCGCGCGAGGTTGTATGCCCGAATCATGACCGAGGCATTGCCTGCGGAATCGCTGTTGAAAAGCCTGCGCAAGGGCAGCATCCATCGGGTTTCCGGCACCGCGGTTTACATGAGTGGAAAGGATTCCAAGGTTCCGACCGCGCTGCTCCACAACCTCAAGCACAACCAGGTGCTGCATGAACAGGTTCTGCTGCTTCACGTGATGACCCTCGACCAACCCTATGCGGACGCGGGGGAAATCATCGAGACAACCGAGATCGGCGAGGGACTCACCCGGGTGACGCTGAAATTCGGGTTTGCGGAGAATCCCGATGTCCCGTCCGCGCTGAGATCGAATCTTCCCGATTGCATCCCTTTCAAACCGGAGAGAACGACCTATTTCCTCGGCAGGGAGAACTATGGCATCGGACGGCTGGCTGGCCCGCTGGACCGGATCCGGCTTCCCTTGTTTGCCGCGATGGCGCGGAATGCCTCACCCGCGACCGCCTACTTCCAGCTTCCGCCGGGACGTGTCGTCGAGCTTGGGGCTCACATCACGCTCTAACATCGACAGGAAATGCTGGCCGGATGATTGACTCGGGAGTTTTGCCGGATAGTTTCAGGATTTTTCAACCATCCACCTCATGAAAGGAAACTTCGATTGGCCCCGGAAAACCCGTGATCTTCATAGCCATCACTTCGACTCGACCATCTGGGACGATTTCAAGTTCCGGGATGACGACATCATCATCTCAACCTATGCCAAGTCAGGCACCACGTGGACCCAACAGATCATCGCCCAGTTGCTTTTCGATGGTGACGCGGATCTTTCCGTGGCCGAGATGTCGCCATGGCTGGACCTGAGGATACCCCCGAAAGAAGTGAAGCTTCCGATGGTGGAAGAGCAGACGCACCGCCGCTTCATCAAGACCCATTTGCCGGTGGATGCCCTCCGGTTTTCTCCAGACGCGAAGTACATCTACATCGCTAGGGATGGTCGCGATGTGGTCTGGAGTTTGTATAACCACCATTTCAATGCCAACCAGGGTTGGTATGAGGCATTGAACGACACACCGGGACGGCTGGGGCCGCCGATCTTGCCGCCGCCGGATGAGGTCCGGGAGTATTGGAGAAACTGGATGGATGGTGATGGTTTCCCGTTCTGGTCTTTCTGGGAGAACGTCCGGAGCTGGTGGCAGATCCGGAATCTTCCGAATGTGATGTTTCTTCACTTCGCCGATCTCAAGAAGGACATGCCGGGCGAGATCCGCCGCATCGCCAGCTTTCTTGAAATTCCTATCAATGAATCCCGCTGGGATGCCATTGTCGAGCATTGCTCGTTCGACTGGATGAAGAGGAATGCCACGAAATCCGTTCCGCTAGGTGGTGCCTTTTGGGATGCGGGTGCCGAGGTCTTCATCAACAAGGGCGTCAACGGGCGTTGGTGCGAGATTCTAACGGAAGATGAGTGCCGGGAGTATGAATCACGGGCGGAAGCGGAACTTGGAACCGAATGTGCCCGCTGGCTTGCGAGCGGGGGACATCTCAAGCAGGCAGACTGATCAGCCCTTTGCCAGAATCCAATCCATGGTCTTGCTTGCGAGCGTGTCCAGGGCCTTGACCGAAAGCTCAAGATGCTCTTCGAGGGTATCCTCGATCTTGTTGTGACTGATGCCGTGGAGGCTCTGGACAAACATCATGACGGTTGGGATGCCGGCCCTCGCCACTTCCGCCGCGTCGTGCAATGGCCCCGACGGCAGTCGGTGGGATATACCGCAGTTCTCCATGATCGCCGCATCGCAGAAGTCGATCAGCTTGCGATCGAACAGCACCGGTTCGATTTGCCAGAGGCGTTCCCATTCCACCGTCACGTTGCTTTCGGAGGCGAAACGTTCGCTGGCGGCCTTGGCTTCGGCGAGCATCGCGGCGAGGGACGTGGCATCGAGGTGGCGTTGATCAAGCGTGATCCGGCACTCCGCGACCACGCTGGTGACGATGCCCGGCTTGGTGACGCAGGAACCGATTGTGCAAACCCCGCCGTGCCTTCCGGTGATCGCATAGATTTCCGGTGCCATTCTAGCAGCCGCGAGGAAGGCGTCTCTGCGACGGTCCATCGGGGTGCTTCCCGAATGCGCGGCCTGGCCGTGAAAGGTGATGGCATGTCTCTCAACCCCGAAGGTTCCCAACACAGCCCCTAACGGAAGCCCCATGTCGAGCAGGACGGGGCCCTGCTCGATATGGAGTTCCAGATAGGCCGCCGCGTTTTTCACCTCCACGCCGGCGTCCTTCACCTTCTCGAAATCGATGCCGTATTCCGCGATCGCGTCCGGCAGGGAAATCCCGTCCTTGTCCTTCAGCACGCGCGCCTCGTCGAGATCGAGATTTCCTGAAAATGCCGCCGATCCGAACAGGCTTTTTCCAAATCGCGCGCCCTCCTCATCCGCCCAGTCCACCACCCTAACGGTGATCGGCGGTTTTCCATCGTATTGCGCGCAGATCCGCCGCATCACTTCCACCCCGGCGATCACGTTCAGGCAGCCGTCGAGCCAGCCGCCGTTAGGGACCGAGTCGATGTGGCCACCGATGAGCAATGCCTTTTCGGACTCTCCCCTGAGGGTGAACCATGAATTTCCCGCCGCATCGACGTGGGCCTCGACCGGGAGTTCCGACATTTTCACATTCATCCATTGCCGGGCCTTTGCCCACGTTTCCGTGAATGCCACGCGCTGCGCACCGTCCTCGTTTCCGGTCAGGGCCCTCAGCTCCTTCAGCTCGGCAACCGTGCGTTTCGGGTTCGGAAAATCCTTTGGATCACTCATGGTTCGAGTGTCATGGATTGCAGATTCCGTGCAAGTTTGATCCAGCCCGGGGGATTTTTCACAAATGGTTACCCACCTCTGAAATCGGCGGTTGGCGAACGGATCAGGCGGTATTAGGATTTCCCCGTGGCCAACGATCCATCCATGTCCGACTCGCCGATCCAACTGCAGGGCAAACTGCTGTTGGCCGATCCGTCGTTGCGGGATGGCATTTTCAACAAGTCCGTCATCCTGCTCGCCGAACACGATTCGAACCAGGGAGCGTTCGGCCTGATCCTGAACCACCCGATCGGAAAAACGGTGGGTGATCTCCTCGATGACGAAGCCTTCACTCCGCTTCGGCAGCTTGCCGTTCACGAAGGCGGCCCGGTGGATCGCCACCAACTGACGTTTTCCTCTTTCTGGTGGAGCAAGAAACTGGGGCTGAGGTGGAAACTCCGGATTTCCGCGGCAGACGCCGTGAAGCACGCGCATCGTCCGGGACGGATCGTGCGGGCTTTCGTCGGTTACTCTGGCTGGACGGCCGGCCAGCTGGAGAACGAGCTTCGGCGAAGTTCCTGGATCGCCGCAAAACCCAAGGCCGACCTGCTTGGCCAGGAACACGACCGCCAGCTCTGGACCGATCTCCTGAGCCAGGTTTCCCCGCTGCACCGCATCCTCGCGGAAGCGCCCGATGACCCGTCGCTCAACTGAGTGGGGAACTCGCCGGTTTTTTATCCCATCATGACTGACACGCCCTTACTTTTCAGCCCTATTCCGGAAATCATCGAGGAAATCGCCGCTGGCCGCCTCGTCATTGTTGCCGATGATCCATCCCGCGAGAATGAGGCGGATCTTGTCGGGGCCGCATCACTCTGCACTCCGGAAATGGTCAATTTCATGGCCGTCCACGCGCGGGGATTGATCTGCTCGCCCGTCACCGCCGAGCGGGCCGAGGAACTCGACCTTCCGCAGATGACCCGCCGGAACCGCGAGGGACACAAGACCGCTTTCACCGTCAGCGTGGACGCGGCGGAAGGCATCACCACGGGGATCTCCGCCGCGGATCGCGCGCTCACCATCCGCCTGTTAGCGGATCCCGCCGTCAAGGCGGATTCTTTCGTGCAACCGGGGCATGTTTTCCCTTTGCAGGCCGTGCCGGATGGCGTGCTCCGCCGGACCGGACATACGGAAGCCGCGCTCGACCTCGCCAACCTCGCCGGGCTCCCGAAGGCTGCCGTCATTTGTGAAATCATGAATGATGACGGCACCATGGCGCGCGTGGGTCATCTCGGTTTCTATCAGAAACGCCACGGGCTCAAGGCCTGCACCATCGCCCAGCTCATCGAATACCGCAGGCGTTCGGAGAAACTCGTCATTCGCGAGCAAACGATCAAGCTGCCGACCGATTTTGGTGAATTCGACTGCCATCTCTATCGGATCACCACCGACGCCAGCCATCACCTCGCGCTCACCAAGGGCGAGATCGATCCTGACAAACCTGTCCTCGTGCGTGTCCATTCCGAGTGCCTGACAGGCGATGTTTTCCAGTCGAAGCGCTGTGACTGCGGCGGCCAACTCGCGGCCGCCCTCGAACGAATTTCGGAAGAAGGCGGAGTCCTTCTCTATCTTCGCCAGGAAGGGCGGGGGATCGGATTGCCTGCTAAAATCCATGCCTACAAACTTCAGGAGGAAGGGCTCGACACCATCGAGGCAAACGAGAAGCTCGGCTTCGGCTCGGATCTCCGCGACTACGGCATGGGTGCGCAGATCCTCCACGACCTTGGCGTGCGAAAAATCCGCCTGCTCACGAACAACCCGAAGAAGGTCGTCGGGCTGGAAGGTTACGGACTGGAAATCGTCGAGCAAATGCCCATCAGCCTGCCGTCGAATCCCCATAACGAGAAATATCTCGAAACCAAGCGGACACGCATGGGGCACACGCTTTGAACCTTAGCCATAGATCACTCCTCGTCCCAACGGGAGCGAAGACCCTGCGGCGGGCCTGGAATGTGTATAGGGATCAGGGCACGCGCTCTGGACTAGCGTGGTACCGGACGAAGCCGGGGTGCTTGTTAGGTGATTGCATCGATCAAGGTGCTTCGTTGCCCTTGACCGGCGGTGGCACGAACTCATCGACCACCCGGAAATCCAGCAGTTTGGTCACCGGATTGACGAAGAAGAAAACATAGGAACGGACCTTGTCGTCCACGGGCCACCGCGTGTTGCTCAGGGCGCGTGCGCCCTGTTCCTCACGCACGCCGAACCCGACATCATAATAGTTCTCCTTCTTCGCACCCGAGGGAGTGACGACCAATCCGGCCTCCGGATTGAGACTGAATTTCGAGGTGCCCACGAAGCCGATGATGACCTTGTCGGAATGGTTGTAGAAATAGGCATCGCCGGTTTTGAACTTCGCGTCATCCGTGCGGATCACGATGGTCTTGTAGCCGCTTTCCTTGGCCGGGATCAGCACGACGACAAATGCCTTGCCGTCCTCCGGCAACGTGACGGCCGCCAACGACACATCCGGTTTCAAGGCCCGTAGATTGAAGGTCCGGTCGGGTGGCTTTACCGGAGTTGATAGATAATTCGAAGGAAGGTCGAATGGTGTGGAGCGCTGGTCACCGGCAGCCAGCACCAACTGGCCGAGATCTGCGGGACACCGTTCTGCCAGGAACCGGACCTCGACTCCGTGAGTCGGCGCGGGCGCGGCGGAAAGTCCTGTCGCAAACAGAAGCAGGGCAAGAAGTGAGCGGATCATGTTCGTGATTTCCTACTTAAACCTCGTCGGCGGTCAACCAGCGAAATGAAACCAGTTGATAACGGCGGCCAAAGGTCCTGTTGACCGTATTCAGCTCGCTCATCGGCTTTGTAACCTCATTTGATGGATCGACAAAGTCGGCACCTCGCTGCACCACGGCCTCGCACCAGGCCCGGGCCGTCACCTTGCCGGTTGCATCCTGGCATTCACCATAAGCGCGGAGCAGGAAGGTGTCCGATCTTGCGGAGAGATAGGGGCCGATCGGGGTGAGGATGTCCGCTTGCTTGACCACGCCGGGAATTCCGTAAGCGGAGGGGCCTTCCTCAGCTTCAGGGAACACGAAGCCACGCTTGTCGCCGGTGGTGACCGCCGCGCGGGGGGCAACTTTGTAGGCGGAATTGATCGCCACTTCCTTTGAATCCAGCGCGGCTTGAATCGCCCCACATCGCGCGAGTGTCTTGTCATTGCCAGGCCGCCGGTTGACGAAATCCGCCAGACTCAGGAAGGGGCCTCGCTTGCGGACCTCCTTGACGAGCGCCCGCGCGAGAGTGGTGATGTCGTCGTCGGTCAATTCACGCCGCCCAACCCACTGTGGGGTGGTGACGGGATCGCCGAGCATCGCCCCCTCGGCGATCTGGTCCAGAGGAGCCATCAGCGAGGTAACCGGAACTCTGGTAGAACTGGTGATGGATTCTGTCCCGGCGGAATCCCGGACCACGACCGATTTTTCCTTGAGTCCGGCCAACACGGTTTTCCATGCCTCCACGGAGGTCGAATTCACGTTGAACATGCCGTCCACGGCCACGTGGGAAGCCATCAGCGTGTGCGCGATATCCAAGGGATTGTTGCCCGAGAAGAACTTCTTGATGAGGCTGTCAGGAGTTTCTCCCCGCAGGATAGGAACGTATCGACTGTTAGGTAGCGGTGTGGTCCGATTGAGGAAATCCAGTGTGACCTGCTTCTGGGCGCGCTTGTTGGCGAATGTCGAGGCGGTTTGCGGCGCGGCTCCGGAGAAGAACCAGGTGTCCCAAAGCGCCAGGTTCGCCAGATAGGAATGATCGGCCAGCACCCGCGGCCCCTCAAGGGTCGAGGAGGTTTTGTCCGAAGGGATGACCGAACAGGCCATCGAGTTGCCGATGGCATGGCTGATCTGTGGCATCATCTGCGAGCGCGCTGATAGAAGACCGTATCCGGCGGTGGCGGAAACGCTGGAGAAGCCGTTTGCAAACGAGTGCTGGAAGGCGGCGATCGAATGGATTGGCTCCCGTGGAATCGTGTGGGTGGTGATGAAGCTGGTGCCGGTCTGCGAGGTGGTTCCTCCGCCGAAGTAACTTTGTCCGTTGATGCTCACCGGAAATTTCCTGACATTGCTCAGGGGCTCAACGTGGACTTCAAATGGCATTGTCTCCAGTTCGTCAGGCTTGAGCGTCTGGAAATCCACCGCAAGGGCCTTGGGATTGTAGCGGGTGAGGAATCGTCCGGGCCGCTCGGATCCGGTCTCGGTCTTCACCGCATATGAATACAGCATGAACGGTTCTTTCCGGCCATTCAGTTGTTGAAAGGTCAGCGGACGAGTATCCGAGGCACCGATTTTTCCGAAGAAGTCGGGGTATTGGATCGCCGTGATGCGGGTTGATGGTTTGCCATTCAACCAGTCAATGGTGATACCGCCAACGCCAATCGACTCTCCCCGCGTCGCGCGGTCCTCTCCCCAGAACAGGTCGTTCTCGGTGAGCGACCACTCCTGGGTGCCGCTGGATGTCACGGCGTTCGGTGCCACGGTGTAGGTGAAGGTGTCGTTGTTAGCCGATTCGATGTAGGATCCGGAGTTGGATTTGAAGTCGATGGCGATCCCACCGCCGAAATTCCAACCGGCCTGTCCATCGATGAAATTCAAGGTAGGGTTGTAAACCTTGACCGGAGTGTTGGCACCCTGGGAGACCATCAGGACTTCGCCAGGTTTCATGACGATCGGCTGGGCCTTGCCCGCGATCAACGTCATGTAGTGCCAGGCTCCCGCGCCGAGGATGCTGCGGATGCTCGCGGTGTAGCTGGCCGTAGGCATCTTGATCGTGATGTCGTACGGGAGTTGCCAGAATTTGATCGAATTGTAGGCAGGCGTTAGAACCACCGGCACATCCAGCGGATTCCAATAGGTGACGATGGGATCCACCACCAGCGCGAGCCGGTTGACCGTCCTGCCGGACACCGTGACAGGACGGGCATAGAACGAGAGGATGGTCTGATAGGAAATGATCGAAGGCTGCTTGTAGAGGTATTCCGGATCACTGAGAACGGCGTTGCTCGTGCTTTCCACCTGTAGATACTTGGTGTTGCGGCCGACCGAGCCACCCGTGGTATAGGCGGCGGAACTGCCGGATTTGAGTTCCTTCCAGAAGTTGTAGTACAGCCAGAGCTCGGATTCGTTGATGCCTGGCTCCCCACTGATCGTGTAGAGCGCGGTCTTCGGCACGTCCGTTTGAGGCTTTTCAAGGTAAAACGAAAGATCCTTGCGGAACCCTCCGCTCCGGACATTCGTCAGCAGGCCAACCGAACTCGCCGCGAGGTCGTGGAAAAGGGGCTTCGGCGCACCGGGATCGGATGCCACCAACTCGCCCTGTTTCCAACCCGTCAGCATGGCAAGTCGGGGGTCTTTCGTGGCGACGTTCTCAAATGGCTTTTTCTTGTCGGGCGTGGCCGCGACCTCAAACGCATCTCGGGATGCGGATTGATTCGCCGAACGGGTGGCGGCGACATCCGTGGCCGGATTGGGAGCAGGTGTGGACAACACGCCTTTGACTCCCTGATCCCCGATCCACCATGAGTACCGCGATTTTCCCCCGCCGGAGCTGCACGAAATGGCGGATGCCACCACTTCACCATCCTTCGCGTCCCCGATCGTGCCGGTTCCAACCAGCGAAATCATCTGCGAGCTTACGCTGCCCGACTTGGCGAAATCCTTCGACTTGATGTCTGCTTCCGCACCGGAAACCAACCACGAGAGGAAAGTCGGTGACGGACGGTCGGTAGCGGTTTCAGGCCATGACCGGTAAACTCCGGTCCAGTTCCGGCGAGTCGTCGCGGCTGCGGTAGAGGAGCCCTCGGCATCTGCGGAAAGCTGGTCTGCGGTGGTGGTGATGCGATCGTCCGGGCCGCATTCCTTCTGCAGGGCTCCGATGGCCAATTGAAGCGCCATCCGTGCGTTGGCCCGCGCGATCGCTCCTGCCTGATCCCGGCTGCTTGAGCGAAGGGATACCGACGACAAGGTCAACAAGCCCACGGCGATCACGGTCAGTAGAATCATCAGGGACAGCGTCACCACCAGGGCGAAACCTTTTTGGCTCGGATCTGCTCCTTGGGTTCCGCAGTTTTGAGGAAGTTTCATGGGTTTGGATTCAGGTCAGGCACACAAATGGCGGTATATCGATTGTAAAGCCAGACCAATCTGGAATTTTCGCCGTCAACCGCACCGGAAACCCAGTCAAGATCAGCATCTGGCAACCTTGCCGGGACACTGCACGGGATGGATTCAATTCCCGCCGATCATTTCGATTTCGGGCACGGCCCATTTGGAAGTTGAAGCAACGGATACATCACCGACCGGTGCACCGGAAACAAATTTCAACGGGAATTTCTGCTCAACAAACCTATCCAGATGCCCCGGCCGACTAACGCCGCCTGCACGGCTTTTACCACCTGCTCTTTCGCCCGGTCTCATCGTCATGGAGCGCACTCCTCAGGGATGCCCAACAATTTAAAAAGCGCGTTCGTGTCACCCTTTCGAAGCGGCACCGTCTTCTGCAAAGTCTTTGTTGCACTTTCGTCGTCCATCAGCAGACTCCCCCGCATGGAACTCGACCTTATCGACGTTCAATTCGACCTCCGGACCATCAAGCCCCGGGAGTTGGAGGAAGCGTTTGAAGACCCGTTCTCCGTGCGTTTCCTGCCGGACAACGACCGCTCGGACGGAGTGTCGCGCTATTACGCGCTTGGACGGACCATCGCCGACCGCTATCTGTTCTTCGCCTTCTCGACGGACGGCAAGACCGCACGCGTCGTGGCTGCCCGCGAGATGTCCGACAGTGAGCAGAAATTCTACGACCGCAAATACGCCGAGTTCCGCTGAAATCCGTTTTTTTTACCATCCCATGACATCCATCTCCCGCTGGTCCGACATCCCCGAATTCGAAGATGAAGCCTCCGAGGCCCGTTTCTGGGAGGCCCACGAGCTCGATGGCAAGCTCATGGCCGCGTCCGTGCACGAAGCCGATTCCCGCGAATCGACCACCATCACCCTGCGCTTCGATCCCCGGATGCTCTCCCGCATCAAGCGCATCGCCCGCTCCCGTTTCCTCAACTACCAGTCCATGATGAAGCAGTGGCTCGCCGAGCGGCTCGAGGAGGAAATGCGCAAACTCTGAGCATGGCGCGGCTCCCCCGGAACCCGCGATTCTGGCTGGGTGCCTTCCTGACCTGGTTCGCCGTCCTCTGGGGGCTTTCCTCGTTCACCGGCCCCGGCGATTTCCAACCGCCGATCGATCACTTTGACAAGATCGAGCACTTCGGGTTTTTCCTCGGCGGCACCGGACTCCTCTGCGCATGGCTCTTCCGGAGAAATCCGGATCGCCCCAACTGGCGGGCACTGATTGTCACGGCCGTCGTCGTTATCTCGCTCATCGGCTGGCTCGACGAATACCACCAGTCGTTCACCCCCGGACGCAGTGGAAATGATTTCCCCGACTGGCTCGCCGATTTCACCGGAGCCATCGCCGGAGCGCTCATCTTCAAGGCGCTTCATCACCGGCTGAAGTGATCTGGGGACCTGTCCCTTCAAATTCAAAACAACCCACTGAAGCGGCGCGTCCATGACCGTCGCACTCCACCTTCTCCAGCCGGAGGCTTAGAAGGAGGTTGGGAGTTGCGAGTCAATGGTTGAGAGCCAGAAGATGTGATCGCCCTTCTTCTCCTCTTCCAAATCAAAAAAATCATCAACTATCAACCGCCAACCGCCAACCGCCAACCGCCAACCGCCAAGACCTCCGCACCATCCAGAAGCTGCCAGGTCACACCCACATCACCACCAAGAATCCACAAGATCCAATTCTACAAAATCCCAGACAAAAAGTGAAATCAAACCACCAACCCAGGTTCTCACAAAATCCCAGACAAAAAGTAAGGTCCCGGCTTGCCATAAGGTTTTGGGATGCTAGAGGGGGGAATGAGCAGCAGGCGTTGGTTGTCACCTTGGAAGGATTCGACGGAGAAGCCGGCGATCTACCACTGCATTTCCCGCGTGGTGGACCGGCGTTTCGTGTTCGGCGACGTGGAGCGCGAGCATTTCCGCATGTTCATGCGCATGCAGGAGAATTTCTCGGGCTGCCGGGTTCTTTCCTACTGCATCATGTCCAATCACTTCCACATTCTGCTGGAGGTGCCGCCGATGCCGGAGGGTGGGATTTCGGACGAGGAGCTTATGAAGCGGCTTTCCGCAACGAATTCAGAGGCGTTTGTGGCGGTGGTGGCGAAGGAGTTGACGGAGGCGCGAAGTCAGGATCGCGAGGCTTGGGTGGAGGAAATCCATGCCCGTTTCACCTACCGGATGCACGATTTGAGAGAGTTCATGAAGACGCTGCTCCAGCGCTTCACCCGTTGGTTCAACCGCACCCACAACCGCAGCGGCACCTTGTGGGAGGAACGCTACAAGAGTGTGATCGTGGAAAGCGGGATCGCGGCGCGGACGATGGCGGCCTACATCGACTTGAATCCAGTGCGCGCCGGGATGGTTTCCGATCCGGCGGAGTATCGCTGGAGCAGTTATGGCGAGGCCGTGGGTGGCGGGGTAAAAGGGAACGGGAAGAAGGCGCGGGAGGGCTTGGTGAGGGCTTGCATGAGCCATCAGGGTGGAGGCTTCGAGGCGGAGAAATGGAAGGAGGTGTCGCGGATCTATCGGCGGACGATGGGTCTGGCCCTGGGCAGGAAAAGTGGTCGGGCGGAATTGAAAAAGGGCAACGCGCGGCCACAGATGAACACGGCGGAAGCGTTGGAAACAGGTTCTAACGGAACTGGTTTGCCAGATCTGGGAATGGCTGCGATGCTGCGTTGCCGGGTGAGGTATTTTACCGACGGTGCGGTGATCGGCAGCAAGGCATTCGTCAACGAGGCGTTTGCGGCGGCGCGTGAGCGGTTCACGGAGAAGAGAAAGGACGGCGCACGGCGACTGAAAGGCAACGGAGTGCCTGCGGCAGGTGTGCTGTGGAGTGTGCGCGACCTGAGGGTCCGGGTGTGATTCGGAGGTGAACATCCACAAATCGGCAGGTTCGGAATTGAATGGGCTCGCTGAGGCGCGGTTTGGAGGGGGGCGTCGAACTTGCTCGCTCTTTCACGCTCCATGAAATTTTTAAGGTCAAGGGCGTGGTTCGAGGTGTTCGCCTCCTTTTTTGCGCTTTCACATCTCCCTGCCGACGTTAACCTCCTCACAGTCGATTCGTTTCCAAGGCTAGCCTTGATGGCGTGCCCAACTTTTACCGAACACCATGAAACTTCCAATCCAACTGGCCGCCATCGCCCTGACTGCCCTTTCCCTTCCTCGCGCGGAGGCGCATCCCGTCCCGAAGAGTCCGCTATGGCTCACCTTTGACGGCGGCGACGGCCCCGGGAAAGGCAAGCATGTCTTGCTGCTCGCCGCGGAACAGGAATACCGAAGCGAGCAGTCGATGCCGATGATGGCTGCCATCCTCGCCGCCCGCAACGGGTTCGACACCACCGTCCTTTTCAGCGTGAACGCGGATGGACTCGTCGATCCGACCATGCCCACCGATCCGGTGAAAGGGAAGGAAGCGGAGTTCAAGGGCCACAACGTTCCCGGGCTTGAGTATCTCGCGAGCGCCGATCTGGTGATCCTTTTCAACCGCCACCTCACGCTGCCCGCCGACCAGATGGCCAAGATCGTGGACTATCTCGACTCCGGAAAACCCTTCATCGCCATCCGCACCGCCAACCACGGCTTCCGAGGTCCTATTCCTTACGAAATCGACGGCAAGCAGGTCCGTCTGGCAGATATCGTTGGCGGCGCTTTCATGAACCACCATGGCAACTGGCACCAGGACTCCACCCGTGGCGACATCGTGGCGGCGATGAAGGATCATCCCATCCTCACCGGTGTGAAGGACATCTGGGGTCCCTCGGACGTTTATCGGACTTACAAGGAAGGCGGGAGTCTTCCCGAAGGTTGCACCGCCCTTGTTTTAGGACAGCCGTTGATCGGGCGGAAGCAGGGAGGTGCGGACAACCCGGAGAAGGAACCGCTTCCCGTCGTTTGGTTCAAGACCTGGAAGACCAGCAAGGGCAAAGAGGCCCGCGTCCTGCACTCGACCATGGGCAGCGCCGCGGATTTCGAGTCTCCCGGCTTGCGACGCCTCATCATCAACGGCGTCTATTGGGGCCTCGGCATGGAGGACAAGATCTCGCCCGACACCAGCGTGGACTATGTTGGCGAATACAAGCCTTTGGACACCGGTTTCGACTACAAGAACCTCGGAGTCACCGCCCACAAGCCGGAGTTCTATCGGCCGCAGTGATTTTCAAATCCTGACAACCGCTCTAACGAAACCGCCGGTTCCCCTGTGGACCTGCTGCTATCTCCGCTCACTTTTTCATCATGATTCCATTGATACGTCCTGTCCTCGCCGCCGTCCTTGCCACCGCTCTTCCTTGTGGCACGGCACATGCCGATTTCGAAAAGGGGATAGCTGCCTATCAAGCCAACGACCTGCCTCTGGCCTACAAGGAATTCCGTGCGTCGGCGGACGAGGGCCACGCGGATTCCCAATTCAACGTGGCGCTGATGTTCGAGAAGGGGATCGGCGTGAAGAAGGATGAGAAGGAGGCGGTGTCATGGTATGGCAAGTCCGCGGCCCAGGGCAACAGCGCCGCGCAGTTCAATCTTGGGGTGATGTATGAGAACGGTCGTGGCGCGGAAGTGGATTTTGCAAAGGCTCACGAATGGTATCGCAAGGCATCCGTGCAGGGGGACCCGCTGGCGATCGGCAATCTGGGCATGCTGTATCTGCGTGGTCAGGGCGTGAAGGAGAACAAGACGGCGGGCGTCGCGCTGTTACTGGTTTCGGTAACGCTGGATCCATCCCCGGAGAACAACGCCAAACAGAACATCACCGCCACCCGCGGCCTGACACCCGACCTGATCAAGGCGGCCCAGGCCCTTTCCGGCGAGATGACCAGTGCGAAGAGCCTGCTGGAACCGCTGGATGCCTATCTGAAGAAGGCGGAGAAGTGATCAGCACGGAGTGAGGTGATTCTTGTTAGGCCGGTCGGGCGCGGATCGCTGTGCGGGTTCAAGCTGCACTATTGCGTCGTTCGGGAGTTGCGTTATCAATTCATCCAGTTAGAAAATCCCGTCATGCCTGAGAGCGACTTCCAGCCCTACATGTCAAGCACGCGGCTGGAGGGAATCATCACGCAGTGGATGGATGACAAGGGGTTTGGTTGGGTGGAGTCCGGCGGGAAGCGGGTCTTCTTGCACATCAAGGAGTTCAAGCAGCGGCAGCGCCGACCAAATGCGGGGGAGAAGGTGAGCTTCATTCCCGGGATTGATCCGAAAGGCCGCGTATGCGCGAAGCAAGTTAGCTTCGTGAAAGATGAGGGAATCGTCAGGGGGCGGGTAGGGATTGGCGGCTGGCTCCTCTTATCGCTCCTGCTGATTTTGCCGTTGTTCGCGTTGCAGTGGTTGCCGGTGCCGTGGTGGACGGGCGCGGGGGCGATGGCCATCGTTTCAGTGATCGCCTACGCGATGTATGCCCACGACAAGCAGCAGGCGATTTCCGGAGGCTGGCGCGTACCGGAGAGCTGGCTTCATCTCGCGGAATTGCTCGGCGGTTGGCCCGGGGCGTTTCTGGCCCAGCGGCGACTGCGTCACAAATGCTCGAAGACGGCCTATCAGATGGGCTTCTGGTTCATCGTCCTGCTGTTCCAGATAGCCGCGCTGGACCTCATCCTGGGTCATTGGCTGAGCCGGACGGTGATGGGGTTCCTGGTCCGGTGACTGAGAGGCTGTCTTTAAAATACCCGAGGGCAGGGACCGCACTCCGGGCGGTCCGCGAGAATGGAAAGTGAATGGCTGACCATGGATGGATTCACAAGCTATTCATGGGCGGATCCATTCGCTTCCCATTCGCAGGACCGCTGCTGAGAACGATCCCTGCCACTTTTAAGACAGCCTCAGAACGATGCTGGAAATTGTTACCTTCAGGACTGGCAGTTACTTGTCTTTGAGCAGGGCTTCGATGGCGTCCTCCACCTTGCCGTTTGAACAATCCGCCAGGACGAGTTTCCCCTCACGGTCGATGAGGTAGTAGTCGGGATAGCCGTTGACCTGATAGGCCTTGCCGAGTTTTTCGCCCTCGTCCACCGCGACGGGATAGGCGATTTTCTTCGATTCCACGACCTGCTTCATCTTCTCCGCTCCCCTCGGGTGGCAGACTCCGATGATGACGACATCCTTGGCATACTTCGCGGCGAGTTCGTTGGTGTGCGGGATGCTGGCGAGGCAGGGCCCGCACCAGGTAGCCCAGAAGTCGAGCAGGACGATCTTGCCCTTGAGGTCGGCGAGCTTGAGTGGCTTGGAGTTGGTCCAGTCCTTGAGTTCAATTTCGACGGCCGGGGCTCCCTCGATCTTTTCAAGCCGCGAGCGGAGCTTGGCATCGCCTTCGGCGAAGGGGGTGAGATCCGCAGCATGGACCGGGATGGTTGCGAGGGCGAGTGCGATGAGGATAGGGAATTTCATAGATGGGGATGAAAACACCCCGAACTCGTCTGAGGGAAGGAGAAAATGACGGTGCCCGGCGGATGGCAGGAAGGGCGCTGGACATCCCGGGTGAAACGTTCCAAGGAAACGTCCTGCCGGATGAGTTGTTGGAAATTCCATTTCAAGCGCAAGCGGGTTATCGTGGTGGTGGCATCCTGTGTCGCTTTCTATCTGGTTGCTGCCGGAGTTTTGGTCTGGAGCGGTTGCCACGATGATTTGCAACACGTGGATGTGGCGTTGATACCGGGCAACACGGTCGATTCGAACGGGGTTCCCTCGGCACGGCTGAAGGCGAGGTTGGACAAGGCGGTCGAATTGTTCCAGGAGGGTTATTTCAGCTTCATCATCGTTAGCGGTGGAACCGGCAAGGAGGGCTATCCCGAGGGCGATGCGATGCGGGACTATCTAACGAAAATGGGGGTTCCCGTCTCCGGTATTCTGGTGGACAATACCGGAGTCACCACCGGGGCCAGCGCGAGGAACACCTCGCGATTGATGAAATCCAGGAACTTGAGAAGCGTGCTGGTCGTCAGCCAGTATTTTCATGTTCCCCGCTCAAAGCTTGCCTTGCGGAAAGCCGGTATCGGCGAGGTGCATGGCGCGCATGCCCGTTTTTTCGAGATGCGTGATCTCTATTCGATTGCCCGAGAGGTTCCGGCTTATGCCAAATACCTTCTAAAGTGATTCCGTGGTTTCCTACCCTTGATCACGATAATGTCGGGACTAGGATGGACCATGCGAACATTTCTTTTTGCTCCGTTGATGATCTTGATGGTGTCCTGTTCCAGCCTGCCCGTTCCGGGTGCGCGGATGATGACGAGCTCAACTGACGAGGCGAAGGCGGTACTGCGCAGCGCTGCCGCGAAACAAGGTGATCCATGGAAGCGGAACGCCAAGGTCGAGGTTTCCTATTCGGGAACGTGGAGCACGCTGGCAACGAAGTTGCAACCCGTCCTGACCGATCCGGGGTTTCGCGAGGGATCGGTGGAGGTCTATCAGCCTCGGGTCGAGCGGGTTCGCCAGACCCACAAGGGCCCATCAGGAACCAAGGAGGTGGTCCGTCAGGCATCGCGGATCGAGGTGAGATTGAACGGGGTGGAATCCACGGATCCGGAAATCAAGGATGCGTCGGCGTTGGTGGCGGATGCATACACCATCCTCCTGTTCGGCCCCTCATGGCTCGTCGCGCATGCCGGTGATCTTCGCATGCTCGATGATGACGATCTATCAGGTGAGCGGTGCCGCTTGGTCGCGGGGCGCCTGGAACCGGGAATCGGGAACAGCAAGGAGGATCATTTCATCGCATGGATCGGCAAGGAAAGCGGGCTGATGAAGCGATTCCAGTTTTCCCTCAACGGTCTCGACTCGACGCGAGGAGCGGATGTGGACGTGGTGTTTTCCGATCACTGGACCGCAGGGGACGGGTCGATCTGGCCCTCCCGCTTCATCGAGCGGATCCAGCGGCCGGTTCCCATCCAGGCGCATGATTGGCAAATGACCTCGCTCACGGTGGATGGACGGAGGATGAAATGATTCCCAATCCCACGTCAGGATGGTAGCTTGTCCATCACATGACCTCTCCCTCATCCCATCCGAATGATCCGTTGCACGGAGTAACGCTGGAAGCGGTGCTTCGCAAGGTGGTGGATCGTCACGGATGGGAGCGCATGGCGGATCAGATTCCAATCCGTTGTTTCATGTTCGACCCGACGATCAAGTCGAGCCTGACCTTCCTTCGGAAGAATCCATGGGCAAGGAAGAAGCTGGAGGATTGGTATGTTTACGACGCGGTTCGCGATCGCTCGACTTCCTGAACCGCTCAGGAGATTTCCTGGCGCAACTGATCCAGATAGTCCTGTAGGAACTGGGTCCGCCGTCTGGCCTCGATGCGGCCGGCATCCGTTTGCATGGTGTCTTCCAACGTGAGCAGTTTTCGATAGACGTGATCCAGCGTGTAGAGCCCGTCGTCGGGCTTGCGGTTTCCGCAAAAAGGATCCGTGTGTTGATAGAAGGGGCGTTTCATCTCGCCGCCCAGCATGAGCGTGCGTGCCAGGCCGACAGCACCCAGGGCATCGAGACGGTCGGCATCCTGCAGCACCTTGGCTTCCTTTGTTAGGGGCTCGATGCCTGCCGAGAAACTGTGCGCCTTGATGGCGTGAACGATTTCGTCGAGCCGGCCATACGGCCATTCATGCTGCTCGAGCCAGAGGAAGGCCTGACGCGAGGCGAGCGTGGATGCCTGATTCCGATCCGGCGAAGTCTTGGGAATGATCACGCAATCGTGCAGCCATGCGGCGGGCATCACGACCTGCCAATCCGCGTTTTCCGCCTCGCAGAGCCGGCGTGCGTTGGTGACGACGCGGCGGATGTGCTCCAGATCGTGTGCGGCATCGGCAACGGCATATTTTTCCAGAAGTTCGAGAAAGAGGGTGGCCCAGGGCGCATAGTGATCGGATTCGGACATGGTGAGCGGATGTTGGTGGAGTCTCGTGGAGTGCGAAGTAGGTGAATTGCCCTACAAAAGAATAAGAATAAATCATCATGTGCGAGCCTGAATCGATTCTATTCTAGGTATCATGAAAGCTGCATATTATGAAACCAAAGCAAAGATCGTCGCCTTGGCCACCGGTTTCTATGAAGGCGACGAGGGAACACGCAACTGCCTGCGCGCCAAGGCGGATTTCTTTCCCATTTCCAGATCGGATGGCGATTTCTCGGGCTTCCGATCCATGATGATCCGGGTGGGTGGCGAAATCTTTCTCGTGGAGGACACGAGAGGTGGGGAGACGGGTGTGTTTTCCCTTCTTTTTCCCGTGATGTGAGATCCTGGCAACAGGATGGATGAGGCTCCGTGGGTTGTTGGTAACCCCACGGAGTCTTTTGTTTTGTCTAACCTTCATTGCCGGGCCAGATGGCCTTGAGCAGCGCGGCAAGTCGGTAGCCAGCCTTGGTGAGCTCGATCGCCACCGTATCGCGGGATTTCTCCGGATAGGTTTCAGGCAAGGTGACGGTCCACTCGAAGTGTTCGTCGTGCTTCTCATCCTTGGGAACGAGAAAGCGGTCGCGGGGGACGAGGCCGTCGAAACAGGTCTTCGCGAGACCCAGCGTTTCATCCGCCCATTGCGTGGGCCAAGTGTTGACCGGGCCACGTGCGTCCCACTCGGGATGGGGTGGAAAGGTCTTGATCAGTTCCGCAGGAAAGTCAGTGGTGCCAAGGTGATCGCGTGCGAGCTTGACCGTTGCGGTGTCCCAATACCCATGGAGTGGTGTGCCCCGGCGTGTCTTGATACGAAGGAAATTTCCCCCGGCATCGGCCTGGCCCTTGGCACCGGTTTCCGGGTTCACATAGTGGTCGTTCTCGTCGAGATAGCTGCAGCCGACGTGGAGAGGCTGGTGAAGGTCGCCGATGAGATGGGCGACGAGCATGAGTGCGACACGCTTGTGAATTTTCAACGGGTTCTCAGCCTTGTCCTCGGGGGCTTGCAGGACCTGGATGCAGATGTTGAGGATCTGGACGATGTCCTGCTTGTTGGTGCCGGTGACGCCTTGGCGGTACGACTTTTCCTGAAATGGAATATCGCAATAGTGATAGGTGTGATGGTCGGGATTGTTAGCCACGAAATCCTTCATTTCATCGGTAAGATACTTTTCGGGAAACTTGGCGCGATCCGCCCAGGTGGCGGCGCGGTCGAGGCCATCATCCTTGCCTAGCAGCTTGCGGGCCTCCACGAGCGCACGGGTGCCCGCGAGGTAATGTTCGGCAATCTTGCCGGTGGCCTCATGGCCGGCGGGTCCGTAGCCGGATGCATTTCCGATCAGGACAAAGGCAATCGAAGCGATGAATGAAATCCTGGGCATGAGTGATCGGGATGGAAAGCGTGTGACGTGGAAGTGGGACGCGATCCGGTGAACAACCGCAAGTGAAGTTAGCAATCCCGGACAGGAATCATCCGTTTGCGGCTTTCCCCGAATCGTCCAGAAAGGATCATTTTCCACGAAATTTTCCCACGAGCCAGAGCACTGCCAAAATGACGGCGACGATCCAGAGGAGGTGCAGGAAGACGCCTGTGACAGCCAGGGCGACGCGAAGGATGACCCAAAGAATCAACAGAAAGATGGCGAGAACGATGAGTTTGCTCATGGAATTCAAGCTCGCCGCAAATCTGGAAAGGGCAAATGGAAAGCGCTATCCTTCTGATCTGTCAGAAATGCTCCAGCAAGTCCGGCCACTTCGAAAACGAGATGTCCGGCGCGCAATCACCCGGACGGATGGAATCGGGGTGTCCGGTGAAAAGCGCGGTGCGGAAGCCCGCGTTGGCAGCGGGGGTGATGTCCTGTCGCGGGTCATTGCCGATGAAAAGCGTCTCCTGCGGCGTGATGTTGCGGCCCGATAGCCGCTCCACCATGGTCTGATAGAGTTCCGGTGATGGTTTGGCGATGCCCTGCTGATAGGAAAGCAGGATCAGTTCCGGCGCGAACAGGTCGGCGATGCCTCCAAGGTCGTTCAATGTGTTGCACTGCGCGTTTGAAAGGATGCCGATGGAGACTCCGGATCTGGCGAGTTGGCGGACGAGGTTTCCCGCACCCGGCATGGGTCGTGAGGGATGCCATGCTTCCTCGATGGCCCATACGAGCGGAGTGACGTCCTCGTCGGGTGCGAGAGAAAGGATCTCCCTCCAGAGAACCCGAAGGTCGATCTCCGGGTAGGGCACTCCGGCGTTCGCATGATGCCCTATGACAGCCTCGTGAAGCAGTGTGCTCGGGGAAGCGGGTGGCTCGTGTCCGAAATTGCGGAGAACCTCCCGCAGGATGGGATCGGTGAGGGGATCCGGCTTGATGCCTCCCGCCGGAGCAATGAGCAGCGTGCCATAGACGTCGAAGATCGCGGCGCGAAATCGTTTGGCCGATGCGGGATCCGGGCGCAGGGATGAGAGCAGGAAATGGAAGGATTCGGGTTGGAAAAGATTCGTTAGGAGTCTGTCGGGCGATACGTGTTGAATTCCGGAAGGCTGGGCTTCGATCAGTTGCCTGTAGATCGCGATCACCGAGCTCTGATAGTTCGCGATGGAAAATGGTTCGAGTTGATCCGGAGTGGCGGTGGGCGTGCGGCGTGACAGGGCTTCGGCAAGCCAGTCGATCAAAGGCCGAACCGTTTCACCTGTTCTGGCAAGCGGGACGGGGCGCAATGAAGGATCCGTCAGCCGCTCGATGATGCCTTGCTGGAGGGGCTCGGGTAGATTGCCGAAATCAATGAGACCGTCGCGGACCAATGAACCGAGCGCGGCGTCAAATGTTTCATTGGACATCCGTCGCTGATAGAAGCGGTGATCCCTTTCGAGATCGATGGTCAGGTGATCGCGCAGCAGGGCGATGTCCACCCACTCGATGGGAATGAGGATGGAGTCGTAGAGAATGCCGGGCTCGATTCCATGTTTCGAAAGCTCGCCTGCCAGATGTTTGAGCTTCCTGCCGATCAGTGGTTTGCCGCAGGCGATGGCCTCCGGAATCGTCATGCAAAAACCTTCTTCAACAGAGGTGGTGACGAAATGCGTCGCATGCTTGATCCATGACTCGAATTCAGCCGTCGCGCCTGGGCCGGGCGAGAATCGGTCAACGACGCCAAATCCGATGGGCAGCCCGTGTTTGGCGGAGAACTTTCGCCAGTTTTCGTGAATCGGCAGGGCCGTTGGATTCTCCGGCGCGCGGCTGATGGCGACGCGTGCCCCCGGTGGAGCAAGGGCTGAGAGCAGGACGAGTTCGCCGAGGTTCTTGCGCCGGATGCCGCGAACCGGGGCGAAGAGGAGCGGGGGAGCGTCAATGGATGGTCCTGACTGCGGAAGGGAAAGCGCGGGAACCGGATTTGGAAGGATGACCGCGTTTTCCGGAGGGAGTCCGGCCTCGATGAAACGATCCCGATCCCGGGTGTTGATGAACGCGAAACGGACGCGTGATGAAAACGGATAGATTTTCCGGACGCCGGCGATGACCGGATAGTTGCCCGGCCTGCCATGCTCCGCCAGATCGTGAACTTGAAGAAGGACGGCCTCGCCGTCCTCGGCAAACCGGTTGATGACGTGGGGCAGGATCACGTTCTTGCCGAGCGAGTGATTGTGGAAATGCCAGACGTCCGGGGGACCGTCGAGTGCGTCAGCAGCCGCACGGCGAAGCTGGTCGGTCAGGCTTTCGGAATCGAGATCCCCATGTTGTGTTAGGTAGCCAAGGCCGGGGATGATTCGATGGTTCGTCCGTATGGTTTCCCCATCTTGGGATCCGCCGGGTCCTGTCAGGATGACATGATGAATTCCGGCGGATTCAAGCGCCGCACAAGCATGTTCAATCACACGGGTGACTCCGCCCGGAGCGAGGTGATAGTGTACAATGGCGATGCGCATGATGTGCTAGTTCCTGGTGGCGCCTGGACTGCCGAATGGTTGGCTGAAACGTGGTTGCGGCATCTCGCCGCAACGTGTCAGTTTACCGAGTGTTGACTGGAAAGGATTTTGCCTTCTAGGGAAGCGAACAAACCATCTCGGTGATCTGCGGATCCGACCGCATATTCCACTCGTTGCAGCGAGACGCCGCAACCACATCCACGATCGTATCGCGTCAACTTGAACCACACGAGACACTAGGAACCTTCGCCGCCCTTCCAGTTTCCGATGGGCTTGATGAAATGGAAGCCCCATGCCTCGAACCCGAGCCGGTAGTAAAGCCGGTGCGAGGGATGGTTCGAAACATAGCTGTCCAGGACGACGATCTTGCAATCCTTCTCACGGGCCGTTTGCTCCAGGTGACGGATGAGCTGGCTGCCGACCCCGGACGACCTTTGGCCGGGATCGACCACGAGATTGTCAATTTCCAGATAGCGCCCGCACCAGATCTTGGTGGCGATCCACGCACTGGCGACTCCAGCAAGCCTGTTGCCATCGAACGCACCGAAAATGTGATAGTGCGGATGCTCTGTCATGATGGTACGCAGCCGTTCCCCGATCACGGCGGGCGGCGTCTCGGGATTGAGAATCGACAACAGAACGGCAGCGTCTGATAGATCGTCAGGCGTGAGTGGACGGATGACGACTGGGTCCGTGGTGGCCATGGGATATCAACCGGCGGGCTTGATCGAGACGAGCAGGGCGTTCTCCGCACCGAGGTATTTTTTCGCAAGGGCGTTGATTTCCTTGAGGGAAATCGAGCCGTAGTCGGCATCGCGGCCGCGGGCGAGGTCGAGGCGTTCAGGCTCCGACTGGGATTGGCCGAGCACGGTGCCGAGCCAGTATTTGTTGTCGCGAAGGGTCTTGGCCAGTTGGCTCAGGACGGGCTTGAGCGAGCGATCCAGCTCGTCGTCGGTGGCACCGCTGGCGGCCAGCTTTTCGGCGAGGTCGCGCATGGTGTTGAGGAGCAGTTCGAGGTCCTCGGGCTTGCCGATGCTTTGTCCTAGCAGGTATCCGGCTCCGTCGAAAGCATCCGAACCGGAAGCGCCTGCGTCGGGACTGTAGGAGGCCCCGAGCTTTTCGCGGATTTCCTCACGCAGGCGATCACCATAGATCGAAGCGAGGATGTTGAACCGGCGGAATTCCTTCATGTTGCCACGCATGCCGGGAGTCTTCCAAACGGAGATCGCAACGCCTTGGGGAATTTTTGAGTCGTAGGTGAAGGTCTTCGAGGCCAGGTGCGTTGGGAAACTTGATCTTGCGGGCCTCCGCGAGCGCGGGTGCGGATGATGCACGGGTGGGAAGGGCTCCGAATGTGGCTAACAGATCCGGCAGGATTTTTTCGATCTCGAAATCGCCGACGATGGAAAGCTCAATGTAGCCTTTGGTGAGTTCCGGAGTGAGCCACTTTTTCGCGTCGCTGATGGTGTAGGACGATAGCTTCTCCTCGGTGGCTGGGGCAAAGCGTGAGTCACCACCATGGAGCCATGCCTCCATCTCCTGCTGGGGGCCGGCGGGTGTGTGCCTGAGTTGCTGATAGATCATCGGGATGGCCTTCTTGAACTGCCAGAGCGCCTCCTCGCGATAGCCGGGATCGATAATGGAGGCGCACATGATCTGCACCTCGGTGGTGAAATCCGCGGGAGTGGTATTCCCGCTGAGAATGAAGGCGTCGTCGCCGATGGAGAAATTGGTCCCCACGTTCTTGCCGGCCAGGATTTCCTGGAGGTCGTCATTGGAGTGTTTCCCGAGTCCACCGCCGTCGTAAATCGACGTCGCGAACGCATCGAGCATCGGCATGTCCTTCGGCTGGGTGAGCTTGCCGGAGCCGATGCGGCCCATCAGGCGAATCTTGCCCTTTTCGAAGTCAGTGGGCTTGAGGTTGACGCGGATCTGGTTGGAAAGGACGAGTTGGGTGATCCCGAGGTCCTTGACCTCCTTGCGAGAGGTGACGGTGCCGGGCTTCCCGAAATCGGTATAACCGAAGGGTTCGAGTTTCCTTGCGACAGGTGGTTCGACGGGGTTGCCACGGGATTCCTGGAAGAGGGCGGCGAGATCTTTCTCGGCATTTTCCGGTTTCGACTTCGTGGTCAGGATCAGGTGGTATCCGGGAACATCCCAGAATGCGGTGAACGCATCCTGAACGCTTTTGAGATCGATGGTATCGAGTGCCTTGGTGGCGATTTCAAGATCGGTCTCGGGATCGGAGAATACCTCGCTTTCGCTACTGGATTTCGCGAGTGCGCTGGCGATGGTTTCCGATTTGCGGGTGGTCTTCTGCTTGACCTGTTGCTGATAGGCGTTGAGCAGGTTGGATTTCGCTTCGGAGAGTTCGGCTTCGGTGAATCCAAACTGGATCGCCCGCCGGAACTCCTGCTCCAGGACCGGGATGGCCTCCTGCCACCTGTCATCAGTTGCCGTGACATCGACCGATCCGAGTTCAAGGTAGTTGAACAGATCGCTTTTCGAAACGGAGCCGGACGCGATGGCGGAACCCTCCACCTTCGCGAGTCTCTCGAACCTGCGTGTTAGAATGGAGTGGGCGATGTCGAGCTTCATGTCCTCCGTGCGGCTTTTCACGGTGTCCGGTTGGGCGACGAAGGGTCTGACAAGCATCAGCGAGACGTCGGTGGAAGTGAGTTCCTTGTCGGCAAAGACCGAGGCGACGATGCCCTCCGGTTGCTTGATCGGGCCAAGATCCTGGTTTTTTCCGGGCGAGGCAGGATTGGTCATCGAGGAAAAGGTCTTCTCGATCCTTTCCTTCATCTTCGCGGTGTCGATGTCGCCCACCACGACGAAGGTCATGCGCGCCGGGACGTAGAAACGAGAGTAGAGATCCGTGAACCTTTCGCGAGGAGCCGTCTTGATGACTTCCTCGGTGCCGATGGGGAAACGCTTGGCGAGGAGCGAGTCCGGCAGGATTTTTGAAAACTGCTGTTCCATGATCCGCGTGCCGACCGTGTCGCGGCTGACTTTTTCCGATAGAATGACGCCGCGTTCCTTGTCGATCTCATCCGCGTCGAGCAATGCGCCGTCGCCGAAGTCACGCATGACCGTGAATCCGAGGTTGACGGTGTCATCCGTGAGGTCGGGGAGGTCCAGCATGTAAACCGTCTCGTCGAAGGAGGTGTAGGCATTGACATGCGCACCGAAGCCGATGCCGAGCCGTTGCATTTTCGGCACGAGTTCGTCCGACTTGAAATCCTTGGAACCGTTGAAGACCATGTGCTCAAGGAAGTGGGAAAGGCCCTGCTGGTCGTCCGCTTCCATGAGCGAGCCGGAGGAAATGTGAAGCCTGAGTGAGACGCGTCCGGGAGGTTCGGAGTTTGGATAAATGATGTAGCGGAATCCGTTCTCAAGGGTCCCGAAGGTGGCGCCGGCATCCGGTGGAATGTCGGACGATGCCTGGGGCCATGGCTCGGGAACCACGGGGGTGGCCACCGCCACGGGGAGGGGCACATCGTCCTCCCTCACGGCTGGAGGCGGGGAGGTGGTGGTTGATTCAACCGGGGCAATGGTGGGAGAATTCTCCCGCTTCGCGTGGAGTGAGAAGATCCCCGCTGTGACAGCGAGAATCAGGACGAGAATCATCGGCGACGCCTTTTGCATGGGGTGAGCGTGGTGGATGCCCTCCCGTGTTGGCAACGCCGAAATCCCGGTGTCGCCCTCCTTTGTTGCCGCCATTCGGGAAAGTTTTGGAAAACGGGATTGCAATCCGGCGGGACGCATGATGTCTTGCCGCCCGACCAATCGAAGATGTGCGCGCGTGGCGGAATTGGTAGACGCGCTAGATTCAGGTTCTAGTGGGGGCAACCCTGTTCAGGTTCGAGTCCTGTCGCGCGCACCATTGGATTATCAGTGAATTAGGGAGTCTTTTAGGCTCCCTTTTTCATGCGCGGAAAGGCTCTTTGCCTAAAAGTTTGCCTAATTTTATCTAAGCCCTTTCCAAGGGACTTGAATCGGTCATTGAGAGCGAAATTGTTTTTCGATCTCAGAGAGGAATCGATGTGGGAACGTGTTTGGAAAGGTTTGGGGGCTCATTTTTCGCCCGTAGATCGAGAAATCTGGACCTGGTCTCAAACCCAAGTTTCCCGGATCCTTTGTCGCGGTTGAATCGCAGGCCGACGGGGGCTCAGAATTCAAATGCCGAGGAACCACGGTATCACGCTCCGGTCCTTCATTCAGAAAGGGGCGGCGGAAGGGGGCTCAACAATCGAGGCGCAATTGATCTCGGAAACATGGAACAGCAGGATGCCAAGATGTCCGTCTCCAACAACATCGACAACCCAATGATTGCCGAGGATTTGAGGCTCTTTTCTGATTGCTGGAAAAGAAATGACAGCGTCTGGATTGAGGATCGACTGAAGCGGTTGGCCGTATGGCTGAAAGATATGGGCTATAAAAGGTTGCATTTGATCGCTGTCGTTTTTGTCCAGATCTGTGAGTCAGGGCGGCGTTGGCAGATTTGGAGATGTGGTTGGGGTGATGGTTTTTCCCTGCTGGATCAATCGGCGGCCTTCTCCATCAAGCTCAGCATTCTCTCTGCCCGCTTGGTGGCGATCTCACGGACCCTTGCGTCACTTAAACCGGGCAGAACTTGCGGTTCTCGGGTCGCATCCAGAATCTGCCAACACACGGTCTTGAGTCGTTCGCGAGCCATTGGCCATCCGCGTTTTGCTATGCCGCAAAGTTGCTTGAAGTGTTCTGGAGAAACCTCCGCCAGTGTCGCGGCACTGCCGATTTTCATTGGGAGCGTGGTTGAGAGTTCCGGCCAAGCCAGAGTGCGGACCTGAGCGTAGGGCGGTGCCATTCTGCGGGGGTCTTGTGCGCAGGGAAACGAGTGGTTTTTACCATGGGCACCCGCACCACAGTTCCCGGCTTATGCGGCTGTCAGCCAGCCCTATGCCGGATTGAAAGAGCGTTAATGAGCGCTTGGAACGAGCGGAGCCGTGAGTCAATGGCGATGATGGTTCGGACTTGTGCGATCCGCATCCGTTCAATTGCCGCTGCCACATCCGACGCCCGGATCCGTCCCGGTGGAATTCATTTGATCCCCGATCCCAGCAGCCTCGGCCATTTCGGGTGAGATCGGGTGAAATTTGTTTCATCGGCTACGGGTTAGGGACAGCTCGGATTCGTAAGAATCCTCGTGGTCCACCGGAAATTGGGATGCCGCCCAGAAGAGCCGCGGGCGTGCTGAAATCTGTTACCCCCGTGATCGTCCATGAGACCAAGTCAGGGCACGTCTCGATCTCAAAGTGAGCGTCAGGACGCGGGATCTGTTGTACGCCGATCCGGAAAAAGCCACCGCTGGTGTTGCTGGTCACTGTGGGAAGACTCGATCTGTGGTCGATGCGGGTTCCCGCCAGATATTCAAACAGATTGGAGAATTGATCACCATCCGTATCCTGTGAAGGAAGCTGACGAATGGCGTGAGAGACCGCGCTGACCGCATTGAATCGTCCGCCGGTCGCGCAAATGCCGCTATAGCTGGCCTTGTTGACCACCGAACCCAAGACACTGTTCCTGATCTGGGCCGCCGTCCATGAAGGATTTGCAAACTTGATCGCGCCGCAAACCGCGGTGACAAAAGGCGTGGCTTGTGATGTGCCGGTGTAGTTGGAATAGGAGGTACCGAGAACCGGACTCAGGATAGATGTGCCGGGAGCAAACAGATCCACACTTGCTAGACCATAGTTTGAGCCGGAGTATCGCACATCCGTGCGGTCATGGTTTCCGACGGCGATAATGTTCGTGTGCGTGTAGGAGCTTGGATAGTTCGGCGATGTGTCGTTGTTGACGCCCTGGTTGCCCGCGCAAATGCACAGCACAATCCCCGCCTGCTGGCATGCGGTGAACTCCGTGTTGAGCGCGCTGCTAAAAGGATAATTCTGGAGGGACAAGCTCATCACCGGGGCGCCCCGCTGGCGGGCGTAGGTCGTGGCCGCGATCAAATTGGATGTTAGGCCGCTGTTGCTGGCGTTGAGAATCTTGCACACGAGGATGCGCGCGCCATCAAGCATTCCGGCCACACCCTGACCGTTGTTACGGTTCGCGGCGATGATGCCCGTGACGTTGGACCCGTGTCCGTGGTCGTCGGTCGGATTGTTGTCGTTGTTTACGAAATCCCAACCGTTGATATCGTCGGTTTTCCCGCTCGAATCGTTGTCAACGAAGTCGCCGCTGATCTCGCCAGGGTTGATCCAGGCAATGTTCTGGAGATCGGGATGTGTGAAATTCAAACCGGAATCAAGGACCGCAATCACGATGCCCGGCGAGCTCCCGACAATGTCCCAAAACTCCGGGCCATCCACATCGGCATCAACGGCACCACCGGTTTGTCCAATATTGTGCAAGCCCCATTGTTCTGAAAACCTCGAGTCGTTCGGCGTTCCTCCGCCAAAACCCACGCCATCCGGTTCGGCGGATTCCGCAAGTTCGGGATGCCTGGCCAGGAATTCCAGCGCCTTCGGCATGGCATCAAGATCCGACTTGGCCAACCGCACGGTGAAGGCTCCCTCTGCAATCCTGCTGTCGAGAAACAGGCCCTCGGGCTCCAGACGTCGTTGCAACTGCGCCTCGTTAACTCCTTGCGCGGGCTTCAGAATCAATTGGTCGGCTAGAAACATATCGCGACTCAGACAGATTGCTGGAGGTTTGGCCGGATCCAGTTGCCAGACTTCGGTGACACTAACCAATCGTGGCTGCACGTCCGTGCTGACAAGCCTGACTCGCATCCAACGATTCTCCACGTTTGTGCTCACCATTCGCGTGTCGAGGATCAAGCCACTCGCCACGGCGCGTTCCACGGGGTGCGACGACATCGGGGAATCCGGTGTCATGAGCGTTGTCGCGGAAGTCGGAATAGAGAGAATCGCTTGCTTCGCTGATCCTGACGCCCGATCACTCGTGCGGTGACTGACAATTCCCCCTTGGCGGCCTTTCCCGCCTTCGTTTCCCAAGTATGATTCAGTTGGGCAAATGATTCTATAAAACATCAAGGCGCCCAAAGCCAACACGGTCGTGATGACAATCGGGAAAATGATCCTGTGAGAATTGGTCATTTGGTTTGGCGGGTGCTTGTGGATGATCTGACATTGACGATGTGCCGTCGTTCGGGGAATCGGGCAATTGCCTCACCGGGACTTGGAGATCGTTCGCTGATTGTTCACCCTGGGAAATTTGACATGTTTCGGCTATCACAGCCGATCGCTTCCGGCAAGAACGGAGAAGATGAACCTCTTCAAAGACGCAACCCGGATACCATTCCCGGAGAACCGGATGAGGTCCGGGCTCTTCGATAGGCAATGGGGAAGGTTCCTGAAGAACGGGATGGATGGGGATGTCGCGGGATTGGGTTTACTTCTGGCGGTCCTTCGAAATGCAATCGGCATCGGGTCCGGAAGGGAGGGATTGCTTCCATTGGGTTAGCTTTTCCATCAGTTTTTCCACCACCTCCGGTCTGGCCGCTGACAGATCGTTCTGTTCGAGCGGATCGGCCACGATGTCGTGTAGTTCGACATGGTCGGACTTCTCGTTGGTTAGAAGCTTCCACTCCTGATCGACGATCGCATGGGTGGCCCAATGATCGGGCGCGTTCTTTTTCGCGGGCCATGAGGCATCGATCTGCCAGAACAGGGGCTTTTCGCGTTTTGCGCTGCCTTTGCCCGTCAGCGCCGCCACCTGGCTGAGTCCGTCCGGCTGATAGGTGGCAGGAAGCTTTTTTCCGGCGATTTCACAAAAAGTCGGAAGGAGATCCACTGCTGAGAGCATCGAGGTGTTGTCCACCTTGCCGGCCGGGATTTTTCCAGGCCATCGGGCAATGAAGGGAACGCCGATGCCACCTTCGAAAAGCGATGCCTTGTAGCCCTTCCGGCCACCGGTGATCCCTTTGGACGCCGCGATGCCGAAACCCACTCCGGTCGCGGAATCGTATTGCATGTCGAGCTTGGTTCCCGGGGCCGCACGCGCGGGACCGTTGTCGGAACTGAAGATCACAAGCGTGTTTTCACGGAGCTTCAGCCGGTCCAGCGCGTCGAGGACCTGACCGATCCGATCATCGGCATGGGACAGGACGGAGGCATAGACGTTGTCTTCCTCGGTTAGATCGCGGAAGCGCCATTGATATTTCGGAACGACATGGAAGGGGACGTGCGGTTCGTGGATCCAGAGGTTGATGAAAAACGGCTTGTGCGCGTGCTGGCATTTTTCGATGAAGGCAATGGTGCTGAGCGCGTCGTCGTGGACGGGCATTTGTTCTCCGCCACAATTGAAGGCGCCATATTCGTCGTAGCCATAGGCACCGGGAAGCGGTGAATCCGGAATCATGTTGTTGGAGAGATGCCATTTTCCGAAGTGCGCGGTGGCGTAGCCGCTGTCCCGGAGAAAACGCGGCAACATCGGTGCTTCGGGACTGAGCCAGTCCGGCATGTCGCGCCTCTGGTTGTCCGCGGGCCAGGCGAAGTGCCCGTCGATGTGATAGCGTGCTGGAAACTGCCCGGTCATGATGGCGGTGCGGCTGGGCGAACAGACGCCACTGGCGACCGTGAACCGGTGGAAATCCGTGCCCTCGGCCGCGAGGCGGTCGATGTTAGGGGTTTTCACGTAAGGGTGGCCATGGCAACCGAGGTCACCCCAGCCCCAGTCATCGGCGAGGATGAAGAGGATGTTAGGTTTTGTGGGCTCCGCCGCGGCCAGCCCGGCGAAAAGGGTGAGAAGGAGTGTTGTGATCAGTTTCATCCGGGGTGTGCGACAATCAGTCTAACTTGGGGCCGATTGTCGGTGGCTTGGGTCCGGGATTCGCAGCCGGAGGCGGTGGCTCCTGAAGGCGTTTGACCTCGAGGTCCGGAATGGTGAACCGGTGGGAGCTGGCGCCGGAAACGTCCCAGCCGGCGGGTATTTTCACGCGGTCGAGCAAGCCGCGTGCCTTGAGATAGGCGTTGAACGAATCCGGATTCACGTTGAACAGGACGACGGCGCGGATGTTGCTCTTCAGGCTGGCGACGATCCTTGAAAACTCGGAACCCTTCTTCTCGAGCTCGTCGATCGGCGTGCCCCCCTTGAGCGGATCCGGCGTGATGGCGATCTGGACGCGGGTGCTCATGGGATTGGTAATGACCTCGACCTTCTGGTTCAGGTTGTTTCCAAAGTCGAATCCCTTGAAATGCGCGGCGATCTTTTTCTGGTCGTAGATGATGCGGTCGGCTCCCTTCTGTTTGATGCGGGAGACGACCCAATCATTCTTGTTTTTCTTGAACTCGTTGTCGAAGACCGCAAGCGGGCCGGAGGGATCGATGATGTGGATGCGGTCCTTGAGGGCAATCGCCTGATAGATGGTCGCCTTGGGCGGTATGGGGCGGCTGTTGGGAATGGTCACCTCGGTGGGCAGCGGGGCTTGGAGGACGGGTGTCCGGTCGAGCTGCGCCTCGAGCTTGGCGATCTCCTCCTGGATTCCGACGGTCACGGCGTTTTCCGAGTCGCGTTCCTTGCGGACCTTGGACTCTAGCTTCTTGAGTTCGCCGAGGTCGGCGAGCAGCTTGTCGTTGTTTTCCAGACTCTTCTCCAGCAGCGCGATGTTTCGCTTCTCGGCTTCGATCTGATCGGCCGTAGGGGCGTCCTGCCTGAGTTTCTCCGCGACGGACTCCTTCTTGCGGACGACGTCCTGAAGTTGCTTTCTCGATTGCTCGACCTGTTCGGGAGTGGCGGGCTTGAGGTCATCGAGGAACTTCGTGACCTTGCGGGTGACGTCGGCCTGGACGAGGATGAGGACGAGGATGAGGACGGCCACCACGTTGGTGAGCGCGTCCATGAGGGAGTCGAGATTGATTCCCTCGCCTGAGCCGGATTTTGATCTGCGTGCCACGTTATTTCTGAGAGAAAAGTGAAAGGTCGATCTTCCCTTCGTTAGGGATGGGCAGCTTGCCGGTGGTGACCTCGAATTTCGTTTCGGCGATGCCCGCGGCCCACAGGTAGGACTCGTTGCCGGACTTGCGGATGAGGAAGAGCACCATCGAGTCGCGGGTGCGTTTCACCTCGTCTAGCAGCTTGCCGTATTCCGCGTTGGTCGGGATGGCGGCCTTGGAAACAGGAATGGACCGGCCGTCGTCATGCATCAGCACGATGCCGGTGGAGTTGCACTCGACGAAAAAGAGATTCTTCGCGGCGCGGGATCCCACTCCGCCGGGCCGGATGATGACGGACTCGACGACCTTCGGTGGTTCCTTGCGTTTCCTGAGTTCGGCTTGCAGGGATTCCAGTTGTTTTTGCAAAGGCGGGCGTTCCTGCTTGAGCCGGGAAATCTCGGCTTTCAAATTCTCAACAAGCTTTTGCAAGGCTTCATCCGTATTGTTAGGGCTGGTGGCCTTGCGGATCTCGTCGAGCTTGTCCCTGAGGACGATTTTCCTGTCCTCCAGCTTTTCCATCTCGGCGGCGGTGGATTTTTCCTTCTTGAGTTTCGCCTCGAGGTCCGCGGTTTCCATCATGGCGACTTCGGTCTTTTTCCTGAGGTCGCGGTTGGCCACCGCGCGGGCCATTTCCTCCTCGGTTTGGCCCTTTTTGTTCATCTGGTTGACCTGCATGGTGACGCTGATCATGAGCGTGAGGATCCCGATGAGACATGCGAGGATGCTCATGAAGGGAAAAAGGGAGACGCCTCCCTCGTCGTTGTTCCGTCGCTTTGCCACGTTTGGATAAAACGAGTTAGCGGTTGAAGAAGCCGCGCTTCTTTTTGACGTCATCGGGGATCTTGTTCTCGCCGAGATCTCGAAGCGCGACATTGATGAGATGGATGCCGGTGGCGACTTTCGAGAACGATGCGGCGAGTTCGTTGTTGGTCCGCTCGAAGATCTCGGTGTTCGTTTTGGTGAGCTGCGCGACGGCCTCGGTGAAGGTGCTCTCGACAAGCTGTTGGTGTGAGTCGAGGCGGTTCTTGAGGATGTCGCCGGTGTCGCGAAGGATACGCGTGGATTCGTTCAGGTTGACGAGGAAGGTCTCATGGGCGCGTGCGAGGGATGCGACAAGCTGGGGAATGCTTTCGGCCTTCTCGATCAGTTCGTCGCCGATCGCGTTGCGGCTGTCGTTGAGCTTGGGAAGGAGTTTCTCGGTGCAGAAGGCATCGATGAGGGTGAGCGTCTCGTCCTCCTTCTTCTGCACGGCGGAAAGGGGAAAGCTCATGAGCATGCTGAGGATGAGTCCTAACAGAGTGGTGTCGAACGCCACGCCGAGACCGCCGGTCAGGCTGTTGATGGATGTCTTGAGCGCCTCAGGATCCGCGTTGTCCCCCATGGCGAGCGAGCTGACCGCGACGGAGAGTCCCATGACGGTGCCGATGAATCCGAGGATGGGAATCGCCCAGAGGAAGACCTTGAGCAGCGAGTAGGAACCGGTGGAGCGGTTGGCGTCGAGGTCGGATTGGGTGGACAGGAATGCGGCGACCTCGCCGTTGTCCACGCGAAGTTCGAAGAGTTCGAGCGCCTTGCGGATGCGGTTGACGATGATGCTGTCCCGCAGCTTGACCGGGATCTTGTAAATATTGTCGATGAAGCCGCCGACGTTATCGCTGTTGATTTCCCTGCCGAGCCGCTCGGGGAAGAGCTGGAGAAGGGTGGCCTGTCCCTGATGCTGGTTCTTCTTCCACTTCATCACGAGGATGGCGATGCCCCAGGCGAACAGGAATGTCTCGGCATAGTTCACCCAGCCTCGGTCGAGGAAAATCGCCCCGATCCGGCTGCTTCGGATGGGAAACATCAGCAGCAGAACCGCGACCGTGCCACCGATGCCAAAAAGCAGGCTCTTGATGAAATCCACGTTGGCGTGGTCCTTTTCCTCCCAGCCCTGACGTTGCGGTCGGTTTGACGACAACGAAGACGACTGTTCCACGGACTTGGGAACCTGGAGTCGCCCTTGGCAGGCTGGGCATTGGACGGTATGGCCGAGAAGCTCGGGGGTGACGTCAAGATCGGTTTTGCAGTGGGGACAGGAGACTAGCATGAGTTTCGGCGTTGATTGAAACGGAGAGGGTTCTGAAGGGTGGACGGGTGAGGTAACACAAATTGAATCAAGGTGTGAGCGCAAATTGAATGGATGGGGATTTTTTGGAATTCGATCCGAATCTAGGGGGCGACATGATGGTGATTGTCCGTTAGTTGGAGTTAACAGTCAGGTGGTGCTGAAAGTTCAGGGCCTCTTGAAGGGGGGCCGGGGGCATGCGTCAAGGAGGAGTGGCTTCCATTCGTGAGATTTCCTCCACTTGCACCAAGGTTTGAAAGCGGGAGCATTCGGGCGGATTTTCCCTGGGGGATGTGTCGATTTCCCCGGAATTATATTCTCGACGACTGGCACGCGTTTGGGCACTGATAGGCCGTCGATAGAGGCATTTGCCTGCATGTATGGTCTCTTCAGGCAAGATCGCCGGTGGCCGTCAATGGCAGTCCACTATTCGTGGCAATACCGCGCCGTTGGCCGAATATGGAATCAAAGGCTCAAGCGTCGGCAGAATGTTCCAAATCAATGAATTCACCCTCACGATTCAAACACCGGTTCCCTTCGCGGGTGCTGGCCCTTGTGGCATTGCTTTCTGGACCGATGACGGTATCGGCCGCTCCGCCCGACCTTACCGCTGGCGGGGTGCCCGGGGATACCCTTACCACCAACCTCGGCCCCACGGGTTTGCGCGGCTGGATGTATCATGTGAAAATCAATACCGGTGAGAGCCGGCAGATCCAGGTCACCGCGGTGGACGCGGGTTCTCCGGCCGATGGAGTGTTGGCGGTCAACGACGTGATTCTCGGGGCGAACGGCACTGGAGCGACCCCTGACAACTTCACGTCAGATGCCCGCAAAAGCCTGGCATTGGCGATTGCCGATGCGGAGGCCCGCACACCCGCCACCCTGAAGCTGATCCGCTGGCGTGCGGGTGCCACCACCACGGTGCAACTCACGCTTCAGACCATGGGAGCCTATAGCGCCACCGCTCCCTACAACTGCCCGAAGTCCACCCAGATCCTTGAAAAGGGCCTCCAATACATCATGGCCGGTGAAACGGCTGGTCGCTATTCCTTAGGCACCCTGAGCCTTTTGGCGGGGAACGATCCCGCAAATCCTAACAACGCTGCCCGCCAGGCGCGGGCGCAGGCGGAGGCTCGAGCGTTGATTCCCACCGCGGCGGAATACGCACAACTGGTATCCAATGTCAGGGATACCGCCTCCACCTGGCAGCGCGGGCACACCCTGATCGTGCTGGCGGAATACTATCTACAAACCGGGGATGCACTGGTGCTTCCCGCCATCGAGGCCTATGCGCTGAACGTCGCGAAGAACCAGAGCATGTTCGGCACGCTCGGCCATATCTATGCGGAGAAAAACCCCGACGGTAGCGACAACGGCCCGATGGGAGGCGTTTATGGTCCCGTCAACTCCACAGGCCTTCCTTGTTTTTACGGCCTGCTGTTGGCAAAAAAATGTGGTCTAACCAATCCCGAGATCGCCCCGGCGATCGAGCGGACCAGCCGGTTTTTCGCTTACTATGCGGGCAAGGGCTCCATCCCCTACGGCGAACACGAGGCTTACTATCAGGGCCATGAAACGAACGGGAAAAGCGGTCTGGCAGCCCTCGCGTTCGAACTTCAGGACAACCGTCTCGTTGAGGAAAAATTCTTTGCGAAAATGGCGACGGCCGCCGCTTCCGAACGCGAGCTCGGCCATACGGGCAGCTTTTTCAACTACCTTTGGTCACCACTCGGGGCGGCTGCCGGAGGCGAGGAAGCCGCCGCCTCCCATTTCGACCGGATCAAGTGGATGATGGATCTCAACCGGCGCTGGAACGGGGGCTTTGATTACGACTGTCTCAACGGAGAAGGTCCTAACAGCGGATCGCAATACAATGATTTCCGGATGTCCACCGCCGCCCTGCTGGTTTACGCGCTGCCTCTCCGCCAGCTGAACATCACGGGCAAGGGGCACAATCCCGCCCACTGGTTGACCAGTATGGATGTGGCCCAGGCCGCGTTTTCGGATACCTACAGCGCACCCACCCGGACCACCAGCCAGCTCGTCACGGATCTCGGCAACTGGTCACCGAAAATCCAGCGCCTTGCGGCTGATGAACTGGCCAAGCGCACCACCGAAACCACCGCGCTGCTGCCCACCCTGAACGCTCTCGCCAACGACCCTAACGGCAGCTCACGGGTCGGTGCCTGCCTCGCCCTCGGAAAGATCGCCAACTCGGCGTCCGCGCCCGTGCTCGCCGCCCTCCTCACCGATCCGCAGAACCACGTCCGCTACGCTTCCGCCGAAGGCCTGCGCTATCTTTCCACCAGCGCCAAACTCGGCGTGCTCAACACCATTCTCGCCGCCGCAGCCAGCACCGCCACGCCACTCCTTCCCTATAACGAGGAGGACCCGCTGCATTTCGCCCACGCCCGGCTCGGCATGCTGCTCTTTTACAGTGGAAATGCCTATGGTCCCAAAGGCGTCATCTACGGCAATGGCATCAACACCAACCCGGTGGACCGCAATCTTCTCTATCCGGCGATCCGGGCGGTGGCTTACAACCCCATCGGACAGGCCCGGGGCACGCTAACGGATACATACAGGAAACTCACCCCGGCGGACGTCACGGCCCTGGCCGACACCCTGGTGGATTCGGTCCACTATCGGGCTCCGGCTGACAAGATGTTCGGTGCCGGAATCCGGCAGGGGGGCCTTGAGATCCTTCAAGCCAATGGAATCGCCGAAGGTGTCCCGCTGGGCATGGTTTTTGACCAAAACGATGGTCGCACCGATGTGGAAGCGAACATCCTGGGAGTGCTCAAGAGCTACGCCGGAAGATCCACCACCGTGGTTCCAAATCCGGATGTCATCGGATTCCTCAATTCATTGTTGGGCGGCCCCAACGCCGTGGATGCCCAGGCGGTCCTTGATTCGATCGCGGCCAATCCGAATCCCCTGGCCCTCATTCCTTTCAAAAGCATCCAGTCCGTCACACCCGACTCAGCCTCGCTGACGCTTCCATCCAAGCGGACGATGCTGCATGTGGCTTCCACCGATCTTGCCAAGGGGCAAAGCGTTTACACCTGGCGCAAGATTCACGGTGCCGGAAATGTCTCCTTCTTCCCCAACGGAAACGCCGCCAGCGCCAACACCACCATCGTCTTCGACGGCGTTCCAGGGCAGTATCTCTTCGAGGTGAAAATGTCAGACTCGCGCGGATTCACCGAGGTCTATCAGACGGTTCCCATGACGCTCTACAACTCCGGCGGCGGCCTGCCGCCCAATGCCCCGCCGGTGGCGGATTCCCAAACGGTCACGGTGAAACGGGCCACCACCACTCCGCTCACTCTAACCGCCGTCGATCCCGAGAGCTATCCTCTGACCTATTTCACCACGAGCCAGCCGACCCACGGCAAGCTGACGGGAACGCCGCCCTATCTTCTCTATCAATCGGACATCACCTACACCGGGCCGGATTCGTTCACCTTCAAGGTGACGGACAGCGAGGGGCAGGAATCGAGCGCCACCATCAACCTCAACGTTGACACCGTCAGCGGGTTCGGGGTCGCGGTTTACGAGCCTTTCGATTATGCCACAGGCGGATTGAATGGCAAATCAAGCGTTACCGAGGTCGGACTTGACACCACGTGGACAGCGAACACATCCGCGAATGTCGTTACCGGTTCACTCAGCTACGGTTCGCTTCCCACGGCCGGAAACTCGATCGGAGGACTCAATGGAGGCTCCAACAATTACGGCGGCAAACGTGTGGTTAAATCTTCGGCCCTCGCCGCCAATGGTTTGCTCGCCAATGGCGCCACCCTGTGGTTCAGCGTGGAGGTGGGATACGGGGTGCAGGATCTCAGCGTTCCTCCGAAAGTCGCGAACCTTACCAATGCCCGTCTCGCGTTTGCCTTGGCAAACAGCAATTTCAGCACAGGTAACAACCAATACTATCTGGTCAACGAAGGCTCTCAACTCGGATCGGGTCTCGGCTTGACGTTGGGGAGGTTCAGCAGTGTGAACGGAAAAGTTGTCGCCACCCAGTTCCGGGACTCGACCTTTGGCACCAGTGGTTCAGCCGGAAATGTGTTCGGCTCCGAGTCGGATCCACTTTACACGGCAGCCGGGCAATCCGGCCTGGTCGTCGGCAAGATCACCTGGGGAGCAGCCAGCGACACCATCGAACTCTACCAGCCTGACGCAGACCTTGTCCTGCCGTCCACGCCGATCTCCACTCTAACGGTCAACGTCAACCAATCCACCTTCGACACGATCACCTGGAGCCGTGGCGATGTGGTCGTGATGGACGAGATCCGCTTCGGTGCCACCTACAACAGTGTTTTGCTCGGCTCACAGGCGATGACCGCCGACCTAACCCCTCCTGTGCCGGGCGCCATGACCTTCGCGTCCCCTCCGGCACCTTCCGGAGCTTCCTCCATCACGATGATTGCGGTGACCGCCTATGATCCGCTCGACGTGGAATACCAATTCACCTGCACGGCTGGCGGCGGCCATTCCAGCGGTTGGCAGGGCAGCGCCACCTACACCGACACCGGACTCAGCCCGGGCGTGACTTACAGCTACACCGTGACCGCCCGCGACAAGAGTCCGGCGAAGAACCAGACCTCACCATCGGCTGCCGCCTCCGCGACGATTTCCACCATGACCACCGTGCCGGATGTCATCGGCACCTCGCAACCCATCGCGGGTTCCATCATCATGGCCTCCAACCTCAGCATCGGCACCGTGACCACCGCCTACAGTTCGACGGTGCCTGTCGGAAATGTGGTTAGCCAGACTCCTGTGGGAGAATCGACCGCCGCCTTGGGCATGGCCGTTGACCTGGCGGTCTCCATCGGCCCCGATACCGTCCTCAACCACCCCACCGCGGACATTCCTGTCTCGGGAACAGTGACCGGGACCTTTGCCGCTCTTCAGGCAAGCGACAACGTCTATCAAGGCATCGCCGAGATCGAATCCGCCGGAAGCTCACCCACCCGTTACAGCTACCTTGAGCACAAGTGGTCCTTCGATGTCACCGCTGGAACGGCCATCACCTTCCAGGTCGAGGCGCATCACACCGCCAACAGCGAGGGGGACGACTTCATCTTCGCCTATTCGACCACCGGCGTGAACGGCACCTATCAGAACATGGTCACCATCAGCAAGACAGCCGACGATAACTCCATTCAATCCTATGTGCTGCCACCGGGCACCAGCGGAACGGTTCATGTCCGTGTCATGGATGCCAACCGCGAGCCCGGCAAGAAGGTCCTCGATACGCTTTACATCGACGAGATCGTCATCGTTTCCCAACTCAGTCCCGCGGTTCCGGATGCGATGACCTGGGCACTGAGTTATGGAAACGCGGCGCTCAGCGATCTCGCGGAAGACTCTGATGGCGATGGCTTGAGCAACGGCGAGGAACGCATCTGGGGGCTGGATCCCACCAGCGCAGGTTCATTGAAACCCATCGGGATCACGCTCGATCCGACGACCCACACCTTCAGCTACACCCGCAGGGAGCCCTCCCTAACCGGAGTGAGCTACACCGTTTGGTATTCGATGAACCTCGATTCGTGGCTCAAGGACACCGGTGCCCAGCAGGTTCCAGGCATTCCCGACGAGAAACACGTCGAGACCGTGAACGTCACCCTGAGTCCTGCCTTGCTCGGACAGTCCAAACTTTTCGTGCAGGTCCGCGCAGTCAAGTAATCGCCCGGGAAAAGCTTTCCACGTCCCGATGGATGTGAATCCATGACATGATGGTTCTCAAACAGGCTGTCATTCGTGTCACTCGTGTCAGGAAAACCTTTCGAGCCAAACACGTCTCGACGGTTTCACCTGGCGGCCTTTGTTGTTTCAGCCTGCCGCTTCCGGGCAGCGGCTAGAGTCTCGATATAGGTCCGGTCCTCCTTGCAAAGCCTTTCGAGGGGCATGAGGCTGAAGAGCTTCGCGCCATCGACCAGCAAGCGGATCTTGCCGTCTCTAACGATCGGTGCGATTTCCCCTTCAGGAGCCTCGAACGCGAGCATGCGGGCGTGGACGACCTTCTCATTGGTATCCTTCCATTCGCGGGTTTCGGTCACTGCGACATAGGTGATTTTTTGGACCTTGCCCTCGATCTTCTGGATTGATGAGGACCCTTCGGCATTTCCGCCGGTATCTCGTGTGTCAAATGCGGTGGGGGTCTTGGTGAGCAAAGGGTTTTGATCGTCCGCCATCGCCAAGCCCGTCAAAACAGCAAACGGGGCCAGGGTCATCATCAATCGTCGTCCATTCATCTCACACGGTTAGCAGGCCCGCCACCGAATGCCCATCAGATTCGTCCGGTTGCGGCACTCCATTCGGGATTGGAACCACGGATTTCCCGGATTTTCAGAATGGGATTCTGAAATTGGTTCCGACCTTGGGTTCTTGGGAAATTTCCTGGTTTTCAGAACTTCACGGCAGATGAGTTCGCATCCTTCCGGGAGAAAAATGTCCACCGGGGAAAAAGATGATGGCAATCGGCATGGATCGCGTATAAAAACCTTGGAAATAGTCTCTCGTTTCCCCACCAGCCACCCGTCAATCGACAATCCGCCCGGTTGATCTCCGGCGTCTGTAGGGCGACAACTTGAGAATAGCGAGCAAACCTAAGCCATTGATCCATAACCCGGGAGGTCGCCTCATCCAGGCTGCCTCCGTAACCCGACAGAGCCATGACAGATCTCCGAGACAATGACGAAACCGCCGAGCCAGAAATGGAGCCGCTCATTCATAGCGAACTCCTGACCTACGAGCGACTCACGGATCCGGGTGCCATTTCACGGGCTGTCTTCACCTTTGAATCGGAGAGCGTTCTTGTGCGGAGTCCCTTCCGGTGGACGAAGGATGGCAAGGAGATTCCCGATGCCTATGCGCACATGGACGTGGAACAGGTTTGTGAGGAGCGCGGCTGGGAAATTGTCGAGCAGTATGGGGAGCACATCGCCATAGTTTCGCGCGGTTGACTCGGTCAAATCCCATACGTCGAACCGGTGAAAATGCTTCCATTCCAGGGGAGCCCGGTAATCCTGCATGCCTCCCCACCCATGCCGATCAAATCACTTTTACTCATCTTTACCGCCTGTTTCGTTTCCGCCGCACCGGCGGTCGAGGTCATTGAAAAGGGAAACAACGTCTCTATCGGAAACGGGATTTTCCAACTCTCCTACGACCTGAGATCCGGAAGCTACTCCGGAACCGACCTGCGCTCCGGAATTGCCGCTTTTTCAGGTGCCCAATTCACCGTGGACGAAAGCGGCTGGCGTCCGCCTGAGAAGCCGACGCGGGAGTGGCGCGTCACCGATCTGGATGATGAATTTGGCAAAGGCCGCAAGCTCACCATCGTGGAAACGCCTGGCGGCGGCTATCGCCCGATCAAGGCGCTCCATCTCTCCGTTTACGACGAGCTGCCGTTCGCGGTCCTCGGGTTCTCGGTCACCAACCACCGGACAATCGCGGCCCGCATCTGCCGCGTCGCCTTGCTTGAGAAGGCGCGGTTCCTGCCCGGCCGGAAACTGGACGAAGCCCGCCTGCTTCAAGGAGGTGCCGGAGCCGAGAAAAACCGCGTGCAAAGCCAGCTTGGCATCGACGCCTTCAACAACGTGCTCGTCACCGGCAAGATCGATGGCGCGCGCAGGTCGTTCGTCGTCGGTGGCTTGGGCTACCGCGAGTTTCTGCGTCGCGTCCTGATCGACGAAGCCAAGAACCAGCTCACCGTCACCGTCGAGGATCCTCAGGGAAAGCGGGTCGAGCCGGGCACCACCTACGATGCCACCGACACGGTCTTCCTCGATTTTTCCACCACGGATCCGTTCGCGTCGTTAGAGTGTTATGGACTTGCGATGCGCACCGCCAACAAGGCGCACCCGAAGGCATACGACTTTCCAACCTTGTGCGGCTGGATGGTCTCCAGCGGTGAATACGGCGAGGGCCGCCCCATCAACAATTCCCCGGAACTCGTCGGTCAAATGGAGCTCGCGAAAAAGTCGGGGATCCTCAACTACACCCCGGTGGCGATCCGTCTAGAGCCGGACTACTACTGTTACCGTAACAACGGCGACACCCAGCAGGGCTGGTGGGACGACAAGCATTGGGAGCAATACAAATCCCTCGTTTCCCCGTACGAGACCTTTGGGAAATACTGCGGGAGAATCCGTGAACTCGGCGGCATCCCCTTCACCTACATCCAGGCGAACCTTCCTTCCAATGACTTCGCGATGGCCCATCCCGGCTGGATGCTGGGCAACGATATTTCCCGCCTGCACGCCGAGCACCCGCATCACATGCCGTTCGTGAAATGCGATTTCTCCGACCCGGAGTTCCAAGCCCACACGCTGGCCATGTGGACCCGCCTCGGAAAACAGGGATTGCAGGGCATCAAGTTCGACTATCCGGAGTCCGGCTGGTGCAAGGACGGCGGCTTCGAGGATACCACCTACACCACCACCGCCGCCTATCGGAAGGTTTTCGAAATCTGCCGCGCGGGCCTGGGCGATGACGCCTACATCCACGAGCGCAACCTCGGCGAATACGGCACGCCTCGTCTGGATGTCACCGCCGGCATCGTCGATCTCCAGCGCGTCTGGGGGGATTCATCCCATTTCGAGCCGGAAATGGCCTCCCGCATCGGCCTTCGTTGGTACAAGAACCGCAGCGTTTTCGGCTACTACCCTGACGGAAAATCCTTCAAGAATCTCGATAGCGACGCGCGCCGCACGATGCTCAGCCTCGTCGGGCTGATCTCTGGCCGCATTGAACTCGGCACCTCGTTCGGCCGCATGACGCCCGAGGAGCAACACGACCTGACAAGACTCTTTCCCATTCTCCCAGGCACGCGTTCCTTCCGCCCGGTGGACATGTTAGTTGCAGGAAGCACCGATCCTTCCGTCTATTCCTATCAGATCGATCCCGGCTGGTCGCAGGTCATCCTCTGCAACAACCGTGACAGCGGCCAAGCGGTCACCGCCCCGATCTCCGGTGACCAGGCGGACACCGGCTCGCTCGGCATGGATCGCGACGCCAGCTACTATCTCCATGATTTCTGGAACGACGAGTTCCTTGGCGAGATGCAGGGGAGCCAGTCGATCACCCGGAACCTCAAGCCCTATCAGGCGCTCACCTTCTCACTCCATCGGAAACAGGATCATCCGCAGTTCCTCTCCACCAACCGCCACATCCTGCAGGGCTTCCTCGATCTCGCCGAGGTCAAATGGGACGCCGCGACAATGACCTACTCCGGCACCGCCAAGGTCGTCGGCGGGGAATCCTTCGTCATCACGCTCGCCAACAACGGCCATGTCCCCGGCGAGGTCACCGCATCCGCAGGAACAGCCGGAATCGCCAGCTCCGGCGACGGCCTCTCGAAGCTCACGCTGACCAGTCCCACCAGCGCCCAGGTGAATTGGTCGGTTCGGTGGACCCGGCCTGTCGCTAAATAAGCCTGTCGAAGCGATGATGATTTCAGGTCATGTGATTTCTGACGCGCCTGCGCCGACTCGTTGATCGCAAGTTCATTTGCCGCTGTTTTTTCGCGGGAATCCGCAGCTGGATGGAAAAAACATTTGAGTCCGGTTGTCTTTGCCGGTAGGGGTTCCAAAACCTTGAAAGTCGAAATCCCATCCCTGCATTCGATGATACCCCTCGCCCGCTTGTCCGGCGTCGCCGTGGCTGGCCTGCTTCTTGGTCTGCCGGTGAGTGCCGCCACCCTTTGGACCACCACTTTCAGCGCGAGCCCGGCAAACGATGGAACGAACCGCAATCTGACGAACACCACCGGCGATGTCTCATTCACCGACACCCTGAGTGCCGACGACACCAACCTGACCTTCCAGGACACCAGCTTCTCCGGCACGGTCTTCATGAACTCCGGCACCATGGCTGCGGGGACCTATTACAGCCCGCGCACCAATGTTGACAATCCAGGTGCTACCGGTGGACAAAACGGTGGCTGGTGGCAAAGCGAGTTCCGTTATGCCGGCGGATCGCAGACGATCGACCTGACCGCTGTGGTTTTCACCATGTTGTGGTCGAACTCCGGGGGGAATATTCAGACCACCGGTAATCTTTTCGGAACAAATATCCGCGACATCACGTTGACTGCGGAATACAGTCTGAACGGAGGCACGAACTGGTTCCAGATTTCCAGTCCCCAGACTTACGATTTAACCGAGCCCGACGGGGCCGATCAAATCCAGTTGCGAACCTTCACCCCTGGTTCAGCGATCTCGGTTGATCACGCGACTCAAGATTTGTGGCTGCGAGTGAAGGCCGAAAACACTGGTGGCACCGTCGGTGCCTATGTTGACATCCAGTCCATTGCCTTCCAAGGCAGTGTGGTGCCCGAGCCGGGCATCGCCACACTTGGTGCCCTTGGTCTGCTCTCACTGTTTCGCCGGCGTCGCTGAGTCGCTTCCGTTCCCGCTTCTCATTCAGATCCGTTCCTAACTGGGATCGAATCTCTTCCTCGATTGAAAAATCCCATGCGCCGACTCCTTGCCTTCCTTCTCCTGCTCAGCAGCCCATGTTTCGCCCAGACGAAACCGAACATCATCTTTTTCCTCGTTGATGACCTTGGCTACGGAGACCTCGGCTGCTTCTGGCAGGACCAGCGGACCTCGGCAAAAAAGTTCGACACTCCGACGCTTGACCACATGGCCGCCGAGGGCGCGAAGCTCACGCACCACTATGTTTCCGCCTCGGTCTGCGCCCCCTCGCGCGCCTCGCTTTTGCAAGGCCGCCACCAGGGCCATAGCAATGTCCGCGACAGTCAGTTCGACAAGGCGCTTGAAAACAACCACACGATTGCCTCGGTCCTCAGGGCTGCCGGTTACCGCACCATCCACATTGGCAAGAACGGGCTCGCCGGCGGAGAGGGTTCGACGTCTCTAACGGGCACCGGCTCGCAGAACCTCGCGGGCCATCCGCTCGACCGCGGTTTCGACCGGTTTTTCGGTTACCTCTTCCACGCCGACGGCCACGAGCACTTTCCCGCCAACGGCACCACCGACAAGGACGCCTTCATCTATGATGACTACCGTCAGGTCACCGACGCCTCGGTCGATCTCTACACCACCGACGCATGGACGGCGGCGGCAAGGAAGGAGATCATTGCCGAGGCCACCGACGGCGACAACCAACCCTTCTTTCTCTACCTCGCCTATGACACGCCGCATTTTAAAATGCAGCGTCCGGCCGTGGCCTACCCGCCACTCAACAACGACGGCAACCCGCTAACCGGCGGCATCCAGTGGACCACCGCCACCGATGGTTCTGGAAAAGTCCGCTACGCCAGCACCGCCAACGGCAGCGGAGTGATCGATGCTACACCCATCCCGACATCCCTTCCGGTTGGGCCGCGTCGGAAAAGCAGCACGTCGGGATGATTCGCCGCATCGACGATTCCATCGCCGACATCCTGCACACCCTCCAGGACCTCGGGATCGACAACAACACGATCTGCGTTTTCTCCTCGGACAACGGCCCTCACAACGAGGGCAACAACCCGCGGACCTTTGAATCCTTCGCCAACATGGAAGGGATCAAACGAGACATGTGGGAAGCCGGCATCCGCGCCCCGACCATCGTCCGCTGGCCCGGTCACATCGCCGGTGCCACGGGAAATGAGAACAACATCCATGAGATCAGTTACCCGAGCGCGCTCTGGGACTGGATGCCCACATTTTGCGAACTCGCCAACGTTCCAGCCCCGGCATGGTGCGATGGAGTTTCGCTCGTTCCCACCCTTACCGGCACGGGAACGCAGCGCGACAAGGGATATCTCTATTTCGAATTCCAGAGTTCCGGCAGCACTCCGAATTGGGCCGAATTCCCCAACCATGGCGGCGACATCAAAGGTGAGATGCAATGCCTCCGCATCGGGGACCACATGGGCATCCGCACCGGAATCACCACCGGCAGCGAACCCTTCAAAATCTACAATGTCACCAGCGACCCGGGCGAGGCCACCAATCTCGCTGCCTCGCTGCCCATGGTCCAGTCACAGATGCAATCCCTGGCGTTGACCGCGCGTCGTCCCGGTGGCGGCGTCAGCCGGCTCTACGACGGACTTCCCTTGCCCGCCGTCACCAGCCCACCATCTTTGTCACCCGGACTGTCGTGGAAAAGCTACACCGACCCCGGCGGCACGTGGCAATGGGTTCCCGAGTTTCGCGATCTAACCGCCGGCGCGAGCGGGACCGCGAACATCGTCGATTTATCCGTGCGTCCTGGCGACGATAACTTTGGCCTTCTTTTCACCGGCTACCTCAACGTCGCCACCGCCGGCAGCTACACCTTTTACCTCGATTCCGACACCGGGGCCGACTTCTTCCTGCACGACGGCCACCTGATCGACGATGACTTCGCCCACTCCGGCAGTGTCACCTCGACCGCGGTCAATCTGTCGGTCGGCTTGCATCCTTTCCGCCTTTACTACCGCCATGCCACCGGCTCTCGCAACCTGGCACTCGACTGGTCGGGACCGGGACTGAGCCGCCAGGCGGTGCCCCAGTCCGCTTACTTCACCGAAGGGACGACGCCACCGGGACCTCCGGTCGCGACCAACGACACCGCGACGACGGCATTCGAAACTCCGGTTCTCATCGACGTGCTGGCCAACGACATCGACGACGGCACGCCGGGGCCAATGACCCTCCAAAGCGTCGGCACCCCCGACTTCGGAACGGCGGCAGTGGAAGCCGGAAAGGTCCGCTACTCGCCACCTGTTGGATTTTCGGGGGCGGCGACCTTCAGCTATGTCATCACCGACGGAGCGAACACGGATAACGCAAACGTCACCGTGACCGTTCAGCCCGCCGGAACGCCTCTCTCAGGCACCCTCTGGACCACCACCTTCACCGGCAGTGACGGCACCGACCGGGCGTTGACGAACACCAATGGCGCCCCTGCGTTTACCGACTCGCTGACAGCCGACGATGCCAATCTGACCTTTGAGGACATCACCTTCACCGGCACCGTCTTCATGCACAGTGGGGACATGGCTTCTGGCAACTATTACAGTCCGCGGACCAACGTGGATTCTCCGGCTGCGGGCAGTCCTCAGAACGGTGGCTGGTGGCAAAGTGAGTTCCGCTACACCGGCGGGTCGCAGAGCATCGACCTGACCAGCATTGCCTTCAACATGGCCTGGTCGAACTCCAGCGGTATTTTTCAAACGAACAGCGAAACGATCGTCCGCGATATCACCCTGACCGTCGAGTACAGCCTCAACGGCGGGGCGAGTTGGGGGCAGATCGCCAGCCCGCAGAATTACGATCTAACCGAGCCGAACGGGGAGGACCAGTTGCAGGTCCGGACCTTCATCCCGGCTTCGGCCATCCGGGTGCAGCATTCCAACCAGGACCTGTGGCTGCGCGTTCGGGCAGAAAACGCCAACGGCACCGCCGGTGCCTATGTCGATATCAAGTCCATCGAGTTCGTTGGCATTGTCTTGCCCGACCCGGTCGTCCTCTGGACCACCACCTTCAGCGCCAGCCCGGCCAGCGATGGAAACAACCGCAATTTGACGAACACCAACGGCGACCCCTCGTTCACCGACACGCTGAGCGCCGATGACGCCAACCTGACCTTCCAGGACATCACCTTCACCGGCACTGTTTTCATGAATGTCGGCACCATGGCCTCCGGCACCTACTACAGCCCTCGTACGAACGTGGACAACCCGGGTGCGGCCATTCCCCAGAACGGTGGCTGGTGGCAAACCGAGTTTCGCTACACGGGCGGATCACAAATGATTGGGCTCTCCGACATCGCCTTCAACATGCTCTGGTCGAATTCCTCCGGCAATCTTCAGACCACCAGCGGAGCGAGCATCCGCGATATCACCCTGACCGCCGAATACAGCCTCAACGACGGGGCAAATTGGATTCCAATTGCCAGCCCCCAGACCTTCGACCTGACCGAGCCCAACGGGGAGGACCAGTTCCAATGGCGAACCTTCACTCCGGCGTCGGCGATCTTGATTGACCACAGCACCCAGGACCTGTGGCTGCGCGTGCGGGCCGAGAATGCGGGCACCGCCACCGGTGCCTATGCCGACATTCAATCCATCGCATTCCGGGGGAACATCATGCCCCCGGTGGACGATTACACCACCTGGGCCGCTGAATATCCCGGCGCGAATCTCACGGATCCGGATGCCGATCTTGATGGCGACGGCATGACCAACTTCGAGGAACGCGCCTTCGGTCTGAATCCCACCAGCGGTTCTTCAGTCAATCCGATCACGATTCCTCTCAACGGCGCATTCACCTACACCCGCCGGGATCCCTCGCTCACGGGCTTGAGCTACACGGTTTGGACCACGACCAATCTCCAGGCCTGGTCTCCGGGGAATCCCGATGGCTGGACCGAGGACAGCGGCGCGATGCAGGCACCGGGCGTGCCGGATTCTAACGGAGTTCAGTCCGTGTCCGTCACTCTCAGCCCTGGCCTGCTGACGGGGGAGAAATTGTTTGTCAGGGTGCGCGCCTCGAATTGATTGGAGAGAAATGTCCCGGGTGCCGACGTAAACTGCCCGAGCCCTGATCATTCATGAAATCCATTTCTTTCTTTTCCGCGGCAGCGATCGCCTTGCCGCTTGTGCTGGTCAACTTTTGCCTTGGGCAACCCGCCCTGGGGAAACCCCGGCCTAACATCCTCATCGCCATTTCGGATGATCAGTCCTTCCCGCACACCTCCGCCGCCGGATGCAAGGCGGTGAGGACGCCGGCCTTCGACCGGGTCGCGCGTGAGGGGATCCTTTTCAGAAACGGCTTCGCGGCGTCTCCCGGATGCAGCCCGAGCAGGGCGTCCCTGCTCACCGGACGACACACGTGGCAAATCGAGGAGGCGGGCACGCATTGCAGCAGCTTCCCGAAAAAATACGTCACTTTCCCGGACCTGCTGGAGGCTGGCGGATATGCCATCGGCTACACCGGCAAGGGCTGGGGGCCTGGAAATTCGAAAATCAGCGGGCGCACCCGCAATCCCGCCGGACCGGAATTCAACCAACGCAAGCTTACCCCGCCCGCCAACGGAATCAGCAAGATCGACTACGCGGGAAATTTCGGGGAGTTTCTAACCACTCGCGCCAAGGGTCAGCCGTTCTGCTTCTGGTATGGCGCCTATGAGCCGCACACCGACTATGAAAAGGACTCCGGCATGAAAGCCGGCAAGCGGCTGGAGGACGTGGTTGTGCCGTCCTTCCTTCCTGACACGCCCGAGGTGCGAAGTGATATCCTCGACTATTGCCTCGAAATCGAGTGGTTCGACTCGCAGCTCGGGAAAATGTTAGGAATGCTGGAGGCCGCTGGTGAGCTTGAGAACACCCTGGTCATCGTGACCTCCGACAACGGCATGCCATTTCCTCGCTCCAAGGCGACCTGCTACGAGTATGGCATTCACGAGCCCTTGGCCATCCGCTGGGCTGCCAAGGCACCCGGTGGCCGGGTGGTGGACGATCTCGTCGGTTTCGTGGATCTAACCGCCACCGTGCTGGATGCGGCCGGAGCCAAGCCGCCGACGGACTATCCGATTTCCGGCCGCAGCATCATGAACATCCTGGACTCGAAGGACCAAGGTCTGGTGGATCCATCACGCACCGTCGCCTGGGCTGCCCGCGAACGTCATTCCTCCTCGCGCTACAACAACTGGACCTACCCGCAGCGCGCGCTGCGCACCCCGCGGTTTCTCTACATCCGCAACTTCGAGCCCGACCGCTGGCCATTGGGAGATCCGCGCGAGATCAAGGCGAACGGCAACCTCGGACCGGTGGAAAGTGCCTATTGCGACATCGATCTATCAGTCACCCGGAATTTCATGGTTCAGCATCACGATGACCCGGTGATCGGCAAGTTTCTCCAACTTGCTGTCGCGAAACGTCCTGCCGAGGAGTTGTTCGACATCACCACCGACCCGGAGTGCCTGAAGAACCTGGCCAAGGACCCGGCGTTCGAAAAAACGATAACCGAATTGTCCGGCCGGATGACGGACTATTTGGAAAAGACCGGCGATCCCCGGGCCCACGGCAATGGTGCCATCTGGGATAGCTACCCGCGCTACAGCAACATCCGCAAGTTCCCGCCCCCCGACGGGAAGCAGTGATGCCGGACCGCGGAATTCATTCCGCCCGAAGCCCCCGCACCGGGTTCGTGGTTGCAAGACCGGACGTGAATCTCCCGTTCAGTTCACGTGAAAAATTTATTTCTCATCTTTATCGGGCTGAGTGCCGCGTGCTTCGGCGCGGAACGTCCTAACATCCTGCTGCTTTTCGCGGACGATCTCGGTTGCTACGCATCGGCCTACGCCGATCCCGCCAGGCCGTCTCCCAACGACATCATCAAAACCCCCGTGTTCGACCGGGTGGCAAAGGAGGGTGCGATCTTCCAGAACGCGTTTGTTTCGGTGCCTTCATGCACTCCCTCCCGCGCCGCTCTCAACACGGGCAGGCATTTCTTCCGCAACGGCTCGCACGCGCAACTCCATTTTCCCTGGCAAAAAGGTGCGCCCGATCCATTCGACAAGATCAAGGGGATGCCGCTCGTCCTTCGCGACGGCGGCTATCACATCGGTCTCACCTACAAGCTGCACATGCGGGAGAGCATCATCGGCGGCAAGGAAAACATCTATAACAAGTCCGGCGGCGACCTCAACCAGTTCTCCCGGTTTCTAACCAAGTCGAAGGACAAGGCGGCTGCGAAGGAGAAGGTTCTCGATGAGGTGCGGGGGAACTTCCGCGACTTCCTCGCCAAGCGTGAAAAGGGCAAACCCTTTTTCTACTCGTTCAACCCGACCAACACCCACCGCCAGTGGACGCTCGGCTCAGGGAAGGCCCTGTGGGGACTCAACCCGGACGACCTCAAGGGGAAAATGCCGCCGGTGCTGCCTGACGAACCCCTGATCCGCGAGGACATGGCCGACTATCTCGGCGAGGCCATGGCCTTCGACGCCGCCTGCGGCGCACTCATCAGGATGGTCGAGGACATGGGCGAGCTGGACAATACCATCGTCGTCATTTCAGGTGACCACGGCATTCCGGGTTTCCCGCGCGGCAAATGCAACGTCCATGACCTCGGATCGCGTGTCCTGCTCGCCATCCGTTGGCCGGAGAAAATCGCCGCCGGGCGCAACGTGAAGCTGCCGGTGTCGCTCATCGACATCACCCCGACCTTCCTCGCCGCAGCCGGCCTTGAGTCGCCGGATGATCCTAACGGCCAGAGCCTGTTGCCTGCGCTGGCACCCGGCAGCGATGATTCGAAACTCCGCGGCTGGGCATTGATCGGGCGCGAGGTGCACGTCGGTGAGGCCCGTGAGGGCCATCTCCCATATCCGGTGCGCGCGTTGCGCACGCCGGACTTCCTTTACGTGAGGAATTTCAAGCCCGACCGCTGGCCCATGGGCGATCCGAAAAAGGTCACCGACACCTCGGAGCCATCCTACGAACAGCTTGCGAACCAGACGCATTGCGCCTTCGCCGACATCGACGCCTCACCGACCAAGGCGTGGATGGTCGAGCACCGCAAGGACGCCGGAATGGAGTCCTTCGTTGAATTTGCCTGGGGGAAACGCCTGGCAGAAGAGCTCTATGACTTGCAAAAGGACACCTATCAGATGAAGAACGTCGCGAGCAATCCGGAGTATGCCGAAAAACTGGCGAAGCTCCGCGAGCAGCTCACGCAAGAGCTCAAGGCGAATGAGGATCCCCGGCTGATCGATGACGCGTTCGATCGTGCCCCTCGTTTGTCCACCAATGGGAAATGATCCTTCATTTCCGCGCTCCGTGAATCTAACGAACAGGTGCCGGACCCATCGTGCCACCTTCGATGAAGGTGGCCTTGGTGTAGCTCTTCCGGCGATCGATCTTGCCGCGGGCAACATTGTCTGCCCAACCCACGATCCGGCGGACAATCGGATCGGTGTCCCAGTGGATGTGGGCCACGGAAGGTTGGCACCACGAGAAGGCCGGATCCGGGTCGAAGCAGATCAACGACACATCCCGCGGCGCGAGAATGCCACGTTGTGCCAGGTGCAGTTGCGCGGCGATGAATGAAGGCGTTCCGTCGATCAGCAGGGCGGTCGGTGGGGTGTGCATGAAGAGCGAGTCGAGACACCGGTGGAAGCCCGTCATGTCATCCTGCCAATCCGGCAGATTGTACGGGCCGGTCGCGATTCCCAATGAATCCAGTTCTTCGAAAAACGACCGCTCGAAGAACCCCGGATTGGGATTTCTTCGTTCCGCATGGGTCAGCATGACGATGCGCCGGTGGCGGAGGTCCGCCAGTCGCCGCACGGCTTCCCTTAACGCCGGCACCTTGTCAGGGGCGCTGCATGCGATCGCAACCCCACGCTGGCGTCCGGCGAGGGCGATGGCGGGCTTGGATTGCTGCGCGAACCATTCCAGCACCTCCCGCGATCCGGACATCACCACCCAGGCATCGGCTTCGGTGCTTTGGACAAGACGGGCGATCCGCTTCACATCCATTCCCAATTCGTGCTGTGACTTTGAGGGGAACCCGGCCACGTGGCCCATTTCCAGGAGCCGGTGCTGGATTTCGGCAATGTGGAACAGCTTGTTGTCATCCTTTTCATAAAGAAGCGTCTGCACCCGAAGTGCGGGAGGCGTGTGATTGTCAGGAATGACGACCTTGCGCCTGCGACCCGCTCCCTGGGGCGCGAGCAGGCCTTCCTTCTCCAGCAGGCGTAGCGCCGAGATGATCATCCGGTGATCGACTCCAAACTCCGTCGCCAGCTTCGGAGCACCGGGCATTTCGCTTGACCAAGTTCCCCGCAGGATCTCGGTGCGCATGTAGGCCGCGATTTGCTCCGGGAGGCTGAGAAGCTTCAAGGTTTGCATGGTGCCTGACCTATTCAGATCCCGTATAGGTGTCGAGGAGATTCCTTTTTGACTTTATTGGGATCGGTAAGACATGTTCCTCACATCCTTGGAGTGCGGATGAGTTCTGATGTTTCGTTTTGCTATCCAATGGGATTTGGAACTCAAGAGGTTGATCGAAAGGGATGCTTGAGAGAAAAACATCGACAGATTTCGGCGAATGGTGTATTTACATGATGTATTCAACCTTGGGTATGGGAATTCGTGGAAATCCAATCTGCTGAGAATGCAATCAAAGGAGAAATTGACGATGAAAACGCCAGATTTTAGCCAAAAGATGAGCCGGTTTGGGGGGAAACGTGGCTTCGCGCTCGTGGTGACCCTTTCGCTGATGATCCTCCTTACCATCATCGCGGTGGGGTTGTTGAGTTTGTCGGCGCTGTCGCTGCGTGTTACGTCGAGGGACGATGCCCAGGCCCAGGCGAAGGCCAATGCCCGGTTGGCACTGATGCTTGCCCTCGGCGAACTTCAGAAGGAAATGGGGCCGGACATGCGGGTGAGCGCGGATTCCGCCCTGTTCGACCAGAACAAGGATACCGAGACCATCGAGGGAGTCGATCAATCCCACTGGCTGGCCAGCTACAATTCCTGGGGGGACTGGCTCAACGCGAGCTACACACCACCAAGCGGTGGCGGGACTCTCAAGATTTCCGATACCTACGGGCCGAAGCGTGACAAAATGTTCCGTCGCTGGTTGCTTTCGATGCCGTACGGAAAGGAAAGCAACATCGATGCGCCAAGCTCCCTGACCGGCTGGGATGACACCAATTCGGTGGTGCTTGTGGGGAAGGGGAGCCTTGGTGACAAGGGCACCGCGGATCAAATCACCCGCGCCTATCTTACGACCGTCGCCAAGACCGGCCGGAGCGCATGGTGGATCGGCTCTGAAAACCAGAAGGCCCGGATCGACATGTCCAACAATCCGCGTTCGCTGGCTGTTGATGAATGGCAGACAGCCCAGGGCAATACCGCGGAGGTGGGAGTCGGGAGCTTGAAGGGTTTCGACGTGCTGGACAAGGACGCGACTCTTGGTCCGCGCCTCATCACCACCCAATCTCTCCGTCCGGCCAAGGTCGGCGAGGACGATGTGAAACAGCGCTTCTTCGATGTCACCGCGAACAGCCAAGGGGTGATCGCGAGTGTCCGCACCGGCCAGCTCAAGAAGGACCTCAGTTTACTTTTGGAAAAGGGTGGGTCTCAACTTCCAGCTCCCTACAAATTCAATCCCGGCAAAGACATCCGCGAGCCGTCGATCCGGCCGATGAGTCCCGAGCTGGCAGCCAAGAATCCTGTGATCCCCAACCGGCAGTTTGCCTCCTGGACCAACTTGCGGCATTACTACCGGATGTATCGCTCCGGGACCGATGCAACCCCTACGGAACTAGGCAAGCTTGGAACACTCAATTGGAGTAGGAGTAAACCATCCAGCGACTTTGCGTCTTCGTCCTCAATGTCGGTGGATAATCCCCCATGGGATGGATCCAACCACTACTGGCGCGCTCCGGTCCTTGCGAAGTTGACTCTGGTTTACAGTTTGGTGGCCCAGAAAGCGACTGCGGATAAATACTATTGCCGCCAATATTATAGCCCGGTCTTCACGTTTTGGAACCCCTACAATACCGAGCTCGTCGTTCGCTCGGGCGAAATGTCGGTGTCCTGCAAGGCTTACAGAATGTGGCCTACGAACGTGAAATTCTACCTGAACGGGGTTTACAAGACGATGAACGGTTACAGTGAAGCCAAGAACTTCACGGGAACGATCAAATCCGAGGGGAGAGGCGATATCGTTTTCCAACCTGGGGAACTGAAGGTGTTCTCCATGAAGTCAACCATCGATAGCTCGGTAGCAGGCGGTCTGGCGACTGATCTTGTCCCCGGGTTCGATCCGAACGTGGTCGCGGGGGATGAGCGGACCTGGAAGATCGGTTCGACCTCGACCTTTTCCCCGTCAGAGAAGCCGGGGGCCGCCTATGAATTTTCCTGTGCCCAGTGGGGAGGGGGCGTGAACAATGGAAACACTCCTGGCGCCATGTTCCTGGAATCCAGGTTGTCGGGCGCTTCGGGAGGGTTGCCGATGACGTATTCCAACGACTGGCTCCAGAGAAGCCCGCATGTTCCGGATCAGACCAACGCCCCGATCACTCCTCCCGGCGCCAGCAACCTTGCCTTATGGGATTTTGACGGTAATCCCAAGGTCGTGGCTTACACGCAAATGGCGATCAAGGGCCTGTTCAAGTACCGATTACCCGAGTATCGACTGGGCAAGGGATTGGCGAAGCCGAAACTGGATACAGGCCCCGCCATTCTATTTTGGAAGCGGGATGTACATGTCCATGGATGACACGATCGCCCACACCCAGCGGTTGGATTGTCCTTATATTGTGAACTTCGGCCCGACGACGACGTTTGGCTTGAGCAAGGTCGTCGGGCAACTTGGTGACAAGGCGTTTCTTGGTCCGGCAGAACAGGTCACTTCTGCCGCCATGCTGGAACTTCCCACGGCGCCGATCAGCAGTCTTGCGGGCTTTGCTGGCATGCGTATCAATCCCGGTTGGCTCAAGTCCGATCAACTCGCTCCGAACTTTGCCCGCAGTTTCTCCGGAGATGGCAGCAGTGTGGCGAAATCCTCGCTCTATTGCGCCGAGAGCAAACGTGTTGCGTATCAAAGTGGCGTTACCGGACCGGGCATCGGAAACTCCTTCATGCACCCGATGCTGCCAAGGACTGACGTTTACCGGTTCATCGACAACTCGAAAAGCCGGGATGTCATCGACCGCCAAAACCCGAACGTGACCGAGGAAGTTGATACCAAGGCTTATTGTGACTACTGGGATCATGTCTTCCTCCTCAACGACGCCTTGTGGGACGATTATTTCGTCTCGTCCCTGGCGGATCAAGCACGTCCCGGAGCCAGCAAGGCAGTTAGCCTGAGCAAGAATCTTGACCGCCTGGTTGCAAGTGATCCGATCTCAAATCAACGCTACAAGTACTATTCTGCAGGAAAGCCCGCCTCTGTCGCGAAAGACGATCTCAGTGCGACGGACGGATATCTCAAAGCCGCCAAATACCTGATGGTGGATGGCATGTTCAACGTCAACAGCACCTCCGTGGCCGCGTGGCAGGCATTGTTCACCGGCATTCGTGAACGGCAGTTGGTCTTCCGCGACGCCTCCGGTGGTGTGAGGAAAATTGATGTGCCGTCCGGCAAGCAGATCGCGCTCTCGCGCTTTGATACGGAGGTTTCCGACAAGGAGATGGACGATGCGGGACGGGGGGTAACCCTGCCCGATGGCTCAAAAGGCTGGAGCGGTGTTCGCTTTCTGGATGACAAGCAAATCACCAAGCTGGCTGAGGAGTGCGTCAAGCAGGTCAAGAAGCGGGGCCCGTTCCTCAATTTTTCCGAGTTCATCAACCGCCGCCTGTCTAATGATGATCTCGGCACCATGGGGGCTTTGCAGAGTGCCATCGACTATGACGACAAGTCCATCGATTCTCAGTCCATCAACTACCGCTACAAATCTCCCAAGGATACATACATGATCACGAAGGCAGACCTAGGACGCAATAGTTTCGCCACCCCCGAGGCCGCCGAAGGCTCGCGTCTGGCTGGCGTTCCAGGCTATATCATCCAGTCGGACTTGCTCAAGCCCATCGCGAACACCCTGGCCGTGCGCGATGATACCTTCCGCATTCGTGCCTATGGCGAGGCTCGTGATGCCAGTGGCAAGGTGGTCATCGCCCGTGCGTGGTGCGAGGCGGTTGTGCAGCGGGTGCCAGAGTATCAGGATCCCACCAATGATGCCGACGTCCCGACACGCCTGCTCGGCGCAAGCGGCACTTTCAGTGATAATGCCGCTCTTTCGCAATCGAACGTCCGCTTTGGCCGCAAATTCCGGATCGAGAGCTTTCGTTGGTTGAATCCGTCCGAGGTATAAGTTCCCGTCTCTAACATTACTGATGAAAAATCTCCTCCTTTGCCTGTGTCTCGGCTTCTGTGTCACTTCCACGCTGTTCGCTCAAGAGGACGGCACCGATGAAAAGCGTCAGGCCAAGGGGCGGGTGGCATGGTTTGTCTATACCAGCGTGCCGGAGGGGCTCGAGAATCCTGTGACTGTCATGTCCGGCACGGAGATCAGTCAATTGCTTCTTTCCAAACTCTCTCCCAGCGATCCTGTGAAAATTCCTGCTGACGGCACCCTCCGCATCGTTCGCAAGATTGAGAACCCCAAGGATCCGAAAAAGCCCGAATACCTTACCCTTGCTCAAGTCATCGTTCCCGATACCGTGACCAAGGCGGTGATCATCCTCATGCCTGTGGCAAAGAATTCAAGCGGCCTGCTGTTCAAGGCGAAGGTTCAGGATCTGGCAAGCTTCAAGGGCGGAGACACGATGTTCTTGAACATGACCAACCTGAAGATCGGAATTGAGTTAGGGAAAGCGAAAATCGAGATCGAGCCTGGAAAGGAAAAGATTCACAATCCGCTCGGATCTGATAAATCGATCAGCCTGCCCATCCGCATCAGTTGTTTTCACCCTGAGCGGCAAGAATGGGACATGATTGCCGCATCGACCGTCGCGCTCTATTCCACCCGCCGTGAAATGTGCATCTTCAACTGGGATTCGCGATTCAACCGCGTGGATTACGAGAGTATTACTGTTCCCGTGACCGAGTAGCAGTTTGCGGTGCATCGGCCATTCCGCTCCATCTCACATGGTGGGTATCCCTGCATTCTGAGAAAGGGGAACGGAACGTGAACAAATGGGAATCATCCCCAAAACAATCTCATGCTCATCAATACCAAGGCTGGAACTCTTCTCATGGCGGTCGGAATCCTGGCAAGTCCCTTTGCCGCGGCGAAGGGTGAACCGGACGGGAAGAGTCCCAAGCCGGGCAAGCCTGATTTCACCACCTTGCAGGAAACCCTTAAACCGGACAAGGTCGTCACCTACAAAACCATCGGCGGACGTGAACTCACGCTGCATTTCTTTCACCCGGATGGCTTCAATGCATCGGGACCTTGGCCCGCTTTTGTCACCATTCACGGCGGTGGTTGGACCAGCGGAACTCCTGGCCGCTTCTATCCCTACGCCCATGCGCTATCGGAAAAGGGCTACGTGGGCATCAGTGTCGAGTACCGTCTCGTCAGCCAGAAGGGCGTCACTGTTTTCGACTGTGTCAAGGATGGCAGGGCAGCCGTCCGCTACGTCCGGGCCCATGCGAAGGAGCTGGGAATCGATCCGGACCGCATTGCTGTTAGCGGCGGATCGGCAGGTGGGCATGTTGCCGCGGGAACCGCGTTTTTCGATGGCATGGATCATCCGGATGAGGATCTCAAGATTTCATGCCGGCCTGACGCGCTGGTTTTGTTTTTCCCGGTCATTGACACTTCTGAAAAGGGATACGGACAGAAGAAAATTGGTAAGGATTGGAAATCCATCTCCCCGGTGGATCAGGTGAAGCCAAAAGCGCCTCCCACCCTGATTTTCCATGGCGACGCCGATACGGTGGCGCCCTATGCCGGCTCCCAGCTTTTCACCAAGCGAATGCAGGAAGCTGGGAACGTGTGCGAGTTGATTACGCAACCCGGCGGAATTCACGGGCATACCAACAACGACATGGCGCTTTTCGACTCGGCGGTGGGCAAGACTGCCGAATTTCTCTCCACGCAACTAACGAAGAAATAGGGATGGCGTTGTCAGATGGCGATGAACTCAATCGCCAAGCGGAACAACCAGACGCTCCAGGGTGGCGGAAGATCCGATTTCCTTGCCGTCGGCAAGGATTCGAAGACCGCGTCCCTTACCATACACTTCTCCAGTTAGATCGTAGAGGATGGTCAACAGGCGCCCGTGATAGGGAACCCGGTCGAGGCAGAAATGATCCCATGTGTTCCGCGGTACCAGAGGGTTGACCTCCACCTTGTCGTCAGCACGTGACCGCAACCCGACAAGTCCGCTGATGACGAGATCGCAGTAGGTGGAGTGGTTGTAATCCTTGCCACGCTCAACACCTCCCTTGCCCGCATCCCAAGTGTTGTTCTTCCACGCCTTAAGCCGTGTGCGGGAGATCCAGTCGCCGGTGAACGGGTTCAGATTTTCGTCGATCCATGGGACGGAGGAATCATCGTCCAGCTTCAGGTGTTGGGACCTGGTGTAGGTCTTTAGGGTCTCGAAATAGTCCTCACGGGAGATGTCATCCTGCGGGTAGTCGTTGAGAACGTTGGCAAGCGCGGTGAGGGTGATGGACGTGGCAAAGGGCCAGCTTGGTCCGTTCCACTGGCATTCATGGCCCGTGTAGGAAACGGAAAATTTCGGGTGGCGTTGTTCCGCAGTGGTGGGGCCGAAGGTCGCATTGAATCCCTTGGGATCCATCAACTGCTTCCATGCGACTTCGTGCCCCTTGCCTGGCTCGGGTAGTTCGAAATACCATGGTGTGTAGCCATGCAGCTCGCGAACATCGACTAGGGAAACCTCCTCAAGAGCAATGTTTCCATCCTTGGGCGTCGCACCTGATGGATTCTTTGGTGCTCCGATCTCATCCTTGGAGCGGGGCAAAACCTTGTAGAACCTGGAATCCTTGTCCCAAAGTTTATCGTTCACCAGGTTGCGGAGATTTTCCGCCTTGGCGGTGTATTCTTTTTCGATGTCCGGTGTTCCCGCGACCTTGGCGATCGCGGCAATGGCCCGGGCGTCGCCATACATGTAGCTGTTGATCGTCGCCCGCTTGCCACTTCCACCGATGGAGACCTCCATACCGTCGCGGTCGTCAACCTGCCAGAACAAACCATCAGCACAGAGCCGGGACTTCTCCCATTCCCGATAGTTCCTCACGAGGTCCGGCAGGAGTTCCTTCGCCTGCGAGAAGTCGCCAAGCACCAGGGCTCGCTGATAGATGGAATCGGCGGCCCAGAAGCTGTAGGCGCGCGGGTTTCCGCCCTTGCGGAACCAGAATACCGAGTAGTCATCGAGATACTTCGGATTACGGATCCAGCGCCCTTCGCGGAAGTGGTGGCCGGCGGGGCAGTTGATCGTGTTGTATTTCCCGCTCCACGTGACCTTCGGAAGGAACTCGGTGATGACAAATCCGTCGGGCGTCTCCTTGATGTGCTTGCGGTAGGTCCACCAACGGAAGTGATAGATCTCCTCGATGTCCTTGTCCGGGCAGTCGAATCGCGGCACGTTTTCCTCCAACCAGCGCGCGGCGTCCTCGTTGGAAATGGCCTGCCCGGAACTCGTGTGGTCGTGCTTGTTGAAGGTCTCGACATAACGATGCAGGGCGGTCGCCGGAAGGATGGATGTGTCACCCGGGGAAACCTGCGACGAGGCGAGGATGATCGTGGATCCGAGAAGCGCTGATAGATGTTCCTTGATCATGGTGTGAGGTGATTCAATCGATCTTGATGCTCGCGGTAACCGGGAATAGCAACTTCACCGGGCCGATGAGGCCGGACGGCAGAAGAGGGGACTTCGCGGTGAACTTGTTCTTCAGGTTGGTCCGCGTGAATTCCGTGCCCATCCGCTGGTCGCCCACGATCCGGTTGTTCCAGAGGTTGGTGACGGAAATCTCAAGTTGGTTCTCGCCGGGCTTGAGGAAAGGGCTGATGTCGATCTGATAGGGTTCCTTCCACAATATTCCTGCATCCTTTCCGTTTACCTTGAGCGTGGCGACTTCCTTCACCGATCCCAGGTCGAGGATGACCGGGCCCTTGCCAGGATCCGCAAGGCCGGTGAGATCGATATCCTTGTGGTAGATCGCCGTTCCAGAGAAATAACGGATTCCAGTGTCCGGGGATTCTGCCCAATCGGTCAACGACTGCATCGTCACTTCCGGAGGTGCGCCGCGTCCTTCGGGGAAACTCACCTTCCACGGCCCCGCGATTTCCCGATCAGCGGGAACCTGATCCACCACGATTTCTCCGCTCTTGCCTGACGAAGTCTCCAACAGATAGGTCCCGGGAGTTTGGACACGGGCTTCGATCCGGCCTGAATCCATTGCCAGCACCTCAATCGCCGGGCTGCTAGTTCCTCCGGATCCCGCGGTGCCTTGCGTTCCGACACGGACGAGATGATCCGGACGGGCTCCTTTCTTGAAGATCACGAATATCGAAGAAGCTGGATGGAGGTTGAGGGGAAGCCGGACGTACCCTTCTCCCGATTCGTAGAGGTGGCATGGAGTGACGCTTCCATCTTCCGAGTTCCAGAAGCTGGGCACCAAATCAGGCCCTACCCTGAAATTGCAAGTCACTTGCTCGCGGGTCATCGCGCTGTTGGAGACGAAGTAGATGTCCTCGTCCCCGGTCTTGCGATGGATGTAGTCGATATGCTGATCCTCGTTTCCGGCTCCCTCCACGGAGAAGTCCGGTGGAACCCCCATGTCGCTCAGCACTTCCTTCAGCGGCTTGTTCCAGACGACCTTGCCCTTGCCATATTGATGACTCCGGATCTTGTCGCCGTCGCAGTCGCCCCAGATCCGTTCTGCTAGATCCGCAATCTCGCGATCACAGTCAGGGAATCCCCTCAGGCTGTTGGAGCGCTCGGGCTTCGGACCGACCACGGTCGCGCCGGCCTCCACGAGTTCCCCGATCCGCTTCAGGGCTGCGGATGAAATGCTCTTCCGGTCGGGCAAGACCAACATGCGGTAACTCATGCCATCGGGAAGAACGAGCTTGCCGTCCTGCTCCTTCATCCGTGTTAGGATCACCTCCTCGTTGACATAGTCGTAGTCATATCCATGGCCGAGGGATTCGAGATCAACCGGGATGGGTTTGCCACAGTGTGCGCAGAATTCCTTGCTCCATTGTGACTGGATGGTCGGAGAAATGCGCCTTGCCGGCACAAGATTCGGTGCGTCATCCCCATAATAGGCACAAACGTCCGCAACAAACTGCCCCTGCTGCAACAATTGGCAGGAGCGCGACATGTCCGCCAGCATCGGACCGGCTTGATTCCACCAGGTGGAGTTGACGTTGAAATGTTCCCCCGCGTGGTAGGCGAACCCGGGCAATCCCGCCTCGGGCGGGTTGTGGGCGAAGGTGTGGAAAGTGACCTGGTTGAGCCCGGCGCACAGGGCGATGTCGAAAAGCCGCTTGTAGGCAGCCGGACCTTCCTGCCAGTTCTGCCAGCCTGTTAGAGATTCCGCGTTCACAAGTTGCTTTCCATAAATGTGGGCGGCGCTGGCAGCTTCCTTGGTGACCCAGTTCTTTCGGTTGTTCCAGAATTCACCCATCGGGATATCGGCCGCTCCGAGGGCCTTGAGTGGATCGACACGAGCATGTCCGCCATGACCGGCTTCTGCCAGGAGCTGAAGCCCCCGGCGGTTGACCAGCTCGCGGACCCTCGCGTAGTGATCCTCCACGAGCAGGTCGCTAACGGTCTTGTGATAGTCGTGCAGAAAGCGGTCACTTGAATCCTTGCTGCCAACAGTGGTCCCTGCGAGCGCGGGAAGCCATGGAATCGGGTCGTAGCCGTTGTGGGCAATGAAGTCCTTGATGAAATCCGGCGTCCAGTCATTGGCCGGCCGGACTTCGTAGCTATCAAGCATCAGGGCCTTCAATGGACCGAAGCCGTCGCGACCTTGGGACAAGGTGTCGAGCATGTGGTTGATGTGCGCATCGGTTGCCTCGCGGCTCAGGTGATCGATGACCAATCCCTTGGAATTCGGACTCGGACAATTGAGGAACTCCCCGGTGTTGATGGAGGCGAACCTCAGGATGCTCCACTCGCCTTCCGGCACCGACCAAGTCAGGTTGCCGTTCGCGGAGAAATGGCTATCTAGCGGAACCGGGTTGCGGGGATTTCCGCCCGATTTGTTCTCCTGAACCGGCATGGCAATGATGGCGACCTCCTCGAAACTTCCGGTGGTCTTGTCCGGAAGGGGAATGATCCCTGAGAATTCGGAAGGCCCTTTGACCCGTGTTTCGCTCCATCGAAGGGCCTTGCTGCCGTTCTCCGGAGTGATCCAGGTTCCTCCGGAATTCCAACTGCTGGCTGCGACAAGCCCCAGTTCCAGCCCGAGCCTTTTCGCCTCGTCCATCGCATGGTGGATCGCCTTGAGGGATTCCGTACCAAGGAACTCGGGCCCCGCCGGGATGACTTTCTTCGGATCGGAAATACTGCCGAGGTCCCAGATGATCGCACCGCGCATTCCCTTCGCCTTCATCTCCTCAAGCTCCCGGGTGATCTGCTTGAGATCGACATGGCCATTCAGCCACGTCCAGAGGGCGGAGGGTCTTGCCTGGATGGGCGGATCACGGAAATCCTTTTCCGACAGTTCGGCTGCCGCTGGTCCGGCCGCGAGGAGTCCCATGCTAACAATCAGGGCGGTCGGAATCAGCGTTCCCTTGTTTTCACATCGCGTTACCCGGATCCATGGGGCAAAGCGAGATCTGAGATGATGAAGCATTGATCAAAAGGTCGTGAGTTCAGGGGTCTCGGTGGATGCGTTGATGGCCGCGATGGCATCTCTAACCACCTTTGCCTTTCCCAGGCTCAGGTTGCGCGGGAAATCCGGTTCTTCGTTCTCAAAATATTTTGCGGCGGCCTCAAGATCCGGAATCACCCGCTTGGCATGGGTGCCGTAGGACTTGAGCATCTCCATGACTTTCACGATGCGATTCTCGCTGGCGTGCGACTTCTGGTAGCGGGCATAGTAGGCAAGCAGTTCGATGCCATCGTTGATCCGGTGTTTCGAGAACAGCTCCAGGCCGCTCATGCGGATCTCGTCTGCGAACATGATGCCGCTTGGTGATGGAGTCTTGATCGCATCACGGATGGCGGGGAGAAGCGGCTTGAGTTCCTCAAAGGAGAGGTTGGCATAGACGCTTCCAATCGAACCACGTGCCCGGCCATCCTCGTTCACGAGGCCGGCGCGGACCGCCTTCATGAGTTGCCCGCGGTCCACTCCGTCGAGCGATTGTCCTAACAATCCTCCGCGCCGGTCGAACACGGCGAAACACATGAACCTCTGCTCCATCCCGCGGGGGTCGTCCTTGGTGGGGCCCTTGGCTGCCATTTCCAACAGTTCCGGAGCCACCGAGATCGCGGGCTTGCCAATGGCGGCCAGCGCGTCCGCGGCCTGGATGCGAAGCCAGAGGTCCTCCGCATGGAGGGTGCTTCTCAGCGCGGGCACGCCCGGGGCGGCTTTGGCCTTCAGTTGTGCGAGTGCCTGGCAGGCGCCAAGGCGGGAATCAAGCGTCTTGGATTCCAGCAATTTGATGATGGTGGAAACCGGAGCATCCTTGCGTCGGGCGATCGCGATCGATGCGCGTTCGCGAACCACCGGTGACCAGTTGCCGAGACGCTCCAGCAGCTCGCTTTCGCTCATCTGGTCGTAGTAACTGGTCCTGTCATTGTTCGCCCAGCCGCCTCCGTCACGGACGATTTGTCCGGCTTGGGTGGCATTGAGCGGTGTGATCTTGTTAGGTCGTTTGCCAGTCAGATAGATCTTCTTCAGTGGCATCGCATAGGCAAGGAGATAGGCCCCGGTCGCATCGGTGCCGGGAGGGCTGTCGTTTTTCAACTCGGGAGGTCCTTGATGGCGGAAAGTTCCATCCCAGCCACGGGCGAGATCGAAATACCATGCGCCATATTGGTTCATCCACGCCCCGGTCGCCTGTGGTCCGGATTGCGCGACTCCCGGCAGCGACCAGAGGATGTTCCAGAAATTGCCGGTGTGTCCGCAATCGCGCTCCGCTCCGTGCGACGCCAGGCCCATGCGCGAGAAATATTCAGCCCCCTTCGGCTCGTCCAGCAGGTTGAACAGGACAGCGGCCATGCCGTTCTTGCCGTTGTCATCATGCGTCTCCATCCAGGGGGCGTGATCACCGTATGGAACGCATCCCTTGCCAATGTAAAACCTTAGCAACTTGGAGCTGCGCTCGATGGCAAGGTCAATCGCCGGGTCCTTGACGCCTGCCGCACGGGCCAACACCAGTGAGATGGTCAAGGGCAAACCTGGAGCGTTCATCATCCCGTAGCCGACGAGTCGTCCATCCTGCCCGGCAAACTTGTGTCCCCATGAACCGACGATGCTTTGTCCGTTAGAAGCTTCGAGCGCAAGCCGCCGCAATCCCTGATCCACCGATGTATCCCCGGTGGCCATCTTGTATTCAGCCAGCAGGGAGATGACATATCCGTAATACCATGTCTGCATGGAGGTGGCCGAATATTCCGATGCCCACTGTGTCTCTTTTTTGACCAATGGCAGGTATTTGGAATCACCGCTGGCCAAAAGCGCGAGAGCGTTCAAGGAGCGGGTGATCGGGTCGCGACGGTAGGATGGCTCGGACATTGTTTTTGCCAGCGACTCGCAGCCCATTTCGAAAATGCGCTTCGACTTCGGGCAATTGTAGGGAGCCGTGGCACTGTAGTTGCCGAGCACGGGCAATTTCAGTTTGATCTCTCCGGTCTTTCCGTCTCTCCAACAGGTGAGCGGCAACATCCCGGCTCCGGCGGTTGATTCAGCGAGTGTCAGGGCCTTGCCGAACTCGGTTCGCGGGTCATAGGAGAACGGTTTACCACCCACGCCCAGGATCACATCGCCTTCTTTCAGGATGCCGTCGGCAGGAGAGCCCTTGGCAATTGCAGTGATGGAAATCTGCCGCGCAGTGGAAGTGGAGAGTTTTTCGCTGAACATCCATCCGCGCGCACCGGTGGCCCCAAGCGTCCAGTCATGACTCGCTCCGGCGGGAATCGACTCGCCTTTCGTCAGGTCCGGATTCTTGATTTCCAGTTTCGGACCGGCACCGAGGGCGTGGCCCGCGATCAGGAGAGTTGAGAGAAACGCAAGTTGGTAGGTCAGGTGGATGGGACGCATGGTCTGGCTGGGTGAGTTCGTTAAAGTGTGATCAGTGAGAGTTCTTGGAAGGAGTCGTCGTGTCGCATTGGATGGAGTCACTGGCCAAGCAAGTCCGAATATTGTCACGCGCGATCCAATTGCCTTTTCCATCGACAGTCGTCGTGGAATTTCGGGTCGAGGTTGACGAGATGGCAAAGGAAGTAGGCGAAGAAATCTTGTATCCATGTTGTTTGTTAAGGGCCATGCTCAATCGACCAACCACTCCTGAATGCCACACGGGGCGTCGGATGATTTGATACTGAGCCGCACGGCCGTGGTTTTCACCGGAGTGAAACGGACTTCATTTGATCGATCGGGCTTCAGCGCGTAATCGTCCCCGGTCTCGACCGGTCGCCATTCTTCCCCGTCCTTGTAAAGGAGTCGCCATGACTTCGGTGTCTTGAGCAAGGTGCCGCGCACCCGATCGCCCCAGTAAACCTTTTCCGGTTCATCGATTGCCCAATAAACCGCGGTCTTGCTCAGCTCCCGGGGTTGGTCCCACTGGTACTGGATCCAATTCCCATCCTTGCCATTGGGTTGCGTTGGAGAAATGAATCGAGGCGTCGGGCGAGAGCTGGAGCTTGGTCCTTCACGTCCGTCGGTGAGTGCTAACAACTCCCCGCCGGGTCGCTTGGCGGAAGCTGAAATCTTCGCAACCGTTCCCGCGGTTTGGGCGGGTAGGGGTGTGGCTGTCGTGATGGATCGTGCCAGCCAGGTGTCCATGTAGCCATCGGTGCGGTTCGCCCAAGCGTAGTAAGGGATGGCAACGAAGGGATGAGGTCGGGATTTGGCCGGTTCTCCGGCTTTAGGTTCAAACGTGATTTCGGCGTTGCCGGTGATCGTGACGATTCCCCCAAGGAGATCCTTTCTAAGCTCAGTATTCAAGGAGGCGGTGTCTGGCAACACGATGGAATCGGTGCGCAGGCCACCGTTGTCGATGGACTCGACACAGTAAACGAGGGGGCCGCGTTGCAGCGCGACCCGCCCCCGGTTGGCCTCGACCTTGTCGTGGGCGAGGACCCGGCGCACCGGCATGGGAAGGTTCAGCTCGATCACCGTGCCACTTTTCCAGCTTCGCTCGATACGGACAAAGCCGTTCCTGATGGATTTTCCATCCTCTAACGAAAATTCTCGTCCATCCACCTGAAGCGATGGCTTTTCGTCACTGATCGCGGCGAATTGATAGAGATCGCTTGGAACAGGCTGCTCCCTCGCCCAACCTGGAATGCGAAGAGCGATCGTGAACGGCTTCTCCGGGGCGGAGGCGACGGTGATACGGATCTTGCCGTCGTGTGGGTAGCCGGTCCTCACGTCGAGCGTTACCGGCCCGTTCTCCAGATCAAGCGTGGCCGAGCCGTTGACGAATAGGTTCACGAAGGCGGTGCCGGCATCCGTTGCGTATGCCATGGCTCCTACCTGCGGAATGATGCGGACGAGGTTGGACTGGCAGCAGGAGGGGTCCCAGTTCGACTGGCGGCGCACGGAACCGCGGCTGGCAAGCGTATTGGTGTAAAAGAACTTGTCACCCGTTAGTGAGATGCCTGACAGTATGCCGTTGTAGAGGCCGCGTTCGAGGACGTCGAGGTAGCCGGCGTCCGCATGGAGCAGTGCCATGCGGTGGCACCAGAGCGCGGACGCGATCGTGCCGCAGGTCTCGCAGTAGGCGGTTTCGTTGGGAAGTTGATAGGGATCGCCGAATCCCTCGTCGTGATACTGTGCAGTGGCGGAGGCGCCGGTGATGTATAGCTTTTGCCCGACGATGTCTTTCCACAGCCGGGCAAGCGCGTTACGGTAGTTGTCGTCGTTACACAATGCGGCGATGTCGGTCATCGCGGCGTAGGTGTAGAAAGCCCTGACCGCATGTCCGACCGCGTGTTCTGCATCGGCAAGCGGGACACGGTCCTGATTGTAGTCGTCGGCACGGGTCTTCGGGCTTCCGTCCTGTGCATGCGGATGTCCCCGCTGGTCGAGGAAAAACCTGGCGAGATCGAGGTAACGCTTCCCGCCAGTCGCCTGATAGAGCCTGACGAGTGCGAGCTCGATCTCCTGATGGCCCGGGACATCGAGGATCTTCCCTGGCCCGAAACGTGAGTCGATAAGATCTGCGAAACGTGCCGATGCCTTGAGCAGGTCCGGATCGTTGGTGGCGTCCTTGTAGGCAACTCCCGATTCTAGCAGATGTCCCGCGCTGTAGAGGACGTGGGATTTCCGCAGATCCTCCCAGCGAGCCTCCCGGTTTTCGATGGAGAAGCGTGGGCAAAGAAATCCGTCGTCCTCTTGCGCGGCGATGACCCGCCCGACTTGACGGGCGAGATCCTTCCCGTCCACCAGTTCGGGCCTCAGTTGCAGCGAATAGGCCGCGCCCTCGATATTCTTGAAGACGTCCGATTCTCCGGCGAGGACTTCTCCTTCCGATTTTTCCAAGGCGATCCCGGCCGCGCGGTCAAAGCTGGGGAGGCGTCCCGTGGATTCGTAATATTTGAAATTGTGCGGCACGGTCACCCTGGCAATTGACGTCACGCGTGGGCCCCAGAATCCATCGGTGACCTTCACGTTCCCAACCGATGCTGACCGTAGTGGATAGTCGCCTGCGAAAGCTGTCGCGGAAATGAAGGATAGGACGAGCCCGATCACCGGTTGGGGCTTGAAGACATTGCGTTTCATGGAGTCGATGCGGATCAAAAAAGGGATTCTCGTGTGATTCGTGAGGGGGCGGTTGCACGAAAATCAGGTGATGATGGTGAGGCAACCATGGTCTCCAAGGGATACCGTGTTGCCACATGAAATCCTTCATGATTCGTCGATGAATCTGGTTGGCTCATTGTGCACGTATGAAGCGTGAAAATTGGAAAATCCTTGATTCACGATCCAATGAGGGAACAGTCGGCGTCGTCAGGTAAAAATCCATTGTTTAACCCGTATTGTCACGATGTCCCTCGAATTCCAACCTTTCTCCTTCCGTCGGAAAATCTTCAGCCGTCTTGTGGTCATCTCGCTGATGGCCGCGGGTGGACTGCTTGCTGCCGACCGGCCTAACATCATTTTCATCCTGTGTGATGACCTGGGCTACGGCGATGTGGGAGTCTTCTATCAGAATCAACGGGCGGCGAAGCGCGATCCGAAAATTCCCGCCTTCGCCACCCCGCAGCTCGACCTGATGGCCGGGAACGGCATGATGCTGACCCAGCATTACTGCGCCGCGCCGGTTTGCGCGCCCTCGCGCGCCTCCCTTCTAACGGGGTTGACCCAGGGGAATGCCAACATTCGTGACAACCAGTTCGACAAGGCCCTGGCGGATACGCATACCATCGGGACCGTTCTCCAACAGGCGGGCTATGCGACGGCGGCCATCGGCAAGTGGGGATTGCAGGGCTCCGCGAACGGAGGCGGTGAGGAAACCGAGAAGGGAAGCGCGAGAAAGGGAAAAAAGAAGGGGTCTGCGGAATCCACGGGAGGATCGATCGACAACTGGCCTGCCTATCCGACGAAACGGGGATTCGATTTCTACCTTGGCTACGTCCGGCACGTGGACGGCCACTTCCACTATCCGAAGGAAGACGGGCGTGAGATCTGGGAAAATGACAAGGAGATATCCGAAGACCTCGATCTCTGTTACACGGCGGATCTGTTCACCGCACGTGCCAAGAAATGGATCGTCGATCAGTCGAAGAATCATCCGCAACAGCCGTTTTTCCTCTATCTCGCCTACGACACGCCACATGCGAAATTGCAGAATCCGCCTTGTGCCTATCCTTCCGGCGGCGGTCTAACTGGAGGTGTCCAGTGGACCGGAAAGCCACACGCCATGATCAACACCGCCACAGGAAAGATGGACGGATGGATGCATCCGGATATCGCGAAGACCGATTGGCCGGATGTCCAGAAACGCTATGCCAACGATGTGCGCCGCATTGACGATGCGGTGGGTGACCTGCTGAAGTTGTTGGCGGATCTCAATATTGCGGAAAATACCTTGGTGGTCTTTACCTCGGATAACGGGCCCTCGCAGGAGTCCTACCTCAAGGATGCTTTCAATCCGAATTTCTTTCATGGGTTCGGTCCTTTCGACGGGATCAAGCGCGACACGCTGGAGGGCGGATTGCGCGAGCCGACCATCGTGCGCTGGCCGCGTGGCATCAGGGCCGGTGGTTCGAGTTCCCAGCCGTCCGGGCATTGGGATTGGCTGGCGACGTTCGCGGATCTGGCCGGTGTGGTACCGCCTGCGGCATCGGACGGGGTTTCGCTGGCACCGGTTCTAACGGGCAAGGGCAAGCGTGGACCGGGCATCCTCTATACCGAGTATTCGGTCAACGGGGCGACTCCGAAATACCCGGAGTTTGATGCCAGCCATCGTGGCAAGAAGCGCGGCCAGATGCAGGTCGTCTTCGAGGGGCAATACAAGGGCCTCCGTTACGATGTGAAATCCGCGGATCAGGATTTCGAGATCTATGATGTGGCCAAGGATCCCAAGGAATCCCGCAACCTTGCCTTGAACCCCGAGTTCCGCGAATTGCAGGCGAAGATGAAGGCCCGCGCGTTGCAGGTCCGCACGCCGAATGCCAGCGCTCCGCGTCCCTATGATCTGGCGCTGGTTCCTCCGCTGGCCCGGGAGCCTGCTGCGGGCGCCGGAGTGAATTGGTCCGTCTTCAAAGGCTCGTGGCCATGGATGCCGGACTTCAGGCAACTTTCCACCGACCAATCCGGAGTGACAAAATCCATCGATCTAACGATTTCACATGGCGACCAACCTTTCGGAGTGGTGTTCGAGACCTGTTTCAACGCACCGGCCGATGGCAAATACACCTTCACCGTCGATGCCGCTGGCGGGGCGATGTTGTTTGTTCACGACATTCGTTTGATCGATGAACCGAAGGTGGTGACGGACGGAAAGCGCGAGGGCAGCGTTCAACTGAAAGCCGGTTGGCATCCCCTGAGACTGCTTTATCGCCAGACTTCTTCCGTTCCGTCGCTCAAGTTCTCCATCAGCGATGAAGAAGGGAAACCGGTGAATCTCGACGACCGGCTTTTCCGCCAAACCTCATCTTCCAACTGAATCCTGCCATGTTCCGAAGTCTCGTCCGCTTTGCCGCATTTGCCCTGGTTCTCGCCCAGTTGTCCGGAGCCGAGGAATCCGCACGCAAACCCAATATCATCCTGATCCTGGCCGATGATCTCGGCTGGCGCGACGTGGGCTATCAGAGCGACAGGAAATTTTTAACTCCGAATATCGACAAGCTTGCGACCGAGGGCATGCGATTCTCCTCCGCTTATGCCGCCGGTGGCAATTGCGAGCCGAGCCGCGCTTGTCTTCTTTCCGGAAAGTATACCCCCCGTCATGGTGTTTATGCCGTTACCAGCACCGACCGTGGGCCGAAGAATCTGAAACGTCTCGTCCCGATTCCCAACGTGGACGGGCTCCCGGGCAAGTTTGTCACCATGGCGGAATCGCTCAAAGCCGCCGGGTATGCCACCGGGCATTTCGGCAAGTGGCACCTCGCCGGGCCGGATGGCGAACTTCCCACCAAGCAGGGCTTCGACGTGAGTTACGATTCGTTCGGCAAGGGTGAACTCAAGCAAGGACAGGAAGGCAATCAAACCGGTCCTCCCGAAGATCCCAAGGGCGTATTTACCCTCACCCGCAAGGCCGGGGAATTCATGGAGGCAAACAAGGACAAGCCCTTCTTCTGTTACCTCGCCCATCATGCCATCCACGGCCCGCCGCAGGCGCGTCCCGGGACGATGACGCTAGTGGAGGACCGCGCGAAGGCCGCCGGCGTCTCTGCCAAATACATGGGATGCACCTACGATCTGGACGACAGCATCGGCATGCTGCTGGCGAAGGTGAAGGAGCTGGGGCTTGAGGAGAACACGATCATTGTCTTCACCTCGGACAACGGTGGAACCGAAATGTCGTCACAAGAACCTCTGCGTGGAAACAAGGGCTGCTATTACGATGGTGGCATCCGGGAGCCGATGATCGTGAGATGGCCCGGCGTGGTGAAACCCGGCAGCGCGTGCGATGTCCCGGTCATCAATCAGGACTTCTATCCGACCTTTCTCGCGGCTGCCCATGCGGAAACTCCAGCGGATCTCACGCTCGACGGCGAAAGCCTCCTGCCCCTGCTGAGCGAATCGGGTTTGCTCATGCGGAAAGGCATTTTCTGGCATTTCCCCGGCTACCTTGACCGCCCGGTCACCCGCGGCCGCGACCCTGTTTTCAGGACCCGTCCGGTCACGGTCATGCGTTCGGGTGACTGGAAAATCCATCTCTATCACGAGGAATGGCAGCTCGATGGCGGACGCGAAAGAATCGCATCCAACAACTCGGTCGAAATTTACAACCTGAAGAACGACATCGGTGAACGCCACAACCTCGCGCTCACCGAACCGGCCATGCGCGACAAGCTGCTCGATGAGCTTCTCGGATGGATGGCGGAAATCCACGCCCCGATGCCTTCCGTGGCGGACAAGAACTACGCTCCGCAGGATGGCAAGAAATCCGGCAAGAAGAAGAAAGGACGTTCGATTTCGAAGGCTTCCGACGAGGACTCGTGACCGAGGGGCCTTCGTGCACGTGTTAGATCGAAAAGGTGACGTGAACGACGACTGGAATCGTTTCCCCGTCCCCTAACGTCGGGGTGGGGGAGAACTTCCATTTGCGGGCGGCTTCGACCGCTGCCGCGTCGAGTTCCCCGTTTCCACTGCTTTTGAAAACCGACGTGGAGGCAGCGGAACCATCACCGCGCACCTTGATCAGCACGGCTGTCATGCCGGTGATCCCTTTTGCCCGTGGCTCGGACGGGTAGCGTGGTGGCGGAGCTTTGAGCAGCGTTGGTGCGGGTGGTTTTGGTTTCGGCTTCCCTTTTTGGCCGCTGCCGGAGCCGCCGGATCGATCCGAGGTGGATGACGATTTCTTACCGCCGGACGTTGGTGCCGTGGTCGCGTTAGACATGGCAGAGGAATCGAGCGACGGCGCCAATGCCTGGGTCTGCGCGGTGATGAGTTGCATCGGTTGGGATGCGGGCAGGGCAATGCTCGGGTTCTGGACGGGAAAAACCGCGACGGGTTTCCTGACCGATGCTGAGAAGGTTTCCTTCCGCGTTTCCGCTGAATTTGTGGGAAATTGGCTCATTTCGAAGGTCACCCATTCTCCACTATCAGGTTCGCCCCCGCGTCCATCGGTTCCGGTTTGAGTCACCACGAAGGCGCAGGCGACCAAGGCGGCAGCAAGGTGGATCATGATTGATCCCACCAATCCCTTTCCACCCGGTGAAAGGCGATTCGCCCGCCGGTCTGTCAAGCCGCACGAATCCTTCGCGAGGGGATCTCCCGAAGGTCGCTGGATGACAGGCTTGGCCGGACGTGACTCCATGGAGGGCGGATCAATTTCCACTGAGGGTGGTCGGCTTGTAGCCACCACTTCCCGACGAGCCACCAAAATCGAAACCGAAGATCAGCCAGACTTCGCTGTTAGGTGCGGAGTCGGTGAGGCCGGCCAAGGCAACGACATCGAGGTGGGTGTTGTCGGTGGGACGCCACTGCACCGAGGGGCCAAGGATGAATTCGGACTTCGAGTCGGTGGCGTGAGCCCATTTTCCTTCGGCACCGATGGAGAAGCAACTGTCCACGATGGTCTTGGAAATCCCGCCCGAAACGGCGAACTCGTGGGTCCGGTCGCCCCAGACCTGGGTCTCGTGGATGAAGTTCACGCCCCAATGCCAGCCTTGTCCGAAATCGTCGCCAAAGAGAAGTTTGGATTCGAGGATGTCACTTCCCTCGTGGGCGAAGGCGTATTCGACATAGACCGTCGGGTTCAACGGAATGACACCCCAATCCGCGAGGGCGTAGCGGAGTTCCACCGCGAACTCATCCTGCTGCCATCCCTTGTCGTCGCTGTTGTCGTGGATGGCCTTTTCGTAGAAATCCATTTGCAGGCGGTAGGGAAGGCCGATCTCGAATTCCGTGATCGAACGTTGGGTCACCCGGCCGCCATCGAAGGTGCGGCCGCGATACCATTGCTCCACGCCCATCTCCCACGGGTCCTTCTGGACATAGACGCGGGTGAGGCTGAAGCGGCGCTGTTCCACCCATTCCGGTTGCCCGAACGCGCCGTCCGGCTTGTCTTCGAGAAAGCCGCTACCGCTCACCATGACATCGCCGACGACCGGCGGTGGGGCGGCGTCCTGGGCAAATGCGGAACCGATAGAGGCGAATGAAGCGGCGATGGTGATGAGTTGTTTTGGCTGGATCATGACTTGGTAAAGGTCAAACGACCCAACCACCCGAAATCTTGGGAAGTGATTTCAGCCGAATTTTCCCCGACTTTCCGACCGCAGCCGTGGCGGGGCAGGCTACTCTTCCTCAGAACCGCCGAGGGTGACGTTGATGTTGTATTCGTTCTGAAGGTGCGCGTGGGCCTTGCTGGCCTGGTCGGCCTTCGGGTAGCGCTTGCACGTGAGCTGGAAGGTGCGGATGGCCTTTTCCTTGTCCTTCGCCTCCTCGTAAGTGAAGCCGATCTGGAGGGATGCCTCGGGCGCGGCCTTGTCGATGACCTTGATCTGGTTGTAGAGCACGATTGCCTCCTGCTGTTCGCCGAGCTTGCGGTGGCAGGCGGCCATGCGGAAATAGTTCTCCGGAAAACGGTCGATCTGGCGGTAGGTGGCGATGGCCTTTTTCCAATCGGATAGTTTCTCATAGCAGCCGGCGATGGACCACTGATAGTCGCCAGCGTGGTCGCCATCGATCTCGATGAGCTTGCGGAAGACTTCCATGGCTTCAGCGAGCTTGCCCTCTTCAAGGAACATGGCGGCGATGTTCTTCAACCCGGCCGGGACATCCTTGAATTCGCCATAGATCCGGCGCGCGTCGTCGCGCTTGTCGCGTTGTTTGTACCATGCCGCCATCCGCTCTAACAATCCGTCGTCGCGACCGAATTTCTTGCCGATTTCCTCGTAGAGGTTCCAGATCTCGCTGGGGCGGCCGAGGGTGGCGTTGAGGTCCGCGGCGCGGTAGAGAAGTTCCTTTTCGATCGCCGGACGCGCGATGGCTTCGGCGCGGAGGGTGGCGAGAAGTTGGTCGGCCAGCTTGAGTGCCGCGGGCCGGGTGGTTGGTTCCTTGAGCAAGTGATCGACAGTTTTTGCGGAAAGCCCGTAAACGTTGTCGAAAAGTTCCGTGCCGGAGTAAGTGGTGGCGAGTGCCTTCTTTCCGTCATCGAGGCGTTGTGCGAAAAAATGCAGCTCGGCCAGCTCGCGGCAGGCGTCAACGCAGATGGATTTTGAGGTCTCGGTGCGCTTGACCTTGTACGTTAGATCGTTGAGCAGGGCGAGGCGTTCGACCTCGTCCTTGTGCAGGCGGGCGTAGTGGAGGAGGTCCACACGCGAGCGGACGGCGATGTCGTGGTCCGGGTATTCCTTGATGAGAAATCGGAAGGCTTCCTGCGCGCTCTTGACCTCGCCCATGGTGCGGTACGCATCGGCGATGCAGTAGGCGGCCACCGTGGCTTCGGGGGAATCCGGCCAGTAGTCGATGACGGATTGGAAACCCTCGCGCAGCGCGGTCTTGGGCTTTTTCAGATGCATCATCGTGTGGCTCCACATGAGCTGGGCGTAGGGGGCGCCGGGGCTTTTCTCGTAGAGTGTTAGAAATTTCTCGTACTCGGCGAGGGCGACCTTGTAATCCTCGTTGGTGTAGTGCTTCTCGGCGATCTTGATCTGATAGCGTTCGACCTCGCGCATCTTCTCGAAAGTGGCGACGGGGATTTGTTCCAGCGGCGAGAGTCCGGCGCGGGAAATGGTGGCGAGCACCAGCAACAGGCAGGCGGTGAGTAGGGTGACGGGCTGGAAGGTTCTCATTTCGCGGTGCTTTCGAGCCATTTGTTGTATTCGGCGTGGGCGTAGAAAATGACGTTGACGCCGAGCTGGTAGCAGGATTCCCAGATCTCGCGCGGGACGCCGGAGTGTCCGTCGGCCCACGCGTCGCCAATGTCGCCGGGATGATAATAGACAACGAGGCGTCCGTCCACCACCCAGCCGAGCGCATTTGACCGGCCGTGGGGCGCGACGATGGGCAGCCGTGGCAACGGGTAAGGGATGCGGTGGATCGGGTGGTCGAGATAGACCGAAATCGGCTCTACCCGCGGCAGCACCTTTTGCATCATGCTTACGAATTGGCCTTCCCAGCCGGAACTGCCGCCATTGTCGCCAAAGAGCATGCCGTGGTGATCGAGAAGATAGGTGCGCAGGGTTTTGATTTCAGCGTCGCTGACGTTGAATGTTCTGCTGGCCGGTCATGTAAACCATCGGCGGGCTTTTGCGGGCGGGGAAACTCCCCAGACGGCGGATTTCCATCGGCTCGGGCCGGTCGCTCACCGGTTGGCCGAGGCGGACGCCGTATTCGGTGAGCAGGTTGAGATCCGGAGCCGCGTTCCATGTCCTGGAACCAATCGCCACCGTCGTATTTGAGGCGGATGAAACGGACTTTGCCGCGTGTGGTGCCGGCGGAGAATCCGGCACCCTCGCCCTTGCCTTGGCCGATCTTGTAGAGGTGCTCGGTGACTTCGAGGACCTGCAACTTCACATCATCGATGGGCGGGGGATTGAAGAGAATGCTGCTGTAGGGGTTGATGACATACTTCTTCTTGATGACCTTCTGGATCTTGACAATCTGTCTGATCTGTTTCTGCTCGCCGCCACCGACGGGTGCCTCGTAGATGCTACAACCTGATAGACGGGTCAGGATGAAGAACATCGCGCCGAAGAAGAAGGTGTAGGTGACGAGTGTTAGGACGGACTGGCGGAGCTTGCGGTTCCTGCGGCCGAAGTACCATGCCACCAGTTGGCGCGGATCCCAGACGCGGTCGTGAGTCGCGGTTGGCGTGGCCCGTTTGGTTTCACGGTCGATCCACCAGACCGCCCAGGCGAGACCGAGGAAGAACGCCCCGACCGTGCCCGCGCTGGAAATCGAGTTGGAGAGTTCGTAGGCGGAGAACAACAACGGCAGATGCGCGATAAATTGCCATGCGGGAACATAGCAGGCGCTCAAGACCGCACGGTAAATGACCGGCGGGCCCTTTCGCCAACGGCGGATCCAGTAGATGCAAACCGGAAGGGCAGTTAGGAAACCGAACGCCTGGACAAGAGGCTGGAAGTAGAACCAAACCCGCGTGTCCAGCCAGACGAGGCACCAGAACAGGGCGTAGATGCCGGTGCGCACGACCGGACGGCGAGCGTGCTGTCGCAGCGTTTCCCTGATCCGGGGCCAGTCCATTACTCAAGATCCTTCAGGAAATCGTCGCCCTTGTTCTCGAGAGGGTTCTTGTCAGGCGGAGCGGTCTTTTGTTCGCCGACGCCGAGCGGTGTTAGATCGGGCGGTGGTGCCGGTTGCGGTGCTTCCGGCGGGACAGGTGGAGTTGGAGCCGGAGCTGGTGGTGCGGTTGCGGTGACTTCAGCCGGGGTTTCCTTTTCCCCGATGAAATAGGGGATGGCCGTAAAGAGCAGGATTGCTCCGAAGACGAGGCCAGTGGAGATGACGAGCGAGCGTGCGAGGTGGCTGGCGGCGACCACACCGAGCATTTCCTGCGGGCTCTTGCCCTTGAGCTCACGCAGGAATGCCTGCAACTCCTGAACGGTGGCGCGCGAGTTGCCCTTGAGTTCGCGCAAGTCGGCGGCGGTGCTCGCAAGGGCGCTGCGTTTGGCGGTGGGATCGTCGGACTGGATCTTCATGGCTTGGTGGGAGGCTCTTCGGGTTCGAGGATGTGGATCAAATCGCCACCCGCTTCACTGATTGCGGAAATGACAGGTTCGAAGTGGCTCGCCTTGGCATCGCGGTCCACTTTGAGGAAAACGTTGCGCTGGCCGGCAGGCGCGTCGCCGAGAATGTTGGAAAGCGCGGCAGCCAGATCGCTGTTGGCGATTTCCTTGCCATCGAGATAGGTCTTGAATCCGCTATCGATGGTGACGCTGGCCCGCGCGGCAGGTGCCATTTTCACATCCTTGAGTTTGGCAGGCTGCCACTGGAGATGGCTGTCATCCTGGGCGCGGGCGAGGATGACAAAGAAGATCAGCAACAGAAACGCGATGTCGCCCATGGCGACGGTCGGGACTGACGCGGTGAGTTGTTTGCGCGGGAGTTTCATTCGACGTTGATAGTGCGTTCGGATTCAAGCTCCAGGGTGAGGATGCCGCCGGCTTGGTCGATGGCCTGAGAAACATGGACCCACATCGGATAGGGCGTTTCGGGCGCGCTCTTGACCACCACGATGCGGTCGGCCTCGCGGGTTTTCAGTTTGAGGGCGGCAGCGATGCGTTGGACGAACTCCGGCAACTGGAGCGGGCTGCCGTTGAGCACGATGCTCGTAGGGGTGATGGAAACCTCGATGTTCTGGCTTTGGTCGCGCTTCTCGGTTTTGGCCTCCGTTTTCGGAAGCGTCTGCGGCATTCCGGTCTCAGGTTGCACGGCTGCACACACGAGGAAGAAAATGATCAAGGTGAAGGCGATGTCCGAACTGGCACAGGCAGGCGGATCGACCAACATTTTGCCGCGCTTCAGTTTCATAAAGCTCCCTTGTCGAGGGTCAGGCGCAGGGTGACCACCTCGATCAACTCGGCGGCGGACGATTCCACCTGCAGGACGAAGTCGTTGATGATGCCCGTGAAGTAGTTGAAAGCCATGTAGGCCGGGATGCCGACGATGAGGCCGAATGCGGTTGTTAGGAGCGCCACCCGGATGCCGGATGCGGCCGCCTGCACGATGTTCTGGTGCCCGATGTTTGCCTCGATGTCGCCGAACGAGACAATCATGCCCTGGACCGTGCCGAGGAAACCGAGCATCGGCGCGACGGACGCGACGGTGGCGAGAATGGGCAGGTGTTTCTCAAGCGCGGCGACGATGTGGCCTCCACAGTTTTCCATGCTCTTGATGACCTGCTGCTCCATCTGGGCGGGGTCATAGTTGAGACGGCGCAGGACGAGGTATTTGCGAAGTCCGTTAGAAAGGATGGCGGGAACCGGACCGCGAGCTGCATCGCAGAGTTCGAGTGATTCCTCGACCTTGTCCTCGGACAAAAGCGCGATGACCTGCTCGCGCAGCGCGCTTGCGTCGACATCAAGCATCCTGAGGCTGCGGTAGCGCTCGATGATGACCGCGATGGCGAGGATGAGGAGCGCGAGGATCGGCCACATGAAGATGCCGCCTTCAAGTAGCATCTTGAGAGCACCACTTTCGAAAAAGCCGGCGGCGATCGTGTTGGAAAAATGGATGGGCATGGTCATTCGTTCAGGTTCGCTTCTTTTTCAAACTGGTCCAGCAGCTCTGGCAGGGCAAGGCGACCGCGCGAGTATTTGGCGGCATCGCTTTCAGGGAAATCCCAACGGCAGCGGTTGTAGCGTCGGAAGGCGTCCGGGATGTCCTTGGCCATCCGGTAGCTTTCGCCAGCCCAGAAAAGCGCCTGCGCGGTGAGTTCCTGCTCGGGAAAACGTTTCACAAACGCATCGAATGCGAGGCCGGCTTTCCTGAACTCCTCAAGCTTGTAGTGGCACTGGCCGATGCGGAACGCCATCTTCGGCGTCCATTCGTGGTCCGGAAAACGCTCGACGAACTTGGCGCCAACCGTGGAGGCGACCGCGAAATCCTCCTTCTGATAGAAGTGCTCGCTGATGCGGAGCATGACGTTGGCGATCAGCGGGCTTTTCGGATAGGTCGCGGCGAGGGTGACGTAGGCCTCGAGCGCGTCGTCGAGTTCGCCAGCCTCCTCGTGGCACTGGCCGAGCTTGTATTGGGCGTCGGGTGCGAGATTGTGCTCGGGATGGTTGCGGACGATCAATTCATAAGCAGCGATCGCCTCGTCCCAAGCTCCCATTTCCTGGGCGAACTGACCTAGCAGATAGGAAACGCGCGGCGCGTATTTTGGATTCGGATAATCCTCGTGTAGCTCGCGCAACACCCGACGTCCGGCTTGTAGGTCGGCGGCGGCTTCCTCTTCCTGCTTGAGCTTGCGATGGCCCTTGAAGAGCTCGAAGTAGCTTTCCGCGATGTGAAACTGGGTTTGGATCGCGAGGTCCTCATTCTTGAAAACCTTGCTGAAGGCCGCCATCTCGCCATCCGTGCCGACGGCGACGGGGATCCCGAGTTCGATGATCGTCAGGCCGTCCGGGGTTTGCATGACATTGTCGAGATATCCGACCGTGATCTGGTCGCCGAAAAAGCACTCGATCTCACCATCAAAGTTGCCAGAGGTGGGTTTGGGCGTTGCCTTGAGAGGAAATGACGCGCTGAAGATGCCGCTGTGGGTGAGCGTTTCCTCCAGCTCGATGGTCTCGTCCTCGCCCGAAGTGGTGACGACGCGGACCATGGCCGTGTCCCGCTGGTCGGTGGCGTCGCGGTCGGGATCGTCCAGCAAGAGGAAGAGCTTTTTACCGACATGGGCGATTTCAGCTTCCTCAAGATACTCCGGATCGGTGATTCGCAGGCTGGCGGCGGAGAAGAGCGCAGCCTTCGCGTCAAGCGGAGTGGCTGAACTGCTAACATCATGATAGCTCGCGGTGAAAGTGTCCGTGCCAATGACATTGAGCACACGAATTCCTGCAGTCGCTTGCTTCGCTTCAACTGCTGGATCTACTTCGTTGGATTCTTCGGCCAAAGGAAGCACCTTGCCGAGACCTCCCTTTTGAATCGAGTCATCGGATGCCACCGTGCTGACGCTGTCGGGTCCACCAAGCTGCAACGGGATCTGTCCGACAAACCGACCCTCGAACAGCGCGGGATTGCGCGACTCGTCCACCGCTTCGTTAGGCGAAGCAAACGCGCGGGAAAGGACGCACTCGACGCGGGCCTTGGCACCTTGGCTGGTGGTCACATCGACCATGACGGTGCTGCGGGAATCCTTGGCTTGGTCGGGATCGATCACCTCCACGGTGAGCGGCATGCGGTATTCGACCTTGCTAACATGATCCGCCGGGCGGGTTCCCTCCACCGGGATCAAACGTGGCGGTCCATCCAGAGGCTTCTCGCTTTCCACGATCTGGATGCGGCCGGTGGTGGGTTGGTTCACATACACCTCCGTCTCGCGGTGGAAGGCATGCCCGGGGAAATTGTTTTGTTGGTCGAGATAGCGGAGGAAAACCTTGTCGCCCTGCTTCACCACGATTTTTCCTTCAGCGGCCACTATGGATGTTTCGATCTCGGAGACAAACACCCCGCTCGATGGCGCGGTCTCGGTGGCGGTGAGCTTGATCGGTGGATCGGCATTCACCTGCACCTCGACTTCCACCTTGTCGCGTTCCAAGCCGACATCGAGATCGAAATCCACCACCTCAGCGACGATCCGCTCGCCGGGCTCAATGCGCATGAGTTCCTTGCGGGTGCCCTGCACGGAGCCGCCACCGCCGCGGGCGAAATTGTAGCTGACAGGCGTGATGGTGCCGTTGTGATAGGTGGCGGTTAGGTCCTGTGTCAGAAGCTTGTTGCGTTGGCTGCCGCCTGCCGTGATTTCGTCAAGATAGGAAACGCGGACGCTGTCGCCCGGTGCGAGTTCGAGGATGTCGTTGCTTGCGAGTTCCAGCACGTCGGCGGCTGGCGGGATGTGCCGGGTGCCACCGCCGCTGATCTCAACATTGCTAACAGCGACCGCCTCGCCGCGGTATTCCAGGATCCCGAAGTCGATGAAACGCAACTCGAGGGACGGCATGGTGAGGGTCCACTGGTTGGACTCGTGCTTGATTTCACCGACCGGAGCTTTTTCGATCTTCGGAAGCCCCTGCACGGCTGCTGGATCGAAATCCGCGGCGGTGAAGGGACGCATCGAAACCGCGGACGACTGCGGGTTTTCCCTCGCGCGGAGTGCCTCGACGGTCTTGGTGCCGGGAGCCACGATCGATAGAACCGTTAGCTCGTGCACGCCGCGCCGGGCGAACACATCGACGGTTCTCCCGCCTTCGCCGAGCGGGAGTTCCAATTTGCCGTCGATCATGATGGCTGTCGTCCGGCCGCTGACTCCAAATCGCAACCCGCCATCGCGTTCCTGCACAAATGGGCCGGACCAAAGAAGGAAATAGGCGTCTTCGGTCGTTTCGGGCATCTGCCAGGTGAGGGTTTCGACCTTCTGGTTGTCATCCGGGTCCAGCTTCTTGGTCAGTTCGGCGATTTCAGCCCAGGTGTAGGTTTCCCTCAGGTTCTTGGCGGGAGTCTTGTAAATGCGCAGCCGCATCTCCGGTGTGGGAAAGCTGATGCGGGCGTCCGGTTGCGGGGTGGGGAATTCACCGAGGTTGAACCAGAAGCGGCCGTCGTGACTGCCGCGCACCTGCATGCGGACGGGCGCTTCATTTTCTGCCTCGGGCGATGTCAGCGTGATGGTGTCCACCGGCCGCAATTCCTTCATGTCCACCGAGAGCGACTTCGGGGCAGCACCGTCCGGTTCGCTGCGCCAGCTTGTTTTCGGATCATGATCGATGGCCATCAACGGGCTGTGATCGAGAGCAGAATCCGAGGCCTTCGCGCCGGCCGGAAGTTCGCCCGTGCGGACCGTGCCTTGGAAGACCGCGCCGTGCTGGCTTTCCTCTGGAATGTCGAGCTGCACCTCGTCGCCGCTGGAGGCGGTTAGCTTGATGCCGACCTTGTCGGGATTGGTGGTTAGATCGCGGTCGCCGTCCTTGACCTGCACATAGATCAGGTTGCCCGGCTTGATCTGGTTCTTCGGCCTCGCCGCGGCGCGGGGTTGTGGCGCTTCGGTGTTGGACACCTCATTCTTCAGGTTTTCGGTGAAGGTCGTGGCATCCTCGTCGATGATCTCGCTGCTGGCCACCTGGAGATGGCCGTCGGAAGCGATCTGGAGACGGGTGTTGCTGAGAAATTCGAACTGGAACTCCTTTTTGAAATCCTCCGGATAGTCCACCGTGATGGTGTCGCCGCCGGTGACCTGCGAGCGTGCCATCGCCAGGCTTGGCCTCGCCGAGGGTGGTGGGGATTTCAGTTAGGAAGATTCCTCTGCCTGCGCCGCCGCTGGTTAGAAACGACTTCTCCTCGTCGTTGCCAGGCTCGGTACGGACGACCACCGGGATGCGCGTGTCACCGTGGCTGATGCCGAGATCGGAATCCTGCACCACCACCGAGAGCGCGGTGCCGGGCGTGTGCCAGAGCTTGGACTCCTGGCCGAGTCGGCCGACGGTGCGCAGGGTTTCGAGCTGGGTGAGGAACCGTTGTTCGATGCCATAGACCTCGGCGAGGTTGAAGAGGGTTTCGTTCGCGAGATCGGCATCCGGGGCGTTTTCGAGAACCGATAGAAAAATCTTGCGCGCTTCCTCGTTGTCATCCTGGCGGAGCGCCACCACGCCACGGAGGAAGTTGGCGCGGATCGAGATGGCCGGGATCGGGCTTTCCGCAAGGTCGGTGAAGAGTTCCAAGGCCTGATCATAGACCTTCTGGGCCATGTAGGTTTCGCCGATGCCGAAGCGCGCGTTCACCGTCTCCGGCTGGTCCTTGTAGAGGTTCAAAACAGTGGTGAACTCGGCCCGCGCGATGTCGTATTGACCGGCACGCTGATAGTTTTTTGCGAGCAGGAGCTGGATCCGCGCCTTGTCGCGGGTATCGACATTCTCCGCCGAGCCGAACTTGATCAACCAGCCGCGCAAGATGTCTTCGGCACGCTCATGGTCCTGCGGTGTGCCCTGTGAGATATGCGTTTCCGCGGCGAACAGGATCAACTCGACAGGAAGCTCCGCGCGGTGGGCATCGAACAACTTCATGTTTTGCTCGTAGGCCTTTTCCGCGAGTTCCGTCTCGCCGAGGCGCAGGTGGAGGATGATTTGCAGGAGCGGAGCGATCGGGCTGTCGGAAGGGATGTCTGCGCTCAGGCTGCCCATCCTTGCATAGGTCTTGCGGAGCATCGTACGGGCCTCGTTCATCTCGGCCTCGCCGACCGATCGGATGGAGTTGAGCAGGCCGTTCAGGATGGCGGCGGCAAGCGGATCGTCCTCGCGGGCCATCGCGGATTGGGCGAAGGGGAAAATCCGTTTCCACGACTCGTAATGCGGATCCGCCATCAGGATCAATTTCTGGGTGTGGAGCAGGCGGTCGATGTTGCGGGGTTCATCGGCGAGAAGTTCCATTCCCGCCTCCGTGCTGACGCGGCCGAGTCGAAGGTCACGGACGATGGTGAACACCTGGTTCTTTCTATCAGCCTTCCAGTCCTTGGCGTTTCTCGCTTCTTCGAGCCATCCACGTGCCGGCCATTCACCCATGCTCCATGGACGGAAAGGCGACTTGTCGGCGCGGGCACGTGATTTGGTCAGGATCGACTCCATGGTTGACAAAATCACGGGCTTGGAAGGCGATGTTGGCGATTTCCCCAGCGTAGGACCCTTGGAAATCGGTATCGGCGTCGAAGCGGGGTTGCAGGAAAATCTTTGCCTGATCCGGCTCAAGCGTGCGGGCCACCCGCAGCGAGCAGGATGCAGATTCCGAGTCGTTGGGATTCAAATCCATCCGCGAGCGCCACCACTCCACCGCTTCCTTCTTCATGCCGAGTTCGTTCAGGATATCGCCGATGCGGGACGAATGGGTGAGCGGATAGGAACTCTCCTTTGATGATGCTGCGATCCACGGAATGGCTTTCCGGATGATGCCCTCATCCTTGGTTTCACAGAGACGAATCCACGTGTCGGGAGGCGTGTCGGCGGGAGGAATGGTCAGAAGATGGCGGGCGGCGGCGAGCTGGATCTCGCGGTCGGCATTGCCTGAGGCTTCGAGCCAGCGGGCGGCAGCGTCAAGGTCGAGCGGGGCGGCGGCGCAGAGGGTTTGGTAATGTTTGGCTGAGGTTTCCTTGGATTTCCCGCCAAGGTGATGTCGGTAAACAAAGGCGAGTCGGGCTAACAGGCGAAGCCGGTTTTCGGGAGATGGATTCTTCTGAAGGAGTTCCTGACAGGCTTGGCCGGCCTTGCCGCCGTCCTCGCGGGTTTGGCGCCACAGCCTGGCGATGCCATCGTTCTGATAGTCCTTTTTCGCGGCCAGCCAGTCGCGATTGCGGTTCTTGTCATTCGGCGCTTGATTCCAAACCCGGTCTTGAAATCCCGCGAGGTGGGGGAAGGCCCTGGCGCTAGTGAGGACGAGTTCGAGGTCCTTTTTGAAGGCCTCGTCGCTCGGTGCTGACTCATACAAAAACTTGATGATCTCCTCGGACCATCCGTCTTCGGAGGGCGTCTTGGTTAGAAATGCACGCGCCATTTCCCGGGCTTTGGCGGTATCCTTCATGCGGTCGCGGTAAACGTCGAGGGCCAGCACGGCGCGGAGCTTTCCGACTCCTGCGGGATTTCTTTCGATCGCCTTCAGCAGGCCCTGTTCGGCGCGGCGGTGGTCGTCACCACACCAGTTGACGTAGGCCCTCGGGATGTCGTGACCCGGCACATCGCGGAGCATGACTTCATCGCCGATGCTGATGGCCAGCGCCGTGTTTTTTGCTTCTGCCGCGGCATTGGCGGCGCGGGCCAGTGGTTCGTAGCGATCATCGCGGCGCGGATAGGCGGCGAGGTAACGGCGGGCTTCCGCTTCGATCTCGGCGGGTGCCTTTTTTGCGGCGATCATCGCCGAGATCAGGTTGCGGTGAACCTCGTCGCTGCCGGGAGCGAGTGCCTTGCGAAACGACTGGATGGCATTCTCGTGTTGGCCGAGCTGGCTTTCGAATCGACCGGTGCGGAATTCGAAATCGCTGCGCTGCCTGTCGTTCATCGGGGCCTTGCGACGGACAAGCGTCTTGGAAATTTGCAGGCCCTCGGCCCAGAGTTCCGCGCGTGTTGCGGCTTCCATGCCTTGCAATCCGGTGCCGGTTAGTGCGGAGTCGGCGGGAAGTTTTTCCACCATGCCGATGGCAAGGGCGGTGGCCTGTTTGAAGGAGGGCGCGTTGTTCGCCGCCATCAGGAGCCGCAGCGCCCGGATGCCCTGGTCGGCATTGCCACCATTTTGCCAGATGTCACGGCGCTGGATCGCGGCTGCGGAGCCGAGTCCGCTGCGCTCCAAGGAGGTGGCCAAGCGGTCACGCGCTTCGTTGGCTAGCGGGTTGGCGGGAAAAATTTCGAGGAATTGGCGACTGGTGGTGATGACATCCTCGTGTCGGGCGGTGGCCGCATAGCCATCGATCAATCTGAGCATGACTTCCGCGCGCCGGGGATGATCGGCCTGGGCACGCGAGAATTTTCCCGCGGTCCGGATCAGGCCGAAGACCTGCCCCTCCTGCCAGTAGAGGTCGATGAGCTCCAGCATCAGCTTGGCACCTGCCGGCGAGGCCTCGGCGGTTTCCTTGAGGCGGGCTTCAAGACCGGATGCCTTGTCGGCGGGAGCACCGAAAGCGTGAATGCCCAGTACGAGCAGGATGGCGAGTTGGCGGAGAAGTGTTTTCAAAATCCTGCTTTTTTCAGCGCTTCGATGATCTTGTTGGCCTCCGGGGCGATCTCGCTTTCCGGGTAATCGTTGATGAGTTGCTCGAATCGCCGCCGCGCTTCCGGCTTGCGGTCGAGCTTGTAGAGACAGCGGCCGTAGTTGAAGAGGATGACGTCGAGGAAGTTGGCGTCGGGGTGGTCTGATAGAACGTTCTCAAAAACATCGACCGCCCGCTTGTAGTCCTCCTTCTGATAGTAAAACGCTGCCATCTTCGCCACCGCATCGCCGACTCTTCCGCTGTCGGGAAACTGGTCGTAAACTTTCTGATAGGCCATGAATGCTTTCTCGAATAGTTGGGCGGCTTGCCCCGCCACCGCCTTGAGCGCCATCGCCTCGTAGCACTCGCCAATGAAGAACTGGCCCTCGCCGCGAAGCGGACTGTTCGGCAGCTTGGTGATGCTTTCATAGAGGCTGATGGCCTTCAGATAGTTCTCCCGTTTGCGTTCGACGTGGGCCTGCTGGAGCATCGCCTCGTCGATGAAGGCACTGGCGGGAAACTCGGCGAGCAAGCGCTTGCTCATGCCGAGGGCCAGGTCGAGCTCGTCCATCGCGAAGTAGATGCGCCAGAGCTGCACGTAGGTATCCTCCAGCAGTTTTCCGCCGACCCCACGCGCCTGTTCGAGGATCTCCTCGCAGACGCCGAGGGCTTCCTCATACTTCAGGTCCGCCTTGGCATTGAGGCCGAACTCCTTGTAGTGGTTGCCCACCTCGGTCAGTGCGGTTGCGGTGCGGACCTTGGTTTTCAAACGGAGTTCCTCGTCGGAAATATCGGTCCGCGTGACCCGAACCTCACCAAGGTTGCCTTCGATGATCTTGACCTCCGCGGTCCGGACAAGCGGGCCTTCCCCGAGGTGGCGTTCGTCGAGATAGACGAGGCGGATGATCTGGCCGGGTTCGCCTGATAGATTGCCTTCGGCGGTGCCGAGACGAAGCGGCAGCGAGCAACGGAAATCGCCCGCCTGATCGGTTTCACGCAGCGTGACCGGCATGGTGCGGACCAGCAGGAGCGGGTCGATCTGTTGCTTCATGTCCTCGCCGTCGGCTCCCTCCGTGAGTTCACCACTGGCGACGCGGCGTGCGAGTTCGTCATCGATTTCCTCGGGGGTCTTGCGCCTCAGAAGCTGGATGTCGGCACCGAGGGTGTCGGATCCGTCGGTGGTGTCATGGTCGGCGTCGGTAATTTGCAGATGGAGCGACTTGCCGAGCACTGCGGCCTGGATTTCCTGCTGATAGGAACCATCCGTGATGCGGGCGAGGCCGTTGCCCACGACCACCACTTCCTTGACGCGCTTCTCGTCGAAGGTTTTTCCGGCGGTGTGGGCGTCGGTGTAAGTCACGCTGACGGTGTCCCCACCACGGACCTCGAGGATGCCGTTGTTAGGAGTGTGCGGGCCCAGCTTGGTGACGATCCCGCCGAGGGCCATGCGGGCGTTGCGGCCGACCAGATCGCAAAGCACGGTTTCCTCGTCACCGCTTTTGGTTGTGCAGCGGACCTTCACCTGGTCACCGACCGGCAGGATCGCGAAATCCTGGTCGTCGATCTTGATGAAGAGGCGTTTGCCGGCTTCCACCTTGTCGGTCTTCGAGTCTTCGTTGGAGAGAGTGGTGCCGACCTTTTCAAGGGCCTCGATGGCGCGGCTGTAGTGGCCGAGTTTGAAGTGGCCAAGACCGATGTAGTAATAGGCGTCGTTGACCTGCGTGGAGGCGGGGAAGCGCTCGATCACATCGCGCATGATGGTGAAGCACTTGCCGTAGTTGCCGGTCTCGTAGAAACAAGTGCCGGTCTGGAGATAAGCGTAGGCCCGGCGTTCGTCGTTCTCGTTGCCTTCCACTGCCGCGGCCTCGTAGTGGAGGCGGGCCTTGTCATAGTCGCGCGTTTCCTTGAGCAGGTGATCAGCGAGTCGCAGGTGTGCGTCGAAGCGGATCTGGCTGCGGGGATATCGCTCGACGACCGACTCCCAAATTTCCAGCGCCTTTTCGTTCTCGCCAACCTCGAGGCGGGCATCACCGGCCTGCAGCAACTTGCGCGCCGCCCGGTCCTCGATGATCGAACCGCGCTCGGCGGCCGGCGGTGCTTTCTCAGCCGCCAGCGCGGGGAATGCGAGGAGGAGTGAAAATAGGATGCGGGTGAATGTTCCTGCCATGTTTTTCAGGCGAACAGTTCGTGGATCGGGACGGCTTCCTTGCGGACGAGACGCATCGGGCGCCCTTGGTCCGTGATGACTTCCTTCTGGAGGTCGATCCCAAGCGCGAGGCAGATGGACGCATGGAGGTCGGGCACATTGACGGGGCGCTCGGCGGGTTCCATGCCGTCCACGTCGGAAGCGCCGATGATCGAGCCGCCCTTGATGCCGCCGCCGGCCATCATGCAACTGAAGCAGCGCGCCCAGTGATCGCGGCCGCCGCCGTCGTTGACGCGCGGGGTGCGGCCGAACTCGCTGAGCACGACCACCAGCGTTTTTTCCAACATTCCGTTCGCCTTGAGATCGGAGAGCAGCGAGGCGATGCCGGGGTCCATCGCCGCGCCGTGCGCGCGCATCGCCTGGAAGATGTTGCCGTGGTTGTCGAAACCGCCGCGGTTGACCTGCACGAAGCGCACGCCTTTTTCGACGAGACGGCGGGCGAGCAACGCGCCGCGGCCGAACTCGGTGTCGCCGTATCGCTCGATGGTTTGCGGTTTTTCCTCATCGAGTTCGAAAGCCTTCAGGGCGGGGCTTTCCATCAGCGCGACGGCATCCTTGAGCGCGGTTTCGGTGGCCTTCATCTGGCTGGAGCCCGTGCTGCCGGAGGTCCTGGCGTTCATTCGCTCGAGGATCTGGAGCCGCTGCATGCCCCGCGCGTGGCTGATGCCCTCGGGAAATACCAGATAGGGGTCCTTCTCACCGGGGCGGCCGACGAAATAGGCCTCGCATTGTTGGCCGAGGTATCCGGCGCGGGACGCCTGGCCGCTGATGCTGACAAAGGCGGGCAGGTCGCCTAACGGTTCGCGCTCGTGGACCACGATCGAGCCGAGGCCCGGGTGGAGGATGTTAGGCGATTGGCCGAAGCCGGTCTGGAGTTCATACTGGGCGCGACCGTGGTCGCCGTTGGTGCCGGCGATCGAGCGGATGAGCGCGGCGTGGTGCATCTGCTTGGCGAGTTGCGGGAAAATCTCGGAGATTTCCATGCCGCTGACCGAGGTCTTGATCGGCGCGAACTCTCCCTGGACCTTGCGACCGGGCTTCGGATCCCAAGTGTCGAGGTGGCTCATGCCGCCGCTGTTCCAGAACAGGATGACGTGTTCCGCCTTGGCGCGACCGGGCATCGTGCCCGCCAGAAGCCGGCTGATCGGCATGCCCAGCAGCGACGCGCTGAACATCTTCATCATGCGGCGGCGGGTGATCTGGTAATCGGTGCAGGCGTTCATGGCTTGAATGGTGTTAGGGAAGGAAACGGAACTCGTGGCTGTTGAGTAGAGCCCAACGCAGGTCGGCCATGCCTTCCGCAGCGTTGGTGGTTAGAAGAGCCCGCGCCTCGTTCTTTTCCACGGCTGTGGGAAGGCGGGTCAGGATTTCCTGATAGGCATGGTCGATGGCGAGGTCGGGATTCTTTTGCAGGATGGCGTGAATGGGTTCGAGCGGACCGACGCGTGATGCCTCGTTGGTCATGCGGCCGTTCAACATCATGAGTTCCTGGCGCAGCGATGAGGCGGTGTCGCGAAACTCGCCGAGACCGGTGCGCTCCGGTTGGCCGAAGACGCGGAGAAAATGGGCCGGCGGAGCGGGCGTGGCCATGTGCATGGCGCTGTCGAAACGCGGATTGTCATCAACGGTTTCGGTGATGATTTTCGTCGTGAACTTCATCTCTTTCCCTTGCGAATCCTTTTGCATGGCCATCATTTTTTGGGCCTCGATCTGTTCGTCGGACATCGCGCGCATCGATTCGATTTCAGCGGTTTCCTTTTTCGCGAGAATGGCGTTGAAAATCGAGCTTGAGCGTGGATTCGAGATCGTAGCCATCGCCCCGCATGGCCGGTTCTTCGGTGGCGGTTTGCATGTTCACAGGCGTTCCAACCGCCGACTTTGTCACGGTGGTTTCGCCGATGGGAACCCTGATCTCGCGGCTGACTTCCTTTGCATTGGCACCCTCCGGCCATTTGAAATCACCGAGGTGGCCGGCGACGACCACGCTGTCGAACAGAACCTCGCCAAGCATGCGGCGGGTTGGCGCGGCGGCGAAACTCTTCTCGCTGTCCGCCCGCTGAATGATGGGGACCTCAGCAGGAAGCGTGGCACGGCGATAAGCATCGGTTAGGGTGATGGTGCGGATCAGATAGCGGAAATCGTAGCCGCTTGCGATGAATTCCCGCGCGAGGAAATCGAGCGTCGAGGCGTTGCGCGGGTTGTTGTAGTCTGAGAAATTGTCGAGCGGTTCGACGAAGCCGTGACCTAGCAGTTCCGCCCAGACCCGGTTGACGAATGCACGGGCGAAATAATCGTTGCGCGGGTCCGTGACGAGTTGGGCGAGCTGGTTTCGCAACTCGCTTGAGCGGTAGATATCGCCGTGCACGTTGAGGGCGCGGCTTTCCTTTTTGGCTTCCTCAAGAACCGTATCCCGGGGTTTTCCCACGGTGGGATCGAGGGAATCCAACAAGGCATCGAGCGATGCGCTGGCTTTTCCGGAGTCGGCAGCAAGTTCCTCCCCGCTACGGATTTTTTCGAATCGAACGAGGTAGTCCGGCGTCTTCGTGGACTCGGCGAGTTTGAATGGAAAGCGCGGTGCGACCGGTGTCCGGGTCTCGGTGCCGGCCTTGTCCTCTGGTGGCCAGAGCACCATCATCTCGTTTCCTTCGGTGGTGTAAACCATGCCGTTGTTGCGGCCCTGCACCTTTTTGGTTTTTCCGAAATAGGCGGCAAACCGATAGAAATCGATCTGCTTCCAGTCGTCGAACGGGTGGTCATGGCACATGGCGCAGCCGATTCTAACGCCTAGAAAGACCTGTGCGGTGGCGGCGGCAAGTTCCATCGGTTTGGCGTCGTCGCCGAGCAGGTAACCGACCGCCGGGTTCGAGGTGCTGCGGCCCGAAGCGCTGATGAGTTCACGGACGAGGATATCGTAGGGTTTCTTCTCTTCGATCGACCCATGGATGTAGGCGAGCAGTTGGTTGCCACCGGGGATGTTGGACCGGATCCGCAGCATGTCGGACATGAAGACGGTCCAGCGGTCGGTGAAACGCGGATGCGCGATGAGTTTCGAAACCAGTTTCGCACGGCGGTCATCGCCCCAGCCATCAAACTCACGAATCTCGGACATGGTTGGAATGCGGCCGATCAGGTCGATGGTGGTGCGGCGCAGGTAGGCGGCATCGGCGATGGGCGGGGAAGTGATGACGTCTGAATTTACGTTTTCACGTGAGAGGATGTCATCCACCATGGCGGCAGCTTCGGCTGCCGAGGCAGGTGCCTTGTCGGGTAGGGGGACGCGTTTGACAGGAGTGGGCTTGCGCTCGGTCAAGGTGATGCCCGGAGGCCACGTCGCCCCGGCTGTCACCCATGCATCGAGCAGCTCGACCTCTTCCCGGACAGGGCCTGACCTTCATCCGGCATGACGCCCTCGTCGATGGGGCGGAGGTGGATGCGGACCAGCAATTCGCTTTTCGAGGGATCACCGGGAACGACTGCATCCGCCTCGTCACCACCTTTCAGCAGGGCCTCGTAGGTGTCGATGCGGAGGCCGCCCTTGGTTTTGTCCGCATTGTGACAACGGACGCAGTTGCGCTCGAGGATGGGTTGGATCTGACCCACGAAATCCGGTCCATCGGCACGTGCGCTTGAAATGCCCGCGAGGGCGGCGCAAAGCAGGGAAATAACGATCTTGGACTGCACGGGTGGGTTGGGGTTTGGATCAAGACAAGTCGATCAAAGCTCATACCCGCTCCCAAGAAGATTCCTTACGGATTCTGATCACGCTGGTCCCCAAATTTTGAAGCAATGGAGAGGCGGGCGCTGACGGTAATTGAGCAGAGGTCCTTTAACCCGGCAAGTGACAACTCGGTTGACCAGACTGACTTCTGATAGGTCGAATGCCGAAATGGATGACGTGGATTTCCACCGACGATGGGAAAGCGAACGATTGATCTCGGATTTACCACTTTCCGAATCGATGATCCTCGATTTCTCATGCGAAAGAAGAAGAGATCAAAACTCCGCCAGCCCGAGTTCGTCCTTGAAATGTCTGATTTCTCAACTTATTGAAAATCAATTGGCGGAGAGGGTGGGATTTGAACCCACGGTAGCTGTTACCCCACGTCTGATTTCGAATCAGGTGCCATAGACCACTCGACCACCTCTCCTTGAAGGGGCGGAAAAATGAGCGGGGACCTTGGCTTTGTAAAGCCTCCAATTCCACTTAATCCGGGAAAACAATCGCCCGGTGGCCGTCGATGATGGTGCGGTCGTGGACGTGGAAGCGAATGCCTTTGGCGAGGGCGATGCGCTCGCAATGGCGGCCGAGGCGGACGAGGTCGTTGGGCGTGTGGAAATGCTGCACGCGATCGACCTCCTGCTCGATGATGGGGCCGGCGTCGAGATCCGCGGTGACGTAGTGGCAGGTGGCACCGATCAGTTTCACGCCGCGTTCATAGGCCTGCTTGTAAGGATTTGCACCGATGAACGCGGGCAGGAAACTGTGGTGGATGTTGATGATGCGACCGGCAGAATTCCCGGCAGAAATCGCTGCGGAAGGATCTGCATGAAGCGGGCGAGGACCATGAGCTCGACGTCCTGCTCCACGATCAGTTTGCGGATTTGCGCGAAGCCCGCTTCGCGGTCTCTCCATCCATGTGGATTTCGTGAAACGGGATGCCGGCCCGCTCGGCGATCGAGCGGCAGGTCGGACCGGTTGCCGATGATGGAGGTGATCTCGATGGGGAGTTCGTCGAGTTCCGCGCGCCAGAGGATTTCGTTGAGGCAGTGGTCGGTCTTGGTGACCAGCACGGCGGTCTTCATCCGGTAGGGGAGGCGGCGGAAGTGCCAGTTGGCCTGAAGCGAGCGACCGAGGGTGCCAAATCCGTCGATGAAATCCTGCACATCGACATCGAGTCCATGGTCTCGATTTCCAGTCGGGCGAAGAATTTTCCCCCGAGCTTGTCGGAAAATTGGGCGAACTCGACGAGGTTGCCGCGATGGCCCGCCACGTAGTTCGCGACCTTGGCGACGATGCCGGGCTGGTCGTGGCAGCTGAGCTTGAGGATCAATCCGGGTCTGGACATGCGGGCCGAGACTGGAAGCCGGACGCAAGGCCGTCAATCATGGCCGAAGGACCAATTCCACTTCAGTGCTCATCACCCGAGCGGGCGGCAAGTGCGGCGGTCTTGGTCGTTTTTTCCGGGGTTTCAATTTTCACCGGCTGGGTCTTGGCCAAGACCTTCGGCGCCAGTGTGGTCTCGAAATCCCTGCCGCCACGCGACGAGAGGGAAATCAGGAGGATCGAAAAAAGCATGGTCGAAAGCACGCCTGCCAAGCCGGCCAGCCACCAGCGATGACTGCCGAGGTGGGGAATTCCTATTCCCGGCTCTTCCACCGACGGCGGTGTGGCGCGACGCACAATGGCGTCGATCACCTGCGGAGGAACCTCGCAACTCCGGAAGGATCTGGCTGGCGAGAGCTGCCAACCCGCGTAGTCGATATCGTCCACACCGAGGATCAGGTCTTCCGGTTGGGGCATCAACCGGGTGGCGGCGAGCGGGCGATTCACCAGCTCGGTCACCACGGCCTCGTCCACAAATCCTTCCCGCTCCATCTGTAGCGAGACGGACTCATCTTCGATTCTTACGGACGGGATCGGGCTGAGTCGGAGTGAATTCATGGTTACCTCGAAGGATTTCGCGAATTTCTAGGGTGAAATTCGGGAAACGTCAATTTCTAATGTTTCTTAAGTAAAATCCGGGCGAGATTTCTTCCGAACGAATACCCGTATGTTAGATCGGGCGATTGCTTGGGGTTGCAATCGACGCCAAATGCATCAACAGTCGCCCCACAGACATGCCATTACCAAACCCTGACGACTCACTTTTGCTGATTCGCTGTCCGTCTTGTGGGCAACGTTTCAAGGTTGGCGAGGATTTGCGGGAGCGGACGGTGGAATGTGGCGGCTGTGAGCACCGTTTCAGGATCAATGACGACGTCATCGTGAGGAGTCGCAAATTCTATCCGGGAGAGCGTCACAATTCCGGTTTGAACCGTTTCCAGCGCGTCCCGCTTGCCGGCGGCGGTGGGGGTGGCGGTGAAATGGCCGGCAAGGACATGGTCCGCTATGCCAAGATCCCGGATCCCGCGGTGCTGGAGCCCGCGTCACCGCAACGGATCATTGCCGGAATGGTTGGGGCGTCCGGCATCGTTCTGATGGCACTCCTTCTCATGTTTGGAAATGACCGCGGCGGGATTCTCGACGGCATGGGATTGTCGAACCGCCTGTTGATGGGCGGATTCACGGCCATGTTGGGGATCGTCATGCTGGTGTATGCGAATCCAAGGGCCCGGATCAAGGCCCTGCTGGTGGGAGGCCTCATGAGCGCCGGCCTGCTGACCGTCCCGTTTTTCTTTGGCGGCGGACCTGTTGTTAGCAAGGATGCCGTCGGAACGTCAAGGATGCCCGAGGGTGAACCCGTGACCAAGGATCCGGCTGTCGCCAGCGAGGAAAAGCTCATCGCCAGCCTACGCAACAAGATCGGGACCGGACCGCTTGATTCGGAAATCGAGCGGCTTGCCAACGAGCACAGCGGTAAAAGGGCCATCGGCATCTGGCTCCGCGGCATGAGCGAGAGCAACCGCTATCTGGTCCGCGACTACATCATGAGGGTGACCCATGCGGATCCCTCCTCGCATTTCTATCCACGGGACGGGGGGGACTTCCTCATGGTGGTCACGGGGGTCACGTGTTCGCTTCAGGAGATGGGGAAATTCACCGATCCGCTTGGCAACACCGAGAAGATCTATCCGGAGCTTTCCATCATCGAGGTCAAGGTCCGCAATGAGAATTTCGTGGAGGGATCCATCGACAAGCTTTCTAACAAGGATGATCCCGCGTTTTACGACCTCAACAAGAGGGAACTCGAAAGCATCGACCTGCCGCGGGTGGAGCGGGCGGTTCAGCGGTTGGCGGAAGCCGAACCGAAACTCTATCGGGCAGACATCACCCGGAAGCTGATCGAAATGCTTGGCGACAGTGCCGTCACCTTCAAGGCCAACATCTGCAAGGCCCTCGCCGTTTGGAGCGAAACGCCGGGACCTGCGGGCGATGCCGCCCTCGCGGAGGTCCGCAGGCGGGTCGCATCCGACCAGGAAATCCAGCCCGAGATTCTTGAATTGATCGTCAAGGAGAAGAGAACGGAGGTGATTCCCATCATTGACGGGCTCTGGTCCAGGAATCCGACGGCATGGGAGTCAATTTATGCCGAAGTCGGTCCTCCGGCCGAGTCCACCATGATCCGGCGGTTTCCCGAGACCGAGGGAATCATCCGCCATTCGGCCGTCCGCATCCTTGGTAAGGTGGGAGGAACTGATAGTCTGCCAGTTCTGAAAGCCGCGGAAGCGGGTGCCGATGCGGAACTGAAAGTCCTTTTGAGTCAGGCCGAAAAATCCATCGAGTCCCGCATTGCTGAATAGGGAACCCTTATTGAAACTTATTGGGCATGGATTGCAAATCGCCTTGCGATCATTCGCAAATTCCATAAGCCTCCGGCGCCCCTCGTTTCGCGCCAAGCTGGGATAATCCGGGGGGAGAATTCCAGCCGCGCGGGGCGGGGGGTCTAGGCGGGATCAGGCCTCCTCCGGTAAATCGAAGTCCGGATTTTCGCGCAACTGCCTCTCCCAAATGAAGCGGCGGAAGAGCACCTTGACCGCGGCGGTCATCGGCACCGCAAGCAAGGCCCCGACGAAGCCTCCAAGGACGAGCGACCAGAAAAGCATCGAGAAAATCACGGTGAGAGGATGCAGCCCGACCGAGTCGCCGACGATTTTCGGTGCGGTCACCAGCGAGTTGATCTGTTGGACGACCACGAAGATGGCCACCACGCAGCCGACGTAGGCCCAGGGGCTGAGCCCGAACGGTGTGGAACCCTGGGCATGGAGATATCCGATGATGCACGCGGGAATGAGGCAGAGGATGTTCCCGATGTAGGGGATGACTCCGAGGATGGCCATGAAGACACCGATCAACAGTCCGTAGGGGAGTCCGAAAATGGTGAGGGCGATGCCGACGAGGATACCGTCGATCGCGGCGACGATGACCTGCCCACGGAAGAACGAGACAAGGTAGCCGTTGATTTCCTGAAGTGTCTCCACCAGCGATGTCTTGAACCGCGAGGCCTTCAACGGAACATAGTCATGCCAATGGGTGCGGATCGAGGCGGAGTCCTTGAGAAAGAAAAACAGATAGACCGGGACCATGATCATGCCGAGGATGAGACCGAGAAAGCCCAGCACCTTCGTCGAGCCGGCTGTTAGCCAGGTTCTTCCGGTCTTGAAGATCACATCCACGTTTTCCACGATCATTCGTCCACCGCGGGTGTCGGCGAAGGAACCCAGCGAGTCCGGTTTGACCTCGGTTTCCGTCGTCGGCTCCGGGATGGCCAACGGTTTTCCGTCATCGTCCACCTCTGTGAGCAGCCATCCGGCGATGCCGTCCTTGTTGCGGTCCCGAAGATCGTGGAGGGATCGCGCCAGGGCGGGTGCGAGCCCGTCGGAACTGGTTTCCGTGCCGGTTGACGCGGTGGTGAGAGTCGCGGGGGATTTTGATAGAAAATCGCGCAAGGCCCCGTGGCTTCTCTGGACCCCGGGCAGGACCGCCGCGACCAGCAGGGTGATTCCTAACAAAATTGCCAGGAAAAGCGTGATGACGGACCACAGCCGTGACATGCCGCGCTTTTCGAGGATGCTCACCACCGGTTCCACGACATAGGCGATGATTCCGGCCACGATCAGCGGGATGAGCACCGGTTGGAGAAATCCGAAGACGTATCCCACCAGCCAGATCAGGCCCACGAGGAGCGCGCCGAGCACGAGGATTGAAACGCCCGTCGCGGCACTCCAGAGGGTTTTTTGCTGAAAGCGGGTGGGGTAGCGCATGGCAGTCGGTTTACTGGCGCAGTCTTATGAAGGCTGGCAGGCGACTTACCAATTACAAAACGTCCTGACTTTCGGATGCCTCGCTCGCCTGTTTCGCGATCTTGTCTAACACACCATTCACGAATCGCCTGGAATCGGTCGTGCCGAAGCGCTTGGCCAGCTCGATCCCCTCGTTCATCGCGACCTTGGGTGGTGTGGATGCGTGGAGGATTTCATAGGTGCCGAGACGCAGGATCGCACGGTCCACCGGATCGATCCGTTCGGGCGAGAAATTCTCGACGACGGCGGCGAGCGTCGCATCGATCTCGTCTTTCCTGGCAAGGATCTGGTCAACGAGTTCGTCGGATTTCTTCCGCAGTTCGAAAATTTCCGCCTTCGAGTCGCGAAGCCGGGCGAGGTCCGCCTGTTCGGGAAATTTTTCAGGTTCCTCCACCATCCTCAGGCGGTCGGAAATGCGCTGGAGCCTGCGGATCGAGGCCGCCACGGCTTCCAGTTGCCCGCGCAGGACCGGAAAATCCTCCATGCCCTTGAGAAATCGGTCACGCGCGGCGGCGAGATCACGGTCGAGCTTGAAAAGCTTGTTGAGAGCCGCGCTGAAACTCTCGGCAACCGAGGCGTCATCGTCGTCCTTCGGGAGCCGCTCCAGCTTGGCGAAAGTCGTGCTCCAGCCGGATTCCATCTCGACGATCCGCTTGAGTTCCAGTTTCAGGGATTCCGCCTGCGGATAAGCGGAAAGCAGCGCGCTGGCGATCATTTGCCTTTCCACGAATTCCACCAAACGTCCCTCCCGGCCATGGGCGAGATGATGCACGGTCCGGAAGGTTGCGAGCAAAAGGCTGCGGCGGTCCGATTCCGTGACGAAATCCCAAAAAGGTTCCCTCAATCCGGCGGGATCCGCACCTCCCTCAAGGTCGGCGCAATAAAGGAACTGAACCACCGCCTCGCGGATATGGCGACGGCTAGGCATTGCGTAGCTTTTTGTGGCTGGAGTTCTTTGGCATGGAACGGTCAAGCTCCTGGAAAATATCAATCATCGAAGCGGCGGCGCGGGCCGCTTCCCTGCCGCGGTTGATTTGGGCACCGATGCAGCGGGCATACGCCTGTTTTTCGTCCTCGACCAGCAGGACCTCGTGAATCACCGGGCGCAGCGACTCGACGGCCAGCTTCTGCAGCGAGTCCGTCACCGAACGGGCCACGAGATCGGCATGCGCCGTGGATCCCCGGATGATCAGGCCGAGTGCAATGATGCAGGCCGGCGGATCCCGATCCAGAACCGACGCCACCATCACCGGGATTTCAAACGCACCCGGCACCCGGATCAGGTCCACCCGGCCCTGGGGCACCAACTCGCCGAGTTCCTCGATCGCGTTCTCCACCATCGCATCGGTGAACTGCTCGTTGTATTTTGAGGCAACGATACAGATCCTGACCTTTGGGCCGATGATCCGGGGTTTTGGCGGCAACGCTGACGACATACGCGGGGTATGGAGGTCGATGAGGAAATTGTCAACCGACAGCCTGCCGGATTCACGCGCTTCGGGGATTTCGCTTGGCGGGGAGGAAAGGGAATCGAACATTTGCCCATGGTTTCCTTCCAAGAGGCACTCGAACGATTGATCACGGCCGTTCCGCTGCTGGGCACCGAACGATGTGGGATCGAGGCTCGCGGCGGGTCGGGTCCTGAGGGAGGAAATCCTGGCAGATCGTCCGGTTCCCGCCTTTGACCGGGTGATGATGGATGGATACGCCATCAGGTCGTCCGACTGGAAAGCGGGATTGCGGAAATTTCGTCTCACCGGATCGGCCCCGGCAGGCCAGGCGAAGACGTCACTTGCCGATGAACCGGGAACTTGCGTCGAGGTCATGACCGGTGCGCCATGTCCATCAGGCGCGGACATGATCATCCCCGTGGAAGAAGTGGTCGGAAGCGGCGCGGGGGAAATTGAATTTTGCGACTCTGCCAACCCGGAAGCCGGTCGATTCATCCACGTCGAAGGAAGCGACGCTGCTGCTGGCTCGCTTCTGTTAGCCAGTGGATGTCTGCTTGGGTCACGTGAGATCGGAGTCGCCGCATCATGCGGATACGCCACTTTGGAAGTGACGTTGAAACCGAGGATCGCGGTCATCGCGACAGGGGACGAACTGGTTCCGGTGGATCAGGTTCCGGCCCTGCACCAGATCCGCCAGTCCAACGGCCACTCGCTTGCAGCGGCCTTGGCCATTGCACGGGCATGCCCCGGATTTCGTTGGCGTTCTTGGTGACGATCCATCGACCTCGAGGCCCGCGATGGCGGAAATTCTCGATTCCCACGACTGGATCATCATGTCGGGAGCGGTCTCGAAAGGGAGTCGCGATTTCGTGCCATCCCTTCTTTCCGAACTCGGCTGCCGCGAAATTTTCCACGGCGTGGCACAACGGCCGGGAAAACCCGCCGGATTCTGGATCGGCCCGAACGGACAGGTGATCCTGGCGTTGCCGGGAAATCCGGTGTCCGCGCTGACCGGACTTCACGCGTTTGTTTTTCCGGCTCTGGCGGTGGCCTCCGGATTGCCCAAGCCGCCGAGACGCCTGGTGGTGATGGACGACAATTCCCAACCAGCTTTCCGGGTTCACCCGGCATCTCCCGGTCATCATTCGTGACGATGGCCGCGCCGAACCCGCGGCCACCGGAAACAGCGGGGATTTCATCGGCTTGCTCAAGAGCGACGGATTCGTCACGCTGCCCCCACGCGGCGAGGCGAAGGCCATTTCCGCCGCGTTTCCCTACACTCCCTGGCGATGAATTCTAACAATTTCGATCTCACCCACGTCCGCGACGGGCAGCCTACGATGGTTGACATCACGGGCAAGGCCACCACCCGGCGTGTCGCGGTTGCCGAGGCGATGATGGATCTCGGAGCGGAGGTCATCGCGAAATTCGAAAACAACGACATCAAGGGTGCCAAGGGCCCGGTCTTTCAAACCGCGATCATCGCCGGGACCATGGCGGTCAAGAAAACCAGCGAGCTGATTCCGTTCTGTCACCCGCTCCCGGTGGAGAATTGCGAATTCACCATCCTTCCCACCGGCACGGGAGTCTCCATCCGCTGCGAGGTTTCCACCACCGGCAAGACCGGTGTGGAAATGGAAGCCATGACCGGAGCCAGTGTCGCGGCTCTAACGGTTTACGACATGTGCAAGGCGATGAACAAGGCGATCCGCATCACCGAGCTCCGGCTCATTTCAAAATCCGGCGGCAAGTCCGGCGACTATCAGGCATGAATACCCCGAAAAAAATTCACGGACTCCTTCTCGCCGGCGGGCGAAGCTCAAGAATGGGCGAGGACAAGGCGTCACTGGTCCATCCCGACGGCAGGACCTTGCTCATGCGTTGTCGCGAGATGCTGCTAGAGGCGGGATGCGAATCGGTTGTGGTCTCGCTCAGGCAGGATCAGGAAATTCCCGAGGGATTGGAAGCATCGGAGATCGTCCGGGATCCGGCGGGTGAGAGCCGTGGTCCCATGGTCGGGATCGTCACCGGCATGCGCCTGCATCCTGATGATCACTGGCTCGTCCTCGCCTGCGATCTCCCCAGATTGGATGTGGCCACGCTTGAGAACCTCATCCGGTCGCGGCGTGCGGATGAAACCTTCCTTTCATATCGAAGCGAGTTCGACGACCTCCCCGAACCGCTTTGCGCCCTCTACGCCAGCGGTTCATTGGCCACGCTTGAACAGGCGGTCGCCGAGGATTTCCGCTGCCCGAGAAAAATCCTCATCCGCAAGGGCTGCCGCTTGCTGGAGCCGGTCACGCCACGAGCCTTGGAAAATGCCAACACGCCTGAGGAGTGGAAAACCGCGATCGTCCAATGACTCTAACTGTCCATTACTTCGGACTGCTTGCCGAGCGGCGGGGCCTCGCCCGGGAGATCATCGAATGCTCCTCGCCCACTCCCGCCGGCGTGTATGAGCTGTTGGATTCGCAGCACCAGCTCGGACTTTCCATTTCCAATTTCCGCGTGGCCGTGAATGACGAGTTCGTCGGCTGGGATCATCCGCTTGGAAACAACGACACCCTCGCGTTCCTGCCGCCGATGTCGGGAGGTTAGAAGAAATCATCATGGGTCCGAACATCCACTTTTCACTGGTCGGCGAGGCGATCGACATTCCTGCGCTCGCCGCGCGTTTGGAAGATCCCGCGGCCGGTGCCGTCGTGACCTTCGAGGGTCGTGTTAGGAATCACAACGCCGGTCAGCCGGTCAGCCACCTCGAATATCAGGCCTATCCGGCGCTGGCGATTTCCACCGGCCAGAAGATCCTCGCCGAGGAGGCTGCCAAACATGGTCTAACGGGTGCTGTCGCCGTGCACCGGACCGGCCCGCTGGCCATTGGCGAGGTTGCCGTGTGGGTGGGCGTTGCCTCCGCCCATCGGGGACCCGCGTTCGATGCCGCAAGGGCGATCATGGAGCGCTTGAAATACGAGTTGCCCATTTGGAAAAAGGAAACCTATCAGGACGGCCGGACGGAATGGGTGGGACCCGACAACAAGTCGGCGGAGACCGGCATGGCGGATGAAGCGGCTCCGGAATGGCAGGCGGAGTTGTTGGAAATCTGGATTTCAGCAGGAAACGATTTTCGCGGCCGCCATGAGAAAGGCCGGCTGGAACACGGAATCACAAGCGTTCCGCAAATCGAATGCGTCGCGGGCATGGGTCTGAGAGGGGACCGCTATTTCGGTTATAAACCGGATTTCAAGGGCCAGGTGACCTTCTTCGACGCGAAGGCGGTTCAAGCGGTTCGCGACCAGTTCGCCATGCCCGAGCTGTCGGGAGCCCTCTTCCGGCGGAACCTGATCGTCGCCGGAATCGATCTCGGCGAGTGGGTCGGCAAGCGTTTCCGTTTCCAAGGCATCGAGTTCGAGGGCAGCGAGGAATGCAAACCCTGCTACTGGATGGACGAGGCGGTGGCTCCCGGTGCGGAGGAATTCCTCAAGGCGAATTTCCGTGGAGGCCTGCGGGCGAGGATCATTTCCGGTGGGATTCTGAAGGCGGATCCGGCCTGAACCGGCCAAAAAGTGGACGGAAATGCATGATTTTGGCCCCTTATGTCCGGTTTTGGGATCATCTGGCCGGGATTGACCCCTGAAAATCCTTACGCTTTCCTTAATTTTAGTTAACTTCATGCCGTTCCGAGCGAGGTTCGCCTCCTCGGAACTCCAGCCTCAAAAAAGCCGGGCCAACTGTTCCGATCTTGATCTCCGGGGGGAAGTCAATCGGATGAGGCCCTGGCAAATAGGCCACGAAAAAAGCGCGCGTTGCGAGATCCGGGGGGAATTCCGACGCGCGCTTTTTCGTGTAAGGGCACTTCCTCGGCCGATTGTCTAAATGCTGGTTCCTCGCCCGGTGATGCTGATGATGGATGCCAGCTTCCGGCAACTTTCCGCCAGTTTCGGGTCCTCGTTGATCTGATCCAGCGTCCATGGAAGCCGGTATCGCCAGTTTTCCCCACCGGACGTGCCGGGGTGGTTGAACCTCTCGTCGAGACCGAAAAGCTCGGTGATCATCAGAACCGCGTAACGGGAGTTGGAAGCAAACAGCGACTTGATGAGCCTGAGCCGGATTCCCTCGGTGTAGGGCGGCCAGGGCGATTGGTGGGGAATCGGGATTCCGGCAAATTCCGACAGGATCCGCAAGGTGTTTTGGGCTCCTCCCACCGCCCATGCCGTCTGTTCGGTCGGACGTTCCTGGTGTTCATGGATCATCCTCAGGCAGCCGCGCCAGATGCCGTTGACGGGGTCGTGGTCATGGGTGGAGTAGGTGGCAAAGGTGTTTTCCGGAAATGCATTTCCGGGAGTGGGATGGCCATGCTCGTTGCAATCCCAGTGAGGAATCCGGAACCCGGTAATCCCGAGATCCGCCAGATGGGGGCGGACGTATTCCGGCACCCAGCCCAGGTCCTCGGCAATGACTTCCGCGCCCTTCGCTGCCTCGTGAATGGCCCGCAGCCTGACATCCCCGTCATCGCGGTTGGCGGCCTTGTTTTCGACCGTGTCATCCGGGCGGAGAAACCAGCAGGGAAGGCGACCTCCGTTGATCTCCGCCGCCTGTTCGTGACTCAGGCCGATGAACTCATGATTGCGCTCCGGCCTCCATGGAAACGCATAGATCCGATAGAAACCGAGAATGTGATCCAGCCGGAAAATCTGGAAGAATGCGGGTCAGCCTCGAAATGCGTTTGCGCCACCAGGTGAAACCATTCGCCTGCATGTGATCCCACCGATAGAGCGGGATTCCCCAGTTTTGTCCCCACTGTTGGAAAAACGGATCGTCCTGTCCCATCCCTTCGGGTGGCGATCCGCCGAACCAATCGAGGTGGAACTCCGCTTGTTCGAAAAACACATCGCACGAGTGCCAACTGATGCCGATCGGAACATCGCCCATCAGTCTAACACCACGTGATTCGGCGTGGGCGCGCAAGGCGAGCCATTGGCGGAAGCACAGCCATTGGACGAAGGAGAAATAACCGATCCGGTAACTCACCGCCTCCTCATTTCCCTGTCTTTTCTTCTCGAGAAACTGCCGTGCCTTGTCGGGAGTGCGGCAGTCCTCCGGCCACTTGTCCCATGTCAAGGCCTCGCCGTGGCACTCCATCAGATAGCGGAACAGGCAATAGTCATCCAGCCACTCCGCCTCCTTTTTCCTGAAATGCTTGAACTCCTTGTGCAGCGACGGGGATGCTTCCTCGAATCTCGACCACGCGAGCTCCAGCAGGTGGCGCTTGGCCCCGCGAACCGCCGGATAGTTCACCATGGGCGAGTCGAGTGCCGCCTTCAGATCGTTCCTGGCCTTTGAAATGTCAGCTTCCTTGATGCATGGGATTTCCCCGACCTCGAAGGCGAGATAGATGGGATCGAGGGCCGCCGAGGAAATGCCGCTGTAGGGACTTTCCTCGGTCCCGTTCTCATTGATCGGTAGAAGCTGGATGAATCCAACCTCGTGTTCCGCCGCCCAATCGATCCACTGCCGCAAGGCGAGCGTGTCCCCGATTCCCAGGTCGCCCTCGCGCCGGGGCGTGAAGGCGGGGATCAGGATGCCGGCAAGTCGTTTGCGATGGTGTTGCACGCGCGGGATCTTGGCAGGAGCAGATGTCCCGTAAACCTCGAAATCCCCGGGCTCTAACCACCCTGCGGAATCCTTTCTTTGACAGGAGGGCATTTCTGTTCATAAATTGCAAATGGCGTCGATTCAGCACGCCCGAACCAACCAATCAAAACCATGAAAACCAAACTCTTGATCCCCTCGCTCGCCCTGCCCCTTTTCCTCGTGGCCTGCGATAGCAAGGAAACCACCAGCGAGAAAATGAGCGCCGGTGCCGACAAGGTATCCGAAGGCATGAAGGAAATGGCCGATGCCGCAGGTGAGAAAACCGACAAGGTGATGGACGAGACCAAGGACAAGCTCGATGCGGCGAAGGAAAACATCTCGAAGACCGCTGCCGACGCAAAGGAGAAGATGAAGGACGTCGCTGACGATGCGAAGGCCACCACCCAAAAGGCCCTCGACGACGCCGCCAAGGCCACCGAAGAAGCGGCCGGCAAGGTCAAGGATGCGGTTGATCCAGATTGAGGAACCTGTTTTGCCCAAAATACAAGAAAGCCGGACTTCCTGTTGGAAATCCGGCTTTTTTCGCGAGGGCAATCGGCAAGATACCTGAACGCGAATGATCTGCTTGATGCCGCGCGGCCAAGCTGATAGGCAGACAAGCCATGCCCGATAATCAGGAAAACGCATCGTCCGACGGATCTGACGGATCCGGCCGATTCAATGAGCGTCGGCTGCGGCCGAGCGGGGGATACCGGCAGTTGCGGAGCTATCAGGTGGCGACGGTGATTTACGATGCGACGGTATCCTTCTGTGACCGGTTCATCGGGACGCGCTCCCGGACTCATGACCAGATGGTGCAGGCGGCACGCAGCGGGGGGAAGAACATCGCGGAAGGCAGTCGTGCGGCAGCCACGACGAGCCAGACGGAACTGCGGCTGGTGAATGTGGCGCGGGCGAGCCTGGAGGAGCTGCTGTTGGATTATGAGGATTTCCTGCGGCAGCGGAAACTGCGGACCTGGACCAAGGATGATCCGGAGGCGCTGGACGTGCGGGCCATTGGGAAGATGCTGGATCGGGCGAATCCGACAGATCGGGCGGATCCGGTGGTTCACTATCAGGCATACGCGAGGTGGCTGGATCACGCGGACCCTGCGGTGGTGGCGAACACCTTGTTGTGCCTGATTCACCAGACCAACTATCTGCTGGACCGGCAGATCAGCGCGCTGGAGCGGGATTTCGTGGAGGACGGCGGCTACAGCGAGCAACTCGCGGTGGCACGCATGGCGGAGCGGAAAAAGCAGCGGGAGATTCCGGGGGATGCGGTGGAGAAGGCACCGGATTGTCCGCTCTGCGGCAAGCCGCTTGCGCTGCGGACAGCCCGCCAGGGAACGAACGCGGGCTCGCAATTCTGGGGATGCTCCGGTTACCCGGAATGCAAGGGCACGCGGAAGCTGGCGTAAAAAAATCGGCCGGATCCGACGGATCCGACCGATGAAATCCGACGGATCTATCCGATCTGTCGGATGAAGAAAACCTAACTCAGCCCTGGTCGATGGTCTTCTCAGTCGCAGCGTCGATGATCGCGAAGCGCTCGCGGTTCAGCGTGGGATCCGAGCGGAAGATCAGGCGGCCGGAGTGCGTGCGTTCCAGCTCGCTGAGCAGTTTCGAATCCTCGCTCTTGAAGCGGTTGAGGACGTCGCTGTTGACGATGACGATGATGTCCCCGACGGAGCCCTGGTGTTTCTGGATGACGGTGTTGAGGCGGCGCTGGATTTCCACGGACATGGTCATCGGCGTCTTCACCCGGGCGCGGCCTTGGCAATACGGGCAAGGCTCGTACATCGAGTCGCGCAGGGATTCGTTGAGACGCTGGCGGGTCATTTCCATCAGGCCGACCGGGGAAATCTGCAGGACCTGGGTCTTGGCCTTGTCCCTCTTGAGCCGGTCCTTGATCGCCTTGTAAACCGTCTGCTGGTCCTTGCGGTGGCGCATGTCGATGAGGTCGATGACGACCAGTCCGCCGATGTTGCGGAGGCGGAGCTGGCGGGCGACCTCGACGGCGGCCTCGACGTTGGTTTCAAGGATCATCTTGTCCACGTCCTTGGAACCGCGGTTGCGGCCGGTGTTGACGTCGATGGCGATGAGCGCCTCGGTTTCATCGATGACGATGTAACCGCCGCACGGAAGCCAGACCTGGCGGGAGAAGGCCTCGTCGATCTGCTTCTGGATGCCGACGCGCTCGAAGATCGGTTGGCCGGAGGTGGGCATGTAGTGGACGCGGCGTTTCGCGCGGCGGGAAATTTTTCCGGCGATGTTGCGGATCATTTCCGTGGTGTCGGCGTCGTCGCAGATCACCTGGTCGATCTCGTCGGTGAGGAAGTCACGGGCGGTGCGCTCGATCAATCCGGGCTCCTGGAAGATGCAGGCGGGGGCGGGGTTGTTCGCACGGCGGGCCTCGATCTCGTCCCACTGCTCCAGCAGCATGTGCGAGGTCGCGGACGAAGTGGCGGCGCGCGGATGCCGCTGGCGACGGTGCGCATGATGATGCCCATGCCCTCGGGGACGCTGGAGCTTCTGGATGATCTTGCGGAGACGCTGGCGTTCCTTGGGATCCTCGATCTTGCGGGAAATGCCGAACTGCTCGGTGTAGGGCATGAGGACGAGGTAGCGGCCGGCCAGCGAGATGTTGGTGGTGACGCGCGGTCCCTTGGTGCCGATGGGGCCCTTGGAAACCTGGATCACGATCTCCGAGCCGATCGGATAGATGTCGGGGATGTCCTTGGACGTGATCTTCTGCTGCTTCTTCTTCTTGCTGCCCTCGCGCTGGATTTCCTCCAGGCCGCCGTCGAGGGCGGCGGGGATGGCGTCCCAGAAGTGGAGGAAGGCGTTCTTGTCGAGGCCGATGTCCACGAACATCGCCTTGAGGCCGCCCTCGATGTTCTTCACGCGGCCCTTGAAGATGCCGCCGACGATGTTCTGGTCGCCCTCGCGCTCGACGGTGTATTCCTCAAGAACTCCGTCCTCGAGCAGCGCGACGCGGCGCTCGAGTTTCTCGACGTTGACGACGATGCTGTTTCCTCCGTGATGGATCGGGCTTGCCGATGCCGAGGAGTCTTTTGATATGTTGGATCATGTTGATAGGGTTAAATGGGTTGTGTGTTAGGTGATGTTTCTTGTGGGAATTTTCTCAAGGTTCCTTCACGGGAACCGCCTTGGGGATGACGGAACCGGCGTCATCGACCTCGGGAGTGATGGTCGGGGTGGGGGTGACGTCGGTGACGGTTTCCGGCAGATTGGGAACGGCGATGTCACCGACCTCGTTACCGGTTTCACCGTCCTCGATGGCGGCAGTGTCGGTGGTGGCCGGTGCAGGCTCGAATGCGGGAGCGGGTTCACCGGCTTCGACCGCGGCGATGACTTCCGGCGGGATCTCCATGGCCTTCACCAGCTCGCCGATATAGCCCGGGACTTTTTCCTGCGGCTTGAGCGGCAGGCGGATGCCCTTGAGGTCACGGGCGAACAAACCGCGATAAACGAGGTTCGCCAGCGGACCGCAGACACCACCGCCGGATCCTCCGTTCTGGACCATGATGCAGATCGCGTATTTCGGGTTTTCGTATGGGGCGAAACTGATGATCCACGAGGTGTTGGACTTTTTTCCGAAGTCCGAGCTTTGGGCGGTGCCGGTTTTGGCGGCGATGAAGATGTCGGGAAGCTTGACCTTTCCTGCGGTCCCGCCTTGCACGTTGGCGGACATGTACATGCCCTTGCGGATGAGTTCGAATTCGGCGGGCTTGATGCCGGACTGGATGAGATCGACCTGGAGCTTGGGCACATCCTCGATGAGGACCTTGCCACTTTCAGAGACCGCGTCCTTCACGATGCGGGGCTTGAAGTATTTGCCACCGTTGGCAACCGTGGCCGTGACCGCGCACATCTGGAGCGGGGTGGCAAGCGAGGTGCCCTGACCGATGGAGAGCTGTGCGACCTCGTGCTGGGTCATCTTGGCATTCGGGAACATGGCCTTCCACGCACGGCTGCCCGGCAGGACGCCCGGATCCTCCTTGGGGAGCTCGATGCCGGTTTGCTTGCCGATGTAAACCATCGAGCACCCGTCAACCATGGCTTGCGGACCGATGGAGTTGGCGAGCAGGTTGAAATAGGGATTGCACGAGTGCTGGATTCCCTCTGATAGATTCTGGTTGCCGTGGCTGCCGCCGTGCATGTTGTAGATCCAGCAGCCGACCTTGGCATTGCCATAGGTGACGTAGCCGTTGCAGGTGAAACGGCGGGTCGCCATGCCCTCAAGTGCCCCGGCGATGGCGGTGGGAATCTTCATGGTCGAGCCGGGGACGAAGCGTGAAATCGCGCGGTTCGTCAGCGGGGCGAGCTTGTTCGCGTTGTAATCGTCCAGGTTCTTCCGGGTGATGCTGGGGAAGAAATCGTTAGGGTTGAAGTCCGGCACGGAGGCCATGGCAAGGACCTCGCCGGTATTCACATCCATCACGACGCCCGCCGCCCGGCCGGCGCGGCGCAGCGTGTTTTCCAGCAGAAATTGCACCGGCGCGTCAAGGGTCAGCCTGACCTTGGCCCCGATGCCGGGCTTGGTGTAGTCCGACATGCGGATGGTGCGCCCTTTCTCATCCTTGACGATGGTCTTGGTGCCTTCCGGCCCGCGGAGAAGGTCGTCCATGGTGGCCTCCACCCCGGCGATGCCCTTGTCGTCGCCGATGTAGTGGTCGAACTTGCGCGTGGCGCTATCCGGGACGTCGCCCTTTTCCCATTGCTTGAGGTAGCCGAGTTCGTGACTGGCTAGCGATCCGTAGGGATACTTCCGCTGCGGGCGGATGCTCAGATAGACTCCGGGAAGATCGAGATTGTGTTCCGCGAAGCTGGCAAACTCCTCGTAAGTCAGATCCGCCCGGTAACTGAATGGGATAAGGCCGCCATGGGTCTTGTAGTGGACGCTGAGGCTGCTGGCGCGGTAGTTTTTCGCCAATCCAAGGTTTCGCAAGCGGCTGATGATTCCCTCGTTGACGATGGCGACGATGTCCTTCTCGGTGCGCTTGCGGGTGAGGCCGTTCTCCTTGGAAATGCTTTCCTTGTGAGGTTCGTCCATGTGCTGGGCGAGATAGGCCTGGCGGATTTCGTCGAGGTTGAAGGAGACCTCGTAGCGGCGCAGGTTCCTGGCCAGCATGATGCCGTTGCGATCGGTGATCTCGCCGCGGATGCCGGGTTCGCGGATGGTGACGTCGCGGTTGCCGGGAACGAGCTGGAGGAACTCGTCCTTGCGCTCGATCTGGAACCGATAGAGTTGCGACAACAGCGAGCCAAATCCCACCAGCACGAGCGCGGTGAGCAGATAGAGTCGGAGTCGGTAGCCGGGTTCCATGGTGTCAGTGGGCACGGCGGCGCTTCTTGCCGGCCTCGGGATTGATGGAATGGTCGCATGCCCGCGCGATGCGGAAGAGCATCCAGAAGATCAGCGGGGAAAAAAGCATGGTCAGAAGCGAGGTGAAGAGCATCTGCATGAAGGTCGCGCGCGTCAGGATGAATTCACCGCGGACGAAGGTGATGATGGCATATTCCGCCGCCAGATAGAGGAAGATCGCGATGCCTGATAGAAAGGCGGAGACCTGCCATTTGCCGCGCTTGAAGAGGGGCTGGATGCCCTGCATGAGGAATCCCATCGCGCCGAAGAGAAAGATCGAGTAGCCGAAGCGGAGGGACTCGACCTGCTGGTTGTAAACCTCCGGATCGCCGCCATGCGGACCGAGCCAGCAATGGGCGTCCCAGAAGAATCCGCCGATGAACGCGAGCAACAGCATGGTCGGTTGGCCGACCGTGACGGCGGAGCAGAGGAAGACGAGCTGGACAAGGAACACCCGTGAATCATGCATCCCTGTTAGCGCCGGCAGGAATTGCTGCACCACGAAAGAGGCGAGCAATAGCAGGATGGTGATGAACGAATAACGGATCACGGGCGGTCAGGGATCGGCGGAGAGCACGACGAAAACCGTGCCGAGATCCGCGAAGTTCACCGATGGCCGGACGAGAGCTTCGGAATCCAGCGCGCCTTTTTCGACGGAGACGATGGTTCCAAGTAAGATGTTGGCCTGGAAGATACCTCCCCGGCCGGTGGTGAAGACACGCTGCCCCGGACGGAGGTCGGCGTCGGTTGATAGAAATCTGAGACGAAGCATCGGGGTGCCGTCGAAGCGGCCGCGCTGGCCGCTGAGGATGCCGACTTCCGGCGAGCCCTCGACGCGCGCGGAGACCTGGCATTTCTCGTCGGTTAGCAGGAGGACGGATGAGCGGTTCTGGTCCTTGTAGATGCGGTCGATCTTTCCGACGAGACCTTCGTTGGAGAGGACCGCGAGCTGGGCTCCGACGCCGCGTTCCTCACCGGAGTCGATGTCCACGGTCTGCCACCAGGTGGTCGGTTGACGGCGGATCACCTGCGCGGCGACCACGTCGAAGTGGGTGGCCTTCTTGAAATCCAGGGCGTGCCTGAGCTGGGCGTTCTCACGCTCGAGATCACGGAAGCGAGACTCGATGATCCGCAGTCTGCCGATTTCGCCGCGCGATGGATTCGAGTTCCACCTCGAGGTCCTTGGAATGCCGGGTTTCCTCGCGAAACTCTCGGGCGTAGGTTTCCAATTTGAGATCCCTTTTTCAGGAAGGGCGCCATGGCCGAGAAATAGACGTCCTGCACCCCGCGGACCGTCCGGTCGCTGCGCGTGATGGCCCAGACAGCACCTCCGAGGAAGAGCAGCAGGGCGATGAGATTGAGCGGCTTCATGGCCGGATCGGGCCTTGCGAGGGGAACCGGTTAACGGTCGGAATTGGTGACCCGCTTCAGGAGCGCAAGTTCCTGAAGCGCCTTGCCAGTGCCTTCGGCCACGGCGCTGAGGGGATCCTCGGCGATATGGACCGGCAGCCCGGTTTCCTCACGCAAGAGGCGATCAAGCCCCTTGAGCAACGCACCTCCGCCAGCCAGCACGATGCCGCGATCGACAAGGTCGGCGGCGAGTTCCGGCGGGCAGCGCTCCAGAGTGGTGCGGACGGCGTCAACGATGGTGCTGAGCGGGTCCGCCATGGCCTCGCGGATTTCCTGCGAGGTGATGGTGATGGTTTTGGGCAGTCCGGCGACGAGGTCGCGGCCCTTGACCTCCATGGTCATTTCCTTGGGCAGGGGAGCGGCGGAACCGAGACGGATCTTGATTTCCTCCGCGGTGCGCTCGCCGATCATCAGGTTGTAGGCGCGCTTCATGTACTGGATGATCGCTTCGTCGAGCTCGTCGCCGGCGGTGCGGACCGAGCGGGCGTAAACGATGCCGGACAGGGAAATGAGCGCCACCTCCGTGGTGCCGCCGCCGATATCGACGATCATGTTGCCGGAGGCTTCCTGCACCGGCAGGCCGACGCCGATCGCGGCGGCCATCGGCTCCTCGATCAGGTAAACCTCGCGCGCGCCGGCCTGTTCGGCGGACTCGCGGACGGCGCGGCGCTCGACCTCGGTGATGCCCGGAGGGATGGCGATGAGGACCCGGGGATTGCGAGCGGCGGCCCTTGTTCACCTTGCGGATGAAGTGGCGGAGCATGGCCTCGGTGACCTCGAAATCGGCGATGACGCCGTCTTTCAACGGGCGGATGGCGACGATGTTGCCCGGCGTCCGGCCGAGCATGCGTTTGGCATCGTCGCCGACGGCGAGCACCTCATTGGTGCCGGCCTTGACCGCGACGACCGATGGCTCGCGCAGGACGATGCCGTGGTCCTTGACGTTGATCGAGGGTGTTCGCAGTGCCTAAATCGATGCCGATGTCATTTGAAAACAGATTGCCAAAAAGCTTTTTGAACATGGATAGTTTTGAAAATAAGAGAGTAATGGGGAAAGTTTCGATCCTTCTCAGGAGGCTTGATACCGCTTCATCCGGTGGTTTTATCTAACAAAATGAAGCGGGGACAAGATCGCCTTAACGAGAAGGGGGCAACGGCTCCGCATTCGCCGCCCCGAGGTCAAGTGAGAATCCGTGTTCCTCGCCGGACCTGCCGATGTTCCACGCGTTCAACCGTCAACGGGCCGCAAGCAACGGTCCGACGACCGAGTGGCGGGTCAGGAATTCATCGGCCAACGCACCGTAGGCCTGTGCGCCCAAACCGGATCCGGATCGTGTTCGAAAATCGTCTTGCCGTGGCTCGGTGCTTCGCCGATCCGGATGGTCCGCGGAATCATGGTCGTGTACATCTGCTCCGGGAAAAACCGCGAGACTTCCTCGACCACCTGCCGGGACAGAAGGGTCCGGCCGTCATACATGGTCATGACGATGCCTTCGAGCTGGATGCCGGGTTCGCGTCCGGAGCCGCGGATCTGGTCGATGACGTGGACGATCTTGGCCAATCCTTCCAGTCCGAACCACTCGCACTGGAGCGGGATCAGGATTTCATCCGCCGCGGCCAGCGCGGAGGTCATCAGAACCCCGAGCGACGGCGGGGTGTCGAGGATGCAGTATTCGAAAAGATCGTTCGGCTTGAGACCCTGGAGAATGTTTCGCAAGCGGGTGAGGTGGTCGTCGCTGCGGGCGAGTTCGATTTCCACTCCGGCCAGGTCCATTTCGGAAGGAACCAGCGAAAGGTTCTCGCGGCCGGTCGGCAGGATTTGCTGGGCGACCGTGGTTTCACCGACCAGCACCGGATACATGCTGCAGCCATCCGGTGGCTCGATGCCGAGGCCGCTGGTGCAGTTTGCCTGTGGATCGAGGTCCACCAAAAGCACCCGTTGCCCGCGCAGCGCGAGGGCGGCGGAGAGATTCAGGGCGGTGGTGGTTTTACCCACTCCTCCTTTTTGATTGGCGATGGCGACTACTTTCATTTGGAAAACGAGACCCGGCGGAGAGGACTCTCCCGACTAGCTCCGCCGCTGGCAATCAAAACCGCAGCGGGATTGAAATTCAAAACCCGATGAGGACTCAGTCCCCAAGGTCGTCCGCCATTTTTTGCGGGATGAGAAACCTGAGCATGCCGTGACGGCTGGGCGGTGAAACCGACAGGCAGGCGATCGCGCCCTTCCTGAATTCCACTCCGCCGCCGCTTGCCCCGAGGATCCATTCGACAAACATCGAGAAATCCGGTTCGTGACCGACCAGCGCGACCCGCTTGAAATCCCTGAAGGCGGATAGTTCGGTCATCGCCGTTTCCGGAGCCATGCCACAGGCCAGCCAGCCCTGGATCACCGCGCCTGGCATCACGGCGGTGGTGCAGAATTCATCCGCCGTCTGCCTGGCCCTGACCAGCGGGCTTGTTAGGACGATGTCCGGAAGTCTTCCCGCGGACTTCAGCAGGCGGGCGGCCCGGCGCGCCTGGTCGCGCCCCTTGTCCAACAGCTCGCGGGAAAAATCGCCACCTTGGTTCGACGATTCCGCCTTGCCGTGGCGGAGCAGGATGATTTCCATTTGATTGGGTTGGTTAGAAGTGAAACAACCTCACATGGTCATCCCGCCATCGACGGCAAGCACCTGACCGGTGATGTATCTGGCGGCCGGACTTGCGAGGAAAACCACGGTTTCCGCGATGTCTTTCGTCTCTCCGAACGTCGCCAGCGGAATCTTCGCGATCACCGCATCCTTGACCGCCTGCGGAAGTTCGTCGGTCATGTCCGTGGTGATGAATCCCGGGGCGACCGCGTTGCAGGTCACGCTGCGTCCGGCGAGTTCGCGGGCGACGGCCTTGGTGAATCCGATGAGTCCCGCCTTGCTGGCCGAGTAGTTCGTTTGGCCGGCGTTTCCGATCAGGCCGATGACCGAAGCGATGTTGATGATGCGAGGGTCCTCGGCCTTCATCAGCACCCGCATGAAAGCTTTTACCGTGTTGAAAGCGCCCTTGAGATTGGTGTCCAACACCGTGTCCCAATCCTCCTCCTTCATCCGCATCAGGAGGCCGTCGCGGGTGACACCGGCATTGTTCACGAGGATGTTCACGGTTCCAAGTTCCTCACCGATCTGCTTCGCAAGTTCCTGGACTGCTGCGTGATCCGCGACATCGACCGCATAGGCCGTGGCGGCTCCGGGAAACGAGGCGTTGATCTCCTCCGCCGCCTTGCCACAACTCGATGCGCTGCGGCTGACCACGGCGACCTTCGCTCCCTCCGCCGCGAGCGCGCGGGCGATTTCCTGGCCGATTCCACGACCTCCTCCGGTGACAACGGCGACTTTGTTGGCAAAACGTGACATGCGCGAAAGTGGCGACGGATTGCCCCGGGTGTCAATTCCGGGGATGTTTCCCACCCTCAGCCGAAGATGGCGTTCAAGATGGCGCGGATGATCCGGAAAATCACGAAAATCACCCCGATCACCACGCCGAAGATCAGCAAGATCACCACCGCGATGATCCCGAGGAATACCCAAAGCGGCCACCAGCGGCTGTCCAGCTTCATCACCCGGCCCTGCCACTGCCGCCAATCCGGGCGAGAGCTACGACCCGCCGCTTCATGAGCGGGCGCGGCCCTTTCCGGTTGGGTGAGTCCGTCCACCTCCACAACCTCGACCTCGATGGCCTCGGATTCTTTCGTCTCTTTCTGCAAATCGCCGCCAACTTCCACCGCAACACCCATCGAATCAACCCGAATGCCGCCGATTGGAAAAAATCCGCATCGTTCCAACAAGCGCTATCGACGCCTCGTCCACGATGGACAAGATCCCTCCATGGGCCCGGATTTGACGGACAAACGCTGGATCGTCGCAAAAGGCATTCTGTTTGCCTTCCTCGCGCTGCTCTCGGGACTTCTCCAACTCCTTGGAGAATCGCCCCTCTGGCAGAAATCCTTGCTGCTCGTGATCTGCGTCTGGGCAAGCTGCCGGTTCTATTATTTCCTCTTCCACTGCCTCCAGGCATACGTCGATCCGAACCTTCGGAGCGCCGGAGTGATGGATCTTCTTATACGGCTATGGCGACTGCGTCGTTGATTCAAAATGATTTACCCTTGCGCGTTTCTGCATATAGGGCGAGATGCCGGAAGATGATGCAATCGCTGATATTCCACCCGGTCACCACCTTTTGCGCCGGTCTGATCCTCGCTGGGCTGGCCATCGTTCTGTTTCTCTCCTCGTGTGCGGCTCCCAACCAATCCGCTGCCGACGTCGCCTCCTATCGCGAGGCGATGAACAAGGTGGCGCCGAGCGGACTCGAACCGGGAAGTTCCGGAGAAATTGCCGCCAAGGAGCGCTTCGGTTCTTTCCTCCAAGGCATCGGTGATATTGGATACGTCCGTGAAAACACGCTCAAGGTTTACGCGTCGGATGCCTATCTTGATGACACGCTGGTCGTTCACCACGGGGCTGCGGACATCCAAGCCTATTTCGTCAAAACCAGCGAGACGATGACCAGTTACAAGGTCACCATCGACGACGTGGCGAGGTCAGGTGATGACTTCTACTTCCGCTGGACGATGGTCTTCACCGCACCCGTGATGAGCGGTGGCGAGCCCTGTCACTCGGTCGGGATCAGCCAGGTCCGTTTCAACCGCGAGGGCAAGGTCGAGTTCCATCGCGACTTCTGGGATTCCGGGAAAAACTTCTATGGCCATTTGCCGCTCGTCGGTGGTGCGGTCGGCTTCGTCGGCAAACGTTTGAAATCCAACTGAAATGGGCAAGCTCATGAAACCAGCGGAAAGTCCGAACAAGAAGGGACCATGGGGTGTGTTTGTCCTGACCATCTGCCAATGGCTGGATTCCGACTATCGGCGCGAGGACCTGCCCGATCCGTCGAAGCTTCCTGAAAAGGTCAACTGGCAGCGGACCCTGCCCTTCATTTTCCTCCATCTCGGTTGCCTCGCGGTCTTCTGGGTGGGTGTTAGTTGGGTGGCCGTGGGTGCGGCGGTGTTTCTCTATCTGATCCGCATGTTTGCCATCACCGGTTTCTATCACCGCTACTTTTCCCACAAGACCTTCAAGACGTCGCGGGCCGTGCAGTTCATCTTCGCGGTGCTCGGAAATAGCTCGATGCAACGTGGTCCGCTATGGTGGGCGGCCACCCACCGGCACCACCACAAGCACGCGGACCATGAGGAGGACATCCATTCACCGGTGATCAGCGGGTTCCTCTGGTCGCACATCGGCTGGCTGACCTCGATGCGGAATTTTCCAACCGCCTACCAGTCCATCCCGGATCTGAAAAAATATCCCGAGCTTGTTTTCCTCAACCGCTACGACCAGACCGTTCCCTTCGCTTACGGGTTGATCATGTTAGGGATTGGCTGGCTGTTGGAAACCTTCCTGCCCGGATCAGGAGTCACCACGGGCCAGTTCTTCATCTGGACCTTCTTCATCAGCACCACGGTCCTGCTCCACGGCACGCTGTTCATCAACTCGCTGGCCCACGTGTGGGGAAACCGCCGCTTCGAAACGGACGACGACAGCCGTAACAGCTGGATTCTAACATTCATCACGCTTGGCGAGGGTTGGCACAACAATCACCACCGCTATCCCCATTCCGTCCGTCAGGGCTTCCGTTGGTGGGAAATGGATCTCACTTATTATGGGCTCAAGTTCCTGTCATGGATGGGACTGATCTGGGACCTGCGACCGGTTCCGCAGGCGGTCTTGGATGAAGGCCGGGCTCCCAAGGGAACCCCACAGCACAGCGCATGAATCGGGAGAAGATCGCCATTGTTGGTTCGGGCATTTCCGGAATGGCCTGCGCCTGGTTCCTGGGGCGTGAGCACGAGGTCACCTTGTTTGAAAAGGATGATCGCGTCGGCGGACATTCGCACACCGTGCTGGTGGATGAGGGCTCCACAAAAATCCCGGTGGACACCGGCTTCATGGTTTACAATGAGGTGACCTATCCCTTGCTCACCCGGCTTTTCCGCGAGTTGGATGTTAGGACCAAGCCAACCTCCATGTCCTTCAGCGTGCAACACACCGGCGAGGGGCTGGAATTCAACGGCGGAAGCTTGAACCTGTTGTTCGGCCAGCGCCGGAATCTCGTCAATCTCCGTTACTGGAAGATGCTTCTCCAGATCAACCGCTTCAACCGCGAGACCGTCGAGGAACTAACCGATCCGAAGTTCGGCGACATGACCTTGAGCGAATACGTCAAGGCGCGCGGCTACGGTGAGGATTTCCTGAAATGGTATCTCTCGCCCATGGCCGCCGCGGTTTGGTCCAGTCCGCCCGAGCGGATCGAGGCCTTTCCGGCGCGGACCCTCATGCGCTTCTGGCACAACCACGGGTTTCTGGGCCTCGACACCCAACACCCGTGGCGGACCGTCACAGGTGGATCGCGTTGTTATGTGGAAAAGCTAACAGCTACCTTCAAGGACCGGATCCACCGTGGCGCAAAGGTCGTTGAAGTCCGTGGAACCACCCTGAGGCTTGAGGATGGGTCCGAGTCTTCTTACGACCGCGTGGTGATCGCCGCCCACGGCGATCAGGCATTGCGAATGCTTTTCGATCCCACGGCGATGGAGTCGGACCTGCTTGGGAAATTCAACTATCAGGAAAACGAGGCGCTGCTTCACACCGATCCACGCTTCATGCCGAAGACCCGCAGATGTTGGGCGGCGTGGAATTACCGGATCGATTCCAATCAGCGCCATTCAACCCATTACTGGATGAACGAGCTTCAGGGCGTTTCGGACCGGGAGCAGTATTTCGTCTCGATCAATCCGCCGTCACCGGTTGCCGAGGAATCCATCAAGCGCCGCTTGGTTTACGAGCATCCGTTGTTCGATCTGGAGGCGGTGAAGGCCCAGGATCGCTTGCCCACGCTCCACAAGGCCGGCAGTGAAACGGGGCGATATTTCTGCGGGGCGTGGCAACGATACGGATTTCATGAAGATGGCCTCTGGTCTGCCGTGAATGTTTGTGCGAGTATCTTGGGAAGGGATCCATGGTCATGAACGCGATTTACGAATGCTCGGTCGTCCATTGCCGCCTCGTGCCGAAGCGGAACGAGTTCTCGTATCGTGTCTTCATGTTCTGCGTGGACATCGACGATCTCCCGGCCTTGGGCAAATCCGTTCGCGGTTTCGGCCACAACCGCTTCAACCTTTTTTCCATCGACGATCGTGACCATGTCGATCTCGGGAAACCGGGAGGTATCCGTGCGAATCTAACAAGCTGGCTCTCGGCCCAGGGTATTTCCTGCCCGGCGGATGCCCGTATCCAGTTGCTCACATTTCCAAGGGTGCTCGGCTACGGCTTCAATCCGGTCTCGTTCTACTACGTGGAATCGAAATCGGGAGAAAGGATCGCAGCGGTCGCCGAGGTGGTGAACACGTTCCGCGAGATGAAGCTCTATGCGTTGGACACCTCCGGCGCGGACGGGATCTGGCATCGCAGGGTGAGCAAGAATTTCTATGTCTCGCCATTTTCCGATCCGGCTGAGGAGTTTGACTTCAGGCTTGGCGCTCCGGAAGAAGACTGGCGGGTGAACATCGACACTTATGCCGACGCTGGAAGAATTCTTCTGAGTTCGATCCGCGGTGAACGGCGCGAGCTAACATCCCGCCGGGTCTTCTGTTACGCGCTCAAATACCCGCTGCTTTCCCTGAGAATCATCGGACTCATCCATTGGCACGCACTTCTTCTCTGGATCAAGCGAGGTACCTTTTTTCCGAAAATCCGAGCGTCGTGAGGCGCAACTCGACGTGATGAGACCCCATTCCACCCTTACCAAAGATCTACCATGAATGCCGCAATCGAACTCAAGGATGAACGGGTCCCAAGCGACTCCGCCGCGCACCCGACCCGTGGTTTTGCCGAACGGATGGTGATCCGGCTGTTGGATAAGATGCCGGTGGGCGGACTCCGTCTCGAACATGCCGACGGGCGCGTCCGGCATTTCGGCAAGCCGGGCAATCCTGTTAGCGCGAGCGTGGTCCTGCGTGACGATGCGGAATTCTTCAAACGCTGCGCCTTCTATGGCGATATCGGCATGGGGGAAGCCTACACCGATGGATTGTGGGAAACGAATGACATCGCTGCCGTGATTTCATGGTTCATCGAAAACATGAACGCGCTCAACGGAGCCAACCGGTCATCCGGCGACCTGCGGGGAGTGAATCTTCTGAAAATCGTCAATTGGTTCCGGCATCTTCGTCGCGAGAACACGGTGGAAACCAGCCGCAGGAATATCGCCGAGCACTATGACCTCGGGAATGATTTCTATCGCCTTTGGTTGGATCCGAGCATGACCTACTCCAGCGCGAGATTTGAAAGCGCATCCCAAAGTCTGGAAGAGGCACAGTTCGGTAAATACGACGCTCTTTGTAGAAAGCTGAAGCTCAAGTCCGGTGACCACGTCCTGGAAATCGGCTGCGGCTGGGGAGGTTTCGCGGTCCATGCCGCCAGGAATTACGGCTGCCGGGTGACGGGTGTGACCATTTCCGAAGCGCAGGCCGCCTATGCCCGCAAACGCATCGCCGACGAGGGATTGCAGGACCAGATCGAGATTCGCATCCAGGACTACCGGCACATCACCGGCAAGTTCGACAAGATCGCATCCATCGAGATGCTGGAGGCGGTGGGCGACAAGTTCCATCACTCGTTCTTCGCGAAATGCAACGAGGTGCTGGCTCCCGACGGACTCCTCGGCGTCCAGATGATCACGGTTCCCGATTGCAGATATGCCGGCCTCGCAAAGGGGGTGGACTGGATTCAAAAACATATCTTCCCGGGCTCACTCCTCCTGAGTGTTGGACGGATCAACGATGTCCTCCACCAGACGGGTGACATGTTCATGCACGATCTCGAGGACCTCGGTGCCGACTATGCCCGCACGCTTTCCACCTGGCATGTCAATTTCAACAAGGTGCTCGGCGAGGTCCGTGCGTTGGGTTTTGACGATCCGTTCATCCGCGGATGGAACTACTATCTGAAATACTGCGAGGCCGCCTTCGCCTCCCGCAACATTTCCGTGGTGCAGGCCGTTTACACCAGGCCTAACAACCCCATCCTGAATCACCGCTTCGAGGAGGCCCGGGGATGATGTCGGGCGTGGGAGATCTCGCGGGCGAGCCCCGCGAGTCATGGTGGCGGCGATGGATTGTCGCCCCTGTGAAGAACCAGCTCACTCGTGGAATGTCCGTGAATCGGGTATCATGGACCATCTCGCTCGGAGTCGTCTTGGGAGTATTCCCGGTCATGGGCACCACCAGCCTGGTTTGCCTGCTCGCGGGTGTTGCATTCCGTTTGAACCAGGCCTTGTTGCATGTGTTCAAATCGCTGGTCTATCCGCTTCATCTCGCGCTCATTCTCGTCTTCATCCGGTTGGGAGAGCGGCTTTACGGAGCCCCGTTGATCACCTTCTCCATCCCTCAACTGCTGGTTAAATTCAAGGATGATCCCCTTCAGTTCGGGAGGGATTTTGGAATGGCCGCATGGCACGGTGTCAGTGCTTGGCTACTGATCGCGCCCTTTGCGGCAATCCTCATCAAATGGGCCGTCACTCCGCTGGTAAGGCGGACTGCGATGAAATTGAAAGGGCAGCCAGCATGAATCCATGGATTTGGGCTGCCTGTGGACTGGGCCTGATGTCCGTGATTTTCATCATCGCCTGGGCACTCGCACGTCGATGGGACAACTACTCGATCGTTGACGCCGCCTGGGCCTATGGCATCGGCGTCACTGGAATCCTATGGCTGTTAGCGTGTGGTGTTGGAAGTTTGAAGGTCTGGGTGGCGATGGCCCTGTTGGGGACATGGAGCCTCAGGCTTGGTTCACATCTTCACCGCCGCATCCGGCGGGCGCATCCCGAGGAGGACGCCCGTTATGCCAAACTCCGGGAAGTATGGTCCGGAAGGGTGGCCAGCGCGTTCTTCTGGTTTTTCCAAGGCCAGGCCGTGTCGGTGGTTCTGCTCGCACTACCCTTCCTGATGATCGCGGCGGACAGGAACACCACATGGGGAATTTGGGAAACGCTTGGGCTGATCGTCACCCTCGTCGGCATCGGCGGGGAATCGCTGGCGGACTCCCAGATGTCTCGATTCAAGGCGGGAAATCCGGACGCAAGGGAAGTTTGCCGCTTGGGCCTGTGGCGTTACTCGCGCCACCCTAACTATTTTTTCGAATCGGTGATCTGGACCGGATTCTACGTCTATGCCTGCGGCTCCGAGTGGGGCTGGACGACCTTCCACGCTCCGGCGATCATCACGTTCCTTCTGCTGAAGGTCACCGGAATTCCTCCCACTGAAGCGTCGGCGGTGAGGCGAAAGGGAGATGCCTACCGACGCTATCAGGAAACCACCAGTGCCTTCGTTCCGTGGCCACCCAGCAAATAAATCAATGATCCACACCAACGACATACTCGCCAAAGACATCATTCCGGACGGGATTATCCGAATGGGAATCCGCCAGCGTCTCGCCGGAACGCTCGCGCCGTTTGAAAAGCTGAATTGCGAACAACGGCAGGCCAAGGTGATGCAGCACGTCCGCGAACTTCGTGCCAGTCCCGTCGCCATCGCGACCGACGAGGCGAACGAGCAGCACTACGAATTGCCCACGCGCTTTTTTGAAAAGGTGCTTGGAAAGAACATGAAATACAGCTCCGGCTACTGGGAGGAGGGCGTCACCGACATCGACGAGTCCGAAGCCCGGATGCTCGCGATCACCTGCGAACGCGCGGGACTTGAGGACGGCCACCGGATCCTCGAACTCGGCTGCGGCTGGGGATCGCTCACCCTGTGGATGGCGGCACACTTCCCGAATGCGAGGATCACGGCGGTTTCCAACTCACGCACCCAGAAGATCCATATCGACTCCCAACTTGCGGCACGCGGTCTGACGAACGTCGAGGTGCGGACGGTGAACATGATCGACTATCGAGGGAGAGGGAGAAGGCGTCTTCGATCGCGTGGTCTCCGTGGAGATGTTCGAGCACATGAAGAACTACGATCTGCTCATGAAAAGGGTGGCAGGCTGGCTGAAACCGGGCGGTGCCCTCTTCGTGCACATTTTCACCCACCGGGAGTATGCCTATCATTACGTGGCAGAGGGGGAGGATGACTGGATGGCGAAATACTTTTTCACCGGCGGCCAGATGCCGTCCGACGATCTCCTGCTCTATTTCCAGGACGACTTGAGGATCGAGGATCACTGGCAGGTGAACGGCAGCCACTATCAGAAAACCTCCGAGGCGTGGCTCGACCGCATGGACGCGGCCAAGGACGAGCTCTTCCCGCTGATCGGCGAGACCTACGGGAGAGAACAACAAACCCGCTGGTGGGTTTACTGGCGGGTCTTCTTCATGGCCTGCGCGGAACTCTGGGGCTACCGTAACGGGGAGGAGTGGATCGTTTCCCACTACCGTTTCCGCAAACCGGTCTGAGAGATTGTCTGCAAATTCCTGAGGGCAGGGATCGACCTTCGGGCGGTCCGGGAGAATGTGAGGCGGATGAGCCCGACCATGGGCGGGTTTACGAGCTTTTCATGGACGAGCTCATTCGCCTGCCATTCGCAGGACCGTTGCGGAGAACGTTCCCTGCCATTTTTCAGACGACCCCTGAGGTGGGCGAAATTTCCGGAGAATGCGTGAACCCGGAGTATTGACGTCTGTCCCGCTTCCGAGCTGACTACCTGCATGTCCGCCGCAGCCGCTTCGTCGCCATCCGTTGTCATCCGGCTTTCCTTGATGATGTTCCTTCAGTTCTTCGTTTGGGGGGCATGGTATGTGGCCCTTTACGGGTTCCTGGTTGAGAAAGGCATGACCGCAGCCGGTGCGGGCGGATCCTTCGATGCCGCCGCCTATACCGTCGCCCCCATCGCGGCCATCCTTGCCCCGCTCACCCTCGGACTCATCGCGGATCGCTTTCTCAATACGGAAAAAGTCCTTTCCATCCTCTTCCTGCTCGGAGCCGGCCTGCTCTACCTCGCACCAAGCCTCGCGGAAGCCGGTGCCCCCGGCACGCTCCTGGAGCAATTCAGCCACCCGATGATCCTCTGCCTGCTGGCATACATGGTCTGCTTCATGCCCACCCTCGGCCTCACCGCCAGCCTTTCCTTCCAGCACCTCGACAACGCCGAAAAGCAATTCCCCGCGATCCGCGTCCTGGGCACCATCGGCTGGATCGTCGGTAACTGGGCCATGTGGTTCTGCCGCTCTGTTGGACTTGACCCCGTCAAATTTTCCGACAATTCCCCGCATATCTTTACCGCCGCCGCCATTGCTTCGGCTATCCTGGGTGTCTATTGCCTCACCCTTCCGAAAACCAAGCCCGCCTCAAAGGGTCAGAAAATCTCCATCAAGGAAGTCCTCGGCGTCGATGCCTGGAGCCTGCTGAAGAACCGCAACTTCCTCGTCTTCGCCCTCGCCAGCTTCCTCATCTGCATCCCCCTGGCAGGCTACTATGCCAAGGGCTACGGTTTTGTCGGGGAAATGGGTGTGACCCTCTTCGGCTCCACCACCGGCGCCATGAGCACCGGCCAAATGTCCGAGATCTTCTTCATGATCATCATGCCATTCTGCTTCGCCCGCCTCGGTGTGAAATGGATGCTGGCCATCGGCATGAGTGCGTGGGTATTGCGCTACGGCCTGTGGGGATTCGCATTCGGCCAGCAAGGTCCGCTCCTCACCCTGCCCGTTTTCATCGGCATCCTGCTCCACGGCATCTGCTACGACTTCTTCTTTGTCACCGGCATGATCTACACCGACAAGAAAGCCCCACCCGCCATTCGCAACCAGGCCCAGTCCCTGATCGTCATGCTCACCCAAGGCCTCGGCCTCGGCATCGGCGCCCAGCTTTTCGGCCGCTGGGCCACCGCCTGCTCGGTGGACGGGAAAGTGGATTTTGCCAAATTCTGGTATGTCCCTGCGGCGTTCGCCTTCGCGGTCATGGTGCTTTTCGTCCTCTTCTTCTGGGAGAAAATGAAACCGACCGCTGACGAGGTCATCGACGAATCCGCTAACACTCCAGAAATCTTACCATGACACCCATCCGCATCCTCTGCGCCGGCGCCGGCCACATGGGCCGCTCGCACGCCCTCGCCTATCATCAACTTCCCGGCTTCGAAATCTGCGGAATCGTCACCCGTTCGCCGGAGTCCCGCGCCGCATTGAATGCCGAGCTCGGCGGTGGCTACGCCGAGTTTTCCGACTTCCATGAGGCCCTGCGCGTGTCGAAGCCCGACGCCGTTTCCGTTTCCACCTATCCGGACACCCACGCCGAATACGCCGATCGCCGCCTTTGATGCCGGTTGTCACGTCTTCATCGAAAAGCCGCTGGCCGAGACCGTGGCGGAGGCCGAGCAAATCGTCGCCAAGCAGCCGCCAGCCGGGCGCAAGCTCGTGATCGGCTACATCCTCCGCCACCACCCGAGCTGGATCAGTTTCATCGAGCTTGCCCACACCCTCGGCAAGCCGCTGGTGATGCGCATGAACCTCAACCAGCAATCGTCCGGCGCGAACTGGCAGACCCACAAGAACCTGATGACGTTCCATCTCGCCGATCGTCGATTGCGGCGTCCACTACGTCGACGTGATGTGCCAGATGACCCGTTCGAAACCGATCCGCGTCTCGGGCATCGGCGCGCGCCTCAGCGACGAGTTGCCCGAGGGAAAGATCAACTACGGCGCGCTCCAGGTGACCTTCGAGGACGGTTCCGTCGGCTGGTATGAGGCCGGCTGGGGCCCGATGATGAGCGAGGTCGCATTCTTCGTGAAGGACGTCGTGGGCCCGAAAGGCTGCGTCTCGATCGTCGCCGAAAAGGCCGCCGCCGAAGGGCCAGAGCGCGAACGTCGATGCCCACACGCAGACCCAGGCGCTCCGGCTTCATCACTCCGCACTCGACGCCGGACGGGAAATTCGCGCGAGCCGACGAGATGCTCCGCCTCGACGACGAACCCGACCACGACGGCTTGTGCCACCGCGAGCAGGAGTTTTTCCTCAAAGCCATCCTCGACGACACCGATCTGACCGACCACATGCAGGACGCCATCGCCTCCATGCGCATCGTCGCCGCCGCCGACGAGAGTTTCCGCACCGGCAAAACCATCGATCTCTAACCTCCGCCGCATCGACGGGAGGAAATTCGCGGAAATTTTGACAGCCGGACGAGTTTGGCTATGGTCCCGCCGTTCCCACAACGAACCCATTTTCAAACATGAGCGAAACCACCGTCGAAAAACACACCTTCCAGGCCGAGATCCAGCAATTGCTCGATCTCGTCGTCCACTCCCTCTACACCGACAAGGAGATTTTCCTGCGGGAGCTGATCTCCAACGCGTCCGACTCGATGGAGAAACTCCGCCACATCGAGGCGACCGAGAAAAATGTCCATGCCCCGGCGCTGCCGCTGGAGATTCACATCACCACCGACGCGGAGGCGAAGACCCTGACCATCGCCGACCACGGCATCGGCATGACCCGCGACGAGCTGGTCCAGAACCTCGGCACCATCGCCCACTCCGGGACCAAGGCCTTCCTCAAGTCGGTGAAGGAGAGCGGCAGCACGCCGGGCAACATGATCGGCCAGTTCGGCGTCGGGTTCTACTCGGCCTTCATGGTGGCCGACGAGGTCAAGGTCCACAGCCGGAGCTGGCGTGAGGATGGCGAGGAACTGGTCTGGATCAGCGACGGCAAGACGCGGCTACGAAATCGAGGAATCGCCCGGCCAGCAGCGCGGGGTGAAGATCGTGATGCATCTCAAGGAGGAGCTCTCCGAGTATTCCGAGGAAGCCCGGATCAAGCAGCCTGATCGAACGCTACAGCAACTTCGTCGGTTTCCCGATCTTCCTCAACGGCACCCGGGTCAACGAGGTCGAGGCGCTGTGGCTGAAGAACAAGTCCGAGATCTCCGAAGAGGAATACAAGGCGTTCTATCAGTTCGCCTGCAAGGCATGGGACGAGCCGGCCTACCGCCTGCATTTCAGCGCCGACGCGCCGATCGCGATCAACGCGCTGGTCTTCGCCCCGAGCGAGAATCCCGGAGCGGATGGGCTTCGGCAAGGTGGAATGCGGCGTCGCGCTCTACTCGAAGAAGGTGCTCATCGATCCCGAGCCGAAAGGCCTGCTTCCCGACTGGATGCGCTTCATGAAGGGCGTCGTCGACAGCGCGGACCTCCCGCTGAACATCTCGCGCGAGACCATGCAGGACAGCGCGCTGGTGAAAAAGCTCGGCAGCGTCATCAGCAAGCGGGTGATCAAGATGCTCGAAAAGGAAGCGGAGGCGGATCCCGACAAATACCGCGGCTTCTACAAGAAATTCGACCGCTATCTTCAAGGAAGGCATCGCCACCGACCATGCGAACCGCGATGCACTCGCGAAGCTGCTTCGCTTCGAGACGTCCCTAACGGATGCTGGCACGGTCTGCGGATTCAAGGATTACATCTCCCGTATCAAGGACGGTCAGGAATCGATCTATTACCTCGTCGGTGCGAAGCCGCGAACAGGTGGAGAGCAGCCCCTACATCGAGGCCTTCAAGTCACGCGGGCTTGAGGTCGTGTATTTCACCGACGCGGTGGATGAATACGTGATCGAATCGCTCGGCGAGTTCGAGGGCAAGAAGCTCGTTTCCATCCGCCACGGCGGCGTGGAGCTGGAAGACCAGGCTGCGGAAGGTGAATCGCTCTCCGAGGAACAAACAACCGCCCTTTGCGAATTCCTCAAGGCGGAGCTCGGCGACCGCGTGACCGCGGTGGCCAGCGGCAAGCGCCTGGTGGACAGCCCGGTGATCGCGCTGGTGCCGACCGACGGCATGAGCCCGCAGATGCGCCAGATGATGAAGGCGATGGACGAGAATTTCAAAGACGACATCAAGGTCGAGCTGGAGATCAACCCGCGCCATCCGCTGGTTAGAAAGCTTGCCGAGGCGAAGGACGCGAATCCGGATCTCGCGAAGCTCGTCGCCCTGCAGTTGTTCGACAACGCCCTGATCGCCGCCGGACTGCTGGAGGACGCCCGCGACACGGTGACCCGGATGAACACGCTGATGGAAAAGGCGATGGGCTGATGAAGGTCCATTGTCCTTCCTGCAGAACCAGTCTATCAGGCCCCAAGTCCGCGCTGGGAACCCGCGTGGACTGTCCCGAGTGCCGGCATTCGTTCTATTGGGCGGATCGCTGGCACGTCGGGGAATCGTTTGTCGTTTACGACCTCGAAACCACCGGGCTGGATCCTGAGAACGACGAGTTCATCCAGATCGCGGCCATGCGGTTCACGGCAGGCTGCCTTTGTCCTGCGGAAACCTTTGCCAGCTTCGCGAAGCCGCGTCGGCCGATTTCCGCGTTCATCGAAAGCTACACCGGCGTGGGAAACCGCCATGTCGCGAATGCCCCGAGGCCCGAGGAGGTGCTTTGCCAATTCGCCGCATGGTCCGGAGACGCGACCTTGATCGCCCACAACGGCCTGCGTTTCGACAGCAAGTTCCTGGCCGCCACCTGTCGCAAGCATGGCCTGCCGATGCGCGAGGTCCACAGCATCGACACCATCCACATGTCGAAGATGCTGTTCGGAAAAGTCCGCGGCACCGGTCACTCGCTGGATCATCTGGTTTCCCGCCTGCGGATCGACCAACAAGGCATCCGCCGCCATGATGCGAGAGGCGATGTGGAAATCCTTGGCCGTGCGGTGTCCGGCATGCACGCAGCGCCTCAAGCTCGACCATTCGTTCAACGGAGTGCCCAGGCACTCCGCGTTTCTTCCAATGGTCAACGGTTAGGGCTCCCGCTCCAACGGAGTCTCCACTCTTCGATTCGTCATTCTTCTCGGCGTGTGTCCCGGGAGGAACGGTGGCTCCTCCTAGGCTTGCTCGCAGAAGGAAATTAGCACAGCCACCGTCGAGAAACCGGCGATGCTCTTTGTCCACGACTGGTGCCATCCATTCCTCTCTTTCGGACAAGAACCCCAATCCCGAATGGAGCAGTCAAAAATTGGCTTGTGCTCAATTACCGGGACCGGCCCCGATGAGGGATCGACCCCGACGAGGAAAAGCGAGAATCTAAGCCCTATCAACTGGCAATTCACGAACGAAAAAGCACGCATCAAGCTCAAATCGCTCTACCCATCACTCTGAGAAATACAGGAGACTAGCCCTACGGCGATATGGAACGGCGGCTATTGAGGCGCAGAACATGCGGTGTAGGCCTAGCGACTGGTGTTACTTTTTGGGGATCTTGAATTAGGGATCTTGAATTATCAGATTCTTGCCCGCCGCATCACTCCTCGAAAACCACCCTCACCCGTCCAAAGCGCTTCAGCCCGCCGCTGGCTTCGTCCTCAACCGTCACGCGTTCCCATTCGCTGTCGATGGGCTCCACGGTCTCGGATCCGTTGGCGGTAGCCCAGCCATTAGTCAAACTATCAGTTAGGTTGGAGGAAAACTGCGGCGTATAGGTGAGGCCCATTTTGCGGCGGATGTATTCGATCTGGAGCCGGGAGATGCCACCGCTACCGCTAACTGAAATCAGCGGCAACCCGAAAGTGCCAGTGCCTGACGTCAGAACTGGGTTGCCCGCAGTGAGAGGGGGCATGTTAAACGCACATTCCAAGAGGTTGCCAATTCTATCCCCATCTGGGTCCGCATTAATGCCGCTGATAAGTGGATCGGCAAGCTGGGTGGGAGTAAACCTCGCTGAGGCCCAGGTGGGGTAAGCGCTTTGTGATTCAAGTAGGGTGAAGCTGAGGATTGCTCCATATTGCGGGGCAGTGTTCTCGGCGTTGCTGGCGAGCACGCGGAAGTAGCAGGTAGTGCCGGGCTGAAGGCCGGAGACGCTGGCTTGCACTGCGATATCAGAGGTTCCAGCGGCGAGATTGCCTGTGCTCACCGTGCTGTAATTCGCGAGAGTGGGATCCGTGCCATACTGGAAGGAAACGGGTGCAGCATAGCCGCCGGGGTTTACCATGCCATTCAGTGTGGCGCTGAAAGCGGTCACATTCGTTTGGGGTTGGCTCGTCACGGATGGTCCCAGCCTCAAGCGGAAAATCTGGCCACCACCACCGGGGAGTCCGTCGGAGGCAGAACCGCCATTTGCGGTTGTTCCATACAGATGTCCGTCGCTGCCTTTCACCAGACCAGCATAGGGCGTTCGGGCACTGCTGTTGGTAAAATTCACCAAGGTGGTGAGCGTACCAGTGGCAGTCATCTTGAACACAGTGCCCTTGTTGCTGTTGCCACCCAACCGTGTGGTTCCATAGAAATTTCCGTCGCTGCCCTGCAATAGGTCGGCGGAGGGAAAGCTGCCATTGGTGGAGGCGAAATTCACCAGAGTCGTGAGTGTGCCGGCGGTCGTCATTTTGAATAGAGTGCCGTAGTCGGCGTTACCCCCACTGCCAGTCGTTCCATAGAAGTTGCCGTCGCTCGCCTGAAGCAGTCCGGCGTCGGGATAGCTACCGTTGGTGTTGTTGAAATTGACCAGCGTCGTGAACGTGCCGCCCGCCGTCATCTTGAACACAGTCCCCCTACTGCTTGTGCCGCCGTTATGCGTTGTGCCATAGAAATTTCCGTCGCTGCCCTGCACCAGGCAAGCTGTCGGATTGCTGCCAGTGGTGGCGGTGAAATTCACCATGGTCGTGAGGATGCCGTCAGCCGTCAGCCGGAACACAGTCCCCTTGTTGCTGGTGCCGCCAGAATAAGTTGTACCATAGAAATTCCCGTCATTGCCCTGCACTAAACCGGCTGTCGGAGCACTGCCATCGGTGGCGGTGAAATTCACCAAGGTCGTGAGCGAGCCCGTGGATGTTATCTTGAATACTGTGCCGAAGTCACTGCTACCACCCCTATTAGTTGTCCCATAGAAATTCCTGTCGCTGCCCTGTATTAGACCTGCTTTCGGAAAGCTACCATTGGTAGAGTTGAAATTCACCAAAGTCGTAATTGTGTTTGTGGGTGTTATTTTGAAAACCGTGCCCTTACCGTTGCTTCCGCCAAAAGAGGTTATGCCATAGAAGTTCCCGTCGCTGCCCAGCACTAGGCCAGCTTGTGGATCGCTGCCATTGATATTGGTAAAATTCACCAAGGTCGTTAGCGTTCCTGTGTCTGTTATCTTGAAACCCGTGCCGTTGCCGCCGCTGCCATACCCGGTTGTTCCATAGAAATTCCCGTCGCTGCCCTGTACCTAGACCGGCTGTCGGATAGCTGCCATTGGAAGAGCTGAAATTCACCAAGCTGGTGAGTGTGCCAGTGGCCGTCATCTGGAACACCGTTCCATAGTTACTGCTTCCGCCTCGATAGGTTGTCCCATAGAATTTCCCATCACTTCCCTGCACCAAGCCGGCGTTGGGCTCGCTGCCATTGGAGCCATTGAAAGACACCAAGGTCGTGAGCGTGCCAGCCGCCGTCATCTTGAACACCGTACCCTTGTTGCTGCTGCCACCTAAAGTGGTTGTCCCATAGAAATTTCCGTCGCTTCCTAGGACTAGCCCACCAAGGGGATTCGCACCATTGAGGGCGAAGTTCACCAAGGTGGTGAGGGTTCCTGTAGCCGTTATCTTGAACACGGTGCCGTTGCCACTGCTCCCGTTATACCGGGCTGTCCCATAGAAATTCCCGTCGCTGCCCTGCACCAGTCCTCCGGTCGGATAGCTACCATTGGCAGAACTGAAATTCGCTAAGGTAGTGAGCGCTCCAGAGGCCGTCATCCTGAACACAGTACCGTTGCCGTTGCTGCCGCCCTGAGATGTTGTCCCATAGAAATATCCGTCGTTGCCTAGCAGTAGTTCGGCGTAGGGATAGCTACCATTGGTAGATGCAAAATTCACCAAGGTCGTGAGTAAGCCCGCAGAAGTCATCTTGAACACGGTGCCCTTTCCGCCGCTGCCGCCGGAAAAAGTTGTCCCGTAGAAATTCCCGGCGCTGTCCTGCACCAAGCCTGCTTGTGGCTCGCTTCCATTGAAGGAGTTGAAATTCACCAAGGTAGTGAGCGTGCCCGCGGGGGTCATCTTGAAGACCGCCCCATAATCGTTGGTGCCACCAGTGTAAGTTGTTCCATAGAAATTCCCATCGCTTGCCAGGAGCAATTTTGATTGCGGATTCTCAGGACCGCGAACGAATGACTGCACCGGCTCGAATACTGGGGTGGCTGTTGCCTGAATGGCTAACACCCCATGTAAGAGCGCCGAGAGCAAGCCACGGCAGAGGAATTGGAACGGGGGCAGGTAGGGATGGTTCATGGCGGTGGAGAACGGGTGGTTTCAGGCGGGATTTTGTGAATAGGCGCGATTACCCGTTTCAGATGACAATAAAGACGATGAGATTGAACGTGACGATTCAAGGTCATTCAAGGTGAAAACATCGGCAGGGCCAGTCCTTGAAATTGAGCATTCAAGTATCAATTTCCTGACGCAGTCATCTTTCTGGCCCGGCATTGTTGGGAATTACTAACGGCATTATCGAGAAATCCAACGGCATGGCGTGGTGGGCTGCTTGATATTTCTCGTCAATGCAGTGGCGGTTCGGCATTTGCCGTTGGATCAAGTCTAGACCGTTTGCCGAAACAAGTTGCCGAAACAAGAAGTTCCAAGGAGTGGCGGACTACGATCCGCCGAAGCCCATGAAGTGTCGATCGTCTGAGGTAAACCGCTTTTCATCGGCTATCCATGGACCATGGCGAATCGGAGTTCGCCACTCCTTGTTCCCAGGTCGCCTCACCGGGCCATACAGAATAAAGGAAAAGAGTTTTGGTGAGCGGTCTAACCACAGGAGATCGTGGCTCCGCAAATCCAGCAGATTTCGAAATTCGCGGGGTTGGTTTCGCCGCAGGACGTGCATTTCACGTCCGGATGGTCGGATCTGGGATCCTTTTGCAGGTGGTCGCGGATGATGACCACGGCGGCGTCGTAGTCCGCGTCGTTGACGACGCACAGGGCGGGGAAAAATTCAGGAATGGGCAAATCGGCCAGGCCCGATGCGGTGAGGGTTTCGTTGCGGATGAGGGTGGGGATTCCCTCGCTTTCGAGAATGGACTGGAAATAGCCGACCCGCGTGAAATCGCGTTCGCGAAAGAGTTCCTTCATGGCGCGCCCGGTCAATAAAAAAGCCCGGCCCGCCGAGGTGGCAGGCCGGGCTAGGGAAGTGGAATTACTTGGAGGACTGCATCATGGGTGCAGGAGCCGGTGCTGGGGCATTTGGGCAGCAGGAAGCGGCGAATGTTGCGACAGCAGCAGCGGCGATGAGGAATTTGATGGTTTTCATGTTGTTTGGTCGGTTGTTGTTTTGGTTGGGCCCATGCGTGGTTGCGCGCGGGTGACGCACTACGACTAGCAGGAGATATGCGCGAATCAAGAGCGGATTGCTCTGGTGATGAGAGGATTTGAAAGGATTTTGCCGAAGGAATGATCAACCATCCGGCTCCGTAAATTCACGCAGCGTCCTGATCCGCGCGTTTGCGGCGGATATTCGGCGGGCGTTCCCCGAGAACCACCTGACGATTGATGGTCACCGAGTCGATATCGTCGCGGGAGGGGATGTCGAACATGACGTCGAGCATCATTTTCTCGAAGATGGAGCGCAGGGCGCGGGCGCCGGTGCCGCGGCGGACGGCTTCCTCGGCGAGGGCGCGCAGGGCGTCGCGGGTGACGCGGAGTTTCACGCCGTTCATGGCGAGTTGCTTGCCGTACTGCTTGACCAGCGCGTTCTTTGGCTCGGTGAGGATGGACATCAGCTCGTCCTCGGTCAGCTTGCGGAGTGACGGAAATGACGGGCAGGCGGCCGATGAATTCGGGGATCAGGCCGAAGTGAAGCAGGTCTTCGGGTTGGACCTTTTCGAGGACGTTCACCGACGGATCGTCGAGGTTTTCCTTCGAGGTGTCGGCGTGGAAGCCGAGGGTGTTGCTGCCGAGACGGCGTTGGACGATGTCCTCGAGTCCGACGAAGGCGCCGCCGCAGATGAAGAGGATCTTCTCGGTGTTGACCTGGATGTATTCCTGCTGCGGATGCTTGCGGCCGCCCTGCGGCGGGACGTTGCAGACGGTGCCCTCGAGGATCTTGAGCAGGGCCTGCTGCACGCCTTCGCCGGAGACGTCGCGGGTGATCGAGACGTTCTCGGTCTTGCGGCCGATCTTGTCGATCTCGTCGACGTAGATGATGCCGCGCTCGGCGCGTGCGACGTCGAAATCGGCGGCCTGGAGCAGGCGGAGGATGATGTTTTCCACGTCCTCGCCGACGTAGCCGGCCTCGGTGAGCGTGGTGGCATCGACGATGCAGAACGGCACGTCGAGCACCCGGGCCAGCGTGCGGGCGAGCAGGGTCTTGCCGGAACCGGTCGGGCCGAGCAGCAGGATGTTGGACTTCTCGATTTCCACGTCCGTTGAATTCCTCGCCGACCTTGCGCCTGATCCTGGCGGAGGCGCTGGTAGTGGTTGTAAACCGCGACCGAGAGGACCTTCTTGGCGTTTTCCTGGCCGATCACGAACTCGTTGAGCTTGGCGCGGATGTTCGGCGGGCGACGGGATCTTGAAGCCTGGCTTGTCGGCTGGTGTCTTTCCGCTTCGATGGCGTGCCGCCCAGTTCCTTCTCGAGGATGTTCGCGCAGACCTCGATGCACTCGTTGCAGATGTAGACGCCGGGGCCGGCGATCAGCTTTCTTGACCTCCGAGTGGCTCTTTGCCGCAGAAGGAACACATCGTCAGGTTGGAAGCGCGGGCCATGGGATTGATTCGGAGTGGTGGTGCTGGAATTGAGGGACGGCTCGGGAAGTCAGCGTCAGGAGTCGGACTTCTTGTCTTCGCGTCGGCCGCCGCCGACCGGCGTCGGGCAGTTGCTTGCGGCTTTCGAGGACCTTGTCCACCAGTCCGTAGGCGACGGATTCCTCCGCCGGTCATGTAGTTGTCGCGATCGGAGTCGTTCTCGACCTGCTCGATCGTCTTGCCGGTGTGGTGGGCGAGGATCCCGTTGAGGCGCTTCTTGAGGTTGAACATGAAGCCGATGGTGCGCTCCACGTCGGAAGCGGTGCCTTGGGCGCCGCCGGAAACCTGGTGGATCATGACGTGGGAGTTCGGCAGGCAGAAGCGCTTGCCCTTGGTGCCGGCGGTCAGGAGCACCGAGCCCATGGAGGCGGCGATGCCGATGCAGTAGGTGTTCACGTCGCAGGTGAGGAACTGCATCGTGTCGTACATCGCGAGACCGGCCGTGACGGAGCCGCCGGGGGAGTTGATGTAGATGTGGATGTCCTTCTTCGGATCCTGCATCTGCAGGAAGAGCAAGCTGGGCGATCACGGAGTTGGCGACGAAGTCATCGATCGGCGTGCCGATGAAGATGATGCGGTCCTTGAGGAGCCGCGAATAGATGTCGAATGACCGCTCGCCGCGGGCATCCTGTTCGATGACTACGGGAACGTAGTAGCTGTTGCGCGGTGTGGCGGAACTCATGGAAGGTGATTGGAAGTTAGGCATCGAGGGTGGCTTCGGTTGACTCGACCACGTTCGCGTGTTCGACGAGGAAGTCAATGGTCTTGCCGATGGCCATCGAGCTACGGATGTTTTGCAAGCGGCCCTGGCGCTGCATGTCGCGGATGAACTTCTTCGGCGCGATCTTCCGCGAGGTGGCGATCTGTGCGAGGTGGTTCACCAGCTCGTTGTCGGTGATGGTGATTTTCTCAACCCGCGCGATTTCCTGAAGGATGAAATTCGTCCTCAGGTTAGAGATCGCCTGGTGTCCGGCGCTGGCGAAAATCTCCGCTTGTTGGGATTCGATTTCCTCCTCGCTCATTCCGGCCTGGACGCCCTTTTTCACCATGGCATCGGCCTGGCTTTGGGTTTCCTGGGTCACGAGTTCGTCGGGAAGGTCGAAGTCCACCTGCTCGTTGAAGTGGGCGACGATCTGATTGACCTTCATGTCGTCGATCTTGCGTTGGCGTTCGCCGGACATGTTTTCAAGGATGATTCCCTTGATGTCTTCCATCGTCTTGCCGGGAGCGAGACGGCCTGCAAGCTCGTCGTCAAGGGCGGGGAGCACGGCTTCCTTGAGTTCCTTGACGGTGGTTTGGAAAACGATCTCCTTGTTCTGGAGATCCGCCACGGGGAAATCCTCGGGGAGGGTGAGTGTGATGTCCTTGCTGTCGCCGATGTTCATGCCGACCATTTGCGCTGCGAAGCCTGGAAGGAATGACTTCTCGTCGAGACGCACCCAGAATCCCTCGCGTCCTGATAGATAGCCCGCGGGCTTGCCGATGAATTCCTCGGTGGGCTTGCCTTCGACCGTGGACGAGTAGTCGATGACGGCGAAGTCGGCCATGGCTGCGGCGCGGCCCTCGATGTCGTTGAAATCAGCGAAACGCTCCTGGAGCGCGGTGAGCTGGGCTTCGACTTCCTCGTCCGGCACTGCGGTCGGTGGCACGGTCACGGTCACGCCCTTGTATTCAGGGAGAGTCACCTCGGGGGCCAGGGTCAGTTTGGAAACAAAGGTGATGCTGCCGTTCGGGAGAGTCGTCATGTCTTCCGGCACGCCGAAATCGAGGACGTGAAGCGACTCCTGCTTGAGGGCCTCGTCGTAGGCCTCGTTGATGAGTGCTCCGTTGAGTTCCTCATCGATTTCCTTCTGGAAACGTTTTTCAACGACGGAGCGTGGCGCTTTTCCGGGACGGAATCCGGGGACGCGGGCCTTGCTGGCATAGCCTTTGACGATTTCGTCGCGTTGGCCGTTGACCTTGTCCGCTGGGATTTCAACGCGAAGGGTGGCGACGCATTTTGGCTGCTTCTCGACAACAATGTTCATGGTAAATGGGGCCGGCTTGAGCGCCGGGGCGGGCAAGCTAGTGGATTCTCTCGCTTCTTGTCAAACGAGGCTTGAAGAATGTCGCCACTAAGTTGGACCAATCCCGGAGGGGGAGACATCTCGCCCGATCCGATATCGCGAAGCGATGGTTTTCCAACGACGGCTGTTCCGCCGGGTAATCGCAGATTCAAGGCAGTTCAAAGTCGTCTAGATCTTCCCGAGCAAGATAAGAATGATCAGGACGACCACCAGAAAGGCAAGGCCACCGCTGGGGCCAAATCCCCAGTTCTGGCTATGACTCCACGTCGGTATGGTTCCCACCAGAGCGAGAATGACCAGAATGAGAAGAATGGTTCCCAAGTTCATGGGGCTGGAATTTTATCAAATTGAACGACTAAAAGGGGCGCTCGACGACCACATATCCCGGTCCTCTTTGCTGGTAATAAATGTTGTTCACCCGGTAGTAGTATCGTCCTCCGTAACGGACCATGTGATAGCCGGGCGGAAGCTTTTCGACGTAAACCTCGCGATTCCTTTCACGACGATGTGGAGTCTCGACGATCACATACCGACCTGATTTCGGACGATAGTAGGTCCCGTTGTGGGTGTAATATCGGGTACCGCCGACAATCTCCGTCCGGTAACCGGGTGGGAGTGTTCGAACTTCGGATCCCGTGCGATAGGTAATGGAAGTGTTGGTCGAGTAGGGATCCATACAGCTGGTAAAAGACGTACCGGCCACCAAGGCGGCTGTCATGAGGGCAATTTGACTGCTGAAGAGTTTCATTGGAATCGATTGGGGGTTGGATGTTGAAGAGGGAACTGAATGAAAAACGCACCCTCTCATTCACCGTTGCAAACCTCGGGCCAACGAACTTAAACCGGTCCCGTGGATCTGCAATTCGCTGACTTCGAGAAGGTTGCCATCAAATTGTGGAAACGGGATGCTCGATGATTGTCGGGCAAAACCCCTTCCGGCCGTGCAACATGCCCGACTTAAGATCCCGTCGTCCCGACCCACGACCAAAGATGCGGATCAAGTTCCACCCTCGCGGCGGAAATCAATGTTTCCGCAGCTCCGATCTTCTTTAGGACGGCAAAAACGGTCGAGCCGGAGCCGCTCATCAGTGCGGCGGAAGTTTCCTCCCGGTCGAGAAGCCATTCCTTGAGTTCAGCGAGGAAGCGATGTTTTTGGAAAACCGGCCGTTCCAGATCATTCACCAGGGAAATTCCGGTCAATTGTTGTTCCGCATATCGGACTCCCGGGATTTCGCGCGATGTCAGCCATCGTTTGTAGGCATCCGGTGTTTCGACTCCGAAAGACGGCTTCAAAAGAACCACAGGCAAAGCCGGAGGGGAGGGGACTTGCTGGATTTTTTCTCCCCGACCCATGCAGCGGGCGGCCCCGGTGGAGAGGAAAAACGGAATGTCGGATCCCAGATCGGCGGCAACTTCGTGGATCCGCTCCGGACTGAAGGGAGAACCATGCAGTTGATTCAGCCCGAGCAAGGTGGTGGCCGCATCGCTGCTGCCTCCGCCGAGCCCTGCGCCGTGGGGGATGATTTTTTTGAGCGAGATGGAATAGCGGCAGGTGATTTTTGAAACAGCTTCAAAGGCCCTGACTGCCTTCACCACGAGGTTTCGGTCATCATCCGGCACGTCCGGTTGGTCACAGGTGAATGCGAACTGATCCGCTTCAGAAAACTCGATAACATCCGCGAGACCCGGCAATTTCACCATCAGGGAATCAATCTCGTGAAATCCATCGTCCCGTTTTCCCAGAACCCGGAGGGAAAGATTCAGCTTCGCGGGAGCTTTTAGCGACAAGGTTTTCATGCGCGGGAATCGCGGGTAATCATGGCCATCATCCTGCCGGTTTTGCCGAGTTCCTTGCGGTAACTGTAGAATCGCCCGAGGTCGGAGGCGGTGTTCAGTCCGCAGTCCGAATATTCCCCCACTCCGGCGCGAATGGCCTGCTGCTTGATTTCTCCGGCAAAATCGATCTCGTAATCCGGCTTCCGGATGCAGGGACTGAGCACCACGCTCACGTCGCCGGGCAAGGTCCCGTATTTATCGGCCATGACGGCGAGGGCATTTCCAAGGATGTTTCCCTCGGTTCCTTTTTTTCCGGAATGGAGCAATCCAATCGCTCCCGTTCGGCGGTCGGCAAGCCAGATCGCTCCGCAGTCGGCGACATAAATGGCAAGAACCACGCCATCTTGGTTAGTCACGAGTCCATCACAGCCGGGAACCACCGGCAAGCCGTCCGGTGCCGTGATCCGGTCGCTTCCGGGCACCACGGCAACCGAAGTCCCGTGGATTTGCTCGGCACGCCACCACTCGGCATTTGGTTCGGCAAACTCGGACACCGCCATCGCGTGATGGCTTTTCAGCAAATTCATCGCTTCGTCCCGATCGCCGGTGATCGGCAAACCGGGAATGCGCTCCACCCATCCGGCGCGGACGCCCGGAATCGAGTTGATGGGATCTAGAAAGGGGAACGCCTCCGTCACCCGGGGACGGTAACGGAGGCGCTGAGGATTCGCCAAGCTGGATTATGTCAGTTGGGGAAACAGTTGATCAAGCGATCGCACGGCCATGGATGGCGCGCTTCGTGTGTTCAACGGCTTCCGCCTGGTCTTCATCCATGCCTGCAAGAATGCCAGCCAGATCGTTCGCGATTTCCGTACGCATCTTCGAAACAAGTTCGATTCCTTTGGCGGTGATGCGGACCATGATTTTGCGGCGATCTTCAGCGGCGTGCATACGCTCAACATAGGACAGCTTCTCCAACCGATCGACCAAGCCGGTGGCAGCGGCAGTCGAGTGGCCCATCTTCTTCGCAATGTCGGACATCGTGAGATACTCTTCGCTAGAGAGATAGGTGAGGAGGAAGAACTGAGGGAACGAGATGTTTCCTTTGTTGAGTTCTGTTGACAGGTTCAGGATGCAGCTTCGCTGAGTAAACAGGACGAAGTCAGCAAGACGGTCCGCATCGGCTTTCACCGAAGCGCCCGAGGCGTTCATTGTTTTCATTATGGCTGGTTGTAGTGTTCATGTTTCGGGACATGTAAGGGGGCACAGCCATTGCGAAAGAGAAGCTACCCGGCTTACCGGATAGTAATCAACTCTAAAGTTAAAATTTATGGCTGTGCTCAGTTTTTCAATCGGGACTTTTTGAAAATACGGATAAACGAGAGATAATGGAAGCAAAGAATTCCCGAAAAGTTAATTATTTTTTTGAACGTTTTCGGAGGGGGATTCTTCTTGTGGTTGCTGGGTTTCAGCCGATTGCGGCGGTGCGACCGGCTTCGGATCATGCTGTGAATAGACCGCATCGCCCACCTCGACGTCACCTGACTGGATGTCCGCTGCGGCAAATTCGCCCAGTTTTTCTCCACTTGTTTTGAGATTTGCGGTCCGGTTCTCGGTGCCTCGGGTCGTCAGGATTTGTCCTGCTTCCATTTCCCACTTTCCGTAGCTCTGGATCAGGACAAACCGCTTGTCAGACGGCACCGATGCGATCCGGCCCACCAGCTTCGGTCCCTCCACGGCGGGCTTTTTTTCCTCCTTCGCCTTGTCGGACTGAGGCAAGGTGATGATCCCGCATGCGGACACGGCAAGTCCCAGCACGGCGGTAAGCAAGAGGATGGCTGTCGATTTCATGGGGGTATTCTGGAGTCGCTACCGCCAAAATGAAAACCGGGAAATCACGCTTGGGCGAAACGGATCTCGTCCGCTTGGATCAACCTTTCCAATCCGGCCCTCGTCCTCAGCAGCAATTCCCCGCCACCGGCGATGCCTTCCACGACCCCCTGCTTGGGTCCGCTCGCGGTCAACAGTGACACATTTCGACCGGTCAGAACGCATCGTTCGGACACGGCGTTGATGAGTCTTTCGAAGCCGTCTCCTATTTGCTCCCTACGGATCGCGAACCGGTGGACGAATGCCGCGAGGACTTCCGCCCTCGGCCATTCCCGCGAGGTTTCGATTCTCAGCGAGGTGGCGATCTCGGAAACTTCGGGAGGAAAATCGATGGTGTTGACGTTCAATCCCACGCCGACCACCGCGAAGTCAGGCCCGGCTTCCACCAGGATCCCCGCGACTTTGCGTTGCCCGATCCACACGTCGTTCGGCCATTTGATCCCCGCTTGCACGCCGAAATTCTCGATGGCCTCCGCCACCGCCACACCTGCCGCCAGCGCCAGACGCGGCCAAAGCGCCTTCGGTTCTTTCGGGCGGATCAGCACCGAGAACGCAAGCGATTCGACCTCCGGTGAAAACCATGCCGCTCCCCGCCTGCCGCGTCCGGCGGTCTGGCGGTTTGCCAGAATGATCAATCCGTCCGCCGCGCCATCCTTCGCAAGCGTTCGCACCTCATCGTTCGTTGACTCCACGCTTTCCCTCACCAACAACCGGAATGGATCCGGGAAATCAGCCGCCACACCGGCGAGGTCGTCACGGCTCATGGTCGGTTAGAGGGTTTCGAAATCCAGCCCGATGTCGAGCGCCGGAGCGGAGTGGGTCAGCGCGCCCACCGAAATGAAATCAACGCCTGTCCGTGCGATATCTCCCAAGGTATCCAGGGTGATCCCCCCGCTTGCCTCGAACTGTGGCTTGCTGCGGTCGCCCCGCATCGTCACGGCGCTTCCGAGTTCGTCCAGGCTCATGTTGTCCAGCAGGATGTGGTCCACTCCATCCAGCGTCAGGAAATCGCGGACCTGTTCGAGATGGTCCGCCTCCAATTCCACCTCGATCCCGGGCTTGGCAGCTTTCAGTAAATCGATCGCGGTCTGGATGGCCTTCGTTCCGCCCTCGGCGACGAGGTGGTTGTCCTTCACCATCGCACGGTCGTAGAGGCCCATGCGGTGGTTGACCCCGCCGCCGTCGAGAACTGCCTTTTTTTCCAACAGCCTGTAACCGGGTGTGGTCTTCCGCGTGTCGAGAATCCGTGCGGGCGTCCCTTTGGTGACGTCCACGTAAGTCGCGGTCAGGCTCGCCACACCGCTCAGTCGCTGGAGGAAATTGAGTGCCGTCCTCTCGGCGGTTAGAATCGATCTTGCCGATCCCTCGACACGGATGACCAGGGCTCCGGACGCCACGCGATTTCCATCGGCGATGAGGACCTCGACCTCAAGCTCCGGATCCACCGTTAGAAAAACCTTTGCCGCCACCTCGACGCCGGAAATCACGCCGTCCTTTCTCACCGCGACGAACGCCCGTGCCTTCCGCTCTTCCGGGATGAAATAAAGGGAAGTCACGTCGCCCGTGCCGATGTCCTCCGCAAGCGCCAGTTCAATCAGTGTGTCGGTGTGATCGTTCATCAGGAAAGTGGAATCGTGGAGGAGGCACAGAATTTTTCAACTCATTCGCCGACCACGCTCACCGCGATCTCACGCCGGTGCGGATCCCGGCGGTGTTCGAACAGGAAAATGCCCTGCCACATCCCCAGCGTCATCCGCCCGTTCATGATCGGAATGACCTCGCTTGTCCGCGTCAACGCCATCCGGATGTGGCTCGGCATGTCGTCGGGGCCCTGCATCGTGTGAACAAACCAAGGCGTGTCCTCCGGAACCAGCTTTTCAAAAAACAACTCCAGATCACGCCGCGCGCTCGGATCCGCGTTTTCCATGATTACCAGGCTCGCGCTCGTGTGCCTCACGAAGACGGTGACCGTTCCGTTGCCGATTCCCGATCGCGAAACAATCCCCGCAACCTCACGCGTGATCTCAGACGTCCCCTTGCCGTGGGTCCTCACGGAAAATGTCTCGGTGTGCGCGCTCATCTCACCAGCCTGTCATCACCCATTTTCCATGGGCGGTTCCACATTCCATCGCCGCGTGGGCCTCGATGAGATTTGCGGCGGAAATCCTGCCGATCTCGCGCGTGTTGATTTTTGGAAATTCCCCCGCATCGCAGCGTTTTGAAACCTCCGCCAGGATCTCGCCCTGCTGGTGCATGTCGGGTGTTTGAAATCGCGAACGCGTCATCATGTATTCCCACACGACGCGCGGGCTCTTCAGCCGGAATGGATTTCCGATGTCCATCGGCTTGCTGGTTTCCACGATCAATCCCAAGGTGCCCAACGGAGCTAACAAATCCGCCGTCGTTTCCCAATAGGCCTCCGTATCATAAAGATTCGCGATGTAGGGAAATTCAGAAATTCCCAACGCCTCCGCCTGTGGACGAAGCGGCTCGCGATGATTGATCACCTCATCGGCCCCCAATGCCTTGCACCACGCCACTGTCTCAGATCGTGACGCCGTCGCCACCACCCGGAGTCCCGCCGAGCGGGCGAGGGGAATCACCGCCGACCCCACGCCGCCCGCTCCATTGATCACTAACAAAGCCTTCCCCTTGATCCGTTCCTCCGACGTCGATGCCCATCCGTTCAAACAACAGCTCCCATGCCGTTAGGGCAACCAGCGGAACCGCCGCCGCCTCCGTGAAACTCCAGGTCCCCGGCTTGATCGCGACCAGTCGTGAATCCACTGCTTGATACTCCGAGTTGCTCCCCGCGCGGGTCACATCCCCCGCATAAAAAACCTCGTCACCTGCGGAAAATCCCTTCGCCTCACTCCCCACTTCCACCACCACGCCCGCGGCATCGAATCCCAACACCCGAGGCGGATCCTGCAGCGTTTCCCCCAGCAGCTTGCGCACCTTCGTGTCCACAGGGTTTACCGACACGGCCATCACCCTCACCAGCAAATCGTTAGGCCCCGGCACCGGTCGCTCCGCCTCGAACTCCACCAAACACCCAGGATCTCCCGTCGGTAAAAACTTTCTCGCGCCAATCGCCCTCATGCTCGCCATTCAAAAACACCCCCGGCCTCATGGCAACAACGGCTTCAGGCCGATCCACGCGCTACCCCATGAAATGATCCACGGCAGCGTGATCAGGCTCAGCACCGTGGTCGCGATCACCACCTGCACCGCCACCGCCGGCCTGCCGCCATACATCCTTGCCAGCAGGATCGCCGTCATTCCCGCCGGCATCGCCGCCTGCACGACCAACACCTGACGCAACTCCGTCGATAGCGGGCAAAATTTCGCCACGCACAGGATCGCGGCCGGAGCCAGTCCCAGCCGAACCACCGCCGACCCCAGAATCACGCGCCAGTTAGGACGCTCCGTCCCCACCAGATCCATCATCGAGCAACCCGTGATAAAGATCGCCAGAGGAAACGCCCCCGCGCCCATCATCGAGATCGCCGTCCGCAACGAGCCCGTCACCTTGTCATCCAGCCCCAAGGCCACCAAGGTCAGGCCGATACCCACCGCGATCACCGGCCCGTTGATCAGCAGCTTCCACGGAATCCCGCGCTCCTTGTTCAGCATCATCAGCCCCACCGTCCACACCGCGGTTTCCGTTCCGATGTTGTGCACGAAAAGCAACGCAAGCGCCCCCGGCCCCCACAGTTTCTCCACCACCGGAGCCGCGATGAATCCGAAATTCTGGCAACCCGAGCTCAACGCGAAGGTCCGGATCCCCGTCCCGCGTTCCAGCCCCAACAAGCGCCCGACCCCCAGTCCGATCAGGATCCCCACCAGAATCATCCCGTATCCCGCGCCCAACGACCAAAGCACCACCGCTCCACTCTTCAACACCACGCTGCCCAGAATCTTGTCGAGGATGAAACACGGCACCATCACCAGGAAAATCACCTGCATAATTCCCGCGTCATGGTCCCTGCGGATCACGCCCGTCTTGCGCAGCGCGGCACCCGCCACGATCAAGAGATACACCGGCAGCACCGATGCGATGACAGCCCCCGGCGAAATCACCCGCGCAGGTTTCCGCCCCCGCCCGCCACACGCAAGGCCAATCCTTCGATCCCCGGAAGGGTTCTTTCCATCCCATGAGCCATTTGGCTTCTCAGGATTCTGGAAATCTCCTGCCATGAGTTCCGTTCCCATTCATATCCCAGTGGGGGAGGGGGCTGTTGGGGAATGGAGTTTAGCGTGCTGCTCGTTTACTCTCCTCTTCCCAAGTCCTGACGATACGGAATTCCGTTTTGTGCGAATCCCACCATGCGATCCATTTCTCCGCCCGCCGTTGTTTGCCGGCTGTGTCACTCGACGAGATGCCTTCGTTCATCCACGGTTCGATCGCAAGGTTCGATCTCTTGATCAAGTTCACCAGCTCATCCGGATAGTGCTCCACATAAGGATTTCGGATATGATAGAGCAAGGGCTCGAACGCGCTTTCGTCTCCCAAGTTTGCCAGTGCGATGGCAAGTCTGCTGCCTGCGTATCCCTTGTACATCACCCGCTTCAGTGCGGGCACCGCTTTCGGGTCATTGATCTGGCGGACCGCACGCCCAAGCGCGTCGCCCAATGCATCCAGGTCCTGATCGTGGCCGGGGGACCCATAAGGAGCCTGCTGAGGAAGAAATTCAACTGCTGAAATGATTGAATCGATGGACACGGGGTCCCTTGCGTATCCAAGAATGATCGCAGCTTGTGTGCGCATCCGCGTATTGGGATACGTGATCATGCTGATGGCGTTCTGAATGGCTTGCGGGTCCATCATCTTCGCCAATGCGCCAAAGGCCGCCGTTACAAGGTCCGCATCTTTGGACTCCAGTTGCTTGCAGAGGAACTTGGATGCATCCTTGAAGGAGAGATCGCCCACTTTTTCCGGGCCGTTGGTGTCGATGGTGACCGAAAATGTTGGGGGAAGTTTTGATTTAGATCCCTTTTGCAATGAGTCAAACACCCCGTAAGCATTCACCTTGCGAATGAAATCGGCGAGAACTCCGGTCGCTTCGAGAAGCTCCATTTGAAGACTGGGCTTGCGAGATTCCTCATACGTAAATTGAAGTGTCAATCGCGTGCGTTGCCAGGGGATTTCTTCGAAGACTTCGCGATGTTTATCCATATATCGCTCCAATTCGGGAATGGCGGGAGCGATCACGCGCAGGGCATAAAAACGGTCACCTAGTAAATAGATCAAATCCACATCTCCGGCGTAATCGCTTGTCATGACATAGGGCGTGAGGTCCTTGGCCATTGCGATCACCTCCGAGACCCGCTGCCTCTTGTCCACTTCCATCATGCAATCCGGACGAAACGTTCTGAAGTGACCTTCTCCATCTTTGCGAAGAAAGAAAATCCGTTGTTTGGATGAGATCAGATCGGCGATTTTCACCCTCGCATCACCGCCGAAATCCGCATACTGTATCACCTTTCCATCAGCTTCATAGGAACTGATCTTTGTGGAAAGCTCGAATCCTTGAGGGAGGCTCCCTTTCAGGACCTCCCCGACCTTTGCGTTGAGCGTTTCTCCGGTAGGCGTCAGTTCAGCGACAACGATAAGATCTACACCATCGACCATTGCTGCGAGTTCCACGTGGCCGTAGGAGGTGGCGTGAAGCATGCGGAAGGGCAGCAAGCAAAGGAGCACGATTCCGAGGATGGCGCGTAGGGAATGGTGTTTGGAGAGACAGGAGTGCCCATCTGCCACTTCGGAACGGGTTGTGAGTTGTTTCGCGGACATGTGGTAAAACGGATATTTTGTTCGTCTGGAATCTATCCGGGCGGCCCCAAATTCCCTTGATCCGTCCTTTTGCTTTCAAGCACACCCATGGTGCCTAACCCGTTCGCACAAGGCAAGCCGCCAAAATTCCTGCCCACTTGTTTGCGGTCAGTTGCCGCAGAGGAGCTGCTGCGACGATGACTCGTTCGTGTTGCCCAAGTAAGGGATTCGATTGTCGTGAGCGAAGTTCGGGAAACGTTTGGAAATGATTCCGTCCCAGAACCTTCAGTAATACCTTCAATCCCCTGACGGAGGTCTCCGCATCGACTTCTTTTGCGACAGGTTCCGCTTGTCCGCGACGCTGCGCTTTTTCGAATTGCGGGAGCGTGGCCGGTTGGTCCGCCGCATCTTCTCGATCGCCTGCGTCCTTGCGATCGCCTTGCCCTCGCGGATCGCCTCCAGTTGATCGCACAATTCCCGCTTCGCCAGAAACCGGTTCATCTCGCGCGACCGGTCCATCTGGCACTTGATGCACACGCCCGTCGGCAAATGTTTCAGGAACACGCAGTTGGACGTCTTGTTGATCTTCTGGCCGCCGGCTCCCGATCCCCGCACGAATTTTTCCAACAGATCGCCATCGGAAATTCCCAGCGCCGCCATCCGCTGCGCCAGCTCCGCCAACTTGTCTGTTGAAATGGGATTCTGCACGGCAGCCAAACAAGCGCCGGAATCCTCCAATGACAAGAGCGCATCTTTCAGATAGGATCGCATTCGAGCGATACTGCGAACCAGCCATTCCCCGATCTTCTAACCACTTGGGTCATCATGAACTGTCCGAATTGCGACCGCCTTCTTTACAGCCGACTTCAGCCGAAATGCGGATTCTGTGGCGAGGAGTTGCCGCCTGAGTGCCGTCTGCCGGACCATGAGATCGACGAATTGAAAGAGGAAATGCGGATGATCGACGAACGGCGGGCGATTGCAAAGGAGAAGGAAGCGAGAGAACGCGAGGAGGTAAGGAGACGGCGTGACGCAGCCAGCCAGGGAGGAGGTTTCTAAGAGGCTGTCTGAAAAATACCCGAAGGCAGGGATCGACCTCCGGGCGGTCCTGCGAATGGAAAGTGAATGTCCGACCATGGAGGGATTCAAGAGCTTTTCATGGGCGGATCCATTCGCCTTACATTCGCAGGACCGTTGCGGAGAACGGTCC
>CAWENZ010000061.1:0-45208 GCA_963810445.1 uncultured Verrucomicrobiae bacterium | reverse complement strand
CCTCGCCGCCTGTAGCGTGTTCTTCATCAGCATGGCGATGGTCATCGGGCCGACGCCGCCGGGGACGGGGGTGATGGCGGAACAGAGCGGGGCGACCTCCTGATAGGCGACGTCGCCTGTTAGGCGGTAGCCGGACTTCTTCGAGGCGTCGGCGACGCGGTTGATGCCGACGTCGATGACGACCGCCCCCGGTTTCACCCAGTCGGCCTTGACCATTTCCGGACGACCGACGGCGGCGATGAGGATGTCCGCGCGGCGGCAGATGGCGGGCAGGTCCTTCGATCGCGAGTGGGCGATGGTGACGGTGGCGTTCGAGTTCTTACCGACTAACAGAAGTGCCATCGGCTTGCCGACGATCATGCTGCGGCCGATGACGACGGCTTCCGCGCCGTTGGTGTCGATGCCGGAAATTTCCAACAGTTTCATGCAGCCGGCCGGGGTGCAGGGAACGAAGCCGGACGGGTCCTCCAGCACGAGCTTCGCGACGTTTTCCGGGTGGAAACCATCCACGTCCTTGCGCGGATCGATTTCGCGGATGACGGCCTCCTCGTCGATGTGTTTCGGCGGTGGCGATTGGACGAGGATTCCATGAACAGCGGGGTCCGCATTCAAGTCGCGAACGACCTGAAGCAATTCTTCCTGCGTCGTTTCCGCGGGAAGCTCGATTTTCAACGAATGGAATCCGAGGTCGGCACAGGTGCGGGCTTTCGAGCCGACATAGACCTGCGATGCCGGATCGCTGCCGACGAGGACCACGGCGAGGCCGGGCTTGATGCCACGGGCTAACAATTCGGCGGTTTCCGCACGGCACTCGTCGAGCACGGCGGCGGCCACGGCTTTTCCATCAAGGATTTTCGGTGTGTTCATGGGAAAGGATTCAGGGTTCTCCGGTGCCGGCGAGCAGGATCGCTTGGACGCGCTCGCGCTCGGCTTCGAAGGCAGTTTCATCAAGCTTGGGCGGCACGACAAGCATCGCGTCGAAAATGACCTTCACCCGGCTGAATGGCTTGGGAATCAGCAGGCCGTCCCAGGTTTTCAAGCGCCATGCATTGGCGCACGTCGCATGGATCGGCACGATGGGCACGCCGCTGGACTCGGCGAGCTTGATGACCCCGGGGTGAAATCCATAGCGCGGGCCACGCGGGCCGTCGGGCGTGATGCAAATGTCACGACCGTCCTTGAGCGCCTTTTTCATGCCGATCAAGGCCGCGACCGCCCGGCGCGAGGTGGATCCCCGGATGGCACCCAGCCCGAAGACCGCCATCGCACTCGAAAGCACCGCTCCGTCCTTGCTGGCGCTGGTGAGCACGACGGTTTTGCGGAATTTTCCTCCTGTCCTCGCCCAGACTGGCGGGATGACGATGATGCGGTTGTGCCACATGGCGAAGATCACCGGCGAGGCATCTCCCGACTTCGTTAGAACCCCGCTGCGGTCCTCGACCTCGTAGCGGAAGGTGGTCGCTAGACCGCGGATGAGCCAGCCCGCAAGCGTTCCGAGGATCTCCGACTTGCGGCTGCCACGGATCTCGCTGCTCTTCGAACTCATGGGTGGAGTGAATCGCCGCTCCTAAAGGAAGCCGGCGGGATGAAGGGTATCGACGAGGTATTGCTGGCGGGACATGAGCTCCTGATAGATTTCGTGCGCCTCGCGATTCGGTTCGCAGCGCGACTCCGCGTCGCCGGAGACGAGGTAGCTGGCGATTTCCTCGAAGCCCAGCGATTCGCCGCTCTGATGGAAGAAAGCGACCGCCGCCTGCATCGCCGCTCCCACCGCCGCGCCCTGCCGGCTGGAGACCGGGACCACCGGCGCACCGAAGACATCGGCCAGCAACTGGCGCATCACCGGACTCACGATGCCGGGTCCTAACAAGCGGATTTCCGGTGGATCGAAACCCAGATCCCTAAGACGGCTCATCGCATAGCCAAGGCCGAGCGCCACTCCCTCCGCCGCAGCGCGCGCCATGTGGGCGGGGGTGAAATTTTCCGGCGTGATGCCATGAAGCACCCCCGTACCATCGGGGAGTTTCGGAATCGATTCCCCGGTGAAATACGGCAGCAGCAACAAGCCGTCCGCACCGGGTGAGACACTGGCGACCATGGATTCGAATTGCTCCGGGCTCCATCCATAGTGACGCCGCAGAACTTCCGGAGCAACCGCCGCGTTGGTCGTCGTCGCGAGGCCGAGCCAGCTTCCCGTCGCGTTGCAAAGCGGGGCAATTTCCCCCCGGAAATCAATGACCGGTGATCCGCCGATCCCGGCGATCACTCCGGTCGAGCCGAGTTCCACGGCGACCGTCCCACTGCTGACGCAGCCTGCGGCAAGCGCGGCCAACATCGGCGAAGCGCTTCCCGCCCCCACCTGCACCAATTCGGAAACGCCCCATTGTTGGGCCAGCGCGGGCCGCAGCAGCCCGCGCGGTTGATCGGACTGCCCGATGGGGGGCAGCAGGCCGGCGAGTTCCGGATCGATGAAATCCAGCAGCTCCTGCGACCATTTCCGCGTCCGGATGTCCAGCAAGCCGGTTCCCGACGCGCTTCCTGCCTCGGTCGAGCGTTCGCCGGTTAGCCAGTAGGCGATGAAATCCTGCGCGGTGAGGAGGCTTGCGGCGCGTTGGAAATGATAGGGCTCGTGTTGTTTCAGCCAAAGGCATTCAGCGGCGGCCGATTCCACACCGGGGGATTGTCCGGTCAGCTCGATCAGGCCGGGCGCACCTCCGAAGGCGCGGGCGATCTCGTCCGCCTGCCGCTTCACCGAGACATCGCCCGCCAGCTTGGCCGGACGGATGATGCGGTTCTCGCCATCCAGCAAAACCAGTCCCCGTTGCGGACCTGCCACGCCGATGGCGGCGACGCGGTCCTTTTGTCCTTCAAGCTCGGCGAGACACTGTCGCACGGCGCGGTCCACCGCATCGATCCATTGCGCGGGATTCTGTTCGCGATAGCCTGCGGGAAGTCCCTCGATCCAGTCATGCGGGACCCAAGCCTCGGCACGGATCACCGCGGATTCCAGATCCAGGGCGATGGCGCGGGTGCCGCCATGGCCGATTTCAATCCCGATAAAGTGCATGATGGGTGTCGAGAAACGCGGGATCTGCCCGACGCGTGAAGGGAGCGAGGGAATGCAGACGGATCGAGTTTCACCAACAAGCGGGTTTTGACAAGCCCGGCCATCGGGGAAATCGGCGAGGGGACCGGACGTTTGACAGGCCATGGCCCATTGGATAATCCATCGCGCGTGATGGACCGTGTGAAATCGTGGGTCGAACCAAGTGGCTGGAGCGTCTCGCTCCAGGCCGTCGCGGAGGCGTCCCGCCTCCAGCTTTCCAATTCCCGGGGAAACGCCCGGACCACAAACTTCGGCGATTCGGGTTTCTCTGCCACGGTCCGGGCATCACCATGATCCAGTATTCCAAACAAACCGACGAACGCCGCGAGGCCGGGCCGATGGAATGCTGGTGCCTCCACGGTGCCGTCGGTATGGCGGCGGATTGGCGCAGCTTCGCGAAAAACATGGCGGCTGGCGGCATCGGCACCCGCGCGGTGGACCTCTGGCGCTTCCTCGAATGCAATCCCATGCCGCTCCCCGGTTTCGGAAAAGCCCTCAACGCCGATGCCAGCGGCGAGGTCTTCCGCGGAAGCAGCCGGGCGCTCCTCGGCTATTCGATGGGTGGGCGGATGGCACTCCATGCGTTGCTAGAAAAGGATCACCCGTGGCAGGCGGGCGTCATCGTCTCCGCCCATCCCGGACTCGAAACCGAATCCGAACGCGCCTCCCGTCGCGGATCCGACGCGACCTGGGCCACCCAGTCCCTCGCCGGCGATTGGCAGAAATTCCTCTCCGCCTGGAATGCCCAACCCGTCCTCGGCGATGCCGCGATCCGCGATCCTCAAGCCACCGGCAGCCTGATCACGCGCCGCCGCGAGATCGCCCGCAGCTTCGTCGATTGGTCGCTTGGAGCCCAACAATCGCTGTGGGACCGGCTCCCCGAAATCAAAATCCCCATCCTCTGGGTCGTCGGGGAAAATGACGCCAAGTTCCACGCCTTGGCAGAGCGCGCGGTTGCTTTGATCCCAAACGCCCGCCTGGCCATCGCCCCGGGCGCGGGACATCGCGTCCCTTGGGAGACGGAGTCCTGGCTGGCGAACGAAGTCACCCATTTCCTCCGCACGGGTCACTGACAGGCAGCCCAAAAAGTCAGTTACAGTGTTGAGGGACCGGCGAACTAGACCGTTTGCCCGATCGCACAGACTCCCGGCGCGGGAACAAGGAGCGGCGGAATCCGTCCGCCGTAGCCCATGAACCTGGAAAGAAAAATGGATCCACAGGAGAAAGCAGAGGAAACGGAGAATGAATGAGTGATAAACAGTTCTCGACTCTCTCAAAAGGGATTGGAGAGCAGGCTTGAATTTCCAATACAAGCCTCTGATCCTCTGTTTCCTCCCTTATCTCCTGTTCAATTTCATTTCGGTTCTTAGGATGAAATGACGATGGGACGAGGTAAACCGCTTCGAATCGGCGAAGCATGGCCCACGGCGAATCGGAGTGCTCCGCTCCTTGTCCCTGGGAAGCGTCACCGGTCCATGAAGAATAACTCAAAAGCATTTTGGCCACCGATCCAATCCCTTCCCGCGAATTCGATCCGGGATCATGTTAGAATCCATTCAATTCGACCAGTTGGCATCAATGATTGCCTGAATGGTAGGATACTTCCCGTCGGTCTCGTCAAGTTCCGTGCGGGTCGCTTTTAGTTTCAGTTTCATGTCCGCGATAACCTCGACGTACTCAGGGTTGGAATACTGGTTGTGCATCTCGTGCGGATCCTTCTCCAAGTCGTAAAATTCCCAAGCTGCTGCCGTCCGATGGTCCCCTTGGAGTGAGCTGCCGTAGAAGAAGATCAGCTTGTAGCGATCACTGCGGATGCCGAAATGGGCGGGCACAGCGAGGTTGTGAGCCATGTGCATCCAGTAGCGGTAATAGGTGACCTTGCGCCAGTCATCGGGTTTGTTAGCACCTTTCAGAGCGGCAGCGAAACTTCGCCCCTGCATGTAAGCGGGTGTCGCCATGCCGGCGATTTCCAGCATCGTTGGAGCAAAGTCGGTGTTGTTGATCAGCCACTTGTTGGCACTTCCTGCCTTGATCATGTTAGGCCAGTTGACGATGAACGGCATCCGCATGGCTTCGTCGTAGATCCAGCGCTTGTCCATCAGGTCGTGCTCGCCGAGGAAATACCCTTGGTCGGCCGTGTAGATGATGACGGTATTGTCCAGCTCGCCGGTTTCCTTGAGTCCGTCGAGCAGGCGCCCGACGTTGTCGTCCACGCCTTTCACACAGCGGAGGTAGCGCTTGAGAAATTCCTGATAGGCGGCCTTTGCATGGTCCCGGTCATCAAGGTCATCGGGGATCTTGAGTCTTTTTGCCAGCCCCCATGGCGAGTGGATTCTTCCGATGCCGGATCCCATGCCGAGCGATGCCGCCGAGCCCGCGGGCGGATTGAACAGGTTGTCGGGTTCGGGAATGGTCACGTCCTTCAGATAGGCATCATAGCGCTTGGCATTCTCGAACATGTCGTGCGGAGCCTTGAAATGGTGCATCAGGAAGAATGGCTTTGCCTTGTCCCGCCCGTTCTTCAGCCACTCCAGGGTGATGTCCGTGATCGCGTCGCTGGAATGCGTGTTCCTCCTGGTGATCACGTTTCCCGGCCAGGGCTTGTCGCCCCGGATGAGGAAGTCCGGATTGAAATATTTCCCCTGGCCCGGAAGCACGCAATAGTAGTCGAATGCGGCGGGCTCCTGCTTGAGATGCCATTTCCCGATCATGGCGGTCTGGTAACCAAGCTTCCTCATCTCGATTGGGGAGGAACTGTCGATCCGGAGGAATGTTGCCGTCGAGATCGAGCACGCCGTTCTTTTGAGAATACTGCCCCGTGATGATGCTCGCCCGGCTTGGCGTGCAGATGGAGTTGTTGCAAAAGACCTGGTCGAACCGCATGCCGCTTTTCGCCAGGGCGTCGATGTTAGGCGTTGGATTCAGCGTTGCCAAACGGCTGCCATAGGCGCCGATGGCCTGCGTCGTGTGATCATCCGACATGATGAAGAGGATGTTGGGTGGCTTCTTCCGCCCCTTGTCCTCATTTGCCGATGCTGAAGCCGCCATCCATGACGACGCGAGAAGCGCCGCGATGAAAGTTGCGAAGTGTTGTGGGTGCATCATGATCCGGCCTTCTTTCTCTCCAAGGTTCTAGCCATGATGACACCCGGGAGAAGCCAAAATTCAAGCAGGCGGCTTCCCCAACGTCACTGTCCGCGGCTTGTGAAAGTATCCAGCATGCGCTCGTTGCAAATCCGGCTGAAAGCTCCAATGCTTGTTAGTCACGTCCGGCCCCTTTGACTCGCACCCGACATCAACCCATCCTTCGAGCGAACGATCCGAAGGTGGGATTGATCGGATAGAATCCCGGGTCTTGCTCAGCCCGGTAAGGGTGGAGGCGGACCTGCGGCGGCCGCTTCATTCTTCTTGCCCGCGGACGACACCAGAATCCCGCCCAACACGACCCCACCGAGAAGCATTCCGATCCCCATGCCAAGGGAGGGCTTTTCTCCTTCCTCGATGATGATCAGGTCGCTGGCGAGGTTGGAATAGAGAGCACGAATCTTGCGCGACTTCTTGTCATCGGCATCCAGGCCGTATTTCACCAGGCCTTCCACGGGACGCGACACATGCATCTTGTCCATGTTCTCGATGAGGAACTTTCCAGCGGTGGCATCGTTGGCTTTGGTCTTTTCCAGTTCCTTTACCTGGTTGGTGAATTCCAGCAACGCGGGGTCCTTGGTCAGAACAAGGACGTGGATGGTGGACTCCGATGAATCCGTGTCTTTCGGGACAAGAGGCACATAAAGGCTTTTGGCATCACCCACGCCGAAGGAACTCGGATAAGCCGAGTTCATGGTATCGAGCACGCCGCCGGTGATGCGGAGCCATTTCGCCTCCGGCTTGGTCCCGCTCAGGGAATCCACCGTCACCTCGGTAATTTTCCGGTTCTTGAAGCCGGTGTAAACCGCTTGGCCTCCACCAATGATGAGACCGATCGAAATCAACGGCAGCAGGCATCCCAAACGCATGGGCCGGATCCTAGCAGCACCACGGGAGGGGAAGTAAATCAAAATAAAAGGAATGATGGACGGAGGGAGGATCGGGCGTTTGACAGGCCATGACCGTCGAAAGAGTTAGTCCCGACTAACAAGCATCGCTTCGAGCTTGGTCAGATTGGTTTTCCGGACCGGGCTTTCGTTCATCTGACGGATGGCCCGGGTCACGTTGACTTCATGACCCATCCCAAGTCGCTCGGCCACCTGGCGGTTCTTCACGCCGGTAAGTTTCCGGATCAGCACCGCGACCCCTGTCGTTTCCTCCACCCATTTGCTTCGCCGATCAACTGCGATGCCCCCGTAGGAATTCCCAGCGCAAGCAATGCGGCCACCGCGATCCTCCATTCTCCCGCCGTCTTGTCGAATCAGCGGGGTTGATCGTTGAGCATGGAACTCGGTTGGGGAGCAATGTCGCGGTAGCTGACATTGGAGATTCGCTGTTGGGTGGCAACTGGTGACAGTGGGCGGAGGCTGATCGTGAGTTCACAGCCTAGGGCGGTGGCGATCTTGACCATGGAATCCAGGGTGAAATTGGTTTCGCCGCGGAGGATCTTGGTGACGTAGGCGGGAGAGGAGCCGATTTTTTCGGCGAGGGCGGTGCGGGTGAGACCGCTGGTTTTCATGAAGGCGACGAGGTCCTCGGTAAAGCGGAGGGAGGCGCCTTCCGCGCGGTAGGCGTGTGAGTCGCGAGCTTGGTCGGCTTTGGCTTTGAGGGCGGTGAGGTCTTTCATGGCGGTTGAAGGTGGGAGTTAATATTTGGAGCTAGACGCTCCAAGCACGGTCTGCGGCGAGACGCCGCAGCCACTTTCCGGCGTGCTGATTGTTACTCGGAGAATTTCAGTTTGTTGGCTTTCTTGGCGGTTTCGTAGGCTTTTTTCCATTTGGCGGCGGTGGTGAGTTCGCCGGATGAGGTGGTTTGGCGCTTTTTCAGAAATCCGTTGGTGCAAAGGATGATGCGGTTGGCATCCCAGAAACCGATGAGCCTGAGGCCGCCGGTGGTTTTGAACTCGAAGAGGCCGTCGCCGAGGGTGTTGACCTTTTGCTTGTTCTTGGGGAGTCCATGTTCGCAGGAGTAATCGAGGAGCTTGGTGAGCTTGGCGAATTCGTCGGGCTGGAGGTTGGCGGCGGTAGTGAGGAAGGATTCGGAAGGGCAGTTGGATCCGTCGGCGAGGAGGTAGATGCGGCAGGCGGGTCCGGACTGGTAGAGGATGGCTTCCATGAAGAGTATTTAACCTATGGGTTAATTGTGCAAGGTGGAAGTTGGGGGAAAAAAGAGGAGGGACATGAAAGGGGCGGTCCTAGATTCTAGACTTCTCTCAAAGAATCTAGGACTGACCCCTTCGACGATGCTTTTGTCAAGATTTGCACACTGACCCCATTTCCAAGGATTGACCCCGTCGATGCCTCTGTCATGTTGTCTAGCGGCCTTTGCTAGTTTCTAAATTCTCGAAATAGGCTTCTTTAATAAGCTTGTACAGTTTTGGTATGCGCATGATCATCACTTCCTATATACTCCAGCGCAACTGTGTAGCTTAAAAGCTCGTCATTATCAAAACGCTCGTTTAGAATTCTTTTGACAACTGTCGATTCTTTATCGGCCAGAGATAATATAAAATCAATATCCTTTCTTTTGGCCGGTTCATATTTGTTATAGCGCTCTTCACTAGACTCGGCATTTGGCACTTTAGCACCTTCATCCTTTGCGCCATCCTTCCGGTTTTGCTCAATTAATACTCCAGCCACGATTAGCACCCCAAGAACAGTTGCGCCAGTATATGCTGTATAACGAACGCACATCTTGAATAAACTCTTTTGCGAGTCCACGGTATCCGTCGGAACTGTCAGGCAATTCCGTTAAAGGGCTGTAATCCTCAATTCCGGGATTTTCTGGAAAAACTGATGGGCCGCCACCCCAATGTTTCCTCATCTCTGCCAACTGCCGATCCTGCGCAAGCTTCTTGATAGCCCTCTTAGCATTAATTCTCTTAAGAAGTTCTATTTCCTCTGCTGTTTCTGGAATTTTTCCCATAATCACCAGCCTTGTCTTAATTGCGGAATTCGTCGAGCGGCCGTGCTGACTAAAGGCCTGTCGCCTGTCATGTGGGAAATCGCCGCCGCCATTGCCGGAAAGGAGGCCGACGACGTTTCCGAGGGCGATCACGGCGGGTTTGACGGGCATCTCGTCTAGGACGCGGAGCCATTCCCAGAAGAGGTCGCTGCGGGAGGCGGCGAGTGAGAGGTCCTGGCAGGGGAAGCTGGCCCAGACGATGTCGCCGTGGGGAATGGAGGTGCCGGTGACGTGCTCGATGGAGCCGAGGTGGAAATGGTCGGGGCCGTGGTTGGCGGTGTAGATGGCGGCCTTCTTCGGGCAGATGTCGTTCGACCAGACGGAGGTGCAGGCATGCTTGGCTCCTTGGGTGACAAGGCCGCTGCCGGCAAAGAAATCGACGAAGGTTGGAAGAGAGGTGTTCAGGAGTTCTTTTGAACAGTTTTTGGAGTTGGTATCAATGTAGGAGTTGGTGAGCAGAAATTGGGCAGGGGAATGTCAGCTCGCGAGAACCGACCCCATTTAGTAGTCAGCTGAATACGCCACTTGGCGCGCCTCCACTCTTGTCATTTCTGCGCCCAGATCTAGCCAGTGAATCACATTATAGTAGCGAATTTTCTCGCTCATTGAGTAGTCGCCTAGCGTTTTCTTCAAACGCTTTGCGGTAAATGCAATCACGGCTTTCGTTACAGCCGATTTTCTGACCTGTTCGGACTTATGATCCAATAAAGTTACTAGCACCTTCTGGGATATCGTTTTATAGCGTGAAGCTGGACATGCATTAATGACTTCCCTCAGAATGTCATCATGCATTTCGATAGATAACAAGTCAGAGATACTATGGTTTTTTGCCAACTTATAAATTGATTTTACGATATGGTCTTGTGATGGTTTCTCCTCAGAGACAAAGGAAGAAGAGGCAATTGGGTCACGTTTTGTATTTGCCAATAGAGAAATATCCGACCACTTTCCATGATTTGCTAGATACTGAGCGTCCAGCTCGGAGATGCCGCAATAGCCATCTATCAGGTTTTTCCTGATTCTTGTAATATCTTGTGAGTCCGAAGCTTGACACAGAAAATCTAATGCTTTTCTTGTCATGCTCTTTCGTAGCCACGACCCCAAACTTCTCACCTGCTTGATCGTAGAGTTGCTGTCATCTGCCCCAAGCTTTTTAGCGAGGTGGGAAACGCGGTCATCGAAATACTGTTCGAATCTATCATCGAGGTTCTTTCTTAGGCTTCCTAGAAATCGCTTTGGATTTTTGCTTACTAAGGCAAAATATAATTCAGCGTCATAAGGTGAACTTGACTCGATTTGCTCAATTAATTCTGCTTCCGGGATTTCCCGCATTCTTCGAAATTTGTAATCCTTGAATAGTCTCTCTCCAATCTCGTTTTTTGCTCTCGCGGTTCCAAAAAGCGATGTCGACTTGCCTGGTGTTGTGAGGATTTTCTTAACCTGTTCTTCTGGTAATTCTTGTCCTTTGTTTTCAAGGTTCATGATCGCTTGAGATCTAATTGAGACATCTGGGTCGTCCAGGAAGTGGTTTAGCTCGACCAATTCGATTTCTCCACGCCCATTGAGAATCCTGAGAGAATTTGACCGTAGTTGTGAATTGCGATGCTCCAGTCCCAACCTCAATTCCTTGGAAGGGACATCGACTAAATCCTCCATGGCGGCGTCCAACACAGCTTTATCGATGGATTCGAATTGGGTACTGAGAATTAGTTTCCTCGGGTCGTGTTGCTCAGGAAATCTCAGAGCAATCGAAACCATGCATTCTAGTGCCTTTCTTGCTGTGGCATGATCACTTCGCTCATACTCGCTTTGCACAACCTTCCAATCCTTTTTGGTTCCAAATCGAGCAAGATATTTAAGCGCGGCAATTTTGACATTGGTAGGTGTAATCTCTGAAAGCCAGTTATCAACTACCCATTCTCGTTTCAAATAGTCATCTTCTTCCGGAAGTTCCTTCCCAAGGGCGCTGAGTATGGACAAAGCGCCTATTCTTTCATTTTCGTTTCCTTTAAGACCTGCGGTCAAGATCACTGGATCAATGGGCGAATCTCTATGTTTTGCATACCATGACCAAAATGGTGTATTTTGGTTGCGAAGGTGCCGTAACCCAAAATTCATTAATGCCTGGGTTTCCCGAGGGCCAAGGGTAACACCCTGCATTTTTGCAAAGAATAGCAAATTGATATCGTGAACACCCAGTGACACTTCGTCATTGCCCGACTTTGAAAATGAGTTAGCGAGCAAGCGGAATCTTGCAACATCGCAAGATGTTAAGCTGTCCAGCGGATCAGGCTTTCGGAGTCGATCTACAAGTTCCTCAAGGAACTGAAAGCCTTCTTTGGCAATTGAAGATGAATCGCTGGCTTCGGCTTCCTCCGGTTCAGATCCGTGGTCTTGCTTTGGCTTCTTTGAATTTTCCTCGTTGTGGAATGAAGACTGATCTCGCGCTCTAAGACTATTGACATAAGAGGAAATTCTTTTCCGAGCCAATACCTCAAGATCCTTCGTTGATGAAAAGGTTTGAAAAAGAATTTTTTTCTCCGCGATTATTGATTCTTTGAAATCTAATACCCGTTTCAAGTCCGATCCAGGATCAGCGAGGAACTCGCTTGGGATATCTTTAAATAGCAAGGAGACCTCAGGAGAACCCGATGTTCCCCGTCGATCAAGAGATCGTAGAAACTCCTCCTCAAATCCAGATGAATACTTGCCGTCAGTATCTGGCGGAGTTCCCCACCGTTTCCACATCATGCCCAAGAAAAGATCACAACGGTCTAAATCCTGATTGATCAGCTGTTGGGGCCTACCGTATCCCGCTACCGTTTCTTCCCAGCCTACAAGCTCAATATGGTATTCCAGCACATCTGCCCAACTTTCGTTAAACTCATTGACTACATCCCTAACTACTTGCCTTTCTTCTTCGAGGTCACCTGGTGAAGCAAGAAAGGCTCGTATGATATTTCGGGTCGATGACATAAGTTGTTGAATTTGTCCTAGCCTAAGCTCCCATTAAGAGTTTTTGGAGAAGTCCTAACAACTTCTCTGATCTATGTAATCTATTTTTTCAACTCTCTTTTTGTTGCCGAAGTAGTCAATGCGGGTCTAACGTATGAGCGTGGGCTTTGTTGACTCCTTACGTCAATATTCTCTTCCAGCTGAGGTTTCCCCTTCACTAAGACTAAGGAGGATGAATCAGCAGTTAGCTTTACTGGCAGGCCTCACAGGTGCCTCCGTTGAGCATGGCGTCGATGCTGCAGGCGTTCTTTTCCTCGGCGGTGAAGGTTGGAGAAGTGCGGAGTGAGCAGTGATCAGTGAGCAGACAAGAGAATTGGAGTGTTTTCATGCGGCAGCGTATTCGAGATCGCGGGTGGGGTGGACGAAGAGATGGGGATGTTCTTCTGGTTTCATGGTGCGAGAAGTAGCCGACGGTCTTTGGCTTGGCAATCATTTCGGCTAACGGGGGATGAAAATGATGGGCGCGGAAGAGTCGGAGTTGAGACCAGCGGCTATCAGTTGCTCGGGGCTGAACTGAGCCATTTGGAGGTCGATGGGGAGGAGTCCTTCGTTCGAGCGGATGAAGTTGTCGGGTTTTGCATCGACGATGACGACGCCGTCTTCGGGGCGATACCAGCCGAAATAGGATGAGGGAACGGCGCGGAATCCTTCCTCAACGAGGTTGGCGTGAATGGCCTCGTTCGTGGCGATGCCGTCTTTCTGATACCAGCGCTGTGAGATGACGATTGAGGGTTGCCCGGAGGCTGGCCGATGATCATGCTGGGCTTGTCGGAGATCGTCACACCTTCCAATCGCAGATCGCTGGAGAAAACTTCGATGTGAAGGGCCATCCGCCGCAGGTATTCGGAGGGTGTCGCGCTCCTGCGACCGAGTCCTCCATTGGCAGGGACCGGGATTTGGCCGTAAACGCCGGGCCAGGTTCGCTTTACGGCACGGTCATCGTGAAAGCGGTAGAAAACCTCATGCTCGCTGGTGCTGTTGGAGACCAGAGGAAGAGAATCGAGGGAGCTGGCGGGAATCAGCGTCCCTTTGTCGCGTGCCCAGTTTTCAAGATTTCCAATTTCGATTCCGAAAGGTGCTGGATCACCTGAGCCCTGACCTGCTCCACCGGCAATCTCTTCGGCGGCGCACTGGAAAGCGCGTTGCTGATCGCGATGGTTTTGGGAGATGGCTGTTTTACTTTCATCGCCGTGAGGATGCTCCGACTCTCCGTGGGTGTCAATGGGGGAGGCCGGAGTCATGGAAGATGAAGACGAAGTGCGGCGGTCATCGACACACCGATACAGGTGAGGATTACTGGCAGGCTTCGCACGTTCCGCCATTCAGCATGGCGTCGATGCTGCAGGCGTTCTTTTCCTCGGCGGTGAAGGTTTTGGCTCCGGCGGCGGTGGCGGCGGTTTGGGTGGGCATCAGTTTGCTAGTGTTCAGTGTTCAGTTTTCAGGGCAGAGGAAGAAGTGCTGAGTGAGCAGTGAGCAGAGTGGAATGGGGCGGTTCAGGCGTAGGAGAGTTTGCCTTTGGGTTCGGGGATGGGGCGTCCGAGGGCCTCGGCGGTTTCGATCCACTCGGCGATGACGGTTTGGGCATTGGCGAGAGCTTCCTCGTAGGTGGCTCCATCGGCCATGCAGCCAGGGAGTTCGGGGACTTCAACGAGGAAGGCCTGATCCTCCTTGCTCCAGTAGATGATGATTTCGTAGCGCATTTCAGTCGATTTGCGGTTGGTGTTTGAGAATCATGTTCCGCACTTATTTAACCTGATATGCTTTGGCTATGTTTCCAATCGGTTGCAAGATTGAGAATCTCATCGATCCCCGCTTTGTGGAAGATCACATGGCTGCCACCGCCTTGACGACGGGTGAATCCGGCGCGTTCGAGGAGGTGGCAGAGGTCTGCGAATGGAATGTTTGCGTCGGATCTCCCTGTGAGGATGTCGGCGAGCGTTTTGCTGGCTTTGCTCATGAGGAATGAAGATGAAGTTCCAAGCGAGCAGAGAAGAGGAAGATCGGTGGAAGTTTAGGCGGCGAGGCCGAGGTCCTGGATGGGGTGGACGAAGAGAAGGGGATGTTCTTCTGGTTTCATGGGGTGAGAAGTAGCCGACGGTCTTTGGCTTGGCAATCATTTCGGCTAACGGGGGATGAGAATGATGGGCGCGGAGGAGTCGGAGGTGAGGCGGGCGGCTTTTGGGGGGCACGGGGCGGAATCGAGGCTTTTGGGGGGCGATGGGGTTCGAGACGTGCAGACTTCTTAAAGCGACAGGAATGTCGCTTCTCCTGATGGGCTTCGCCGAAATGAGAGCAATCCGGCGGTGGCTTGCTGAGAGGAGGCCTGGAAGATCAGGGATTCGTGAGTTTCGTCTGATTCGTGGTTTCTGAAGATCCGTGGTTCCGGGAAGAAGCCAGCCCGAACACGCGGACTGAAGATCCGCGCTCCGGGCGGTTCGGGAGAATCGGAAGGGATTGTCTGACCATGGACGGATCTACGGGCTTTTCATGGGCGGACATTCCCTTTCCATTCGCTGGACCGTTGCGGAGAACGATCCCTGCCATTTTCAGGACAGGCTCTAACGATATTTCCCGGGTTCTTGAGGCTTGCCAGAGCGTGAGGCTCCCGCTTGGTTAGGTGGCATTGAAACTGGTGCGTCAGACGAAGCTGCATTTCCAGCAGGGGAACTCGGACAAGGTCTATGAGGTGGACTTGTGCGAGGCCGGCGAGGGTGAGTTTCTGGTAAACTACCGCTATGGCCGGCGGGGCGCGGCCTTGCGGGAGGGAACGAAGACGGCGTTTCCGACTTCGAGGGCGAAGGCGGAGGGGATTTTCGACTCGCTGGTGACGGAGAAAAGTTCCAAGGGCTACCGGATCAGCTCGGGAACCGGAACCGTCGCGGCGCAGCCGAAACCCTTCCTGACCGCGACGCCGGATCGCATCGATCCCCGACGGGTGGCGGTCGCGAAGCGGCTTGCGGACGAGGCGACCGGACGGGCGTCGAAGAAGTCGCGTTGGAAACTCTCGCGAGTGATCTGGCGCGCCGGAGCATGGAAGATGACGGAGACGGCGGATTCGATCGCGGCCCTGGTGCCCGCGTTGAAAACGGAGATCGATTTCTGGTGTGCCGCGTGGGCGCTCGGGCGCTGCGGCGAGGCGAAGCATGCGGTGGTGCTGGAATTGATCGCGGATCGTGCGAGATCCGTGCCATGGGTGTTGTCCATGGTGGCGGAGGCGCAGGCGGCCTTGTTGCCGGATCGGGAAATGCCTTTGGATGACAAATGGGCGGACCTTGATTCCCCCCGGCTCGCCTCGCGGCTTGAGCAGGAGTTGCGGAGCGGATCGCTCGATGAGGCAAGCCAGCGGGAATTGGTTCTGCTGGCTGCGGGAAATCCGGCGCTGCGTGAAGTGGTGCATGAACTGGTGCGCTGCCTGCCACTGCAACACGGGACAATGGCGTTTTTCCGCCAGGTTTTGAAATCCGCGGAGTTCCGGCTCGATGCGGAGCTCTACGGGCAGGTGGTCAGGAGGATCGAGCAAACGCGGGCGAATCCGATCGGTTACCCGGTCCGGAAAGGCGCGCCGCGAACGGCATTCCCTTCAAAAACGCGGGACTATCTCCGGCGGCGGGTCGTCCGGAACTTGCAGGTGTTAGGAGAAAGCGGCGATCCGGGGCTTTTCATTCCGTTGGCGACCGGTGTGCTGGTGGCGTTCGACGATGCGGTTGATGCGCCGCAGGAGAGTTCCATCATTAGCTACACCTATGATCGGACGACGAGGCGGATGATAGAGCATCGGATCTGGTCGCCGAGATATGGCAATCGCCTGGGCTTCACGTGGTTGATGCGCGGCGCGGGCGGCAAGATGGAAATGAACGCGCTCGGCACGCTCTGGCGATGCAAGCCCGGCGAGCGGGGCGACGCCACGGGACGCGAGGAACCTTTCGCCGAACTCTGGGATCAGGCTCCGGATGCGGTGATGCATTTGTTGCGGCATGCGCGCAGTGCGGAGGCGCAACGTTTCGCCATGCGGGTGTGGCGGGCGAACCCGGATTTCATGGAAGAGGCGGACGGCGGCCTGATCGGCGATCTGCTGGCAAGTTGGTTTTCTGAAACGGTGGCGCTGGGCTTGGAAATCGCCCGGGCGAAGTGGGACCCGGCGAATCCCGATCTGAAGCTGTTGTTAGCGATGTTGGATTCATCGCTGGACGAGGCGCGGACCCAGGGCGTGGCGTGGTTGCGGGAAGCGGCTGCGGTTTTACAAACTGATGGAGATTTTTTAGCAGGCGTGGCGTTTCTCGAACACGAGGATGCCAGGATCGGGGTGCGCGAGGTGCTGCGGGCGATGCCGCTCGCGAAGTCGCTGCGCGAGGAGATCGTGGCAAGGGTGGTATCCGGATTGTTGGCGCTCGACGACGAAGCGGCTGCGGGCCGGGCAACCGACTGGCTGGAATTCATCGCGCCGGAGGAAGTGGCGAACTTGTCGGACGAGCATGTCGCGGCTTTGGCAGGGCATCAGCTGGAGGCCTGCCAGTTGCTGGCGGTTAGGATTCTGTTGAAGCGTGGTTCGCCATCAGGCCTGCCGGAATCGCTGCTGATGGCGGCGCTTTCCTCGGAACATGCCTCGGTGAGAAGCCTTGGCATGGAGCTTCTAGGACAACTCCGTGATGATGAATTGGCAAGGCGGGTGGAAACGCTGGCGGCCTGTGCGGTGTCGCGCCACGAAGAGTTGCGCAAGGTGGCCGGAGCCCTGTTGAGAAGGGCGGCGGCCCACGACCGCGAAGCTGCCCGGCAGCTCGTCGAACAATGGTGGCCGCTGCTTTTCCGCAAGGAGGAGTTCGAAGGCTTGCACGCCTCGGTTTTTGAGGCACTGACGGGATCATTCGCTGCTGAGCTCGATGCGATACCCGCCGGGACATTTTCCCGGATGCTGGAGTCGAAATACGGATTGGGTCAGGAGCTGGGATTCGAGCTGCTGAAGCGCGAGGTCGCGCAGCCCGATCTAACTGACTTGGCCACGTGGGCGGTGCATCCGCTGGCGGCGCTGCGCAAATGGTCGTGCGACCATGTCGATACGGAGACGCTTCGCGGTGATCCGGCACAGGTTTTGAAACTGTTGGAAGGACCTTTCGACGACACGCGCGAATGGGCGTTCGGGTTTTGCCGGATGGAGATCAAGGATGGCGATTGGTCGCCGGAAGCCTTGGTGGCGCTGTGCGATTCGAATCATCCGGCGGCGCGGACCTTTGGTCGCGAACTGGTGACCCGCTTGTTCCGCGAGGAAGACGGGCCTCTCTATCTGGCGCGGCTCAGCCAACACCCCACGGTGGAGGTTCAGATTTTCGCGACGAACTATCTCGAACGCTTCGGCAGCGGCCAACCGGAGCGGATCGCGGGGCTGGATTTGTATTTCCGGACCGTGCTCTCGCGGATCGGCGCGGGCCGGGTCGCGAAACGGCGGGTGTTGAATTTTCTCGAAAAGGAAGCCCTGGCGGACGAGCGGGTGGCGGAATACGCAACCGGCCTGTTAGCAAGGCAGGTGGGAACGGTGGCGATCCAGGACAAGGCGGAGATGATCCGGATCCTCGACGGCCTGCGACGTGCCTGGCCCGATCTCGCTGGCCCACTGAAGGTGAAACCCGTGGAGGTCTATCAGCCGTCATGATCTTCCAATTCCAATACAAGGGATTCTCGAAGGTGCGCTCGACTCCGCAGCAGACTTCCATGTCGTTCGCGCCGGATCTCGGTCGCGAGCCGGTGGCGTTCCGTGGCCTGTTGCGCGACAAGCTGCCGTTCCGTGAAGCGGTTTGCGCATTGCATGAAGTGGTGACCGGCGACCTGCGGTGGAAGCCGAAGCTGCGCGAGGACTACAAGGAATGGGCCGCCGGGCAGGAGGAGATCTGGCTCGCGGAATTCATGCGGGGCGGAATCGAGAACAAGGAGCGGCTGGCCACCACCCGAGCGGAACTGGAGGAACTCCGGAAGAACAAGGTGGAGGTGATGAAGTCGTTCTATCAGGCGCGGCAGAAATACTTCAATCACATCTATCAGACCGACAAGGCGTTGTGGTTCGTGCTGGATCCGATCATCACGGTGCATCCTGACGAGGTGTTTTTCGAGTGCTTCAGCCAGGATGAATCGAGCTACGGCAGGCTGTCGTGCTCGCACGAGGTGTTCCAGAGCATCGGCGACATTTCGTGCGGGACCACCAATGTCGATTACTCGCGTTCCTTGTATGAGGAGTTTCGAAAAATCCGTGGCTACAAGGAAACGTCGCTCACGGTGGACCCCGAGGGATTCGAAGTCCAGACGGGGCCGGACCCGGCGCATCGTGAGGAGAAGATCGAAGTGCCGGATTCATGGGTGCGGGGATTCCTGCAAGTGAGTTCCGCCATGACCCTGGACGGCGTGGATCTGGACCTCGATCCGATGGATTTCCACGCGATCTGTTTCCACTTGAAGCGGCGGAAGGAAAAGTCGGGACCGCGCTCATTGAGGTTCCGGCTGACTCCCGGGCAGCCGCCGGTCATCACGGTCGATCCATGGGGAACGGAGATTGTCTGCCGCCGCTCGACGCATTTCGCGATCGAATCAACGGAGATCCGAATCTGGGGACGGCGGCGTTTGTTAGTTCTGGAGAACCTGGTGCCGGTGGCGCGACGGGTGCGGGTGAAGCTGCTGGGATACGGCATGCCGTCTTTCTGGCAGGTGGACATGGGCGAGATGAAATTCACGCTCGGGTTGTCCGGATGGACGGCGAACGATTGGTCGCGGGCGGGCCAGTTCGACCTGCTGGCACCGCGTGCCGCTGTTTCCACGGAAGCCGTGGAAATGGTGTTAGGTGCCTTGAAGAAGGATTGGCGCTCGGACAGTCAATCACTGGCTTCACAGTTGCGAATGGATCGAAAGGAAGTGCTCGGCGCTTTGATCGCAGGCACCCAGGCCGGGTTGGTGGTTCGCGATCTGGAAAGCGACATTTGGCGATCGCGGGCGCTGAGCCGGGAGCCGCTGCCGATGGATGCGCTCCGATTCTCCAACGAACGTGAGGCCAAGGCGCGGGAGATTTTCTCCAAGGGCTCGGTCACCGTCGAGGTGGAGGAGCGGCTCCACGGACGGCACATCGTCGGATTCGTGGACGACGGAAAATCGCGCCAGCCGGTGGATCTGGAGATCGACAACGACGAGCGACTCGTGCGCGCGACCTGCGGCTGCAATTTCTATCAGCAGAACCGGCTGCGCTCCGGGCCGTGCGAACACATCCTGGCCGCACGGATGGCCAAGGCGAAACACCACTTTTTCACGAAATGAGCGGTGGAATTTCAATTTATGCTGTTGGTGCCCATGCGAGGCATCATAGAAACCTTTCGACAGCGGTGGGGGTGAGGATCTTGCCATTCGGGCGGCGTTTCGCCGTCCATGCCAATAGCCAAGCCACGCATCACCGGTCGGCTCGTGACTGTGCGACACTTCCCTACGGGGACGCTAGTTCCGGGTCGGCTTCCATGAAGCGAACTAGCGTCCCCGTAGGGGTGTCGCTTGAGTTGAGCGGCCCGGTCTCCGGAGCTGCACGAAGACACTCCCCACCGCTGTCGATCCCCCTTTTCTAGCATGTCCGACCGTCAGCAAATCTACGATCGCATCCGGGCTCTCGGGAGCAAGGACAAGATGATCCTGCAGGAGATGATCCGGAAGGGTTTCTGGAAACCGGGGTCCGCCGAGACCGCGATGCCGGAAGCATTGCTGAAGCGGGAGGCTGAACTACTAACCGAACTGCGCTCGCTCAACGCGAAACAGCAGGTGTATCAGAATCGCGACAAGGCTCTCCATGCGATGCGGCATGAACGGCTGCGTCTTTCGCGGGAGAAACAAAAGGAGACCAAGGCCCGCCGCGAGCAACAGGCCAAGGCCCGGTCGGCGGCGTGGCTGAAGCGCAAGAACGATGAAATTCTTCATCTCGGCGATGACGCCTCCAATGGCCTCAACGACCTAACATCACGTGGAGAGCGATTGGCAAAATGGGGGCTGACGGATTTTCCCACCCACCGGGGTCTCGCGCAGTCGATGGCGATCACGGTAGGTGAACTTCGGTTTCTGGCATACGGCCGCAAGGTTTCGAAGACCAGTCACTACCGGCGCTTCCTGATGCCGAAAAAGCGCGGTGGCCATCGCCTCATCTCCGCGCCGATGCCACGGCTGAAACAGGCACAGCGGTGGATCCTGGTGCAGGTTCTGGAAAAGGTGGAGCTGCACGACGCGGCCCACGGATTTCGCAGCGAGCGATCCATTCTCACCAACGCGGCGCCACACTGCGGCGCTCCGCTCGTGATCAATCTCGACCTCCGCGATTTCTTTCCAAATATCACCTGGAAGCGGGTTTTCGGTCTGTTTCTTGCGCTTGGCTACTCGCGTTCCGTTGCGACGATTTTCGCTCAACTCTGCACCGAACCGCCGGTCGAGGAAGTGGAGATGGATGGAGAAACCTGGCAGGTGGCGACCGGCGTGCGGCATCTTCCCCAAGGAGCACCGACGAGCCCGGCGATCACCAACCTGCTGTGCCGCCGGATGGATGCGCGGATGTTGGGGATCGCGCGCAAGCACGGATTTAACTATACCCGTTATGCGGACGATCTAACATTCTCGTCGGCCGACGGTGACCGCGAGGCATCGAGAAAACTTCTCTGGCACGTGAAGCGCGTGATCGAGGAAGAGGGATTCCACATGCATCCGGACAAGCTGCGCATCATGGGCAAAGGTCGCCGACGCGAGGTCACCGGCCTGATCGTGGGGGAGAAGCCGTCCGTTCCGCGTGAGGATGTGCGGGCGTTCCGCGCCTTGCTGAATCGTTTGGAGAAAAGCGGTCCCGCCGGTTGCTCCTGGCGGGGTGAATCCCGGCATGTCCTGGCCAAGGTCATGGGATATGCGAATTACCTGCGCATGGTGGATGCGGAAAGATATGCGCCCCTGTGCGCCAAGGCGGATTCTTTGTTGGCGAGACATGGTTTCAAGCAGGAGATCCGCCATCCGAAGAAGCGTCCGCCCGTGCCGGCGAGGATCTCACCTCCCGCGACATCTCAGCCACAGGGTGGATTTCTGAAAAAGGTGTTGGGTTGGTTCGGGAAAAAAGGGTGATCACGGCTTGCGGCAGGCGTTGAAACCTATCGTGATGCAGTGCAAGGGTGTATTTCTAACAAGCAGGTTTTCCCTGGTGGCGTTTCGCCGCCACGGTCCTGGCATCCTGTTGTGCTGAGGTCCGGCAATCTGCGAAGCACGGGTCTCCCCTGCATCCAAGGTCTCGCCAAGTGCTTCCGGTGAGATGGAAGGCTACAAAGACGAGCGGAAAATGGAAGTGCATGGACGCGGTCCGGCGACCTATCATTGGCCTCATGAAACTGCCGGTGATCGGGAATTCGACGACAAGACTTGGCTCATCTGTCAGATGTCATTCCTGCGGCCGTGAGATGCGCTTGGAAGATGCGCGTCCGAGAGGTGGGCTTTGGAGTGGATTCATCTGTCCGAAATGCTTCGGCTCCCAAGCTCGAACCGCATTCATCGTGGTGGGTCTAATATTCGTGATGGTGATGATCCTCATGGTGGGCAATCAAAATTCCCGCAGTCGTTCGCAAGCCCGGGATTTCCTGCCGAGGGGGATCCCTAGCGGAAATGTCCATCTTGAGGAATCGGGAGTGGAAACGAGTGTCAGCGAAATCATCGGAGGGGCAGTGAATATCTATCTTCCTTCGGACGGTTACGAGATCAGGTGGCGGAGCCGTCTATTCGGTCCATTGACCGAGGAGGCCTTGCGTCGCGCCAATTTTGCCTATGGCTCCGAATTGCTGAGTTCGACAAGCGAGGGTGCCGTTGATTCCGAAACACCCGATAGAATCAGCATCGTGGTTAGAAATCCGGATAATCTGTATTTCCGGGTGGTGCAGGATCGGAAGGAAAAATGATCGTGAAGCGAGCCGCTTCACAGAGGAAGCCCGGTGGCGACGGTGCGCGCTTGCAGCCGACCACGCGATTCAATGCTGGGCAAGATTGCCGAGGATGCCTGCGGCGAACGCCAGCACCATCGATCCAATCCAAATCCCGGTAATCACCTTGGCTGGAGTGTCCAGCGTACGGTGGTCCTCATAGCCGGGAGGGCAGGCGATCATTCTCCAGCCGAGCCACATGTTCATGAACGGCACGAACATCCAAAAGAGCGCGAGGCCGGACATCCCAAGGTTTTTCAAGCGCTGGACACCGATGTAAATCGAACCGGCCAACATGGCCGAGAAGACGGCAATGACCACGAGCACGACCACGCCGATGTTGGGCTTGCTGCCGTACATCGCGAATCCGATCGCTGCGGCGATGGCATAGCAAAGGATCGTGAACACCATGGTTATTAGAAAATATCGCAACCGGCCGTAGCCGGGGTACTCGATCATTGCACCCTGCCTCGGTTCATCAAGGGCGTTACGGGTCCGCTCGGAAACCTGATAGGGGTTGTTGGATGCCTGGACAGGAGCGACCTGGGGAATCGACCCGATTTCCGCAAGGATCCCGGATTCTCCCAGGGTCATCCAATCCTTGAGCCCTTGCCGCCAGACCAGGGTGGTGGCGGGATCGATGGCACCGGACCGCGCCAGTGATCCGACCCGCTCCTTTGACATGGGGCCTTCCTGCACCCCGCCTCTTGCGACAAACCATTCATCCATGAGAGTGGTCTAATCGACTCCGCTGATGGGCGTCAAGATGGATGATGTGCCATGCGGATGGTGCCTGATGGACCCGGTGAGGAAATCCCAGTCCTTTCCCGGTGGTTGTCCCCATCGCTCCCGTGATCCAAAGGGGCCCGGGTTGTTCACTTTTTCGCAGTGAAGTCCGAAGGCCGCAGGTCCTTGGGGCTGAGCATTCGCACGCTGCCGTCGAACCACAGGATATTGCATTTTCCGTTCGACCACTTGCGCATGCGTGAACAGTTGGTCTTGGCCTCGCCATTGATCCAGAAAGCGCCGTTTCCTTCCGCGAGCATGATGGTGCGGGAGGGGTTGTCGATTTGCATCAAGGGTCTCGACAAGCCATTCGCGATGCCGGGAAGCGCCTTGCCATCCGCCCCCAACTCCGAGAACGGAAGGGTGGGTGCCCCGCCGTTGATCACGTAGTTCCAGCGGATGGGCTGCTTCTCCGGCGTCATCGCGGAATTGTCAGCCATCGCGAAATAACCGTCACCGTCGTTCTTGGTGGCATTGATCGGACGGTTTCTGGTGCCGGGCCGCAGATAGACTCCGGTTGACGGCAGGTTTGGCCAGAGGAACTGCGGCCAGTAGTTGCTGCCATTCCTCGTGGCGGGCAGGAACCCGTTGTTGTCCGACGCGAAGCCTGTGATGGCCACTGAGAACTGGCGAAGATTGGCGGCACTGCCACTGCGTTGTGCCGCTTCCTTTGCCCGAGTGATTCCCATGAAGGACAATGCTGCCAGAACGATGATGATGGTGATGGTCACGAGCAACTCGACGAGGGTGAATCCGTGTTTTGCAGAGGATGTTTTCATGGAGGATGGCGTTTGGTTGATCCGCGGTTTCAGAGTGATGATCCTGAATTGGAAAGCAGCCCGGCAGTGTGAGTTGCCGGGCTGCCCCGATGGGGATCTGTTATTGGGCGGAGACCCGGACGAAGAGTTTCGTGTCGCCAAGAGGCTTGGTTCCGCTGAGGGTGACGACCACGGTTTCATTGCCATTTCCATCGACCGCGCCCGCGACCTGGCTGGCGGCATCCTCCGTCCAGCTTCCGGCTTCGAGTGTCGTGGATTTCAGGATCTTGTAGGTCAAGCCGGAGTCGGCACGGCGCTGATAGGTGAAGGTGCCGTTGGTCGGGTCGAGTTGAACGAGGATCGGATTGACCGAGGTGCCTGAGGTTGGATTCAATCCGAATGCGAACTCCTGCTGGTTGACGAGACCGTCGTTGTCGTTGTCACCCGCCGTATTCAAAAGGTCCGCGGGAGCATAGATTGCAGCCCAGGTATCGTATGGCGTGGCGCTTGTGACGAGTTTCAACTCCGTGGCGGTGACCTGCAGGGCGAAGCCGGAAATCGCAGGATCGAGCACCGGCGTGCCAGCACTAATAAATACTCGATGCCGTCATCAGGGTGCCCGCCACAGGCGTCCCGGAAACCGTCACTTTTGCGTTAGCTGCAAAGGTGACCGTGCTGGTGGAGGTCGTCGGAGAACCCACCGTAAAGCCAAGGATCGCATCGCTTTCCACCGTGATCGGTGAAGTCTGGCTACCGCCGACCAGGGCGAGGGTTCCCGATTTGACCGAGGTGGAACCGGTATAAGTGTTGGTTCCGGTGAGCGTCGCAGTGCCGGTGCCTTCCATGACGAGGCCGGTGAAGCGGTTGGCGTTCGCTCCGTCGGCAATGGTTCCGCTGATGAGGTAGTCGCCTGCTCCTTCGAGGTTGAAGGCGCGGGTGTCGGCAGTCAAATTGGCCGGTTGGGCGTTGCTCAGAATTCCTGATAGTTCCATGCGCCCGCTGTCGGAGCGCAGGTAATAGGTGCCTCCCGCGTTGGTGATGTTGATGTTGCCGGTCCAGACGTTGTTTCCGGACACGTTCAACAAGGCATGCTGGGTGGCCGCGTTGACATTACGCCCACCGAGATTCAGTGCGACATCGCTGACGGTCACGTTATCGAGGAGGCGGATTCCGCCGATGGCACCGCCGGTTGATGAATTCATATTGGCAATCTTGGCTCCAGTTCCAAGGTCGGAAGCCGCGTCCACTTCGATCCAGCCGTTGTCACCGCCACCCATGGAAATACCGCCGGTGAAATCATTGGCACCCGTAAGTTTCAGGACACCTGGTCCGGATTTGGAGAGGGCGGCGCTTCCCGTAAGGGCGATATCGACGTCCAACGTGTGGGTCACGTCACCGACGTGGAAGCCGCCGGTGGTGTAGGTGAAGGTGCGGGCGAGCGAAGTGATCGACGGGATGCCGGTGCCGGAGACACCGAATTCGCCGCCATTCACGGTGACGGGCGCGGTGGAGACGCCCAGTTGAGTGGTGGAGGAAACCCGGAGAACGCCACCTTGGATCAGGTTGGTTCCGGTGTAGGTGTTGTCGGCCGTTAGATCGAGGATGCCGGTGCCTTTCTTGGTAAGCCCGCCACCAGTTGATCCGCTGTCTTCGGTGATGAGTTTGGGAATCGTGATGGCGAACCCGTTGAAGTCGATGACAGCTCCGTTTGCCTGGACTTGGGCGACGTTGATTCCGGTGGCAATGAAGTTGCCGTTGGCCGCCTTCGCCTGGAGGGTGCCGCCGTTGAAGTTGACGGTGGCGGTGCCGCCGCCAGTCGACAGGTTAGTGGTCCGCAGCGTGCCGCCGTTGAGGTTGAGAACGCCAGTGCTTTGCGAGACGCGGAACGGACCGCAAACGAACAGGCCTCCGTTGATCGTCGTCGTCCCTGTGGCACCATAGGCGTTGAGAGCTTCTTTCGTTCCCGCGTCAAATGTCCCGCTATCAAGGATGAAGTTGCTGCTCCCGCCGTTCGTATTGCCAGCAGGGAACACGAAACCTCCGCCCGTCACATTAACCGTGGCTCCGCTGAGCCGGAAGGTGCCACCTCTTGCGACGACAAAGCCGGTAGTGCCATCCGGAACACCGGTTCCGGCGGATCCGCTCACCGTGACCGTGCCGGTTTTGAGTTCCAAAGTTCCTGCGTTGGTGTTGAGACCGGCGAGGGTAACCGTGTGGGCGGTGCCCGGGTCATGGATCAAGGTCCCGGCTCCTGTCTTTCTCGCGCTGGCGGCCGTGGCGGATGAGTTTTTCAAACCGCCCGTCATCGTCGCCGTATTGGCGCTGACTTGGAGGAAGCGGTTGAAGCCGTTCAGGTCGATCGGATTCTGAAACGTCAGGGCGGAATCGGCATTCGCTCCATTGAGAACGAGCGTGAAGGTGTTGAACTTGGCGTTGTCCAGCGGAGCCAATGTCGTGAAGGTAAGCGTGTTACCAGGGGATGCTGCGGACGCGGCCGTCGGATTTCTGCTTAAAGTCACGTTCGTCCCGCTGATTGCGGTGACCCGGGTATCCAAATTGATGCCGGTCCCTGTCACATAGTTTCCTATGGAGATTCCGGTAGCGCTCGCGACGGCTACGACGGCCGAGCCGGTGCCAAAGGTGGCGGTGGTGGTGGCAGCGATCATCGTGACCGGGACGAAAGTGAAATCCGCTCCCGCGCCTCCGATGTTCACGTCAAGATCCCCGCCGCGGGCGGTGAAACCCATCGCCCGCAGACCGTCCGTGGCGCGTCCGAAGGAAACCTGGCCGGCACCAGTTCCGAGTGCGCGGGTGAAAGTTCCGTTCGTTCCGAAGTCGGCCGCAGCCGAACTGCCGACGATTAGATTGCTGTTAGCCGGCAATGCGTTCGGATAAATATAAAGTGATCCCTCGGCAATGCTGGTGGGGCCTTCCCAGCTGTTACCAGAATTGGTGAGGATTACGCCCTGATTGCTGCCGATACGCACAAACAGCTGGTTGGTGGGCACCGCAGCGGTAATGGCTCCGCTGAAGGTGGTGGAGGTGCCCGTATTGCCGATGCGGACCGCACCATCGTTAATGGTGATCGCGCCGGCAACCGTACTAACCCCTGCGGTTCCGCGGATCGCGCCCTGTGGGGCTTGATTTCCGCCTCCTCCGTTCACGATGATGGGAGCGCCCGCTCCAAGCGACACGCCGGCAAGCGCGAGGAAACTGTTGTTTTTAATATCGATTCCAGTTAGACCCGAGGTGGAAACTCCGGATTGGAGTGTGATGCCGGCGGCGTTGTTGATCGGGCTGGTGATGGCTCCGTCGATGGTGAGGGTTCCGACGATCCCGGAAAGGTCGCCACCCAGGCTGAGGGTGCTGCCGCCGGTTTTACTGAGGCCGTTAGGCGAGATGATGTCCGCATTGATCGTGGCGGACTGGGTATTGGATCCAGGACCCGCGGTGATCACCGGTGCGGGAGGTAGCAACGGGCCCGCACCATCGGGATCAATGCTGTCGAGAGTCAACGGGGATCCTCCGACGACGTAGGAAGCCGCGGTGAAAGTGACGCTGTTAGCTGTGATGCCTGGTGAGGCGATGGTTACCGCGCCGCCGGGGGTCCCGAATGATGCATCATCATCTCCCGTGGAAGTCGAAGGCCAGGCGACCGAGGTCCCAGCGGTGGCGGCGGTGTCCCAGTTGGTGGCGATGGTGTCCCAGGTTCCGGCTCCACCGTCGGCATTGGCGGTGGTGTCATTGCCGTCCCAATAGAGGGTGGTGGCATGAAGAGAGGTCGCGGAGAGGAGTGCGAGGGAGATCGCGGCGAATGGATTTGAGCGGAGTTTCATGGGTTTTGGATTTGAATTCTGGATTGGTTTTTCGATATCTTGAAATGCGATGGAAGAATGTTCAAAGGGCATTGAATCAACGGCGGCGGCGGAACAAGGCGAGCAGGCCGAGTCCGCCTAACAGCGTAACATCCGGTTCAGGGATGACGGTGAGGGTCACCGCATTCGTGAAGGCACCACCGTTAACGGAGCCGGCGGAAACGTCGTCATAGTTGATCTGCCATTCATTGCCGAACATCGTGAAGCTGCTGTCGTCGGCATAGCCGTTGAAGATCTCCCCGGTGGTCCAGGACCCGAAGTAGCTGATCATCGTGAACTTGGTGCCGAGGGCCAGCAGGCTGTTTGTCCCGAGGTCGGTGAGGCTCAGGGTGACGGTGCCGTTAAGGTCGAGGTTGCCGTTGGCATCCACCAGGTCGGCGGAGCCGAGGCCGGTGGTGTTGAGTTCGTAAACGAAGGACGAACCGGTATTGAGCGTGAGTGCGCCGGTGGCCAGGGACTCGATGGACGCGCCCGGAGACAACGCGGCGGTGGTGTTGATGGTGACGGCGCCGCTGATGGAGCCCGTACCGCCGAGGGTGCCGCCGTTGACGGTGACCGCGCCGGAACCGGTGGCGGAGCCGGTGGTGTTGTTGGCGAGCAGGGTGCCGGCGCTCACCGTGGTGCCGCCGGAGTAAGAGCTGCCTGCTGCGAGAGTCAGACTGTTAGCTCCCGCCTTGGTGAAGGTTCCTGCGGCGGAAGGCATGTCTCCCATCGGTCGGACGATGGTTGCGCTTGAAGCGGTTGTATCAATGGTCGTGTTGCCAGTGCCCAACAACACCGAGATTTGCGTGCCCGCACCCTGGGTATCGATGAGGTTGGTGGTACCGCTCGCGGACTTGAGGGTTCCGCCATTCAAGTTGAGGGTAAAGTCACCCGTGGCGGCACTGTTATAGATTCTTTTAACGGTCAAACTGCCTGTACCTGAGAGGGTGTAACTGTTCCCCACTCCACCGTCCTGGTGATAAAGATTGTTCGCGGTAACCGTGCCGCCACTCTGGGTAGCCACACCGACTCCGTTGTGCCCGATCACCAGATCATTGCTGGTGACCGTGCCGCTGAGGATGCTGAGATTGCCGGCTGAAGTCGCTGCGATTTTGAGGTTGTTTCCGCTCCCGACATTGAGAGTGGCCCCGTCAATCGTCAGCGTGCCGCCTCCTCGCGCACCTACGCCCACATTGTAGGCCGCTAGGGATGCCAGCGGATCCTTCGCTGTATTTGTGAAGGTTCCTGATTTCAGAGTCAGGGTTCCTCCGTTGGCACTGAGAGATCCGATGCTGATGGACGCCGCTGAACCCGGATCAAGGGTTTGAGTGCCCGTGCCGGTTTTGTAGAGATGGCCCGAACCGGTCAAAAGGCCGGTATAGGTATTGGTCGCATTGTTTGCTCCCACCGAGACGGTAACCGCAGCAGGAACACCTGCGGTGTTGGTCAGTGCCAGGTTCCGTGAACCTTTCAAGCTGCCGAGAGTGGCGGCGGTAATGGTGGAGCCGAAACTAACTGTTCCGGTATCGGCGGTTGCCATATCGAGAGTGGAACCGCTGAGGGCATTCGCGTGATTGATGACCAACGAACCGGCAACGGGTTTGGTATCCCCCGTATAGGTGTTTGTAGATCCCGAAAGAGTGAGGGTTCCGACGCCGAATTTAGTGATGCCAACCGCAGTGGTCACTGCTCCGGTGACAGTAACATTTCCCGCACCTCCTATTTCCCAGGTGCGCGCGCCGATGTTGCTGTTAACGGCTCCACTGAGCGTGAGCGTCCCGGCATCAGAACGAATTCCGTGTCCACCACCCGTACTGAAGATTCGAACAGCACCACCCCATGTGTTATCGCCCGAGATATTGACAAGAATGGCACCAGTGGACTGCGCGTTTGCCCGCCCTCCAGTTCGTATTTCGGTGCCAGCCACCGTGATGCCACCGGTCAGTTCAATCCGAGCCTGACTGGCCGCTCCTGATGCAGGCACTCCGTTGATAAGAGTGATTCCACTGAGGGCGTTATTGTGGGCCAGACGGATTGCCCCAAGGTTGCCTGCACTGGTCGCGAATTGAAGGGTCGTGCTTGCAGCAAATGTGTTTGCGCCGCCAAGAATCAGGGTTCCGGTTCCCGTTTTGCTGAAACCACCAGCTACCGCGCTCGTGATCGAAGAATTGATGGTCGCTGTTGTCACTGCCACGTTGATCACGGGCAGCGTTCCGTTAAGGGTCAGACCAGCGCCGCCGATGACGTAATTGGTCGTGCTGAAAGTCAGGTCATTGGCAGTCACGCCACCCGTAGCGATCGTGACCGAACCTGCAGTGCCTCCGAATACCGCGTCGTTGTCAGTTCCTGTGGAAGGCCACGCGGTATCCGCACCAGCGCTCGCGAGCGAGTCCCAGTTGGTCGTCGTGGTATCCCAGGTTCCGTTTCCTCCGTCGGCATTGGCCGTGGTGCTGGTGCCATCCCAATAGAGGATTCCCGCTTGAATCGGCGCTGTGAATGCGGCAAGGGCGAAGACGGATTGAAACAAGGGACTGAAGCGATTCTTCATCGGTTTTTGAAATCGAACTTTTGGGTTTTGTGGATGGGATTTAGGAATGGGTCGTTCCTACGCTTGGAAGCCTATCCTTTCCGGTGTGGGGAAATCATCCCGTGTATGCGGGATATTGGAGGAGGAGATGGCGCGGCCTAACATTCAAGGGGCCGCAGGGAGATCCGATCTCCCCCGCCTCGAAAGGATCCGGAAAAACCGAATCATTGCAGGAGATTCTATCGTGCCGCATGGGCGGAATCCGGGGTCAGGACCTCCGGCTTGATCACCTTCCACGACTTGATGCCCTTGGTGAGTTTGTCCATGTCATCGCCTGCGACCGCGAAGAACTGATGACCGATCGGGCCTCGATAGCCCTTTGCGTTCAGAAGTCGAAGGAAGGCTGTGGTGTCGAAGGTGCCGGAGCCGAGCGGGAAGGTGTCCCATGCCTTGGGCCCCTTGCCGGGAATCGGCGAGGCTCCGTTGATCGAGACGAGATTGAGGTAGGGAGCAGCCGCATTCACCACCTCGCCGAGACGTTCCGAATTTCCGGCGAAGAGTTCGTGGCAGAGATTGATCGAGACGCCGACGTTCGGGAGATGGTCGATTTTCACGATCCGCACGGCATCCTCGGCGGTGGAAACGTAGAATCCGGCATGTGGATAGATGGAAACCCGGAGGCCGGATTCAGCGGCGAGTCCGGCGATCTCGCGAACGACCTTGGCGGCATCGGCATCCTGTTGGCCGCGCTTTCCGTCGCGAAGGGTCATCCAGATCATGGTGTCGGATCCCTTGAGCATTTTGATGACTTCCTTGATGCCCGGGTCGTATGCCGCGTCAGGTTTATCGACGAAGGTGTAGATGTACATCGCCTTGATCGGCAGGTTCGCGGCATGGCATGCGGCGATTTTCGAGGCGAAATCCTTGGGGGTGGTGTAGTTGTAGTGGATGCCGTCATAGCCGAGGGACTTGACGGTTTCCGCTTGTTTGGAAGCCGGCCAGACGCCCCTGCCCACTCCATTGTCGAAGGGGAAAAACGGCCACGCGGCTGCCGAAGCCTCGGCTGCGGACAAGGGTTGCTGGCATGCGAGGATGAGACAGGAAAACAGGATGTGCAATGAACGGCGGCGAGTCATGAGGAGGTGACGATGGAGGATTTCTGGAAATTCAGCGAGCGATCCGACATCCCGAAAACACGGGATGGATCTCGGAGAACTTCGGGTTTTCCCGAATGATGTGCTGTCGGTGGCAGGGCCGGTTCGCATTTTCCGCTCGCGAAGTAGGGATTGAAGGCCTAGCTGATGGTTGCGTGAAAACCCACTTATTGTCATTGCGGCAACACCTCTGGATCAGCCTGGCAATGGGCGGAGCCATTTTGATGACCGCACTTGTCGTGCTCCATGATAGACAGCGAACGGGTGATCAGGATCGGTTAGGCGGACCACAGGAGCGCCCGATTCACCTGGCGGCGATGGACCCGACGCCGGATCTCCCCGCCTATTTGCTGACGCTTTGCGGACCGAAAGTTCTGGCGGTTCACGGCGGGAGAGGTCCTGACGGGGCGATGCCCGCTTGGTTCCGGGAGGCGGGTCGTGCGCTCGCGGAAAAGGGGCTGACCTGGCCCCGGCCAAAGATCGGGCTGGATGACCCGATTCTGATGGCAAATGTGCGGGAACACGAAAGCCGCGCGGTAGAGTTGCTCGCTACCGACCCCGCGGCAGCGGTCGCCATGATCGAACGGCTCATCCGCCTTGAGGAGGAGAAATTCAAGGCACGCTCGTGGCGGACGGCGCTCGCCGAGTCCGCAGCAAGCCACCAAGGCAGGCCAGAGCCGGGGCTATACGAAGCGATGCTCAAGGACATCCCACGGCAGTATTTTGAAATGATCATCGGCGAGACGCTTGAAAATCACCCGGATCCGGGGCTGGCCGAGATCGCCATCGCGCAAGCCCTAAAACGAGAGCCGGAGCTCCGGATGACCGGCCTGGCTGCGGTGATCCGGACGCATCAGCTCGCGTTCGACTCTCGGGAAAAGGCCGCGCGGACACTCAGCAGCGAGCTCGGTGTCTCGTTTTCCGCCGACGATGTTGACGGGCGTGACTGGACCTTTGAAGTAGGCGAACGCATGCAAACGGAGCCACCGGACCTGCCGCAAGACGACGACACTCCGATCTCCAACTAGCGTAAATGCGGGATTACGGCTTCCATGCGATCTTCGCTAGACTCACAAGTTGCAAATCCCCCTCGATCACGCATCTCCGTTGAAACGGAGCGGATCGAGCGCTTCACCATTTTCAAACCCATGCGAATCTCTATCCTCCTTTTCTTCATCGCCTTTCAGGCGGTGGGCATGGCGCAGAACAAGACCGCGGTCCTTTCCGGTTCGTGGTCCAGCCCGGCCACATGGGGCGGCGTGCTCCCAGGCGTGGAGGACGACGTCATCATCCCGGCCGGGATTTCAGTGACCCTCAACACAAACGTCGAGTGCGGTGGCATCACCGTGAGTGGACGGTTCGAGGTGGAACGGGCGGACCGGACACTGCTTTGCGACTCGCTGCTCGTGCAAGGCAGCGGCTCGGTGTTCGAGGTGGGCACGGCGGCTAACCGGTTTTTACAAAAATTCACCCTCACGCTCAAGGGATTGCCCGAAGAGACAGTGATGTCGATGGGCGCGAAGGTGCTGGGTGCGCAACAGGGCGGCACCATCCGGATCCATGGCAGGGATCGCACCGAGTGGACGTTTCTCGGAGCCAATGCCGCAGCCGGAGCAACCTCGCTAACTCTATCAGAAGACATCGACTGGCAGGTGGGCGATACCATCCTGGTCACTTCCAGCAGGCTGGCATGGAGCGAGGCGGAAACACGGACAATCACTGCGGTGAACGGGAGAACGGTTAGCTTCACCCCGGGTCTGAGTTTCCTCCACAACGGCAGCACCACCACGCGAACCCGGAGCAGCGACGGGAAATCATGGACCGCCAATCTCAGGGCAGAGGTCGGCCTGCTGAGCCGTAACATCAAGATCCAGGGTGATGCCGCCTCGGAGACCTCCGGCTTCGGCGGGCACATCATGGTGATGCCGACCAGCGGCGTTTCCGGATATGCCTGCATTCAGGGCGTGGAGCTCTATCGGATGGGGCAGAAAAGCGCCCTCGGCCGGTATCCGATGCACTGGCACATGTGTGCACAGGATGGTGCCGGCCAGTACTTCCGCGACAGCGCGGTGCACCATACCTTCAACCGGGCCATCACCATCCACGGCACCGAGTCCACGCTGGTGGACAACAATTTCTGTTATGACCACCTGGGGCACGGCATTTTCCTCGAAGATGGATCCGAGCGTTTCAACGTGATCAGCCGCAACGTCGTGCTGGGAAGCATGCGGCCGCTTGCCGGTGAGGAAATTCTCCAAACGGACAACGCCTTCAACACCATTCAGAACCGTTCACCCTCCAGCTTCTGGATCACCAATCCGAACAACACGTTCACCGACAACATCGCCGCCGGCACGCAGGGCACCGGCTTCTGGTTCGCCTTTCCGAAAAAGCCGCTCAACTCGTCCGCAACCCACCCGCGCTTCAGCAGCATGGAGCCGTATAAGGAGCCGCTCGGTGCTTTCGATCGGAACGTGGCCCACAGTTGCGCCAGCGGTCTGGACATCAACGATCAACTGGACACCACCGACAAGCTGGTAATCAACGGCGAATGGGCCAACAACGGCCCGTTCTATTTCAACGACTGCACCTGGTATTCCAACAGTGTGGCGCTCTACGCAGGCATCGGCGGGATGCGGAAAAACGTCGTCTATTACAACAACGTCTTCTCCGATAATGAAACCAACCTGTTCCTCGCAACCTATCAACTTTGCGAGCAGTCATTGATGATCGCGGATTCCGGGTTCGGCATCCTTCCATCGAGCAAGACCCGCACGGTCTATGCGATCTATGATGGAGCCGGGCGCATGAAGAACAACCACCTCGTCGGCTACAATGCGTCGAACACGAGGATGTTCCAAAACATCGGAGCTGCGACCAAACACCCGAACCACATTTTCGAAGGATTCACCTGGGATCCCGTCGCCCCGGTCCGCTCCTCGCTGACCAACTATAACATCATCCCGCCCGCCAACATCGGTGCCAACGATCCCGGCCACCCGCGGATGTGGGCCCAGGTCATTCTCGATGTCGATGGCTCGATCAGCGGCGTCCCCAACAGCTCGATCGTCAGCAATCATCCTTTCCTGCTCACGACCGGGGAAAGCCGTCCCTCGTCATGGACCAACATGTACCGCAGCGACCGGCGCTTCGCCCAGTGCCGGATGACTTACGGCATCGCCTCGGATCTCAACCCGAATATCAGCGTGCTGCGGACGAAACCGGGAATCCCGACAGCCGGAGTTTACTACATCAATGGCTACAAGGAGCAACACCAGTTGCCTCTGATCGTTCGCGAGGACTATCTCTACACCTATCACTATGACTCGCTACCATCCACGCGCAAGGTGATCATGACCACGGACGACGCCTTCGTGGGTGACGACATGCTTGTCTGCTTCAAGCACTTTGGAAAACTTCCGGGCATCGCTGTCAGCGGCATGACCTCGCGAAGTTCCCTCGCCGCGCTCAAGGCCGCCACGACCTCCGGATTCTATCTGGAACCTAACGGGGATTTCCATGTCCGCCCCATCGCCACCACGATCCGGCAGACCTACACCCTGACTTGGTCGTCCAACATCACCATGCCGGTGGTGGATTCGGACGCCGATGGCATCAGTGATGGAAATGAGGCGGCCGCGGGCACCGATCCTTTCCGCTCGGTTGATGGAACCACGCCCTACGCCAGCAGCGAGTTCAACATCCCGGGGAACTTCGAGCGCTGGGCCGCTTTCGGCGGGTTTTCCAACGCAAGCGTGGCAGACGGCTCGCTGGGGGCCACCTCCAGCAATACGGACCCCCGGATGATCGATGCAAATCTGCGGATCTCCGGCAACGCATCTCCTTACATTCTCGTGCGCATGAAAACCGCCGCCACGGCATCTCCACAGCTTTATTGGGAGCGCCTTGGCACGTCCGGCTACGTCTCGGCTCGCAGCGTGACCGGCAGCTATACCGGCAACAACCAGTGGAAGGTGGTCGCTTTCAACATGAGCAGCCATTTGGAATGGAAAGACAGGATCATCACCAGCCTCCGCTTCGATCCGTTAGGTGCTTCCGGCACGAACTTCCAGATTGACTGGATCCGCCCCTCGAATGGCGATCTCGATGGAGACGGGCTCAGCGATTCGCTGGAAGGCGATGATGACTACGACAATGACGGGCTCATCAACATGGAGGATCTGGACAGCGACGGCGATGGAATTCCCGATGCGACGGATCCCGATCCTTACCACAATCCGCTGGACTCCGACAACGATGGAATTCCTGATATCATCGATCCGGATGACGACAACGATGGCTTCCCGGACGTATCCGACGCCTTCCCGCTCGATTCCACCGAACACGCCGATAGCGACAGTGATGGAGTCGGTGACAATGCCGACGCGTTTCCTAACAATCCCGCCGAACAATTGGATACGGATCGCGACGGGACCGGAAACAATGCGGACCTGGATGACGATGGCGACGGCATGTCCGACATCAACGAGCTGGCATCCGGCCGCAATCCCCTCAATCTGTTTGATTTCAACTTCGGATTCGACACACCGGGGAACATCGAGGGCTGGAGCACTGCCAATGTGACCTCACCGGTGGTCGCTGATGGGTCATTGAAAGGCACCACCGTCACCTCGGACCCCAACGTGTACCGCAGCGGTTTCTCGATGCATGCGAACAGCATCGCATCGGTGGTGATCAAAATGAAAACCCCCACCGCCGGCACCGTGCAGTTCTATTGGGGAACTCTGGCGGCCTCCGGATTTGCCGGGGCGAGGGTGTTGGAAACCTCCTACTCGCCCGCCGCCACTTGGAAAGCGATTCACCTTTCACCCGGCAGCCATGCCGGCTGGGCGGGTCAAACCATCACCGGTCTGCGCGTTGATCCGATCTCCTCCGCCGGCAAGCTTTTCGAAATCGATTGGATCCGCGTCTCCAATGGCGATCTCGACGGGGACGGGATCAGCGATGCCATCGAGGGGAGTGGGGATGTCGATAATGACGGCCTGCTCAATCTGGAAGATCCCGACAGCGACGGCGACGGAATCCCCGATGCCACCGATCTCTATCCCAATCTCCACGCGAGTCTTGATTTTGACAACGATGGCATCATCGACAGCCTTGACCCGGATGACGATAATGATGGAGTCATCGATCTTGAGGATGCCTTTCCCTTAAATCCTAACGAGTCTCTTGATGCAGATGGTGATGGCATCGGCGACAACGCGGATCCCGATGATGACAATGACGGAACGCCGGACGCAGGCGATGCGTTTCCGTTCAACCCGAATGAACAGAAGGACAGCGACAACGACGGTATCGGTGACATTGCCGATCCGGATGACGACAACGACGGATTTGCGGACACGATCGACGCGTTCCCATTCAATACCGATGAGAGCGCCGACACCGATAGCGACGGCATCGGCAACAATGCGGATGAGGACGATGACAACGATGGCGTTCCTGATGGCAATGATGCGTTCCCACTGAACCTGGCGGAGCAAGTCGATACGGATGGCGATGGAATTGGCAACAATGCTGACAGCGACGACGACAACGACGGCATTCCGGATGCGATTGAGATCGCACTTGGCTTGCCGACCTTGATCCCGATCAATCCAACACTCGACAGTGATGGAGACGGGCAGACAGATCTTTTCGAGATCCATGCCGGAACCGATCACCGCAACCCGAGCGCCCGCTTTGTCTGGAGCGTCAAGCCGCCGGCTGCGGGCCAACCACCGACGGTCACGATGGCGGTCAAAACCGGGCGCACCTATCGCATTTGTTCGAGCGCCCAACTCGCTGCGGGAGATTGGCAAGTGGTGGAGGTCGTGCAGCCCGGGCAAGATGGCGTCCATGTGTTCACCGATTCCCAAAGTCCGGGCAAGCGGTTCTATCGGATCGAGGCGAAGTTGAATCCTTAGACTGGCTTCCCCCTATGCGTCTGCTGCTTGTAGCAGATCCCAATCTCCGAATATCGAAGTGCAGGGTGTGCGACGGGTTGGCCTCAGGGATTGATGGAAACGGCGACTCGATAGAAGGTCCGCGAGGCGCCGCCCGGGGACACCGGAATCGTGACGAAGCCGCTGCCGGACGGGACGGTGGCATAGGTGGTCCAGTTGCTTTTCAGATCGGTGCTGGAATCCACCCGATAGGTCCTGTCGGGCAAGCGCGTGAACGTGATCCCGTTTTGGGCGAAAGTCGTGATGAATCTTGAAACAGGGTCGGTTGGCAGCGTGCCGGTGATCCATTCGTTGATGTTGGTCCAACCATCACCATCGGGGTCTTGACCGGGGCCGGCAACGAGCGGGTTGTTCCATTCGTTTCCGAATTGTTCATACTGCCAGACTTGGAATGCCGAGGCGGGCGACCAGACGAGGTTTACCCCGGAGGCCGCTTGCGCGAGGCTGAATATGCCAAAGGGCTGGGAAGGCTTGCCAAGGGAGTCAGTGGGATCCGCACCGAGGATGAAGGACCCATCGAGCGAGGTGGATGTTAGAATGGTCCACTGCCGTGGTGCACGCCAGAAGGGATCGTCAAAACTCGTGCCGCTGCCGGGGCCGTTTGCCACGACTTGTACGACGGCACCCGGTGCGACGGTGACATTGCCGGCAACGATTTTGTCCGCGATGAGGGATTGGGAACTGATCTCCCACTGGATCCCGGCTGAATTCTGATAGGCAAGCGATCCCTCGACCGCCTGGGTTCCCACTCCGTCGCCAGGGGCATGGTTTCCTGCGATGGTGACGGTGCCTCCCAAGGTTCCGGTTCCGGAGAAAGTCGTGCCCGCTGACGAGGTCAAACTCTGGGTCGGGAGAGGGCTCATGACCTTGAGCGTGCCATCCTGGAGGCTTACCGGGCCGGTGAATGAATGGGTTCCTGATAGTGTCCATGTGCCGGTGCCGCTCTTGATGATGCCGACGATGCCGCTGCCATTCGTGATGGTGCCGGTCATGCTTCCGTTGCCTGCACCGCGGAGGGTGAGGTTCCGGCTGCCACTGGCGACGGAGGTGAAGGCACCGGACAGGGTGAGAGTTCCGCTGTTACTGCTGAATCCATAGAGGCTGCCGCCTGTGCTCAAGGAGACATCGCCCCCAAAGGTGTTGTCACCTGATAGATTCGAGACGGCGTCGGTATTGCTGGTGCGTGAGTTGATAGAGACGGCTTTTCCCGCAAGCACGGATATGCCTCCGCTCAGCTCGATCCGGCCGGTGGAGCTGTTCGCAGCGGCAATCGAGAGACCGCCGGTGCCGAAGGCTCCGCCGTGGGAAACGCGGAGAAGTCCGTTTCCCGAAACAGAGGTGCTGGACTGGGTGCCGGAAGCGGTTTTGTAAACCTCGCCAGCGCTCACGACCAAGGGTCCGGCAAATGTGTCATTTCCCGAGAGTTCCAGGCGTCCGCTTCCTGACTTGGTGATTCCGCCGAAGCCGCTTGCTCCTTGGGTGACCTTGACGAGCCGGCTGGTGTTGATGTTCCAGATCGCCGCCTCATCGATCGAGACGGGAGCGTTGAGGGTCAGATTCCGGCTTGATGTGCCGAGGTCCACTCCGGAGACGCCGAGGGATAGGATCGCCGGACCTCCGATGGTGACGTCACCGCCGGGGGTGGCGACGCGCAGGCCGGCAACCGCCAAATCACTTGTCAGGTTCACGGTGTTGGCTGCGGTGACCGTGGAGTCCCAAGTGGCCTGATCGTTGATTCCAGGCCTGATAGAACCTTGCCAACTGGCGGTGAGGTCCAGGTCCTGTGAATTGTTTGCCTTTACCACGGGGAGAACCGTGGTGCGCTCGACGTTGAGGACGAAAGACCGGGTCGCGGTGGCGGTTCCATCGCCAACGGTGACCGTGATGGTGGACGTTCCCCACTGTCCGGTGGCTGGAACGATCCGCAGCCAACGCTGGATTCCGCTTTGCCCGAAAGTGACGTTTGCATTGGGAATGAGCTGGGTGTTGGAAGATGTGGCCGATACCGTTAGGGAGGTGGAGGGCGTTTCCGCATCACCACAGGTGAACCACAGGGGGCCAAAGGGGAGGGCCTCGCGAGTGACCCGCGGCGTCTGGCCCAGGGCGAGCGTGGGTGGAGTGTTCCCGCTGGCTCCGGACTCGAACGACAGAACGTCGAGTGCATGATCGACTTCGCCGTGTGGCAGCGCTTCCAGGACCAGCTTCAGTGGCCCCGGCGTTCCGTTAGGAGTGACGGTCATGGTGACTTCCTGCTGCGAACCGGGCATCCAGCGGTCGGCACCGACGAAAAGCCTGCCACTTTCGGAGAGCACCGCGGCCGTGACGTCCTGGCCTCCCTTGGAGAAGCTGATCGTCCAGTTCTGGAGATTGCCTTGGGTGCGGGCACGCAGCACGCCAGCGTAGTCGAGCCACGGACTGTTGTTGTTCAGCCGGAGGGTGAAAGTGCTGCCGGACGAGGTGGAAAGGGCGACGACCTGCGAGGGATTTGCTAGGGTGGGGGCCATCACGGAAGCGCCGTAGGTGATGCCGCTGCGGATCGCGCTGAGATCGAGCGTGCCGGGTTCGCCATCGCGGTGCTTCAGCAGCCAGTAGGCCAGGCCGGTGATGGTGGTAGCCGCCTGATCGACTCCATTCACCGTGGTTTTTTCCGGGGTGAGGTCCACGGGACGTTCGCCATACAGCACGACGCCATAGACATCGGGTTCGTGGGCATTGTCCTCCATGGCGCGAACGGTCGCCTGGGTGTCGGCGAGGAGAGCGGCGTTGTAACTGTTGTTAGGTGAAATCAGATAGTTGAATTTTTTCCCGTTGGCCACGGTCCAGTCGCGCATGTCGTAGATGCTCTGGCGGTAGGCGGCGGCCTGGTTGACGAACAGATAGACCGGAGCATCCACCCCGCTGCCGATGCATCCCGCGACACCCATGTTGACCCGGGCGTAGTTCCAGAGCGGGTCATTCCAGCCGAGAGCCGTGTCATCCAGGCGGTGGGGAGCGAGCATTTCGTAGCTGGGTGCGCCTTGGGCGGCATTGTTGCGGACAAGCTGTCTCCAGACGCTCGGGTTGGATGACGGACGATTGACAAAAGCCGCGACGGGCGTGAGTCCGAAGCCGGACATGAGCTGGAGGTTGGCGACGTCGCCGGTGGTCGAACCGCTGCCCATGTCTCCTTCCACCATGGCGAAGCGGTTGGTGAAATGACTGGTATAGGTGGCCTCCTGCGCGGCATCCAGGGTCTGGAAGCCGACGGGATGATGGTAGAGCCCGTTGCAATGATCGGCGACGAACGACCATTGCGACCTGTCGAGCATTTGCGTGAGGTAAAAGGCGGATCCCGGATAGACCTCGTAGTTCGTGCCTGTTGCCTTTTGCGGAAGCGCAAGGGAAGCCAGGATCAGCACCAGCGATGCGGCGGATCTCGGGATGCGGGCGCTTGTCGTTTCCATCAACTCCATGAGATCCCGAAACTGGCAGGTCCGGCTTGCCCGGGCAAAACCGTATTTACGGGATACGGCCTGTCCGTTCAGATCAGGCCGAGGCGCATGGCCTTGGCGACGGCGCCGGATAGATTGTGGACCTGGAGCTTGCCGTAGATGTTGCGGACGTGCGTGTCCACGGTGTGGTAGGAAACTCCAAGTTGCTCGGCGATTTCCTTTTTGATGAAACCATTCACCAACAACGAAAGGGTCTCGCGTTCGCGGTCGGTCAGGTCGGTTTCCGGTGTTGCAGGGGTGATCGCGTTGAAGGTCGTTAGAATCATCCGGGCAATGTGGCTGTTGAGTGGTGCTCCGCCCGAAATCACCTCGTCGATCCCGCGCAGGATCGTGTCAAAATGATCCGACTTGAGGAGGTAGCCGCTGGCCCCGACGGCGAGGGCCTCGAGCACCACCGGCTTGTGATCGTAAACGGTGATGACGAGGATCTTGGCCGCGGGAAAATGTTTCAAGAGGATGGGAATGCCGGTGACCCCATGCATGCCGGGAAGGCCGAGATCCAGCAGGATCACATCGACCGATGCCGAAGTGGGGACTTTTTCGAGGCAGGCTTCGATCGAGGAAAATGTCAGGTCACACTCGAGATGATCGCTTTGCTGGATGGCAAGCTGGAGCACGCGGCGATAGTCCTGATGATCCTCAATGAGGCAAATTTGCTTGGGGTCGGCGGAGATCATGGGCGTGATTTGGCGTGAAGCGGAAAACGGAGCGTGAGTGCGGTGCCGTTCCCCGGCGCGGACTCGATCGCGAGAGTGCCGTGGAGTGACCTGGCACGTTGCTCGAGGGCACGAAGGCGGGGCGTGTCACCGGGAGGTGGCGGTGGCAATCCGCAGCCATCGTCCGAGACCCGCAGGACCGCCTGTGAATCGTCCGCCTCGAGGTGGATCGAGACATGCTTCGCGGCCGCATGGCGGGAGATGTTATGGAAGGCCTCCTTGATGAAGAAGATGAAGTTGCGGCGCTGTTCGGGATCAAGGTTGGGAGCGGCATCGCCGCTGTATTCCCAAGTCTGTTCCTTGAGCATGAGGGCGGCAATCTCGCGCAGTCGTTCCGGCAGCGGCTTGCGTGCCCGGTTAGGTGCGATGGTGAGATCCACGATCTCGCGGAGCGATTGCGATGACTCCCTTGCGATCCTGCTGATGTCGTTGAAACTATCTAACGAATTCTTCGTGGGAGCGATTTCCGCAAGCAAGGCGATGGTGGCAAGGTTCGAGCCGACCTCGTCGTGGAGATCGCTGGAGATGCGGCGACGCAGCTCCCGGATATGGCGACGGCCGCTCTGGCGCATGCGGATGAGCCAGATCGCCAGGCCGATGATGGCAGCGCCAAGGGTGGAAATCAGGGCGGTCAAGGTCCAGATCCGGGTGCGTTCGAGGATGGAGATTTGTTCGGAGAGAAGTGCGCGACGTTCCAAAGAAAGATCAAACCTGCGTGAGAGATCCTCGACCCAGCGGCGCAACGGAATCAGGCGTCCGGTGGATGAAAAGCCGTCGGTGAGACCTTGCGAGCTCCAGACCCGCAAGGAGTCGTGAGGTCGCGACGGCGTGAGATCCGGCGTCGTTACTTTTTTCCCGAGCGCGAGATTGGCCTGACCATCCAGCACTTCCAGTTCGGAGATCAGGGTGCGGGGCGCGGTAAGCTTGTCGGGCTGGGCCTGCCTGGTGACGGCGAGCCTAACAAATCGGGCCGACACCACGGGGAAATGAAGTGTCACGGGATTGTATCCCGGATTGACAAAGTCCTCGCCGTCCCGATCCAGAATGGTGAACCATGAATCGTTCCCGGCGGTGTCCGAAGCCTCAATTCGAAATCCAACCGGAAATCCGAACCCAGGTCCCTTTACGGGCGAATCGCCGCGGGCCGCGATGATCCGGACTCCGTCAAAACGATGTTTCTCACCAAGATCGATGACGGCCCACGTTTGCAAGCGGTTGTATTCCACAAGATCCGCATGCCAACCGAGGCTTGATCCCATGGGAGGGATCTCTGGCGGACCAAGCGGAGATTGCCCGTCCACGAGGTATCGGAGATTCCATCCGACTTCGGCATCAATGCTGTAATTGGCGGTCAAGTGCCCATCGGGGGCGATATTCGATTCCCCGCGGAAAATCATGATCTCCGAGAGTGAGAAAAAGCGGACGTGCTTGCCCGGAAGCTTGGGAAGATTGACCGGAACAAAACGCACTGAGATGACCTCCGTGGGTGGGATTCGGAGAAACACCGGGTCGCCGCGGCGAAAATCAAGGTGACTGTCTTTCATTTCCGCAATCACCACCGGTTGCGTTCCTCCTGGAAGCATCGCCTCGACGCGGAGGCTTGCCGGGAATCCATAGTTTGACATATCTCCGCTCTGGGTGGTGAGCCGGGTGGGTATCGCCGCAATGCCATCCATGAGTTGCGGTGTGTCCCAGGTGATGGTGAACCAGTTGCTTTCCGAGTCCCCGGTGAAATCGGAATGAAAGCCGTGGGTCCCGAGCGAATCGAGGTCGGCCACGGTGGGCAGGACTTTCATTTCGGAGGAAATTTCCGAAAGCCTGCGCTCAACGACCGGAAGACGGGAACTCAGCCGGTCGGCAAGCCAGGTTTCCCACCCGGCACCCCGCGCCATTGGCGAACCCACGGCCATGACGGCACACAGGCAACAAGTCCGGGGAAAACGAACGAATCGCCTGCTGCGTCGCGCCAGTTCATTCATCGCCCGTTCCATGGGAAGGCAAGATGAGTCGTTCCGGATAGGCGGGCAATCACTCATTCTCGGGATCCCGTATTCACGGGAGGCGGCTGCCTTCGACACGGGGAACGTGGGATCTAGCCGGCTACTGCTGCTCGACGCGGAAGAATGCCTTGCCCGAGTTGCGGAGTTCGGGCGGGAAATCAAAGGTGTGGCTGGTGGTTTCACCTTGCGAGACGACGCGGGTGGCCGCGGGATAGGGGAAGGCGGTTAGGTCGTGCGAGCCGGTGATTCGATAGAAATATCCCGGCGATGATGCCCAGCTCATGCTGCCCGAGTTGGTCGCGGGGGAGAAGGACGAGGTCTTGATCTTCAGGTCGTTCCTGAAGATGGCCAGCACGCGGGTGGAGAAACTGGTGTAGGAGTTGTAGGTGCCGTTGAACCAGATGACCGCCTGGTCGTAGCCATGGTTTTCCGGGATGATGGGGCGCAGATTGTCGGCCTCCGAGTCTGTGGTGACAGGGGTCCAGGTGAAGGTCAGTCCGCCGTCGCTGGTGATTACCTGATAGATCTCGAAGCGCGCGTTGGTGCTGAGGGGCACGTCGGCGACATTGGCGGGATTGAGCGTGAGGTCGAATGGGCTGGCCGCGTTGGAGGAGATGTAGATGATGTTCGGGTTCTCGGGATCAATGCACATGCCGCCACCGTAGTCGGACTCCGCCGCGTAGATGCCGCGGCCGGCCTTGGCGATGAAGCGTTTCTGCCAGGCGGTGCCGGTCCAGCGGGCGTAGTAGTAATAGATCCGCGAGGTGGACCAGGTGGCGTCCGTGCCGACCTGCACCTGGAAGACGCAGACGGGATTTCCGTCCTTGCCGTAGTGAATGTCCCAGGTCCAGCCGCGGGCGTTGGGAATCCAGTCGTCGGGGCCTTACCCGGCACCCCACGAGGCTGCGGAGAACGGATAGATGACGGAACCTCGCTGGCTGGGGCCGTTTCCGTGCTCAAGCGGGAGGTTGGCGAAGGAGTCGATGAGCGAGTTGTCGGTCCGGTGGAAATTTCCGCCCTTGTAATACATGTGATAGACGGAGTTGTCCACGTCGCGGGGATGGCCGTCGGTGTAGATCAGGTCGACCCGGTCGGTCCGGTTGGAACAGTAGCGCGGATAGGGGCGGACGTTGCCGGTGCCGACATCGACGAACTGGACGGAGGTCCAGCTTGTCCCGAGGTTGTCCGGGTAGCTGATGGTGGGATTGAAATTGATGTTGCGGTGGAAGTTGTAGATCCGGTTCGCCTCCGCACTGAGGAGGTAGGTGTTGTTATAGGTGTTGTTGTCACTCAGCGGCTGGACGATTTCCGGTCCCCAGTCGGCATTCGAGGACGGCAGGGTGACCAGCGAGGTGCGCTGATAGAACTGCGATCCGCCGAGGTGCTTCGCATAGGCACCATCAGCTTGCCGTTCGGCAGCACGGTGATGGACGGGTTGTTGTGGTCGTCCTGCTGTTGCGACGTGCCGGTGCTGATGATCATGTGGAAGGTCTCGTTGGTCGCGGCATTGTAGCGGGTGACGCCGTATTGGCCGTTGGCCTTGACGTAGCCGATGAAGAGCGAGCCCTGGTGGAAGATGGCGCGCTCGTCATCGGACCAGTCCCGATGCCCGTCGGGAGCGATTTCCAGGAAGTCGCCAGGAAGCGCCGGAATGGATCGGGCATCGAGCGGATCGATCCGCCGGGCATTCCAACCTCGTTCTAGGTGTCACCGTCGGGTGTCGGCGATGTAGGGACGGTGCCGTGGGTGGCTTCATCGCCGTTGGTGAGTCCGT
>CAWENZ010000060.1:0-133004 GCA_963810445.1 uncultured Verrucomicrobiae bacterium | reverse complement strand
TAGCGATTGAAGGTTGGCGGGCGGAGGAACCCGATGAGCGTTTGGCCGGATTCCTTCGCGAAATCCAGAGCCAACGAACTGGGCGCAGAGATCGCGGCCAACGCCGGAATCCGCGCGGCCAGAGCCTTTTGCATGATCTCGAACGAAATCCTCCCCGAGACCAGCAGCAGCGTCGAGGTCAGATCAATGCCGTTCAGCAACGCATGGCCGATGACCTTGTCCACCGCGTTGTGCCGGCCGATGTCCTCGCGGGTGATGAGAAGATTTCCTCCGACATCAAAAACTCCGGCCGCGTGAAGCCCTCCGGTCGAATCGAAGGTGCCCTGAGAAGCGCGAAGTTTGTCCGGAAGTCCGAGAAGCATGGTTTCGGAAAATTCAACCGCACGTTCAATCGGCGGGGAGTTCGTGAAAATCGCTTCCAAGGTCGCTTTGCCACAAAGCCCGCACGACGATCCCGTGAACAAATGCCGAGTGAGCCGTCCGAGATCGACCTCGACCCCGTCATTGAGGAAAACCAGCACCCGGTTCTCGTCCGGACGTGGCTCGATTTTTCGCAGTTGATCCATCTTGGAGACGATTCCTTCCGTCACCAGGAAACCCGCCGCCAGTTCCTCGTCGTGTCCCGGCGTCCGCATCAACACTGCCACGGAGTGCCCGTCGAGCCGGATTTCCAACGGCTCCTCGACCGCCACCTGATCCTGCATTTCGACCGCGCCTTCGGGACCCCAATGGGTTAGCGAGATGGTCCTTGATGCATCCATTTCTCCAGCGTGCCATTTCCTCGCCCGGCAGCAACCCCGCATCCAAGGAAGTTCTGCTCTTTACCCGCGCGGAAATCACCGCTAATCCCGTCGCGCGATGCACGGATTTTCCTACAAAAACGGTTCCCTCTACTGCGAGGATGTCGATCTTTCCACCTTGGCCGAGGAGCACGGCACCCCTCTTTACGTCTATTCAGCCGGGACAATCATCGACCACTTCACCCGCCTCGACGCCGCCATGGCCGGGGTCGATCACGAGGTGGCCTACGCCGTGAAGGCAAATTCGAACCTCTCCGTGCTCCGCCTGCTCGCCACCCACGGTGCCGGCTTCGACATCGTGTCCGGCGGTGAGCTTTTCCGCGTGATCAAGGCAGGCGGCGATCCGGCCCATTGCACGTTCGCCGGAGTCGGCAAGACCCGCGATGAAATCATCTACGCTCTCAAGAAGGGCATCTACTCGTTCAACGTCGAGAGCGAGGAGGAACTCCGCTATCTGAACGAGGTCGCCGGCGAGCTCCACGTGATCGCTCCCGCCGCCGTCCGCGTGAACCCGAACGTCGACGCGAAGACGCACAAATACATCTCCACCGGCAAATCCGAGAACAAGTTTGGCGTCGATTTCACCGCCATCGCCGACCTTTACGACCGCGCCGCCAGGGAACTCCCCAACATCAAGCTGCGCGGCCTCCAGATGCACATCGGATCGCAGCTCACGTCCATCGACCCGTTCATCGAGGCGGTGGAAAAGGTCATCCCGCTCGTCACCGCGCTGAAGGAAAAACACGGCATCGAGTTCTGGTCCATCGGTGGCGGCATCGGCATCATCTACAAGGAATCGCTGGAATCCGGCACCGCGGATTGGTGGGAAAGCCAGCCCGAGGAAACGCGCCCGCTGACCATCGAGCGCTATGGCAAGGAACTCGTCCCGCGCCTCAAGGATCTCGGCTTGAAAATCCTGTTGGAGCCGGGCCGCTACATCGTGGGAAATGCCGGCGTCCTCATCACCAAGTGCCTTTACGAGAAAAAGGGCACCGCCAAGACCTTCAAGATCGTCGATGCCGGGATGAACGACCTCATCCGCCCCGCCCTTTACGAAGGCCATCACGAGATCGTCCCTCTAACCGAACCGGTCTCGTCCGGGCGCATCAAGGTCGATGTCGTCGGCCCGATCTGTGAGAGCGGAGATTTCTTCTGCCAGGACCGCGAACTCCCGGACTTCAATCCCGGCGACCATGTCGCGCTGATGTCCGCCGGTGCCTACGGATTCGTCATGGCCTCCAACTACAACTCGCGCCCGCTCCCTGCGGAAATCCTCGTCGAGGGCGAAACCGCCACGGTCGTCCGCAAACGCCAGACGCTGGATGATCTGATCGAGGGGGAACTCTAGCATCCGCAAAGTCTGACTCGTCCAATGGCCGGCTCAAACGTGGTTGCGGCGTCTCGCCGCAACGTTACAGGACGGAAAGTTTTAGCAAGCGATACGGCAGCCGCGTGACTCAGGCGTTGAAAACCTTGTAAAAGAGAAAACAAGCCCCGGGCAGACCGAGAATCAAAAGCCATCCTGTCCACCTAACCAAGGTGGGCGAGACGGGTCCTGTTGCGCCCGAATCCAGATTCCGCCCCTGGCTTGCTAGATTGGCCATAAGCCCGGGAATCCAGACCATGGTGAGAGGTAGAAGGAACAAGAAACCAACTCCAAACGCTCTTCTTGGCCCCAGTTCATGGAAGGCAATGATGATCCAGGCGATCACCAGCAATGTGGCGACAACCCTCTCGGGAGTCACTCGAACGTCAGGTTCGTAATCACCGTCCATGCGGTTGATCTTATAAGTTCTGCCCGCCGTCATCCATCTCGCCGGGCCGATTCCAATACGAAAACTGCGGAGTGAACTCCTCAAGCCCGATTCCCGCGAGCGTCACCACGTGGAAGAGCGGATTGAAAAAATCCCCCGGTCCGAACTCGCTCGCGTTCTTGCGGAAAATTTGGCCGTCCTTGAGTTCATAACAGGCGATCCCCGGCATGTCCGGTTCGCCGGGAGTCACGGTTTGTTCCTCGGCGTATGCACCGCCGCCATGTGAGGCCATCCGGAAATTCCAACCGCGTTCCAGCGCGAACCTCCGCTGCGCGACGGGATCATTCTTGCTGACGAGCACCACCGCGAAACTGTTCTCAAGATGTGGCAACGCCGCATTCAATCCATCCGCCCAAGACGTGCACCATCGGCAGCCGTCGCCCATGTTGTGGATCATGAGCAAGGTCTCCTTGTCCCCGAACAACGTAAGAAGATCCGTCGGGCCGTTCAGCGCTTCGAACGAATAATTTTCAACCGGAACGGGATCATTTTCCCTGCGCAGCGTTTCCAAGCGGTTGGCCAAGGCGAGCGCCTCGTTTTCAAGCGCGTGGATTTCATCAGTGTGGTTCATGGGAGTCGGGATTCAGAGGGGGGCTTCGTCGAAACGACTGGACGATGATTTGATAGCGAGTCCATAGAAGGTGGGCGATGAAATTCCTTTGAATGAAACCTCTCCGGCAACCGTTCCACCCGGATGAGAAAATTCCTTCTTTCGATCATCGGGGTGTGCGCGCTTTTCTCGGCCACCGTATTTGCAGGTGAACCCACCACCGATCTTGATCCCAAGGAAGCGGTCCGGCTGATTTCCCTGAAATCCAACGTCCCCTTCAACGCCATCGATATTTCCTTCATCGTCGATGGCAGCGCGAAGTGCGGGAAGGACTTCGAGGTGAAGCACGTCCGCCGTGTCGCCGCCATCCACGCGGTGCGCGAAGGAAACCTGCAAGTCCGGCGCCTGGTGTTCTACGACCTCTTCTGGAACGAGTCTCTCGGCTGGTTCATGTGGGAAAGCCGTCCCGAGCGAGGCGGCGACGCCGTTTACCTCTGGAGCGAGCTGAAAGGCCAAATCGTGAACAAATAAGGAGGGTTGACGTTCCGTCAACCCGGTTGGGCCGAAGTCCGCACCCTCCATCCTTGCTTTCACCCGGCATCCGGAAACACTCCGCCGACAATGAGCGGGTGGACGGAGGAAATCTTGAGGAAAGCCGCCTCGTGGCAGGCTTTCAAGGAAGGGAAATCCCTGCTGGAAAGCGGGATGGTGGCGGAAGTGAAGGCCGGTGCCATCCGCGTGGCAGGGCACCGTGCGGATGGGAAAGCGCCTGATGAAAGTCAGCGTCGACGGTGAAATCCCCGACGAATCTTGACACGCATTGCCCGTGCTCGGACAACCAGCGAAGCGGCGCACTTTGTTGCCACGCCGTGGCCACCGGTCTCGCGGCCTTGAAGCCTGCCACAGTCGCGAAACCAGCTCCAACGACCGTTCAAAAGCCCGCAGCCCAGCCGTTGGCGACGGTCCCGTGGCAAATCCTGCTCCCGCTGAATTGGCGCGACGCCCTGAGACGCGGAAAATTCGCCGCGACCCTCGCCATCGCCAAGGACGAGGAAATTTCACCCGCAGACGACAGGCTGTGCGCGTGGCTTGCCAAGGAAGGTGTCGTCAGGAAGGAAATCCTCACGATCAGTTTGGACGGGCCTCGCGTCCCCTCGTTTCTCGAATCCCTGGCCGATCATCCGCGGCTGACGGTGGGCAAGGATCGGTTGCTGATCGACATCCGGGCCGGTGAGCGCCTCCAGCTCAGCGAGGCGAAGCAGGTGCAGGATGAAGTCCAGCTCGCCCTCGATCCGGAATCCGGCCCGTGGACCGAGATCGCCGGGGCCTTCTGGCAAATCGGCGAGGACTCGGTCACGCGCGTGGGCGAGGGGACGATCCCGGCGGAGCTGATGGCTTCCTTGAAGGATCTCGCCGCCGGAAATCGGGTGAAACTCCCACTCCACCGCTTCTTCAATCACCTCGAATCCTGGCAGGAATGGGTCCATTTCCCCGAAGGTTCGTGGCTCGACACGCTTCATTTCATCCAGGCTCCCGCCGTTTTCGAACTGTCGTTGGAGGGCTCGCTCCAGCATCTGGAAGCCCAGCTCAGCGTCCGCTACGGATCCGCACCTCCGGTTCCGCCGGGGCTGGGAAAGGTCGATGGCCTTCCGCGTCTCGTTGGCGACCACTGCGAGGTCCGGGATCTGGCCAGGGAGGAAAAGGCCGCGCGACGGCTTTCCCAAGCCGGATTCGAAGTGGAGAATTTCTCCAACGGTCGTTGGGTGATGAAAGGGGAATCGACCATTCTTGATTTCCTCACTCAATCGCTGCCGACCCTGCGCAAGGAATGGACGGTGACCGAAGGTGAGCGTTTCGGTCATGTCCAAAAGCAAGTTGCCGTGGTCTCTCCAAAGATCGAGATTCTCGGCTCTGGCGAAGACTGGTTGAGTTTCGATCTTTCATTTCAAACGAGCGATGGGGTTTCGATTCCCTCGGCGGAAGTCCGGCGGCTTTTGCGCGCGGGAAAAGGCTCTGGAGCTGCCGCAGACGGGCGTCGATTGATCATCTCGGACGACATCGCCAATGTCATCGATCCGTTGTTTTCCGACCTCGATCTGCGTCAGGAAAACGGTCGTTTCATGGCCTCAGCCCGCTCCGGAGAGCTGATCCGTGAAATCCGTAATAAACTCAACAAGTCACAGACGGAGAGTGATAAAGATATTGAATTCACATTTGATTCACCTGCGACCTTGCAGGCTGAGCTGCGTCCTTATCAATCGCACGGTGCCGGGTGGATGTTCGACCGGGTCCAGCGCTTTGGTGGAGCCCTGTTGGCTGATGATATGGGGCTCGGAAAGACGGTGCAAACAATCGCTTTAATTGAGCGTCTGTTTGGTGTTTCTTCCGAGGATTCCGGGGTGGTGATGGTGGTCGCCACCGCGTCCTTGCTTGGCAACTGGCATGCGGAGTTCGCCCGTTTCGCGCCGGGTCGTACCGTGCGGATTCTCCACGGGACAGGTCGTGACAAGGAGCGTGAGAAGGTTCAGCCGGGCGACGTGATTCTCACCAGCTACGGAACCCTCGCCCGGGATTTGGCGTATCACCTCAAGCGGGATTACAGGGCGGTGGTGGTGGATGAGGCCAGCTTGATGCGGAATCCGGACACGGATCACGCCAAAGCGCTGGCGAAGGTCCGGGCCACCAGCCGGATCGCGCTGACCGGAACTCCCATTGAGAACGGGGTGAAGGATCTTTGGTCGATTTTCCGCTTCATTCAGCCCGGTTGGCTCGGCGGGCGTGAGGATTTCAAGGATCGCTACGAAACGCCGCTGGCCGCCGGCGCGAATGCGGGAGCGGTGATCGAGCGGCTTCGGCTCAAGATTTCCCCGTTCATCCTGCGCCGGACCAAGGAGCAGGTGGCACCGGAATTGCCGTCGAAGATCTTCATCGACGAATTCTGCGACCTCAGCCCGGACCAGCAGGCGGTTTACAAGGAGCTCCTGGTCGAGGGGCGCAAGCGGGTGGAATCCATCGCGGATTCCGGCAACAAGGGAGCGGCGCGGATGCAGATGCTCACCGCCTTGTTGCGTCTCCGGCAGACCTGTTGCGATCTGGCTTTGTTCGGAAACGAAAATTTCAATCAACTGTTGGTTGCTCGTCGCTCCGCCAAGCTCCAACGCCTGTTGGAATTGATCGAAGAGGCGGTGAATGGAAATCACCGAATGCTGATCTTTAGTCAATTCCAGACACAGTTACGGGAAATCGAGAAATGCATTTCCGAGCGCGGTTGGGAGAGTTTGCGGCTCGATGGACAATCCCGGAACCGCCAACAACTGGTGGATAAGTTCCAGCAACCCGAAGGTCCGCCGGTTTTCCTGATCAGTCTCAAGGCCGGTGGATATGGCCTCAATCTCACCGCCGCGGACATGGTCGTCCATTTCGATCCGTGGTGGAATCCAGCCGCCGAAGCCCAGGCGACCGACCGTGCCCACCGGATCGGCCAGACCCGGCCGGTGACGGTTTATCGCCTGCTCACCCGTGGGACCGTGGAGGAAAAAGTCGTCCGCCTCCAGGCGAAGAAACGCGAGTTGGCCTCCGCCATTGACGAAAGCGGCACCGGCGACGCGGCGGGCTGGAGCATGGAGGAGCTGGAGTCGATGCTCTCATAAAGCACCAGAAGTGGAATTTGTTCACACCCCGGATTCGGGCTTGCGTGGGGAAAGTCGCTTCTATTGACTCCGCCATGGCAGAGATTTCTCTCGGACTTTCATTTGACGACGTGCTTCTGGTGCCGGCTTTGAGTTCGGTTTTACCCGGGGATGCGGATCTTTCCACCCACGTCACCGCTGGCATTCCCTTGTTCCTGCCGGTCGTTTCGGCGGCGATGGATACGGTCTCGGAACACGATCTGGCGATCGCCCTGGCCCGCGAAGGTGGCATGGGCGTCATTCACCGTGCATGTCCGATCGACGAGCAGGCGTCGATGGTTTCACGGGTGAAGCGTTCGGAAAACGCCGTGATTCAGAAGCCGCACACCGTTCGCAAGGAGGACAGCGTCGATCACGTCCGCGCCATCATGGCAAAGAACGGATTCTCCGGATTTCCCGTCATCGATGCCGACGGCCGTCTCGAAGGCATGGTCACCGGCCGCGATGTCCGCTATCTCGACCGCGTCGATGCCAAGGTTTCCGACGTCATGACTCCTCGCGAGAAGTTGATCACGGCTCCCGGAAATACCGGCCTCGAGGAAGCGCGGCGCATTCTTTACGAGAACCGCATCGAGAAACTGCCGCTTGTCGATTCCGATGGCCGCCTCGTCGGACTCATCACCGGATCAGACATCGAGAAGCGCATCACTTTCACCAATGCCGCCAAGGATGACAACGGCCAGCTCCGCTGCGGCGCTGCCGTTGGCGTGGGACCGGACTGCATCGACCGCGGGCGGGTTCTCATCGACGCCGGGGCTGACGCGCTTTTCATCGATGCCGCCACCGGCCATACCCGCCACGTCATGGAGGTCATCGGCAAACTCCGTGCCCTTTCCAACGTCCCGGTCGTCGCTGGAAACGTCGTCACCGAGCAAGGCGCGCGCGATCTGGTGAGCGCCGGAGCCAGCGCCGTGAAGGTCGGCGTGGGGCCCGGATCCATCTGCACCACCCGCGTCATCTCCGGCGTGGGCATGCCACAGTTCACCGCCATTCGGAACGTTGCCGATGTTTGCCGTGAGGCCGGCGTGAAAGTCATTGCCGACGGTGGCATCCGCTACTCGGGGGACATCGTCAAGGCGCTCGCCGCAGGGGCCGATCTCGTCATGCTAGGCTCGCTGCTTGCCGGCACCCGCGAAAGCCCCGGCCAGACGGTGCAATCGCAAGGCCGCCGTTTCAAAACCTACCGCGGCATGGGTTCCATCGGAGCGATGCAAAAGGGCGCGGGCGATCGCTACGGCCAGAACAGCTCTGGCAAACTCGTCGCGGAAGGTGTCGAAGGTCGTGTCCCCTACAAAGGCCCGCTTTCCGATGTCATCTTCCAGCTCATGGGCGGATTGAAATCCGGCATGGGCTACGTGGGAGCCACGCACGCTCGCCGATCTCCGCGAACGCGCCAACTTCGTCCGCGTCACCGCCGGCGGCCTCCGCGAGAGCCACGTCCACGACATCGTCATGACCGAGGAGCCGACCAACTATCAGCCGCTCAGTTAGATGATTTTAACCGCAAAGGCGCGAAGGTCGCAAAGGGACGCGAAGGAAGATTTGAGTGATGAAAATTTTTTGAATTCTTTGCGTCCCTTTGCGACCTTCGCGACTTTGCGGTAAGCTCTTCTCCCTTTTTCAAAATGCACGATTCCCATCACGTCGCCGTCCTCGATTTCGGCTCGCAATACACCCAGCTCATCGTCCGCCGCGTCCGCGAACTCGGTTATTTCGCGAAGCTCTACGCCATCGAGGATTTTCCGGACATCGGAAATCCTGGTGCCATCATTCTATCAGGCGGACCGAAGAGCACCAGCGAGGCCGGACGCGCCCGACCTCGATTTCGAAGCGCTCAAGGCGTTCGACGTGCCGGTGCTCGGCGTCTGTTATGGCATGCAGCTGCTCAACATCAAGTTCGGCGGCAGCGTGGAAGCCGAGCAACCGCCGCGAGTATGGTCCGGCCGACTTGTTCCCTGCCGCCAGCGTCGGCCTTTACGAGGGGGTTTCCGCCTGCTCGCAAGTTTGGATGAGTCACTCGGACACGGTCAAGGTTCTGCCGGAAGGCGCGAAGGTCATCGCCTCCAACCAACACGGCACGCCCGTCTCACTGCAATGGGACGAACTGTTCTTCGGCATCCAGTTCCACCCGGAAGTCACCCACAGCCACGAGGGATTGCGGATCCTGCATAATTTCCTCTCCCACGCCGGCGAACCTGCTGCCCTTCCGTCATCGATGATTTCAAACGCGAGATGATCGAAGGCATCCGGGAAACCGTCGGCACCCGGCAGGTCGTCTGCGGCGTCTCCGGCGGCGTCGACAGCACGGTTCTAGCAGTTCTGCTCCAGCACGCCGGCGTCAAGGTGCGGGCGATCTTCGTCGATAACGGACTGCTGCGCAAAGACGAGGCGAGGAGGTGCAGGAACAATTTCCAACGCATGGGCGTGGAGATTGAAACGATCGATGCTTCGGAGCGATTTCTCACCGCGCTGGCTGGCGAAGGCGATCCTGAGAAGAAGCGCAAGATCATCGGCAACCTGTTCATCGACGTCTTCTGGGATGCGGTCGGCGATGCCGAAATGCTCGCCCAAGGCACGCTCTATCCGGACGTCATCGAAAGCGCGTCGAACGCAAAGTCGAAAGCCTCCGTACATCAAGACCCATCACAACCGGGTGGACCGCATCCTCGAACTCCAGGCCGAAGGCAAAGTGCTCGAGCCGCTGGCAGAACTCTTCAAGGACGAGGTCCGCGAACTCGGCACCGCCCTTGGCATCCCCGAAGACATCCTCCAGCGTCATCCGTTTCCCGGCCCGGGCCTGTCGGTCCGCTGCCCCGGAGTCGTGGACAAGGAACGGCTCGACATCATCCGCGAATGTGATGCCATCTTCATCGGCAAGCTCAAGGAACACGGCTGGTATGACAAGGTCTGGCAAGCCTACGCCGGTCTCATCCCGGTCAAAACCGTGGGCGTCAAGGGCGACGAGCGCAGCTACGAATGGGCCACCAACCTTCGTGCTGTCATTTCCGAAGACGCGATGACCGCGGACTGGGTGGAACTGCCATCCATCATTCTCCGCGAGACCAGCCACAAGATCCTCAACGAGGTCAAGGGCATCAACCGCGTGCTCTACGACATCTCCACCAAGCCACCCGCCAGCATCGAGTGGGAGTGATTACGGTTAGGAGTAGGTGATATCGGAGTGTCTGTGAACGTGGTTGCGGCGTCTCGCCGCAACGGCTAACTCGCTTGCAACTGGGAGAAAATAGCTCGTGCTAGATCAAGATGATACGATGGCGTTGCGGCGAGACGCCGCAACCACGTTTGAGTCATTCATCTGGCAGTTCAAATTCAAGCAACCATTAGAGCGCGGCGGCGATCTTCTCCAACCCTTCGAGCATCCGGGATCTCGGACAACCGAAGTTGAAGCGGAACCAGCCGGGCCAGCCGAAGTAAGCGCCGTCTGATAGAAAGAGCCTCGCGTTTTTCTCAAAATGCTGTGCTGGGTTCTCCACTCCCATGGCGCGCGCGTCGATCCATGCCAGATACGTGGCTTCGCCGGGAGCAACCGACAAACCGGAGCAACGTGTGCTGATGAAATCGACAAGCGCGTCACGGTTTCCCTTCAGATAGGCCATCAGTTCCCGGCGCCATGGTTCGCCGTGGCCGTAGGCGGCCTCGGCGGCGTGGTAGGAGAGCGCGTTGATCTCGCTGAGCGTGTGGCCGCGGCTGGCGGCGAATTTCCTGCGGATCGTGTCGTCGGGAATCACGGCGATGGCATATCCAAGCCCGGCGATGTTCCAGGTCTTGCTCGGGGAAAGCAGGGTGATGGTGCGTTTCGCGAGAACTTCCGGGAGGTTCAGCGCGGAAAAGTGCGGGGTGGAGGATTCGTCGAAGATGAGGTCGCAGTGGATCTCGTCAGAAACCAGGACGAGGTCGTGGCGCTCACAGAACTCCGCGAGCCGGGTGACTTCACCAGCAGTAAACACACGGCCTAACGGATTTTGAGGATTGCACAGCAGGAAGACCTTCGTTTCGGGAGTGACGGCATTTTCCATGGCCTCCCAATCGAATTCCCAACGGCCATCGACTTTCACATGATCGACGGTGATCAAGCCGACATGGGCGTCATGATGGACACCGATGAAAGGTGGATAGACGGGCGTGCATGTCATCACCGAGTCGCCGGATTTACAATAGGCACGCGCGGCGAGCGACAAGGCCGGCACCAATCCGCCAAGGTGGATGATGTTTTCAATCGGCACTGTCGCACCTCGCCGTTCAAGGAGGTAGCCGAGGAGGACCTCGTTCAAACTCTCGTGGGCCTGCGCATAACCGAAGATCCCGTGGTCCACCCGCTTGTGGAGTGCCTCGAGGATGGGCGGGGCCGATGCAAAGTCCATGTCCGCGACCCAGAACGGATCGAGCTCGGGGCGGCGGTCATACTTGATGTTGCCGGTTCCTCGGCGGGGGATCACGGTGTCGAAATCGAAATTCATCGCGCCGCCTTTCTCGCCGCCATCGGGGGAAGTTTCAAGTGCCGCGTTGCCCGGTGGTGTTTTCCTGTCTAGTTTCCCGCAGCCATTCACATGGCGCAGACGATGAGCCTCTTCCGAAATCCTTGGCCGCATGACGAGCACGGCATCCTCGACATCCTGCGATGGAAGCTGAAGTTGGGGCCGCAGGAGAAGCCCGAGATGCCGGACGCGCCGGATCTCGCAGCGGAGTGGATGCCCGTTGCTGCGAGTGAAATTGATGTGCCACCCGCCAACGGCTGGAGAATCACGTGGCTCGGACATGCCTCATTTCTCATCCAGGGGGGCGGAGTCTCCATGCTCATTGATCCTGTGTTCTCCGACTACTGCGCCCCGGTGACGCTGCCGGGATTGAAAAGGAGGGTCGCCACACCGTGCCAAATCACGGATCTGCCACGGATCGACATGGTGTTTCTAACACACGGACATTACGATCATCTGGATTTGCCGACCTTGCGGGAGATCGGCAGGGGAACCCGGATCATCATTGCGGAGGGACATGCCTCTTGGCTCGGAAGAAAGGGATTTTCAAATGTCAGCGAACTTGCCTGGGAAAGGACGCTGGAGATTGCTCCCGGTGTCACCGTCACAGCGACGCCAGCCCAGCATTTCACGGCAAGGTCGCCGTGGGATCGCAATCAGGGGCATTGGTGCGGTTGGCTGATCGAGGGGATGGGGGCGAAGCTCTGGCACGCCGGCGACAGCGGCTATTGTCCCGCGTTTTCGGAAATCGGCGAGCGTCATGGTCCCATCGATTTCGGGATGATCCCGATCGGTGCCTACCTGCCGAGGCGCATCATGAAGCCCATGCACATGAATCCGGAAGAGGCGGTTAGAGCGTTTCTTGAATCAGGTTGCCGGCGCGCGGTGGCGATGCATTGGGGGACCTTCCGCCTGACCGACGAACCGATGGGGGAACCGCCGCTACGTCTCAGAAGTGCCCTGATGGCCCAGGGAATCTCCCCGGAACACTTTGAAATCGCCGCAGTGGGACAACAGTGGAACATCCGATCGACGCAACCGATCTAACGAATGACACCCGCGAGCCGCACGTGCTTGTAGATCGACCAGCCGACTCCGCCGGTGACATAGATCGCCGCCAGTATCAGCAGGGCGGGGGATTCGGCGACAAGAAGCAGGAAGGTGCCGAACAACGCACCTGCGAAAAAACTCAGCACCAGAAGTGCGGGAATCAGGAGTTTCCAAATCGCGATCTGGTGTCCACGGAACTTCATTCCGAGATGAGTCCCAAGATCGGTTAGGAGTCCCGTGACGTGGGTGGTCCGCAGGATCATTCCCCGGTAGTGGGTGGCGAGGGCATTCTGGAATCCACATCCAAAGCTTGCGAGACCGATCGAAAGCAACAGCCTTCCATCCACCATGAAGAAATGGGCTGCGGCCAGACACATCCCGATGGTGATGATCGCCCTGCCGTAGGGACGTTGGAACTCGACCCCCGGATGGTGGATGAAATACCCGGCGGAGGCTGCCCCTAGCAGGAATCCGAACGCAGCGGTGACTAGGTTGAACGCCGAATCCGAAAGGTGGCTGTAGCCCTCCACCGCGTTCATCGCAACCTTGGAAACGTCGCCGGTGAGATGGCTGACCGAAGTGCCGAGCTGGATCAGGTAGCAGGCGTTCACCGCCGCTCCCAGAAATGCCAGACAGCAGCCACCGACGATGACCCACCGCGGATGCGGTTGAATCGTCACCATGCCGTTTCCGCTCACTTGAGGTATGCTTCGACGCCTTCGGTGCCGGGTGTCCAATATTTGATGGATGTCACCTTGCTGCCCGAGATCGCGATCACGGCGACCTTGCCCTTTTGCTCAGGAAACTTGGCGATGAGCGCGGCGTCATCCGCAAGAATGATCTGATGGCTGTATTTCTTCATCTTGGGCATGGCGAACATGCGGCCGATGCCAGGCATTCCGAAGATGTTGGCCATGTAAACGGCCTTTTTCCCGGGGAGATAGTCCTTGCCGAGTGCGGTGAGTGCGGCGTTCGCCTTTTTCCCGGTTTCCATGTCGTGGCTGACGAGCAGGAATTTCGTGTCCGAGGGCTTGAACGTGAAGGCCTTCTCGAACTGGTCCTTGGCGGTGAAGCTCTCGACGGCCTGACCCTTTTCGTAGGGCGCGGCAAATACGCTGAGGATGCCGAAGGCGGTGGATGCGATCGTGATGGTGATTTTCTTCAGGAATGTCGGTTTCATGCTTTTCGTGGGAAGTTGACGATTGGTAACAATTCGTTCGGAAATCAAACAAACGGTTGTCTGATGACGCTCACGCAACGATCCTAAACCCATCTTTTATGAAAACAATCCTCATCACCGCGACATGCGGATTCCTTTTTTCCCTGTCCGTGATTCGGGCCGCGACCATTGAAGTTGACCAGGACCGGAGCCGGATCCAGGTGGATGCCAAAGCCACCGGACATGCCTTCACCGGAGAACTGAAAAAGTACACCGCAAAGGTGGAGGGTGATACCTCCACTGCCAAACCCTCCAAACTCGAACTCACCTGGGATTTCAACGATCTGAAGACCGGGGATGACAAGCGTGACAAGGAAATGATCAAATGGCTCGGCGGCGGAAAGCCGAAGGGTTCGTTCTCTTTCGACAAGTCATGGGATGAGAAAAAGACAGGCGGCAGCGCCCAGGGGACTCTCACCATCAATGGCGTTCCGAAGACCCTTGGTTTCACCTACACGGTCAAGCAGGAAGGCGAGTGGGTGACCGTGGACGGCAAGGTGGGAATGGACTATCAGAATTTCAAGCTGCCGATCATCCGCTCGATGATGCTGATGACGGTGGATCCCAAGCTCATGGTGCGTTTCCATCTTGTGGGCAAGGTGAAATGAGGCGCACCCGAATGATCTGATCATGACTCCGGAAAACTGGTGGCGAAGGCGCGCGGGATGTGTCCGCACGCTCTTGCAAGGCAGCTTTGCCAACGGCATGGGTCCGCTCGACCGGACCGAGCCAAGAATGGCGGCCGCACTCCAGGATGTCCTGGCAAGACCCGGTTCGCTTGTCAGGGCGGTGGCCTGCTATCTGATAGGAATCGAGATGGGGCTGCCGGAATCCGCCGCGAGAGCGATGGGCTGTGGCGTGGAATACCTGCACACCGCATCGCTGATCTTCGATGATCTCCCGGCGATGGATGATGCCCGCACCCGCAGGGGAGCTCCTTGCATTCATGTGGTCCATGGGGAATCCATCGCGATGCTTGCCGCTCTCGCCTTGATCAACCGCGCCTACGCGATGATCTGGCAGGGCATGAATCAAGGGTCCTCGGAGAGGAGGGCCGCCGCCGGTGAATGGATCGACGGACGCCTCGGCATCAACGGGGTGATCGGAGGTCAGGCATTCGACCTCCGCGGTTGGCGTGGGGAGCAAAGCGCGGCGGATGTTTCCGAAATCGCGGCCAGGAAAACCGGCGACCTGCTGCGTATCGCCCTCGTCCTTCCTGCCATTGTCGGGCGGGGGACGGCGAGGGAAATCCAGATCCTTGACCGGCTTTCCTTGCTCCGGGGCCTTGCCTATCAGGCAGCGGACGATCTGAAGGATGTGGTTTCCCGTGATGAGGAAACCGGCAAGACGGCCGGCCGTGATGAGATGTTAGGCCGCCCCAATCTGGTGGTCGCCGAAGGGCTTCCGGCGACGTTGCGGCGCTTCCGCCGCCTGAGTGAAACCGGCGACCGGGTGCAAGCTGTCTTGCCAGGAGATCCCTCCCGCTGGCTGATGTTGGACATGTTGCGTGTTCCGCTTCCTGTGTCCATGGCGGATTTCGAATCATCCGGATTCTCGGCAGCCATCTGAATTTCCGATGAGTCTCTGGCGCATGATCTTCACCAATCTCCGGCGGCATCGTGTCCGCACGGCGATCGGGGCCACCGGTATCGCGCTCGGGGTCGCCACCATGCTGAGCGTGGTTGGTTTGTTAGGTGGAGCGGTGAAGATGTTCGAACGCATCCTGAGCAGCAACTCGGAGATGGTGGTGTTCGAGAGAAACGTGTCGGATCTTTTCTTCAGCAACGTCCCGCTGGAAGTGGCGGACGAGCTCGAGTCCCAGCCTTTCGTGAAAGGAGTGCAACCGGTGCTTTTCGCGATCATCTCGGCACCGGATCGGCCGGTGGTCACCTGTTTCGGCATTCGTGCGTCCGACAGCCGGCTACGCAAGGGCGAATGGTTGCAGGGTGGTATCGATCGATTCACCGACGATGGAGAAGGCGTGGTGTTAGGTGAGAGGGCTGCTGAGTTTCTCGACGCGAAGCCGGGCGGAAAAGTTGAGCTCGGACAGGCGAGCTATCCGGTCGCCGGGGTGGTTCGCCTGGAGAACGGGTTCGAAAATGGTGGTGTGTTCATGCCGCTGCTTGCCTGTCAAAAGGCGTTTCACAAGGAAGGAGTCTGTTCGGTCGTGACGGTCGCACTCGAAGAGGGTCATGAGGCAGCCGAGGTGAAATCCTGGATGGAGGCGAATCATGGGAAACTTACCGCCCTTGAGAACGAGGAATTCAACCAGACCTATTCCCAGTTCAAGATCATCAAGACCACCGCCTGGGTCGTCGGAGGTTGCGCGTTTTTGTTAGGTGGCCTGAGTGTGACCAACACGATGATCCTGTCGGTCTTCAGCCGCATCAAGGAGATCGCCATCGCACGGGTCTGTGGCTTCTCGCGCGGACAGGTGGCGAAGATGATTTTCGGCGAGGCCTTGCTGGTTTCCGCCATCGGCACGTTTTTTGGATGGGGACTGAGCATGGCCGGGCTGCGTCTGCTCCGGATGGTTCCGATGCTGCAGGGCTACATCGAGCCCAACATCGGTTGGAAGGAAGCCGTCGGGGCGATGACGCTCGCGGTCCTGACCGCGCTTGCCGGGGCGATGTACCCGGCATGGTATGCCTCACGGCTCAAGCCGGCGCAGGCGTTGAGATTTGAATAGAAAGGTAGAACTGATGAACACGCATGTATTGGTGGAGGATGTTTGGAAGAGCTTCGATCGCGGCCGCATCGAGGTGCTCAAGGGCGTGGCCCTGAAGGTCCCGAAAGGCGAGATCGTCGCCCTTTGCGGCACATCCGGCTGCGGGAAATCCACCTTGCTCAACGTGATTTCGGGACTGGAGGAAGTGGATAGGGGAAATGTCCGTGTCGGCGGATACGATGTGGTTAGGGAATCAACCCGCGTGGATCTGTTGCGGCATCACATTGGCTACGTGTTCCAGTTCCATCATCTCATGCCGGATCTAACGCTCGCGGAGAACTGCATGGTTCCGGTCATTGCTGCCGGTGGGAAACGCGCCGAAAGCATGGACCGGCTTCAGGAACTCGCCTTGGCCACGGGAGTGGATCACCGGCTCAACCAGCGGGTCCGGGAACTTTCCGGCGGCGAACGCCAACGCGGAGCACTGGTCCGATCCCTGATGAACGATCCCCAACTTCTCCTTTGCGATGAACCGACGGGGGCTCTCGACGAGAAGAACCGCGAGCGGGTGTTCGAACTGTTGATCGAACTCGTCCGCTCCCGTGGGCGGACGCTAGTTTTCGCCACTCACGATCCCGATCTGGCAAGCCGTTGTGACCGCACGGTCAGGATGCGTGACGGCAGGATTGAAAGCATTTCCAACTGATGTCCCAGCATGCCGCCGGCCCCGAGGACGAGGGTGTTTCCACTGCGGTGAAACATGCGCTCGGCTGGTTGGTGTTTGGCAATGCGGTAGGGCTGTACCTGTCGCTTCTCCTGATCTATCCGCATTGGCAGTTAGGCAGCTTCTCCTATGGCCGCTGGGTGCCGGTTCATCTGAATGTCCAGCTCTATGGCTGGACCGCGCTGCCTCTGGTCGCCTGGCTGTTCTCGATCTATCAGGTCCGCCGGTCCAGGGTGGCCCGCTGGGCTCCGGCCGCGGTGTGGGCGTGGACCGCGGCGCTGGCGATGGGAGCCATGCATTGGCTGAAAGGGGAGACAGGGGGAAAGATCTTTCTCGATTGGAAGGACGGGGCCTTGTGGGCGTTCGTCGTCGCGCTCGTGATCCTGTGGTGCGTGCTGGCAATTTCATGGAGAGCGGGTGCTCCGGAATGGACGAGGCGCAAGCGCGGGCTTTCGCTCGGTGGCTTGGTCATTCTCGGTATGGTCCCCGCAGCCATCATCCTGACAGCTTCTCCCCGGACCTATCCGCCGGTGGATCCGTTGACGGGCGGTCCCACGGGATCCAGCTTGTTAGGCTCTTCCCTGATCGTCGTGGGATTGATGCTGATGCTTCCCAGGGTGGTGGCGACTTCCGGATTCGGCAGGGCCGGGTTGGGGACTTGGGGGTATTTCGCTTTCTGCTGGATCTTCTTCGGAGTCGCAGAGGCGGTTGGCGGATCGCATTTCGACTGGTGGCAGAATGTGTCGCTGCTGTTGATGCCCCCGTGGGCCTGGCTGCTTGCGCGTGACTGGTCAGGCTTCAAATGGCCGGATGAATCGCAGGTGTGGAGGTGGGCGGTGTTCGCATGGTGGGGGCTTCTCGTGACGACCGCCTACCTGATGTATTTTCCGTGGATTCTCGACCGAATCAAGTTCACGCAAGGACTGGTCGCGCATTCACATCTCGCGATGGCGGGATTCACCACCTCGTTCTGCGCGTTGTTGATTGTCTTGCTAACAGGGAGGACGGTCGGGGGCAGGGCTAGTATCACAATCTGGCACCTGGCGTCGTTCGTGATGGTCATCACCCTCGCGTGGATGGGGTGGCGCGAAGGAGAGGAGCCCTCATGGATGGTGATGAAACCCGCGTGGCGGGAGTTGGGATTGGCCGTGCGGACTTCCTGCGGCTTTGCGATGTTCGTGGTTTCGGCGGTGTGGTTGTATCAATGGAATTCAAAATGAACCGGGTAACTTTTCTCAGACTTTGGAGCATCGGTGTGGGTGGCATGGATGCGATGACGGGGGGATTGCTGATCGTGGCACCTGCTTTGGTTCTGAAGCTGCTCGGAATTGCGACGCCTTCCCCGGATGCCCTGGTATTCCTCAGTTGGATGGGTGTTTTCATCGCGAGCGTGGGATTGAGCTACGGCATGGCACTTGGAAAGCGCGCCCGCGGTGAGACCGTGTGGGCATTCACGGCCATGGTGCGATTGCTGGTAGCCCTCTTTCTAACGGTGAAGATTCTCGACGGGACATTGGTTGCCGCGTGGGCGATTGTGGGAGCATCGGACGCCATCGTCGGAATCGGACAAATCATCATCCTGCGGGCGGGGTGGTGGAAAGGAGTGCCGGAATGAAGGTGATGGCATTTCGCGCGGCGGTCGTGGTGGCGTCGGTTTATGGATATTTCCTGATCTTCGCCCAGTTCGCATTTGTGGAGCTCCTGCGTGCGGGTGGTGCGGGACTCACGGAAGAAAAGGTGGCGCTCGGGGCTATGGCGGTGGCGGGAATCGCTGGTGGCTTTGTCGCGGCTTGGAGGGGGGGAGTCCGCGGATGGTGAGAGTCGCGCTCGGGATGGCGGCGGTTAGTTCGGTGATTGCTCCATTTGCCAAGGAAATGCCTGGAGTGTTGGGCGTCGCAATCACCACGGGTGCCGCCCTCGGAGTGGCCACCGTGAGTCTTGCGGCGATGTTGCCGGCTTGGTGTGGTGTCGCATGGGTGGGGCTTGGAACGGGACTGGGTTATGCGCTTTGCAATTTGCCCGTCGTTTTCTCGCAGCCTCCCTCCGGGCAGGCATGGGTCGGCACCGGATTTGCGTTAGCGGGAGTTCTCGCAGTGCCATCGGCGACGAATTGGCAGGAGCGGGAATCCTGCAAGGTATTTCCCGTCTGGGGCGTCATCGCGTTGTTCACCGCCTTGGTTTGGCTGGACTCCGCGGCCTTTTTCATCATCCAGCACTCCGCGGAGCTAAAAGACGGAACCTGGGGAAGCGAGCTTCTGTGGCGCAATGCCGCGGTCCATCTAACCATCGCGTTGTTCGCCGGTCTCTGGTTGGCTCGTGGTGGTGCGAGGGTTCTTCCTGGCGTGGCCTGGGTGGTTCTTGCCATCGCGGCGTTCGCGGTGAACCGGGAGTCATCCCGGGATCTTGCCGGGTGGTTCTATCCGGCGGGAGTTTCTCTCTATTCCACGGCGCTGGTGGCTTGGCCCGGATGGTTTTCCGGCGCCAAGGGAATCCGCAAGTCGGGTTGGCGGGCGGCTTGGATTTTCGCGATTGCAGGTTGGTTTGGATCGGCCAATGGCATCGGCATGGCACAGACACTCCATGAGGTGCCAACCATGTTCATCGCCGCGTCCGGAGCCGTGGTTCTGGGAGTGATGATCTTGAGCGACCTGCAACATTGGCGATCCGCGGTTGCTGTCGCTGTGGTGATATTCACCTCGATCGTTTTTCATAAATCTGGAGAACCGGGGGTAGGTTCCGCGTTTGAAAGGGGACGCCAGGTCTATCTGTCTGAGGGGTGCATCCATTGTCATTCGCAATATGTCCGTCCCGGATCAGGCGATGAGGAAATCTGGGGACCGGTGCGTGGGGTGGAGGAAGTGTTGAAAGGAAAGCCGGTATTGATCGGCAACCGTCGCCAGGGACCCGATCTAACGAATGTCGGCGCGCGACGGTCCGAAGCGTGGATGAAGCTTCATTTTATCGATCCGGGATCATTCGCGCCCGGAACCGCCATGCCCTCTTATGCACATTTGTTCGACAGTGGGAAAGGCCAGGATCTTGTCCGCTATCTCAAGAAGTCCGGTGAGGCGGAAATGGGCAAGGTGTCCGAGCGGGCAAACCAGTGGGTGCCCGATGGCACGTCAGGATCTTCAGACGGCAAATGGCTTTTCGGAATGAATTGCGCGGTGTGCCACGGAGCAAATGGCAAGGGGAACGGTCCAGCCTCATTGGATCTCGCTAGAAAGCCCGCCAATCTTGCGGATGGTCCCTTCGCGTGGACACCGGCAGGGGACGATCTGGCGCTTCGTGTGGCCCGTGTGATCAAGTTTGGGATTCCCGGCACGGACATGCCTGGCCACGAGGTCTTGACGGATGATCAGATCCTTTCCCTCGCCGATCACGTGTTGAAGTTACGCGCTGGCGAATGATGCGCGGGAAACAATGTCCTCCATCACCTCCATGTTATCCTCAAGCGCCCGAACGAACGCGAACTGGTTCCGGCAGCGGTCGAGATTGTGTCCCGGACGCTTGATCTTGAAGTAAGTGTCACCCGACAGGTAGTCGGTCAGGAAACGGATCCCGCATTCGAGCGTCAGCAACTTGCCCGAAAAGGCGAGGTTGGAACGCTCCGCCGCATTGAGAAACGTGGCACTTGATAGATAGCCGTTGACCAGGGCCTCGAAGCGGTCGAGACGCACTCCGATCTGAGCCACATCCGGATCGTCCTCCCGAGTGGTCGGGGCGGCGGTGCGGACCATGTCGCCGAAATCGTAGAGCGCGCATCCCGGCATCGTCGTGTCGAGGTCGATCACACAAATGCCCTCCGCCGTGGAGTCGTCCAACAGCACGTTGTTGAGCTTGGTGTCATTGTGAGTGACGCGTTCCGGAATCTCGCCTGACGCGATGAGATCGGTGATGCGCGCACAATCCGCAGCCCTTGCCCGGGCGAAGCCGATTTCATCCATCACCGAAGCGACCCGTCCTTCCGTATCCGCCGCGATGGCGGCCTCAAGCGCTTCAAGGCGTTTCGGCGTGTGGTGGAAATCGGGAATCGTCTCGTGCAATCGTTCTCCCACGAGGTCGGCGGTTAGCAACTGGAATGCACCGAACGCGCGTGCGGCCTGATAGGCCTGTTCGTTGGATTCGATCTGGTCATATCCCTTGGCCCGCTCGATGAACGGATAGGTGCGCCAGAGGTTGCCCTCGGCGTCAAACGCGTAGGGCTTGCCGTCAATCGCGGGGATGCAGGTCAGCGTGCGCCGGCGTGCCTCGGGATTGTGGTCCGCCAGCAGGCGGGCAAGCGCGTGGCGTGTTACCCGTGACACGTTTTCCATCACCTGGACGGGATTCTTGAAGACGTGATGGTTCACCCGCTGGTGGACGTAGCGGATCCGGTGACCCGCCTGGTCATACCACGCGCAATACGTGTCGTTGATGTGTCCCGAGCCGAATGGCTGCGCGTCCACGAAGTCAGCCCGCATCTCGAAGAGATCGGAAACGGCGCGGAGGTCATGCATGGACGGTGCCGTGGGCAAGATCTGCCGGATATTCGCCGGATTCTATCAGCTTGAGGATCGAGGCGACCACGTGCGGCTTGTCATCCGGATAGGTGACGCCGAACCAGAGGCTGGACGTGTCGAGCACCGAGCAATCCGCCTTGCCACCACGGATCAACGCATCCACCACGGTCGGGATGTAAGCCTCGGACTTTTCCAGATGGCCGAAGTTCCTGATGAAGTGATCGAACTCGACCTCAAGGTGGTCGAAAAAACAGCGACTGAAGGCCCAGAAGTTCATCGAAACCGGCGAACTCTCACAGACTTCCCTGCGGCTGCCGTCGAGCGAATTTCCACGAACCTTGCCATCCGCTTCCCGCTCGATCTTCACATACTCCTCGACGGTGCTGAGGAGTCCGTGGTCATCACGGGTGCAAATGCCGCGGTTCACATCACCATGGTCGGACAAGGTGTTTACCAGCGGGTATCCGACCATCGCGTAGTGGGCCTTGTCACGTTCCGGACGAGGGGTTGCGAGAAATTTAGCCGCCTGGACATAGGCGTCGCTGCCATAGAAGTCATCGGCGTTGATCACGGCAAAGGGCTCATGGACCAGGTGACGGGCAGCGCGGACGGCGTGGGCGGTGCCCCATGGTTTCACCCGTCCGTCAGGAATGGTGAAGTCACCCGGCAGATCGTCGAGCTTTTGAAATGCGTAATCGACCTGGATTCGGTCCGCGAAGCGGGATCCGACTCCTTGCTTGAACGCATCCGCGAAATCCTCGCGAATGATGAAGACCACTTTCCCGAATCCCGCGCGGATCGCGTCATAGACCGAGTAGTCGAGCACGGTTTCACCATTCGGCCCCATCGGGTCCATTTGCTTGAGGCCGCCGTATCGGCTGCCCATTCCGGCTGCGAGAACTAGAAGTGTCGGTTTCATGGGTATTTCAAATGGGGGCACACGGGCCATGGCGCGCCGGGGCACCCCCTTGAAATGACAATTGGCGCTCCCAATGGCAACTCCTCATATCACGTGATATTGAAATCAGCAGTCTTGAGGCTCGATTTGATCCAGGAAATCCATCATCTTGCGGAAAGTTCCCCATGAAATCGACCGATCTGCCTCTCCACCTGGAAGATTTGCCGAACATCGGACGAAGCATTGCCGCCGATCTCCGCTCCCTCGGTGTGATGACCCCGATCGAATTGGCCGCGCGGGATCCGATGGAGCTCTATCAGCAGCTTGGCGGGGCCATGGGCAAACGACACGATCCCTGCGTGTTTTACACCTTGTTGGCGGCGGATCATTTCCTGAAGACCCGCGAGACGCTTCCATGGTGGAAATTTACCGATGAGGGAAAGGCCCGTCTTCGGGGATACCGCCAGGGATGAAAATCACTTTCAAGGGTCGTTGAGCGATCTGATTTTCATTTTTGCGAGGAGGTGGGTGGGAAACCTCAGTATTCCCTGGGGTATCCTCGATTTTCGGTTCCATCTTTGCACCCTGATTGTATCATCCCAGCCATGATAGGAATTGTATTGGGATCGGGACTCGGGCCATTGGCGGATGCGGTTGAGATCGAACGCGAGGTGCCGTTCGCCGAGGCCGGCTTGCCTGTGTCGTCGGTGCCGGGTCACGCGGGGAAATTCGTTTTCGGAAAACTGGCGGGGGCTTCCGTCGTCCTGATGAAGGGCCGCGTCCATCTTTACGAAGGCCACGGTCCACGGCAAGTCACCGCCGGCGTGCGCTGGATGGCGGAGCAGGGGATCACCCGGCTCATCCTCACCAATGCCGCAGGCACCCTCAATCCGGACTTCGCGCCCGGCACCTGGATGATGCTCAACGATCACCTGAATCTAACCGGCACCTCGCCGTTGGAAGGTGCCGACTTCATCGACATGTCCGTCGCCTACGATGCCGATTGGCGCATCCGGTTCCGTGACGCGGCGAAATCCTCGGGCATGATCCTCCACTCGGGCGTCTATGCCAGCTTGCGCGGACCCCAATACGAAACCCCTGCGGAAATCCGCATGCTCAGGACCCTCGGGGCCGATGCTGTCGGCATGAGCACCGTCCTGGAAACCATCCAGGCCCGCTCGCTCGGACTGCCGGTCGCCGCGTTTTCCTGTCTAACCAATTGGGCGGCCGGAATCACCGCCGCCCATCTCGATCATCACGAGGTGCTGGAAACCGGCAAACAAGCTGCCCAAGCGATGATCGGATTGCTGACCCTTGTGCTTTGTGAAAAAGGCGTGAATGACCTGGAATAGCTGGCGTGTGGTGTCCGATAGCGGAGAAGCATTTTGGTAAACTGGATCTAGCGAAAAATGGCTCGGGAAACTTGTTTCCCGAGCCTTTGGTATGATGGTTGGAATCTCGTCTTGCGGCTCGCGGGTCTTCTAACTATTCCGATTTGTCCTTCTTTTTCCCGCGGCCTGATTTCTCGTCACCCGTATCTTCAGCACCGGACGAAGATTTTCCCTTTCCCTTCCTCTGAGGAGTTGGATCGGCCTGGCGATTGGGACTTGGATCGGCCTGGCGTTTCGGAGCCGGATCGGCCTTGCGCTTCGGAGTTGGATCCGCCTGACGCTTTGGAGTAGGATCTGCCTGACGCTTTGGAGTTGGGTCAGCTTGACGCTTTGGAGTAGGATCCGCCTGGCGTTTCGGAGTAGGATCCGCCTGGCGCTTTGGAGCTGGGTCAGCTTGACGCTTTGACTCCGATCTTCCATCGGATTTGTCGGCAGCCGCCGGCTTGCTCTTGTTCTCCGACTTGTCCTTGGATTCCTTGTTGGGTCTTTCTTTGGGGGCTGGCTCGGCATCGCGGCGTTGGCCTGGCTTTGTCCGGGTTTCATCTGCGGGCACCTCCTTTTTGTTATCTTCGGTTTTGCGGTCGGGCTTGTCGGCCTTGTCCTTCGATGACGTGCCTTTGGATTCCTTGTTGGATTTGCCATTTGAGTTGGGCTCGGCGTCGCGGCGCTGACCTGGCTTCGTCCGGGTTTCTGCGGCTGGATCCGCATTCTTGTTGTCACCGGTCGTGCGGTTGTCCTTGTCGGCTTTTCCCTTGGCGTCCGTCGTTGCCTTGCCTTTTCCATTGGAGTCCTTGTCGTTCTTACCCGGCGCTTCGGCGACAACTCCCTTCTCCGTGGCGCGTTCCTTCAAGCGGGCCGGTGGTCCGCCATTCTTCTCGGAGCGCTCTGACCTCGCGGCGAGAAGCGGTGACTTGTTCACCTTCACGCGGTTGGGTTCGTTCTTGCCGGCCTTGCCATCATTGTTTTTCACCGCGTTGACTTCCTGTTGCTGGCGCTCACGACTGAAGGTCCGGATTTCCTTTTTCTGCGATACGAAACGCTCGCGTTCCTTGGCGTTCACGGCTTGGAAGCGCTGGCGTCCGCCACCGTCGTTTTTCACCATCCGGTCGTAGCGTTCCGCCACACCGTAGTCGCCACGTTGGCGGTCTTGCAATGAACGACCGTCAAGAGCTGCCCAGGTGCGTGGTGGGCGCGCATCGGCATGGTCCCGGCGATATTCGAAATAGGTCTGGCGCTCACGGATCCAGTTCTGGTCGTTGCGGTTTTCCCAGCGATAGTGGGCGAAGATCGGATCATAGCCACGACGGCCTGAGTTATAGGAAAAGGACGCATAGTAATGGTCACGATACCTCGGCTCATAGTAGTCACCGAAGTAGTAGTGACCGTAGGAGGGCCTCAGGAACAGGTGGTTCGTGAATACCGAAAGCGCGATTGCCGTCAGCGGCGAGTAGCTGAAGCCTGGACGTGAAATATAGGATCTTTGGAAATGGACAGGGGCGAATATCACTCCACGGTTGGTCACCGGATAGTCCCAGTAGCCATCCACATAGACATAGCCGCGGCGCGTCCAGCGATAGTAGGAAGGGGTCCAGCTCCAGTTCGGGCGGGAATCCACCCAGTAACCGGCACGCCAGGCGTAGCGATCCTGTTGGTAAACCCAGTTCCCGGGAACCCAGGATTGGTCGGACGAGCTGGCAGCGATGTTCGGACCTGCCTCCACGCTGCGTGGAGGCTCCGGAAGATAGGAGACCTCGGTCGTTTCCGCATCCTGCCAATAGCCGGAGGTCCATTGATAGCTTTGGTCAACCGGAGCCCAGTAACCGGGAATCCACTGGCGGCCGGGTGGGAGGTTCCGCCAGATCCCGCTGATCCAGATGAAATCATTCTGATCCTCGTCCCATCCCCAGTAACCGGGGATCCATTCCACATTGTCACCCACCGGTCTTTGGTCCGGCATGACCTCCTCGATCAATTCGGGTGGTTCCACGTTGACGATGATTCCCGGGGTGGGGTCGAAGACCACCGTCTCGGCGAATCCCTCGTGCACCGGTCCGCGGGTCATCACTTCCATGCCTTGGTCCCTCTCGGGATCTTGGGCGGTTGCGATTCCCGCTCCGGCCATCGCTCCGGCGATCGTGATCGCGGCGACGCCTCTAACGAAATAGTTGCTTTTAAGATTCATGGTTTGCTCTTTGGTTGTTGGTTTACGCAGGGAATGACGAGAGCCGGTTGGAATTGATTCAATCAATCCTTCCCCGCACATCGGCGATCGGTGCACCATTCAGAGTCCGTCACTGGCGGGTAATTCACAACCAGTATTTGCATCATGCGAATTGCCCGTAATTCATGCGAAACGCATGACCGGTCACGGGACAGGATTAGGACTGAGGTCAGGTTTCCTGATTGGCAATTTGATGGAGAATTTATGTTCTGGTTTCTATATCGACACTTCATATGAGCCAGCAGAAATGCGTGGTTAGGCCATGTGAGATTGAGGATTTGGCAAGATGAAATGTGCTAGTCTAAGGCATCGGTTTTCATCGCCTTGCAACTTGGTATCAAGGAAGGGCGATATCCGATCACCCTGTCGGTCGATGTGTTTTTCTCTAGCAATAATGGCGCCGGAAATAGCGGCAGCGCATCTCGATCATCATGAGGTGCTGGAGACCGGCAAGCAATCCGCCCAGGCGATGATCGGCTTGCTGACAAGGAGCTTTGTGAAAAAGGCGTGAAGAACGTGTAATATCTCGCACGCCGATTCTCTAAGGAGTATTGGAACGTGATGACCATGCTTCCTCAGCCTCCGCCTGACGCGCCCGAACCTCCTCCATCCGTCGCGGCCACCCGTTCCCGCAGGAAATGGACTTGGCTTTGGGTCGTGGGGTTCTTCTCGATGGTGATCGTGATCTTGTTATTTGGTCTGCTATCTTCAATACGGCATCGGGGTCATCATGGTAGTCAATCAGAGGCCGTGAACAACGCCAGGCAGATCGGTCTCGCTCTGTTTGATTTTGAAACTGAGTTCGGAAAGTTTCCCGATTCGACCACGGTCGCCGCAGTGCGCAAATTCACGGGAACAACGGTACCCATGGGAGCAAGCTCTTCCAATGACTGTTTCAGGCAGCTTGTTGGCGCGGGAATCGCGATGAGTGAGCCGATGTTCTACGCAAGGATCAAGGACGCGAGGAAACCGGATGGGGTGATGGATGACATCCATCTCTTGAGCAAAGGCGAGGTCGGATTCTCCTATCTCGCCGGACTTTCCTCTGAAGGAATTCCATCGCGTCCCATTGTGGTGACTCCACTGATTCCCGGGAACCGACCGCTTCGATCCGGAGCCATTCGAAGGAAGGGCCATCATTCTGAAAATGGACAATAGTGTCACTTCCATGCGGATCGAGAAGGACGGTCATGTGCTTATTGGTGGTATGAACATTCTCGATCCCTCCAATCCGATCTGGGACGGCAATCCTCCGGTGATCGTTTGGCCTGATCTCTAACATAAATAACCTGAAAGCCATGAAAAAAAGAAACTCCGCCCCTTCTGGATCCACACTCGTCAACTGCCTCGTGGTGGCCTTCGTCGTCCTCGTCGCCGCCGGTCTAACGGCTCCCATGGTGATCCGGTGCCCGAGAAAGGCCGACCAAACCGAGGCCGTGAACAACGCGCGACAGATCGGCTTGGCGCTATTCGAGTTTCAGGACGAGTTCGGGCAAATGCCGAATCCGGCAACGGTCGAAATGGTCCGCAAGACTACGGGGACGACCCTGAACCTTGGCACCAGGTCCTCCAACGATTTCTTCCGGCAGTTGTTGGCCAGCAGGATCACGGAAAGCGAGCCCATGTTCTACGCGAGAGCCACCGGCACACACAAACCTGATGGAATCGTCACCGGCGCATCCGCGTTGGCCAAAGGTGAATGCGGATTCGTCTATTTCGCGGGGGCAACGAAGGAAAGCGCTCCGAGCAGGCCGCTCGTGATGACTCCGCTCATTCCCGGCACGAACCGCTTCGACCCGGATCGCTTCGATGGCAAAGCGGTGATGCTGAAGGCGGACAACAGTGTGACATCTCTTCCGATCGTGAAGAAAACCGGCAAGGTCATGATCAATGGCAAGGATCTGATGGATCCCACCCACCCGATTTGGGAAGGCAAGCCGCCGTTGATCGCATTGCCTGAATGAAGGACGGCCTGTTGGAATTGACGGGGGATTCGTCATTGGAATGCCCGGATTGGCATGGTAGATATTTGCCCGATGAATCCACTGGGTAGGCCTCCGCTGTTCATGCTGCTGTTCATTTTCATGTCGATCTTCGGTTTTATCGGGATCGCGGTTCTTTTCTTCCTGTGGCGAGCGGATGATGGGTTCGGAAGTCCGCCTTTGTTTTTCCGGGTGGTCGGCAGCTTCATCGCGATGGGATTCATCCTGATGGGCTTCGGGGTGCCGCTCAGCCTGATGCGCAAGCGCAGCGGACCAATGGAAATGCTGGAGGATCTGGAGAAGATGATCGGCAAGCCACCGCCGACCCAACTCGGCTGCCCGAATTGCGGTGCGAACTTGGGCAATGCGGAGGTCTCACCGAGCGGAGATGCGAAGTGCACCTATTGCAAGGGATGGTTCAACATTCACCGGAGGTGAGACGGGGCGGAGGAGGGATGAAGATCGACCGTGTTGACTGGCCTGGCCCGTCAATGTCGGAAATCAACCATCACTGATCGGCAATCACCAATCCAATCCCGGTTTGCAAACGACCACGAGATGAGATGACGACAGGAGTGTCGTTAGTCCTTAACGGCGCTTCTTGCCGCCGACCTTCTTGCGGCGGACGGGCTTGATCGGGGAATCATCCAGCAGCGCGGTGTAGATGTACTCGAAATTCTCGAGCTTCCGGCGAGGGATGGTCTTGTCGATGAAGATCTCGACGGACTTGGCGTAATCGAGCTCGTCTGCCGTTAGAATCGTGAAGGCATCGCCTTCCTTGGTCGCCCGGCCGGTGCGGCCGATGCGGTGGACGTAGTCCTCGGCGTTTTCCGGGACCCGGTAGTTGATGACGTGGGAGACGTCCGAAATGTCGATGCCGCGGGCGGCGACGTCGGTGGCGACAAGGATTTCAAACTCACCGGCCTTGAAGCCGGCGAGGGCCTTCATGCGGTCCACCTGGCTGATGTCCGAGTGCATGGCGGCGACCTTGGTCTGGCCGGTGGTCTTGATGAGCGAGGTGAGCTGGTCCGCTTCCTTGCGGGTGCGGGTGAAGATCATCACGGAGTGGTAATCCGTTTCCTTGAGCAGGGCGAGCATCAGCTCGTCGCGCTGGTCCATGGCGACCGGATAGAAGGCGTGGGTGACGCTGGTCGGGATGGAAGTGCGGGCGATCTCGATGCTGACGGGATCGGTGAGGCACCATTGGGCGAAGGTCTGGATCGCCGGTGGCATGGTGGCGGAGAAGAAAAGCGTCTGGCGGCCTTCCCACGGGCAAAGATTGACGATTTTCCGCACCTGAGGGAGGAATCCCATGTCGAGCATGCGGTCCACCTCGTCGAGGATGAGCACCTTGATTTCGCCGAAGCGCATGGCGGTGCGGTAAAACATGTCCACCAGGCGACCCGGGGTCGCGACGACGATATCGGCACCGGCCAAGAGTTGCTCGGTCTGCGTGCCAACGCCGACGCCGCCGTAGAGGAGCGCGACCTTCATGCCGGTGTGCTTGCCGTATTTCTCGAACTGCTCGGCGACCTGATGCGCCAGTTCGCGGGTGGGTTCGAGGACGAGGATCTGGGGTTTGCCCATTTTCTCGATCTTGGAAAGGGTCGGCAGCGCGAAGGCCGCGGTCTTGCCGGTGCCGGTTTGCGAAGCGCCAATCACATCCTTGCCTTCAAGAATGATTGGAATCGCCTGCGCCTGGATAGGCGTGGGCGTGGTGTAACCGGATTCCTCAATGGCTTCCAGGACGGCTGCGGAGAGCCCAAGTGTGTCAAATCCCATGCGGCGGCCTAGTTAAAGGGCGGAGAGGTCCGGGTCAAGATGCGATTGTCCGGGGAAATCCGGCGGTTGCGGGATCACAATCCCCGTAACAGGGGGGATGTTACGCATTTCAACAAGATTTTTGTCCACAGGCCTGGCTGGTGAATAGGGTCGAATCTGTAGTGACAGACAAGGTGAAATGGAGCTTTCCCGGCCCGTCACCGAGAACCGCCTTGGCGAACGGCCTGCTGAAGTCCGTGGACAACGGCGATTCAAAATCGCGACGATGCTTATACTCACCGCGATCAGTCGACCTCGGAAACACGAACGCTCGCAGGCAATGGCGAAAAAGGGTCTCCTACCTGGATGATCAAATATCCGTCGATCGATCCAACACCACGAAATGGTTGTTGAACGGCGTTTTTCCCCAGAGGGGGGAGATCGTCACATTTCCAAAGGACGACAGGATGCGTCGGAAATCGTCCGCCGTCGGGTAATGCGTGGACCCGGCTTTCATCCAGAAGCTTGCTTTCGCCAGAAGGTCGCCGAGCACCGTGATCTTGAAACGCATGGACTCATCGCGGAGGCCGGAGCGGATGATCAGTTTCCCGCCGGGCGCGACTCGCTAGCAGACGGACTTGAGAAACTGCTCCTGCTCGGTGGCATCGAAAAAAGCTGGAGGATGTCGAGGATGCAGACCTTGCCGAGGTGCTCAGTTGCTCCGTTCCGGAGATCGTGTGGAGAAAATGAAAGGCTGTCGCCACCGAATCGCGACGCGGCGAGGCCGGCCATTTCGACTTTCCGTGAATCATAATCAACGCCGTGGATGGAGTCAGGCCTCACGGGTTCACATTCCGGACCTGTTGGTTTTTGGATGGGGTCGGTGAGTCGGCGGGGGGGGCGGCCGCCTTACCCGAGAGCGGCGGTAGCAAAATCGTGTTGGCCAGTCTCCTGCGTGAAAAGAGCAGCGGGAGCAAAGAGCGGAACGCATCTTGCCTGACCACGGGGTATCCTGGATCCGTGAGCCGTATGATTTCGTCTGGTCGCACGGACCAGAATGTGGCAAGGAAGAGGAATGAACCGCCTGAGATCTTATCCGCGAAGAGAACACCCCGCCAATGAAATCCTTTAATGTGAATCTGCGAAGACTGACCTCATTTATTGCTTGTATTCGTTTGTTTCTTATCGCAATTTTGGTTTTACTCATTGGATGCGGTGGTCCTAAACATAGGGTTCAATCTTATGGAATGGGTTATTCGTCAATTTTGATAGCTGAGTCGGATTATTTAGTGGGTATGAATGTTAGCATAGATTTTGTTGAATTTGATACAGGTGGGATGTCAGTGGCGGATACAGTAGGACCCATAGTTATTTTTCCGCAAACAGAGCTGAAACATGCGAGTACATCTTCAGGAATTGCGGAAATCGACTCACACGGAGTTTGGACTACGACAAAAAAACAGGTGATGAGGCAGGGAGAAGTTCATTTGCTACATAGCGACGGAACTTCTTTTAAAATTATTGAACATTTTTCTCCCGGAAGCAAGACGTTTTATAGATCTGTTACCTGTGCTGACTATACAAAGTTGGTTGTAGATAAATTAAAAATGAATAAGGATTTTATTGCAAAAATGCAACAAGTTGGACGTTGATTCTAGAACCTCTCTGGGGTGGGTGAAAGCGCCGGGATAAACCGGCTTGAAACAGAGAATGAAAGAGTCTTACTCGATAGGGTCAGTCAGAAGGGGTCAGGTTACGCATTTCAACAAGATTTTTGTCCTCTAGCCTGGCTTGTGAATAGGGTCGAATTTGTAGTGACAGACAATGTGAAATGGAGCACCACCACGCCCGTCACCGAAAGCCGACATGGCGTAAGGCCTGCTGGAATTCGTGCAAAACGGCGATTCAAAACGCGACGATGCATACAATCACCGCGATCACTTGACTTGGGAAACACGAACGTTCGCAGGCAATGACGCAAAGGTATCCTACTCGGCACGATCTCAGGAATCCATCGACCGGTCCAACACCACGAGATGGTTGTTGAACGGCGTTTTTCCCCAGAGGGGGGAGATCGTCACATTTCCAAAGGGCGAGAGGATGCGATGGAAATCGTCCGCCGTCGGGTAATGCGTGGGCCCGGCTTTCATCCAGAAGGTCGCTTTCGCCAGCAGGTCACCGAGCACCGTGATCTTGAAACGCATCGACTCATCGCGGAGGCCGGAGCGGATGATCAGTTTCCCGCCGGGTGCGACCCGCGAGCAGACGGACTTGAGAAGGCTGCTCCTGTTGGGAGGCATCGAAAAACTGGAGGATATCGAGGATGCAGACGTTTCCGAGGTGCTCGGGAGCTCCGTTCCGGAGATCGTGTGGAGAAAATGAAAGGCGGTCGCCACCGAATCGCGATGCGGCAAGGCCGGCCATGTCGATTTTCCGTGAATCATAATCAACGCCGTGGATGGGAACCGTGATCCCTGCGCATCGCAGCGAGAAGGCCAGCAAGCCGAGACCACAACCGAGATCGAGAAGTGGCAGATCCGAGCCCCGCAGATTTTTCGTCAGCGCGTCATAGAGCGGGTCCGTCCGCAATTTCGACGCCACGTAATTCCGGTCAAAGCGGCCGGGAAAAAGCGCGGCGATTTTCCTTCGATCCTCCTCCTTCATCGCGCGGGCGGGCTGAGGTGATCGAGAGGGTTTCTTCCTCTCGCGATCAGGATGGGAAGCCGCGCGAGGAAGCCGAAAAACAGACGAAGATGCATCCAGGTCAGCAGGGTGTTGTCGCGCAAATATCGGAATTGCGAAACGCCACCATCCTCGGCACTCGGGTAGCGAACCGGTGTCGGCAGGTTGATGATCGGCACCCCACGCCAGCCTAACCGCACTGCCACTTCGGGATCGAAATCAAACCGGCGGGCGAACGGGGTGGATTCCATCACTGCAAGGAGATCCTCCGCCGGATAGAGCCGCATGCCGAAAAGCGAATCGTCCACCCCCCAGCCCAGGGTTTCGAGATTGGCCCAGAAATTCGAGATCTTCCTCCCGTTCACCCGCAGGGCCGGGGCGGAGGCGTCGAAGACCGGGCGACCGAAAACGGCGGCTTCGGGAAATTCCGCGGACCATTTGAAAAACTCCGCCACGTGACTCGCCGGATGTTGGCCATCGGCATCCATCGTCAGGACGTGGGTGAATCCCGCCGCAAGCGCCTCGCGCAGACCATGGAGCACGGCGGAGCCTTTTCCCGCATTTGCCTCCAACCTGAGGATGCGAAATGACGGGTTTTCATCCGATTCCAGATGGCGGATCGTCTCGGGTGATCCATCCGTGGAGCCGTCGAAGATCACCCAGACCGGAGTTCCCAAGGCCAGTGCGGATCCCACCGTCTCAAGGAGAATGGGGCCCGTGTTGTAGCTGGGAATCAGGATAAGCGGTCGCACGTCGGCCATGTAGACCCTGACTTATCGACCCTTTCCGATTGGAGCAAGCACCGGAAGTCTCAATCCGCCAATCGGTCAATCTGCCGCCGCAACGGATCCGGCTTCGAAAGCTCCTGCTCATAAACCGCCGCGAGCCTTGAGGTGAAATCCTGCGACGATTCTCCTGGCACCGGCACCAGGGGCTCACCCAGGTCGAACCGCATGGTGATCGGAAACGAAGGTCGCCGCCACAAGGGCCAGCCTTTCTGAAGGAAACGCGTGTTGCTGCGGATGAAAATCGGATAGACAGGCACCATCGCGCGCATCGCGATGATCGCGCATCCTCCCTTGATCGGGTTGATCCACCGGGTATCCGGCCGGGTCCTGGTGCCTTCCGGAAAAAGCAACAACTGCCCGCCTTCTTCGAGGGATCGGGAGGCATCGCGAATCATGCGGGTGGTTCCGTCGTTCGCGATGTATCCGGCCAGGCGCGCCCCACCGCCCAAGATGAAATTTCCGAGAATCTGCTTCTTCATCACACACATCGCGGACGGAAGCCGGGCAATGATGAAAACCACATCCCACAGCGACGTGTGGTTGGGAGCCGCGATGAACGATCCCTCGATGTCCTTCAGCTTGTCCAGTGCCGTGAGATCCGCCTTCACAAGATCCGCCCATCTGAGCAGGACCACGAATTTCCTGAACAACTGATGCAGGAAAAACCGCCCGAGTTTCTCGCCCGCCCGCTTGGGCATGAGAAAATGCAAAGGGCCGCCGATCAATGTGAGCAAGCCGCCGAAAACGCCCCAATAAAGCAGTCCCAACGCCATCATCACGTAGTCCCACGGGGCACGAAGCCACCAGCGGAGAGTCGTCGCCTCCGGTGCATGAATCGGCAGTGCGCTTGGGTCGCTTGATTCCACTGAAGGGAAGGCTAGTTCTCAAACCCGCGATGGTCGATTTGAAATTTCCAGCGTGCAAAAGGCAATCGGCACGGCTGTTCCAAACCGTCGCACGCGAGGTCTTGTGGAAAGTTGCCCGGTGAAAAGAGTGCCTGGAGCGTCTCGCTCCAGGCTGTCGGGGAGTCGTCTCGCCTCCCGCATCCCAAGGCGGGCCGAAGCGCCACAGCCACTTTCAAGAGGCGAACCCACAAATCATGACGCGCGGCGATGTATCCGCTTGAATCAGGCTTGTCATCGGCCCTCGCCGTCATGAGATACTCCGCGACAGATGAGTCATGAAAATCAATCCGCGCTCGATGCCCTGCCTCATGGCCCTTCATTCCGGTTTGTCGATGAATTGAAATCGCTCGATCCGGGAGTCGAGGCCCATGCCGTCTATCAGGTGCGGGGAGACGAGGCATTTCTCGAAGGTCACTTTCCCGGCCACCCGATGATGCCCGGTGTCATTCTTATAGAGGCCATCGCGCAGCTCGGCGGGGTGGTGGCTCAAACCCATCCCGACCACGCGCCGATGGCCGATCTCCGTCTAACCGGGGTGCGCGGCGCCAAGATCCTCGGTGCCGCCGTGCCCGGCAACCTGTTGGAAATCCGCGCGAAGGTCGAGGGACGCCTTGGAGTCTTGGTTCAGGTCGAAGGGGAGGTGCGCGTCGGTGAGTTAACTTTGGCATCCGCCAAAGTGACTCTGAGCGGCACGCCGGTTGATTCGTGAATGATCGAAAAAACACACCCGCGTCCGGACACGTGCCGAACGCGGGTGTGAACCCAGCTCCATGAAAAAAGGTTAGTCGCGTCAGTGTCCCGGCTTGCCCCGGAAGTTGAACTTGAGGGTGGAGCCGCTGGACTCCGTATCGAGATGAAGGTTTTCCATCCGTCTGCGGACGTCATCGGGAGCGGCAGCACGTTCCTCTTGCGTGTTCCATTTGCCGCTCCACACGACGTTGCTCTGCGGATCCCTCACGGTGACTTCCTTGGAGCCATCGTTGGATTTCACCTCGATGCTTCCCTCGTTATCCATCATCCGGATGGTGGCGCTGCTGTGGCTCGACGTGGTGGAATCATCGAGCGAGGCCTTCGGAACCAGGTTCAGAGCGGATTGTCCGTTGCGCATGCGCTTCTGGATTTCCCGGATCGCCTCATCCATCTGTGGCGAAAGGTTATCCAGATCGCCTCCGAGCTTGAACTCCATGCCGCCGATCGCGTCCCGGATATGATCGGCCATGTCCTGCGGAAGACCATCGAGATTCATCTGGTCCATGGTGAGCGGTTCCGTCATCGCGAAATTCGCGGGGCGGTTGCCCAGCGTGACGGTCACCTTGACCGGCTTGCCCTTGTGAATGATCTCAAGATCCACGGAATCGCCGGGTTTGTTGGAAGTGATGAGTTTCGTGAACTCCTCCGCGGTCTTGACGGCGGTGCCGGATACTGAGGTGATGACATCGTTGGCGACGATGCCGGCCAGCTCGGCGGGGCTGTCCGGGCTCACCGCACGGACGAGAATGCCGCCATCGATCTTCAGATCCAGATGCTCCGCCAGGATGGCGGGGACCGGTCCGGAGACGACGCCGAGGAAGGCGGTGTTGGTGGTGGCGACCTCCTTGGCGGGTGCCTCAGGTGTCTGGTCGGATGGTAGCTTGAATTCTGGAAGCGAGGTCGTCTCCGTTGCCACGGATGGTGGTGGCGGAGCATCGTCCTCGGGTCCTTCAAGCGCGAATGCCGGAGTGATCATGGCAACTGCCAGACCTGCGGTGATGAACTTGGAATGTTTCGATTTCATTGCTTACCTACTAGAAGCGTAGTAATAAAGGTTTCTTGTCTAATGGATCTTGTTCAATCTGTCCTGGCGGGAACCAGCATGTAGCGGACACGGGGCTGTTCGACCTGATAGGTCCTGCCGTCCTTGTCCTTGAGGGTGGTCTTGTCCACATACTCGACACGCATGAGCTGGTGGGGTTGGTTGTCGTTTTTCCAAACCACGCCCTCGTCACTGACGTTGCTGACACCCCGGTTGAAGCTTGCGGGAATGAAGTGGTCCGCGGATGTCGCGGGAGAGACCGGGGATCCGGATTGGGCGGTGGTCGCCCCGGCGGGCTTGTTGACGGGGACCAGGAGGGCCGTGGCGGCACCGATCAGCGCGACCGCGGCCGCTGCTGCCCATGTGGGGCGCTTCTTGACCGCTTTGGGGCTGATGTTGGCCTTGGGGAAGAGCACGATCTTCTCATCGACCGGGAAGGGAACGCCCTGAAGCACCGACTCAAGACCGGAAAGGAATTCAGCCGGCAGTGGTGCGGGTGACGCGTCGCGGAGGAGTTTCTCAAGCCGCAGTTCACCGTGACCCAATTCGGTCAGGGTTCCTTCCGCCGCCGCCTCGAGACGCAGCAACAGATCCTCGTCCAGCGAGGCCGCCTGAAGTTCGCGAAGTTCAGCTTCGAGTGATGTTTGATCGTGTGTCATGTTTCGTCTGACGGGTTGCGTTAAGATGATGTTAGATGGAGAGGTCGCCACGCCGGCGGGCGTTGCCGAGGCTCCGCTTTGAGGGCCTCGAGTCCGTAGCGATACCGGGATGCCGCCGTGTTTTGGGAAATGCCGAGAGTTTCGCCGATTTCCGCGAAGGTGCGCTCGCCCCAGATTTTCATGATGATGACTTCGGAAAATTTCTCGGGAAGTTCCTTGAGCCGTTCCTCGAGCTGGTTGCGAGTCTCGTCATCGGACGACTCGCTCTCGAACCAGGGATGGAAGGTTTCGAATTGATCGGCCTCGGCCTCGATGCTCACGTTGTCCTCGCGGCGTTTCCTTCTGTCGTCGCGCCGGCTCAGGTCGATGGCGAGGCGACGGATGGTGGTGTAAAGATAAGGCATCCACGATTCCTGCCCGCCGACGAATTCCCCGGTGCGCAACTTCTCGACCAGCTTGACGAGGGCATCCTGGAAAATGTCCTTGGCGTCCTCGTAGGATCTCGACTGCTGGCGGGCAAAGAGCAGCAGCTTGGGACCGTTTGCCTCCAGCCATTCGCGCCAGGCGGATGCTGCGGGCGATACTTCTGAGATAGCATTCATTGGAGTTTCTTCATCCATAAAGCGAAACGCGGGAAAGCTTTTGTCTATTGGGTGCCTATTAAAAAACACCAGCCTCGACCCAAGGTCAAACGCCCGGATCACCCGAAAGGGTCACGCTGTCCAACCCGCGACCTTGCAGACCCGCTTGAAATGGAGGGGATCGACCGGGGGGGGATCGAGAGGCGGGTGCCGCCGCATTCATTGATCTGATTCCAGCTGGTGAGAAAATCTTGATCATCCCCTCATTCCTGGAATTAGCCAAAGAGGGACAACTCGGGGCCATCGTCCTCGATGAAGGCGTGTGGCTTGACCTCGGCGAGCGCGACTCCTATCTGGATGCCCGCCGCGATCTCTCACCGGCTCCGGCGGTTCATGAGACGGCAACGGTGGAAAGCGGTGCGCTTGTCATACGATCCATTATCGGCCCTGGTGCTAGGATCGACGCTGGAGCCGCAGTTCGGGATCTGGTCGTCTGGCCCGGCGGCCGGGTGAAAGCGGATGCCGTGTTAGATCGATGCATCTTGTTTTTCGACAGCCCGGCAAGTGGTGTCCATCAGAATGAGGACCTCTAATTTACAACCGTCACGGCTTGATGGAAATTTTCACCGCCTGTGGCTCCCCCGTTCGGTAAGCCTTTGATGGAACGATGGAGAAAGCGGCTATTTCGGTTGGCTCGTTTTCATTATCGGAGACGGCGGACAGCTTGATTTCAACGCTCGCTTTGTTAGCTGGAAGAGTGATGATGAATTGTCCCGGCTTGGCATTGTTCCGCTTGATTCCGGCGGGCGCGACGGCGGACAACTTGTAATCATCGATGGAAGCGGCACCGGTTCCCGCTACGTTAGTGTCAAGAACCACCTTGAGCTCTCCTGTCATCGGCCCGATGCGGGCGAGTCGGAAGCTTGCTTGCGTGGTGGTGGATTTGCCGCCCTCGATTGCAACCTTGTTCACCGCAGTCAGCGCCACAAAAGGCACTCCCGAGGTGATTCGGAGATCCACTTTCACGCTCTCGTCCACGATGTTGAACTCCTTGTCAACCGGCGGTGTTAGGCGGCCCCCACTGAATGTGACGCTGCTGGCTCCGGTTGCTGCGGAAAAAGGAATCGCATAACCTCCGGAAGCCGAGGTGAGCGCGTGCCGCGATCCTGCCGTCGGCTGCACCCTGACACCGGGGATACCCTCGCCTGGCTCGCAAATCTCATTTTCATTCTCATCATAGTAGGCCACGCCTGTGAGAAAATCCGGGGATGATGGACGACTTCCAAAGTCCTGCGTGATGGACAGTTTTCCAAACTCCTCCGCCTTGGCGCCAGTGCGCGAGATAATACTGATGCCGATTTCCTGGTAGTCGATCGCACCAAACCCCATGATGTTTCTGCGGTGGCCGACTCCAGCCTGAATTCCATCCACGCCAAATCCCCAGTCGATGTTTAATCCGGCGTGGGCGAACAGCGTGGTGGAAACCAGATTAGAATAAATGGACTCATTCAAGGCACTGGCAGAATAGCCCGCGTCCGCAATCCGGTCGTTGATCGTGGAGCCATCGCTCCCAACATGATCCTGGAAATTGTTGATCGCCATGTCCTTGCTGTGGCGTCGGGACGAAGCCAAGAGCTGCGGATTGAAGGCCATCGGCGGACGGGCTGCGTAACTTGCGAAATCGGATTTCAGGCGCTTGAGATTGACGTTGAAAAAATCGGTCGCGAAGCGAATCACGGAATCGGCAGTCGTCGCGAGGAAGATTCCTTCCGCCTCGGGGTTCGCCCGCGCCCGATTGATCAACTCCAGCATGTACTGCTCTTCGGCCGTCGGATTTCCATGGCTGTAGGGAGTTGAGGTAGGAGGCACCGCCTTTGAGACGGCAGCGGACAACAGGAGAGCAGGGAATATTTTTTGAAACATGGGCTAATGTCGAAGGGTGTGAGAAGTTCCGCGAAATGGCAACGAAATTATTGCTAGGAAATTATTGCTAGAAAGTTACTTGCTAGGAAGTTACTTGCTAGGAAGTTACTTGCTAGGAAGTTATTGCTAGCAGCCTGTCGGACTTAGAATTCAGATTCCCTTAATAAATCCGCGCGTCTCGGCGTATGGAATAAATGTCCGTCCGCTTCGTCAACATTGACCACGACACGCCGATGCTCCTGCCCCCCGACCTGCGCGACTGGGTTCCTTCCGGCCACATGGTCCGCCTCATCATGGATGCCGTTCTCGCGTTCCCTGGACCTGAATGGGGGCGTTGAGTGGGGACATTGCTCACGAATTGACATTTGAAGCCGAGTCAGTAAGCATATCCTGTCAGGGATCCCGTGAGAATTCCGGTGTAATCCGAATGGAGCAGAGCGACATGGACAGGCGCTATTCGCGCCGTGCCCGAAGGGGACCGCCGGGGGGCGGGATCAAAGCCTGAGAGACGATCCGAAAAATCTCAGATTCGCAAGATTCGTGGTGCCAGAAGATCCGTGTTTCCCGGAAAAGGCCACCCCCGACAGGCGGACTGAAGCCCCGCGCTCCAATCTTCAGACTGCCTCTGAGTCCCGCAATGGATTCTTTCACTAGGGATTGGAAGAGTTTGAAACGCCAAGTTTGGAAGAGCGCCAAGGGGAGAGGCTGAGTGGACAGGGGATAGGGGATAGGGGATAGGGGATAGGGGACAGGGGATAGGGGATAGGGGATAGGGGATAGGGGATAGGGGACAGGGGACAGGGGATAGGGGATAGGGGATAGGGGATAGGGGATAGGGGACAGGGGACAGGGGATAGGGGATAGGGGATAGGGGATAGGGGATAGGGGATAGGGGATAGGGGATAGGGGATAGGGGATAGGGGATAGGGGATAGGGGATAGGGGATAGGGGATAGGGGATAGGGGATAGGGGATAGGGGATAGGGGATAGGGGATAGGGGACAGGGGATAGGGGACAGGGGACAGGGGATAGGGGATAGGGGATAGGGGATAGGGGATGGATGTGGGAGATTCTTTCGGTGTATCAACTATCAACTATCAACTATCAACTATTAACTATCAACCCTGAACCCTGAACCCTGAACCCTGAACCCTGAACCCTGAACCCTGAACCCTGAACCCTGAACCCTGAACCCTGAACCCTGAACCCTGAACCCTGAACCCTGAACCCTGAACCCTGAACCCTGAACCCTGAACCCTGAACTCCTCTTCCGGGGAGAAGGATTGATGAATGACGATTGTAGGATTTTGATTTTTGAATGGGAGATGATTGGCGCAGTTAAACCCAAGGAGCGGAATCTGTCCGCCGATGCACATGGAAAGCGAATGGGGTGAGGGATCCGCCCCTCCTTGAATCAGAGGGTAAGATGTAGGTCTGGCTCACGGATGAGTTTGTTAGGTCAGGCTTTCCAACCCGCGAGCTTGCAGACCCGCTTGAAATGGAGGGGATCGACCGGGGTGATCGAGAGGCGGGTGCCGCGTTGGCAAACCATCATTTCCGCGAGAAGGGAATCCGCCTTGAGGGCTTCCAGCGTGAGCATTTCATCGAATTTTCCAACGAACTCGAAGTCGGTGAGCCACCAGCGGGGATTTTCGCGGCTCGACTTGGGATCGTGATACTCGCTTTTCTTGTCGAACTGCGTGGGGTCCGGATAAGGCTGTCCCACGACCCGTGCGATGCCGGTGATGCCGGGTGGCTTGGCATTCGAGTGGTAGAAAAGCGCGACGTCGCCCGGCTTCATTTCCTTCCACATGAAGTTGCGCGCCTGATAGTTCCTGACGCCGCTCCATGGCTCGCGCTTGACCTTGGCGAGGTCGTCGATGCCGAAGACGTCGGGCTCGGACTTGATCAACCAGTGGCGCATGCGATCAGGCGATGGACTGGACCAGCGACGGCTTGGGCGAGGGCAGGGGAAGATGTTCCGGGCCGAGTTCGACGCCGCTTGCAGCCCGGACATCGGCCTCGATGGCTTCGAGGACATCCATTTCCGGCCGGAAATCCGCGGCATGATAGGAGCTTCTAACCAGTGGTCCGCTGGCGACATGGCGGAAGCCTTTTGCCAATGCGATGGCCTTGTAATCGTTGAAGGCATCCGGCGTGATGTATTCCACCACGGGAAGATGCTTGGGAGTGGGGCGGAGGTATTGGCCGAGCGTCAGGACGGTGACGTCATGGGCCAGCAGGTCGTCCATCGCGCGGAGGATTTCCTCGTGACGCTCGCCAAGGCCCAGCATGATGCCGCTCTTGGTGGCGACCTTGCCGTGGACCATGGCCTTGGCCTTTTTCAGGACGGTGAGGCTGCGCTGGTATTGGGCGCGCGAACGGACGAGCGGGGTGAGGCGTTCGACGGTTTCCAGGTTGTGGTTGAAGATGTGCGGGCGGGCGTCCATCACCATGGCGAGTGCCCAGTCGCGGTCGTTGAAATCCGGGACAAGCACCTCAATGATGATCTCGGGATTGGCCTGACGGACGGCGGCGATGGTTTGTTGGAAATGCTCGGCGCCACCGTCCCGCAGGTCATCGCGGGCGACGGCGGTGATGACGACGTGGCGGAGATTCATCCGGCGGGTGGCCTCGGCAACGCGTTGTGGTTCGTCGGACTCCAGTGCGTCCGGCTTGGCGGTCTTGACCGCGCAGAAACCGCAGGCGCGGGTGCACTTGTCACCGGCGATCATGAAGGTGGCGGTGCCCTGGCCCCAGCATTCCCAACGGTTCGGGCACTGGGCCTCCTCGCAGACGGTCACCAGCTTGAGATCGGTGATCAACGATTTGGTGGACCAGAATGCCGGATTGTTCGGAAGTCTCACCTTGATCCAGTCGGGCTTCCTGTCCCGATGCAAGGTGGGATCCATTTTCATTTTCGGCCCGCAGCTGCTCATGTGGCGGGAAACTAGTCCCGCACCCCGCGAGGGGAAAGCGGAAAACCGGGAAGAATTTCAGTTTTCAGGGATCATGGGGCTGTCCACACTCCCGCCAGTGAATTCAGCTCCTCTTGGATTTTTCGACTCGGGTGTCGGTGGCTTGACGGTCGTGCGGGCCGTGCAGGAACTTCTTCCCGCGGAGGATATCCTTTATCTGGGGGACACCGCGAGGCTACCATACGGCTCGAAAAGTCCTGAAACGATCCGCCATTTCGCCGATGAGGACGTGCGGTTTCTCATTTCTAAGAATGTGAAGGCCATCGTTGTCGCCTGCAACACGGCCACCGCCCACGCTCTTCCTCAACTTCGCGAGCAATATCGCATCCCCATCCTCGGGGTGATCGAGCCGGGCGTGGACGCCGCGCTTTCCTGCCCGAATACCGAGCGGGTCGGGATCATCGCCACGCGCGGAACCATCCGTTCGCACGCCTATCAGCATGCCCTGGCGCTCCGGAAAACCGGCCTGATCATCCATGGTCAGGCGACTCCCTTGCTCGTGCCGCTCATTGAGGAAAACTGGATCGACCACCCGGCGACGCGAGAGGTCTTGCGGACTTACCTCGATCCGCTGGTGGAAAAGGGAATCGACACCCTGATGCTCGCGTGCACGCACTATCCGTTGCTGATCCCCGTCTTGCGGGAAATGTTGCCCGACGACATCCGTTTGGTGGATTCCGCGACGACCTGTGCGGAGCATTTGAAGAAGGAACTCACACGCCTCGATCTTTTGCACGCCGATCCACACGAAGGTAGCCTGGAACTCTATCTCACGGATTTGTCCGAGGAGTTCGAATTGCTGGCCCGGCAGTTCCTCAAGAAATCTCCCGGTCGCATCCGGCGTGCGGTCCTTGGCAACTGATCCATCCTTGGCGCTCGACTTCGGGGATTTCACAAAACTAATCTTCCCACATGAAGGTCCGATCCATCCTTGCCCTGTTGTCCGTCACCACCTCGCTGTTTGCCGCTGATCCCATGTCACCCATGGTGCCCAAGCCGGGAGCGCCACTCAAGATCTCATGTGTTGGTGACAGCATCACCCAAGGGGTGGGCGCGGGGAAGGGGAAGTCCTATCCGACCCAGCTTCAGGAATTGTTAGGCAAGGAATGGGAAGTGGGGAATTTCGGCGTCAGCGGTCGCACGCTGATGCGCAAGGGGGATCATCCCTATTGGAGCGAGGCCGCTTTCAAGAAGGCTCAGGATTTCAAGCCGGACGCCGTCATCATCATGCTCGGAACGAACGACACCAAACGCCAGAACTGGGTTCACAAGGATGAGTTCGAGTCCGATTACCGGGATCTCGTGAAAACCTTCAAGGACCTGAATCCATCACCGCGGATCTATCTCTGCCGCCCGGTTCCGGTCACTGATAAGGGAGCTTTCGGAATCAATGAGGCGGGGATCCAGGAGCAGATGCCGATCATCGACAAGCTCGTCAAGGAGTTCAACATCGGCGTCATCGACATGCATGCGGCGCTCAAGAAGAATCCCGAGATGCTGCCCGATCACGTGCATCCCAATGCCGCGGGAGCGGGTGAGATGGCCAAGGCCGCCTTCGAGGTTCTGACGGGTAAGGTTCTCGAAGGAGCGATCTCGAAGTAGATCCGCTTTCCACAGGGAGGTATGGTGAAGTCTAACTGGAGCGCGGAATTTATTCCGCGCCAGTTGGGGAAAAGGGTTCGCGCGGAATGAATTTCGCGCTCCAGCAGAAGGGTATCCTTGGCTCCGGAACTAACCCGACTTTCGCTGTTAGTTTGGAATTTCGCCAAATTTCGCCCCTCTGAGACGCTGGAACCCTTGATTTTCCAGCATCGGGCCTCGGAAAACGGCTGCGGTGGAGACCCACCCCATGGACAGATGTGCCCTAACGGGATTATGCTTCATGCCTGTCGATGTTCTTACGCGCCAACAAACGATTCAAAGACGGCAAGCCGCACCGCTACTGGAGCGTGGTGGAAAACCGCCGCGTCGCAGGTAACCGAACGGTTCAGAAAACCCTGCTCTATCTCGGCGAGATCAACGACAGCGACCGCGCCTCGTGGACCCGCGCCATCGAGGCTGTCGATGAGCGCGACGAAACCCAACAGATTCATCTGTTCCCGGAGGACCGCACGCCCGACCCCTTGCTCGAACATCCCACGCTCAAACTTCGGCTCGATCACATCGAACTGGCCCGTCCACGCCAGTGGGGCGGCTGCTGGCTTGCCCTGGAACTCTGGAACCGCCTCGATCTCGACGCCTTCTGGCAACCGCTCCTGCCCGACTCCCAAAAAGGCACGCCCTGGCTCAAGGTACTCAAAGTTCTAACCGCCTATCGACTATTGGATCCCGGCAGCAAGTGGAAGCTCCACCGCTCCTGGTTCGACCGCAGCGCCATGGCCGATCTTCTCGACGACGACTTCCGGCTCGCCGCCAAAGACACCCTCTACCGCTGTCACGATCTTCTGTTAGTTCATCGCGAGGCAATCTTTTCCCACCTCAAAGAGCGCTGGACCGGACTCTTCGGCGCGAGTTTCGACATCCTTCTCTACGACCTAACAAGCACCTACTTCGAGGTCGATGCCAACGGTCCGGTCACCGAAGCGAGCCAACTCAAAACCTTCGGATACAGCCGCGACAAACGTCCCGACTGCGTGCAAATCGTCATCGCCCTCATCATCACCCCCGACGGCCTTCCCATCGGCTACGAAGTCATGCGCGGCAACACCTCCGACAAAGCCACCCTCGCCGGAATGTTAGGGAAGATCACCGCACAATATGGCAAAGAGCGGCGCACCTGGATCATGGACCGCGGCATCCCCACCGAAGAAACCCTCGATCAAATGCGCCAGTCCGCCCCCTCCGTGCGCTACCTCGTAGGCACTCCAAAAGGTCGCCTAACCAAACTCGAAAAAGATCTCGCCACCAAAGACTGGCAGCAGGTCAAAGACGACGTCCACGTCAAACTCCTGCCCCGCGACGGAGAACTCTACGTACTCGCCCGCAGCCTACCACGCCGTTGCAAAGAGAGCGCCATGCGGCGCAAAAAGCTCAAAGCCTACTGGGCGCGTCTTAAGGAACTTCAAAAACGCGACAAACTCACCCGCGACGAACTGCTGCTCGCCATCGGAGCCGCCAAGGAAAAAGCCGGACGCAACGCCCACCGGCTTGTCATTCTTCATCTTCCCGCACTCGGAGAGCAAGTCAGCGCCGCAACCTTCCGCATCGAACTCGATCGCAACAAACTCAAAGCCACCCGTCGCCACGAAGGCCAATATCTCCTACGCAGCAATCTAACCGGCGAAGACCCCGCCGAACTCTGGCGCAACTACATCAACCTCGTTCGCATCGAGGAGAGCTTCCGCACCCTCAAGGGCGACCTCGGGCTACGCCCCGTCTTTCACCAACTCGACGGCCGCATCGAAGCCCACGTCTTCATCAGCTTCCTCGCCTACTGCCTGCACGTCACCCTTGAGCAATACAACAAGAAGGCGGCCACCGGCCTGAGTTCCCGCAGCGTGCTGGAACGATTGAGCGAGATCCAGATGCTCGATGTGACCATCCCCGCCACCGACGGACGTGAATTGCGGATGAAGCGCTACACCAAGCCCGAGAAGATCCACCACCTGCTGCTCGAGCAACTCGGCTTTACCCTCCCCGCCCAGCCACCGCCGGAAATCAGAAATCAAAAGCCTGTGGTGTAGACCTTTTGAAAAAACCAACGCAATCTCAACGATCCTGACCCGAAAAACTGCCTAACAGCGAAAGTCGGGCTAACGACGTACCGTTCACTGGATCAGCATCTTCACCGCTTCTCCCGTGCAGGGAGAGGGAAGAATGAGATCCTTCCCGATCTCGAACGATCCGAGCGCATCGCGGATGGCTTCCCGCACGGAGATGGCGAGCATCAGCGGTGGCTCGCCGACCGCCTTGCTGCCGTGGATCGTGGTGCGCTGGGTGGCGTCGGTTAGCAATGAAACCCGGAAATCCGGCGGAGCATCGCTGAAGGCGGGAATGGCGTAAGTGCTGGCGCTGTGGGTCAAGAGCTTGCCCTTGTCATCCCATTTCAGTTCCTCGGACGTGAGCCAACCCATGCCTTGGACGAATCCGCCCTCGATCTGGCCGCGGTCGATGGTGGGATTGAGCGAGTCGCCGACGTCGTGAAGAATATCGACGCGGCGGACGTGGTGCATGCCCGTGTAGCCGTCGATCTCGACCTCGCTAACAGCCGCGCCGAAGGCGAAATAATGGAACGGTCTGCCCTTGCCGACGTTCCAGTCCCATTCCAGATCGGGAGTGGCGTAGAATCCGGCGGCGGAAAGCTGGATGCGGCGGGTGTAGGCGAGGGCGGTTAGCGTCTCAAAGGGCATCGATGCTCCACCAGCTCCGGTGACGTTTGTATTTTCAAACCGAATGTCGGCAATATCGCAGCCGAGGGACTCTGCGGCGAGTGGGGCGAGTCGTTCGCGAAGCTGGCGACAGGCGTCGGCGACGGCCATGCCATTCAGGTCGGAGCCGGAACTCGCTGCGGTAGCGGACGTGTTGGGCACCTTGTCGGTCCGGGTGTGCATCAGCCGGATCCGGTCCGCCGGAAGTCCGAGCTCGCGCATGGCGACTCCGAGAATCTTGGTGTGAAGACCTTGTCCCATCTCCGTGCCGCCGTGGTTCACCTGGACCGAGCCGTCCGCATAGATGAGCACGAGGGCACCTGCCTGGTTGTAATGTTTGAGAGTGAAACTGATGCCAAATTTTACCGGGGTGATCGCGATTCCCCGCTTGGTGTTAGGGTGGCAGGAGTTCCATTGCGAAAGGGCGGTGCGGCGGCTGATGAAATCGGAAGAGGCCAGCAATTCATCCCAGATTCTGTCCAGTCGGTTGCCTTCGATTTCCTCGCCGTAGTGGGTGGTGTTGGTCTCGCCCTCGCCGTGATAGAAATTCAGCCTGCGGACCTCTTCAGCCGGCAATGAAAGCCTCGATGCGATCCGTCCCATGATCTCCTCGATCACGACCATCCCCTGGGGCCCGCCGAAGCCGCGAAATGCCGTGTGCGAGGTGACGTTGGTTTTCGCCACCTGCCCCCGGAAGCGGACGTGGGGAATGTGATAGGCGTTGTCCAGATGGAACAGGGCGCGGTCATTGACCGGAAGTGACAGGTCGAGCGACCAGCCACCGTCGGAGTAGAGCTGGATGTCGGCCGCGTGAAGCCTTCCGTCAGGATGATAGCCCACCTTGTATTTCGCGAGGAAGGGATGCCGCTTGCCGGTGGATTCCATGTCCACATCGCGGTCGAGTTGGAGGGCCACGGTTTTGCCAGTGGAGAGCGCGCCGAGCGCGCACACGGCGGCCCAGGCATTTCCCTGGGTTTCCTTGCCGCCGAATCCTCCACCCATGCGCGGGGCCTCGACGACGACGCGGTGCTTCGGAACCCCGAGGATTTCAGCGACGATCGTCTGGATCTCGGACGGATGCTGGGTGGAACTGGAAACATGCACGCCGCCCTCCTGATCGGGCTCCGCCCAGACGGCCTGGGTCTCCAGATAGAAATGGTCCTGCCCGCCGATGTGAAGCTCGCCTTCGAGAACGAGCGGACTTTCCGTTAGGGCGGAATCCACCTCGCCCCGAACCAGGAAATGGGGATCAGTGTGAAAGGATTCCGCCGCAATCGCCTGCTCGATCCCGAGGATGGGAGGAAGCGGGGCGTATTCGATCTCGATGAGTTGTGCTGCGAGTCGGCAGGCTTCGATCGATTCCCCGATGACCGCGGCGATCAACTGGCCATGGTATTCCACCGTGTCCGTGGCGAACAATGGTTCATCATGGCGGGCCGGGCCCGTGTTGTTCAGACCGGGAATATCAGCGGTGGTTAGAACGGCGTGGATGCCCGCAGCGGAGGCGCCCTTCGCAACATCAATGCTGACGATGGATGCGTGGGCATGGACGGACCTGACCGGCCAAACCGCGAGCGCGCCGCGGCGGAGCGCGGTGTCATGCACGTAAACGGCATGTCCGGTGACGTGTCCCACAGCGCTCTCATGCGGCATGTCGTTTGCATTCGTGCCGGTAAAATGGGTGTCCAGGAACTCGGGAAATACCTCCGCGTGGCCGCCATCGACATACTTGCGGAACAAATCGCGGATCAGGGATTTCCTGTATTCCGACGTGCCACGCAAATCGGTGAGCGGTGTGAACTCGGAATCCAGAATGGCAAGGATTTCATCCGTGGCGGCAAGCGGTTGGCCGATCAACGCGGCTTCGGTCTTGAGCGCACGTGCCGGTGTGGCCGCGACGCCGCCGTAGGCAAGCCGGGCTTCTGTAACGAGTCCGTGGTCATCGACGACAATCCGAAATGCGGCGGAGACGGTGGAGATGTCCATTTCCCGCCGCTTGGAGACCTTGAAAAACTCACAGCGTCCCGGCAGTCCGCGGGGAAGGAGGATGGACACCATGATCTCGTCTTCGCCTAGGACGGTCTTGCGGTAGCCGGTGAAGAATTCCGAAAGCGGAACAACACGCTCCCCTGTTAGCGACGCGAGGACGACGGATGCATCGAGTGCCAGGAGCACCGGCGGCGAGTCGGCGATGGGGGAGGCGGTGACAAGATTTCCGCCCAGTGTCGCGCGGTGGCGGATCTGGCGGGATGCGAAGAGGCGCATCACTTGGTCAACGGCGGGGAATTCTCCTGAGAGCGCATCCTCGACATCGACGAGGGAGGCCGCGGCTCCGATCTTCCAGTGGCTTTCGGTTTTCTCGATGCTGCGAAGTGCCTCGATGCCTTCGAGAGAAATGAGTGATTCGTATCTAACGTGCCGTTTATTGATCAATACCGCCAGTTCGGTAGCCCCCGCGATGAAGGGAAACTCGGGGTGAGCCGTCTTCAGTCGCAGTGCGTCGGCAATGGTGGACGGGCGGTGCCAGCCGGATGATGAAGCGGGTGCGGCAGGCGTTGCATCCGGGGCTTGGGGAAGTGGCGTCGCGGGTTCTTCGAGTGACTTGAGCATCGCCTCTCGGATCGGGCGATAGCCGGTGCAACGGCAGAGGTTTCCGCAAAGTTGGTCGGCGATCTTTTCACGGTGGGTGATCCCACGCTCCCGCGCTTCCGCCATGGAGCAGATGAATCCCGGTGTGCAGTAGCCACATTGTGAGCCGTTGCAATCCACCATCGCCTTTTGCACCGGATGGAGGCTGGTGCCATCGACGAGTCCCTCGGAAGTGATGACCTCCTTGCCGACGAGGGAGGCGACGAGAGCGAGACAGCCGTTGATGGAGCGGGCTTGTCCACCGTTTTCACGGACCAGGATCGTGCAGGCTCCGCAATCGCCCTCGTTGCATCCGACCTTGGATCCTGTCCGGCCGGAGGAACGGAGAAAATCGAGAATGCTCTCGTGAAGCGGCACGCCCGAGACATCGACGGGGCTGCCGTTGATGGTGATGATGTTAGGGAAGGCGGTGGACATCCTTGTAGTAGAGGTAGCTAGCGGGGTCGTCACCCATGGCGACGAACCATTGCGGGCAGTAGGGAGCCATCCAGATCGCATCGCCGGCGGTGACCGGATAGTAGCTTTCCTCCAGCCGATAGATCCCCTGGCCGGAGAGCATGAGGAGCCCGTGCTCCATGATGTGGGTCTCGACAAAGGGCAACGTCGCCCCCGGCTGATAGGTGAAGATGTTCATCGCCATGTCGTATCGCGAATCGATGGGCAACAAGGTCTGCAGTATGGCGCGGGGATTGCCGAGAAAGGGTTCGCCTTTGATCTCGGAAGCGACTCCATGCGTGACCGGCGGGAGCTCGATACCGGCAACGGGATCGAAGACCTTCCTGAATAATGTGATGCGCGTGGTCGCGTCACCGACGATGGAGAACGCCTTGTCAGAAGGGATGAAGATGAAGCCGGTTTCCGGGAGCGGGATCGATTCATCGCCGAGACGGATCGAGCATGTTCCCTTTTCGACATAGAAGACATGTTCGTGCATGTCAGCGGGAAACGTCGCTTCTCCTCCGGCTGCGTCGAAGGTGATGAGCATCTGCGAAAGGTCCGCGCCCATCGCGGGGGAAAGCATGATGAATGCCGTGGCGTTTTTCCATCCGGGAAAGGTGGATGGCACGTGGCCGTCCGGAGCGATGAGCGCGTGGCGGGCGGATACGACAGTGCGGGTGTGGCCAAAGGGTGACATGGGTTTTTCAGGGAGTGGGTTTGAGGAATCGACCGAGGGTTTCAGGGCCTACTTTTCGCCCGCGGAGGTAGGTGGCCGCGATGGTGAGAGCAGGGGACATTCCGATGTAGGGAGAAATCGGGTGCCGCGTTAGAAGCTGGTCGCTTCCGATGGTGAATGGCATTTCCCCGATCACGATGAAATCAGCGTCATGGCCGGGCGTGAGTCCACCCTTTTTATCGAGCCGGAAGCGCTTGGCGACATTGGAAGAAAGTTGCGCGAGGATGTTGCGGTGGCCGCTGAGGAGAAGTGGCAAGGCGTGTTGAATCCCCGCGATGCCTCCCCACATGGCGAAGATGTCATTGCCTTGTTTCAGGTCGGGAGGAGAGGGGGAATGGTCGGAGCCGATGGTATCGACGCGCCCCGCTAGGACTTCTTGCCAAAGCCTATCTACCGTTCCGGCGGATCTGAGGGGAGGCGCGCACTTTGCAGCTGGCCCGATGGCGATGGCCTGTTCGTCGTCGAGAAGCAGGTAGTGCGGACAGGTCTCCACCGTGACGCGGACGCCACGGGATTTCGCCCCGGTGACGAGCGCGATGCCTTCCGGGCAGGTGACATGGACGATGTGGAGATCGCATCCGGTTTCTCCTGCTAGATCGATGGCGATGCGGATGGCCGACAACTCCGCCTCGATGGGACGCGAATCGAGCCACGCCCGCATGTCATTGCCTGCGCATGGATGCTCTTCTTGATGCATGAGGATCACGTCCGGGTCTTCCGCGTGGACGCCGACGGGAAGTCCGAGGCGTGCGGCGATCTCCATTCCCTTGCGAAGGGTGGACGGATTCGCATTTTGAAATTCATCCAGACCGGAGGGGCACATGAAGGCCTTGAAGCCGATGGCGCCAGCAGCGGCCATGTCTTCCATGTGGTCCAGCGAATCCGGTGTGAGTCCACCCCAGAGCGCGAAATCGAGACAGGACTTGCTCTCGGCGATGCGGCGCTTTTCCTCGAATGCAGCGCGGGTGATGACCGGCGGACTGGAGTTGAGCGGCATGTCGAAGAAGGTCGTGCCTCCACCTGCCGCGAGGGCGCGTGAGCCGGTGGAGATGCCCTCCCAATCGGCGCGACCGGGTTCATTGAAATGGACGTGCGCGTCGATCCAACCGGGAAGGATGTTAGCACTGCCGAAGTCGATTTCCTCGTTGGCTGATCCGAGGATGTTAGATCCGGCTTCGGTGATGATCCCTTCCGAGATGGCGAGAGTGATTCCGCCACCGTGGACTAGCAGATCATGATCGCTCATGGTTGGAGGGATTTCAGAAAATGGGTGAGGATCTCGATGGAGGTGGCGATGTCCTCGGGCGAGGCGTATTCATCAGGATGATGGCTCAGGCCGTCGCGACAGCGGATGAAGAGCATGGCGATCGGACAAATTTTTGATACCGCGACACCATCATGACCCGCGCCGCTTGCCAGCATGCGGCGGGAACCGGTGATGGCTTCCATCGAGTCCTGAAGTTGCCGGCTGAGTTCGGGATCGCATGGGGTGGCATCGTTGTCCTGAACGGGTTGCCAGTCGAAACGGAGCGAGCGCTTGTTGGCGATCAGCGAGAAGGTTTCCCGGATTTCCTCAAGCGCCTGATGACGCGCCGCGTTGTCAGGGTGACGGAGATCGAGGGTGAAGTTGGCCACTTGAGGGACCGAGTTGGAAGCTCCGGGATGGATCTGGATTTTTCCAACGGTGATGACAAGCGGCGGCTGCGAATTCGCGAGAGCCTCTGCGGCAAGGATGCATTCGGCGGCACCGGTTAGAGCGTCCCGCCTCATGGGCATGGGGGTGGTGCCGGCATGATCCGCGCGTCCGTGCAACTTGATGTTGAGACGGGATTGGCCCGCGATGGAGGATACGACACAGCATGCCTCGTCAGCTTCCTCCAGCACGCGGCCTTGTTCGATGTGGAGTTCGACATAGCCCCGGCAGCTTCCACGCGTGTAGCGGATGACACCGGAATCCTCGTGCCAACCGTGGTCTTCAATGGCTGATGCGATGGTGTGGCCGTCGGCATCGCGGATGGCGAGCGTGTCCGAGTCAAGTGTGCCGGTGATCGAACGGCTGCCGAGATAGGTGGATTGGAACCGTGTGCCTTCCTCGTCTGAAAAGGCGAGGAGATGGACCGGGAATGGCAACGTGATTTTTTCAACCTGCAAGGCTTCAAGTGCTGCCAAGGCGGCGACAACTCCGAGGGGGCCATCGTATTTTCCCGCATCGATGACGGTGTCGATATGGGAGCCTAACAAAAGTGGCTTCGCCTTCGGGTCGGAACCGGGCAGGATCCCCCGCACGGTGCCGTCGGCGGCGTGAGACGTTTCCATGCCGAGTTCGGCCATCCATTTCATGACCTCCTTCGCGGCGAGGATATTTGCCGGCGAAAGGAAAGTCCGAACCAGATGGGACGGTGAATCCGAGATGTCGCCGAGCTGGTCCAGGCGGGCGATCGCCTTGTCGATGGGAAGAATCATCAGGAGGAATGCTTAGCTACCGCGATAGGTGGAATAGGCGAAGGGCGAGCAGGCGAGGGGCACGTGATAGTTGCGGCCTGCCTCGATGGCGAAATGGATGGGAATCTCGTTCAGGAACGGGGAGGGGGTTCCCTTCGTCCTGAAGTAATCCCCCATGCGGAAGACAAGCCGGTAGTCGCCGGGCATGGCGTCGTCGAGCAGTGGAGCGTCGCAACGGCCGTCCTTGTTGGTGATGGTGTCGGCGAGGAGCTCATCTCCCCGGTAAAGCCTGAGATGCACGCCTTCCGCAGGATTTCCGGAAACGGTATCGAGAACATGAGTGGTGAGTTTACCCATCGACGCGATGGTGAGCAGATGGCGGGCCGGGATGCAAGACTCGTGAAAGTTTGCTTTTAGGGATTCTCATGACCCCGGGGCTGCGTCAGTCTCCGGCTGACAGCGCATTTCACCTGTCGAAATTCAGACCCATGGCAACACCCAAAAAAGGTTTCAAGATCATCAACCATTGTGACGTCCAGTACCGCTGGATCATGCAAAACCGCAGGGGAGTCAACGAGCTGGTCATCGAGGCCAGTGCTCCGATCAACGGTCAGCAGTTCATCGCCGAGCTCCCGCGGGTGGTGAGCTATGACATGGTCACCGAGGCGATCGACTTCGGAAACGCGAACGGTTGGAAACCCAACGAGACCTTTCCGCCCCTGAGATGCAAATACGAGCGCAAGAGATTCGAGATTGATCCTGGTGTTTCGGGAGCTTAGCTGTGCGGCATGGTCGGCTTGAAAACAATCGCGCTTCTCACCCTTTCAAACGTGTTCATGACCTTCGCGTGGTATGCCCACCTGCGTGATCTCCGTGACAGGCCGTGGATCATCGCTGCATTGGTTTCTTGGGGCATCGCCCTGCTTGAATACCTGATCCAGGTGCCCGCGAACCGGATGGGATCGCAGGTGTTCAGCCTCGGTCAGTTGAAAATCATCCAGGAGATCATCGCTCTAACGGTATTTGTTCCCTTCGCGGTGTTCTACATGAGGGAGAAGATCACCTGGAACTATCTTGGCGCAGGCGTTTGTCTGGCTGGAGCCGCGTTTTTCATATTCAGGAAATAGAAGGCGCATGATCATCGCGTTTCACAAGCCATACGGGGTGCTCTGCCAGTTCACCCCTGATCAGCCGGGGCAAAGAACCCTCGCGGATTTCGGATTTCCGCCGGGAGTTTACCCGGTTGGCAGGCTGGACATGGATTCTGAAGGCCTGCTCCTCCTGAGTGACGAGGCGGGATTCAACAACCGGCTGCTGGATCCGAAATCCGCCCATCCGCGGACCTACCTCGCGCAGGTGGATGGCGTCCCCACGGCGCAAGCCATCAAGGTTTTGGAAATTGGCGGTATCTTGATCCAGGATTACCGGACGCGTCCCTGCAAGGTTGGGTTGCTCCAGGTCGAGCCGGAAGTGGCGCCTCGCGATCCGCCTGTCAGGTTCCGGCGGGCGATTCCGACCTCATGGCTTGAGTTGCAACTCACCGAGGGAAAGAACCGGCAGGTGAGAAAGATGACGGCCGCGGTGGGATTTCCAACCTTGCGCCTGATCCGGATCGCGATCGGGAAACTCGACGGCACGTGGCTACCTCAGGGGAAGTGGGAAATTCTGGATCCGTCCCGGATCGCGCTCATCTGGCAGAGGTAGTCAGGAGAATTTTTCCTCCACTCTGCCCCGATCACTCGCGGGGGGGTAATCGGGGCAGTTACACACACTATGCTGGGGGGAGCCCCGCGTTCCGAGTCTCAGAAACAACGGGTGGGGGGCTGGGAAAGTTGATGCCCGCAGAAAAGCAGGATTTTCACGCTTTGGCAACCCACGCAATCACGTGGGTTCACCAGTCGTATTGGGTCTGTGGCACGTGATCCTGGCTTGGGGCCAGGGTGCACTGCATGTAAAGTTCGCCAATCGGCGGGATGGTTTCGTTTCCGTAGATTGGGCCGAAGTTGTAGGTCCCGTTGCCCGGGCACTTCGGAGTGGTTTCAATGAAGCGTCCCATGCCGATCACCTGGGATTGAAGGTTCGTGACCATGTCTCCGGCAGCGTGGCCATTCAGGTTCGCGAAACTGCGGACACCTTTCTGGACGTTGTTGATCTGCATGATGCAGGTGGCGCGATCCGTTCCGCCTTTCCAAGCCTTCGCGCCGAAAAACAAAATGCTGATCAGCGTCACCAACACAAGAATCACAATGGTCATTTCAAGCAGGGTCATCCCGGACTTCCACATCCTCGCGCTGCGGAAGGCGGCTTTGGGATGTGGCAAGGTTTGCCTGATTGTTGGGACATGCATGGCTTTACGAATTCCGTAAGGTCAGAAAATACGAAAAATCAAAAACGTTCAATTTTATTTTGAAAAAAATGCATCCATGTCGGACGTTGTCTGAAATTTTCAGCCAAATGAACTGAAAATCAGTTCAAATTTTTCCAAAAAAGCTCGGATTGGTCACTTGGATTCCCCTTTGGTGCTGCCCAACACCTCGGCCTTGAACTCCTGAAGCAGCCTTTTCAGCGACGATTCGGCCTTTTCGGAGGTGTCCTTGCGAAGTTGGACCAAGGCGTTGTTGTTGAGGTAGTCACGACTGCGGTTGTCGGTGGCGAACAAATCGACCTCGATCAGGATTCGCGGGCCCAGTGGCGTTTTTACGACCGGGTAGAGCGGGAAAGTGGATTTGCCATCGCTGCGGTCCATTCTGACACCGGCGGCCGAGCAGGGATTCGCCCGATGGACGAAAATCACGGGACTTGCCCGCGATTTCCCACGTGTGCCGGCGATTTCGTAGCCGAGATTCTTGAGGACGGCCGAGTCGCTTCGTGCACCGCCAAGGCGGGCGACATGATTGAGGGCCTCGCGGAAATCCCCTTTGCGAATGGCTTCGAGCCATGTCTCGACGCATTTCCTGGTTTCCTCCTCCGATGGTGCTTCCGCGCCCTCCAGATCTGCCAGGACCGGCGTGTCTGACAAGACCTTCCCCATCCAGACCTCGGAGAGACTTTTGGTTTCCTCCGTCACCCAAGCCTCGCGGTTTTTCCGGGTCGCTTGGGACGGGTTGGTGATCCAAAGCCACCCTGCGGTCGATTTCTCGAAGTAGTAGGACCTCATGTCCAGCTTTTCGGGGTCGCGAGCCGCGAAGAGTTGATAGATTCCGGCGGCGCTGTTCTCATCCGCCTGGAAGGAAAGTTGAACCGCGAGATCCAGCGTCGAACCTTTGCGCAGGTCCCCCCAGACTTTCGCCGCCTTTGCGAGAGAAGTCACGGCTACCCCGGGTGGTCCGTCGATCTTCGAAAGGGAGAGGAAGGTCGGGAAAGTGCCTCCGGTCAACGCCTCCTGCCACAACTTGCCGGCAAGCTCGGCCGTTGCCTGTGGAGCCGGGGGATGAAGCTTGGACCATGCCGCGGGAAATTCCCTGATCAATTCGGAGTCGGGATTCTTATCCGGGTCCAGGATCTCGTCCTCATCGAAAGGATCGTGCGAAGATTCCTCGGGTGGGGTCGCATGCAGGAATGATGGCGGCGGATTGATCCGCCACAAACCGTCATCCGCTTTCGTAATTTCCAGATGCAAAACCTCGATCCGGGGAGCGGAATCGGCGATGCCCGCCGGATCCAGATAGGCAATGGAAATGAGCCCCGTCGAATCGTCATCCTCATGATGGACCATGACACGGGCAACATCCGGAGACGTCAAAATCCGCCATGGGTGGGGGGCATTCGCACCGGCACGGATGGCATTTTCCGCGGATCTCAGGCGGGATGACCAATCGTCCGGCAGTTTCGCGCCGAGTCCACCCAGGATGCCCAGCAGGGAGGCGAGATCGCCTTTCTCACAAGCGCTCAGAAAGCGATTGCCAAGTTGTTCCGCGTTGAATCCCCGCAATTCGGATTCGGGGAGAACGGCCTCGATCCTTCCCCGGATCTTTTCCTTGGCCTGGGCGCGCAGTTTTTCCAAATCCACGACCTGTTCCCGGAGCATCCAGTTTTCCAACTGCTCCACGCGTTTCCGAAGGGCGATGGCATACCCCGCGCCGACGTTTTCGAACGAGGCCGGGACCGGTGCCACTTCCCAACCGGAGTCACGCTTGACCAGTGCCACGGGAAATACCCTTAAACCCGAAGGATCGAATCCCCCCAGCTTTCTCACAAGAACAGCCGCGAAATCCTCGTCCTCCTTCACCGCGCTGATCTCCAGCGGATCGCTTCCCAGATCCTTTGCCATCCGCTCGATCCTCTTGGCGATCTCCCGCCGCTTGCTCTCCGCGGTCTGGGGTGAAAGGGCGGTATCTCCTCCCGGTTCAAGGTTCAGCCTCCGTTCCCTGACCTTTTCGAGGAAGTCGATGGCGGCTTTTCCCGGATCGCCCGGTGTGGCGCGAGCGACCACGATCGTGAGCGCGAGAAGAGCGGGGAAAACTTTCACTGCCGCTGATGATAACCGATTCCAATCCGGACGAAAGTGCTGATTTTCAGCGAATCACCAGCAACAAACAGGCGCTATTCCTCAACGGCAAGAAACTCGGGCAAATTTCCGGATGCCCCAGCCAGGCGGGGATTCGCTTCCCATGCGTCGCGATCGCCGCCTATCCGTTTCATCACCCGGTTGAAACTTTCCGTATCCTTCTGGCTTGGAGAAATGGTTCTCAAGCGATTGGCTTCCTTTTTTTTGTCGATCAGCCAAGAAACCGCGAGAAAACTGTCCACCATGTCCTTCTTGTTGCCATGGATCCGCGTCTCGCAGAACCGCATGTCCCCGAGCCAGGCTCCTTTCACGTTGGGCCGCGCGATCCACCAACCGTCGGTTAGGGCGACGAGGGTTTTGGTTTCCCTGAGGTCGGCGACTTTTGCAAGCGAGTCCCCGCCCTTCGGATAGATCGTCCAACGCACCGGTTTCCCGTGACCTTCGAAGACCGAATGGTAAGCCACCCCAAGATCATCTCCCCGATCCACCACGGAGCGCCAAAGGAGGATGTTGTAAGCGGTGGGTGATTCCATCCGGCGGGTAAATTTCGTGCCGCGTCTCGCGAGATCCGCGTCAAACGCGGCAGACGCGAGGAGTTTGAAGGATAGCGCCAACAGGGTGTATGAGGCCACCGTGCCGATGCTCCAGCAAGCGATCTTCGTGCGCTTTGACATGGGTTGCTTGCGCTTGGACTTTTTCGCTTTCACCACCTTGAGAAATGCCAGCCAGAGCGCGGCAACGACGAGAGGCCCTGAGAAAAGGAAGTCCACTGGAGGAAGGATGCCGAACGAAACCCTCTTGATGGAAAACGGCCAGCCCAATGCAACTCCCTCCACACCCAGACTGTCGAGCAACAGGTGTGCTGCCCAAATCACCGACAAGAAGCTCCAGGCTTGGCCCATCGTGATTTTCTGGCGCTTCCAGACCTTGACCAAGCCTTTCGCGAGACCCCACGACGCGAGCGGCATCAGGACGAGCGAGTGACCGAGCCCGCGCTCGCAGGCAAGTTCACGGGCGGTGTCGAGAAATGGGAAAACCACCACTTCCAGGCCTGGCAACAACGCGAGGATCGCGCCCCATGCCATGGCGACCTTGCCAAGGCGCTTGGCCATCATCAGCTCTCCTATCAGAGCGCCCAGCGCTGCCTGCGTGATCCAATCCACGCCGCCGACCATGCCGGAAAATAATCATTCGGAAACCCGAAATTCCGCATTTCGTGGAATCGCCGGGCGCGAACCGGTCATTCGGCGAGCATTCTCCCGATGCGGTAGAAGGCCTTTGGCGGCAATTTTCCTGAAGCTGGCGAAGTCCCCGTGTCGTGAAACTCGATGGTTTTCGGGCTGATGACCACCTCTTCGGAAATGCGCTGCCAATGGCTGAGGTCTTCCGAACGCTCAAGGAAATAGGTGCCTGGCAGAACTGCTTCCATGCCCACGGTGATGTCGCCGGGAACCCCGGACATCGAGGCGACCCCGAATGGGGCGGCTGCGGAGCTTCCGGAATTGCCTGGAACATCCGTGCCAGTGGAAGTTCCGGGGTCACTGCCCGGAGTCAGGCTGGAGGACGAGGAGTTCACCCTGACATTGTCCAGCAGAAGATCGATCGCCTGGGTGGACGACGACTGGTCGCGGAAGGTGAGGGTGGTCGTGCTGCTGTCGGCCACGAAGGTGTAGGTTTGGGATTGCCAGAGGCTGGTGCCATTGCCGGGGCCAAACAAGGTGATGGTTCTCACGAGCAGAGAGGATGCGCCGGTGACGGTGACCTGCAGTGTCTGTGAGTTGGTGTTGTAGGCGAAGACGCCCGCGTCAAAGGCGAGGGTGCAGATTTGCCCGGGGGCGGTCGCGAAGGATTGGGAAAGAACCCCGTTCGCCACCAGGTTTGCGGCATTGAATCCCACCAGGTTGCTGCCGTTGGTCGGTGCGTAGTTTGGGGCATTCTGGATGGCCTGGTTGCCGGTGGCCGTCCAGCCCGTGTAGCCGGACTCGAAGCTGCCATTCACGAGTCCAACTGTCGGGAAGGGGATGATCGTTAGACTCACCGTGACGATGTTGGAACTGAGGCTGCCGTCATAAGCATGATAAGTGAACGAATCTGCGCCACTGTATCCGTTGACAGGAGTGTAGGTGAAGCCGCCGTTGGCATTCAGCGTGAGGGTGCCGTGGCCCGGGCCCACGTTCAACACCGCGGTCAGGGGCTGGGCATCGGCATCGGAGTCATTTCCCAAAACCCCGAAGGCCGGAATCACCAGTGAGGCATTCTGGTTGGTCGAGTAGGAATCCGCTACGGCGACCGGGGCGCTGTTGACCTGGATGATCGTCAGGGTGACGGTCACGATGTTCGAATCCAGTTCACCGTCGTTGGCATGATAGGTGAAGGAGTCGTTCCCGAAATATCCCGCTGTCGGAACGTAGGTGAAGCTGCCGTTAGGATTTAACGTCAGGTTGCCGTGTGCGGGGCCGGCATTCCGCACGGCGCTCAGCACCTGTGATTGGGCATCGGTATCATTTGCCAACACACCCGCCACCGCCGCGATGTTCAGGGTCGTGTTCTGGTTCATCTGATAGGCGTCCGCGGTGGCGACCGGGGCCGTGTTCTGGCTCTCCGCGATGCGCACGTTGTCGAGGGTCATGTCGAGTCCCAGCGTGGTGGTGGATTGATCGCGGAATGTCAGCAAGCTCTGCGAGCTGTCAGCCATGAAGGTGAAGCTTTGGGGAACCCAACGGATGGTCCCGTTGCCATTTCCGACGATGGTCAGGGTCTTGTTGAGCAGGAGGTTGGTCCCGTTGACCGTGACCTGCATCGTTTGGGAATTCGTGTTGAACGAAAAGACCCCGAGGTCGAAGTTCAAGGTATAGAACTGTCCGGGGATGGTGGCGACTGCTTGAGAGAGGACCGCGTTGGGAGTCAGGTTCGCCGCATTGAAGCCCGCAAGCAAGGCACCATCCGTCGGGATGTAGGGTGGGGATCCATCGGTGAACAGGTTGCCGGAGGTGGTCCAGCCTGCGAACCCGGATTCGAAGCTTCCGTTGATCAAGGTTCCCGCAATGACCTGGTTGATGGTGATGGCCACGGTCACGACATTGGAATCCAGGAAACCGTTGTTGGCGTGATAGGTGAAGGAGTCGCTTCCGAAATAGCCCACGTTTGGCGTGTAGGTGAAGCTTCCGTTCGGATTCAGTGCGAGCGTGCCGTGGAGCGGGAGCGAGTTGGAAACCGCGGTCAACGCGCGGGATCTTGGATCGCTGTCATTGGCGAGCACTCCCGAAGCGGAGATGAAAAGAGCGATTCCTTCGTTGGTCGAATAGGAATCGGCAACCGCGAGCGGTGGAGGAATGACTTCGTTGACCGTGATGTTCACCGTGACGATGTTCGAGTTCAGCGAACCATTGTTCGCATGATAGGTGAACGAGTCATTGCCAAAGTATCCCACGCCCGGGGTGTAGGTGAAATTTCCGTTGGGATTCAATGTGAGCGTGCCGTGCAGAGGTCCCGAGTTGGTCACCGCGGTGAGTGGACGCGATCTCGGATCGCTATCATTGGCCAGGACCCCGGAACCGGAAACCACAAGCGCGGTCCCTTCGTTGGTCGTATAGGAATCGGCAACCGCAACCGGCGGGGGGACGACCTCGTTGACCGTGATGCTCACCGTGGCGATACCCGAATCCAGTGTTCCGTTGTTCGCGTGATAGGTGAACGAGTCGTTTCCAAAATACCCCGTGTCAGGAGTATAGGTGAAACTTCCGTTGGGATTCAATGTCAGTAAACCGTGTGCCGGACCTGTGTCGGCAACCACTGTTAGCGGGCGGGATCTCGGGTCGCTATCGTTGGCGAGAACTCCGGAAGCCGAGACGACGAGCGGGGTTCCCTCGTTGGTCGAAAAGGCATCGGCAACCGCTGATGGTGGCGGAATGATTTCATTGACCGTGATGCTCACCGTCGTGATTCCCGAATCCAGAAGGCCGTTGTTGGCGTGGTAGGTGAATGAATCATTTCCGAAATATCCGGTGGTCGGGGTATAGGTGAAGCTGCCGTTGGGATTGAATACAAGCGCGCCGTGCAGAGGGCCAGCGTTCAAGGCCGCTGTCAGCGGGCGTGATCTCGGATCGCTGTCGTTGGCGAGCACTCCCGAGGCGGAAACAACCAGCGCGGCACCTTCATTGGTCGAATAGGAATCGGCAATGGCGACCGGTGGAGGAACGGCTTCATCGATGGTGATGCTCACCGTTGCGATGTTCGAATCCAGTGTGCCGTTGTTGGCATGATAGGTGAAGGAGTCGCTTCCAAAGTAGCCGATGTTCGGCGTGTAGGTGAAGCTGCCGTTGGCATTCAAGGCGAGCGTGCCGTGGAGCGGGAGCGAGTTGGCTACCGCCGTCAGCGGACGGGATCTCGGATCGCTGTCGTTGGCGAGCACTCCCAGCGCGGAAACGACCAGTGCGGTTCCTTCGCTGGTCGCATAGGAATCGGGAGTCGCGACTGGCGGAGGAATGACCTCATTCACGGTGATGCTCACCGCGACGATGTTTGAGTTTAGCGTGCCGTTGTTGGCATGATAGGTGAATGTATCATTTCCAAAGTAGCCGGCATCCGGGGTATAGGTGAAATTTCCGCTGGTGTTTAGTGCCAGCGTGCCGTGGAGGGGAAGCGAGTTGGTAACTGCAGTCAACGGGCGTGACCTCGGATCGCTGTCGTTGGCGAGCACTCCCGAGGCTGAAACTACGAGAGGGGTCCCTTCGCTGGTTGAATAGGAATCGGCAACCGCGACCGGTGGAGGAACGACTTCGTTGATGATGATGCCCACCGTGACGATGTTCGAGTTCAGCGTGCCGTTGTTCGCGTGATAGGTGAATGAATCATTTCCGAAGTAGCCGGTGTTCGGCGTGTAGGTGAAGCTGCCGTTCGAATTCAGTGCGAGCGTGCCGTGGAGGGGCAGCGAGTTGGAAACCGCCGTGAGAGGACGGGATCTTGGATCGCTGTCATTGCCGAGGACCCCCGAGGTCGGAACGACGAGCGCGGTCCCTTCGTTGGTCGAATAGGAATCGGCGACCGCAACTGGCGGGGGGACGACTTCGTTGACGGTGATGTTCACGGTCACGACGTTCGAGTTCAGAACTCCGTTGTTGGCATGATAGGTGAACGAGTCGTTTCCAAAATAGCCCAGGTTCGGATTGTAGGTGAAGCTTCCGTTCGCATTCAGCGCGAGCGTGCCGTGAAGCGGCATCGAGTTGGAGACCGCCGTGATCGGGCGTGAGCGCGGGTCGCTATCATTGGCAAGCACTCCCGAGGCCGGGACAACGAGAGCGGATCCTTCACTGGTCGAATAGGAATCGGCAACCGCGACCGGAGGAGGAACGACCTCATTCACCGTGACGGAGACAGTGACCACGTTCGAGTTCAGGTCACCGTCATTCGCATGATACGTGAATGAATCGGGACCGAAGTAACCGGAAGTTGGCGTGTAACTGAAGCTGCCGTTCGCATTGAGAACAAGGTTTCCGTGGGCAGGTGCGACATTCAGAATGGCAGTGAGCGGTTGGAAATCCTCGTCGGAATCATTCGTTAGAACACCCGGGCTTTGAACGATGAGGGTTGTGTCCTGATTGATGGAATACGAATCCGAGGTCGCCAACGGCGCCGTGTTGGCCTTTGCCACCGCGAGACTCACGGTGGCGATATTTGAGTCAAGCGATCCATCATTCGCATGATAGGTAAACGAGTCAGGACCAAAATATCCGGCGGATGGAGTGTAGCTGAAACTGCCGTCCGCGTTCAAGATAACGGTTCCGTGGCCAGGGCCAATGTTCAAAACGGCTGTCACCAGTTGAAGGTCAGGGTCGGAATCATTGGCGAGCACCCCCGTCGCAGGCACGATCAGCACGGTGTCCTGGTTTGCGGAATAGGAGTCGTTCGTTGCCAACGGAGCATGGTTCACCATGTTGACCGTCAGGCTCACCGAAACCACGTTGGAATTCAGGCTGCCATCATTCGCATGATAGGAGAAGGAATCCGGTCCGAAATAGCCTGGGGCTGGAACGTAGGTGAAGCTGCCGTTGGCATTCAGCGTCAGGCTGCCATGCCCCGGGCCGGCATTGAGGATGGCGGTTAGCGCTTGGAATTCGGCGTCCGTGTCATTCGCCAGCACCCCCCATGAAGGAATGGTGAGCACGACATCCTGATCGGTGGAATAGGAGTCCGCCACCGCAACCGGAGCGGTGTTAGGGGGAGGTGGAGGTCCCGTCACAACCACGTTGTCGAGCGTCATGTCGAGGCCCTGCGTCGATGTCGATTGATCGCGGAAAGTCAGGGTGGTGGAGGTGCTGTTGGCTGTGAACGCTTGACTCTGGGGATACCAGCGAAGCGAACCATTCACTCCGGCGATCGTGATGCTCCTGTTGATCAGATTGCCGGTCCCGTCCACTGACAACTGCATCGTTTGGGAACTGCTGGTGTAGGCCAGGACCCCCAGATCGAACGTGACGGTATAGGATTGTCCGGCGACGGTGGCAAAGGATTGTGACAACACCGCATTGGGTGTCTGGTTGGCGCCGTTGAAGCCCACAAGCTTGCTGCCTTGCGTCGCAACATAGGGTGGATCCGACTGGATGCTCTGGTTTCCGCTGATGGTCCATCCTGTGAAATCCGACTCGAAGCTCCCGTTGACCAGACCTGTGAATGCCGGTGGCTGGACGGTGATGGACACGGTCGCGACGTTGGAATCCCCGTATCCATTGCTCGCGTGATAGGTGAAGGAATCAGGACCGGTGTAGCCCGTGGTGGGCGTGTAGGTGAACGCGCCATTGGCAGTTAGGTTGAGCGTGCCGTGTGTCGGTCCCGCGTTCAGGACCGCGGTAAATGGCCGGCCCCTCGGGTCGGCGTCATTTGAAAGGACACCGGCGGCCGGCACCACGATCGAGCTGTTTTTGTTCACGGAATAGGAGTCGGCAACCGCAACAGGCGGGGGAATGACCTCGTTGATGGTGAGATTCACCGTGACAGGTGCCGAATCCAGCGTGCCGTTGTTGACATGATAGGAAAAGGAATCACTTCCGAAGTAGCCGGTAGCCGGCAGGTAGGTGAAACTTCCGTTGCCATTCAAGGTGAGGCTTCCGTGTGCGGGTCCCGTGTCTCTCACGGAGACCAACGCAAGGGCCTGCGGATCGGTGTCGTTGGTCAGGACGCCGGCTGCGGGAACCACCAGGGTTTGCCCTTCGTTGGTCGAATAGGCATCGGCAACCGCGGTGGGAGCGATGATGGCTTTCGTAACCGTGATGTCTGCTGTTACCACGTTTGAATTCAGCGACCCGTCATTCGCGTGATAGGTGAAGGAATCCGGCCCGAAATAACCAGTGGCCGGGGTGTAGGTGAATCCGCCGGTGGGGGACAGAGTCAGGGTGCCGTGGCCAGGACCGGCATTGAGAATGGCGGTCAGTGGCTGGGAATTTGCATCCGTGTCATTTGACAATACCCCGGGAGCCGCGATGACGAGCACGGTGTCTTGTGCAGTGGAGTATGAGTCGGCATAGGCAACAGGTGGCACGTTCACCATGTTCACAGTGAGGCTGACGGAGACGACGTTGGAATTCAAACTGCCGTCATTGGCATGATAGGTGAATGAGTCCGGCCCGAAGTATCCGGGATTGGGAACATAGATGAATCTGCCATTGGTAAACAGGGTGACATTTCCGTGGCCCGGTCCCGCATTGAGGATGGAAGTCAGTAATTGTGATTCCTCGTCCGTATCGTTTGTCAGAACCCCGGCGGATGGAACGTCAAGCGTCGTATCCTGGTTGACGGTGTAGGAGTCGGCGACCGCCACAGGTGCCGTGTTGCCTTTCACGACGTTGATGCTGGCGGTCGCGACGTTTGAATCGAGTGAACCGTCACGCGCATGATAGGTGAACGAGTCGGGACCGAAGTATCCCGCGACAGGCGTGTAGGTGAATCCACCGCCCTGATTCAGGATGATGGTGCCGTGGGCGGGACCGGAGTTCAGGATGGCGGTGAGGGGGTGGGCTTGGGCATCCGTGTCATTTGACAAGACTCCCGGAGCCGCGATGACCAGTGCCGTGTCCTGATTTGCCGAATAGTTGTCTGCCAATGCGACTGGCGCGGTGTTTCTCCGGGTCACCGTCAGGTTCACGGTCGCCACGTTCGAGTTCAGGCTGCCATCGTTCACCCGATAGGTGAAGGAATCGGATCCGTAATATCCGCTGCTAGGCGTGTAGATGAAACTACCGTTGGTGCCCATCGAAACGGTGCCATGGGCTGCGGTGCCAACGAGATATGCGGTCAATGGCTGGGACTCTGCGTCCGAATCATTTGCCTTCACCCCGGGTGCGGACACGTTGAGCGTGACGTCCTGTTGAGTGGTGAAGGAGTCGGCGACCGCCACCGGAGCGGTGTTTGTCACTACCGGAGGACCGGTCACCCTCACGTTGTCCAGCGTCATGTCAAGACCTTGGGATGTAGTCGATTGGTCGCGGAAAGTGAGGGTGGTGGAGGAGCTGTCGGCGGTGAAGGAATAACTCTGGGGAAACCAGCGGTTGGAGCCGTTCACTCCGGTGACGGTGATGGTTTTGGAAAGCAGGCTTGCGGTTCCGTTCATCGTCACCTGCATGGTCTGCGAACTCGTGTTGAAGGCCAGGACCCCGAGGTCGAACGCGAGGGTGTAGGATTGACCGGCTACGGTGACAAACGTTTGGGAGAGGATGGCATTGGGTGTTAGATTGGCCCCGTTGAAGCCGACCAGCTTGCTGCCTTCCGTAGGGACATAGGGCGCGGCTGACTGGATGTTCTGGTTTCCGGAGGTGGTCCAACCTGCGAAATCCGCCTCGAATCCGCCATTGACCAACCCGACAAAGGCCGGCGGCCTTACATTGATGAAGGCAGTTACAATGTTCGAACTCAGCAATCCGTTGTTCGCGTGATAGGTGAAGGAATCCGCTCCGGTGTATCCGGGTGAGGGAGTGTAGGTGAATGACCCATTGGAATTCAGGCTCAAGGTGCCATGTGCCGGCCCTGCGTTCAGGCCCGCCGTTATCGGACGCCCTCGTGGATCCGAGTCGTTGGAGAGGACACCGCTGGCGGCGATGGTCAGTGTCGCTCCCGGGTCAACGGAATAGGAATCCGCAGAAGCCACCGGAGGTGGAATCACCTCGTTGACGACGAGATTCACGACGGTCGGCACCGAATCCACACTTCCATTGCTCGCACGATAGGAGAAGGAGTCCGTGCCGAAATAGCGGGGTTCCGGATTGTAAATGAAGCTTCCGTCAGGGTTCAGCACAAGAGTCCCGTGGATGGGGGGGGCACTGATGACCGCCGTGATGGGACGGGCCCGGGGATCCGAGTCGTTCGCAAGCACGCCGGGTGATGCGACGGTCAATGTGACGTCTTCAAGGGTCGCATAGGAGTCACTGACCGCCACGGGGGCGGGTATGACCTCGTTGATCGTTAGACCCACTGTTGCGATGTTGGAATCCTTGGTGCCATTGCTGACGTGGTAGGTAAATGAGTCATTTCCGAAATAGGATGCTGCGGGAGCATAGGTGAAGCTCCCGTTGGGATTCAGGACGAGCGTCCCGTGAACCGGGCCGCTATCGATGACGGCCTCCAGCGGGAGAGAGCCGGCGTCAGTATCGTTTGCAAGCAATCCGCTGGCCTGGCTGATCACCAGCGTGGAGTTCTCATTCGTCGAATAGCTGTCATCACCGGCGACTGGCGGAGGATCGATTGTTTTGACCGTAATCTCGACGGTCACAGTAACCAGAGTCGAGGAACCCGTTGTTGGCATGGTAGGTGAAGGAATCAGCACCGACGTAATCCTCTTCCGGCGTGTAGGTGAAACTCCCGTTTTCATTGAGAGCGAGAACCCCATGGGCAGGCGCGGTGTCAAGGATGGCAATGAGCGGACGCGACCGCGGATCGGTATCGTTTGCCAGGACACCGGCGACGGGAACGACGAGCTGCACGTTCTCATTCGCTTGATAGAAATCACCTGCGGCGACCGGCGGAGGAATCACCTCATTGATGGTGAGGCTGACCGTCACGACCTCTGAATTCACAATCCCGTTGGTGGCATGATACGTGAATGAGTCCGCTCCGTAGAAACCCGAGTCAGGGGTGTAGGTGAAATCTCCATTCGAAGCCAGGACGACAGTGCCGTTGGTTGGGCCTACGTTGAGAATCGCGGAGAGAGGTCGTGAGCGGGGATCCGCATCGTTCACAAGCACCCCGTTGCCGGCAATCACCAACGCGGTTCCCTCGTCGGTGGAGTAGCCGTCCGCCAATGCAATTGGCGCGGGAACCACCTCGTGGATTGTTAGGTTGACCGTGGCGATGCCGGAATCGAGAAAGCCGTTGTTCGATCGGTAGGTGAATGAATCCTGCCCAAAGTAATCTTCCGCCGGAGTGTAGATGAAGCTGCCGTCCTGATTCAACACCAGCACGCCATGTTCAGGTCCGACATTGAGAACCGCGGTGATCGCACGTCCTCTCGAATCGGTGTCATTCGCCAGAACCCCGCTCGCGGGTATCAATAGCGGAACATCCTCGTCCGTTTGGTAGCTGTCATCGGCGGCGAGGGGTGGGGGAACCACCTCGTTGACCATTACATTGACGGTGACGATTCCCGAGTCCAACACCCCGTTGTTCGCGTGATAGCTGAACGAGTCTTGACCAAAGAATCCCGTGGCCGGTGTGTAGGAAAAGTTTCCATCGGGATTCAAAGCAAGTGTGCCATTTGCTGGCAATGAATCGAGGATGGCTGTTAGCGGCCGCGATCTGGGATCCGAGTCATTCAGAAGCACGCTGGCTCCGTTTGTCATCAGCACCGAACCCTCGTCGGTTTCGTAGGAATCGCCCAAGGCAACCGGCGGCGGCACCACCTCGTTGATGGTGAGGGTGACCGACACGATCTGGGAATCGTTGAATCCATTGTTCGCGTGGTAGGCGAAGGAATCCGGACCGAAATAGTCCTGTTCCGGTGTGTAAATGAAGCTTCCATCCGCGTTGAACTCAAGGAATCCGTGACCTGGCCCGACGTCCAGAATTGCCGTGAGCGGCCTGGCCCTCGGATCCGTATCATTCATGAGAACCCCGTTCGCGGGTACCGTTAGCGGCATGTCCTCATCCGTTTCAAAGAAGTCTTGCACCGCAACCGGTGGGGGAACGACCTCTCTGATCGTCAGGGTGACGGTGACGATTCCGGAGTCCAACACCCCGTTGTTCGCGTGATAGCTGAACGAGTCTTGACCATAGAATCCGACGGCAGGGGAGTAGGAGAAATTTCCATCGGGACTGAAATCAAGAGTACCGTTGACGGGAGCGACATCGAGAACCGCTGTTAGCAGCCGCGATCTTGGGTCCGAGTCATTCACGAGAACACCGGTTCCGTTCGTCACCAGTTCGGAACCCTCGTCGGTCTCATAGGAATCCCCCAACGCAACCGGGGGTGGGACCACCTCGTTGACGGTAAGGCTAACCGATACGATCTCGGAGTCGAGGAATCCGTTGTTCGCGTGATAGGTGAATGCGTCAGGACCAAAATAGTCCTGGCCTGGTGTGTAGAGGAAACTGCCGTTCGCATTCAGTTCGAGGAGCCCGTGGCTTGGTCCTGCGTCCAGAATGGCGGTGAGCGGGCGGGCCCTCGAATCCGTATCATTGGCGAGAACCCCGTTGGTAGGTATCGTTAGAGGAATATCCTCGTCCGTCTCATAAGCGTCAGCCAGCGCGGTCGGAGACGGGATCACCTCGTTGACCGTCAGGTCAACACTGACCACGTTGGAATCCAGGAATCCATTGTTCGCATGATAGGTGAAGGAGTCGTTTCCATAGAATCCGGGATTCGGATCATAGATGAAGCTACCATCCGGTGCCAGAACCAGGGTGCCATGGGATGGGGCGCTGTCGAGCACTGCTGTTAGTGCGCGGGATCTCGGGTCGGAATCGTTGGCAAGCAGTCCGTTGCCGCTTGAGACCAGGGACGAGCCTTCATCGGTGGAATAGGAATCGGCGACCGCCAACGGTGGTGGAATGACCTCGTTGACCGTGAGGTGGACCGTCCTGATGGCGGAATCGAGGAATCCGTTGCGGGCATGGTAGGTGAATGAGTCAGGGCCGAAATAGTCCTCATCCGGCAAATACGTGAATCCTCCGTCCGCATTGAAGCCGATGATTCCATGGCTGGGGCTTGAGTCGAGAATGGCGGTGAGCGGACGGGCCCTCGGGTCCGAATCATTGGCGAGCACTCCATTGGCTGGAACGGTCAACCCGACGTCCTCATCCGTCACGTAGGCGTCATCCACCGCGATCGGCGGAGGGATCACCTCATTGACCGTGAGGTTCACGCTGGTGACAGCGGAATTCAGAAAGCCGTTGTTCGCCCGATAGGTGAACGAATCGTTTCCGAAATATCCGTAGGCAGGGTTGTAGATGAAGCTCCCGTCTTCCGCCAGGGTGAGGGAACCATGGGACGGGCCGTCGTTCAGTATGGCCTTCAGCGGACGGGACCGGAGATCCGTGTCGTTGACCAGGAGTCCGTTTCCGGAGATTACCAGCGGCGTGCCTTCATTCGTCGAATAGGAATCCGCCACTGCGACCGGAGCGGGAATCACCTCGTTGACCGTTAGGTTGACCGTGACGACCTTGGAGTTCAGAAGGCCGTTGCGGGCATGATAGGTGAACGAATCCGAGCCGAAATAGCCATTGTCGGGATTGTAAACAAAGCTTCCGTTGGCGTTCAGGTTGAGCGTGCCATGGCTTGGTCCTGCGTTCAGGACCGCGGTGAGCGGGCGAAACCGCGGGTCGAAATCGTTTCCAAGCACTCCCGGCGCGGAAATCGAAAGTTGGATGCTCTCGTTGGTCACGTAGGAATTTGCGGATGCCACGGGAGGAGGAATGACCTCGTTCACGGTGATCTGCACGGTGACAATGTTCGAATCCAGATAGCCATTTCTGGAGTGATAGGTGAAGGTGTCGCGCCCGAAGAACCCGCCGAATGGGGTATAAGTGAATCTTCCGTTAGGGTTGAGGCTCAGCGTGCCGCGGCTTGGCCCCGCGTTCAGGACGGCGGTCAGGGGGCGTGATCTCGGATCGGAGTCGTTTGACAGGATGCCGCTTGCCGGAACGGTCAGCGTCTTGCCTTCCTGGGTGGAATAGGAATCGCCTGTCGAGACGGGTGGTGGAATCACCTCGTTGATCACGAGGTTCACTGTCACGATGTTCGAGTTCAGGAATCCGTCGCTGGCATGATAGGTGAAAGAGTCGTTTCCGAAGAATCCGGCATCGGGCGTGTAGGTGAAGCCACCGTTCAGTCCGAGATTGAGGGTGCCATGGGTGGGTCGCACGTTGATGACCGCCACAAGGGCATTTCCTTCCGGGTCGCTGTCATTGGTTAGCAAGCCGCCCGATGGCACCACCAGCGGGGTGGCTTCATTGGTGGTGAATGAATCGGCCACCGCAACCGGTGGATTGTTGGGCAAGAGTGCCGAAGGTCCGCTGACCCGGACGTTGTCCAGCAGGAGGTCCACACCAATGGTGGATCCGGAAATGTCGCGAAATGCCACCGTCGTGGACGTGCTGTTGGCGACAATGGTAAAGGACTGCGGGAGCCACTGGTTGGTCCCGTTGCCCAGCCCGTTGATGGCAATCGTCTGGTTGAGCAGGCTGCTGGCACCGGTGACCGTTGCCCGCATCGTTTGGGAGTTTGAATTGAAGGAAAGAATCCCGGCGTCGAACTCGAGGGTGTAGGTTCCACCGACGGCCGTGGCGAAAGTTTGTGATAGAATTCCGTTTGGTGTCAGGTTGCCGCCGTTGAATCCAACCAACTTGGATCCATTGGTGGGAGAATACGGTGCCGCGTCCTGAATGGCGAGATTTCCGGACAGGGTCCATGCGGTGAGATTGGATTCGAAACTTCCGTTGAGCAGGGTTTTGGGCGTTACCGTCACCAGAACCTCGTCGGTGCCCACGAGCCCGTTGCCGTCGGTGACCGTGAGCTGGATCACCTGGGTTCCTAACGGGAGGCTCACCGTGGGATTGACTCCTGTCGCGACAACGACGCCGCCGCGCGACCATTGGTAGGTTAGAGCTGGCGAATCTCCGGCGATGGTGGCACTGGCGTTGAGTGTTGCCGGTTGAAATCCGTTTTGATCCACATCCTCAACCGTGATGTCGGCTCCGGCCCTCGCGGAAGGCGGGGCCTTGGGTTCGGCGGTGAACGACAACCAGTTGATCGCGCCAGCCGTGCCACCCGGTGAAGTGGCGGAAATGACGAGCTTCACCACATGGGTCCCGGCGCTGAGCTGGATCCTGGGCATGTGGACCGTTTGCCAGATGCCGAATCCTCCGGTGGAGGGAATGGCGACATTGTTGGTGACGTTGATCCCGTCGATCTCCAGATAGACCTCGCCGCCGCCGACCGGATTCGCGACCCGGAGTTTCGGGGTGAAGCCTCCGGAGGTATCCACGTTGACGGTGTACCGCATCCATTCACCCGCCTCGGTCTGATAGATCTCATGGCCACCGCCCTCGTCTCCACTGGCGCGGATGTCCACAGCTTCCTCTGTGCGATACTGTCCGCCTTCGTTTGAGCTTGTCAGATCCTGATAGGCCACTCCGTTGCCACCGTGGTCGAAGTTTTCCACCTCAATGGTGCCGGGCAGCGCGATGGGTGTCAGGTTGAACGGCCGTGCGATGGCTGTTGGGGAATAGACCGTCTCGATGGTTTGAAACCACTTTGCCGCCATCCAGTTGAATCCGGTGTCGTTCGGGTGGATATCATCCGCGATCAGGCCGTTGACCGGAAATCCCGTGTTCAAATCGACGAGATGGACTTTTTTTCCGGCTGCCCGGAAGTCAGCCACGACATTGGGTACGATCAGGTTGTAATCCTCATCGGTGGAAAACGTCGGGGCGGGGGTGATTTTCGCGACAAGCAGGTTCGTCGCGGGACGCAGGGTCGTGATCTTTTCCATCAGAGCCCGCAGCCTGTTCTCAACCCCGACCGGATTGTCGAGGTCGTTGGTGCCGACCATCATCGTGATGACATCCGGGAAAACCGGTGCTCGCGACGTGCCGTTGCCCCCGACGAGCCAGTAGCCACCGTTGGGGTCCCGGTCGGGTCCTCCATATTGCAGGAAAATTGAGTTGTCGTAGCCGTCCAGATTGTTCGAAACCACCTGGATGGAATAGGAAGAGTGACCTTCGTGAAATCTCTGGTTGATCGGCGTGGCCGGGAGAAGGCCCGGGCGCTCGGAACAGGTGCCGACAAACCGGAATGTCGGGGCAAGTGGCGCGAGTTGGCCGTAGAGTGGACCGCGATATCCCGCGTTGGTTCCGTTGTAACCGTAAGTGATCGAGTCGCCCAATGGCATGATCTGCATGTTGGCCGGAAACACCGGTGACACCTCGACATACAACGCCGTGAGGGTGTGGTCGGCATTCATCGTGACCTTGGCCGTAAGGCTGTTTTCAAAGGCCACCCCGTCTTTCATCCATCTCTGGAATCGGTAGCGGCCCACTGCATTCTCCGCTTTGAGGGTGACGACCGCCGCATTTGGAAATGTCCGCGTGAAGGCGGTGGTGCCGTCGGTTGCGCCGTTCGAATCTGCGGGAGAAACCGAAACCGCGGCGCCGATGGACGGCGATGATTCGACGACGAGCGACCTGGCATGGGCGGAAAATGCCGGCAAAAGGCCTGTCAAAACGATGACGCCAAGCATGCGCACGAAGCCGGCGCATTTTCGCTTAAGAAAGATCATGTCCAGAGGGGGGGCTGGTAAAGCTTCGAGACGCCGACGGTTGATGACGGCCCGCGAAGATTGCGAAAGTTGATGGTTGGGGGGAGGAGGCTGCGACTGGATTCCTGAGGAAAATCAGACGCAACTGGGCGTCTTATAAGGGTTTGGTTACGATTTACAACCTCAAATCTTCCGCACTTCGTCCGATTGACCTGAGTTTTGTCGCATTTTACCTGAATTCAACCATGCGATCCTTACGCCGGCTCCGTGGAATTGCCGGGTTCTCCGGGAAAACAAAACCTGCCCCGGGATTGACGTAAGCGGTTCATCCCGCTGATATTCCCGCCCCCGCCGGATGGCGGGTTCTGCCATGGACTATTCCGCGAAAATCGCAACCAACGTCGCCTCGATCCCGCGCTCGGGGATCCGCGACTTTTTCGAACTCGTACAAGGCCGGGATGACGTGATCTCCCTCGGCGTCGGCGAGCCTGATTTTGTCACTCCATGGCACATCCGCGAGGCGGCGATCTACTCGCTGGAAAAGGGCCAAACCACCTACACCTCCAATCTCGGCCTGCTCTCCCTGCGGAAATCCATCTCGCGCTACGTCGAGGATTTCTTCCATGTCAGCTACGACCCGGCCAAGGAAGTGCTGGTGACCGTCGGCGTTTCCGAGGCCATCGACATCGCCCTCCGGGCCCTTCTCAATCCCGGCGACGAGGTGATCTATCACGAACCGTGCTACGTTTCCTACAGCCCGAGCATCGTCATGGCGCACGGCGTCGCTGTCCCGGTGGTGACGACCAAGGAGGATGAATTTTCCCTCAAGCCGGAAAAACTCGCCGCCGCCATCACGCCGAAGACGCGGGTGGTGTTCATCAACTTCCCGACCAACCCGACCGGGGCCTGCGCTTCGCGCGAGGATCTTGAGGGCATCGCCAAGCTCGCCATCGAGCACGATCTCATCGTGATGACGGACGAGATCTACAGCGAGCTCCGCTACGACGAAACCGTGCCTCACGTCTCCATCGCCTCCCTGCCGGGGATGAAGGAACGGACCATCCTGCTGCACGGATTCTCCAAGGCCTTCGCGATGACCGGCTTCCGTCTGGGGTATGCCTGCGCGCCACAGCCCATCATCGAGGCGATGATGAAAATTCACCAGTATTCGATGCTCTGCGCGCCCATCATGAGCCAGAATGCCGCCATTGAGGCGCTTGAGAACGGTCATCCCGCGATGGTGAAAATGCGCGACAGTTATCACCAGCGCCGCGATTTCCTCGTGAAGCGTCTGAACGAGATCGGCCTCGACTGTCACACTCCAGGTGGAGCCTTCTATGTCTTCCCGGACATCCGCAGCACCGGTCTAACGAGCAAGGAATTCGCCATGAACCTGCTGGAACAGGAAAGCGTCGCCTGCGTGCCGGGCGGAGCCTTCGGTCCTTCCGGCGAGGGCTTCCTGCGTTGCTGTTACGCCACCGCCTTCGACGACATCCGCACCGCCACCGACAAGATCGAGAAATTCGTCGGGCGGCTCTAACGAATCATGAGCGTCGAACCCAAGCCGACGGATCCCGAGCTGCTCACACGGGCGCACGTGGTTCCGTTCGCGGTGTTCATGGCCTTCATGGTCCTGCTTCAACTCATCGGGGGATTCATCGAATGGAAACACCCCGACGCACCGTGGTGGCGGCAGGACCCCGCGCAATTTGTCTATCCGGTCCAGACCCTGGTCGCCTTGGGATTTCTCATTCACTACCGGCGCAGCTATCGCTTCGACTGGTCGATCAAATGGGCCTTCGTCGGGGTGATCTTCGGAGCGGTCGGGATCGGCTTCTGGCTGCTTCCCTCCGCCCTGTACGACGCCTGGGGGCTGACAGGCAAAACCGGGGGCTGGCTCAAGACCTTTGGAATCACCGAACGCAACGAAGGCTTTGATCCCGGGATTTTCAAGCATCCCGTCGGCTACTGGGCTTCGCTGGTCATGCGATTCTTTCGGGCTGCGGTGGTCGTCGCACTCGTCGAGGAAATCTTCTGGCGCGGATTTCTCATGCGCTTTGTCTGCGATTGGGAAGGGGACTACTGGAAACAACCCTTCGGTCGTGCCCGTTGGTTGTCATACGGCGTCGTCACCGGGCTGTTCGTCATTGCCCATGCCCCGGTCGATTATGCGGGGGCGTTGGTTTACGGCAGCATGACCTATCTGTTATGTGTCTGGAGCAAAAACCTCGGAGCATGCGTGATCATGCACGGCACCGCCAATTTCCTGATGGGGCTTTATATCATGAACACCGGTCACTACGGTCTCTGGTAAGATGAGAAAGGAGCGTCTCCGCATCGCCATCGTCGGTTGCGGAACCGCCGGACCCGCATCCGCGATCCTGCTCGCCAGACAGGGGCATACAGTGGTCCTTTTCGAACGGGCAACGCAATGCAAGGCCGTCGGTGCGGGTTTTCTCCTCCAGCCTTCGGGCATGGGTGTCCTGCGCGAGATTGGCATCCTCGACGAGGTGCTCAAACACGCCGCCAGGGTGGACCGGCTTCACGTGGTCGATCCCGTTGGCAACTCTCTGCTGGATCTCCGCTATCAGGAAATCGGCGAGGGAAGGTTCGGTGCGGGACTTCATCGCCCGGTCTTGCTCCATCATCTCATCGGGGCCATGGAGCATGAAAATGTCGAACTCCGCTGGGGATGGGAGATCAGCGACCTCACAAGATCTGAAAACCTCTGGACGCTGCATGCGACGGATGGAAAGAAATGCGGGGGCTTTGATCTCCTGATCGTTGCCGACGGAGCACGTTCAAAATTGCGCGACCTCGTCGGAACCGGTGGAACGAATCGCGGCTATCCCTGGGGCGCGCATTGGTTCATTGGCACCAACGAAGGCGTCTTTCCCGAGAACGAGCTCTATCAGGTGGTGGACGGTACCCGTCGCCTAGGGGGCTTCCTCGCCACCGGTTGCGACCTCGACGGAGGCGAGCCCCTGGTCAGTCTTTTCTGGAGCGTGAAAATCTCCGAAGACGAGGCGTGGCGCTCTCGCCCGCTGCAGGAATGGAAGGATCAGATCCTCGCCCTTTGCCCAAGATCCGCACGACTCCTGGAGCAGATCGATTCGTGGGATCAGGTGCTCACCGCCCGATACGGTGACGTCCGGATGCGGCGTTGGCATGCGGACGGCGTGGTGGTGCTCGGCGACGCAGCCCACGCGATGAGTCCCCAACTCGGACAGGGCGTCAATCTGGCCCTCGCCGACGCCTCATGCCTGGCGAAATGCCTCGCCGACCTTCCATTGGCCGAAGCTTTGAAACGCTACCAGCGCAGGAGATGGCTCTCGCTCCGCTACTACCAGTTTTCCACCCGCTGGCTGACTCCCTGGTTCCAGTCCGACCACGAATGGCTCAGCCCGATCCGTGCAATCTTCTTCAAGATCGCTGGCGTGCTCCCATGGACCCGGCGCTTCATGACCCTGACGATGGCCGGGCTGATCGGCGGGGAACACCACACGCCAGACCGTTGAACGTGCGGATGTCGGGGAAAGAAATATTCGCGCCGGGAAAATGTTTTTCTTGTCAGAATCACCCCCGTTCCTCATACATCCGCCCCCGCGTTGAGCGGAAAATGGGTAGGTGGCCGAGTGGTTAAAGGCGGCAGACTGTAAATCTGCTCTCATTGAGTACGCTGGTTCGAATCCAGCCCTGCCCACCATCCTCTCAACGAGGACCTCAGGGAGCCGAAAGGCTCCCTTTTTGTTGGGTTTTGGGATGGCGACGATACGGTGCCGTCATCCGGCGGACCTTGCTTGGGTGACCTGCCACGGTCAAGCCGGCCGATCTGACCGTCGGGTCATACGATTACCGGTAGGATGGTGCCCTCCACGTCAAAATCTCGAAAAATCAGAGATTTACTTAACATTTTGCGCCAATAGCCACAACCCTCCATGGAGATTGGACGCTACGACCGAGGCTGAACCCCATTTGCATGGAATTCCATCCCCACGCGGACGCAAGGATGGAGTTGGAGGATAAACGCTTGACCGTCTCCAGGAGCCGAAGTGCTCATTCCCTTCGGCGGCGCAGCAGGGCGAGAACACCGATACTGCTGAGCAGGGCGGTGCCTGGCTCTGGGACGGGTTCCACGGTCAGCTTGAAGTTGTCAACGGTCCCGGCGCCACTCCGAGCGGCGAATCCAACTCCACCGATCGAGCCGAGAGGAGCTTGATCCATCAAGAGGTTGGTTCCGAAAGCAACACCATCAACATAGTAGCTCGCTGTGAATGTACTGCCGTTTCCTGATGTGTTGATCACGATCTTGTAATTGTGGACATTGGCAAAATCCGTGAAAGGCGTGCTAGCTGCAACAACATTGTAAAGCTCTGACCCTTGGATTACGGATGCACCGGTTACAAGGGTAATCAACGGATATCCGTTCATGGTATTGTTGTTAAATCGGCCAGTGGCATTACTTGCTCCTGCACCGGTCACTGTGGCTTGATCGACAAATCCCAACATCAGGTATTTGGTGGTGGCTGCGGTACCTGTTAGCGCGACGTCCATCGACAATGTGTAGATGTTGTTGATTGCAAGGGTGACGCCTACCACGGCACCACCTTGGTTGGCCTCAACCATCGAACCGTCGCGGTTCACGAACGTGTTTGCGTTCCAAGTGCCGCTACCGATGGTTGTGGTCGCTCCGTTCAGTGTGGATGAATCACCACTGAAAGTGTCCTCGTAGATTGTGGTAATTGCGGCTTGTGATCCTGTGGATACAATTAAGAGCGCGAAGACGACTCCATTGATCAGGCGGAATAGCTTTGAGGAGGGGTTTTTCATAGGGGAGGCTTTACGGACGGTGTTTATGGTTAGGGGCGGCTTGTTCGAATTCAAATTCACCCGTAATCATAGGGAGGGTTCTGGTTCCGGGAATGCACAATTTGGCCTTAAAAATGTACGATTTGAGCAAAACGCGTGATTGGGCTGCCTGCTGCCGCGTGCCTTTCGAAACTGCCGTACATTGCGCAGGGGGGCTTATGAGTGACTTGGCCTCAATCCTGAATGATGCCAGCCCGAAGGAACAGTTTCCCGAGTACCTCGCTCGCAGTTGCCGTCACCGTCGTGGTCGTTCCCACCGAATCAGCGGAAATGGTGACAGTGGGGCCTCCGCCGCCCGGGCCATCGGTGCCGTCGCCGTCATACCAGTCAACGAAGTTGATCGACCACTGATAGAAACCGGTGAGATCACTTGGCGGGGATTCATTCTGTGGGTGCTCGAAGGTGGTGATTGTGCCGTTCGTCCCGAGCTTGGTGATCCCCGCGTTGAACTCGCCCGGATGCGTGCCGAACCATGCCTCCACGCCATTGGGGATCTGGTCAAAGTCCGGATCCGAATCCAGTCCCTGATCCTCGGGATCCAGACCAAGCTCTGGATCGGAAATGTAGGCGTTGAAGTCTGCCACAGGAGCCCCGGTGAAGCGCACCTCACTGAACCCGGCAAGTTGATAGGCATACCCATGGTTCGACGTGATCGAAAACCTCACCAGACGCGCGTCGTCCGCAGCGGCAAAGCCGGTGAGGTCGATCACTTGACCGAAGTCCACATTGTCCGAGCCCGGTGCCTTGGTGAGCACAAAACTACCCAGCGAGTTAAAGGGACCGCCCACACTCGAAGCGACGAGGACTTCCACATCCTTCGAGCCGGCAGTTGTCGTGGAACTTTGATTCCAGTTCCAAATCTTCACGTAACTGAGGTCATGGTTGGCCTCAAGATCCAGTGTAACGGTGACTGGAAACGGGTCATCCCCAACAGTGGTCCCCAAGCCAAAGCCCAGATTGTTCCAATGTCCCACATCGGCAGAGGTGTGGTAGCCGGTGGCCTCGGTGAACCCCGTCCCGTTGATGATGTTCTCCACCACCCGGTTCGAGTTGTTGAACTGCGAGGAATAGTCCCCGATGGTCACCCCGATGATCGTCGAGGCTCCCGCAGCAAGGGTTGTGAAACTCCAGGTCGCGGAACCGGTGATGCCTGGGAAGCTGTTTCCTGCTAGGTCAGCAATGGCGGTGCCTGCGATCTCCAAATAATACAGGGTGCCGTTGTCCAAATCACTGGTGGGATCAATCGTCAGAGTGCTACCGCTGATGGTGACCCGCGGGGAGGATGTAACGTCAATTGATTCCACTACCTCGCCGCTGATCCTCTTGATCGTGATGACACCGGTTCCGAAGGTGATGTTTTCGTTGAAGGTTGCCTGTAGATTGCTCGTTACCGAGACAAAGTTCTTACCACTCGCGGGGCTCACGTTGCTGATCGTTGGCGGGGTTTCATCGACCTCCTCAGCAACCATGAACCTCACCTCACTGAGTCCGGCGAGGGTAGAGCCACCCGTGTTGTATCCATAATTCGTGATGATGTCGAAACGCACGAGACGCACGTCACCCGCTGCAGGAAAGCCGCTGAAGTCGATCACTTGGCCGAAGTCCACGTTCGTCGTTCCGGGCCCTTGACTGAGCACGAAATTACCGATCGAGGTGAAGGATCCGGTCACGCTGGAGGCGACGGAGATTTCCACGTTCCTCGATCCGGCAGTGAGTGTGCCAGCGTCATTCCAGTTCCAGACCTTGGTGGAGGCAAGATCATAGTTACGTCCGAGGTCGAAGGTGATGAAGGTCGGCAGGTTGTCCGTGCCTCCGGAGATCAAGCCCTGATTGTTCCACATGGTGTTGTTGGCCGCGTTGGAGTGATAGCCGGTGACTTCGGTGAAGCCCGAACTGTCGATCGTAAACTTGGGTGCCCGCGTGGCCGCGAGTTGCGACGAATAATCCTTGATGCTCACCCCCGAAACCACTCGATACGGGAGAGCGTGAAATGCAGCCGCGTAGCGCTCACCGATCGTCATCAGCGACGCAGCATCAAAGTGATGGGCATCAACGATATTCAGATCACCGGTCGAAAAGAACGTGGAGTAAGGATCCGCAGCGGCCACGGCTGTCTGGGCGTTGATTACCGTGATTTTCGCAGCACTTTGGGGGTAAATCCCGCCAATGAAGAATGGCAGGTTTGCCCCGTAGTGGATCCGGATGTCGGCGATGAAGTTCGTGAGGTTGGTCTGATAGTTTGCCTGCTGTCCCTCAAGGGCGTCGCTCTCTCCTTGGAGCCACAGCATCCCGACAATCTCGGTGCTGTGACCCGCGTTCTGCAGGGCCGTCAAACCGGCGGCAACCGTAGCCTTGAACCTCGAATAGCTAGGACCCGTGCCTGGTGCCCAGTCATCATAAAGCGCGGTTCCGTTCTCCCCATGCTTGATGATCGCGTAAGCTGCGGATGGCGAGGCATTTGCAATCGCACGACCGAAGGTCACCTCCGGACCGAAATGCAGGCCCGTGGGACTCGGATTCCCGCCACTGCCTGGACAAAGGGTGGTCAAGCCCGGTCCTCCGTCGTAATAGAACAAGACGTCCGCCTGGGGATTTCGCAAGTTCACCGGGCTCGTCGGGAGTCCCGTGGAGGCGGCCTGTCCGACCGAGTTGGACTGTCCGCCCAGCAGGATCACCTTTACGTTCAGCGCGTGCGCATGCGGCATCATCGCGATGCTGACGAAGAATCCAACAAGTCGATTCTTTGTGCAAATCATAGGTCTTCCGGGTGGTTTCATGAGAGAATTGAGCGGTGTTAGGCACCGGTTATGGTATTTGCAGCTCGATGTTGGTCATGGTGGCTGCCGAGTAGCATGATGCATTGTTGGATCGCATTGCCATCCCGGTGACGACTTGATTGTCCATGGTGATGGGAACCGTGGCCAGGACGGTGAACTGCCCACCGAATTCCTGATAGGAGTAGCTGGAGATGATATTTCCGCCCTTGCGTTCGAGTCGCAGCCAGACCGGCTGGTCGTTTGCGGGCAGCGGGCCGGTCACCAAGGCGCTGAGGCTTCCTCCGTCGGTGGTTCTGTATTGGAGAATGACCTGCTGCTGGGCGCTGGCGATCAGTCCGATCATCCGGGATGTGTCCGCCGTGCTGTTGCGGATCATCAGTCCGGCGCGGCTGTTAGTGATGTCCTGCACGCTGTGAACGCGCCCTTGGATCACGAAGTCGCCGCTTGCGTTCATGTGGCTGAAGGTGAAGCGGTCATCGGCTGCCGAGATGCTCCGGTGATAGAGGGTGGTCTCGCCGCGGTGAGACCAGGCGTATCCGGAAGTCCCGCCGAGCTGGGTTTTCTGCCATGCGGATGCCGGCAACAAGCCGTTTGGATTGTTAGGTCCCGATTGGCCGCTGGTTCCGTTCAAATAGGGATCGAAGACATACGCATCCGAGGCAAGATCGGGCTGCAGGCCCGGGAAATTTGCGGAGAAGAACACGAACGGGTTCATGAAGAAATCGCGATCCCACGGTGGATTGCCGCCGGCTGGTTCCTGGTCGTAAGCCGGATAGTTCTCCGGACGCGCGTAGTTGTAGAGTTTCCAACCGGAGTATGGATCGTTGAGTCCGGTTTTGCCGATCAGGCCCCACATTTCGCTGATCGGGACGAGCTTGTATTGGCACCTGGGAGCGGTGTTCCAGTTGCCGTTGGTCGTGAGGTCGGTCGATATGACGTTTTCCGAGAAAGGTCCGGGCATATAGACCACCCCGTTGGATCCCGGATTCTGATTCGTGTAGGCCTTGATGCCGTGACCTTCCAGGCCGCCATTGGGTTCGATGTAGATGATCGGGCGGTGGTTGGAAAACGTGATTTCCGCGGGAAGGTAGGAGAGTTGATCCGTGTGGAACTGGGTCATCATGCCCTCGAACTTGCCGTAGCGGCTGCCGTCCTTGCGAACCACGAAGACCACGGCCTCCCAGTCATTCTGATGCCTCGCGGCGGAGAAAAAGGAATCCTGTCCGCTGTGGTAGAAGCCATAGGTGAGGAACAGGAATTTCTGGGATTCGACCACGGCGGAGTATGACTTGCCGTAAAGGGGCGGGGTGAGGCGGTCTCCGGGCAGTCCCTGTTCGTCCGCCTGATAGCGACTGTTATGCCAGTTGTTCGCGACGTCCCAGTCACCGTCGAAGTTCATGGTGACAGACAAATCGCGCGCACCATACAACTGCCGGCCGATGTCGGTATTCTCCCTGACCTCCTGATAGACCACAGGAGCCCAGTAGCGCGAGATTTCCATCATTCCGGGTTCCGCGGCGATGATGGGGAAGTTGGCGCTTGCTTCGAGCCGGGCGAAGAGTTTGCCATTGCTGGCAAGGTTGCGGGGGATCGCGACGCTGACGGACTCTTTGTCGCCGCTTCCTGAAATGCTCACGGTGCCCTCGCTTGAGGTGCCAATGCTGGCAAACGGGCTCCAATGGATCAGGTCGTTGCTGATCGAGACGGTCTGGAGTGTGTCGTTTTTCGATACGCTGGTGCGATCAAAACTGAAGAACTGATAGGTCTCATTCAGGCTTTGGGTGGGAAGCATCGACAGGTTGCCGGCTCCCGCGCCTATCGGAATTCCACCGAGCACGTATTCCATGAGGTTGCGGACCAGGTCGTTGTCCGGGTCCATTTCCGGTCCGTTGTTCGAGGCGTCGAGTCCGTTGACTGACGACCATGTCGGGTAGTTCACGACGGCCAGCGCGAGTTTCAGGATGACCTGGGTCGCGGTGTATTCGATCGAGTATCCCGACGGAAGGGTGGTGGATGCGAAGGTACCGGTCCGGCTGCTCCCTTGGGCGATGACGTAAGATGCGGCACTGCCGGCCGCCAGTTCCGTGACGGTGAGGCTGGCTCCATTGAGGTTGATCGCTCCGCTGGACATGAGCTTGTCCGCGCTGGTGCCGCTGACCTCGATGGCGAGCGTGCCAGCATTCAGTGTTATGGCACCGGTATTGAGGGTGCCGACACCGAGATTGCCGGGAGTGATGGTGCCGGATGAGGTCAGTGCCCCTGCGGCGATTCCGGAACCTCCAAAGGACGCACCCTGACTGACGTTGACGGTGCTGGCCGCGTGGATCATGCCGGAGATATGGAGGTTTCCCTGGGTGACGAGTGTTGGACCGTTGTAGGTGTTGGTTCCGGAGAGAGTGAGTGCTCCCGCACCGGCTTTGATCAGTCCTCCACCGGTGGAAAAGTCATCGGTGAGGAGGTCTTGGGAAATCACAATGTCCTTGCCGGAGCCGACGTTGAGGGTGACTCCGCCAGCCTTGATTTTCGCGCTGGTGAGTCCACCCATGTAGGCATTGCTGGCGGCCGCGGGGTTCAGAGTTCCGCCGTTGAAGCTGATGGTGGCGGCTGCCCCGGATCCACGCCCCGAGGGGAAGGCGGGCAGGGTGACCTCCGCCGTTCCGCTGATGGTGATCGACGCCGTGCTGTTGCTTCCGGCCGCCATGGTGAGGAAAGAGGACGTGACAGTGAAGGTTCCTCCGGTCAGGTTGAGAATGCTGGTGGTGTTGGTGTTGGAAGAGCCGCCCATTCCAAGGTTGGTGATACTGGCAGAACCTCCTGTTTGGGTGAATGTGCCGCTGCTGAAGTCAGTGGCCGAGTTGGATCGGCCGATTTGCAGGAGGCCGAGCGCATTTGCGATCACGAGGGAGCCGGTGCCGCTGACATTGAAGGTTCCCGAGCTATTGCTGTTTGTCCCCAGAATCAGGTTGTTGGCATTGTTGAAGCTGCCTCCATAGCCGTTTGCGTTCAAGGTTCCACCGCTGAGATTGTAGGTGCCGGTCGCAGATGCGGCGGAGCCGATCAAGAGGCGTCCATTGTTGGCTGAGCTTGGCGTTGTGGAGAGGGTGCCGGCCGTTTGATTGATGATGCCTGTGGCTCCTGAGGTCGTGCCGATTTGGATATCTCCGGTGCCGGTCGAGAAACTGCCATTCGAGAGGATGAGAGTGCCGATTTGCGCCGCGCTGTTGCCGACGACAATGGCACCCGTGTTTGACGTCCGGTTGCCTTCCATGCTGAGGGTTCCGTTCGCGACGGTGGTGGTGCCGGTATAGGTGTTAGCACCTGTTAGCGTGAGGGCTCCGGCGCCTGATTTGGTAAATCCCACGGTGCCTTGGACTACCGAGGCGATGCTGGCGGAGAAGCCGGTGCCCGTGGTGACGATTGGCGTGCCGGCAAGTGTCAGGGTGTTTCCCGTGACCGCGTAGCCCGTGGTGTTGAAGGTGAGTCCACCCGCGGTGATGGCGGTGCCAAGGGCAACGCTACCGGCAGTACCGCCGAAGACGGCCACATCATTGCTCAGATTGTTCCAAGCGATGTTGTTGGATCCATTGTTGAGGGTCCAGTTGCCGTTGCTGGTGTTCCAAGCTCCTGCGCCGCCGGTGACGGTCCCATTACCGACGCCAATCACACCGGGGCTCAAGTCCCATGTCACGTCTGCCGCGTAGATCCGGCCGAGGAGTGAGGCGCTCGCGAGAATCACTCCGGCGAAGAGAAAGTTACAGGGACGGGAGATCGGGTTTAGTTTCATACGGAGCTGATAGTGAAGGGCATCAAGGCGCTTCAACCACAATGAGACGGGCGAATATCCGTGGCTGCCCGGGGTCGGTGGCCGGGAGTTCGTAGGAGATCGTTTCCGCCGGGTCGTCCGGGGCGCGCATTCACCGGAGGCATTCCCCAAAGGTGCATCAAGGGAGTGAAATCCACGGCGTCCGGATCGGCCGGAGGGAAGACCGCGCCTGGGAAATAGCTGGAGGTATTGAATTTGAATCCATCGAAGAAAGGCAGATAGGACGCCAGTTCTGCGGCACCAGAGGCACGGTCCGTCATTGCCTGTCCGATGATCGCGGGACTGTCGTCGATGACCGGGTCGTTGTTGTCGATGGTGGTGATCCACTCATTGATTTGAGCAACGGTCTGCCCTGTGGCGCAGCCATCCAAGCGGCCTGTCATTTCCGTCGTGACGGCGGATAGTTGAGCCACCATGGCTGTGGATGGGTTCAGCCCGGCAAGGGCGAGCAGAAGGGGAATGATGTTTGATTTTCTCATTTCAAAAACTCGTGAATGCAAGCCTGTGAACATGGCCCTGAATTTACATGAGGTGCCGCAAGACCGGAGAAGACGATGGATTGGGTATCAGCAGCAGACCGCCTCATTTCATCAGAAATGAGGCGGCGGATTGCGGGAATTTGATGTTCAGCAAAATTGCTTGGATTCAGGGAATCTGAACGACCTTGAGACGGGCGAAGTTTTCTGTTGGGCCGACCGGGAAGGTGATACTGATGGAGTCGGCGTCTTGCGTTACTTCGGGATTGGTGCCCTCGGTCCACGGGCTGGGAGCCACGCCGAGAGTGGTGGAGGTTTCAATCGAATAAGTGACGTCCAGGTTGACCTTGGCCTCGGCGCCCTTGGTGTAGGTGATGGTTTTGCCGCCGTTGCTGGAGACTCCGGGCGAGCCACTTGAGAAACGCGGGTCGAGGCCGAGAGCATATTCCATGAGGTTGGTGAGACCGTCATTGTCTGGATCCGCGGTGGCGGTGATGTCGGTCAGCGGAGGCACCGCGCCTGCATAGGCTGCAGCCCATGTGGCGTAGGTGGCGGAGGTGGAATTGAGTTTGAGGGTGGTTCCATCAACCACAAGTTCATAGCCACTGATCGGGGTGTCCAGCACGGGAGTGCCAATGATGCCGGCGGTGGTCATCAGGGTATAACTCGGATCGGTAGGAGTTCCGGTGACTTGTATCTTGGAAGTTGCGCCGAAGGTGACGGTGCTGGTGGAGGAGGTTCCAGAATCAAGAGTGAATCCGAGCAGCGCGCCGTTGGCCACGGTGATCGGTGAACTCTGGCTGCCGCCCACGAGGGCGAGCGTGCCTTCGTTCACCGCAGTTGCGCCGGTGTAGGTGTTCGCTCCCGATAGGGTGAGTGTTCCAATGCCGATTTTTGTCAGACCGCCGCCGAGCGATGAGGCATGAGTGAGTAAATTCTGAGCAATCGCGATGTCTTGTCCTGTCGCAACATCGAATTTCGCCCCGCCGTCCTGGATGGTCGCCTCTGTCAGCCCGCCCATGAAGGTGCTGCTGGCAGCGGCCGGTTTCAGGGTTCCGCCGTCGAAGGTGATGGTGGCGGTGGAACCCGCACCGACGGGGACCGGAACCGCAAGGCCGGTGGGGAAGGCGGGCAGGGTGACATCCGCAGTGCCGCCGATGAGGATGGAAGCGTTGCAGTTAGGCCCTGCGGCCAGAGCATTGAAGGCACCCGCGACGGCAAACGTGCCACCGGTGATTTCCAGAACTCCTGTGCTGGCGTTGTTGTTGATGCCGCCGCCTCCGATCGAGAGGTTGGAGATGCTCGCGGAGCCACCGGTTTGGATGAAGCTACCCGAGTTTGCGGTGGTCGTGGAGTTGGAACGCCCGATCTGCAGGAGGCCGGTAGGTGATCCCATGGTCACCGAACCTGTGCCGCTGAGATTGAAGAAGGCGCTGCCACCGCTGTTAGTTCCGAGGATGAACGCGTTCACGCCCGTTCCATTGGCATTCAGGGTGCCGCCGCTGAGGTTGTAGGTTCCGGCTCCGAGGGTCCCCATCAGAACGCGACCGTTGTTGGCAGTGGTCGGGGTGGTGGAGATGGTGCCGGCGGTTTGATTGATGATGCCTGTCGCGGTGGCAAGCGTGCCCACCTGGATGTCACCGATGCCGGTTGAGAAATTTCCGCTAGAAATGGCCAAGGTGCCGGTCTTGGCCGCGGTCGTCCCCACGATGAAGCCACCGGTCGAATCCGCGGTGCGGTTGCCGGTGAGACTGAGTTTGCCGCTGTTCACCGTGGTGACTCCGGTGTTGGTATTCGCACCGCTCAAGGTCATCGTGCCGGAAGTGGTCCCGTCGCCGATGAGGTCGTCAACGATGACTGCGGTGGTGCCGGTGACGAGGCCGTTCACGGAAATGTTGCCGTCGCCGCTGAGTTCAAGCGTGCCGCTGAGTCCGACCGCTCCCAGAGTCAGGCTGCCTGCGTCCGCATTGATGCGGGCGGTGCCTGCGAGAGTGATGTCGCCGGTCCAGGAATTGGTTCCCGAAACATTGCGAAGCGCGCCAGTGTTGGTGATGCCCTCGCCGAGGAGACTGAGAGCCTCTCCGGTGATGGTGATGCCGCCGCTGAGTGCGACTGCTGCGCCGTTGGAGACCACGGTGCCGAGGGTGGTTCCGCCGAGAGCACCGGTGTTTGCGACCTGTAGGGTGCCGCCGAAAGCAGAGGTGGTGCCGGTGTGGGAATTCGAACCCGTGAGGACCAGCGTGCCGGTGCCGCTTTTCGCGAGGCCGGTGCTTCCGGTGAAGCCGCCGGCATAGTTTGCGGTGCCGCCGGTGGCGTCGGTGGTGTCAAAGCCGAAGCCGGAGGTGGAATCGGCAAAGGTGGTTTTGGCAAGGAGGGTGGTGATCTCCGGATTGGTGTAGCTGCTGGGGCCGCCGTAGCTGACGGTGAGTGCGGCACCACTACCGATCAAGACCGAAGGAGTGCTGCTGAGGGCAGCTGCCAGTGAGGAGGTCAGGCTGCCTGCGCTGATGATCGTGGAGCCGGTGTAACTGTTGGTGCCCGAGAGGGTCAGGTTGCCAGGACCGCTTTTGGTGAGGCCGGTCGTACCAGCAGCCGCATCGGCGATGGTGGCGCTGATCGCGGTGATGCCGGTGTTGTTGGTGAAGATCACCAGATCTTTGCCGGAAGCGGTGGCGGCGCTTTTCAGGGTGCCGTTGGTGATGGAGGTGGTGTTTGCGGCGACGGTGCTGCCGACCAGGATACCGCCGGTGGTGAGGCTGAACCCACCGAGGTTGATGCTGCGGGCTTGGGCGACGTTAGCACGGAGCGAGGTGATCACGGTGTCTGCCGCGAGAGTGGTGTCAACCCCGGTCGCGACGTTTGCATTTCCTGCGAGTGTCGATCCAGTGCTATCGGTATAGGTGGCGGCCTGCACGGTAGCTGATGCACCGCTGGAGTAAGCAGCCCAGTCGTTGCCGACCAATGTGGGGGTTGCTGACGAAGTGGTGGCGTTCACGAAAGTGCCGTAAGCCACACCACTATCGAGGATGGTGGAGCTTGCCGTGAAACCACCTTGGATGAGGCGGCGGGTGACGCCTCCGTTGCCACTGATGAAAAAGTTGGCGGTCGCCCCAACGGTTCTGCCAATCGTTCCAAGATTGAGTGTTGCGGTGGTTGATGCGCCTTGTTTGTTGGTCTGGAGTGTTGAATATCCAGCATTGAAGTTGGTCCCTGAAAATGTCTGGGTGCCTGTCTGTGAGGATCCTACCAGATATTGCAAGGCACCGCCGTTCATCGTGAGTGCGGAGTTACTGGTTGTTCCCACAATGTTGGTGAGGACGGTAGCGGTATTCAGGCCGATCACCCCTGCGTTTACGACGAGTGGCCCATCTAATGCGCTTGATGCAACTTGGAGAATGGTTGTGCCCGCTCCAGCTTTGGTCAGTCCGCCTGAACCAGCGATCCCTGCAATAATAGTGGTTGAAACACCTGAAGCGGAGGTGATCGTCGGAGTTGTCCCTGCAAAGGTGATGACATTTCCTGCCGGGACGAATGAGTAGGTGTTGGAGTTGAACGTGAGTCCTCCGACGGTGACACCTGTGCCAAGAGCAACCGCTCCACCGGTGCCGCCAAAGATAGCGGTGTCGTTATTGGCGTTGTTCCAGGCGATATTGTTGGCACCGTTGTCAGAGGTCCAGTTTCCAAGAGTCGTGTCCCAGCTTCCGGGGCCGCCGGTGATGGCGGCATCGCCGGTGCCGACGGTTCCGGGGGTGATGTCCCATGATAGGTTCGCCGCAGAGGCCTGCCCGATCAGCGAGAACACGGCGAAAATGGCTGCGGGAAGAATGAGAATGTTGGAGCCAGGGGTTTTGATTTTTGATTTCATGGTTTTTTGGTTTAGCAGCAGATAATAAATCGATCCGGGGAGTTTGGAATGCACGATCTGACCAAAGAAGAGCACGATTTGATCAGTTAGGCCGCCGGGATGGCGCTTGGTAGCCGCTGCATTTCCGGTCCCGATGGCGTGGAATCGGGGCCCCGGATCATCAAGGATTGGCGGAAACCCGGTAGAAAGTCCGGGCGGGAGCCTGGGGGGAGAAGTCCTGCTGGTAGCGGGTGGTCACGCCGCCGCTGGGGAATGAGTTGGAAAGCACGCTCCAAGAGTTGAGGTTCTCCGAAGTTTCCACCCGGTAGGTCTTTCCCGGGTAGGAACGCCAGATGAGGGAAGACTGCGGTGTGCCGGTGGCGGGAGGCGATAGGGCAAGAATCTCTGTTGGTGGGATGTCGGACGCGGATCCGAACACATCGAATTCGCGGTAAACGGCACGGCCACCATTGCTGTAGGTGGTGGGGATGGCCAGCATGGTGAACTGGATGGCAGTCACTCTGGTGGCGAGCTTGCCGCTCGGGTGGGTGATCTGCACCCGGGAGCCACCTCCTGCGTCCACCAAAAAGGGATGGTAGTCGACGGTTGTCAGGTCTGTGTACGCGGCTTCTCCCACCCTGCGGATGCTGACGGTGTATTTTTGATTTCCAAAACCGCCGCCGGTCCAGGCGGCGATGGTGGTGACACCGGTGATATCCCAGCCATTGCCATTGCCAGTTGGGAGGGTATAGATGCTTCTAACGGTCCCGGTTCCTGCCGACCAACCGCCTTTCACGGGGGGCAAGGCATCATCACCGTGAACCCCATCATTCAGATAGGTGGGTGATGCGGAATTCGTGGTGAGCCATCCGGTGTGGACTCCTGTGAGTCCTTGAAGCAAATCGCTGTTGCTGGTGCTCCCCACGTAGAAGCTTGAAGTCGTGCTGCTGGTGGTCGCAGTGGTTGGTACGGTCGGTGCCGCCGGCGATGAGCTCGAGAGGGGATTGCTGCCGTCGATGAGTTCGGAACCGTCGGTCCGGCCATCGGAATCGGTATCGGCGATGGTTGGATTGGTGCCCGTTTTCAAAAGACTAACATAAGTGCCGGTGTTGTCTTCGGACAAATCACTCACGCTGTCGCCATCGGTGTCTGCCAGTGTGGGGTTGGTGGGCGGGCGCTGTCCGGCTCCGGCTGTTTCCAGACCGTCGGTGAGTCCGTCGCCATCGGTGTCGGCCTTGACGGGATTGATGTTAGGGTAAGCGCCGAGGCTCAGGTTGTATTCGGCGGTGTCGGTTAGTCCGTCCTGATCGAGGTCGCCGGTCAGGGTGAGACTGGTGAGGTTGCCGGCCTTTGCCATTTCCCAGGAGTCGGGGAGTTGGTCGTTGTCGGAATCCACGGAGGTGGTGGTAAGGACGAAGGTCTTGTTGCCGATCCTGCCGCTTGAGCCACCGGTGGCCTTGACGCGGATCCGGTAGGTGGCGTTGTAGGGGGCGGTGCTGAAATTGTAGCTGCCGGCCTTCAACTGATTTCCGGTGATGGTGAACTTGGCGTTGTCCGAGTCGCCGGGGCCTGCGGCGAAGTCGTAGGTAAAAGTCTCCGGGGCGGGTGGGGTGGTGTTGGAAAGGGTGCCGATGGTGGTGCCCTGGGCAATGGCGGCGGGAAAAACGGTCCCACTCAACAGTGGCGTGGCCGGGGCGGGGATGATTGCATGGAATCCCTCGAACCACGTTTGTGCCATGGTGTCGTAGGCGCCATTTGTCGGATGATTGATGGCGTTTGAATAGAGGGCGTCAATCGTCGCCGAGGACGGGTTGTTAGGATCGGTGAGGAAATTCCGGTGTTGGTTGATCCGGGTGATGCTTCGCCCTTGGCCCACAAACTTGGGAACGAGGACGTCGCGGATATAGGTGTTGTAATCGACAATGAGGGGATTTCTGGCAGCGGCGACGCTAGCCGATTGGGCATACGGAGTGATCTCCGCCACGATGAGCTTCACGGTGGGCTTGCTTGTGAAAATGGTGGTGACCAGCGTGTCAAGTTGTCCCGGGCTGCTGGTGCTGATTCCGTTGATGCCGATCATCAGGAGAATGACGTCGGGATTGTCCGCGGTCATCTGCGCGGCGATGTTGCTGGTGGTTGTGGTGATGTTCCGCCCGCCATAGCCGTGGTGGCCGTTGTAGTTGTAGCCGTCGATGTTCCGGAGATCGAAGGTGGGGCTGACGGTTCCGCCGTGGGTGGGATCACCGTAACCGGTCACCGTGTAGTTGAACGGTTCAGCGGACGAGCCGACGAACAGGAAATCGTATCCGGCGCCAGTAAGGAGGTTGTAAAGTTGGCGGCGGTAGCCAAATTCGAAAGGAACCGTCCAAGCGGAATTGTTCGTATAACCGGCGGTGATTGAGTCTCCGACCGGCATGATCCTGAGCGGTGCCGCTTGAAGGACGGTGCAGGCGGACAACGCCAGCAGCAGGAGAAATCCGGCTGACAGGGTGTTCTTGTGAGGACGGAAGTGGGTCATGGCTTGGCGATGGATTCCTTCTCATCCCGATAGTCCGGGAATCCGAGGATGCGCGGAGTCCGGGCGCCATCCTCGGTGACAACAAAAAACACGGTGCGCGAGCGGGTATCGTGTGCCCATTTGGTTTCGCAGAGCGGGAAGAGACGATCGTCGCCAGGGATGCGGAAAGCAAGGTTCACATTGTAGTCCTCGTTGCCGCTGGCTGGCGGATCGATGACGGCTTTGGAGTTCGAGGCCAGGGCCAGTTTTTGCGTCCCAAGCTGACCACCTACTGCGTTTGGAGTGAGATTGAACCACAGCATCTGCCCTTTCCTGAACTTTGCCGCATTGACGTCGATGATCTGCATCTTCACCGGTGCGATGGTGTTGGCGGGATCACTGCTGAGGAGCAGATAGAGATCTTTCACGGACTCGGCGATGGTGGCCTTCGGCGCGGCGGGATTGATCTCATCCGGCTTGGCGGGAGCGGATGTCAGCATGTGGATGACCAGGGGGCCGGAAGGGAGCTGATAGACCGGAGACAGGTTCATCTGAGGGGTCTCGACTTCCTGGCAGCCGCTGCCGTCGGCGAGGAACAACTTCTGGGCAGCGTCGGGCGGTGCGCCGAGATAAAGGATCCTGACGGTTCTTGATCCGGCGGGCGCGGCCGGTGCGAGCGAGGGAATGAGAAAAAGAAGGCTGAGGAGAAGGCGCATGATGAAAATCCGTAATTGGGTTAGATCTCATTGGGTGAAAGCCAGCGGAACGATACGATATCGTAGTGGCGTCCGAAGATCTGGTTGACCGGCTTCACAGGGAGGGTGGTGATGTCCGCCAGGTCGGCAGGATCGACGTAGTCGCGGGTGCGCCGGACAACGGCTTCGCAGACGGCAGTGGCGATGATGCGGCCGCCTTGATCCCTGGAGTCACCGTAGCCCCGGATGGTGAAGGTATCGTCGCGGGCGCTGAGAATCGGGGCAATGGAACGGAGCACATCAGCTTGTCGCGTCCAGCCAGGAAGTCCGTAGGTGCTTTGGCCGACAGCGGCTGCGGGAAACTTGTATTCCGCGTCGCCAGCGGATGCGGGATTTGCGGCGGAAAGTCTGGAGATCACGCTTTCAATTTCCTTATAGGGATTGGTGGAGGAAGTCTTTGCGATCTCATTGAGGGCGGCCTGCACGGTTCCGGCGAGGGCCAGGTCACCTGAAGAAAGTTGGCGATTGATAAATTCCGAGAGGGAGAGGAAAGGTCCACGCTTTCTAACTTGATCCACCACTTTTTCAGATAGAGCGTCGAGCAGCTTGTCGTCGAGAATGCGATAGCCGGCAAACTCGGCAGCCTCGGGAAAGGCTCCCGATGAGCCGGCTTCTTTCGCCTCGACATCACCAGCGACACTGAATCTCGAGAACGCATGATCGCTCTGGCCGGACAAGCCCACACTCCAGGTGGTTCCCGATTCCTGGATGTACGGGACCTTTTGGTTCCGGGCGTGACCGAGTAGCGCGCGCCACGCGACGACCGAGGTGGAGTTCACATTGAACATGCCTTCGACTTCGAGTCGTGAGGCGATCGTCTTCCAGGAGTCTGACTTCGCGACGTACTTGGTGTAAACTGGATCCGCACCGCTGGCGGAAGTGGCACTGGCGGCGTCCGCTGGTATGGGAAGATAAGCGCGGTTGCCAAGCGGGGTGGTTCCGCGCACAAAATCGGTGAAGGTTTGCTTGAGGTTCCTGCCACTGGTTCCGAAGGTAGTCGGATCCGGCGCGATGGACGAGAAGAACCAGTCATCGAAAAGCAGATGATTGGCGCAATAGGAATCGTCGTGCTGGAGATTGGTGGATTGTCCCGCATCGGCACTGTTGACGACCGCATCTGACGGAAGTAGGGGCGATGCATCGCTGTTTCCGATGATGTTGAAGGAAAATGGGGGAACCGGATTTTCATAACGGAGGTCCCAGTTCTGGAGTTCCGCGATGGATTGCATCGGGCGTGTTGGAAGCTCGGCGATGACGCAGCGCGAGAGTCCGTCGGCCTTGGTGAACCCGGTGACAATGTAACCGCGGCCGGTGGTGTCGCTCTCGTTGGGCAGCAGGCTGTCACCAGCGGGTGCCACCTTCAGGAAGCTGTAGTCGAAGGGGGAGTTCACGGGGTGGTTGGAACCTCCATAATGTTTCATGATCGTGACTTCAATGGTATCCTTGCCCCCGAGGGCGGTGTAGTTGACGAGCGGACTGGACTGCACGAAACCCTTGGCCGGGAGCAGGGTCTTGCTTGCCATCCTGGCACCGAACACGGTGGTCAGGAACGGTGAGGGTTTGGAGGTGATCGTGCTGAGATCGGGCGATGCGGATAGACCGGAGATTTTTCCGTTCACCCCATAGATGGCACGGGCAACCTCCGGGGTGTAAACCATTCGGTATGCCAGATGTCTGGAGGGCGAGTTGGTCCCCCCGACCATCATGTCGAGATAGATTCCAACTCCTGGTGCAACGTCATCGTAAGTGGTGTCGAAGGTGGCATCAGCCTTGATGGTTGCGGTGGAGGGGGCGGCAATGTTCACATTCAGGTCATTCTTGATGGGGAAATAATGTCCGCCACTGCTTCGATAACCGGTTTCGAGTTGTGCGGTGGTGCCTGCTGCGACCTGACTTCCGGCGATCGGGCTGAAGATCCTTGTTTCTCCGGGTTTCAGGCTGAAGGCGGCGTTGATCTGATAGCTGAGAGACGCGGAATTGGACAAGGAGTTGGGATAATTGAGGCTTCCCGCTGTCAGGCTTTTGTAGCTTGTGTTCGCGACTGTTCCAACGGTGTATCTCAACGATGCTGGAAGGGGCCTCGGGATATTGAAAAAAAGCGGCGTCCGGGTAAACGACAAATTCACGTTGTAAGGGTTCCACATCGTGATGACCGGTGTCAAGAGGAGGCGCGGTTCGTACAAGGTTCCGGTAGGATTGGTCGTCGCGTTGATCGCCAGCTTGGAAGCGGAATGCGAGAACACCCATTGGATACGGGCGATCAGCGGCAGCACCCGGACCTTGTGAAGGAAGTTGTAGGCGTTGGCGGAGCTGATCGATTCGGAAACTGAAGCAATCGAGGAATATCCAGAGGATGCGTAGGTGATTCCCTTGTTTCGGTAAGCAAGAACATAGTCCTTCATGTTTTCCCAACTGGTAACCGCACCGTGGCGGTAAATAGGTGGATTTGCGGCAGCTCCCCGGTAGGCAGACCACGGGTAGAGCAAGGACTTGGAGGTGAAGGCGTCGCTGGCTGTCGCCATGTTGGCGAGGATGTCCTGACCTGGTTTTAGCCGGAACATCGGCAGATTGCTGGTGCCGGGAGTGGCGCCGGTGCCCCAGTTTTCTGTAAACAACGAGAGGTCCTTTTTCCAGCCACCGGTAGCAGCGTTTGTTAGGAGCCCGACCGACGAGGTCGAGAGGTCGTGAAAGAACTCGCTGGATGTGGGAAGGGTCCCCGGGGAGGAAATGAGGTCCGCTTGCTTGAGGGTGACAGCTTTGAGCGAGGGCTCGGGATCCTCCAGCAAGTCATCCATCCCGAAGGCCTCCGGGTCGGCGATGGAATGGGATTTTGCGTTGATCGCCCAGCGTCCGCTGTTGTCAGTCGAGGGCTCATAGGGTTTCGGCAAGCGAACTTTCTGGTTCTCGCCACTGACCCACCAAGCGTAAGCGCCTTTCTGGTTGCCGCTTCCGGTCGGGGTTGGTGTTAGGTGGATCTGCAGTTTGTCGCGATCGGCGCCATTTCCGACAGATGCGGTGCCGAGGAGAGTGACTTTGCTGGATGATGCGGTTGTATTGGGAAGGATTTTCGCGTCCTTTGGATCACCGGAAACGAGCCAGCCGAGAAATCGGTTCTCCTTCGCCGACTTGTAATCTCCCGGGGAGACCGGGCGTCCTTGGGCGCTGCCGGACAATTCATGATCCGTGCCCTCCCAGCTTTTCCATGCACCCACGATTGGAGGGTTCCTTGGGTCTAACACGTCGGCCCTGGCGGTGATGCGGGTGTCCAAGCCGGTGTTTTTCTGGATCTCGCCAATCGCGAGCATGAGGGCCAATCGGGCGTTGGCCCGCGCTGCCGCAATGTTTGAGGATTGCGAGGATGATCTGAGGTTGATGGTGGCGAGGGTCAGGAGACCCACCGCAATGACCGTCAGGAGAATCATCAACGTGAGCGTGATCACGAGTGCGAATCCCGCCTGGGGACGACTGGGATTGAAGATTCGAAGTTGAACTGTTTGGGTCTTCATGGGTTGAGAACGGGGTGGGGAATCATAGTCCCGGGTTGCGCCTCTCAATCACTTGGACAGGACCGAACAATCCGGATTTCATCAGCTCGGTTCTGGAGTCCAGAGTGCGGATGTTGGTCCGGGTAACCCGTTTGTTTTCCGGGAGTGACGAATCGCCGATGATCCGGTTGGGCCAGAAGTTGACCACGTCGATTTCAAGCTCATTTCCTTCCGGCTTCAGTCCGGACGTGATGTCGATGCGGAACGGTGGAGTCCAGACGATCCCGAGTGACTTGCCATTTAGCCGGACTTCAGCGAGTTCGGCGACGTCGCCCAGGTCGAGCAGGAACCTGGAGCCTGAAGCCATCGTGCCGGGATAGTCGAAGGACTTCCGGTAGGTGGCAGTGCCGCTGTAGAATTTGATTCCTGTCTCAGGACGAAGCGTCCAACTGATGAGCTCATCGAAAACCACCGACTTCGGGCCTCCCCAAGCAGGATCAAAGCTAACGGTCCAAGGTCCGCTGATCTTCGTCACTCCCACATCCGCCGACTTGACCGCGAAGTCGCTGGCGGCGGGGGTGGCCGGATTGCGGAAGACGACGAACCATGCTCCACATGGGGCGAAATTCAGGGGAACAAGGGTGGTGCCGCCCGATTCCTTGCAATCCGGGATCCGTGTTCGATTGCCGCTGACCGGATCCCATGATTCCGCGATCTTGCCACCGACCCTGAAGCGTATTTGAACCGATTCCGGACGCTCGCCTCGATTCGCAACGAAATAGATTTCGTCCTCACCATCCCTTCGGTGAATGTAACTGATGTCAGTTTCAGAATCGCCTCCCGTGATGATGAAATCCTCGACCAAGCCGCTAGCATCGAGCACCTGGCGTGCATTCTTGGTGTTTGTCAGCTTTTGAGCGGTGGATGATGACCAAAGCTCATCCGTGAGTTTTCTAGCCTCGGGGTCAGTTATTTCCGCGGAGCGTGAGGGCTTGGGACCGGCGACAACGGCTCCCGCTTCAACCAGCTCACGCACTTTGCGCAAAACCTGCGGCGGGATGTTCCCGGAGTCGGGAAGCATCAACATCTGATAGGAGGTGCCCTCAGGCAGGACGAGGCGGCCATCCTTCACGTCCACCCTGTCGAGCAGGACATCTCCGGAGATGACATCGTAATCATAGCCTTTGCCAACTCCGGCCGGATCACGATCGCGGAGTTGGGTGTAGTTGGGTACATTGTTTCCATAATAATACAGAACATCGGAAACAGGGATGCCTCGCTGGAGCATGGCCTGGCAGCGGTTGATGTAGTCGAAGAACGGTTTGCCCCGGCTCCACCACGTCACTTTCGGATTAAGGTGGGTTCCCGCGAAATACTGCTGGCCGGGAATGCCGGTGGAGTCCGGGGAACACACCCACGCGTGCCATACGAGGGAGTTAAGACCTTCGGTGCAGGCCTTGTCGAAACTGGGCTTGAGGTTGTTCCAGATGCGCTCCTGCCAGTGCGGGCCGACGGTGGTGAAGCCCTCGGCCATGACCAACGGATGGCCGTTGGTATGGGCGGCGCTGGCCGGTTGTTTGACAAAGAACCGATTCTCGTCGCCGGTGCGGTGCGACCATGACCAAGCCCAGAACTCGGACATCGGGACATCGCTCAAGCCAAGGCACTGCTGGGCGTCGATCGGAACGACGTGCGGGCCGCCGGACTCGGGGTGGATCTGCAGACCACGCGCGTGCGCCCATTTCTTGAACGGTTTGTAATGATTGTCCACTGCGAGGTCTCCGAGCGTGCGGCGGAAATCGTTGAGGAAACGGTGTGCTGGCCTCGCGAGATTCCACGATGTGCCCCGCGATAACCGGTAACCAAGGCGTGATGTCATAGCCTCGGCGTTCCTTAAACTCGTCAGGCAGGGTGGTGGTCCAGTTGATGGGCTCGATCTCCCAACTGTCGGTGTGGAGATACTTCAAGGTGGTGCCGGCAAGCGATCCGGCGTCGTCAAGCAACGGTGTGACGACCGAGTCCCAGTATCGTTTGAAAGCGCCCTCATCGAGCACGTCGAGTGCGTAGCCCTTCCAGTCCGCGCTGGCTGTTGAGACCCTGGCACGCGGGCCTACCGTGGAACCGAAACGCAAGATGGTCCACTTTCCCTTCGGAATCGACCAGCGAAGCATGCCGTCGTCGGACATGCGTGAGGTGATATCGACGATCTCCTTGGTGGAGATCTTCTTATCGTCAGACGTCGCGGTCCCACTTGATAGAAGATAACTCATATCGGGTGCGGAGCCCCTGATTTTCGCCTTTAGGGTCTTGTGGCTCAATTGGTCGATACGCCCGCCGTCGCCGAAGTCCTGCCAGGCAATGACCCGGCAGTCCTGATAGAAGGGGTCCTTGTGCTCGGGTTCCGGTAGTTTGCCGTTGAAGACGCGAGGTCCCCTGACGTTGGTTTTTGACCAGACCGCGATTTTTGCGGCGTCTTCCGCAGTAACGGTGGGTCCTCCAAGGTTCCATCCGCTCTGGATATTCAGGCTCAGGGTGATACCCACACGATTGGCTTCTTGGATGGCGTGCTTGTAGAACTCCCGCCAGGCCGGAGTTCCGAAAGTAGGTCCGGGCGGCACGGGGGCGTTCTCATTCTGAGATGCACCGTTGGCGTCGAAAATGACAGCATTGCCAAATCCCATGGACTTCATGGCCTCCAGATCCTTGGTAATCGCCTCCTTGGTGACGTTGCCGTTGAGCCACCACCAATAGGCCCCAAGCCGTGCCTGCTGAGGCGGTGAGTTCCAATCGTCCTCAAGCGAGGTCGTAGGGGCGGCATGGGTGTTTAGTATTGAAAATGCCAGCAACATCGCCGTGGCCAGCGCACGGCTCGGGCGTGTCTGGGATTCTGGAGTATTCGTAGGCATTTGAACGTGGGTTAGGTCCTCATGTGGACGAGGCGTTTGTATTGGCAATATGTACGCATGAATGGGGTGGGCCAATGCACGATCTGACCTAATATTTAACGATTTGATCACGAATCCCGCGAGGGGAAAGACAATCTGGGTACCGTGAAGCGATCGTCTGGCTATCTATCAGGCATCGCGTGTCCGCTTGTCCCTGTCCGGCCTGAACAAGCTGGGTGAGGTGCCTGTGCGGGCCTTGAAGAGCCTCAAGAACTAGTACACCGAATCGAATCCCAGAAGATCCGCCACGTCCTGGATGGTCTTGTCGGCAAGCAGGAGTTGCTTGGCCCGGTTCATTTTCATCTCGATGAAATATTCACCTGGCGCGAGGCCCGTTTCTTTTTTGAAAATCCGGCGGAATGTGGAATAGCTCATCCCGAGATCCTTGGACAACTGATGGAAGTCAATGGACGAGTTGAGATTCTCCCTCATTTTCAACTGGGCCTGTTTCACCAGTCTCTCCGTGGAATTGGGGCCGCTGTCATTGGAGACTTTCATCAGGCTGCGTAAACGCGCCACGATCTCCAGCGATCGCATGGCGATGATCGCCTCGAAGCCCGGCGCCTCTTCCTGAATCGTGTCGGCGATGTTTAGAAAGCAGCGCAAGAGTGCGTCATCATGCCCGACCCGCATTACGGGTGCGGACGAGTTCAACTTGCAGCGGTGAATGGCTGCTTCGAGTTGTTCTCCCTCGCACTCGACCCAATACTCGTCCCAGCCTGTTTCCTTGTTAGGCCGGTAACGGTGCCACACACCCGGAAAAACGACGAATACGGATCCCGCTGTTACCGCGACTTCCCCGGACGGTTCGGAGTCGAACACCCCATTTCCGGCCGTGATGTAGACGAAGGTATAAGCTCCCAGGCAGCGGCCATTTTCCCAGGAAAACTCATGGTCCTCCGGGTGGCCCGGGAGGGGATACTCCGAATCCTGCGGGACAGTGCCAAATCCCGCGTCCAGCACGGTAGCTCCCCAATCGTCGTCGTTCGGATTGCGAGGGAGATAGCGGAAAAATCTAGCACTTGGACTCATCTTGGTGGATCAATTGGCAGGTGTCACACTGAGTTTTTGGACCCTACCAAGGGGCTGTATCGTGTCGAGAGAGTTTCACGATTTGATCAAATCGTGATGGCGATTGATCAAATCATGCATGGTGCATTACCGGTGCCCGCCGCAAGGTGGCGACCAGTCAAATCACCCGCCTGGTTCAGGCCTCTTTCCATTACATGTCCTCCACACGCATCGGTCTTTTCGGCATCGGCCTGGACACTTACTGGCCCCAGTTTGACGGCTTGAAGCAGCGTCTTGAGGGTTATTTGTCCACGGTTCACTCGAAACTTGCCCGCGACGGGGTGGAGATCGTCAATCTCGGAATGATCGACACGGTTCCCAAGGCATTCGAAGCCGGGCATGCGTTCCGCCGCGAGGACGTGGATCTGATTTTCCTTCATGTTACCACTTACGCCCTCTCGTCCACGGTCCTGCCGGTGGTATTGCGAGCCAAGGTTCCGGTGATCATCCTCAACCTCTCGCCGGAGGCGGCGATTGACTATTCGGCATTCAACCGGATGGGAGACCGGACGAAGATGACCGGGGAATGGTTGGCAAACTGTGGAGCCTGCCCCGTCCCGGAAATCGCCAATGTCTTCCACCGCTCGGGGATCGACTTCCATCAGGTCACCGGCCGCCTTCATGACGATCCCGAGTGCTGGGAGGAAGTGGATGCCTGGATCGATGCGGCCCGCGTGGCGGACATCATGTTCCACAATCGCCTCGGGGTGATGGGACACTACTACAGCGGGATGCTGGACATCTATTCCGACCTCACCCAGCAATGCGCGCACTTCGGCGGGCACATGGAAATCATCGAGGTGGATGAACTCTCCGAGTTGCGTCGGGTCGTGACGGGTGAGGAGATCGCCTCACGGGTGGAGGAATTTCAATCAACCTTCGAGGTCCAGGAGGATTGCTGCCGTGCCGAACTCGAACGGGCGGCCCGGACCTCCGTGGCCTTGGATCGACTCGCCGCAATCCACGACATCGGTTCGCTCGCCTATTACTACATGGGGACAGGTAATGTTGAAAACGAGGATGCCATCTCATCGATCATCCTCGGTAACTCGCTTCTAACTGCCAGGGGGATTCCCGTGGCCGGCGAGATGGAGATCAAGAACGTGCAAGCCATGAAGATTCTCGATTCCTTCGGAGCCGGTGGCTCGTTCACCGAGTACTACGCGTTGGATTGGAAAGACGACATTGTCCTGATGGGACACGACGGGCCGGGTCACATCGCGATTGCCGAGGGCAAGACGAAGGTCCGCCCGCTCGTTGTCTATCATGGCAAGGTCGGAAGCGGGCTTTCCGTGGAAATGTCTGTAAAGCATGGTGCTGTCACTCTGCTCAGCGTGGTGCAGACGGTTGATGGAAAACTCAAGTTCCTGATGGCGGAGGGCGAGTCTGTTGCGGGACCGATCCTTGAAATCGGCAACACCAATTCACGCTACCGGTTTCCCATCGGTGCCCGGCAGTTTGTCAATGACTGGAACGTCCAGGGGCCGGCCCACCACTGCGCGGTAGGAGTCGGGCACGTCGCGGCAAAGATCAGGAAGCTTGGCTTGCTTCTCGGGATGGAAGCCGTTCAGGTCTGCTGAGGCAATCTCACTTATGGAAACCCAACCCGTTTCATGAACCCGCTTGTAGGTGTCTTCTATCATTGGCTGGGCGGTCTCGCGTCAGGTTCCTTCTATGTGGCATTCCGCGGTGTCAGGCGTTGGTCGTGGGAGACCTCGTGGCTGGTCGCTGGCGTGTTCTCCTGGATCCTCGCACCGTGGTTTTTCGCCACCCTCAACACGAGGGATGTCATCGCCACCCTTCAGGAAACACCGGCTGATGTCTGGTTCCACACCTATCTGTTCGGTGCGTTGTGGGGACTTGGCAACCTGACCTTCGGGCTTTCGATCCGCTATCTCGGGATGTCACTCGGGTTTGCGGTGGCACTCGGTTATTGCACGGTATTCGGAACCCTGATCCCGCCGATCTTCAAGGGGGAATTCGTTTCGAAACTGCTTGAACCTTCGAGCGGACGGTGGGTCCTTTGCGGACTTGCGGTATGTGTGCTGGGAATCGTGGTAACCGCGATGGCCGGGAGCGCGAAGGAGAAGGTGATGACCGAAGAGGAGAAGCGCTCCACGGTGCGGGAGTTCAATTTCAGGAAGGGCGTCCTCGTCGCCACCTTTTCCGGCATCATGAGCGCTTGTTTCGCCTTCGGTCTATCAGCCGGAAAGGCGATCGGTGATATTTCAAGGTCCCACGGCACTGCGGAGATCTGGACCGGGCTACCCGTGCTGATCGTGGTTCTGGCAGGCGGCTTCACGACCAATTTCGTATGGTGCGTCTTGCTCAACGTGAGGAACAGGACGGGCTATCAGTATTTTACTTCCAGGTCCGTGGCAAACTCGCCGCCAGCCCTTCCGGCAACGGGAGATGCTCCATCCGGCGGTCGCCCGGATTCGACTCCCGTGCCGTTGCTTGGAAATTATCTGTTTTCCGCCTTGGCCGGTGTGACATGGTACTTCCAGTTCTTCTTCTACTCGATGGGCGAGACCCAGATGGGAGAATACAAGTTCAGCAGTTGGACGCTTCATATGGCGTCCATCATCATCTTCAGCTCCATCTGGGGCCTTGCGCTGGCGGAATGGAAAGGTGCAGGACACAAGGCGCGGCGGTTGCTCTTCACGGGCTTGGCGATCCTAGTCCTATCGACCGTGATCGTCGGTTACGGAAATTCCATTGCAAAGGCCACCGAACCATCCGCGGAGAAATCGTCGCACCCGTGAAATAGGAAACCATCCACCAATGGTTACGGAACCGCAGCCTGCCATCCTGCCTTCCACATGGTGTCTAGCTTCTCGATGATCGAAGTGTTGGAAGAGTGGCTGGCGACATTGGTGTTTTCCTGCGGATCATTTTCCAGATCGTAGAGTTCCACCGCATCCACCTTGGTGTGATCCTTTCGATCCAGCCACTTGGTGTAGCGATAACGGTTGGTTCGCATCGAGTAGCCCATCAGGTTCTTCTTGCCCACCTTGCGGGGATATTGGCTGAACACGGCCGATTTCCAAGGGAGTTGTGGATTTTCAAGCAGGGGTTTGGCGCTGGATCCCTCGAGATGTTTAGGAAGTGGCAAGGCCGCAAGTTCCGCCAAAGTCGGATAGACATCCACGAACTCCACCAGGGCGTCGGTCCGTTTTCCTGCATTGGACATGCCGGGGTAGGATATCATGAGCGGGGAGTGGGTGTCGTTCTCGACGTTGCCGTGCTTCGACCAGGCATCGTGTTCACCGAGTTTCCAACCATGATCTCCCCAGAGAACAATGATGGTGTTTTCCCGCAGTCCGAGCCGGTCGAGTTCAGCGAGCACCTTGCCGACCTGGGCATCGACGAAACTCACCGCCGCGTAGTATCCGTGTTTCATCTGCCGGGCGTAGTCATCCGGCAGATGGGGGCCATTGGGGATTCCGCCGTATGAACCGAACTCACCGATCCCAAGAACCGCGTAGTCCGGCGCGTCTTTCTGTTTGAATGGATTTGCGGCGAGCGGGATTTTCGCCGGGTCATAGAGATCCCAATATTTCTTGGGTGAAATGAACGGCAGGTGGGGTCTGACGAATCCCACCGCGAGGAAGAAGGGATCCTTTTGTGTATTGAGATCGGCTAGGGCGGCCACTGCCATGTCTGCAAGCTCTCCGTCATACATCGTGTTGTCGGGAACATCGGGACTTCCTATCGGCGGTCCGCGGCGGGTCTTTTTGTTGATCATGGATTCCGGCAGCCCGGGCTCGGGCTTCGGCAGATTGCTCGCTTTTGGTTGGGCGGTGGGAATCGACCACGAGGTCGGATCGTCAACCCCCAGATGGAAGACCTTTCCCATGGCCCGGGTGTCGTAGCCGTTGTTCTTGAACAGCTGGGGCAGGGTGACGATGTCGGGCAGCGCCTTGCGGAAATCGGTGGTGAGATCCCACGCCTTGGTCGTATCCGGGCGAGCACCGGTGAGCAGGCTGACCCGCGACGGAAGACAGACGGCCTGCTGGCAGTAAGCGTGGCTGAACACCATGCTGCTTTGGGCAAGGCGATCCATGTTAGGACTCTTCACGACCGTGTTGCCATAACATCCCAGCTCCGGCCTCAGGTCGTCGATCGCGATGAACAGGACATTGGGTCGGGCGGATGGTTGTTCTGCCGCCAGAGGATGTGAGGTTAAGCTTCCCACCAGCATCAGGGCGGTGAGGATCATGTGTTCGGATCGGTTTCTCATGGCGGAATCGCTGGGTATTGGAAATACTCCCGACTCGTCGAGGAACTGTCGGAGAAACGGACCATATATCTCAACTTTCTTCATGAATTTCGAAGCTGGAGACCGATCTTCTTGAAACGACATGGAAAGCGCTGGTTCTTGTCTGGTTTGAATTGGGGAGATGAAATGTAAAGATATGAGAATACGAACTTGGTAACACCGGAAGCGTCGTTGCACGACACGTGCAATCCATGAAGACCGTGGAAGCGATAATCAGATCATTCACGATGGTGACGGCATCCGCTCTTGCCCATCCGCGGAGATTCCTGCAGGCGTCTCCCCCGATAGCTACTCCTTTTCCAGCCGGATCATCTCGTCGGCATGGGCTTTGCCTAGCGCGATTTGCCCCTCGTGATTGAAGTGGATGGCTTCACCCTCCCTTGTGGCAAAGCCATCGGTGTTGACGAAGCCCACCTCCACGACGGTCCTGGCGACTGTCTCCTGTGCCTGACGGACCGTGTGCCAGCCATTGCCCGGAATCCTGACTTCTGGATTCTGACTGTCGGAAAGTCCGCCGATGACGAACGGCAGCGGCTTTCCACCAAATAGATCCGTCCGGATCCGGGAGATGAGGCTGGTGAGGTTTGCCTGATAGGTAGCGGGCCATCCCTTGTCTTCATCGGTGTCCGATTCGCCCTGTTGCCAGATCATTCCGCGCATTTCGTAAGTGTCACCCGCCGCGGCGAGTGCTGTCAGTGCCGCGCGGGTGGTTGTCACAAATGTTTGATACATCGGGCCCGCTTCGGACCACTGCATGGCGAGATTGCTGCCACCATGCGAATACTTGATGATCGCGATCCTCGACTCCGGATGAGCGTCGGCACACGTACGACCGAAAGAGATCTCAGGGCCGAACTCCTTCGGGTAAACGGGGATCGTCTGTCCGTGTCCCGATCCCGGGGCAAGATCGGTCCATTTGTCTTCAATCAGATGGCCCACGTTTCCGGTTTTTTGGGTGCGGTGCCAGTAAAAGCGGACATCTTTTTGCGGTGACGCCAAGGCCGCGGGAAGCCGCGCGGCATCCGCGCGTCCGTTCGCATTGGATTGCCCGCCAACCAGATAGACGAGGTAGTGCTCAGCCAAGACCGGCGCGGTAAGGGAACCATAGGCCAGTAACGCGCTGACAAGATGAACGATTCGTAAAGGCCGTTTTGTTCGCATGGCGGATTGAACAGATCGAGAAGCTGGAATGCAAGATCTTGAATGAGATTTGCAGGAGATGAATTCATGCCTTCGTGCTTGTTGTAACATGGGAATTTATGAATCCTCCGGCGCTCACTCCAACACCCTATGCAAGCGGTTCACATCATATCATTTCTCATTCCGTTTCTGATGACTTCGGAACGGTCGATAGGGGGGGAGATGCCCGTGCATCCGAACGTTCTGTTGATCTGCATTGATGACCTTCGACCTGAACTGAAGTGCTATGGGGCGGAGCACATGCTTACGCCGCGGATCGACGCCTTGTCGGCAGGCGGGGTGAGTTTCGACCGGTTCTATGTGCAGGTGGCGGTCTGCAATCCGTCGCGCGCCAGCACGTGGACCGGCCTTCGTCCGGATCGACTCGGTGTCTGGACGCTACCCGTGCATTTCCGCGAGGCGAGTCCTGATGCGGTGACCTTGCCACAGTATCTGCGGAAGAACGGTTATACATGCGAGGGATATGGGAAAATCTTCCACAATCCTTGGCCTGATCCCCAATCCTGGGACCTGCCCCACCAATGGGGGGCGGCGAGTTTCACCAACTACACGCCGGAGCAGATGACGTTTACCGAGAAGATGCGCCTGTCATTTCCGGCTGACAGTTGGTTGCGCCGGAATCTGCGCGGGCCCATCACCAATGAACCCGATATTCCGGATTCGGGACATCAGGATGGAGCTCTCGCGTTGATGGCAAGCGAGCGTCTGAAGGTTCTCAAGGAAAAGGGCGATCCGTTTTTCCTCGCCGTCGGATTTCTCCTGCCTCACCTCGCTTGGGCACCGCCGAAATCATGGTGGGGAAAATACGACCGCGAGAAGATCCCCTTGGCCACGAATCCCTATCCGCCGGAGGGCGCTCCCGAAGTGGCGCTCGGAACGAATCACGAACCTGCCTACTATGCGGACATGACCCACATGAGCAAACCTTGGGAAAAGCCCATCGCGGATGATGAAGCCAGACGCCTGCGACATGCCTACTTCGCTTCCGTTTCATTCATCGATGCCCAGGTGGGAAGATTGTTAGATGCGCTTGAATCGGAGGGGCTTTCGAAAAACACGGTGGTCATCCTGTGGAGCGACCATGGATACAAGCTGGGCGAACACAACGGTTGGGGCAAGATGACGAACTACGAGATCGACACGCGCATTCCCTTCATCATCCGTGATCCGCGCTCCAAGGCGAATGGACAACGTTGCAATCAATTGGTGGAGTCCCTGGACATCTTCCCGACCGTTTGCGAATTGACGGGAGTGCCGGTTCCAGAATCGCTCGATGGCAAGAGTGCCGCCAACCTGCTGAATGACCCCAAGGCTCCTCACGGGAATGCAGCGTTCAGCCAGTTCGTTCGCAACTCGCTCATGGGGGCCTCCATCCGGACCGACCGCTGGCGTTACGTCGAATGGAGGGAGATGAAGGATGGCTCGGTGAAATTCCGGGAGCTTTATGATCATCAAAACGACCCGGATGAGAACAGGAATGTGGCCGGGGTGAACCCGCAAGTCATCGCGGACCTTGAGCCAAGGCTTCACAAGGTGCTGGTTCCGGGACCTGTTAGCCTGATCCCTCGCATCCGCTCTGAAAAGGCCGGGGAGCCCGTCGAGGTCCGGTGGGTGAACAATCATGCCGGGCCGTTGTGGTTGTGGCCGATTGATTCGCTCGGGCAACGGGCGAAGTCTCCCGTTCCGCTCAAGTCTGGCAAGACGCGAAAAATGGCGACAAGGACCGGGAGCGCCTATGCGATCGAGAGCATCGACGGGGACTACCATGAGCTCGTCGTCGTGCAGGCCGGGAGCCGTGAGATTTTCCTGGGGACCAAGCCCAAGCAAGGGAAATAGACTGCAAACGAATTTTGAAATTGAATCCCAAGCATTCCGGATCCTGTGCCGGTCGCCTTCGGTTAATGCGGTATCAGCGGCCTCTGCTGGGGGATGAGCGTTCCCTCCCGGCGCGCGAGGCTGTGGCTGATAGACATATTCATGGTTGTCGTTATAGACATCTCATGGTGTCGGCTTTTTCAGGCGAGCAATCAGAAAGTCCACGGGATCCGCGTATTCGGGTTCCGGCGCGCCGAGATACATCAATTGGCATTCCACACCGACCTCCTTCATCTTCTCCTGGAGCTTGACGCCGAAGTTGGAGCTGTGAGCCGTGTTTGAGCGGTTCTTTCCGATCGCCGGAGCGTCCGCGTAATGAAGGTAGATCGGAGGATCATCCGGGGTGAGCCAGTTCAAACGGTGAGTATTCCTTGATCCATGGGAGGATCTTCTCACGGTTCGCGAGAAACTCGTTGAACCCGGACATCTTGTCCTTCTTGTTGCCGTTGAAGCCGAACGCGTGGCCACCATAGAAGATATTGGGCGATCCATTCCTGCATCTGTTTGGGGTCTAGCGAAGTTTGTGCTCCGACCAACCCGGCACAGGAAAGTCGCGTGCTTTCCCTAGCGATCGGATCGCTGCTCTTCGGGTCCGCCATGTCGTCGTGAAACGCGAGCCAAAGGCTCGAACAGGCACCGGCGGAGCCGCCGGAAGCGCCGATGCGTGTCTTGTCGATGTTCCATTCCTCCGCCTTGCTGCGGACGAATTGCAAGGCACGTTCCGCATCCTCCAACGGCCATTTCACCGGTGGTTTGATTCCCGCGGCTTGTGCCTGTTGTACGAACCGATAGTTGATGGAGACTACGGAAATACCGGCGGGCAGGTATTTTCGCAAGCCGGTCACCTTGTCCTTGTCGTTGGATTTCCATGCGCCGCCGTGGATGAAGAAAACGAGAGGAGTCGGCTTGTCGGATTCCGCCTTCCAGAAATCGAGCACCTGCATCTTGTCCTTGCCGTAGGGCACATCCGCCATGGTGGGTGGGAGTTTTTTCGGCTGCTCTCCTTCGGTGACCCAGAAGTCCATGGGCACGGATTTCGGCTTTTCAGCGGCCAGACCGGTGGCCGCCATCGTGGCGAAGGTGGCGAGTGTCAGAACGCGGGTGATGGATTTCATGGTTGAATGATGGGATGGAGGTGGATAGGTCGGTCTATCAGGGAACGGCGGCTTTCCAGCCCGCCTGCCACTGCTTGTCGAGGGTCGCGAGGATTTTCTTGTTCTCTGGATTGTTAGCGATGTTCGTGTTCTCCTGTGGATCGGCCTTCTCGTCGTAGAGCTCAATGGCGTCCACCTTGGAATGATCCTTGCGGTTCACCCACTTCGTGTAGCGGTAGCGGTCCGTTCGCATCGTGTATCCCATCAGGCTTTTTCCCCGAGGATACTGACTAAACGCGGCGGGCTTCCACGGGCGTTCCGGCTTCTCGAGTAACGGTTTGAAACTGGAGCCTTCGAGATGTTTGGGAAGGGGAAGTCCGGCGAGATCCGCCAGCGTCGGATAGATATCCACAAACTCGACGAGCGCTTCGGTCTTGCCGACCGCGGTTTGCATGCGGGGCACGGAGAGGATCAAGGGGGCGCGTGTATCGTTCTCGACGTTGGTGTGCTTGGCCCATGCCTGGTGTTCGCCGAGTTTCCAACCGTGGTCTCCCCAGAGGATGATGATGGTGTTTTCGGTCAGGCCTTGATTGTCGAGTTCGTCAAGAATCCGGCCGACCTGGGCATCGACATAGGAAACCGCGGCATAGTAGCCGTGTTTCAGCTTGCGGGCAAAATCATCCTTAAGCGGCCAGCCTTCAGGGACTCCGGAATAGGAGCGGAGCTCGCCGCCCGGGGGAATCGCATACTTGGGGGCACCTTTCGGATAGAATGGATTGGAGGCAAGCGGGATCTTCGCCGGATCATAGAGGTCGAAGTATTTCTTCGGAGCGTTGAATGGCAGGTGGGGTTTGATGAAGCCGACTGCGAGGAAGAACGGTTCCTTTTTTTCCTTCAAGTTCTTGAGGGCGGCCACCGCCATGTCGCCGAGTTCGCCATCGTGCAGCGAGTTGTCCGGTCCATTCACCATTTCAATGACGGGGCCCCGCCCTTTTGCGGAGAGTTCGACCTTCGGGCCATCCGGATCCTGCTCCCGCGCGCCGGCGCCATGCGATGCTTTAGGAAACGCCGTGGGGATGGACCAGGATGGCGCATCGTCGAAACCATGATGATAGATCTTGCCCATGGCCGCGGTGAAATACCCGTTGTTCTTGAATAGCTGGGGCAGCGTGACCACGTCGGGCATGGCCTTGCGGAAATCGGTGCTGAGGTCCCACGCCTTGGTCGTATCCGGCCGGGCACCGGTGAGCAGGCTGGATCGGGAAGGGAGACAGACCGCTTGTTGGCAATAGGCGTGGTTGAAAACCAATCCACGCTTCGCGAGACGGTCGATGTTGGGGGATTGGATTTCCTTGACCCCGTAGCATCCGAGTTCGGGACGCAGGTCGTCGATGGCGATGAATAGAATGTTAGGTCTTGATGCTGGGTTCCCGGCATCCTCCGCCCTGGCGGTGTGAAGGCTGGAAAACAAAATCAACGCGGCGAGGCAGCGTGACCACGAAAAGGTGGGGTAGGGGATCTTCATGATGGAGCGGGATGTGGGAAAGTTTACTGATCTCTCGGGGAAATTCTTTTAGGGCAATGTCACGCCTTGATCAGATTCCCGCCGCTTTCATGATCGCGTGGATGTCGTATTCGGCCCTGCGTGGGTTGCGGTCGAGTTTCATGCGATCCATAAGGCAGAGCTGGTTTGGAGGCTCCGGCCTGCCTGGTCCACCGGGGCGATGGGATCGGAGTTTGCGATGATACCGGTAGCTCCGCCGGGTGTGGTCTTGATAAAGTGGCGACGTTCGATTGATTGCATGAGAGACAGGGTGGGGTGGGACCTACTTTGTTGCGGGTTTTGAAATCTCCTGGATGCGAAGATTCCGCCACTGGACTTGCAGGCCGTCCTTGTCCTTGGACGTCCCGATGGTGTGCACCTGTAGCGCGATGAACCCGCTTGGGGTGAGCGCGTCGTTGATGTCCGCGCATGGAGTGTCATTGAGGCGGGTCTTGATCGAGGTGCCGACGGCTTCGATGCGGACATGGTTCCAGTTGCCCTGTTTGAAGATCCCACGCCCCTGTTTGGTGAATGCCGCCTCGTCGCCGCCTTTCGGACCCGGATAGAGCCAGCCGCGTCGGCTTTGATCATAGATGCCAGCGGACCACCAGCGGTCCTTGTCCGGTTCGGCATCGATTTCCGCCTGATAGCCGAAGACTTGTCCGGCGGGAATGACCTTGGCCTTGCCCTCGACGTCGATTTTCATCTTCTCCTTGAACCATTCGCTTCGGAACTGCACGCCGGAGTTCAACTTCGGATCCACCTTGAAATCGTATTCGAGGATGAAATCACCATAAGTTTTCTCCGTGCAGAGATAGGTGGTGGGTGTGTTCATCCTTGAGGTGCCGACGATGGTATTGTCCTCCACCTTGTAATCCGCCTTGCCGCCCCTTTGGGTCCAGCCGGTCAGGTCCTTGCCATTGAACAAGTCCACCCAACCGTCTGCCGCAAGGGCGGTGGCAGATGTGGCAATGATGATGAGGGACGTGCGGATAAGGTTCAGGGGAGTCATGTGGAGTTGTGTTAGGAGCGGTTCAGGGTGACGGGAAGCATGTGGAGGAATCTGGACGGTGAGGCTGAAGGACGCGTTTAACTGCGTTTCTCAAGGCTTGCGATGGCAGGGTCGGCTAAATCGGTGACTGGAGACCATATGGCTAGGAATTGGCGCCGGCACTTCCAGAGAAGGCGATGCCCTTGGCGTTCGACTGGCTGAGCCATAGGAAAATGTTTCCTGCGGTCATTCCGTTGACGAGGCTCACCATGCGGAGATCTGCAAGTTGTTTCAGATAGGGTTCAAAGGTGTGGGAGGCAAGTTCGGCGTGGATTTTCAGGGCGAACGAGAAGCTCGCTGTGGATCGATCATTGGAGAAGAGTTTCACGAAGAGGGTGGCCTTGGTGGGACGAACCAAAGGTGCTGGCTACGATGGGAATGAGAGGTGGATAGGATTTGTCGAAGCGTATGGTCGAGGGACTGTCCGGCAAATGTAGGATTTGACCTAATTGATGAACGATTTGATCGAGATCGCCGGCCCTGGTGGAGAACGGTCGAAGATGACATCGCCATCCATGAACTCCCGAACGACCTGATCCGCGCCGCTGGCTCCGCTTCGGAAGTTTGAAAGGAATGTTCCGCGTTCCGCCAATCGCAGCCGCATACCGGGTTCTTTGGTGAGTTCGCGAACCGGAGTCGGATTCTTGATAACGGTGCAATGGGTTTTGCGGGGCGGTTGCAGAGATCGTGGAATTCGTCGCCGGGTTTCCCCAAATGGCGTGCTCGCCAAGGTGGGCCGGGATCCTGGCGATCCGGGTGTCGGAATTGGCGACGGATCTTGGGAATCTAATGGGATACGGGTGGCCCGGGTTTCCAAGCGACGTGGAGATCGAGAGTGGCGGCTGGTTTTACGGTGAAGCCGATCATCCGGTAACCGTTGTTGGAATGTTCCTTGGAACTGGTCGGGGTGAGCGGGTATGGCTCCCATTCTCCGCCGTGGTTGTCGAGGCGGGTGACGACGAGGGTTTTGCCGTTCTGTTGTAGGGTGAGTGTCGGGCCGTCAATTTTGAATTGGGCCTTTGTCACCGCGGCCCAGCGGACCTGACCGGTCGGTTGGGTGATATGGTCGATGAGTTCGACCCCGCCGTCGGATTCGTCAAAACGCGCGGTGCGGGTGAGCTCCGTGGCCTGGCCAGGGTAAACCGGGCCGAGGTCGATGACCACACCACTGCGGCTGCCCTGTCGGCTGGAGCTTGAAATGGGTGCGCCGGGCAATGGTGTGCCTTGCAATTGATCACCGATGACGAGGGTGGAGTGGGAGCGGTTATTCAGGCGCAGGTAGGTCCAGCGCAGATGGCCGAAGTAGCTGGGCAGGTTGTAGTCGTCGTTGCCGAGATCGTGAAACCAACGGAGTCCGAGCGCGTCATAGACGAAGGCTCCCGCGTCAAGCTGGCCGTGCGAGCAGGCACCGGTCCCGCCCTTGATCGCGAACCATGCGGCATCCTCCTGCCATCCGGTGCGGAAGAATGCCAATGATTGATCGCCGTGAAAGACGGCGGAAAGCGGGATTGCTTTTGGCGTGGCCGACGGGGCTTCAGGGAGCCAAAGCAAGTGGAGGGGGAAGAAGCGCAAGTCGCCTGTTGCTTGGCCTTTGATGCCGTCATCAAAGGCCTTCTCCAACAATCTTCGGACATTGGTGACTTGCGCGAAGTCAGCCGATTTGCTGGCCAAATAACCTTGTGCGGGAGTGGGGATTTCAATGCTGGCTCCGCTGTCGGAGAAGTTGAAGGGAACGCACAAGGGACCTGTGAGATGCATCATGAAGGAGCCCGTGGCGCGGAGTGCGGGCGGCAATGCGCGGGTCTGTGTTTGGGCGAGCAGCATGATATGGAAATTTGTCCCATAGTGCCAGTAAGCGGATCCTTCCGGATAGGCTCCCTCAGGTTCATAGAACTTCAGGCATCCTTCCATCAGCCCGACCGCGTGGCGGTAGATGCGTCCGGCGGTTTCAGGTTCCCGGTCACGGACCATGTCCGCGGCAAATGCCATGCCGGTGGCGCAGACTTGGGACCAGTTGTTTTTCGGTCCGGTCCACCACGGCGTTTGAAGGTGATGGGATTCGAGTGCTTTGAGTCCCTTCTCCAGCAGGGCGTCCTCGTATCGCTTGCGTTGGACTTCGGTTAGTGATTGCCATAACCAGTCGTAACCGATGGAGACGGCCGTGGCCATTTCCGCGGTATCGAGAAAATGCGACGGGTTCCAATCCTTGAGCTCTGCGGCGGCATCGAGTTCGCGGATCACCCGTTGGCGGAAGCGTTCTTCGCCGCTCAAGCGCCATGCCATTCCGCAGTAGAGAACCTGATGCAGCGCGTAACGGGACTCGCCGAGCAGACGCACGCCATCTGGCCGGAGATACTCGCAAGTGCGCTCATTGATCGCGGCTTCAGCCCTTTTGATGACATCATCACGGATCTTTCGGGCGAGGGGATCGTTGGTGATTCGTGATTTGATCGCCGCCTCCTCGGATGCCGGGAAAAGCAGACGCGGGTGATCAATGCACGAGGCCCGGGAAATCAGGAAGGCGGAGGCGATGCAGATACGAAGAAATTGCAACATGGGGTGATTCCATTGTGGGAACATTACTGGGTCCGCGAGATGCTTGGAATTTCAGATACCTATCCCCAAGCACCTGTCTATCCCGACATCGGGGATGTTAGATAACTGTTTTGTGAATGGCAGGCTGCTTGAATGCATGCGGTTGAAGGTCGGCAAAGAGAGTGGTTTCGATGATTCGGAGATTCCTGGTCGATCCGACCGGAGGAAAATTCGAAACCAGATTTTTCCCGTAATGGAGAAAAGCAACGAGACTTTGACCTTCTTGCTGCAGATGGGAAATTGGACCACGCGTTCGGGGATTTGAACAGTAAGCTTGACCCGTGGACTTCAGTTGCAAGGGCCGATGGGGTAATGAGAATATACGGATTCATCTTTTCCAATACAAACGCTCGCGATGTGGCGTGTCCGTAACATGATACGGTTCGGTCACCCCGCGGACGCCCTTCGTAGGCGGCCACATTGAGCATCTGTCGATACCCTGCAACCTGATGGGTCTCGGCACCCGGAGTCTAGCGGATTCCGAAACAAGCGATTGAACCGTCTCGTGGCCCGGGGGGATCGTTATCGTTCGTTCATAGGACGTCTCAGGGCGATGCGGAAACTGGACAGAAGTGTCGAATCTCCCAATCTTGTGTAATGTCCGAAGTGAATCTGGCAGCAAGATTGATTTTTGCGAATGCGAAACCCGACGGCCCTATCAACTCTCCGCCGGAGGGGAGGCGACCTGTGAGAGGGCTTCCATCACGGCGAGGACGGAGTCCGGGGGGAGGGATTCTGGGACGACGGCTCCGAGGACGAGACAGCCGTAGGCGGTGTCCACGGGGATGACTTCCAGCGTGGCTCCGGCACCGATCTTCACATGGACGTTTCCTGGCGTGACTCCCGGACGGCGAGAAGCGAGCGCCAGGCTGCGGGCGAGGAAATGCAGGCGACCGTGGCTGCTTTCGTCGAAGATGACGGCTCCCTCGCGATCGAGGATGAAGATGCCCGTGGCGGAGAAGTGATGCCTCATCCATTGGGTGAAACGCTTGATCCTCTCCAGGAATGGGCCGCGGGCCCCTGAGGTGTTCTCGACGGGTGGCGACGGAGGCGGCGCTTCCTGACGGAAAGGCGATTCAACTTGTGGAACCGGAGGCTCCGGTGGAGGCGTGGAGGAACGGGCGGGAGGTTCGGAAGCATAGCCGACGAAGCCCTCGTCGAATCCGGGATCCGTGATGTTTACCGAGGGTTCCTTGTGCGGTCTCATCAACTGGTCGGCGAGATGCCGGACCTCGATGGGGTCGAGCCATGGATAGATGGGGTCCATCAGCCGCGCGCGGCATAGTGGCCGCTGTTAGGGTCCAGTTTCGCCTCGATCTCGGCGCGCAGGGAGTCGAACACGACCTGGGCACCGGCTCCATCCTCCAACACGCCGATGGGAAGGCCGCGGGCGCTCGCCCTGACAAACAATCCGTCGCGGGGGATCTGTGTCTTGAAGACCATTTCCGGAGGAAGGAGCTGACGCAGTGCGGCGGCGGCTTCCGTGCTTTCCGCGAGGTCGTTCTGAACCATGGTCAGGCACACACCGAGCACGCTCAATCGCGGATTCATCACGCGCAGGCGATTGAGGCCTTCCAGCAATTTCGGCACCGAACGGATGCCCAAGGGCTCGGCTTGCTGGGGAATCATGATGGCGTCGCTGGACGCGATGACGTCGCCGGTCACACCGAAAAGTCCGGCAGCGGTGTCGATCAGGCACAAATCGAAGCCACGTCCCGCCACGCTCCGCAGGAAAGCCCGGACGCGGGCGAGGTGGGCACCCATGCCGCCGCCACCCGCCTCGTAGTCGCTGGCCTGGCCGCAGGCGACCAGGGAGAAGGTCTTCGAGCCGGGTAGGGACGATCAGGCGGTCGAGCGGGGTGCCCGGATCGGCCAGGTAGTCGTAAAATCCCGCGAGCAGGCGGGATTGGCGCGTCAGCGAAAGTCCGACCGAGCCTTGTGGATCCGCATCCACGAGCAGGGTTTTCACCCCGGCACGGGCGAATGAGTGGGCGAGATTGATCGAGACCGTGGTTTTACCCACTCCTCCTTTTTGACTGGAAACGGCAATGCTGATCACACGGTGAAAGGGAATTGTGGCGCGACGTTAGCTTCGGCTTGCCACATCGGAAGTCTTTTCTTCAGAATGGAGCTGCCAAGGGTTTGGTTCGCCTGCTTTTCGCTTCTCCATCCCAGTCAAATGATTGCCCGAATTTCCCTTGGTTCATTCCTGATTCCCACCTTTCTGGGGGTCTGCTTGCTGGGATCATCCGGATGCCGGAAGCCGAAGAATTCCGGCCAGGATGAGGTGGTGACCGCTCCGGTGATGGCGGCTGAGCTGGAGACGAACGGTCTTGGGAAATTCCCGGGAGCGGTTTACCGCAGCCAGGCAGCTTCCCCCATTCATTGGCAGCCGTGGACGCGCGAGACCATGGCACGGGCCAAGGCTGCGAAGCGTTTGGTTTTCGCGGTAATTGCGATGCCTCAGCAGCCCGGATTCCAGACGGTGCTGGCTTCCATGGCAAAGGATCCGGTTCTGGTGGGTGAAATCAACGACAACTACGTTCCTGTGTTGATCGACGGGGATGCCGCACGGGAAATCGGGATTCTAACGGCTGATCTGTGCAGCGAGATCAAGCGGGGGCTACAATTGCCGATGTTTGTCTGGATGACCCCGGAGGCGAACCCGGTGGCGTGGATTCCCGTGCCCAATTCCGCCGCCATCGACCTGGCGGAAGTCTTCGACCAATCCCACACGATGGTTTCCCGCATGTGGGCGGAGAAACCGGGATATGTCCTTGAGAACAGCGGACTCGACAATGGCAACCGGCGTGAGCGCATCGCCGCGAGGAAAAACAGCAAGGCGATGAGCGAGCAACCGGCGGAGGATTCGATCCGCGGTCTCAGGCAGTTGATGTCCTTTTACGACCCGATGTCCCGAAGCTTCGATGAGGCCGGGGGCCTGTTTCCGGCAGGAGCGATCGACTTGTTAGCCACGGCCGCGATCCAGCCGGGCTTGCCTGAAGAGGTGCGGATCCGCTGCCTGGAAACCACCCGTGAACTGCTGGCGGATCTCCTGACCAGCGCGATGTTTGATCCGCTCGACGGCGGCTTGTTCTCATCGCGCCGGGGGACCTCGTGGGCCTTGCCGTCCTTTTCCCGCGACTGCATGACCCAGGCGAGGGGAGCGGTTGCGTTGATGGATGCCTATCGGGCGACAGGTGATGCGAGGACGCTCGACAAGGCGCTCGGACTGATTTCGTTCGCGGAGAAGAACTACCTGACTTCCCGTGAGTTGTTCTCGATCGGCATGTCGGCGGAGACGGATCCGGCGTCGTGGCTTTGGAGCATCGAGGAAATCGAAAAGGAGCTTCCACCGGAGGATGCGGCCTGGTGGATCAAGGCGAACGCGATGCGAGGTCTTGGCAACCTTCCCTCCGAAGTCGATCCCCGGCGCGACTATTTCCGTCGCAATAGCCTCGGGATGACACAGACGATCGAGGAGATCGCCAAAAGCCTTTCGCAACCGGTCGAGATGTTTGCCACGAGGTATGACACGACCCGCAAGATCCTGCTCAAGGCCCGCAGTGCCCGTCTCGGTGCCTTGGAGCGTGATGATTGTCCGCACGCCGCAGCCACCTTCAGGATGGTCTCCGCCTATGCATCGGCATTCGGCGTGACGGGAAATCCGGACTACCGGCTCAAGTCGGCGGATCTTCTCGAAAAGGCCCGCAAGGCGTTTTCCGATGGGCCCAGATTGCGTGAATTCGACGAACCGGCACCAAGCCCTCTCGGAGAGGCGAGAGCTTTCATTTACGGGCTTGCGATTCAGGCGGCCGTCGATGTTTCAAGCATCACGTCGGATGAGAAATGGTTGGTTTGGTCGGAGGATCTGGCCACCACCGCCGCGGAGCTCTTCACGGAAGATGATTTTCTCAAGGAATGCCCGGATGATGCGAAAATCATCGATTTGCCAGTGACCGATCTGGTCATGCTTTTTGACGATTCCACGGCGGGGTTGATTTCATTCGCCGAGTGCCGCCTTGCTGAGAGGAACCGGCCTTTGGTCAAGTCCTTCAGCAAGCTGGCCACACCGCTTCCCACCTTTGCGGTGGATCGTCCGATCCTGCACACCGACCTCCTGCAGGCGACCATCGCGCGCGAGTTCAAGGTTTCCCTCGTCAGCGGCGGCGAACTGCCGGTGGAACTGAGAACGGCGATGGAGAGGCTTCCATTCCGGATGATTCAGCGACGCATGGCGGATCCCGGGGACAAGATTCCGCCTGGTTCCGTCAAGGTCATCACCCCAGGTGCCGAACCACGAATTGTCTCCACCCCCGGCGAACTGCAACAAGCGGTCTTGCCCTCGATCCCGAAATCCTGAACGCTTGCCCCATCGCCCAAGCAAACCCACATCTCCTTCCATGAAAAAGAAATCATTTCTGCTTCCATTCCTAACACTCTCCCTCGTGCTTCCGTCTGCGGCCGACACTTTCAACCTGAAAGACGGAACCACCCTGGAAGGAACCATCCTGAAGGAGGAGGACGACTCCTACCTGATCGAGGTGCAGGTCACGAAATCCATCAAGGACGAGCGCAAGGTGGCGAAGGCGGATGTGGTCAAGATCACCCGTGAGCGACCGGAGGACAAGGCGTTCGGGGAAATCGAGAAGATGGTTCCCACACCGGACCTGCTGACCGATGAAGAGTATGGCGAGCGCATCAACGCCGTTTTGAAATTCCTCAAGGATTTTCCCTCGGGCGACAAATCAAAGAAGGCGAATGAGATGCTCGCGATCCTCAAGGAGGAATCCACCCAGGTGGCCTCCGGCGGGATCAAGGTCAAGGGGGCGATCGTCACACCCGCCGAATACAAGCTGAACGCCTACGATCTGGACGCGAGGGTCAAGGAAGCCCGGATCCGGCGTTACGTGGATCAATACCAATATTTGACGGCTCTCCGCCTGTTCTCGGATTTCTGGGCCGACTATCAGAGCACCAACTCGTTCACGGCCCTTGCTCCGGTGATGCAGCAGGTCATGAAAGGGCAGGTGGCGGAGGCAAAGCAAGCACTCGCCACGTTTGACGAACGCGTCAAGAAGCGGAACCTCGGTCTGGAACGGATGAGCGGGGATGATCGAAGGGTCACGGAAAACGCCATCGCCGAGGAGAATGCCAACCTCGAGACCCGCTTGAAGGCGGAGAAGGACAACCACATCACCTGGGTGACTCCACATCCATTCTGCAAGGCTGCGCTTGAGGAGGTGGTGCGCGCCGGAGAAACCGAGATCGCCAAGCTTGCGACGGTCAAGCCAGTCCTCGGACAGGATGGTGGCAAGGCATGGCGCGATGCATACGCGATCATCCGTGGTGGTGGCACCCAGACCGCCGTCTCGGCAGCGATCACCGCGGCAAGGTCCGCCGGAGTTTCCGCCAAATACATGGCCATGCTTGAGGAAATCGCCAAGCCTTCCAGGTAGTTAGAAAATCTTTTCCATATCCTTATCCCGTTTCATGGCCAGCCCACGCACCGCAAGCCGCACCCGCAAGACCGCCGAGACGTCCATCGAGCTCTCGATCGACATCGACGGCTCGGGAGTATCGAAGATCGATACCGGCATCCCGTTCTTCGACCACATGCTCACGCTGTTCGCGAAGCACGGGCTTTTCGATCTAACGGTGGTGACGGTCGGTGACATCGAGGTGGATTTCCACCACACGATCGAGGACACCGGCATCGTCATCGGCGACTGCCTGCGCGAGGCCTTGGGAACCAAGGAGGGAATCACCCGCTACGGTTGCTGTTACCTTCCGATGGATGAGACGCTGGTGCGAGTCGTCGTCGATCTCAGCAACCGGCCGCACCTTGAGTTCCGCGCTCCGGCAGGGACACCTTCCGCGCCTAACATGCCATTCACGCTCGTCGAGGAATTCTGCCGCGCGGTCGCCTCCAACCTGCGGGCGAATGTCCATGTCGAGCTGTTGTACGGTCGTGACGGCCACCACATCGCCGAGGCGGTTTTCAAGGGCCTTGCCCGCGCCTTGCGCGAAGCCTGCGAAAAGGATCCGCGGGTGAAAGGCATTCCCAGCACCAAGGACGCGTTGTGAACGTGACGCTCATCGACTACGGCGCCGGAAACCTCCGCAGCGTCGCCAACGCCATGCGCGCCCTCGGCATCGAGCCGAAGGTGGCGGCCTCACCGGATGAGATCGGCGATACCACGCACCTCGTGCTTCCCGGTGTCGGATCCTTCGGGGATTGCATGGAGCAGTTAGGGAAGCGGAGATTGCTGGATCCGATCCGTGAATGGGTGACGGCGGGCAAGCCTTATCTTGGCATGTGCCTCGGCTATCAGATCCTCTTCGATTCCAGCGAGGAATCTCCCGGCGTGGCTGGCCTCGGTCTTGTGCCCGGTCTCGTCCGCCGTTTCACCCAGACTCCCGGGTTGAAAATTCCGCACATGGGTTGGAACTCCGCGATCCCGCGCAAGCCGGAGACCGGCAACTGGTCCGGCCTGGGCGCTGAACCGTATTTCTACTACGTCCATTCGTATTTCCCGGTCCCGGAGGATACGTCGGTCATCGCGGCGGAAACTTCCTACGGTGACGACACCTTCGCCGCCGCGATCGAGCTGCCGAATCTGCTGGCCTGCCAGTTTCACCCGGAGAAAAGCCAGGAAGCCGGTCTCAGGCTGATCCGGAATTTTCTCGGGTGCTAACAGTCGCCGGTCAGGCGATCAGGAAATGGTGACTCTGCCTTTCCAGCCGCCCTTGGATGGTGGATTTGCATTGGATCCCGGTTTGCCGATCGCAACGCCGTTGGCGCAGTTGCATTCACCCTCGCCCTTGAGCGCGTTGATGAGGTTGGTGAGGGATTTCATCGCCTGGCGTGGCACGCTCTCGTAGGTCCGCGAGCCGATGTGCGGGGTGACCACGCAGTTCGGCGCGGAGAGCAGCGGATGATCGGGGCGGGGAGGCTCCTCATCGAGCACGTCGGTTCCGTATCCTCCGACCTTGCCGCTCTTGAGGGCCGCGACCATGTCGGCGGTTTCGACGATCTCGCCACGTGCGCAGTTGAGAATGACCACACCGTCCTTCATGGTGGCGATCTTGGAGGTGCGGATCATGCTCCGGGTCTCGTCCGTTAGGTTGCAATGCAGTGAAACGACATCGGCCTGGGTCAGCACCTCATCCATCGTCGCGCAGCGCTTGATGCCGTATTCAGCGGCAAATTTCTCGTCCCAGTAGGGATCGAATGCGATGAGCGGCATGCCGAATGCCTTCGCCCGGATGGCGACTTCCTTGCCGATGCGGCCCAGCCCGATGATGCCCATCGTCTTGTCGGCGATCTCATGGCCGGTGATGCGCAGCCACTCGCCGTTCCGGGCGGCGGCCGCGGTGGTGACGATGTGTTTGGTGATGCCGATGAGCAGGCCGAAGGTGTGCTCGGCGACGGTGGTGTGGTTCACGCCGGGAGTGAAAAGCACGGGGATGCCCAGTTCCTTGGTGGAGGGAATGTCGATCTTGTCGAGACCGATGCCGTATTTGGAAATGATCTTCAGCCGCGGCAGGGACTTGTCGAGGACGGCGCGGGTGATCGCGTCATCGCCGCAGAGGAAGGCGTCGAAGTCTCCGGCGAGCTCGAGCATGCGCGATTCCGGAAGCGGCCCGCGCTCGCGAACGATTTCCCAACCTTGGGATTCCATCAGTTCGTGGTGAGGGCCAGGAGTGTCTTGGTAGCTGCAGGTGGTGAGTAGAACGCGCATGGGCAAAGTAGAGGAAATCAACCGGGAAGAATCAAGCGCTCTGTGTGTTATGAAAAACGTGTTTCGATTTCCGGGATGCGGTCAGGAGGCTGCGGACCGAAAGAAATCAGGGCTTGGATCATCAAGGAGGCATCGCCCGGTGATTTCCGATGCGTGGAGCCCAGTCATTGCCCCAGCGAGTCCACGATGGCCATTGCGGTTCGTTTCCCTGAAATGATGGCACCTTCGATGGACGCGCTGGTCACGTGATCCCCGCAGATCCAAATGCCATTGAGCTTGAGAAAACCTGGCTTTTGGTCGGATCCGCTTCCGGGAAGCTGTTCGGGAAGCGCCTGCTTGATGAGATCGGTCCGGAGGTGACGCCATTCGTTCACTTGTTCGCCAAACCACGCACCCAGTTCCTTTTGGATTTGTTCCGGTAAATCAGGATCGGCGTGAACTCCCAGGACGGTGACGGAAATGAGCGATTGCCCCGGTGGAGCATAGCTCGGCGCAACGTCCGAGAGGACACAGACGTTGTTCACCATTCCCTCGCCGCTGGTGTTCAAGCCAATGATCGCCTTGTCTAACGGTGACTGGCTGGCGCGGAAATAAAGGTTGGTGACGGAGCGCCAGTCCGGCGCATGGAGTTTGAAATCCGGAACCAGCAGGCTGGTTTGTGTTGCCTGGGTTGCCACCACCACTTGCCTCGCGGGGATTGTCTCACCACCTATCAGGCTGACCGAGGTTTCATTCAAGGAAGCAACCACGGCGTTGATGCGGATGGTTTCCGGCGGAAGCCTGCGGGCGATCTGCAACGGGATTTCCCCCATGCCCATGGCTGGAAGAGTCGCGCTTCCCTTGCTGAACATCTTGAAGGTGAACTCGAACATGCGGCTGGAGGTCCGCAGTTCCCGCTCCAGAAAAATTCCGCCGTAAAAGGCACGGAAGAAGCCGTCGATCATCGGTTTGCCAAAGCCGAACCGTTCCAGGAACTCGTGGGTCGGTCGATCCGGGCGGCGGGTGATCTCGTCTTCGGAACTGCCGAGTGCCCGGAATCTCAGGAGCGCGACCCGCAGCTTGTCGGCCATGGAGCCCACAGGCCCGAACGCGCTTTCAAGGAAACTGGAAGGCTTGCGGAAGACATCCATCACGCGGTGAAGTTTCTTCCCATCAAAGCAGATGGCACCGGGTTCGAAGGCATGAAGATCGAGCGCCTCAAGATCGAGCAGCTTCCCGGCTTCCGGATAGGCACTCAGATAGACCTGGAACCCGCGGTCGAGGAGGAATCCGTCCACGCGGTCGGTTCGCACCCGGCCTCCCGCGCCATCACTTGCTTCCAACACACGCACTGGAATCCCCGCCTGGTGCAGGTGAAACGCGCAGCTCAGTCCCGACAGTCCTGCCCCTACGATGAGCACCGGCAGCGTCTCATTCTCCCTTTCCTCTCGAATCATCGCCGCAAGATGCCGGACCTTCCGGATTTTTCATCCACAAAATCATGCGATCGTTGGCGTGGCCATCAAGGATTCGCTCTTGCGCACCCCGCTTCGCCATCGAATCTGCGGGGAGCGCCTGTTTCCTCGACCTTGCCATCACTCCATGCCTTCGGTTTTCCACACCAGCACCCCTCTTGCCGCAAGCGTGGAAAGGATGTTTGCCTTCCACAGCGATCCGCACAACCTCACGGAAGTCATGCCGCCTAACCTGAGGCTGGTGAGCTTGAAAACCGACGGCCCTGCCCGGGAAGGCCGCCTGATTGAACTGCATTGCCGTGACTGGTGGATCATCCCCATGCACTGGACGTGCCGGTGGAAAACGGTGGAGCCGCCCCACCTGCTGGTGGATGAGATCGTCAAGGGGCCGTTCAAGCTCTTCATCCACGAACACCGTTTCGAAGGGCAGGGCGCGGACAGTTGCATCATGCATGACACCATCACCTATCAGTGGGGAAGTTCCTGGTGGGGCCGGCTGGTTTCCGAGACCGGTGTGAGGTTGTATCTAACGGTCCTTTTCATCTATCGCCACCACCGCACCCGGAAATGGGCGGCTGCTTCATGATCTTACGGAGCGATTCTCGGGTCTCCCCGGGTGAGTCAATGCGGGATGGACGGGCAGAGCGGGGGAGTAGTAGGGTCCGGCGTGCTTCCTTGGTTCTCAGACAATAAATTCCCGCTCTACCTCGCGCCGATGGCCGGGGTGACGGATGTGATTTTCCGCCAGATCTGCAAGGAACTCGGCGCGGACGTGATGGTGACGGAGTTTGTTTCCGCGGAAGGCATCATGCAGGCCGACGACCGCACGCGGAAATACACGGAATTCACGGAAGAGCAGCGGCCGGTGGGGGTGCAGCTTTTCGGCGCGGACGGCGCGAGGATGGGGGAGGCGGCCCGGAAAATCATCGACAAGGGACTCGCGGGACGCACGCCGGATTTCATCGATATCAACTTCGGCTGCCCGGTGAACAAGGTGGTGGCGCGCAATGGCGGGTCATCGCTGCTGCGCGATTGCCCGCTGCTGGCGGAGGTGGCGTCCGGCGTGGCGAAGGCGGTGGGGCATGACGTGCCGGTGACGGCCAAGATCCGGATCGGCTGGGATGCGGATTCGGTGAATGCGGTGGAGGTGGCGAAAATTCTCGTGGACTCCGGCATGCAGGCCATCGCGGTACACGGGCGGACGCGGTCGCAAGGCTACGGCGGCGAGGCGGACTGGAATGTCATCGACGCGGTGTCGCGGGCGGTGTCCGTGCCGGTCATCGGAAACGGTGACATCACCTGCGGCGCGGACGTTGCCCGCCGGAGAGCGGAAACCGCGGTCTCCGGAGTGATGATTGGTCGCGCGGCCATGCAGAATCCGTGGGTCTTCCGCGAGGCAAAGCATTTTCTCGAAACGGGGGAAATCCTGCCTGACATCGCGGTCGAGGAACGCTGGGAGTTGGTCGTCCGCCATTGCAGGATCGCCGTCGATAGTAGGCGCAATGGAAATGAGAAACAGACCCTGACCGCGATGCGTTCGCGCCTGATGGCCTATTGCAAGGGATTTCCAGGAGCGAAGGAGCTTCGTCAAAAGCTTTGTCACGTCTCGTCGGTCGCCGAGGTGGAGGATCTTGCCGTATTTTCCCTCGGCAAGATCGAGCTCGCGGAGTTGTGATGTCGCGCTTCTAACGCGTCGCCTCGTAAATGGTCACCACCCCGAAGGTGATGGGGGTGAATTCGGTTTTCGAGAATCCACAGGACTCCAGCAGATCGGTCATGCCCTTGCCGGATGGAAACTGCTCGATCGAGCCGCCGAGATATTCGTAAGCGTCCTTTTGTCCTGTTAGGAGTCCGGCCATGCGGGGCAGGACATTGTGAAGATACCAGCGATAGGGGCCGCGCATGATGCCGCCTGGCAGTGAGAAATCGAGGATGACAAGACGTCCGCCGGGCTTGAGCACCCGGTTCATCTCGCGAAGCGCGGCCGGGTAATCGGCCATGTTGCGCAGGCCGAACGCCACGGTGACCACGTCGAACTCGGCATTCTTGAACGGCAGCTTGAGCGCATCCGCCACGATGGTTTTTTCGATGCCACGACTCGCGGCATGGGCCAGCATTTCCGCGCAGAAATCCGAGGCGATCACCTCGCAGTCCGGGCATTGCGCCTGGATCTCCAAGGCGAGGTCGCCGGTGCCGCTTGCCACGTCGAGAAGCTTGCCCGGTTTCCATTTCCGGATGCGGGCGGTCACGACCTTGCGCCACCAGATGTCCATGCCGCCGGACAGCACGTGATTGGTCAGGACATAACGATCGGCGATTCTCGCGAACGCGTCGTGGACGTAAACGGCATCGGGCATGCGGGATGGGTAAACCGGATCAGAGGTGCGACAAGCGCTAAATACCAGAGGGAGAGAAATGGAGCGCTGGCTTCAGCCGGCCAAGTGTATTCGCCGGCTGAAGCCAGCGCTCCTGAAGATCACGCCCCGATCGGATGCCAGGTGGTCTTGAATTCGAGATGATCCCGGATTTCGTAAAGACCCTGGGCCTTTTCGGAATACCAATCGACGGCCTCTTCCGAGGCGATCAGCTTCAGTCGCTTCACGCTGTCGGCGGCACCGGTCTGGAGCGTCTTGCGATCGGCGAGGTTTGCCACCGCCGCGATTCCACGCAAATGGGCGTGGGTGGCGAAGGTGGGGATGAGTTCGTCACGCTGTCCGGTGAGCAAATTGACGACCCCGCCGGGAAGGTCGCTGGTCGCGAGCATCTCGCCTAACAAAATGGAAGGGTAAGGCTGGCTCGTCGAAGCGAGCGCGACCACCGTGTTGCCACTCGTGATGGCCGGCATGACAAGCGAAAGCAGTCCCAGCAGTGGCGCATCGTCAGGCGCGACGATGCCGATGATGCCCATCGGTTCGGTGACGGTGAAATTGAAATGCGATGACGCTACGGGATTCACGCTGCCGAGCAGGGCCTGGAACTTGTCGGTCCATCCCGCGTAGTGGACGATCCGTTCGATGCTGGCGGCGACCTCGCGGTCGGCATCCTTCCGTGACGCTCCTGATAGAGAAATGGCTTCGGACATCTCGCTGGCCCGGGCCTGCAGCATTTCCGCGAGCCGATAGAGAATCTGTCCGCGGTTGTAGGCATTCCGCGCCGCCCATCCGGGACCCGCCTTGGCGGCGGCTTCCACGGCATTCCGCAGGTCCTTGCGGGTGCAGAGCGGAATGTTCGCGAAGAAATTTCCCTCGGAATCATTCATCGGTTGGACGCGGCCGCTTTCCGAGCGGATGAAGCTTCCTCCGACGTAGCACTTGGGAGTTTTGGTGATCTTGAGCATAAGTCTTATCGGTCTTACAGGTCCTAAACAAGTTTGGCATAATCCAGCAGTCCTTGCTTGCCGCCTTCGCGGCCGAAGCCGGATTCCTTGTAGCCACCGAATGGCGAAGTGGGGTCGAATTTGTTGAAGCGTGTTCGCCCAGACGACACCGGCCTTGAGCTCGGTGGACATCTTGAGGATGAGAGAACCCTTGTCGGTCCAGACACCGGCGCTGAGGCCATAATGGGTGTTGTTCGCTTTCTCGATGGCTTCTTCCGGCGTGCGGAAGGTGAGGATGGAAAGCACCGGCCCGAAGATCTCCTCACGGGCGACGCGGTGACTCTGGGAGACGTTTGAAAACAGGGTGGGGGGGAAGTAGAATCCCTTCTTCGGCAAGCTGCAGGTGGGCTGATAGATGTCGGCACCTTCGGCGACACCGGATTCGACCAAGGCTTGGATGCGCTCGAGCTGGGCCTTGGAATTGATCGCGCCAACGTCGGTGTTCTTGTCGAGCGGGTCACCGGTGCGGAGTGTCCTGAGCCGGATCTTGAGTTTTGATAGAATTTTCTCGGCGATGGACTCCTGAACCAGAAGGCGGGAGCCAGCGCAGCAGACATGGCCCTGATTGAAGAAGATACCGTTGATGATTCCCTCCACGGCCTGATCGATGGGAGCGTCCTCGAAAACGATATTGGCCGCTTTTCCCCCGAGTTCCAACGTGAGGCGTTTGCCGGTCCCTGCCAGGGCGCGCTGGATCGCTTTCCCGACGGCGGTGGATCCGGTGAAGGCGATCTTTGCCGCGAGCGGATGATTGACCACCGCGGATCCGGTGTCGCCCGCGCCGGTGACGAAATTGACGACGCCCGGAGGAAGGCCGGCATCCTGAAGGATCGATGCGAACTTGAGCGCGGTGATCGAGGTGGTTTCCGCGGGCTTGAGCACAACGGTGTTTCCCACGGCAAGCGCCGGGGCGATTTTCCATGCCAACATCAGCAGCGGGAAATTCCACGGAATGACCTGACCGATCACACCCAGCGGTTCGAGCGTGCGGCCCGGCGTGACATGTCCCAGCTTGTCGGCCCATCCGGCATGATAGAAGAAATGCGCGGCCGCCATCGGCACGTCGAAGTCGCGGGATTCCTTGATCGGCTTGCCACCGTCGAGGGTTTCCGCGACGGCGAACTCACGGGCCCGGTCCTGCAGCAGGCGGGCGATCCGGAACAGATATTTGGCCCGCTCGCTGCCGGGGAGCTTGCTCCAGCTTTTGAAAGCGTTGGAGGCTGCCTGATAGGCGGCATCCACATCGGCGGCACCTGCCAAGGCGATTTCCGATAGTTTCTTCTCGTCGCGCGGGCTGATGGAGTCGAAATATTTCTTCGTCTTCGGGGCGACGAATTTGCCGTTGATGAAAAGACCGTAGCGCTCGTCAATGAAGGCCTTGGCGGTTTCCGGAGCGGGATCGTATTCCCACAGGTCCCCGAACAGAAGCTCGCGGGCGGCAGGGCGGGTGGATTTCTTGGCAGGCATTTGAAAATGGATGATGGATTCCGGATCAGTAGGCGCTCGACGATTCGCTGAAGGTGTAAGGTGCCTGATAGGCCCCGGTTTTTTCCTTCACGAGCTGGCGGACGAGGTCATTGAGCAGGGCGGATGCGCCGAAGCGGTAGCGGCTGTTGTTGAGCCATGCGTCGCCGAGCGTTTCCTTCACGGCGACGAGGAAATGCAGCGCCTGTTTCGCGGTGCGGATGCCGCCGGCGGGTTTCATGGCGATCTCGACTGCCGGTGGCGAAGTAGTGATCGCGGATGGCTTCGAGCATCACCTGGTTGTTGCCGAGCGTGGCGTTCAGATTGGTCTTTGCCCGTCGAGGTCTTGATGAAATCGCCGGGGCGCAGGACCTGCATGGCGAGAAAGGAGGCCGCGCGGATGTTGTCGTAGGTTTCCAGTTCGCTGGTTTCGAAGATCACCTTGAGCGTGGCTTCGCCGCAAGCTTCGCAACACGGCGGCGATCTCATCCTGCACGAGGGCGAGTTCTCCCGGCGAGGAAGGCCCCGCGGTTGATGACCATGTCGATCTCGTCGGCTCCATCTGCCACGGCGGCGCGAACTTCCGCGAGGCGTGTCTTCAACGGGGCTTGCCCGGAGGGGAATGCGGTGGCGACGGAGGCGATCTTCACAGGCGTGCCCTTCACATACTTGGCGGCGTGCCTGACCATGGCAGGATAGACGCAGACGGCGGCGGTGGGTGGGAATGTCGCTGTCATCGTGTGGATGCAGCGCCTTTTGGCAAAGTGAGGCCACCTTGCCCGGCGTGTCCTTTCCTTCCAAGGTCGTGAGGTCGACCATGGTGGTTGCCAGTTTCAATCCGAACACCTTGGCGTTTTTCTTGATGCTGCGCGTCGCGTATTTGGCGACTCTTTCCTCGATACCCACTTGGTCCACCGGTCCAACCTCGTTGATGAATCGGCGAAGTGATTGAGAATCGTGACTGGCCATTGGTGACAAGTTCTTGAGAAAGGGCTAACCTGCCAAGTTTCAAGTTGGGCCATGGAAAAATACTTCTTGGCGACCCGATGAGCTGTATGAGAAGAAGAAATCGAATCCAAACAACCATCATCATCATGCTCACAGAATTCAAAAACTTCATCTTGAAAGGCAATGTCATCGATCTTTCCACCGGTGTGATCATCGGTGCGTCGTTCGGGAAAATTGTCACGGCCTTCACGGACGGTGTCGTTACTCCGATCCTTTCCCTGGTGGGTGGCGATCCGAAGGTGGGATTGAAAGTCGGGGTTTTTGATCTGGGGTTGATCATCAGTGCGGTCATCGGCTTCATGATCACTGCGGCGGTGATTTTCTTTGTCATCGTGAAGCCTGCGAACGCCTTGATGGCCCGCATGAAGCGAGCGGAAGCCGCTGCTCCACCTCCCGGCCCGACAGCCGAAGAGGTGCTCCTTGCCGAGATCAGGGACCTGCTGAAGCAAAAGGCCTGACTCTGATTCCTCATCTTCCGGTTCGACCAAGAAGGCTTCCCGGTCATCGGGAAGCCTTTCTTTCGTATGCGCACCAGTGTGGTTGAGTCAGGCGATTTCCGCTCACAAACTCCGCTGAAATTTCCCCGTCTGCGGACTTTTCCTCTCGTCAGTGACGATTGAAATGCATAGGTTTGTGGCGGAAAATAAATCAGAGGCTGCACGAGTTGGCACGCTCTTTGCTTTTCGTTCCTTACCAATCCGCCGAACCATGAAAAAAATTGAAGCGATCATAAAACCATTCAAGCTTGAAGAAGTTAAGGAGGCCCTCGCCGAGGTGGGTGTGCAAGGTATGACTGTTACCGAGGTCAAGGGCTTCGGTCGTCAGAAGGGACATACCGAAATTTACCGGGGCTCCGAATACACCGTGGATTTCCTACCCAAAGTCAAAATTGAAATCGTTGTGGACGATGCACAGGCAGAAGGCGTAGCCGCTGCCATTGTGAAGAGTGCGAACACCGGCAAGATTGGAGATGGCAAAGTGTTCATCTCGACCGTTGAGGAAGCGATCCGCATTCGTACCGGCGAGACCGGGACGTCGGCAGTTGCCGTCAACTGACAACTCCTTCCTGGGTTTCCCAAATCTTCCCGTGGCTTCCCCCGAGGTCACGGGTTTTTTGTTTTCAGCGAGGTGTCTCCCTGAACCGGGAATTGTGGAAACCTGCCAACCGGTTCTAGCGGATTGAGCGTTTCCAATCCTTGAATGCGGCACCGAGATGGCGAAGCACATCGACAGGGAGCAGGGATTGCTCGGAAATGTTAGGTTCCGACAGGGCTAGCTCCGCGCTCCGGCCGCAAAGCCAGGCACCGATGGATGCGGCATCCATGGTTGACCCGCCACTTGCTAGCAAGGCACCGATCACTCCGGCGAGGAGATCCCCCTGGCCGCCCGTGGCCATCCCGGGAGATCCTGTTGAATTGAACAACAAGGGTTGTCCCGCTTTCGTGACGAGCGTGCGGCATCCCTTCAGGAGAATCGTCGATGGAATTCGCTCTGCATAGCGAAGGATCGCCTGCTCCTGCGGCAAATCGGAGAGGTCGGCCGCCTTAAGCGTCAGATTCATCAGTTTGCCAATGCGCAGTTCGGCCATCGCGTCGTGTTCGGTGTTGCTGTCGCGGTTGGCCATGCTGCGCGATAGCCACATCAGCGGCAGCAGCAGTGAGACGAAAGAGCCGCTGTCTAGTATTTCGAATCCTGCGTTCTTAACTTTGCCTTCCAGTTCTGCCGCGGTGTAGCGCCGCACATGGCAGGCCTTCTCGTCTTGTTTACTCCACAGCGCTGGATGTTGCGGCACGGTCAGCAGCATGATGCCGCCGGGTTTGAGGGCTTTATTAATCTGCGCCAGCACTGACTCGTCTTCTTCTATATGTTCCACTACATCGAAGGCACCTAGCGCGTCGAACTGCGCTTCGAAAGGGATGTTGCGTGCGTCCATCTGGATGAACTTCGCGCTCGGCACGCGGCGCGCGGCGTGGGCGAGACCGGTGCTGAATATCTCTGCGCCCATCAATTCGGCGGCTGGGTATTCGCTTGCGATGTTGGAGAGCACGAAGCCGGTGCCGCAGCCTATTTCCATAAAGGAAGTCAGCGCGGGGGCGTGGCGGCGCAGCAACATCAGGATGAGGCGGTTGCGTGACTGGAACCAGAAGTTGCCTTTTTCTAGGCCGGCCAGTTGCGCGAAATATTCGGGGTTGAAACCGTCACCGGCATTGGCGAACTCTATCGCTAGCGCGGGGTAGCCATCGGCTAGTGGCGGCGTTGCGCCGCAGGAAGGGCAGACCCATTCCGGGCTGTCGTAGCGGGCATCACATTGTGGGCAGATCTTCATAGTGGGGTTCCGTGATTCTGTGGGGCGGCAATCGTGCGCATCATTCTAACGGTTTAGGGCATCTCTGAAAAAGTCGTCATCCCCGCGCAGGCGGGGATCCAGTTTTTGATTTAACTAGGTTCCCGCCTGCGCGGGAACGACGAATCAGATTTAATCTGACATCACTTAGCTTGGTCGCACGCGCTACCGCGACACAGCAGATACATCTCGTCGCCGAGTAGCTGATATTTTTTCACGACCTTGCCTAGCGTCTCATCCGCACTCAGCGCGATGACATAGCCGTGCTCGAAGTCTTGCGGTGGCCACATCAAAGCGGGTGCTGGGTAGCGCGCTTGGTCGATATAAGCGGTGACGTTCAAGCCGGTGGCGCGGGTGTCGGCGGAATAGAGCGGCTGATCCTTGGTGATGTCTATGATCTCGCGCGCCGTGACTTGGTAGTTCTCGCCACGGTAGTGGCTCTGGTAATAGGGGAACAAGGCCAGCAGCACGACGAAGTTGAACGCGATGGCGGCGGTGAGCCAGCGCGCCGTGGTGCGTATCGCCACATCACCCGCGCGCCACACCAGCCGCGCCAGCACAAGTGCGAACAGCGGATACATGGGGATGAGGTAGCGCATGCCGCCGTGCGGTGCAAGCCAATAAGGCAGGAAGTTGAGGCCCGCGATCATCAACGCAGTGCGAAAGTGGTGCGGTTGTTCGTCGGCTTCGGCGTTGCGATGGCGCAGCCAGAAATATGTACCCAGTGCAGTGCCCGGTAGCAGACCTAGCCATACCTCGACAGGGAAGCTCACCAGTCTTTGTAGATATTCCAAGATGCCGGGCAGGGCCAACTTAGCGAGTATCTCGTCGAACATGCGACCGCTCTGCGCGCCGCCAGCAGGCAATAGCGAGAACCACCACAAGGGGAAGGCGAGTATCAGCACATGTGCGAGTAGCGAGGTCTTGCTCAGTAGCATGCGGCGGTAGTCACGCTGCAAACCCAGCACCAACACGGCGGCGAAGTAGAACACATAGGCGGTGAAGGCCTTGCTCAGCAGCGCGAGACTGATGGAGAGGGCGGCGACAAAGAACAAACCGCGACGCTGTTCTTTGCAACCCACCCACAGTGCGGCGATGGCGGCGAAGATGAACATCGCGAACAGCGGGTCCACATAGGCCAGCCAGCCGTGGTACATCATCACGTCGGAGAAGGTCAGATAGAGCAGTGCGGCGAATACGGCGAAACGCGCTTCGCCATACAGGCGCAGGCATAGCCAGCCTAGGATGGCCGCGCTACCCCAGGTCGCGGCGATGGTGATGCCGCGCGCGGCCCATTCCATATGCGCCCAACCCACCACATCGGCGACCGGAATGATCATCCAGTTGAACAGCGGGTTGTGGCGGACATCCGTGCCGTACAGATGTTGGATCATCCACATGCCGTTCTGGCGCATCTCTAGCGAGGTGATGGGGAAGATCGCCTCTTCGCCTATGTAATAGAGATTGAGCGCGGGCAACATGCTGAGCGCGGCGAACAGCAGCAGCCACAGCAGGTCTTTGGTTTGTGAGCGGTTCATGGTTTGCAGCATGTTCAGTCTTTCCGGTTGGGGTAGGCGCGCCACAGCGCGGCGAATATCTTGCCATAGCAACTCGCGACAGCGTGATGTTCATCTAGGAATTCGTTGCTCTCGCAGCCAAAACGTTCGGAGGCGCCGGCATCGAATAGGAACAAGCCTTGTACATCCGCCCATTCCTGCAGGGTGTGTTTGGTGGTTTGTAGATAAGGGCCGAGCTCCGGATGACGCAGGAACTCTTGTTCCATGGTGGGCAACAGCGGCGGCATAAACAACACGATGCGCACCTGATGCGTTTCGGCGAGCTTCACGAGTTGCGTCAGTCGCGCCAGCAACTTGGCATCGGGTACGCCGCGTTGCGCGCGCAGATTCTGGAAGTATTTCGAGTTGCTGGCGGTGGCGGCTGCGATCAGCGCATGCGCGTCGCTCACGCGAGAAGAGCTGGCGAAAGTGGCGCTGCCATCATAACGGAAGCCGGTGCAGGTGCCGCGATGCACGATGTCGTAATCCTTGGCGGGTGTGCCGTCGTTGCAGGTATACACCGCGCCACCATCATCGCGGAAATAGCCACTGAAGGTTTGCAGCGGGTCGGGTGTGTGGGCCGAAGCTTTGAGCATCTCCATCAATCCAGCCATGCGCGGATAGCTCAGCGCATCAGCTGCGCGGCTCAGCCAGGGCACTTGCTGACTCGCACGTGGCAGAGTGTTGGCGGCACGCGACAAGTCGACAGGGTTGGGGGCTGCATATTGGTAGACGAAGCCTATCGACCAATCAAGCGGGATGACCAGCGTCTTCACCTGCGGCGCGTTACGTATCAGATAGTCGGCCTCGTCCAGCACCGAGCTGAGGGCGTGTCCGGTTTGCGCGTAGTTATAGACATGCAGGCCGGGGAACATATCGGCGGTGATGGCCAAGGCCGTGGACGAACCCATCACCACGGTGTCTAT
>CAWENZ010000059.1:0-443357 GCA_963810445.1 uncultured Verrucomicrobiae bacterium | reverse complement strand
TACAGGGCGGTTCCAATCAGCTTTCCCGAGCTTGCTCCGGGTAATGAAGAACGGTCCAGATGGCTTCCATGTCGGGAACTCCTTGTTCCTCTAACCAACAGTTGTTCAGCGCGAATCGCACAATCTCGTTCTGGCTCATCCGCCAATAGCCTTTGCGGCTGCGCATCGCCATGTGCACATGCTTCGGATCTGCTCCGAGTGCTAGCAAGTTGCGGCGACGCGTGCGTGGCTGCTTCCACTGCTTCCAATCATACAACCTCACCCGCCGCCTGATCCAACCCGCCAGTTCTCTCACTTCACCGAAGGTGGAGCTGAGCTTGAAGTAGTTGAGCCAGCCACGGACATACAAGTTCAACTCGTTGATGACGGTTTTAACGTTGTGCCCGCGGTTGCGGCTGGTGATTTCCTTGATCCGCTCCTTGAAGCGGTGATGCGCCTTTCCCGTCCACGCCAGCTCGGCCCTGTTGTTGAGCCGATAGCTCAGGAACGCACAGGATTTCAGTGGCGCGGCGCGGCTTTTGGCGCGGTTGACGATCAGTTGCAGCCGTCCTTCGCAATAACGGATCAGCGATGCCATCACCCGTTTCGCCGCGTTCGCGCTTTTCACCATGACGATGAAGTCGTCGGCATATCTCGCGAACTTGTGTCCGCGTGCCTCCAATTCCTTGTCGAGCGGATCGAGCGCGATGTTCGCTAACAGCGGTGACAGCGGGCCTCCCTGTGGCACTCCCAGAGGCGTGGCCTCGCGGGTGCCGTCGGGCAGCTCCACTCCCGCCGTTAGGAAGAGACGGATGAGGTGTAGTGTCTTGCGACACAGGACCTTTCCCCGCAGTGCTTCCATGAGGCGGTCGTGGTTGACCGTGTCGAAGAACGATTTCAGATCGCATTCCACGGCGTGGCGGCGACCTTCCTTCCAGCCGGCTTCCATTTCGGCGACCGCCTTGAGAGCGGATCGACCGGGGCGGTAACCATGGCTGTGTTCGCTGAAATCCACTTCGAAAAGCGGACCCAGCACTTGTGCGACGGCCTGCTGGATCAGGCGATCCAGCACCGTCGGGATTCCTAACGGGCGTTTGCTCCCGTCAGGCTTCGGAACCCACGCCCGTCGGACGGGCGCGGGTCGGTAGTTTCCTTCTCGAATCGCAGTGGCGATCCTCGGCCAGTGCTCCTGCTTGAAAGCAGGAAAGTCCTCGATGGTCATGGCCAGCTATCCCCGGTGCGCCTTTGTTTCTCTTCACGCGTTTCCACGCTTGGGAGAGGTTTTCCGGTTCAAGGATTGCCTCAATCATGTTTCGTTCCTGAGGGGCTCCATGCTTCTCTCCGCCATGGCTCTCAAGCGCGCCTCGCCGTCTGGCGTCGTCGGTTGGCTTGTCCGTGGCGGGGTCGATCCCCTCCTCATTGGTTCGGTCCTTCATCGGTTGAGGCCTCCGGTATCGTTGTTTATGCGGGCATCACGCCCCCGGCTCGTTTTACCGACTACTATGACCTCTGCTGACTTCTCAGCGGCGGACGCCCGTTGAGATCTCCCCAGGTAATTGCACGTTGCTCCTACCGCACTGCCGCCGGATTTACCTCCACGGGCATACCAGACGTCTTCGGAGTGTTGTGCCCCCTCGACGCGCCGTGTCGGCCTTCTATCCGGTTCTTCTCCATCAGCTCGCGGATTTGACTCCGCTGCGCTCCGTCCATGAGGTGTGGCTTCGCATCGGGTGGTGCCGCTTGTGCGGCCATGTCATTCTCCTAGCCTTCCTTCCCCGGACAGGTCGCCCTGCTCCGAGTTGGCTTCAGATGGTAGTTTCTTCATTTTCATGTTCTGGTATTCCTACAAGGGACTTGAACCCCATTTACAACGTACCCATGCTGGGCACACACAAGCGCACCCGCAGGCATAGAGGTGCCCGCCCATTTCCCCGGTGCGGCAATGGGTGATGGCCCAGACGGCGCGCTTCGTGTGCCTCGCCCATCGCGTGACGGTGTTCACGCCGATGGGCGGGCAGGAAGCGGCGCAGGGCTTCAATGACGGTGGCTGCCATCGTTGATTGTCCAGCGCGTCAGATCGGCCTAACGGGGGAGGTTGCGGCAGAGTTTTTCCACCAGTTCGCGGCAGTTCTGCTCACTGTGATGGGTGAGGTGCAGATAGATCATGGTGGTGTTGATGTTCTTGTGACCGAGCAATCCCTTGACGGTGTGCAGGCTCGCTCCGGCCTCGACCAGGTGGGTGGCGAAGCTGTGACGCAGGGTGTGGACGGTGCATTTCTCGATGCCCAGTTCCTTGCGGGCCTGGATCATGAGGCGCTGCAGCGAGCTGATCGGCATGGGGCGCTCGGCCTCGTGCATGCGCGCGGCGGTTTTTTGCAGGTCGTTGTCACCGCGACCGACGTTAGGAAAAATCAGCAGCGGGTGACGATGGAATGCCCAGTAGCGGCGCAGGTCCTCGATCATGCTGCTGGCGATTGGAACCATGCGGTCCTTGCGTCCCTTGCCGCCGCGGATCCACAGCTTGCCTTCCTTGGCGATGATGTCGTGGATCGTGAGCGAAAGGCACTCTGATAGACGCAGGCCGCAGCAATACATCAGCTTGACGGGCGTGCGGTAGCGGCGCAGGCGGATGCTTTTCAAAAGGCGTTTCAACTCATCGCGGGTGAGCACGGCGGGGAGCTCCTCGTGGTCTTTGGTGCGGATTTGGGAGAAGACCTTCCATTCGCCGTGACCGAGCATTTCCTCAAAGAACAAGCGGGCGGCAGCGGCGGCCTGGCGGATGGTTTTCGGCTTCCAGAGCTTCCTGGTTTTGACGTGGAGGATGTAGTTGCGGTAATTTTCCTCGGTGATGACAGCGGGATCACAAGCACAGAACTGATGGACCAGGCGCATCTGCCGATAGTAGGAATGACGGGTGCGTGACGTGTCGAAACGCAATGCAAGGAACTCCGCGAATTGCTTCATGGAGGGATACGGATGGGAATCGTAGTCGAGGGGATCGCGCTGCGCCCGCCCGGCCTTGGGACGGAAGTTGGGCGGCAGCTTCTGGTAGCCTGCCTCGGTGGTCCGTTCGTCCGGCTTTCTGGCAGTCGGCTTTTTGCCTTGGCGCTGACGGCTATTGGGGGTTTGATCCGGTTGGTTGTCGGGGTTGGTATTGTTGTTTTTGCTCATAGCCCGGCAACCGTGACAGCCAGCCCCACAACCCTCCAACTTTCGATTTCCCCCCAACACGCGACAACCCCATCTAGCAGCCTGCCGCGCAGCGGCTTAGTTCAACAAGTCGAGACACGCAACCCCTATCAGCCGCCCTGTTTACATGCCCCTTTCTACATTCAACCATCAACCCCGTGATCGACGCGCGCCCTCGCTGATAGGGTTGCGTGCTCTTTGACGTTCGGCTGAAAAACCAAAATCCAAACTGAAAGAAATTATGTGGCCAAGAATGATTGCGGCAATAGTACTTGTGGTCATAGCGAATAGTTCGCATGCCGCAATGTTCGATCTGGGATCCGTCAAAATGGCGCTGTGGTATGACGGAGAAGGCGATGACCGGATTCAGATCATGGATGTTCCTCGGATTCACTATCAGACCGGTGCTAGTCGTTCCTTCCTCATTGACGATCCGTTCATGATCAGTGACCGGCCCACGCAGGACATCAATATTGTATCGCTATATCGGATTATCACAGGAGCAGAACTTGATAGCAAGGACCGGCCCGTTAAGTATTTCATCGACATCTCGAAAGCGGAGAACACGAGGCAACTTGGTTACACGATCAAACAGGTGACTGAAGCTGCGGCCATCTGCATACGGGCATGTTGCCCCATCAACGAGAAGATTCCCCTTGTTGTCAGAGACGGCAAGAAAGAGACGCCCATTGAACCCCCAAAAGCTTCCACTACTGAGATTTTTCCCGCAGAAACCGGCGACAAGCCGGAAGGTGCGAATCCGGCCAACCCAACCCAAACCGCCGACCAAGACGGCGCTGGGCAACCCGCTACCCGGCCCGAGTCGAAGTCGGAGGGTGGCGACAAACCACAACCTGAAGCGGAGGGGCGCTCCCGATAGCGGGTGCCAGGCCTCATCGTTCGGCAGAAATAACCAAAAATACGACGAGTCCCTATGAACAATCTTCCCCAGACGAATCGTAGGACCATCCTCTGTCGTTCCCAAGAAAGGATGTTTGATGTGGTTGACGTTGAAGGCACTGGCATCTTTCTCTGGGTGGTCTGCGGCGGCGTCGCGATGTATGAGAGATGCATCAGGCTGGAAGAAAGTGAGATCTCTGCTTTTCGAGGCTCTGGTGAATCCGCCCTTTACTCTCTCGCATACGAGGTCGCCAAAGGTAAGCACGAAGAACGAGAGTGGATTGGTGACAGACATGCCCCAAAATAGAATCGCCGAACAAGACGTCACTCCTAACGCCTGACACGCCTCCAGTTCCAGCCGCCATGACCACTACAACCTCAACCCTGTGTTCAACCCTCGCCCCCGGTCAGGCGTAGGAGGACTCGACGTTGTGCCAGAAATATGAAAACATCAGTCATCGCACTTTTAGCGGGCATCGTCTTCCTCCAAGAGATTGGAGCCGCCGAAGAAGTCCAAGTATTCACGCCTGATTCATATGGCACAGTTGCCATGGCTGGAGCTCCGACCCATGTGGTAGCCTTGATTGACCAGATCAGGAGGGCCGACATGACAAGTTGGGTTCTCTCTGAAGCAAAAGGTCCAAAGTGGACCTTAAGTAAGGTGACGATAATAGATAAAGACTTGATCATGGTCAGGCTATCGGATGGCCATGGTGCTGAGGACATGTTGTTTGATCGAGACGACGAGAATCAATGGACTATCATTAGGAGAGTCCCGATCGGAGACTGGAAGCCAGAGGACAAGAGACGTGGTGGCCGACTCGGCCTCTTACGTTTCCCAGAACCCAAGGCACAACAAGGCGGTGGTGGACAACCGGCTACCCGCCCCGAGTCGAAATGACCCTCCTGACTACAACCTTTAACCCTGTTGCGGAGTGGCGCTCCCGGTAGCCGGTGCCACACCTAGACGTTCGCCAGAAAAGATGAACCTCATTCATCAAATGCTCGGAATCTCAGCATGCATGATCCTTAGCGGTTGCGATTCTGACAATTTGAATACCCGAGTTGCGGAAGTCTCAACTAAGAATGCCGTGTTGGCCCAAGGCATGCACCTAAACGAAGCGAGAAAGATTCTCGCTGGCGTCGGGGCAACTGAAGTGGAAGGAGCTTATCCTCTTTTTTGGTTTGGCGAGGGTGACTCGCCGGGTGGAACTCACACCTATTACCACCTGACCGACAGGACATGTATACAGCTTCGTGTCGCTGACACTGAGCCAGAAAAGACGGTGGTCGCATTTGGTATTGGACCAACCGGCAAGCCTTACAGTGGCAAGCTAGAATGGTTTGCGGATGATGAAGCTGGTAAGATCACCCGCCCCTTGGAGGTAACCCTCAGCTCCAACAGTGAACAAGCCGCGCCATCCAACTGCGATAAGCCGTCAAATTGAATTCGGACTTCCATCCCGCCGTGGATGCGCTCTAACGTTGCCTCGGCATGGCTGACCCTGCGATTTCTCCCGGACCTTTCTTCCGGCTTCCATCCACGAATCAAAGAGCCTAGCAAGCCGGCTCATACGACGGCGGACAACGCTCCTGTTTGATTTCGGACTTCACACTCCGCCGCGCATGGCGTATACGTTCGCTGAAGAAATGATCCGGCTCACGACACTGCTGCTGACTCTAGTGTGCTGTTCGTGTAACACCAAGAACGCCTCGACGCCTATGGACAGACTACGAACGTTTGCTACGGTCGATGACCCATCTGGGTCGGATCGAGTGAGGTTGGTTTACATCACCCGTTCCTCCGTGGGCGAGGAGTCGGACGGATTCGATTTCGATTCTATCATATGGGAGAAGCGTTCAGGCGGTCGATGGGTTGAGCACCTTCGGATCACAGAGGCACAGTTTCAAGCAGGCACAGACCGCAGGCGCTGGCTGGCTGATCTAGATTCATTTGATGCCCATTCTGGATCCGTGATTGCCCGGATTGCTGAAGGCGATGCTCCTGAAGGTTCAGGAACGATTCATTACAAGTATTCTTGGAGACGCTGGGATTTGAACTCGAACACCGAGTCCCAGTATTTTTACGGTCTTTCCCAGGACGAGCTTTTCGATGCATACTACCCAAACCGCAGCGAATCGAGTCCCCGTGACTGACTGCTAGAGCCAGCCACGGGTCCCACACCACCGTGCGTACGGGTCCGTCCACGGCGGTTCCGCTCGGACATCTATGCGGTTCTTGTCCATTGGCTCGCAGGTTTGACTTCGCTGCGCTCCGTCCATGAGGTGGGGCTTCGCATCAGCTAGAGCCGCTAGCGCGGCCATGTCATTCTCCTAGCCTTCCTTTTCACGGTCGGTCGCCCTTCCGCAGTTGGCTTCAGATGGTAGTCTCTTCATTTTTCATGTCTGGTTTTCCTACAGGGGACTTGCACCCCATTTACATCACGCCCATGCTGGGCACACACAAGCTTGCACATCCAACGGCGGGTAACGTCCTTCTTTGAATTCGGGCTTCCATCCCCGCCGTGGATGAGCTAGACGTCTTGCAATATATGAAAAGACTGATTACTCTCCTAATGATTGCATTCGGCATTCCGCTTTTTGCGAACGAAGATCATTTGCTCATGATCCCTACACCGATCATTGGCGATGAGACAATTCACATCGTAAAGCGACCTATGATCAGCGGATATGGAGCAGATTTCGAGGGTCGATGCGGACGAATCGGAGCTCCTTATATGGCTGATATCCGAAGCCCTTCTAAAGAGGATTCACAGGTAGATCTAAATCCAATAAGCATTGCTAAGATTCAACTGTCGGCAGTCTTGTCGCATATCGAAGCCCTTCTAAAGAGGATTCACAGGTAGATCTAAATCCAGTAAGCATTGCTAAGATTCAACTGTCGGCAGTCTTGCCGGCGACAAGTGATTTTTATACAGTCACCATTGATTACAGCAATGCAGTGAAGGATTCCGTAGATGATATCGATCTCCTTCGAGCAATCTTAACCTGCGTCTACATGTTCGGGGATAGCATCCACGTTGATAAGCTGAAGGCTAAAATTGAACTGGTAGGAGTCGCTAAAGAATCGCCACTTCATGCAGAGATTTCTCGATTCAACGAGACGCGAAAGAAGAAAATAGAGGCAGAACAAGATTAGATCAGAAGGCAGCGGGCGGCGCTTGAGCGCCGTCGATAGGGTCATCGATAGGGTCAGTCCTCGATAGGGTCAGTCCTTGAAAACGAGCACAACGATATACACTGTGGCTTGAAGAGAGCTGGTTTGAGACTTCATAAAATGCCTCCGAATGGACAGAGTCTCGGCAGGGGCATTCCCGGTAATCGGGCTTTCGATGCCATCGATGTGTGGGAGGTTTTGTGGCGAATCAACCTTCGGCAGGTGTCAGCGTGTAGCTTTCCTTGCCATCCTTCACGATCCAGCCCGCATCGGCGAGTTGTGCGCGGAGGGTGTCGGATTCCGCCCAGTTTTTCGCGAGGCGGGCCTGCCAGCGGGCTTCCGCGAGAGCTTGGACCGCTTCAGGGATATCCGCCGCGTCATGGGTGGATTCCTCCGGGAGAGTTAGGCCGAGAGCCCGCAGGACGCGGTTGAACCCGGCCAGTGCGGCGGCAGCCTCCACGCCTGTTAGTCCGGAAGCCTCCCGGAGACCGGTGAAGAGTCCGCCCAAGGCTCCGGGGGTATTGAGGTCGTTGTTCAGGCTGTCCCAAGCGGCTTGGAACGGTCCGAATCCCGCCGACGTAGAGGATTGCGTCGGGATCGGAATTCGCCGCCAGTTGCCGCGCGCCCTTGGCAAGCTTCGCGAGCGCCTCGCGGGCTCCGGTTAGGGAATCGAGCGTGAAATTGAGCGGTTTGCGGTAGTGCGCGCCGATCAGCACGTAGCGAACCTCCATGGCCGTGTGCCCGCGCGCGGCGAGATCCTCCAGCGTGTAGAGATTTCCCAAGGACTTGGACATTTTTCCGCCATCCACCAGCAGGTGGGTGATGTGGAACCAGGTTTCGGCGAAATGTCCGCCGCAGGCGCACTCGCTTTGGGCAATCTCGTTCTCATGATGGGGAAACACCAGATCGACACCGCCGGAATGCATGTCGAAGGAATCACCGAGGTATTCCTGAATCATCGCAGAGCACTCAAGATGCCAGCCCGGTCTCCCCTCGCCCCACGGTGATGGCCAGAAGTTGTCTCCGTCCTCCGGACGACGTCCTTTCCACAGCACGAAATCCGACAGGCTGTCCTTTTCGTATTCGTCGGAATTCGATCGGGCATTCTGCGTTTTTCCAATCTCGAGTTCCCGCTGGTCGAGCCGGGAAAGCCTCCCGTATCCGGGGAATGAGGAGATCTTGAAATAGACCGAGCCGTCGTCGGAAGCATAGGCGTGCCCCTTTTCGATCAGCACCTCGATCATCCGGATCTGTTGTGGGATGTGCTCGACCGCTCCGGGTTCGATGTGCGGAGGAAGCAGTCCGAGTTTTTCGCAATCCGCGTGGAATTTCTCCGTCCATCCAACGGTGAAATCCTTCAGCGATTTCCCGGCCTTTTGCGAGTCGCGGATCGTCTTGTCATCGACATCGGTGATGTTCCGGACGTGCAGGGTGCGGGTGCCGCCGGTCTCCATGGTTCGACGGAAAACGTCCTGAAGCACGAAGGTCCTGAAATTCCCGATGTGAGCCGGGCCATAAACGGTGGGTCCGCAGCAATAGAAGCGATAGGTCGTGCCATCGATGGGTCGCAGGTCGCGTTCGGTCCGGGTCAGCGTGTCAAAAAGCCGCATGGCGCGGTTTAGTTAGCGCGGGCTCCAGAGCCAAGTGAAATAGCGCCCTTGGAAAAGATGCCTCACGGACGCTGCCGCCTGAACGCGAGTGCGGTCCCCGCGAGGATGATTAAGGAAATGCTGCCCGGTTCCGGCACCGCCTGATTCCCCACTTCCACATAGACCCACTCCGGTTTGCTTCCTTTTGAGAGGATCTCCACCGGGACCCGCGTAGCGTCCGCCGGTAGCGCCACCACCGCCCCAAAGGAGGTCGATTTCGGAACTTCCTGAACGAGAGGAGCTTTCGGACGATTCATCGCCCAAACACTGACCGCCGGAGATGCCAGCAGCAATCCGATCAGCAGGGTCTTTATTTTCAAAAATCCGGACACGACCCAGCGAAGCTAATAAGTTTTTAAAAATAATCAACATTTATGAAATACTTTTATTCATTTCCGGGATTGGGTTTATCCCTGAGACGGGGTAGATTCACCTCGGGAAATGGAATGGACACACGATGAACGGGCGAAGCAAGTCGCCGTCGGAGCGGGAATCCTGATTGGGTTAGCGCTCATCATCAGCGGCGCTCTCGTTGGATGGCAATATTTGCCAGGCATTCTGGGTGAATGGGTTGGCTCGATGATCGGGATCATGACCACTCCCTTTTTCCTGGAGGCGTCATTTATCGCGATCGGGCTTTTGATCGTGATTTCCCTGAACATCTGGCGTCGCCACAAGGAGGGAGACGAGCTGGTCTATCTTGAGGAAGTGACGGGACCGGGAATCCCGAAGAACCTTCCGGACCAGGCAAAATGGGCCATTTACCGGGAAGCTCCGCTCGTGGCGACCGAACCAACGCCCATCGAGCAAGCCGAAGGAGCACTTTCCATCGGCGATTTCGCGGCGGCCCAGGAATGGTTGGCAAGCTTGGAACCGGGCGAGCTGGGTCAACCGGAAGTCCTTGAAATCCGCTTGAAACTGGCCGAGGCGACTGGCCGGACCGATCTTGCAAGTGACTTGAAACGAGAGATTCAGAACCTGAAAGCCTGAAGGAATAAGCTTTTGAACACTACGCGATTATTACCTTCATCACCCAAGCCAATTTCTGGCTAATCTGCCCGCTGTGAATCGTGATCTTGAACCGATGAATCCCGCCAATTTCCTGAAGATGGCCCATGGCGACCTTGCCGGCCTCAGGCAGTTGGCGTTCGATTTTTTCAACGACACCCGGCGGCAGATGACCGGCTGGCTGGCGCTCATCGAGAGTGGAAACTACAGCCAGCTCCGAGACGACCTCCATCGCTGCAAGGGCGGAGCATCACTTTTCGGACTGGAGAGGATCGTGGCCATCATTGGCTCCTGTGAAAGCCCGGCTGCACTTGAGGAAAAAGGCTTCGATGTCGCGGCCTTCGAGGACGAGCTTACTGCAGCGGAAAAGGCGGTCATCGCCATGACGGAGTGACGGTCCAAGATGGTAGCCAAGATTCAATCCCCGGAAAAAGAGCTGCGATTCACCCGATCCGGACAGGCCACCCTGTTTTGGCTTGCGGCTGCGATGCTCACCGCCGTCAGCCTGACCATTCTCGCCACGGCGATCTATCGGGACATCAACCCTGAACTCCCCCACCCTGCCTGGGCTTTGGTTCCACTCGCGTTTGCCGCATTTTCGGTCCACACGGCGATCAACCTCACCCGCCACGCCTATCTCATCCTCACGCCGCTGGGCATCGAGATTTTCCCGTTTTTCCGACCTGCGGACGGCATGAGGCTGGTGACCTGGCAGGAAGTGGATCACGCGGAAGTGAACGAGGACAAGACGCTGTTGACCCTGCATCACAATTCCGAGAAGTCGTCCGGCATCCACCTTTCGCTCAAGCCGATTCATGCGGACAGGCGGACCTTGCTTGCCAAAGCCGTCATCGGACGGCTATCTCCGGCCGCCGCCAACGGCTGATTTCCCCATGCGTTCCCACTCCCGACAAATCCTCACCGTCGAAGAAACCTTCGGCCAGAATGGCTGGCACTGTGAACTCGTCGAAGGTCGCGATGTCCTGCGCGCCGGATTCGACGCCCACCACACGCGCATCGACCTGATCGCCCAGGCCTTCCCGCAGCTCAACGCTCTAACGGTCGTTTCCGAGTCGCCGATGCCGCTCGACGAGGATCATCTGCACGCCGTCCTCGAACTTCTGGCCCGCGCGAACAAGCAGCTCACCCTCGGTGGATTTGAATACGATCTGGATCGCGAGTTCCTTGTTTTCCGCATCACCAATCTCTTCGAGCGTGAGAAATACGATTCCGACATCATCTCCTCGATGGTCCACTGCGCGATCGCCGAACTTGACCGCATCATCCCCTACACGGCCATCGTCCGCGACACCCCGGAAGATCTGTTAGCCGATCTCGATCTTGGCCGCCTGCTGATGCGGGAAGACATCATCCCACCCGTTCCCGGCGACGAGGAAGAGGAGTATTGACAGGCTAAAGTGAATTTCACGGCCCATGAGGCTTCGGACCGGTCGCATGGAGTTTCCGCCAAGCGTTCATGGATCGAGTGAGATGCTCCCTTGCAGGAAGCTTGATCTGGAAGCACTGGAGGTTGAGCGGTCCTTTGTAGCCCAGCTCATCCAGCACGCGAATCACCCGGCCCACGTCGAAACTTCCGCTTCCGAGTGGTTGGATCAACCGCTTCCAGTCCGGGTTTCCCGGAGGAATGTCGTCCGCGCCGGAGATCTGGACCATTCTCAGGTGGGGGGCGATGGCCTTGAGTGTGGTCTCGAGCTCGGCGGAATTGTTCTGGCTCAGGAAATGGCAGAGGGTGAAACTAACACCGAGGTTGGGGCGGTCGGCCAGTTTCCTGAGGCGTTCGCACTCGACGGCCGTATTGGTCCTGAAACCCGTGTGCGGATAGAGAACCACCTCAAGCCCGCTCCCGGTCGCGAGGTCGCAGACCTTGCGAATGATGGAGATCGTGCTCTCATCGCTCGACTTCGGATTGGAGATCGCCAGCCAGATGATGGTCTTCCGTCCCTTCAATTTCCGAACGTGGGCGACGATGTCGGGAGCGATCTCCGTCTTTTCCTCGTTGGCAGCAATGACGATGTAGCTCGCGCTGATTTCAAGACCTTGGCTGTCCATGGCAGCAATCAGTTCGTCGCTCGCATGATCAGGTCGGACGCAGATGCCGTCATAGCCAAGTTCCTTGAGCAGCGCCGCCTGTTCACCGACCGCCTTGATGTCGGTCAAGCCATTGTCGAAAACAGAAAGTGAACCTTCTGCTTTCAGATCGGCAATCCACACAAAAGAGGTGGCGAGGATCAGGGCGATTCCGTTCATGGGGTGCATTCAGAACCTCTGGTTTCAAAGCAGCAAATCCTTTTGCAGGGAAACCGCAGTTTCCCCCTCCAGTTCGTGTGTACCAGACGTTTGGACAAATGAACGCCTCCCCGCAGCCCGCTGCGCTCCGGCGACTAACCTCGAGCCCCTGCCCGTTTGAGCTGAAAGAACCGTTTCGCGGACGATGTATCCCGCAGAACCTCAGATTCCGACCCGAAAACACAAGGATACCCAATGACAAAAGAAGCAGACGACATTCAGGCCGTGGAGAAGCTCGGCGAAGCAAGGGACAAGATCGTGACCGAACTCCGCAAGACGATCGTCGGCATGGACGGCGTCGTTGACGAGATGATGATCGCCATCTTCGCACGGGGGCATTGTTTGCTCGTGGGCGTTCCCGGCTTGGCGAAGACACTTCTTGTAAGCTCGCTGGCCAAGACGATGTCACTTGGCTTCAAGCGCATCCAGTTCACGCCGGATTTGATGCCTTCCGACATCACTGGAACCGAGTTGCTGCAGGAGGATCCGGAAACGCACCAGCGCAGTTTCAAATTCCAGAAAGGCCCGGTTTTCACCAACCTGCTGCTCGCCGACGAGATCAACCGGACCCCGCCGAAGACGCAGGCGGCCTTGCTTGAGGCGATGCAGGAAAAGCGGGTTTCTTCCGGTGGTGAGGACTACAAGCTGGACGCGCCGTTCTTCGTGCTGGCCACTCAGAACCCGATCGAGCAGGAGGGCACCTATCCGTTGCCCGAGGCCCAGCTCGACCGCTTTCTTTTCAACATCATGGTCAAGTATCCGAGCCATAGCGAGGAACTCGACATCATGCGCAGCGTGACCACCGATCACGAGCCGGTGACCAATCAGGTCGTGGACGGCCCGACCATTTTGGAATTCCAGCACGTGGTGCGACGCATCCCGGTGGCGGACAATGTGTTTGAATATGCCGCGGCTTTGGTTAGGGCGACCCGCCCTGGCCAACCGGGCACTCCGGACTTCGTCAACAAGCTCATGTCATGGGGTGCCGGACCGCGCGCATCGCTCAATCTCATCGTCGCCGGGAAAGCCAGAGCCGCTCTGCGCGGACGTTGCCATGTCTCGATCGAGGACATCAGGGAGCTTTGCCTGCCGATCCTTCGCCACCGGATCATCCCGAATTTCGCGGCGCGTTCGGAAGGCATGACCTCCGACACCCTGATCGAGAAACTGCTCGAAACGGTTCCCGCGAACGGCAAGTGATTTTGAAGTCTGCCTCCTGACTCCTGTAATCTGACTCCTGAATCATGTCCGTCCATCTGCCAGAAACGCAGTATCTCGACCCTGAGGTGCTGCAAAAAATCGGTGACCTCGAAATGGTCGCACGCGAAGTCGTGGAGGGCTTGCGGGTGGGGAGCCATCGCAGCCCGTTGAAGGGCTTCAGCACCGAGTTCGCGCATCACCGCCAGTATTCTCCAGGGGATCCGATCCGTTCCATCGACTGGCGCGTTTTCGGCCGCACGGAAAAATATTTCACCAAGCTCTACGAGGCGGAGACGAATTACGACTGCCATATCCTGATCGATTCCAGCGCCTCGATGTCCTACGGCTCGGGAAAAGTCAGCAAGCTGGAATACGCGAAATTTCTCGCGGCATCGATCGCCTACCTGGTACTGAAACAGCGGGATTCGGTGGGTCTATCCGTCTTTGATTCGGAGGTGCGCTCTTACATGCCGCCGCGTTCATCGATGAGCGTCATTCTCGAGATCGACCGCATGCTTCGCGTGACCAAGCCGATCCCGAAGACCACGATCGCCAAGCAACTTCACGACATCGCAATGATGATGAAGCGTCGCTCGTTCGTGGTGCTGATCTCGGACCTGTTCTCGGACGTGGACGACATCATGGCGGGACTCGACCACATCAAGTTCGACGGACACAACGTGGTCGTGATCCAGACGCTGGATCCCTACGAGTTGGAGTTTCCTTTCAAAGGCACTTGGCGTTTCGAAGGCCTTGAAGGCGAGGAACCGCTCACCACCCAGACCGATCGGATGAAGGAATCCTATCTGGCAGATTTGAACAAATATCTCGATGACCTCAGCACAAGGTGCGTGGGAAGCCACATCGACTACACGGTGGCCAACACCAAGCGCCCGCTTGATGCGGTGCTGAGCGAAATCGTCCTGAAACGCCAAAACCTCAGCAGCCCCTCGGCCCAAGCCCGTTCATGAGTTTTCTCAATCCTTTGCTGCTGATAGCGTCGTTAGGAATCGGGCTGCCCATCCTGGCGCACTTGCTCAACCGTTTCCAGGTCCAGCACACCGAGTGGGCGGCGATGCAATTTCTCAACCGGAGTGTTAGGGTGCGCTCGCGGCAGATCAAGCTGCGTGACCTGTTGCTGCTGATTCTCCGCTGTCTCGCCCTGCTTTTGTTGGTGTTCGCGCTGGCCCGTCCGTCCTGGAAGAATCATTCCTCCATGTTGCCGGGGGAACGCCGCGCCGGGGTGGTGATCGCGATCGATTCCTCCTTCAGCATGGGTCAGGGTGCCGAAGGGCAGTCCCGTTTCGGAGAAGCCATGAAACGGGTGGACGTCATCCGCAGGAAAATGGCACCCGGCGACCCGGTCACCTTGGTGCTTCTGGGTGGCGACCAGCGCGTTGTGCTGCGCAACATGGCTTTCGACGAGGCCCGCTTCGAGGAAGCCGTTGCCGGTCTGAAACCCGGCGCAGGCAAGCTGGATCTCGTCAACGAGCCGAAGCGCATCGCCGGATTGGTGGCGGACATGGAAGCTCCTAACAAGGAAGTTTACCTGATCACCGACACCCAGTCCACCGATTGGAAACAACCCTCCGCACAGCTTCGCGATTCTCTTGTCGCATTGGGCCAGCAAGCCAAGGTGGTCGTCGTGCCGGTGCGCGGCGGAGACGCCAACCTTGCGGTCACCGACCTTCAACTTGCCTCTGGCGTACTTCGTAAAGGCACCACCGCCCGCTACCGTGCGACGGTTCGCAATTGCGGATCCGCACCCGTCTCTAACATCGCCGTGCAATGCCGTGTGGACGATGTGGAAATCGATCGCAAGATCATCCCTGTGATCGCAGGCGGGGCTTCCGAGTCCGTTTCCCTTTTCGTGCCTTTCCATAATGCTGGCGCGGCTCGCATCACCGCGGAGATCAGCGGCGACGGTCTGGCTGCGGACAATGTGCGCCGCACCGTGGCGGTCGTGCGCGACCGGGTCTCCGTGCTTTGTGTGGATGGCTCGTCGGGGGATGCCGGGCGTCTCGTGGTGGCCGCCCTGATGGCGCGCGCCGATGGTGCCAATGGCGAGGATCATGTCGTCCGCTCAGTGCCGTGGCTTTCATTTCCCGCCGAAAATCTGAATGACGTGGATGTGATCGTGTTCGCCGATGTGCCGGAAATTACGGGAGAACAAGCCAAGCAGCTCGAGCGCTTCGTGCGCAAGGGCAACGGCCTTGTCTGGTTCCCTGGCGACAACATCAAGGCCGCCGCATGGAACGAACGTGCCGCCAGTGCGGACACGCCTCTGCTTCCGGCCATGATTCGCGCCAGGATTGATACCAGCGACGCGCTTGGAGCCGGAAAACCGCTGGATTCCGAGCTATCCGACCATCCGGTTTGTTTGCCTCTGATGTCGTTGCCCCAGGATCTGCTAGGAGAAACCCGTTTCCTGCGGCTGCTTGAAGTTGAACCCCTGCCTAACAGTGTTCCTGTTCTTCAGCTCGCGGGAGGACGCAAGCCGGTCCTGCTAGAGCACGCGCTAGGTCGAGGTAAGGTTTTCATGTTCACCACCACCGCCGAGACCACATGGAACAACATGGCGCTCACGCCGGTTTTCCCCATGGTGATGCAGCAAATCGTGACCTATCTATCAGGGCGCGAGTTCGAACGCCCGCGCACGGTGGGTGATTCGCTGGCACTCACCTACACGGATCAACCGGATGCCAGCGATGCGGTTTTTGAAACGCCATCCGGAAAATCAATCGCCGTTCCAGTGCGCGAGGCTGGCGGGCAGTTCGTCGCCCTCCTCGAGACCGCTCCCGAAGACGGATATTACACCGCGCGTGTCAGCGTGCAGGCACCCGGGCTGCCGATTGCCGTGAATGTGGATCCGCTCGAGTCGGACGTCACCTGCCTTCCGGAGGCCGAACTCCGCACCAACCTCACGGGGCTCGGCCTCGGCGTGGCTTCGGACGACAACGAACTGGCTACAGCCATCGAAGCCAACCGCACCGGCAGCTCCGCATGGCGCTTCTTCATGATGGCGGCCCTGGTTTTCCTCATTCTCGAATGCCTCCTCGCTGACCGCATGATGGCCCGCGGCAGAACCAAGGCTGAAAGCACCACCGAACCTTTGCCACAGAATGCCTGACGCCATGCTCATGACCCTTGGGTTCGACAATTTCTTCTGGGCCCGCCCGCTCTCCACACCGGTGATGATTGCGGTGTTCGCAGCGGTGCTGTTGCTCAGCATTTACCTCTACCGACGTTCGTGGGGCCTGCCTCTGTGGCTGCGCATCCTGCTGGGTGCGGCGCGCTTGATTGCCCTTGCACTTGTGGTCGCGTCGCTATTCGAGCCCACCTCCGTGGTGAGTGAATCCCACTCGCAAGCTCACGCTTTGCCGGTCTTGATTGACGTCTCGGAGAGCATGTCAATGAAGGATCCGCGCAAGAATCCGGAGGACGTTGCCGACGCCGCAGCCGCGCTCGGGATGCCTTTTGAAAAAGACCTGAAACCCGATCAGTTGGCGATGCGGCTCAGTTCCGAACAGCGGCAGGCGATCCTGTCCTCCTCGCGCCTCGATCTCGCACGCGGCATTCTCACCAAGGCGGGAAGCCCGGTTTTCAAAAAGCTCGGTGAATCGCTTGATGTCAGTTATCACAGCTTCGGCAGCGCGCCGCATCTCATCAGCGATGCCAGGGAAGTCGGAGCCAAGGACCTCGCCGGCCTGACCGCCTCCGATCCGTCCACTTCCATCGCGGCGTCGCTGGAAGCGGTTGCCAAATCGAGCGCCACTCCGCCGGCCGGCATCATCCTCCTCACCGACGGCATCGACAACGCCTCCTCGCAGCGCACCGAGTCCGTCCTCCAGAATCTCGGTGCCCGCGGCATCCCGGTCTTTCCCGTGCCGATCGGACTAGCAGAACCGGACGACGTTTCCATCCGCAACCTCGTGATGCAGGAGGTTGTCTTCTCCGGCGACAGCGTGCCGGTCCAGGTGCAGTTGCTTTCAAAAGGCTACGAGAAGCGCACAGCGGCGCTCATCATCAAGCTCAACGACCGCGAGGTTTCCCGGAAACGCGTGCGGCTCGAAGGCGGAATGCAGTTGGAGAATATTGATTTCAACGTCGATCTGCGCGACAAGGGTGCGGCACAGGTCACGGTGGTGGTCGAGCCGTTCGAAGATGAGGTCTCGGTGGCGAACAACCGGATCGAGCGCAGCATCCGGGTCGTGAACGAGAAGGTGAACGTGCTCTACATCGAGGGCAATAACCGTTGGGAATTCCGTTACCTCAGCGCGATCCTCAAGCGTGACCCGCGACTCAAGACCACCTTCATCGCCTCGTCGGCCGGCCCCGAGTTCGCCCGCAATTCGCCCGAGCACATCGAGCGTTTCCCATCCAAGCGCGAGGAGGCTTTCAAATACGACCTCGTCATCCTCGGCGATGTCGATCCCGCTTTCTTCAAGCCGGAGGAACTTGGATTGTTAGAAGAGCTGGTCCGTGACCGTGGGGGCTCCCTGCTGGTGCTCTGCGGCCCGATGCACACGCCCACGTCCTACGCCGGCACGCCGGTCGAGACGATGCTGCCGGTGCGCTTCGAAGCCCGACGGGAAATGGGATCTCACCTCGGATTCCGTCTATCCAATGCTCACCGCCGAAGGTCGCAGCAGCATGGTGATGATGCTGGAGAACGACCCCGTGGAAAACGACCGGATCTGGAGCCGCGTCGCGCCGCTCGACCACCTCCCGCCCCTCACTTCTGCCAAGCCCGGCGCCACCGTGCTTGCCACGCTTTCCGATGCCACCGGAGATTCGCAGCGTTACCCGATGGTCGCCTGGCATCGCTACGGAACGGGCAAGTGCCTCTCGCTGGCCACCGACCGTCTCTGGCGCCTGCGCTTCAAGACCGGTGACAAATACCACTGGCGCGTCTGGTCACAGTCCATCCAGTTTCTAACACTCTCGCGCCTGATGGGTGAGCACAAGCGCATCCGTCTTGAGACCGACCGGACGACCTATCACGACGGCGAGCAGGCCCGGCTTTACGCTCACGTGCTCGACGAGGACTATGAGCCGGTGGTGCAGAATTCGTTCGAGATCACGGTGAGTGGTGTCGGCGATAACGCCCTCAAGGAACGCGTGAGCCTTCAGGCCGACCGGACTTCCCCCGGCCTTTACGAGGGCTACTTCACCGCACCTGCGCAGGGTCGCTACCGTCTCGAAGCCAACGAGGACGACAAGGAGGTTTCCAACACCACCGAGTTCCAGGTGGCGATGGTGAACGAGGAACTCTCCGACACCAAAATGCGCCTCGATGGACTCAAGCGCATCGCCAAACTAACGGGTGGCGCCTGTCTAACGGTGCAGGACCTGCCGAAGCTGGAAACCTTGGTAAACACGAAACCGATCACCACCACAGTGCGCTCCGAACGCCCGCTTTGGGACAACTGGCTGGTAGCCGTCCTTCTGGTCGGTCTTCTGGGCATGGAGTGGTTTATGCGGAGAATGCATGATTTGACCTGATGAGCGCGACCCCACAAAACTATCTGGATCATTGTTTGCGTGCGGTTTGGAAGCGCACGCAGCAGAAGCATTTGTCGAGCGGTTTGCTGGCCTTTGTGCGCTGGTTCGTTCCACTCTTCTTCGTTGCGGTCATCATTGACCGATTCGCCTATTTGCCCGGCTGGCTGCGTGCGGTCGTGGCGATTGCGCTGCTCGCCGTGGCTTTGGTCAAGGCATGGCGAAATGGTTGGTCGGCCATGCGTGGCTTTGATGCTAACAGCACGGCGCAAACGGTTGAACTTTCGCAAGGTGGAATGGATAGCCTGTTAGTAACAGGCCTCCAATTCCGGCAATCCGGAGCAACTCCAGGGACCTCCGCTGCGATGTGGGAGCATGCGCTCAAGAAGTCGGAAACGGCGGCGGAGAAAATCGCGCCGAGCAGTGTTGTCAGCATGCGGGATCTGAAACGTCCGTTGCGTTTCGTCCTTGGCCTTGCGGCGTTGGTTGTGGTCGCGGCCGTCCTCAACGGACCGTTTCTTGTGGCTGGGTTGGGACGCCTTTTCACGCCGTGGATGGCCATTTCCTATCCGACCAAAACCAAAATCGAACTCGGCGAAGGCGAGATGGTGATCAAGGAAGGCGCGGCAGCTTCTATCGAGATCCATCTATCAGGTGTGGTGCCGAAGTCCGCCAAGCTCGCGCTGCAGACCGGCGAGGGCAGCCCGCGAGAAATCGAGCTCGCGGTCGCGATCGACCCGAAGACCGGTGCCGCCAAGCCGGACCTCGCAACCGGCCTTTGCACCTATGAGATCGCCTCGGCCTCGCGCGATTTCACCTACCGCGTGAAGGCTGGCGACGCCCGCAGTGAATGGCGGCAGGTGCGCGTGATCCAAGCTCCCCGGCTTTCCGAGGTGAAGGTGAACCTGGAGTTTCCCGACTACGTTGAGCGCCCCACCGAAACGGTGGAAGCGCTGACCCTGACGGTGCCGGAGGAAACCAAGGTTCACTGGCAGATGAAGCTCGATACGCCGATTAGTAAAGCAACGCTCCACCGTGACGGTGCCGAGGATATGCCACTTGAAATTGGCGACGACGGCCGCACCCTGACACTTTCCGAGGCGGCCACCGCCTCGCGCGGCTACAGTTTCTCGTGGACCGAGGACCGGCATGGCTTCGATTTCACCAGCCCGCGCTATTTCCTCCAAGTGGCGTCCGACCAGGCGCCGCGCGTCGAACTCACCGCGCCCGAGTCCAATCTCAACGCCATGCTCGGCCGCTCGCTCGACCTCGCGGTGCGCGCACAGGACGACCACGGCATCGGAGCCACGACGATCACCTACCGCGTGAATCGCCGCCCTGAAAAAACAATCACGCTAACGAGCTCCCGTCCGCAACGGCGAAGGTGCGCAGAAGCTTGAATTGGGACTACCGCAAGGAACTGCCCGACCTGCAGGTTGGCGACTCGGTTTCCTTCGTCGTGGAAGTGGCCGACAAGTATCCCGGCGAGGGTGGACCACACCGCGCCCGCACCGAGTCGCGCAGGATCACCTTTCTTTCGCGTGAGGAATACCTTGCCGCGATCACCAAGCAAATGGAGCGCCTCCTGACCCGCGTGCGCGCTCTCTATCGGCAGGAACGCGCCGCGCACGAGTTCGTCCTCGGACTCAATCCGGCCGCCGAAAGTTACCTGCCAACCTGCCAGTTAGAAACCATTCGGCAGGAAATGATTCGCGAACAACTCAACTCGACGTCCGTCGAGATGCGGGCGCTCTTGGAAGATCTCGCTGCCAACAAGATCAGCGATGCCGTGGAAAGCGAAACGCTAGTGAGCCTGCGTGACAACCTCTCAGCCATCGCCGCCGGCCCGGTCGCCCAAGCGGCAGCGCTTTTCCGCGCGCAGGTTGGCGCCAAGTCCCACGACCCACAACCCGCCGTCGCATCCGTCAACGAAGCCGCCCGCCAACTCGCCGATCTCGTGATGCAGGGCGGAATTGATCCCTCGCGCGAAGTCTTCGCCCGGGAAACTCACATGATCGCCGGTGAACTCGCCCGCCTCCGTCTCCGCCTTCTCAACACAACGCCCGATCAGGCGGAGACATTGGCGAAGCGTCACGAAGAAATCTCGGCATGGACCGAGTCACTCCTCGACAAGTTGAGCCGCGGAATGCGCTACGATCTCAAACCGCTTTCCGTGCTCGGTCTCAGCCGCCGCATCAACGATCTACGTGCCAGTGAAGTCACCAAGGCCATCCGCGAGGCCGCGACACTTGCACGGGAAGGCAAAAGCAGCGAGGCCGCTAGCAGCATCTATCCGCTCATCCGTCCTCTCCTCGGGGCCGAATTCACGATGCGTGCAGGATCCGAGTTCGCGATGATCCGCAGTCTGCGCGAAAAGGTCGGTTCCTTGATTTCCGGACAACAGGATCTTCTCGCTTCGTGCAAAGATACCGCGGATTCCGGCAAGCTTGCCTCGGAATTCGCAAGCCGGCAGACCATGCTGCACGACGACCTCGTGCTCGCTCCGCTTCCTTCCATTCCCGCCCCACGGACCCGACTCTCGGATTTGGTAATGCCAACTGCTCCGCCCGCAGACGAGCTGCGGCTCCGCGTCGAGGCGGACATGACCAAGGCCATCGCCAGCCTCAAGGCCGGCGCCAAGGACGATGCGTTGAACCGCCAGCGCGGGGCCATCGATTCCCTGAAGGAACTCGAAACCGTCCTCTCCCGCTGGTCGGAAGAACTCTCCCAAAGAACACTGGGGACATCCGCGCAGGTTTCCGATGCCACCAACCGTGCCGGGGTTTTGCAAAAGCTCGAAACCAATCAGCTCGGCCTGCTAGAGCGAACCGAGAAAGCGGTCCGCGGGTCCCGCGGCAAGAAAGACGCCACCGTCAAAGAAGCCCCTGCCAACTTTACCGACGAGCAGCAGTCCATTGCCCAGGAACTGGAGGATTTTCACAAGGAACTATCCGGCGGGAAAGCCGGCCCGGCCAAGGAACTCCTCCCACTGCTCGGTCGGATCGGGGCGGCTGTGAAGGAAATGAAACTGGCTGCCGACACCCTGCGTGACAAACAAACCAAGGACGCCCTTCCGCATCAGGAACTGGCCAGCGACGCAATCGGAGAAGCGCGGGAAATGGCTGAGAGTCAACTCGCACAGCTCAACCAACAGCAGATGCTCGTCGGATTCGAGCAATCCGTCGGCAAGGCCGCCGCCGGAATGGCGGACCTCGTTGGCGGCCAGAACGACCTCATCAGTGCGACCAAAGTCGCCGACGAAAAATCGATAACTCCCTTGCTAACACCGCAACGGAACCTTCTCGCTTGTCTCAAGGACATCGCTCCTTCGCTCGATCTGGTGGCGGCACGTCTCGACGTCGGCACGCCGCTCGTCTTTGCGGGTTCGGATGTGGAGGATGCCCTAAAAGCGATGGAGGATGGAGACGGTGAGGGTGCCGCCGACATCCAGGATATCGCCGTCGGTTCGCTGGCCAAGGTCCAGAGCCTCGTCTCCGATGTTGCGAACCAGACCGGATACATCACCGAGATCGTCGAGTATCTTCATGCCGCCGAGTCAACAGCCTCGATGTTCGCCTTCCGTCAGCGCGAACTACGCGAAAACGCAGCGATCGAAGGCGCGCTGGCCACCCAGCAGACGCTCGCTGCGGATGCCGCCAAATACGGCAGTATGCTGAAAGACGTCGCCGGTCAGGTGGATCTCGAAACACTCGACGAGGCGGTTAAACTGAAATTTGCCAGCATCGGCCTCAAGCTCGACTTTGAAGCTCCTGCCGCTCAAATGCAGGAAGCCGCCCGATTGCTAGAGTCCGGGCAACCTGCCGCAGAACCGATGTTGGCCGCGGAGAAATCGCTGAAAGCGATTTCCGGCCAGCTTGATGTCATCATCTCCATGCTCAACGGCTTGCCGAGTATCGAAGTGACCAAAGCCTCTCCGCCCGAGCTTCATCGCCTGATTGCAGTCCTCGACCTTGCAAGCAAGCACCGCCGCCTCCTCCGCAAGACGCAGGAAACCGACGACAAGGGTCTCCCTTCGCTCGCTCCCGCCCAGTTGAAACTATCCGATGCCGCCGCCAAGGCCAACGAAGGTGAGTCCAGCCACCCGTTGCTTGCCACCGCGCAAGGCCAGTTGTCCGCCATCGGCAACGAACTGACCGCCTCCCGCAAGGCTGAGGCGGCCACCGCGCAACTCGCCGCCGACCAGACCCTGCGACACTTCATCATCGAGCAGGCCCTGATTCTCAACACCGCCATCCCACCGGCATCCGGTTCCTCCGATCCAGTCATCACGGAATCGGAAACCACCGATCTTTCCCAATCGGACCCGGTCAACTTCGTCTCGGAATTCGTAAGCGGCGAGGCTCCCAAGGACAAGAAGTCGGAATGGGAAATCCTCGGCACCCGCAACCGGGCCGCCCTCAACCAGAACTTCGCCCGCGAGCTGCCGCTCGAATACCGCGCCACCTTGAAGGACTATTATGAAAGGGTGGCGAAATGAATGCCATCCTCCGCAGCAGTTTTTGTAAAATCGCCGGGCTGTTCCTTGCCATCGCAAGCCCTGTGTTAGGACAGGATGCCTCAGCCGCTGGCCGACACCTTTTCATCCTCTCCGGCCAGTCGAACATGACGGGCGGACTTGCGAAGGGATTCACCGCGACGGTGGAGGAGGCATTTGGCAAGGAGAACGTGACCGTTGCCATGAGCATGAAAAGCGGGCGGGGTCTCCGTTATTGGTGCTCCGATTATCGGTATTCAGATGGTCACCAACCGAGCGAGCAGGAAAAGATCGACAATGGCAGTCTCTACAAACCGCTGATCGACGCCGTCAAAACCGCCGCAGGTGACCAATCCTTCGACACGGTCACCTTCATCTGGATGCAGGGCGAGTCCGATGCGGGCAAAGCCCGGGCCGACGTCTATGCGGAAAATTTCCTAAAGTTCCTGAACCGGCTGAAGACCGACCTCAAGCGGGAGACCCTCCCGTTCGTGATCGGCCGCATCAGCGATCATGACATGGAAAATCCTAACTGGACGAACATGCGGGACGCACAGGTCAAACTCGCCGAAAGCCAAGCCGATGGCGCGTGGATCGACACGGACGATCTCAACGGCGGCGGAGCAGGCTCACCGGGAGGCGACATGCACTACCCCAAGGAAGAGGTTGAGAAATTGGGTGCGCGATTTGCGGCAAAAGCGATCGTAATGATCCGTGAGAAACCAAGCCCATCCGGGCAGGACATCAAGAATCACCCACAAAAGGAGGCGAAATGAAAACCATGAAAAGCAAAACCCGCATCGATGCGATATTCAACTTTGGCGCTGCCTTCGCCCTCCTCCTTTCCCCAACGGTCCAAGGGCAGGATGTGCCCAAGCCGGATGCGGCCACTCCGTTAGACTCAGGAAAACAGGCCGGTGAAAAGGAAGGAGCACCGGAACTCACAGAAGCCGCGGATCTCGCGATTGAGAAAGGCCTACAGTATCTCATCAACACCCAGAGGCCCGATGGTTCATGGAGTTCCGCTGACGGAAAATTCGAGATCGCGGGCACCTCGCTCGGTCTGATGGCCTTCATGGTAAAGGGACATTTCCCTGGCTTCGGCCGGCATGGTGCGGCGCTCGACCGGGCAAAGAACTATCTGCTCAAGAAGGCCGAGGACTCGTCCACCGGCGTCGTGGGTGGCATGTATGAGCACGGGCTCTTCACCCTCGCCATGTCGGAAATGTGGGGAATGACCAACGACACCGAGGACAACAAAAAGATCCAGACCGCCCTTGAGCGCGCCGTCCAAGTGATCCTGCGCGCACAAAGTCCCCTCGGCGGGTGGCGTTACTCCCCACGTCCCGATGCGGGCCAGGACACCTCGGTCACCGCCATGGTGTTCGTCTCCCTGGCCTCCGCGCGGCAGGCCGGCATCCTCGTGCCCACCGAAACGATCAACCGCGTGGTCGGCTACCTCCGCGACCAGGTCTGGAACGAGAAAACCGGCGGCTTCGGCTATCAGGGGAGCGGCGGTAGCACTCTCGCCTGCACCGGCGGCGGTGCCTACGCGGCACAGCTTTGCGGCATGCGCGAAACCGAGTGGGTGCAGGCTGCCATCCGTTACCTGGAGAACAGCCCGAAGATGTTCAACCGCAAGGAAATCGGCGAATACCACTACGCCCACTACTACGCCATGCAGGCCATGGTGCAGGCCGGTGACGAGCATTACGCCAAATGGTATCCCCAAATCCGGGACGCCTTGATCGCCCTCCAGAAGCCCGACGGCTCGTGGAACGAAGGCACAGCGGAAAAACCGGAGGGCTATCCTCACAAGACTCCGATGTCCATCATCATCCTCGCCACACCCCACCGCTACATTCCGATCTATCAGCAGTAAATCGGCGCAACACCCGCCAGCTCCCGCGTCCCGTGGCTGCAGCGTCTCGCCGCAGGCCGTGCTGGATGCGTCTTTGGCCCGGCGTAGCTCCAGCGAAGAAGGCTCGCTTCCAGTCTTCCTCTAAACCGGCGAGTTTCCCACCAACTCCTCGATTTCAATCTCCGCTCTGGCCCCATGTAGGCCCAATTTAGCTTCATTCATTGCCGCGGGATCTGCAAAAGCCTTCTTGGCAAGACAGCGCATTCATGCAATCTTATCGCCATGTCACTGGCAGAACTCAAAAAAGAAAGTGAAGCTCTGCGGCCCGAGGAACAGCGAGAGCTAGCGGCGTTCCTCGCTGTGGCCCGTATGAAACAGAGCGGGGAATGGGACGAAGCCATCACGAGCCCGGCTATGCCAGAGCGCGAAGGCTGGGTTTCACTCGACGAGGCCAGACGTCAACTTGGAGTCAATCCCTGAGCGTGCCGTTGCCTTACCAAGTCTGGCTGCGGCAACCATGCCTCGACTACCTCGCCACACTGAAGGTTCCCACGCGACAGCGCTTGATCTCATGGCTCGAAGCCCTCGCTACTGACTTCACAAAAGAAGGAGATTTCACGACCCGTGGAACAGACGGCAGAGACTGGCAGGTCGCCGTTCTCGGCCTCCATGCCGTTGTTTGGTGGGTGGATCACGCAGTCTGCGAGGTGAAAATCGTCGCAATCCGCCCCGCAGCTCGATGAATGTGACGTGGCTGCAGCGTCTCGCCGCAGGCCGTGCTGGAAGCGTCCTTGGCCCGGCGTAGCTCCAGCGAAGAAGGCTCGCTTCCAGTCTTCCTCTAGAACGGCGAGCTTCCCGCCAACTCCTCGATTTCATTCTCCCTCGCACGCGCCTCGTCCTGCAAGTTGGCGATTTCAAACTCCAGTTCCTCCCGTTGCACGGCGGGATTTGCAGTCCGAAAGCCGCCTAACAAATTAAAATGTTTCGATGCGGGAACCGAACCCAGAGACCGACCCCAGAGACTCGGCCACAAACGCATCGTGCTGCTGGAACGCGAAGGGCGGAGAGCGGGAGGCCAGGGCCAGGTCGAGCGTGCCATCCTCGGAGAAATGGAAGCCCATGGACTTGCCACCGGCCCCTACAACCTTCCCGACTGGGAGGACAACGCGCAGGAGTTCAGGCGTTGTCTCGACGGGCTGTTTCGGGTCACTCCACCGACCGCCCTGATCATCGACGAAGCCTTCCTTTTCGCGGCCGCCCAGCAACATCTCGGCCGGCGGGGCATCCTGGCACACGACCATGTCTCGCTCGTCTGCGTCGACTCTGACCCGACCTTCGCGTGGTGCCATCCCTAGACCGCCCACATCCGTTGGGACACAAGCCCGGTGGTGCGCCGCATCGTGCGCTGGGTGGACAGTGTGGCCTGCCGAACTAACAACAGTCGCCAGAGTTTCACCAAGGCCGTATTCGTCGCAGGCGGGACGATCGGACCAGTGTGTTAGAATCACGTTTTCACGAAGCAGCCCTCAAGCCAATCGCCACCAATCGACATGAGGTTTACCAACCCTTGCTGGACGCGATGCGGTCGCCGGGGCAATAAGGACCCACGGTGCGCCACGTCCCAAGGATTGGGAAGCAGACAAAGCCCAGGGAGTATCAAGCCTTTCGTCACTGCCGCCCGGCTCGCAGCAGGGCGGCAGTGACAATGGCGACAGCAGGCTGAAGCACTTCAAAGCCTCCGGAGGCGGAAGCCCCCTTCCCTGCCGGATCAGTCCGCCTTGCGCGATGGTGCCGGAACCTTGGGCTCGTCGATCCAGACTGTCATTTGGCCTTTTTCCCGATTGGCCCATGCGTGGTAGGGAATGGCGGTCAAATCGACCGGTTTGCCTTCCGCATCGAGCGCCTTGCCCGTCAGGACCGTCACGCCGCCGAGGAGATCAGGGCGGTATTCGGCTTTCAGTTCGGAGTCCCGCGGGAGGGTGAGCTTCGAAAGGTCGATGCCGGGGTGATCAGCGCCTTCAAGGCAATAGACCACCGGTCCGTGCATCAGAGCGACCTTGCCATGGTTCGCCAGAATCTTCTCGTTAGACAGGACGCGGCGTGGCTCCATCGGCAGCGTCAGTTCAATGACATCCCCGGATTTCCATGAGCGATTCAAATGGACATAGCCGTCGCCCTGCGGGGAGGCTGAGACGGCCTCCCCGTTGACCGTTAGAACCACGGGAGTGGTTTCACCATTGGCGAAGTGGTAAAGATCGCCGGGAACAGGATGACCCGTCGCCCAGTCGGGAATACGCAGATTAAGATGGAAGGCACCGGCCTTCCCGGGAGTGACGGTCAGCTTGACCTTGCCGTCCCAAGGGAAATCGGTTTCCTGCCGGATGGCCACCTTGCGTCCGTCATCCATGACGATGTCCGCATCACTGGCCGCGAAGAGATTGACCAGAATGTCGTTCGCATTCGTCGCATACACATATCCGCCGACTTGCGGGATGAAGCGCGCGAGGTTGGTCGGGCAGCAAGCCAGGCCGATCCACGGGGTTCTCCTGGCACCGTTCGCGGACTCAAGAGGATTCTGATAGAAGAAGCTGTCACCCGTCAACGACAGCCCGGAAAGGGCGGAGTTGTAGAGAGTCAGCTCCAGGACGTCGGCGTATTTGGCATCGCCGTCCATCAGGCCCATGCGATGCTGCCAGAACACGGAAGCGATGCTTGCGCACGATTCGCAGTAGGTTTTGTTAGGTAAAAGGTAGGGATCACCGAAACCCTCATCGGCGTACTGGGCTGTCCCGAGTCCTCCGGTGAGATACAATTTCCGGGAAACGACATCCTTCCACAGCGTCCGGACTGCCTTCGCATATTCGGGTGCGTCGCTGAAGCGGGCGATGTCCGCCATGGCGGAATAGACATAGCCGGCCCGCACCGCGTGACCGACGGCTTCGGTCTGGTCAACGAGCGGCTTGTGATCCTGCATGCGCCCGTTGCGGGTGCTCCATTTCCTCGGGCGGTATTCCTCCATCGTCTCATCGGGGCGCTTCTCCGGAACCGCGCGGGGCGGCACGTCGGTGAACGGCTTGCGTTCGGTGCCATGGGCATGGCCGCGCTCGTCGAGAAAGAAGCGGGACAGGTCGAGATAGCGCTTTTCGCCGGTCTCCTGATAGAGCTTGATGAGCGCCAACTCGATCTCCTCGTGGCCGCCGACATCGTAGCGTTTTCCAGGGCCGAAGATGCCGTCGATGTGATCGGCGAAGCGTTTCGCCGCGTCGAGCGCCTTGGTGCTGCCGGTGAGCTGGTGATGTGCCACCGCCAACTCGAAGAAGTGACCCGCGTTGTACATCTCGTGATTGAGGCGGAGGTTTTTCCACCGGTTCTCCGGTTCCTTGGCGGTGTAGTAGCTGATCATGTAGCCGTCCTTTTGCTGGGAGGCGACGATGCGATCGATGATGTCGTTGACCCGCTTCTCCAATGCCGGATCTTCGTGGAGGCAGAGCGAGTGACAGGTGCCTTCGAGTCCCTTGTGGGCGTCCGAATCGAAGGCGTGGTTGCCGATAATGCCTTGCCCTGCGGTTTTTTCAGCAGTCGTGTCCGAAGCTTCCCCCCGCTTGGGTCACCCTCCAGAGGACTGGTGGATTCATCCGGGGCGTTATTGCCGGTCAGTGATTTTTCTCCGGCGACGACCTTTGCTGCGACATCAAAATTGTCGAAATGATGATTCTGCTCCAGCTTGTCGAGAACATGGGGAATCGTCGTCTTCTGATGGATATCTAGCCGCTTTCCCCAGAAGCCTCCGCGCCATGTTACCTTATCATAAGCGACTTCCTTGAGTCCGTGTAGAGGAGCAATCGGGGCGACTGGTTCAGCGCCGGGAGAGGCTTCACAAGCGAGCATCACCGCACAGGCAGTGATAACCGGCCGAAGCGATCGTCTAAGTGTTTTCAAGATGGTGGTCATAGAGTTGTTTCGGTGATTTCCGCGGCAGCAGCTATCAGGGCTCTTCTTTGCGGTGAATATCCTCAACGACGCTTCCTGCTTCCATCTTGTTTAGGAAAGACGCCAACGCGGGCCGCCCAATCCTGCCACTGGCGTGACATCGATTGCACGCGCTCCGGATCCTTTTTCGCGAGATCGTCGAGCTCGGTGCCATCGATGGAAATATGATAGAGCTCCCAATTTTCCGGCTTGAGACCGGAGGCGTGGGCGACGTTGCGGCCGACCAGTTTCCAGTCGCCGTCGCGGACGAAGGCGTTGTTCTGGTGCTCGATGAAGAGCGGTCCCTTGCGGACAAGCTGCTTGCCGTCGAATGCGGCTGTTAGCGAGACACCATCGGTCGGGAGGATGGAATGGCCGTTGACCTTTTCCGGGTATCCGGCTCCGGTGATCTCGGCGACCGTCGCCATCACGTCGATGATCTGGGCGGGCTGGCGGAACCAGCCGCGGCCGACTTTGATTCTCGCCGGCCAATGGGCGATGAATGGTGTGTTAGATCCACCTTCATGGGCGAAGTGCTTGTAGAGCCGATATGGGGTGGCGCTGGCATTCGCCCAAGCTTTTCCGAGCGTGGGATTGAAGGTTCCCCTACCCTTCGCTCGATCCGCCACCGGGTCGCCACCGCCTAACATACCACCTTCGGCGCACGCACCGTTGTCGGAGAGGAAGAGGATGAGCGTGTTGTCGATCTCGCCGTTTTTCTTCAACTCCGCGATCAGGTCGCCGATCTTCTGGTCCACCCGGTCAATCATTCCTGCATAGGCGGACATCCGTAGCGAGGACTCGACCTGCTCCTTCTTGGTGAGTGAATCCCACGCGGGGACATCCGGATCACGGGGCGACATTTTCCATGACACAGGGATCAAGCCGGATGCGACCTGCGCCTTGAATCGCTGCTCGCGCAGCTTGTCCCAACCCATGTCATACTTGCCCCGATATTTGTCCAATTCCTGATCCGCCACGAGAAGCGGCCAGTGCGGGGCATTGTAGGCGAGGTAGAGGAAAAACGGCTTGTCGCCCGCCTTCTCGTTTTCCGCGATCCAATCGATCGCATGATCGGTGAAAGCATCGGTGGTGTAGAAAGCCCGGTCGGTGGTGGACTTGGGATCGGCGATCTTTTCGTTGCCGTCATAGATACTGCGCCAGCCTTCCGGATGGAAAAAGTGCGCGGCTCCGGCAATCGTTCCGAAAAACCGGTCGAACCCGCGCTGCATGGGCCAGTCCGCCTGATCCTGCCCGGCGACGTGCCATTTGCCCGTCATGAAAGTCGCGTAACCGGCGGACTTCGCCACCTGCGCAAGGGTGACGCAGGAGTCGTTGAGATTTCCCGCATACGCCGGCGGGGTGCCATCGACTGCCGGACCCGCTCCTCGCGAGCCATGTGGCCGATGCCCGGTCTCGTGTGGATGCAGGCCCGTCAGCAGCGTCGCGCGGGTCGGGCAGCAGCGGGCGGAGTTGTAGAACTGGGTGAAGCGCAGGCCGTTCTTTGCCAGCGAGTCGATGTTCGGCGTCTCGACCTCGCCGCCCCAGCAGCCGAGGTCTGAGTAGCCCATGTCATCGACCATGATCAGGACGATGTTGGGCTTCTCCGCCGCGGAAAGCAGTGAGGTGAGAGCGGCAAGCAGAAGCAGGGATTTCATCGGTCAGGGCAAGGGATTCTCGGGGATCTGGAGTGGAGGCAGGCTTCTGATATTTTTGAAGTTACCGGATTTCAATGAAGGCGCATCCGAGGGATCCGAAGGAAACGAAACCGACAGTGCCCATTTGTCAAAACGGCGACTTCGCCCCCACCTTCAGGCCGGTAGCATCTTGCGCGAGCTGCCCACAGCGGGTTGCCACAGCACCAACCGGAAGCTGCTGGAAAAGCTCCGTTGCCTCGTCATGCCTTGCCCGGCTTGAGGGCGTGGCGCAGGGGGATTTTCACCGCAAACTCGTCCAGGAAGCGCTTGCCGTCGTGTTCGCGGCGGCGGGCGATGATTTCCATGGAGCCCGGCACGAACTCCATCAGATAGGATTGGCTGCTGCCTGTGTTGTAAGCATGGCTCATCGATGCGACGTTGATGTATGTAGTGTCATCCTTACGGCAGATGTGCTCCTTGTTGTAGGGTGTGTGGTGTTCGTGGCCGGCGAGCCAAAGGTCGATCTTGGATTTGGCGATGATTCCAGCGATGCGGTCGGCTGGCTCGATGAAACGTTGCGCTTGCTCCGATCTGAAAGTGGTGCCCTTCACCAGTTGGTGGGAGCACACGATCGTGGTCTTGTCCGCGTGTTGGGCGAGTTGTTGCTCAAGCCACTGGCAGCTTTTCTCGGTGAGGTTGCCTGCAACGCCCGGCGCCTCGTCGGAGATGAAGAACCAGGCGATGTTGCCATCGATGACCGAGTAGGGATCGATGCTGCGGACCATTCGGGTGTAGGCCTCGGCCTTGCCTTCATGATATTCGTGGTTGCCTGCGATTTCATACCATTTCGAAACACCGCTGCGGTCGCGGATGTCGAGGTAGCGTTGGATGTGGGTATCGACGGCACGGTGGCTGATGTCTCCCAGGGTCATCGCGTAATCGATGGAAATCTTGGCTTCCTGCATATCCTTGCATGCGGCCTCGAACCATTCCGCACCGTCTTTGCCCCCTTCTTCGAACCCGGCATGCAGGTCGGAGAGGATCCAGACCTTGCGGCTGGCGGGTGCCGGGGCACCAAGGGCGGCCTGCGTTCCAAGAGCACCGAGGGTGGCGGCTCCGGCTGACATTTTTAGGAATTGGCGTCTGCTTTTCATGATGTTTGGGTATTTGTTGGGATGCCGGGTGCGGAAAATTCTACTTGCCTGCTCCCAGGAATTCGATGGTCGCCTTCGCCTCGGCGAGCTTGCGCTGCTTGTCCATTTTCTGCAAAGCCGTCTTAAGGTCGCGCTGATTTGCCGGACTTAACAACGGTGTCGCGTCGTCCGTAAGCACTCCGAGTGGCACGGTTTGATCCGGCCAGTCGTCGCTGCGCTGGGTTGCCAAGGGCAAATCGGTGTTGCCAGCCGCCTGGAGATTTCCAAGGGGATTGCGGCCCCAGGCGTAGCGGTATGCGACTGGCTCCGGGACCATGATGCTGGTGAGCTTGAGGTGCTGGCGGTCATACTGCGGCCTGTTCCTGTTATCCTTTCCGATCTCCGGGAATTCCGCCTTGGCCGGGTGGAACCTGCGGTCTTTGCCAGCGATCGCGAAGCCAACTATTTCGCCATCCATCGGATCTCCAACGGCTACATTGAATTTGAGGACGAGTCCACCATCCTTGGCCTGCATGTCCGTAATCACCGGCGGCTTCCAAAGGATGGAATTCGGATCGAACCCATATTGTGTGGCTAGCGCCCACCGGGCGATCCGTTCTCCGGCAGGGATCTTGAGCCCCGGTGATACCAAGTACGGCGGAAGTCGTAAGTGCTCGCGAAGCCGATGTTCTTGTCCCCGGCGGCGTAGAGATGGTCAAAAGTCTTGTATTGGGCCTCACGGATGCCGATGCCAAAATTCAACATCATCTCGCAATAGTTATCGAGAGTCTGCGGTTCGCCTGCGGTGCAGAGTGAGAGGATGCCGAAAGGCATCTTGGGATCGTTGAACGCCTCGCGCCAGGACTTGATCAGAACCGGGAATACATCAGCATACATCTGCGCCCCATTAAGTCCGCCAAATGCGTTGTTGAAACCTTGATGCCAGATCGTGCCCTTGACCGAGAGGCCTGCGAGTGGGTTGATCATTCCGGCGAAGCAGTATCCCGGATTGTTCTTATCCGCTATCGGGCCTGGCAGCGGTTCGCTGGGGATTACCCGGCCTTCGACTGTCACTTCCCGCTTATCCGCCTCCATTCGCTTGAGCCAGTCCTTCTTCTCTTGAATGCGCTTTTCAAGATCGGCCTTCGGGTTCCAGGTTGCGATGTCATCCTCCCATTTTTTCAGCCACGCCTGCGTGTCGGGACTATCCACCGCTTTAAGCTTTTCCTTCGGAATCCACGTCTCGACCGTTGTGCCACCTTGTGAGGTATCGATTACTCCGATGGGCGCACCCGAGGCCATGTGGATGCGGCGGGCAAAGACGTAGCCGATTGCCGACAATTCCTTCGCGATTTCGGGCGTGCAGACATCCCAGTCGCCCTTTCGGAAGTGCCGATTTTCCCAAGCACTCCAATTCCAAATGCGCGGAAAGGATTTTTCAACTGCGTATGGCCCACGATTGAAGGGCACTGAAAGAATACGGATTTTCGGGTAATTGGCGCTGGCGATCTCTAGGTTGCCGTTCTCGACCTTGCTCAGCGGAAACTCCATGTTGGATTGCCCGCTGAGAATCCAGACGTCGCCGAGGAGGATGTTTTCGAGCGTCAGCGTCTTTGCATCGCCTTTGATTGTCATGGCCTGCTGCGTGGTGTTGGCAGCCTGCGCCGGCAGCTCAACTTTCCACCCACGCTCCTTATCGGCTGTGGCGCTGGCTGTGTTGCCCGCAAAGCTTACCTTCACCTCTTCGCCCGGTTTTGCCCATCCCCAGACCGTGATGGGCTTGTCGCGCTGAAGCACCATGTTGGATTGAAAGACCTGGCTGACGCACAAACCCTCGGCTATGGCCGGGACGTCGATGACGTCTTCCCTGGGCATATCTTTTGGCATATCCTTGGACTGGCTCGGAATGGCGAGCGCAGCGGTGGCGATGGCTAGCAGTAAAATTTCTGTTCTCATGGGTGGTTGTCTTTGGCCTAGGGTGGTGCGAGACATGTAGGATACCAAGGAGTCGGGCAACATTTTCCACCCTTGACATCCGCAACTGATTTCCACAGCTATCTTGAATGTTAAATGCCCTGCGAATCAGATCTGCCTCGGAGCAGGTGGCCGATCACTTGCGGGAAGAGCTGATACGCGGGACTTGGAGTGGAACCATGCCGGGCGAAACACAGCTGCTTGCAAGGCTCGGGGTGGGGCGGGACACGATCAAGGCGGCGCTCTCCCTACTCGAACAGGAAGGCCTGCTGTTGAATCAGGGGCCGAGCCACCGCCGTAGGATCGCGCTTCCGGAATCATTGAAGGCCTCGTCATTGAGGATCGGCATCCTGTGTTACGATGAGAACGACAGGAGCAGCAGAGCCCAGATCGAGCTATTTCATTCGCTCACTAAGCAGGGACATACGGCTTTCTTTGCGAGCAAGACATTGGAAGGGCTAGGGATGGATGTGCGGCGAGTCTCCGGCTTTGTAATAAAGACCGAAGCTGATGCATGGATCATAAGCGCAAGCCCACGTGATGTTTTGGAATGGTTCCTGAAAGAGCGAATCCGTGTCTTTGCACTTTACGGGGCACAACGCGGAGTCCCCGTGGCGGGCACATGCCCCGACCACTGGCCCGGACCGTGCCGCCGGTACAAAGGTTGGTGCAGCTCGGGCACCGCCGGATCGTCTCCTTGAGCAACCGGGGTCGCAACGGGGATGGACCCCGATACACCCAACGGCTTTTTCTAAATGAATTGGAGGCCCAAGGCCTGGAATGGAGCTCCTACAATCTCCCAAGCTGGGACAACGGGAAGAATGGATTCCGGCGATGCCTTGAGTCGCTGTTCAGGCACACGCCCCCAACCGCACTGATCATTGAGGAGGCTCCCTATTTTTTCGCCACGCTCCAGTTCTGTGGAGATCGCAATCTACGGGTGCCGGAGGACGTCTCGATCATCAGTGAGGAGCATGCCGCAAGTTTTGATTTTGCCAATCCATCGGTCGCCCACTCCGAATGGGACTATCGCCCGATGGTCCGCCGGATTGTTCTCTGGGCTGACAACATTGCCCGCGGCAAGGAGGATAAACGACAAACACGCATCAAAGTTAGATTCGTTCGAAGGCGGGACGATCGGCCCGGCACCCGGGGAAAAGTAAGTCCCGATTGCGTCTCTGGGGCATCTCTGGGGTCAGTCCGCGCATTGTAACATTTCCTCCAGTTCTTTGCATCGTTGTTGGATGGTTTCATGGGCTTTTCCTTACCTGATTAACCTGCTTCTGGACCGATCATGACCCATTTCGAGCCGTTCAGCCATCCAGATGTTGCCGGCTTACAAAACGCATCATTTCACCACTCGATGCATTCCCAACGAAAGGAAGAGCGCTTCACCGGCGTTTATTGCAACGGATTTACCTCACCATGAAACGACTTCTCCATTTCGCAATTCTGCCGCTGTTTGCTATCAACGTTTTGCATGCGGCCCCGGACACCGATGATGACCTCGATACTTTCGTCCCACCTAAGTCCGCCGGCAAAAATGCAGTGGTTCCGCTCACTGCCCAGGGTACAGGAATTGCTCAAGAAATACACCAAGGAGCTGGAGTCGCTCCGTGCCGAGGTCGTCGCGGCTTTGCCACCCGTCAACGAGGCCAAGAAGGCCCGTTTCCTAGAAGTCCGGGCCAAATGGAACGGGCTCGCCAGTTCCAACAGAAGATAGCACTCCCGCTGAAAAGAAGGCCCTGGACGATATGCAGGAGCAGACACAGGGCGAGGTGATCGATGCTGCCACGGCATTGCTTCCAGACATCAAGCCGGTTCTATCCTCCGACTCTCTCGATCCCAAGCTGATGCGGATCGCGATCCTGACCGATGGCACTCCGTACGGTCTGGCCGAGTTCGCCCAGCAGGGAGCGGCTGAGGAGAAGTTGTTGGAAAAGCTCTTCGCGGATGAGCCCCTGATGCGCCAGATCCTCGAGGCGGGCGGTGCCAATGGAGGCGAATATGGCGAGACCATGCAGGTTTACACCGCAATCCTTGAGAAAAGCGAAAAAGCCCGCGAGCTGGGCAGCATTTTCCAGCGCCTCGCGCTTGGCACCGCGATTCAAATGCCATGGCTGCCCGGCAAGGAGAAGGGCGGCGTCTATGGCATCGTCCAGCGGACTCAGGAAAGCATCGACCAGGTCCCACGCTACCTGCACTATGAGAAAGCTTATCTCGACGGCGAGCTCGACCCCGCTTTCAAGGACATGACGACTTGGGAGTGCCGTTTTATCACCGACTCTGAATACAGCAACGAGGACCTGACATGGATGCGCCAGATGATGCGTGTCTACCGCCCGGACCAGATCACCACTCCCGATTACAAGTGGCGCTACGCTCGCCTCATCAAGGATGACGTGCCCTATTGTCACACCACCAGCGACCCATCGCTTGGCAGTCCGGCTCAGATGCAGGTCGCCCTCGGCGGGGTCTGTGGTCGGCGCGCCTTCCTCGGTCGCCTCACCACGCGCGCCTTCGGCATCCCGACTCGTGCCTCAACCCAGACCGGGCACGCCGCCATGAGCCACTGGACGCCCGACGGCTGGGTAATCTGTCTCGGCGCATGGTGGTCGAGTGCGTGGTGCGGACCGCAAGGCGGTCTTGACTTTCTGCTAGAATCGCAGGCACGCAAGTTCAAGGACGATTACCCGCAAATCCTTCGCGCCCAGTGGATGGGTGATGCCTTCGGTGAGGATAATGTGGACATCGGACATGGCAAGTTCGGCAAAGGTGGCGGTTTCTGGGACGGTTTGGCCTTCCTCAAAAAGCAGATCATCGTCAAGGAGGCCGAGGTGAAGGCGCTTGAACTCGTCGGCGGCATGAAACTCGGTGAATCCGACGAACTGATAGGCGACGAAGAGGGTGAGGACATCCAGATTCCTGATTCCGACAAGGAGATCACGACTTCGGGCGATGGCACCATCACCATTCCTGCGGTCGCGTGCTACTCGCCGCGCAAGAGTTCGGACCGCGTCCTTTTCCTCAAGAGTTGGGAAAAGGGCTATCAACTTCACTACAGCCGCCTTGGCCAGCGCCCGGAGCTTTTCAAATACAACATCGAAGTCCCGGCCGATGGTGAATACGAGCTCACTTCCACGGCCGCGACGGTTTCTCCGGCTGTCGAGGTGCTAGTGCGCATCAATCGCGACGAGCCGGTGCCTTTCGACATCCCTTACTCCAAGGGCTTTTGGGAAACCTCCAAGCCGCTGAAAGTCAAACTGACGCAGGGGCGCAACGTGATCAGCATCACCGCACGCACTCCCAACCGCGGCGTGAGCCTCAAGAACTGGCAGCTCGAAGCCGGTGAAGTGAACCTTGCTCACGCTGGCGATTTTCCAGATTCGAAATGCTTATGAGAAATAATTTTCACATCCCGCGATCCCTTGTCCTGGGCGTCCCCTGTTTCATTTTGTTAGGTCTGTTAGCTCCGAAACTCGCCGCGCAGGATGCGGCAACTCCTATTACCAAGGATACCATCGCGGAACTCGACAAGGAACTCACTGAAGCAAAGGCCGCCACCTCGGAAGCCCGCCAGCGGCTATCCGTGCGCCGGGTCATCGACGACGCGGAGGACCTGGTTGCGGCTCATCCGAATGACAACACCCGCTTTCTGGCACTGGAGTTTCTCTTCCGTGCCTACCAGCGACTCATCGCCCTCGACAAGGATCCGGAGAATCGGAAGGTCTTCCTCGATACTTGCCGCGAGTTGGTCAAGGCCCCCGACGAGCTTGCCGACTTGCGTCTTGAGGCGGATCTTCTCCTTTCACAGGTCGAGCAGGCAAAACAGGGTGGCAATGCCGAGGCGCGCGCCAAAGCCCTGCGCCCGTTGGTTGACCGCTACGTCAACACGCCAGTCGGGGCGAAAGTCCTGCGCATGGCCATGGTCATGTCACTCGAACTCGGCGACAACCGGCTCACCACCGACTTGCAGGAGATGATCGAGCAGCGCTTCTCCGGCGACCTTGAAATGATCGCGTTCCAGCGGGACAAGCTGGGCGGCCAGGTGCTCGGCGCGCCATTCACGGGCGTCTTCAAGAGATCGGACGGAAAAAACCTCCGCTTTCCCATGGAAGGTCTGGGACGCTCGACGATGTTCGTTTTCTGGTCCAAGGAAAACGGCGGTGAAGCAGTCCTCAAGGGCCTCGCCGCAGCCGCCTTGCAGAATAAAGAAACGCTGGACGGCAGGCTCGAATTCCTGAGCTGCAACCTCGACGGCCTGCCCGACGCAGGTGAGTCTGTCGTGCGCGGACTCGGTGTCGATTGGCAGGTGCTCCATATTCCCGAAGGTAGAAAAAATCCGATCTACAATGCCTATGTTAGATCCGATCCGCGCATCCTGACAGTGAGTCCCACAGGCTATGCCGCACTGATCATGTCCGGCTCAACCAAGCAAAAGGAGGATAAGGAAGGCGAGCCCGACTACGGGCGCATGCTCGGGTCATCATTGGCGCGCTCCTGGACCCAGACCGACTACGTCATGCAGCTCTCCTCGTTGTTTGCAGGAGACTTTCTGGTGTTCGATCCCGAGGGAAAGATGGACCCAACCCGACCGCCCGAACTCAAGGCTTCTGTGATGGGTGGAAAGCCTCAGCCGCTGGCTCGTGCCGCTTCCTCCGTGCCTGAGGAAGCCCTGCTTGCGATCCAGGATGCTTTCATCGCTCCGCCGCTCCGCTATCGCCTCAGCCATGCGGACGCGCGCGCCAGCTACGGGAAAGCCGTCGAGCTTTGCCGCACCGCCATCAATGACCACCCGGCCGCTCCGGATCTATGGATGGTCCGTAACCGTCTCATCATCGCCCTGATGGGACTCTGGAAAACCGATGGCGACCTCGGAAAACTGGAAGAGGCCGTCACCGAGGCGAAGGCAGCGCTCACCGTGGGCTACCCGGCGGGTTGCGACGTCATCGCCCGCTTTTGCATCGCCCGCGATGCGCTTTGCGACCCTGCGTCAAACCCGCAAGCCGTGATCACCCGGTTAGTGGCCGAAAACGGCGGCGACAAAGCATCCGGCGCGGTTCTATCCGTGGCGGCCCTGCTTTCGCTCGATGCTGCCGACCGCAAGAGCTTCGAGGACTACCGGAAGGCCATCCTCAAGAGCCACACCGAAGACCCGATGATGTGGATCTTCACGTCCTTCCTGTTGGACCGTTATCACAGCTACTGGTTGTTCCAGGTGCCGTTTACCGCTGGCTGGTCCTATGGCCGCCGTGAGGGCTACTTCCAGACCAAGGGTGACAGCGAGGAGGCTAACCGAATTCTCCACGCCGAACTGAACCCGGGAGAAGGCAAGACATTGAAAATCCCCGAGGATCTCGACAGCCAATGGACGGCGATCATTTTCTCCAAACCCGCGCCTTGGAACATCAAGCGTGATGATGGACTTCCCGCGTCGCCCAAATCGCTGCTGAAATCCTTTTCCGACTTTGCCTCATCGCGACCCCCAGGTGATGTGAAGGTCGTCCTCGCTCTGCTAGAAGGGGATGTCGAGTCCGCTCGTGCCGCATTGGAGGATCCAAAAAATACAAAGAATGCCAAGGATCCAAAGAACACGATGGATTTCCCCATCGTCACCATTCCCGGTAGCATGGACAGCCCATTGATTCACAGACTCGGAGTCCTGGCAGAAGACGGCCAGCTCAACACCGTGCTCGTGAACAAGGATGGACGCATCGCGTTGATGGCGTCGGGTCTGCTCAATCAAGGCCGCCACAACGGTGCCACCATCCTCAACGTCATCATGCGCGAGGATGAAAAAGCCATTTCCGCCGCCTTGGAGCGCGGCGAAATCCAGGCGGCCAAAGACAAGATCCTCACTCTCGCTCCGCCTTTCGATCCGAATGCGGTCGACGTGAAAGGCCGCAAACTTCCCAAGCCCCCTAGCTACAGTCTGTCATCACCTTCGCGCCCGGGCGCGGGTTTACATGGCATTGAAGGACTACGACGCGGCACTCGCGGATGCCGAGGAAGTCGTCCAGCGCCAGCTTGGCACCGACGGCGGCATGAGCCTGCGCACCGACGAACTCGACGAGTCCGAGCAGTTGCGGAACAACATCCTCGAACTTCGGACGCGGTCGAAAGAGTCACAGTAATCCTCCTTCGGCGGTGGGGAGAATCAGGTGATCCTCGCCCCATCGCCGATCCATGCGTCTTCAACTTCAATCCCCCCCTACTGCTCGGATCCTTCTCGACGGCGTGGCGGTTTCCGCCTTAATCCCTTCAACATGAAAATCCTCATCGCTTTCGCCTGTCTCGTTTCCCCCGCATTCTGCGCCGAACCGGACTCGTGGGAGTGGACCCTTGAAAGCGGCTACCTCCGGAATATCGGTCACAACACCGACATCGATTATGAGATCATCCCTACCCAACTGACACTTCGATCGCCAGTCGTGCTGACACTTTGGGAAGACGAGGCGGGTGCGAAGATTGTGGTTAGAAACCGTTTCTCGGCGTTGTTCGAAACGATCACCCAAGGCCCCGAGGATGTTTACATCGGCCTCGCCGGAGCACCGTCCGTCGAGTACTGGTTTCCATCGCGGGCGACCTCCATCTACTTCTCCATCGGCGGTGGCTTCGGTTGGACCAACAGCTCCGGCGGCACACAAGGCCTTGGCCAGGACTTCACCTTCAACTGGTTCACCCAGCTTGGCATCCGCCAGAGGCTCACGGACAATGTCTCGCTGATGGCCGGTCCGTATTTCATCCATCACTCGAACCTCGGCCTAACCGATCCGAATCCCGGCATCGATGCCTTCGGGTTCACAATCGGCTGCGGCTGGACGTTCTAGGTGGTCGTGAGGCTCCGCATCCGGTTCTCCGGCGAGGAGGCCAGCTTAAGAGAGGACCTTTGGAAATTCTTGACGGGAACTCGCCGGTTCTGCCCACTCTCGTGCGTCGAAAGCAACTCCACCGAACCAATTCATGACTCCGAATTCCGAGAATCCGACCGTATCACCATCCTCAATCCTCTCGATCGCGGTGCTGGGATGCGGCGCAAGGGGACGCACCTATTCGCGGATCATATCAACCTTTTGCGACCGGTATCGCCTGACCGCTGCCGCGGATCTCCAGGCTTTTCGCCGTGAAACGGTCGCGGCCCTCGCTCCCGAGGGACAGATCCGTTGCTTTGAATCCGCAGACGAGCTGTTCGCCGCCGGAAAGCTCGCGGACATCCTGATCATTGCGACGCAGGATTCGCAACATTTCGGCCATGCGATGAAGGCGCTTGAGCTTGGCTATGATATATTGTTAGAGAAACCCGCCGCGGAGTCGCTTGAGCGGTGCGAGCAAATCGACAGCCGCGCCCGTGAGGTGGGAAAACGCGTTGTCCCGTGTTTCGTGCTCCGTCACACCCCCTTCTATTCCACCGTGAAACGGACGATCGACAGCGGAAGATTGGGACGGGTGATCTCGATCCGGACGCATGAAGGAGTGGAGCCCTATCACCAGGCGCATTCCTACGTCCGTGGCCATTGGGCAAATTCCGCGAATTCCTCCCCCATGATCGTGGCGAAGTGCAGCCACGACACGGATCTTCTCTGCTGGTTCGGCGGAGCTCCGGTTTCCTCTGTTTCCAGCTTCGGTGATCTGACCTGGTTTCGAAAGGAAAACGCCCCCGAAGGCGCGCCAGCCCGCTGCACGGACGGGTGCCCCGCTGCCGGGAAATGTATCTATGATGCCCATCGCTATCTCACCTCCAAGCGCAACTGGCTCGGCATGGTGATGAACCAGCACGACAAGGCGGATGACGAGCAAATCCTCGAATTCCTCAGGACCTCGCCTTGGGGACGTTGCGTCTATCATTGCGACAACAATGTGGTCGATCACCAGGTGGTCGCTTGTGAACTCACGAACGGCGTCACCGTTTCCCACACGATGACCGCATTCGACTGCGGCCGCAGCATCGAGATCTACGGCACTTTGGGTGCATTGAAAGGCGGCGGAACCTATTCGGAGGCAGGAGCGCCGGAGCTATGGCTGCGCCACCATTCGACCGGGGAAATCGAGCCGATCGAAATCAAGACGCCTGAAGCCGCCGGATACGCTGGCCATGGCGGTGGCGACTACGGATTGGTGGAAGCGCTCGCAGGTCTTTTCCAAGGTCCGGATGCACTGGCACCCGGCCTTGACGGGCTTCAGGGACACCGGCTCGCCTATCTGGCCGAAAAAGCCCGCGTCACGCGCAGCCAGGTCGGGTAATCGGGCGAGCAAACTGCCAGACAGCACATCATGATCCGAACTTTGACCGGATCTCTTCCAAGCCCACGCCGAGAAGCTTGACCGCTAGCGGTTCGAGCTGCGCTTCCGGGCCATGGAAATGATAGGTCCGCTGGACATGCTTCATGGTTTCGCCAGGCTTGAGCGCGGCGGCGGGTGACGAGGTCTCCAACTCGAAGAATGGGCCAAGCGGTGGGGCTCCAGGCTCGGGTGAGCCGTCGTTGTAGGCATTCAACACATCTCCCGAATAGGGCTCTTTCTGCATTTCCCACATCGAGTTGACATATCCGTTAGGAGATGCCTGCACGTTGTAGGTGACGATGGTGAGCACCTGTCCGTCGGCATCATAGCTGCCGGCAATACCCTTGGAGCGCTTCGCGTTGATCCCGATCTTGCCGCGCCGGGTGCCGTCGCCCCTGAGGAAGACCGTGTCATCACCTACCTTGAGATATTCGGCCGGGATCTTGCCGAAATAGGCATCGTTGACCTTGGGGCCGAGATCAGCCTCGTCCCCCGACTTGAACGGGATGGCGACAGTGGTCTTGGGGGATGGGTTATACATTCCCAGAATCCAGATCGAGAGCAGACCCTTTTCAGGAGTCCAGGCTTCCTTGCCACGGTTCGTGAGCTGGTTGTCGGTCTCGTATCCGGCCAGACGGATCTCACTGCCGGTCTTTATCCCGAGATTTGATTCGGCATCGGCAGCACCTAACATCCGGATCGTGCGACCGATCCCGATGGAGAAGGTCGTGCCGCTGAAATTCGTGATCTGCGCCTCATGGCTGAAGACGGCGGTGTCGGAACTGAGTTTGACCAGCTTGAAGGGCTCGGTGTCGATCACGGGAGGAGTGGTCCATTGGGCGAACTCGAACTTGGCTCCCGGTTTGAAAAAGATCGCGTATTGCCCGCCCTCCGGTCCGAGCCAGAAGCGTTCCTCGCCTCCGAAGATGTAGATATGCTCCTCCAGCTTTCCTTTCGTTTCCTCGTCGGAAAGGATGCCTTTCTGAATAACCGGGCGATTGATCCAGCCAAAGCTCGGACCGCTGGATGTGTCGAATGTACTGGTCATGACCCGTCCCTGATAGGAAGGGACGACGGCGACCGCCGAGTTGTCCTTCTTGAGGAGAACCACATCCGTGTGCTCCTTGAGAAATGCCATGTCGGAGGCAAAGGAAGCAGGCGCGGCGCAGGCCGGATGGCTGAACATGCTTGCGAGGAAAATCGCGATGGTGATGGGGTTGGGTGGGTTTTTCATATCGATAGATGGATTAAAATCTGTCTGGAGGATGAGGTTGTGGTCAACCGGTCAATTGCACAAGGCGGGATCGCTTCCTCCCGCGATCACCGCTTGGCCTTCGGGTTCTTTCCCGCCGGAGCCTTCACTTCAAGCCCATCGGGCAAAGTGACTGCTGCGGCAATCCGCTCGTGGAGACGTGCCGAAAGCGTCTTCAGGTTGGAGGCTTGGGATGGGACGGATGCCAGGTTCCTGAGTTCCTCAGGGTCCGAATCATGGTCATAGAGCTCCACTCCGTTGGCACCTTTATCCCCCCACTCGGTGTAACGAAACCGCTCGGTGCGAAGACTGTATCCGTCGCGAAGTTGGGTGAGCGCGTCGATACGCGGTTTGGCGGACGGATCATTGAGAAGCGGCGCGAGACTGACCCCAGGGAGACCGGCAGGAGCCTTGAGTCCGCAAATGTCTGCTAGAGTGGGAAAGCAATCGATCATTTCCGCAGGACAGGTGGTGACCTTGCCTTTTGCGCTCATCCCTGGTGAGGCGATGATGAGGGGGACACGGGAACCATTGTCGAACAGGGTTTGTTTCTGCCAGTGGCCGTGCTCCCCCATGTGATAGCCGTGATCGGAGGTGAATACCACGACGGTGTTGGAGGCCAGTCCTGTTTCCTCAAGCGCGTCGAGAATCCGCCCGACCTGGGCATCGGCGAACGAAATGGAAGCATGGTAGGCCTGAATGGCCTTGCGGGCTTTCTCAGGGGCGAGGTCAATCTGTTCCTTTTTAAAACGAATGGTCTGGCGGGCCGGCGCGGGCAAGGTTTCGAGGTAGCCTTCCGGCACCTCGGGCACCTTGATGCCATCGACCGGATAGAGATCGAAGTAGTCTTTCGGTGCGACAAAAGGCGTGTGCGGTCGATAGAGACCGACCGCCAGGAAAAAGGGCTGCTTGCCGACTTGATGATGTTTCAGCCTAACAATGGCTTCGGAAGCCGCGATGCCGTCGGTTTGCTCCGTGTCCGCGCCATCGGCGGCAAGCCAACTGAGCGTGGCTCCGAACTGGTGCGGAAGGAGCGAAAAGATTTTCGATTCCTCAGCCTTGTCACGGCCTTTCGGGTTGAAGGTGTCATCCCAAGATGCCGGATCGTCATGGCCCGGAGTGCCGATGTCGGCAGGGACATTGTAGTGATAGATCTTTCCGATGCGGGTGGCAAACCAGCCATTGTTGCGGAACATCTGGCTCATCGAGACAACGGTGGGCAAACGCTCGCGCAGGCGAATGCTGTTTGCCTGGATATGGGTCTGGTCCGGATAGAGCCCCGTCATGATCGACGCACGACTGGGACCGCACAGCGGGTACTGGCAAAACGTCCTCTCGAAACGCAGGCCACGGGCAGCAAGGCGGTCGATGTTGGGCGTCTTGACTTGAGGATGGCCATAGCAAGCGAGATCGCAGTTGAGATCATCGCAAACCAGGAAAAGGACATTCTTCTGCTCAGCGGCATGGACCAGCGGAAAAACCAACGACACGCAAGCGAACAGGGAACAGAGCTTCATCGGATTGATCACGACCCAAGCTACGGAGAGATTCATTGGCAAGGGAGTAAAAAATTGTCCGGCCATTTGATACCGCGCACCCCGACCCTCAATCTCTGGAGAGTGCGGTCGCATTTCCATGACTTCACCATGAAACTTGCAAAGCCCGGCGCGGCGTGCGAATCCAGTCCATGCGATTTCTGATCCGCTTCCTGCCGATGGTGATGCTTGGCAGTTGCCTGCCTAACACCATCCCGCCGGTTGAGCAGGTTCCAGCGAAACCGGCAACAGCGGTCGCCTCCCCCGCCCCTCCGGAAGCCATCATCCCTCGAACCCCGGCACAAGTCACCCGGCTGGCCGCGTGGGAAACCTCGGGGATCAAGTTCGAGGGCGTCTCCTTCGACTCACGCAATTGCCGACTCGTCGTCGCGGACCAACCCGGCGGACCCGGATCGAAGTATGACGACGCCGCCTCCGCCATGAATTCCCAGCATGGCCTCGCCGCCGTAAACGCGGGATTTTTCACCCCTCAAGGAGCGCCTCTCGGCCTGGTTGTGTCATCAGGAACTTCGAGCGGTGCTTGGAATTCCGCTTCTTCGCTCGGGAGCGGTGTGTGGTTCGAAACCTCGTCGGGAGAAATGGGAATCGCACGGCGTGAGAAACTCGGGCGCTCGTCAGCCACCGGCATGCGCGAGTTGATCCAGGCCGGCCCATTGCTTGTCGAGAACGGCAAAACCGTTTCCGGACTCGAACCCACAAGAACCAGCGCACGCACTTTCATCCTGTGGGACGGTGGAACCCGCTGGTGGATCGGACGGGCATCCCCATGCACGCTGGAGAGCTTGGGAAACGCCCTTACTAACACCACCTCAACCGGATGGAAGGTTCAGCACGCACTCAACCTCGACGGTGGACGGTCCGCCGACCTGGCCATCTCATCACAAATCACGGGCGGCCCGATCGTCCGCAGGACCCTGTGGAATCGACCGGTGCGGAATTTCCTCGTCCTCGTCACGCGACATTGAAAGGAATCACCAGTATCGCCGCAAACGGATCTAACCGGGCAACTTCTTCTCCCCGAAGATCCGGATCGGTTTCGGCGCGGGCTTGCGCAGCAGACCGAATTGGCGGACCGCGTGGCGTTGCAGGTGCGCGGTGGCTTCCCCGACGTCGTCAGTGAAGAAGATGAGCTCGGGATCGTCCGGGCTGATGGTCCCCGCCTCGGCCATCTGATAGACAAAATCCATCAGCGGCTGCCAATAGTCCTTCCCCATCAGGACGATGGGAAAGACCTTCAGTTTTCCCGTCTGGATCAATGTCATCGTCTCGAACATCTCGTCCATGGTCCCCGCGCCACCGGGCAGCACGATGAAGGCATAGGAGTATTTCACGAGCACCACCTTGCGGGTGAAAAAGTAACGCATGGTCACCGAGCCCTGGACGTAGGGATTGAGATGCTGCTCGAAGGGCAACTCGATGTTCACGCCGATGGAGCGCCCGCCCGCCTCGAAAGCTCCCTGGTTTCCGGCCTGCATGATTCCCGGGCCTCCGCCGGTGACAACGGTGAAGCCAAGCCGCGCGCAGGCCTCGCCCATCTTGCGGGCGAGTTCGTAGTAGCGCGTCCCCGGCTCGGTTCTCGCGGATCCGAAGATCGTCACGCAGGGACCGGCGAAATGGAGCGCGCGGAATCCGCGCAACAGATCCAGAGCCACATGGAACAAGGTGCCGAGATTGTGAAATCGGGATCCGGCACCTGATAGAAGCGTGCGATCCGGAGATTCGAGCTCGAAGATCTCCTGTTCGGAAATTTCCTTCTCACTGATCTGATCCGGAAGGACTTCGGGGGCATCGGGACATTTGATTTCGCTCACGCCTGACAACTACCACCGAATTCACAGCGGGCACAAAAGGAAAACGCGCCCGGCACGATGGCCGGACGCGCTGGATCCATCGGACATGCCGTTTACTTGGGCATGATCACCTTGTCGATGACGTGGATCACGCCGTTGCTGGCAACAATGTCGGTTTTCACGACATTGGCATCATCGACCATCACCTTGCCGTCGTTGACCTTGATGGTGACCTTGCCGCCTTGGACGGTGGCCACCTCGCCAGCAGCCACATCAGCCGCCATCACCTTGGCCGGGATGACATGATAGGTGAGAATGGCGACGAGCTTTTCCTTGTTCTCCGGTTTCAGAAGCATCTCAACGGTGCCTGCGGGGAGTGCTGCGAATGCGGCATTGGTGGGCGCGAAGACCGTGAATGGTCCTTCGCCCTTGAGCGTCTCGACGAGCCCTGCGGCTTTCACGGCGGCGACCAAGGTGCTGAAGTCATCCGCTGCGGCGGCAATGTCCACAATGTCCTTCTTTTCCACAGCGGCGGCTTTCGCCTCTTCCGCGAAGGCTGCTGGTGTGATGGCGCTGAAGGCAACGGCGGCGGCGAATAATACGGTTTGTTTCATAACTGTTATTTCTTTGTTTGGTGGTTCGGGGGAAATCGTTTCCCGTCCCCAAACAAGCCTCAGTTGCGACCTTTTCACCCAATAATTCCATATTGGCGACTTTAGCTTGCGTATCCTGAAAGCAGTCAGAGGTTGCGCGCCGTTTCCGATCTTACAGTGATAACAAAAGGCGTGCCCGGAACCCCGGACACGCCTTGATTGAATTCAATCTGCCAGATCAATCAGCCTTCGAAATTCGCGGCGACGACATCCCAGTTCACCACATTCCAGAATGCGGCGATGTAGTCAGGACGGCGGTTCTGATAGTTGAGATAGTAGGCGTGCTCCCAGACGTCGAGGCCGAGGATCGGCTTGCCGTCACAACCGGCAATGGCGGTGCCCATGCACGGGCAGTCCTGGTTCGCGGTGGAACAAACGGCGAGCGAGCCATCGTCCTTTTTCACCAACCACGCCCAGCCGGAGCCGAAGCGGGTCGCGCCCGCCTTTGCAAAGGCTTCCTTGAAGGCATCGAACGAACCGAAGGCCTTGTCGATGGCGGCCGCGAGATCGCCGGATGGAGCCTTGGCTCCGCCCGGAGCGATGACTTTCCAGAAAAAGCTGTGGTTCGCGTGACCACCGCCGTTGTTGCGCACCGCGCCGCGGATGTCGTCAGGAACGGAAGCGAGGTCGCCGACGATTTCGCAAAGGGATTTGGCTTCGAGGTCAGCCTTGCCGGAAAGGGCGTTGTTGAGATTGGTGATGTACGCCTGATGATGCTTCGAATGGTGGATTTCCATGGTTTTCGCGTCGATGTGGGGTTCGAGCGCGTCGTAAGCGTAGCCGAGTTCGGGAAGTGTGTGTGCCATGATGATGGAGGAGTTTGGTTTGCGTATCGTCGGTCCATCCGGTACCACGGATGAAATCACCGACATCCCTACGAAACCTCGCCAGCCGCCGCCCGCAAGCATAATTCCATGACACTTTTCGAACAAATCCGGCCCTATCTGCCCGAAATCATCACCGCCTTCCTCGGGCTCTTCTTTGGCTGGCTCTTCACACGGCTTGCGGCATCGGGAAAAATCGCCGCCGCCGCGGAGCGCTTGAAAGCCGAGGAACGCCGCGCTGCCGACATCGAGGCCCGTCTCGCCCATTCCTCCGCCGAGTCCGAGCGCAACGAGCAGGATGCCCAGACCTTCCGCAACCAGCTCACCGAAATCCGGGCCCGTCTCGAATCGGAACTCAAGGCAGCCGGCGAGAAACAAGCCCTCCTCGAGCGTGCGGAAGCCAAGCTTTCAGACACCTTCAAGGCCCTCTCCGCTGACGCCCTTCGCTCTTCATCCGAGCAATTTCTCCAACTCGCAAAATCCTCGCTTTCCGCCCACACCGAGGAGGCCAAAGGCGACATCGAGAAACGCAAGATCGCCATCGAAACCCTCGTCAAGCCGGTCGCCGAATCACTCGGGAAATTCGAGCTCCGCATCGGCGAGATCGAGAAAATCCGCGAGGGTGCCTATTCCGAGCTGAAGGAGCAGGTCCGCGCCCTCGGCGAAGGCCAGCTCGGCCTCCAGCGCGAGACAGCCTCCCTCGTCAAGGCCCTCCGACAACCCACCGGCCGCGGCCAATGGGGCGAAATGCAGCTCCGCCGCGTCGTCGAACTCGCGGGCATGCAGGAACATTGTGATTTCGAAGTCCAGCACAGCTCGACCACCGACGAGGGCAAGAAACTCCGCCCCGACCTCATCGTTAGACTGCCTGGCGGAAAAACGATCGTTGTCGATTCCAAGACGCCGATGGATGGCTATCTCGATGCATTCGAAGCCAATGACGACACCGTCCGTGAGGAAGCGCTCCACCGCCATGCCCGTCAGGTTAGAACGCACATTCAGCAGCTTTCCTCGAAGAACTACACCTCGCAATTTGCCCAGACTCCGGAGTTCACCGTCCTTTTCCTGCCCAGCGAATCCTTCTTCTCCGCCGCCCTTCAAAGCGACCCCGGCCTCATCGAGCGCGGCGTCGATCAGGGCGTCATCCTCGCCACGCCCACCACGCTCATCGCCCTGCTGCGCGCCGTTTCCTACGGCTGGAGGCAGGAATCCATCGCGGAGAATGCGCGCGAGATTTCCCTGCTGGGCCGCACACTCCACGAACGGTTAGGGAAACTGGCCGATCATTTCGCGAAACTCGGTCGTTCCCTGGGAAATGCGGTGGAGCAATACAACAGCGCCATCGGTTCCTTCGAAACACGCGTTCTAACGACCGCCCGCAAGTTCGAGGAACTCAAGGCCGCGCCCGAAGCCGCCTCCATCACCGATCTCGAACCGATCGACAGCATCCCGCGCAACCTGCAATCCACCGGAGCACCACCCGCCGCACTCGCGGCCTTGGCGAGAGCGAGCGCGGTCGCCGCGAGCCATCAGGAACCCGCCACCCTCACCTTCGATCCGAAAGCCGCGGAAACCCTCCTCGAACCCGCCGACGAGGACGACTGGACCTTCGTCCCCGATCCACCAGCCAGCGCACGAAGCGCGGCGGCGGATCTCAGGTCGGCGCTGGAATGAGCGGAAAATTGACATAAAACCATTTTTATGGAAATATTCCGCGCATGAAAACGACTTTGGATCTGCCTGATGAATTGATGCGGGGAATGAAAATTCGTGCGGCGTCGGAGGGAAAAAAGCTCAAGGACGTGATCGCCGAAGCCATTCGTGACAGCCTGGCCATTGAGTCACCTGTGAAGGCACTAAAAATCATCACTCCGGATGATGGGGGGCTTCCATATTTCGATTGCAGGCCTCCTTCGGGCGTCGTTCCCACGCATGAGGAAATCCAGAAAATCATCGAACAATCCCAACTTGAGGAAGACCTCCAACGTGTCGGCATCGCTCTTTGACACCAATCTCTGGCTAGCACTCACCTTCCCGAAACATCAGTTCCGCGAGCAGGCCAAAACGTATCTCACTGCCCTTCCATCGGGGGCATCAGTGGGTTTCTGTAACGCCACGCAGCTTTCCTGGCTCCGGCTTGTCACCACACCCGCGCTCCACCGGATTTACGATTTCCCGCCAATCACCAATCACGACGCCATCGTCATGTTTCACCTTTGGCTCGCGGACCCGCGAGTAAGCTTCATCCAGGAAGAACCCACCGGCACCCGCGAACTTTGGTTAGAACTCGCCGGTCGCAAGACAGCTTCCCCAAAGCTCTGGATGGACGCCTATCTGGCAGCCTTTGCCATTTCGGGAAAACTCCGATATGTCACCGCCGACAATGACTTCAGGCAGTTTCAGTCCCACGGCCTTGATCTCCATCTCTTGAAGGCCTAAGCCCTCCATTCAATGCTACCCGCCCTCACCGGTCAAACTCCCGAATCCCTCGCCGCCTGGCTCAAGGACGCGGGCGAACCATCGTTTCGCGCCGCCCAGATCCTCGAATGGGTCTGGAAGAAAAAGGTCACGTCCTACGACGCGATGACCAACCTTCCCGCAGCGCTTCGTGGCAAGCTTGCGGAACATTTCCGGCTAACAGCCCTTGAGCATTCGACGACGCAAGGTTCCGCCGACACCACGCGCAAGTTCCTGTTCCGCCTTCACGACGGCCGCTATGTCGAAAGCGTGCTCATCCCGGCGAACCCGGCGCTTTACGGCGAGAAATCGGACCGGCGCACGCTCTGCGTTTCCTCGCAGGTCGGATGCGCCTATGGCTGCAAGTTCTGCGCCTCGGGACTCGCCGGCTTCACGCGGAACCTCGACGCCTCCGAAATCGCCGGGCAGGTCCTCGCCGCCGAACAACTTTCCGGCGAGCGCGTCGATTCCCTCGTCTTCATGGGCATGGGCGAACCGATGGCGAATCTCGACAATCTGCTAGACGCCATTTCCCTCATCACCGGGGAGAAGACCCTTCATCTCGGCGCGCGCCACCTGACCATATCCACCTCCGGCCTTGTCCCGCAGATCAGGAAACTCGCCGAACACCCGCAACAGATCCGACTCGCGATCTCTCTCCACGGTGCCACCGACGAGGTCCGCCAGCAGATCATGCCGGTGAACAAGAAGTGGCCGGTCGCCGAACTTTTCGAAGCCCTCGACTACTGGAATTCGAGGAAAAACCAGAAACTCACGCTGGAATACATCCTCATCCAGGACGTCAACGACTCGCTCGAACAAGCCGCCATCCTCGCGCGCCATGCGCGGAAACTTGGAGCGAAGGTGAACCTGATTCCCTACAACACGGTCGAGGGACTTGAATGGAAGCGCCCGTCTAACAACCACTGCAAGGCATTTCAAGGAATCCTTCAGGACGCCGGGGTCACCGCCAACCTCCGGCTTGAAAAGGGCCATGACATCGACGCCGCGTGCGGCCAACTCCGGCTCAAGCAAGAGACCGCGGAAGGAATCATCGAGGCTCCCATAAAGCGTTAGATCCGCTCACGTCTGGTAGAGCGATACTGAAGGACCACGTTCGACAACGCGGTCGTAGCGTCTCGCCGCAACGAATCAATTGGGTTGTCGTTTCCTCGGCAAGGCGTTGCGGCGAGACGCCACAACCACGTTCAAGCTTTCATCCGGCGTTACAAGACTTGCACATCGCTAGTAGCCGAAACTTCCATCCTTAAGCATCTCCTGAGCTTCATTGAATGCGTGGATCGTCGCCATGATTGAAATCACCATCGCGTAAGTCAGCACAAAGCTCAACAAGGTAAGGGCGATTTTCGCCCACGGCGTGAACTGCGATTTCGGGTTGCTCCAGATCATGGGCAACGCAAGGGGCGGCAGACTTAACAACATGAACACGATCCATGAAGTTCTGAAATACCATGGCAGCAGTTTCCCGGACAATGGCGGTGGTCCATGCCCCTCAAGAAATTCCCCACAATGTCTGCATTTGATGGCTTCGTCCTGGATTTCCTCGGCACAATAGGGGCACTTTTTCATGATGAGCTCGAAACCAACAAGATCGCAAAAGTGGTTGCCGTTCACTTGATAACGACACAAGAGCGGATTCCTGTTCGTAGAATGCGGCTTATCCCACGATGATCAAATCCCTTTGCCTCATCCTGCTGCCTTTATCCGCGTTCGCGGTGGAGCCATGCCGGGTCGAGATCATCGATAAGGACAACGGGTGGCCGGTGCCGATGGTCGAGCTGCGAACCACCAACGGGATCCGCCTGGTCAGCGACAACTCGGGACTCATCGCCATCGATGATCCCGACCTGCTGGGGCGGGAAACCTGGTTCTCCGTGATCGGTCACGGCTACGGCGTGCCCAAGGATGGATTCGGCTATGAAGGCGTCCGGACCACCTTGTCGCCCGGCGGAAAATATCAACTTCAGGTCGAGCGCCAGATCATCGCAAAGCGGCTCGGACGTCTCACCGGCAGCGGTCAATTCGCGGAAAGTGAAAAACTCGGCATTCCTCCCCCGCTCCAGGAAACCGGGGTAAGCGGATGCGATTCGGTGCTGACGACCCGATACGGCGACAAGCTTTTCTGGCTTTGGGGTGACACTTTGGTTCCTTCGTATCCGCTAGGGATTTTTCATTCGAGCGCGGCGACAACCCCACTGTCGCCGTTGAAATCCTTCGAACCACCGCTTGCCATGCCGTTCGACTATTTCCGCGATGAGGCAGGCAAGCCCCGTGGAGTTGCCCAGATGGCAGGTGAAGGCCCCACATGGATTTCAGGACTTGTCACCCTACCCGGCGATCACCTCGTTGCCACCTATTCCAAGATCAGGGGATTCCTGGATGAGTATGAGACCGGCATTTGTTCATGGGATGCCAAGGCCTCGAAATTCATGCCCGAAAAAGTCATCTGGAAAAAGGCCGATGGCGAAAAACCGGTCCTGCTCATGGGACATCCGGTCCGATGGAAGGATACCGCAGGAAGATCGTGGATCCTGTTTGGCGATCCCTTTCCGCAGGCACGCTGTCCTGACAATTTCGAATCCTGGAGAAACCCGGAAACCTGGGAGAAAGTCCCATTGCCCGATCCGCCGGTCGCGAGGGATGGGACGGTGGTCGAACCACACCGTGGCTCGATCGCATGGAATCCGTTCTTGAAATGTTGGATCAGCATCTTCACGCAGAAATCAGGCAAGCCATCGCCCTTGGGAGAAATATGGTTTGCTGAATCCGACTCGCCGTTTGGACCTTGGAAACATGCGGTGAAAGTCCTAACACATGACAATTACACGTTCTACAATCCACTCATCCAGACCGACCTGACACCGGACGAAGCGCGCTTCATCCTGTTCGAGGGCACCTACACCACCGAGTTCGCCGATCACGCGTCGCCGACCCCGCGCTACAACTACAACCAGATCCTCTATCGGCTCGATCTCGACGATCCCGCCCTTCACCGGGAGGATTCGAAAACCCCGCCACCTAACAAACGTCCGCCATCGTAGAACGCGCAGATCTGCCCTGCGGCGATCGCCCGCTGCGGGCGTTGGAATTTAAGCCTGACCTTGCCGTCCTCAAGCGGCTCCAGAACCGCCGGTTCCGCCTTCGCGCGGTAGCGTGGCTGGGCATCAATGAGACGCTTGGTGTCGAACGGCTCGTTGATGGCTGAAAGCGTGCCGACGACACATTCGGAGCTGTAAAGTCCCTCGGATTCGGGATCATCCCAACCGACGATGAGCTGGTTCTTCTCCTGATTTTTCCCGACCACGACATACGCCATCCCCTCGCGGGGCGAAGCGACGCCGTGGCCTTTTCTCTGTCCCAAGGTGTAAAGATGAAGCCCCTGATGCATGCCTAACACCCTTCCCGAAGGATCGACGATCTGGCCCGGCGTGTCCTTCACGTAGTGGCGCAGGAAATCACTCATCTTCACCTGGCCGAGAAAACAAATCCCCTGGCTGTCCTTTTTTTCCGCGACCGGGAGATTGAATCGCCTCGCCACCTCGCGAACCTCGGGCTTGAGCATTTCCCCGGTTGGAAAAAGCGCGTGCGCGGCTTGCCGCTGGGTCATCAGGGAGAGGAAATAACTCTGGTCCTTGTTAGGATCCGCACCGCGCAGGATGGCGGCCGTGCCGTCGCCGAGTGTCCTTCTTCGCGCATAGTGCCCTGTCGCCACGTGTTCAAATCCTTGCGAGAGCGCGTAGTCGAGAAAGACGCCGAATTTCATCTCACGATTGCACCACACGTCGGGATTCGGCGTGACTCCGGAGCGGTAGCCCTCGATCAGGTATTCCACGATCCGGTCGCGATACGAGTCGATCAGATCGATCACGCGGAACTCGATACCCAGTGATTTCGCGATGGCCCGCCCGTCCTCGATGTCCTGCTCCCACGGACAATCCCCGGGGATTCCCTCGTCGTTGATCCAGTTCTTCATGTAGCCCGCCGCCACCTCGTGCCCCTGCTCGATCAACAACGCCGCCGCGACGGCGCTGTCCACGCCGCCCGAGAGCCCCACCAACACCTTCGCCATGCGCAATGCTGGATCATCGGGGCTCGAAGGTCCAAGCCTGAACTTGAGTTGGGGGTGACTGAAAGTGATGGTCGGCAGTAAGGAGGGTGGGACTTCGGCCCACCTGTCGATGGGATGGGAAAGAAATGAGCTTCGCACGGCCACTTTCTCGGGTCATCGACAAGTGGACAGAATGTCCACTCCCCGTGAGTTGCCGTGAATCATCATTCCTTCGTGACGCGTCCGGACATGCTGACTAGCCTCAGGCATGCCGCCGGAAATCCCAACCGAATCCTGCCTCCCCGCTCGCGGGCGGGAGGCTTTCATGTCCACCCAGTGGAGCCTTGTGATCTCAGCCGGTCACTCGGGTTGCGCGGATGCCATGGAGCGCTTGTGTCGCGCCTACTGGCCGCCGGTGCACGCGCATCTCCGGCGACAGGGTATCGATCCCCATCAGGCGCAGGATCTCACGCAGGAGTTTTTCGCCCGCTTGCTGGACGGAAATTCCTTCGCGAGTGTCTGCCGCGAAAAGGGCAGGTTCCGGAGTTTCCTGCTCGCCGCGCTGAAGCATTTTCAAATCAACGAATGGAAACGCGAGCGCACGCTCAAGAAGGGTGGCGGAGCGATCCCGATCGCCCTCGACTCGCTGGATCCTTCATTGCGCGAGAGCTTCGAGCCGCGCGACGAGGAGACGCCGGATCTTGCCTACGACCGTGGCTGGGCATTGACCGTCATCGCGCGGGTGCGCTCACGCATGCGTGAGGAATTCATCGCCGCTGGACAGGGAGATCGCCACGCCGCGTTTGAAGCCTATCTCCACGACGGCGGCGGTCCGCCCTATGCGGAAACGGCCCTCCTGCTGGGACTTTCCGAACCAGCGGTGAAGTCGGCCGTTTACAAGCTCCGGCAGAGATTCGGCACCTTGTTGCGTGCCGAAATCGCCCGCACCCTGTCAGATCCATCGGAAGTCGAGGACGAGATCCGTTACCTTCTATCGGCCCTTAGGAGCTGAACACCGGAAACTTCCGCCGATGGATCTTTCTTTCATCCTTGGAAACCATGGGAAAACGAGGCGAAAAAAGCTGTCCGCTCTGCGGAGCCGCCATTGCCCTAACGGGTAGTGACGGGCTCTGCCCGGGCTGCTTGCTTGCCTCGGTCCTGGATCCGTCGCTTGGGGAGCCGCCGGAAGACGAGGAGCCCGCGCTGGGTGAGTGCGGCGGATACATCCTGGAACGCGAGATCGGCCGTGGCGGGTCAGGCGTCGTGTTTCTCGCCAGGCTCCCGAGCATCGAGCGTCCCTTCGCGTTGAAAATGCCCGCCGCGCGGTTCGCCGGACCGGACGAGATCCGCAGGTTCCGCATCGAGGTCGAATCCGTCGCCGGCCTGGATCACCCTAACATCATTCCCCTTCATTCGGCGGGCGAGGAGGACGGGCGACCGTATTTCGTCATGAAATACGCGGGCGGCGGATCCCTGCAATCGCTCCTGAAGTCACGCGGGGGCGTCGTCACCGGCAGCGTGCGACCGGACGACGTGGCGTGCATGGTGAAGGTGGCGCGGGCCGTTCACTTCGCCCACGAGCGCGGCGTGCTTCATCGCGATCTCAAGCCCGCGAATATCCTTCTCGACAGCGCGAACGAACCCATGGTCAGTGATTTCGGGCTGGCCCGGATGCTGCATGTTCCGTCACAAAACACGCTAACAGGATCCGCGGTCGGCACCCCCGCCTACATGTCTCCCGAGCAGGCTGCCGGAGCCACCGTCACCACCGCGACGGATGTTTACAGCCTCGGCGCGGTGCTCTTCCAGCTATTGACCGGACATCCTCCCTTCGAAGAGGGCACACCATTGGAAACCTTGCGGAAGCTGGCCACGGAAGATCCGGTCGATCCGCGGTCATGGGTCCCCGATCTTGATCGGGACCTGGCAACGGTTTGTCTCAAGTGCCTGCATCGCGATCCCATGCGCCGCTATCATTCCGCCGCCGGATTCGCGGACGACCTGGAGCGTTGGCTGAATGGCGAGCCGGTGCTGGCCCGGAGGGCGGGACTTGGCGAACGCCTGGTGAAATGGGGACGGCGGCATCCTGCCCTGGCAGCCCTAACGGTTTCCACCGGCATCGCAGCGATTACTGTCATCTCGCTTCTGATAGGTGGCTCGGAGATGCTGCGGCGTGAGCGGAACGAGGCCCGGAAACTGGAGGAACAGGCGAGGAAAAGCGCTGTCCGCGCGAATGAGACGGCGGAGGCATTCCGGCAAAATGCCTATGCGGCGGACATCTACCTCGCCAACCGCGCGATCAACGACGGACAGATCGGCGTCGCGCGCAAGATGCTGGAAAGACACCTCCCGGCCAAGGGCGAGAAGGATCTCCGGGGATACGAATGGCACGCGCTGACCGAGCTTTGCCGCGGCACAGAGGCCAAGGTCTTCCGCGAGCATCAGGCCGCTATTCCGGCAGTCGCATTCGATCCGACCGGCAAATGGTTGGCCAGCGCCGGACGCAACGGAACGGTCGTCGTCAGGGAAATGCCGGAAGGAAAGGTGATCCTCTCGCTACCCCGTGACGATGCTCCGGCCAATGTCGCGGAGATCCCCCTGTTAGCTTCGCTCGCCTCGCGCTCGCCCGAGGTGACCTCGCGGATTCTCAGCCTTGATCTCAACCCCGATGAAATGAGGATGCGTGCCCGTCCCTCAAGGCTTGGCGAGCTCAACGCCATCGCCTGGTCACCGGATGGAAAGATGATTGCCACCAGTTCCTGGGGTGCCTACGTCCGCCTTTGGAAGATGCCGGAAGGAGAGCTGATAGGTTTTCTGCCGATGATGAGCGTCTCCCAACTGGCGTTCTCGGACGACGGGACCATGCTCGTTTCGCTGGAGAATTTCGAACATCGCCGCGATCTTCGCATCCACCGGATCGAGGATCTGGTTCCACTCCGGACGATCAAGGACGTGCAGTCGGGCTTTTCCATCGCGCAGGGAAAACTCGCCGTGGCGCTCGGGACAGGTCCGGGCATGCAAATCTCGGATCTCAAAAGCGGCACCGTGTTAGATTCATGGGGTATCGGCATCGGGGTTGCCAAGCTTGCGTTCTCTAACGACACACGGAGCATCGTAGCATTGGATGTTTCGCGTCAGAAGTGGATCATCTGGGAATCCGCAAGCGGCAGGAAACTCCATGAGCAGGACGTTCCGGCCGGAGTGCTCAACGACATCGCGTTTTCATCCGATGGAAACCTCATCGTCACCGCGGGAACCAGCCAATCCTTGTATCTCAGTTTCCCCGATGACCACAAATCCCCTTCCCGGCTGGTCGGTCACGAGGATGAGATCCTCTCCCTCGCCATTTCCCCGGACAGTCGATGGATCGCCTCTGGCAGCAATGACCAGACCTTGCGGCTTTGGGACACCCGCAACCCCGCCAAAATTCAGAAACCCGTCTTTCCGGCGGATTGGCAAGTCGTGGAGACAGCACCCGACGCACGATCCTGGCTCGCCGAGTCCGGAAGCGGGGACGTCTTCCTTTGTCATCTCGACGGAAGATGGACCGCATTGCCCGCAAGCGAGAAGCACCATGCCCTCGGGTTTGGCGATAGCGGTGAGACCTTCATCACCTGGCGCAAATCGGATCGTGAGGCCGTCTTCGAATGGTGGAATTCCAGCTCGATGTCTCTCGTGGAGCAACGGTCAATCCGCATCGATTTCAAGGACCCGTGGTTGCTCAAGTGCGAACCTGGCGGACGACACTGCGCCGTCACCGCGCGCCAGAGCCCAGTGCGCATCCTTGATTTGAAAAGCGGCGCAACGGTTCACGAGTTCGTCTATCCGGGCAGCCCTGTCGCGCGCATGGGGTTCTCACCCGACTGCCGCAATCTGTTCGTCTTCGCATGGCCACGACAGATCAGGATGGCAGCCATCGGCGGAAAATGGAGCAATCCATGGAATCTCTCCGAGGGCACCGTGGGACCTATCGTCTTCTCGCGGGATGGCAGGTGGATTGCCTCGGGCGGAAATGACAACACCGTGAGCATTCGCGAAGTCCCGACGGGGCGCTTGATCCGGGAACTTGTGGGACACCGTTCGCAGATCACCTCACTTGCATTCACCCCGGACAACCGGACTCTCGCCTCGGCAGCGAATGATGAGACCTTGCGACTCTGGCACACCGAGACCTGGCGGGATCTTGGCATTTTGAGTTCGGGCACCCTCCATGGCCACATCCAGTTCGATGAAAATGGCCAAAGCCTGATGGTGATCCCATGGAACGCCGCACCATTTGTGATTCCCGAGGCAAGGAAATAAGCGGTCATTTCCCCTTTCGCGGCCGTTTTTCAGGATCCCGGAAATTATTTCATATTTCCGGAAACTTTGGGAACCCGATCTTTCTGTAACGAGTAAGGATTCGCGTCATTCGAGTCCGGACACCTGCAAAAGTTCCCATGAAAATCACCCACGCCCTGTTGTTCACCACCCTTGCCGTCCTCTCATTTCCCACCGATGCCATGGCCGTCGTCGTCATCGACAACCTTGCCGGAGGTGGAACGAGTTTTGCCTCCAGCGTGACCGGCCCTGTCGGTGGCGGATTCTTCGCCGCACCGCCCAACCGTTCGAGCGCGTTCAGCTTCGTGACTGGATCGACAGACTGTTACCTGACCTTGTTCGAAATCGCGGTCAACGTCTCCAACAACAGCACGGGCATCACCGCCACCCTCAGCACGGGCAGCAGCGTGCCAGGCGGAGACAATCCCGTCGTCATCGGAACCGTGGCCCCGGCCTCCAGCACCCCCACGTTTCAATACCTCACCTTCACCCCGGGACCGAACATCCTGCTGGAGGCAGCCACGCGATACTGGATCCAGTTCACGGTGGACAGTGGCAACGGCTCCTACGCCTTCAACAACACGCAATCTCAAGTGATCGAGCCCGGTTGGACGCTTGAAAACACCCACTACTACTCGCCGAGCTTCTGGACCGAAATCAATAGCGGTCCACAGGCACGGGTCCGGATGACGGTGGAGGCCGTGCCGGAACCAACCGCGCCGATTCTTGGCTGCCTGGGAGCCTTGGTTCTCCTGCGCCGCCGTCGGTAAACCATTTCCTGTTGCTAGCGATCCGGGTTCAATTCCGCACTGGACACCACATCCCGATCGCCCCCCCTGAATGGCAAAGCCCGGATGGATTCGTCTGTCCGGGCTTTTTCGCGCCTTACTTCGATCTTGCATCGACAAGCGGGCATCCCCCATCACTCGTCCATGCATTCGATGACAGGATTCGGCAGGGGCTCGGCGGCGACCGACGCTTGGCAAGCCGGCGTGGAAATCAGCTCCGTCAACCGCAAGCAGGCGGAAGTCGTCGTGCAGGCGCCCCGCGAACTGAATGAACTGGATGCCCGCATCCGCAAAATGGTTCTCGGCGTCGTGTCCAGGGGACGTATCCAGGTTTCCATCAATGTGGAACGCGCGGGAGGAGCCATCGAAGATCTGCAAATCAATGCCGCACTCGCGCTCGCCTTCTCCAAGGCCTTCGGCGAACTCGGAAAAACCGTAGGCTATCCGGTGATTCCCACCGCTGCCGATTTCCTCCGCCAACCCGGAATCATCGCCATGGGCACGGGAGAAATCGATGCGGAGGCGGCGTGGCACGCCATTGAACCGGCCCTAACCGACGCGCTCGCCCAACTCGCCGCCATGCGCGAACGTGAGGGTTCCGACCTCAAGACCGACTTCCTCGCGCGGCTCGATGTCCTGATTTCATACGCTGCCAGAATCAGCTCGGAAGCCCCGGGTCGTCCGATCCGCCAACGCGAGGTGCTCACCAAGCGTCTCCGCGACGCAGGTCTCGATCTCGACCCGGCCGACGAGCGGGTGGTCAAGGAGATCGCCCTTTTCGCCGACCGCTGCGACGTGACTGAGGAACTCACGCGGCTCGATTCCCATTTCGCGAAATTCCGCGAGTATCTCGATGCGACGGAGCCTCCAGGCCGCGCACTCGATTTCCTGTGTCAGGAACTTTTCCGCGAGTTCAACACCATCGGATCGAAGGCCAACGACGCCTCCATCGCCCAGACCATCGTCGAGGCGAAAACCGAGCTGGAAAAAATCCGCGAGCAGGTGCAGAACGTCGAATGACGTGACGGTTCAAGCTGAGGGAACGTGGCCGCGGTTTTCAACCGCCATGCCCTAACCGTTCAACTTTGGCGAATCGGTGCAACGCCGGGCAATCAATGATTTGATGGTGCTTGGCGGTTGGAAACCGTTGCCACGATGCCCGGCAAAGCAACTCCCGAATCCACACTTGGCGTTCGCGTCGATTCGCGGTTTCCAATCCTCCAAGTCCACTCAAGCCAGCGGCAACTTCATCCCCGCCAGATCCCGATCCTCACGGGCGGACTCCAGATAGCTTTCATCCATCTCGATCGCCTGCTTCAGGTGACTGCGGGCCCTGGGTCCCTCGCCCAGTGTCCAGAGATAACAGGCGAGGTTGTAATGGAAGATCGCCATTTCAAACAAGGTCTTCGGCCCCTTCAGGAGTTGGTTGCAAGCCGCCAGCGTGTCACCCGTTTCATGCAGGCAATAAGCGGCCCGCAGGAAAAATTCCGGCACATCCTCCGCCTTGAGGCAAAGCAAGCGGGCGGTTTCAGACGCAGGGTTCCACTGCCCCCGCTCCATCTGCGCCGCGAGCTTGAGTTCTAACGGACCTCGCAACATCTGGACCTCGGAAGGCAGCGACTGGAGTTCGTAAAGAGCTTCATCGGCAAGGCCAAGTTCCAGCCAACCGGACGCCGCACGTAACGTTTTTGTCACCACCATTGGCGCGACCCTACGGCAATCGCCCGATTCTGGCAAACACTCAGGCTTGAAATTTGGAGCTCTCCCGTCCGGGTCATTGGATTCAATGAAAGGCGGATCTCCACAAAATGAAACGACCAAGCCGGAGGCAATCTGGCGAAACTTTCCGACACGTTGCCGCACATCATGATCTTGGGAAAAGCCTCTCGAAAGTGCTGAGGACTCCCGCCTTCAGGGGGCGGCGGAAACACATCTTCCCCCCCCCGAAGTCCCTTCCAAGAATCATGAGAGGCTTGCCAAACGAATGGCTTGCCGTCCGATTGCTGCGCACTATCATCCGCATTTGTCGTGATATAGAACTCTCCCCCCCAACATCAACCTGTTGACGTTCCACGACCGATTTTGGGTACTCGTGGGCCGCCCCAGGCCATTCCGGTCATCATTTGAACGTCTCCACACGTAAGCGATAGAGCCTCTACTAACCGCATTCCCCCTCACGAATTCCAAGCCATGACATCCATCAACCGAACGAAAGCGGCAGCCCTGCTCGTCCTCTTGTCCGCGCTGACAGCCTTCCATTTTTCAAGACAACCGGAACGTGGACCTGCGGGACATGTTGCGAACACCGACCCCGGCAAGACGCAAGTCCACCACTCCACAGGTGCAAACGCCGGCCAGCCCGATCCGGAACATCCTCCGTCCATCCCAACCAAGTCAGCCGCAAAGGAACGTCTGAATCTCGCACTCGCCAACCTGAAAAACGCCTCCAGCGCGGCAGACTCACGAAAAATCCTCGACGACCTCCGATCCTACCTCGACTCCCTGCCTCCCGGTCTGGCGGCCGAGGTGATCACCGGTTTCCTCGCCAATCCTTCGAACAACGCCCCCACCCACATCGAGTTCGCCATCGGCCAATCCGGCTATCTCGACGGACACCCGAGCCTCCGCATCGCCCTGCTCGACTGGCTCGGCGAAATCGATCCCCAACAAGCCGGGGTGGTCGCCGCCCAGATCTTGTCAACTCCCACCGACGCCGATGAATGGGCCATCAGCCTGCGCAACTATGCCAACGCCTATCAGACCACCGAAGGCAATGCCTTCCTCCGCAGCAAGACCGAGGAAATGCTCCGCAATCCCGCCTGGCGGGCAAATCCTTCGATCGGCTTCTTCGAATCCTTCGACGTCCTCGTCCACACCCGCGCCACCGGTTCCACTCCCCTGCTGAGCGATCTGGTGGCCGACCGCACCCCCGAGGGCAAACCACTTGCCCATGCCTCCTTCCTAACGCTCGACCGGCTCACCCTGCGCGAACCTGCGGCCATGATGGAACAACTCGCCGCCCGCCCCGATCTAACGCAAGCACGCGGTGAAATGGTTGCCAACCTCTTCGCCCGCGCCGACATCGCCGATCCCACCCAACAGCAACTCGTCCGCAACTATCTGCTGGACCCGGCCCGCACAGCTACCGAGCTCTCCGCCTTCGCCGGCGTTTTCCCAAACGCCAATTTCACCATCTCCAAGAACCTCCTCAGCGAGAACCTGACCCAGACCCGCGACGAAATCACCACCCGCGACGCCGCCGCCCTCCAAGTCGTCGATTCCTGGCTCGCCGATCCAGCCTTCGCAACCGTGGTGCAATTTACCGGCAATGGCGCGAGCAACAAGGGCAGCGACCCACGCGCCGGGGTCGTGCTGGCCAGCGACGGGAACTTCTACGGAACGACTCGCGCTGGGGGTGACTTGAATCTCGGCACGATCTTCCGCATGAGTCCATCGGGGATGCTGGAGACCTTGGTGATGTTCTCTGGAAGTGAACCGAACTTTCGTGGAGCGGATCCTCGGAGCGGGTTGATTCAGGGAAGCGATGGAAACCTATACGGGACCACGCGGACGGGTGGCAACTTCAACCAGGGTACGGTCTTCCGAATGAGCCTGTTGGGCGAATTCACGACATTGGCGGAATTCGGTAGCGGCTCGCCGGGACTGGACGGCAATCATCCCCAAGGGGCTCTGGTCCAAGGGATCGACGGGAATCTCTACGGGACCACGCGGGAGGGCGGCCCCGGCAACGTGGGATTCGGCTTCGGGACCATTTTTCGGGTCACTCCCGGCGGGAGTGTCGCTACCGTCATCCGGTTCACCGGTACTGGAATCAGCAGCAAGGGGAAGCGCCCTTACGCCAGTCTCACCGTTGGCCCTGGCGGCTTTTTCTACGGAACCACCTATAGCGGCGGAGCAACGGATAATGGTACTGTCTTCCGCACGAAGACAGGGGCTGACTTGGTTAGTGTCGTGGAATTCACTGGCACGGCTGGAGCTAACAAGGGAAGCGCCATTCTGAGCCGCTTAGCCGCGGGCGATGACGGTCTGCTTTACGGTACGACCTCTTTTGGCGGCACATCCAACTTCGGCACCGTATTCAAGATGACGCCGGAGGGAGCGCTGACTACCTTGAAGGAGTTCGACGGTGTTGCTCCTCTCCGCGGACGCTACCCCTCAGCGGGCCTGATCAAGAACACGGACGGAAACTTTTACGGGACGACCGGTCAGGGAGGTTCAGGCTTTGGGACGGTCTTCAAGATGACGCCCGGCGGAGCCTTCACCAACCTCATCGAATTCACGGGAAATGGAGCTTTGAACAAAGGTGACAGTCCTTATGCCGACCTTTTGAATTTGCCAGACGGAACCCTTTACGGAACCACAGTCAGCGGAGGCTCCTCCAATATGGGGACGATCTTCAAGCTAGCCACCGATGGAACCCTGACCACCTTGGTGCAGTTTACCGGAAACGGAGTTTCCAATAAAGGCGCAAAGATCTATTCTGCGCTTGTCCAAGGTAGCGATGGGAGTCTATACGGAACGGCTAGAAATGGAGGGGCGGCTGACCTCGGAACGGTCTTCAAGATGACTCCGCTTGGCGAGCTGACCACGCTAATCGAATTCACTGGAAACGGCGCGACGAATAAAGGGGCCTATCCAGAAACTAGCCTGGTCCTGGCTGCGGATGGAAATTTCTACGGCACCACGACGAGTGGCGGTGCTTCCAATTTCGGGACGGTGTTTAAGATGACGCCTCAGGGGGCTTTGACCACTTTGGTAGAGTTTACGACGCTAAGTGAAGGTTATCCGGAAGCCCCCCTGATCGCGGATACCGATGGCAATCTCTACGGAGTCACGCACGGCCCGGACGGGAGTATTTATCGGCTGCTGTTTCCGGGACGTCCGCTTCTTGAAACTCCATTTCAGCCTGCTTTGGGAGTTTCCATCGCGCAACTTGCCGTGCAGGTCAACCCTCGCGGGCTGACCACTTCGGTGGTTCTCGAATACGGGACGGACGGGATTGTATTTTCCAATACAGTGCCCATTGCCCCCGGCCTCTTCGGCTTCGCCAGCAGAATCGCAGGAACGACATTGAGCAACCTCTCAATCGGAACGACTTACCACTACCGCTTTCGAGCGACAAACAGCGCTGGGACGACGCTGAGTCCTGTCAAAAACTTTTCAACCCTAGCCGCTCCGTTGGCAACAGTTACGCCTCCAAGCGCGGTTCTGCCGACAAGTTCGCAGTTGAACGGGACTGTAAATGCCCGCAATTATGATGCGAGTGTCATTTTTCAATGGGGATCAGATGGGAATAACTTCCCCAACCAAATTCCCGCGGTGCCAGCAACGATCACGGGAAGCGCAGCCGGGCCAGTGAGCGCTGCGGTGGCGGGCCTCACGAAAGGGGTCACGTATTACTACCGAGTGGTAGCCACCAATACTGGCGGTACAGCTGTGAGTGGTGTGCAGGCATTCACAACTCTAACCGAGCCGATTGCCATTACTGGAGAAGCTAGCGCCCTGTCAACGACCCGTGCACAGGTGATGGGAACCGTCGATCCTAAGGGTAGCAGCGCGGACGTTTCCTTCGAATATGGGACGGATGGGATCGATTTCCCCAACAGCTTATCGGCTGCGCCCGCCTCCGTCAGCGGCAGCGAGCTGGTTCCGGTTACCGCCACCCTGACAGGACTGCAGCAGGGAACGACCTACTTCTACCGCATCCGCGCCACCGGACCGGGAGGCACAGGGCTAAGCGCCGCGCGCACTTTCAGCCTGAGTATTCTATCAGGTCTGGTTCGGGTCTTTCCCGATCCCCCACCTCTGGCGAACGGGACCGTCACCGTGAACTTCGATCCTCCGACGCGCGGGGCTTGGCGCTTCGCCGGGGAAACCGCGTGGAGGAACTCGGGAGTGGCGGCAACGAACCTGGCGAGCGGCCAACGCCTCATCGAGTTCCTGCCAATCGCCGGCTACATCCCGCCGCCGGTTGAATCTCTCGATGTGACCAGCAGTGGCAGCCTCGTCCTCGACCGCTTCTATTTCGAAACCGAGACCATCGGCAGCGGAGGCCTGACGGTCCATCTCAAGCCTGAAGATCTAGCAGCTGCCGGAGTGCCTGTAGCAACCCGCGCACAATGGCGCTTCGTCGGCGAGTCACTTTGGCGAGATGGCGACGGACCGCCTGTTAGTTCGTTGACAGCCGGGAGCTATCTTGTGGAATGCAAACCGGTCACAGGAAAAGTGACCCCGTCAACAGCATCGATCACCATTACTAAAGGCAGTTCCAGCGAACTTACCCTCACCTATTTCACCGCCAATAACACGGGAGGCTCCACGCCACTTCCTCTTCCCTTCAGCAGTGTTTCTGCCGACGAGGATCTGCCCTTCGCCTACGTCGGACAAATCCGCAGCGAAGTCGGATCGAGCACCGGATTTGTCGTGAAACGGCGGGTGGTCGCGACCGCGGGACACGTGGTCTTCGACGACGGATCCCTCAGCTACATCACCAGCTTGCAGTGGCTCTTCCAACAGCATTCCGGACAATTCGAACCCAAACCACAGGTGCCGCGTGGCAGCTATCTGGCCACCGGATACGCCACCCAACGGATCGCCGACAACCGTCCGGGCGAGGGCTCCCCGCAGTCTCAAACGCTTGATTACGCCGCCCTCTATTTCCTCGAGGAAGCCGGGCGAGGCGGCTACGGCGGTTTCCTCGCCACCGACGCCGGAGACGACAACGAGTTCCTGACCTCCACTTCGCAGAAAATCTTTGCAGGCTACGCGGTGGACGGAATCCCCGCAGCGGACAAAGGCAAGCTCCACGCCACCACCGCGTTCACCGCCCCGCTGACTCCTGCCTTCGGCGAAACATGGATCAGCACCGCCGTGCGTGGATACGGCGGATGTTCCGGCGGCCCACTCTTCGTCCAACGACCTAACGGACTCTATTTTCCTGCCGCCATCTATCTGGGAGGAAACGGCCAGACGGTCGTCCGGGCCATCGACAGTGCCGTGGTCGATCTCTTCCTGCGTGCCGAGGTCAGCGGCAACGGCGGCGACAACAACACAGGCGGCGGCATCACCCATTCCAGCTTCAGCGCCATCGGTGCCAATACCCAGCCCGGCGCGCTCGAGGTCACGATCCAGCCCGCAGCCGCGCGAAATGCCGGGGCCGGTTGGCGACTAAAGCCCGAGTCTTCCTACCGGTCGAGCGGCAGCCAGAAATCCGGGCTGAGTGCGGGCGACTATCGACTGCAATTATCCCCCGTCAGCGGATTCCTTGATCCTACCCAGCAAACCGTCACCGTCAACGGCGGCCAACTCCAGCAGGTCACCTTCACCTATGCGGCGGCAAACGCCGCGCCCACCATCGGGAATGTCGCGAATCTAACCATCGACGAGGACACCTCAAGCGGCTCCATCAGCGTGACGGTCGATGACCCTGACGGCCCGAACAATGCACTTGTCCTCACCGGCACCTCCTCCAACATCAGCCTCGTTCCAAATGGCAACATCGTATTCTCCGGCAGCGGTGGCAGCAGGTTCGTGACCATCATGCCCGCCGCGAACCAGACCGGCAGCGCCACCATTACCCTGACTGTTAGCGACGGCGATCTGACCGATACCGACACCTTCGTAATCACAGTCGATCCGGTCAATGATACACCAACCTTCACCAGCATCGCCGCCCAATTGATACCCGTGAACACCAGCCCTGGCATCGATCTCCTTCACCATCGGCGACATCGAGACATCCCCATCGTCACTCACCCTGACGCGCAGCACTTCGAACACCACCCTTGTCCCGCTCTCCGGCATCGTCTTCGGCGGCAGCGGCGCGAGCCGCAACGTCACCGTCACCCCGGCAGCGAACCTGCTTGGCAGCTGCAACATCACGGTGGCGGTAAGTGACGGTATCTTGACGGCCAGCCGCACCTTCACCCTCACGGTCACCGGCACCGCCCAGGAAACCTGGCGCTTCGCCAACTTCGGCACCACCGCGAACACCGGAAGCTCCGCCGACACCTTCGACGCCGACGGCGACGGCAACACCAACCAGGACGAATACGCAGCCGGGACCAATCCGAACAACCCCACCGACGTCTTCAAGGTCCTGACATCGACCAGGACCGCCACCACCTTCACCGTCACCGCAGCCGGCAAGGCTGCGCGCAGCTACGTGCTCGAACGGCGTGCAAGCCTCGCCACCGGCTCATGGTCCACCGTCACTTCCATCGGCCCGATCGCCAGCGACAGCCCTGTCAACCTGACCGATTCCTCACCTCCTCCCAACACCGGCTTTTACCGCATCAGGGTCGCCGCTCCCTGAGCGGTGGACGCGGTGCGCATCGCGAAGAATTCCGAATTCCAGTCTAGCCAGCGGGTTCGCCCGGAGATAGAAAGCTGCACACGAACACGTGGTCATTTCAACGGAATTCCAATTTGACCTCCCGCCCCCACTCGAATCGCTTGTTCTCGCGCAGGAGAAGCAGAACCGGGTCCCCGCCCCTTCTTCCTTCCCCCCTCTGTGGTTGCCGGGAAATTTGTCCCCGCCGCTCCGCACCAGCCCGCACCCCTGCCTAGCTCTCCGCCTTTGCCGGTGTTTTCCCCAACGCCAATTTCACCATCTCCAAGAACCTCCTCAGCGAGAACCTGACCCAAACCCGCGACGAAATCACCACCCGCGACGCCGCCGCCCTCCAAGTCGTCGATTCCTGGCTCGCCGATCCAGCCTTCGAGTCCGTGAAACCCCATCTCACCGCGATGCGCAGTCGGTTGGAGACCTTCGTCGAACAGGCGAAATAATCATGCTTCTTTGGCAATCCTCCAACATCATCACCTATCAAAACACCCCCGACTTCCGATGCACTCGACACTTGATCTCCATAGGATTCGCATGTTTCCCAGGGTGGTTGCCGCCCTTTTCATACTCACATCCCTCCTTCATGCCCAGGTATATGAAAAGATCTTCGGGTTCACAGATGCGCGTTCCGCGGAATCAGGGGACAGGGGCAGCTATCCTCGGGCTCGCCTGGTGCAGGGGCGCGACGGGAATTACTACGGGACGACCGACAACGGCGGTGCGTCCAATGTTGGCACAGTTTTCAGGATGACGCCTTCCGGCGTGCTGACGACGTTGGTGGAATTCACCTCTTATGGGGCAAGTAACAAAGGCAGTCATCCTTCCCGTCTGGTTCAAGGTCGCGATGGGAACTTCTATGGAACGACCATCAACGGGGGCACGAACAATAGCGGCACTATTTTCAAGGTGACGCCTGGTGGGATACTGACGACGTTGGTGAATTTCGATGCCAACGGGGTGGGCATCAAAGGCTCACTTCCTCAGAGTGGCCTGGTGCTGGGGGGCGACGGGAATTTTTATGGAACAACCTCTTACGGTGGCATATCGAACAAGGGAACGGTGTTTAGAATGACGCCTGGCGGGGTCCTAACCACTTTGGTGGAGTTCACCGGTCAAGGGGGCAAGAACAAGGGCCGCTTTCCCTTGGCAGGCTTGGTTCAGGGAAACGACGGATCATTTTACGGAACGACTTGTTATGGTGGTGAGGCCGACAAGGGGACCGTATTCAAGATCACACGTGTCGGAGTGATGACAACCTTGTCGGAGTTCACAGGTAACGGGGCGGACAACAAGGGCAGCCATCCACGGGCCGATCTGGTCCAGGGAAGCAACGGAAAACTCTATGGCACAACTTCTAACGGAGGCGTGTTCGGTCACGGTACGGTTTTCAGGATATCGTCTGCCGGAGGGCTGACGACCTTGGTGAATTTCACCAACAACGGCGCGAACAACAAAGGATCCCTGCCTCTGGCTGGTCTGGTGCAGGGAACTGACGGAAATCTTTACGGAACGACTTTCGAGGGCGGTGCGGCGGGCAAGGGCACGGCATTCAGGATGACGGCTGGCGGGGTGCTGACCACGTTGGTGGAGTTCACCGGAAACCGGGCGACCAACAAGGGCAGCCATCCGCAGGCGGATCTCGTGCAGGGAAGTGACGGAAGCCTCTACGGAACGTCTGTCAACGGAGGTCCGTCAGGTTACGGAACGGTATTCAGAATGACGACTGACGGGGTGGTGACGATGTTGGTGAATTTCACCGACAACGGGGCGATCAACATAGGTCGCATTCCTAGCAAAAGCCTTGTGCAAGGAAGCGACGGCAATTTTTACGGAACGACCGGACTTGGCGGTTCTGGCAACTACGGTCTCGGCTTTGGAACGGTTTTCAAAATGACGCCCGGCGGGGCGGTGACCACTCTGGTCAGGTTCAACGGCAACGGGGCCACCAACAAAGGCAGCTATCCTTCAGGTTTGGTGGAGGGGAAAGATGGCAGCTTCTATGGCACAACCGCCGAAGGTGGAAAGGGCTACAATGGATTTGGCCTTGGAACGGTCTTCAAGATAACACCTGACGGTGTGCTGACAACATTGGTGGAGTTTACCGGCAAAGGTGGCGATAACAAAGGCAGCTCACCTGAAGGGGGGCTGGTGCTGGGTAAAGACGGGAATTTCTACGGGACAACGCGTTACGGCGGTGGCCCCGATAGCGGCACGGTATTCAAGATGACTCCTGCCGGGGTTCTAACGACATTGGCGGAGTTCACCGGTAAAAATGGCAGCTCTCCCCAGGCTGGCCTGGTGCAAGGAAAAGACGGAAAATTCTACGGAACGACCTATGAAGGCGGCGCGGCAGGCAAAGGTACCGTATTCAGAATGACGCCCAGCGGGGCGCTGACCACTTTGGTGGAGTTCACCGGCAACGGGGCAAGCAACAAAGGCCGCTATCCTTTGGCTGGTTTGGTACAAGGTCGCGATGGCAACTTCTACGGGACGACTTCCGACGGCGACGGAAATTTTTACGAGACGACGTATGCGGGCGGTGAGTCAGATGCCGGCACGGTATTCAAGATGACGCCTCGCGGTGTGCTAACAACCTTGGTGAAGTTCACCGACAGCCTAACGCGCAACAAGGGCCGACATCCTCAGGCTGGCCTGGTCCAAGGACGTGACGGAAGCTTCTACGGAACGACCTCTGGCGGAGGCGAGGGCGACAATGGCACTGTCTTCAAGATAACATCTGCAGGAGTGCTGACAACATTGGTGCAATGTGTTTCCCCGGAAAACCACCCTCTCGCTCCCTTGATCTTGGCGACCGATGGCTCTCTCTATGGAACCGTTTCTGGTCCGGGTGGAGTAATTTTCGGTACAGACGGATCCGTTTCGGTCCCGGATGGAGCCGTCTTTCGACTGCTCTTTCCGGGAACACCACTTTTGTCCAATCGCGCCTTGCAGGCACAAGGTACATCAAGTGCGGTCATTCAGACCGATGTCAATGCACGAGGCCACGTGACCTCGGTTTCAGCAGAGTATGGAAGCAACGGAATCAACTTTCCCAACTCGGTCCCGGTCGCCGCAAACATCTCCGGCTTTTTGACAAAAATCGTAGGAACAACGCTTTCGAATTTGGATCCAGGATCCACCTTCTACTATCGCTTCCGTGCGGTCAGCAGTGCGGGGACAACCGTGAGTTCAGTACAGAGCTTCACAACTCTGGCTGACCCGGTTTCCGTGGTAACGGCTGCAGACTCAATTTCTCCGACCAGTGCCGTTCTCAATGGCACGGTGAACGCACGGAACTACACGACGAAAGTTAGCTTCGAGTGGAGCGCGGACGCCAACTTTTCGGCATCGACCGTGGTTCCCTCAATCCCTGGAACCGTTGAAGGCGGTAATCCATCTCCCGTGAACGTCGTCGTGGCGGGACTGACCAAGGGCCAAACTTATTTTTACCGGATCATCGCCATCAACAAGGGAGGCACGACCGTCAGTGGATCACGAAGCCTCACCACCCTAACCGAACCAATCGCTTACTTCGGAGCCGCCGCCGCACTCTCCACAACCCGCGCGGAAGTAAGCGGATCAGTGGATCCCCGGGGAAGCAGCGCGGAGGTTTCCTTCGAATATGGAACGGACGGGATCAACTTCCCCAACAGCTTCTCCGCGATTCCCGCCTCGGTGGCTGGCAGTGATCCGGTTGCGGTGACGGCCACCTTGACCGGCTTGAAACAGGGAACCACCTACTACTGCCGGCTCCGGGGAACTGGCCCGGGTGGAATGGGTCTTAGCGAAACGAGCACCTTCAGCCTCGGTAACCTATCAGGTCTCGTTCAGGTATTCCCGGATCCTCCGCAACCTGCCAGCGGCACGGTGACGGTGAACATCAATCCCCCGATACCGGGTGATGCGGAACCTCCGCCACCGGGCGCCTGGCGCTTCGCAGGGGAAACCGCATGGCGATCGTCGGGCATGACAGCAACGAAACTCGCGAGCGGCCAACGGCTTATCGAGTTCCTGCCGATCCCGGGTTACATCCCGCCGCCGATCGAAACCGTGGATGTCGTCAGCGGAATCAATCTTGTTTTCGACCGCTTTTATTTCGAAACCGACTCGCTTGGAAGCGGAGGTCTAACGGTCCACCTCAAGCCCGACGAAATCGCAGGTCATGAAGTGGCGGAGGCAGCCCGTGCACAGTGGCGCTTCGTTGGTGCATCGCTGTGGAATGATAGCGATGGGCCTCCTGTAGGCAACCTCACCGCCGGGAGCTACCTCGTGGAGTGCAAGCCGGTGGACGGACGCGTCACTCCGCCCGTGGCATCGGTCTCCATCACCGACGGCAGCTCAAGCGAACTCACCCTGACTTACTTCACCAACAACGACACCGGAGCCGCCGCCCCGGTGCAACTTCCCTTCAGTAGTGTTTCGGTGGATGAGGATCTGCCCTTCGCCTATGTCGGACAAATCCGCAGCGAAGTGGGATCCAGCACCGGATTCGTGGTGAAGCGCCGCGTCGTCGCAACCGCTGGACACGTGGTCTTCGACGACGGATCCCTCAGTTACATCACCAGCATGCAATGGCTCTTCCAACAGCATTCGGGACAATTCGAACCGAAGCCACAGGTGCCGCGCGGCAGTTATCTGGCCACCGGCTACGCGGACCAACGCATTGCCGACAACAGTCCCGGCGAGGGGTCGCCACAATCCCAGAAATTGGACTACGCGGCCCTCTATTTTCTAGAGGAAGCGGGTCGTGGTGGATATGGCGGCTATCTGGCCTCCGACTCCGGGGCCGACAACGAGTATCTTGATTCCTCAGCTCTGAAGATCCTGGCGGGTTACGCTGTGGACGGCATCCCGGCTGCGGACAACGGGAAACTTCATGCCACGGCGGCATTTGACGATAGGTTGACACCCATCCCCAGTCTCGAGGGGGTAACTTGGACTACCACGGCCGTGCGTGGATTCGGCGGGTGCTCCGGCGGCCCCTTGTTCGTACAACAACCTAACGGACTCTACTTTCCCGCCGCCATCTATCTGGGAGGAAGCGGCCAGACGGTGGTGAGGGCAATCGACAGCTCCGTGGTCGATCTTTTCCAACGCGCGGAGGTGAGCGGCAATGGTGGCGACAACAACACTGGCGGCGGCATTACCCACTCGGGTTTCAAACCCTTTGGTGCAAGTGCACAACCCGGAGCCCTTGAGGTCACCATCGAGCCCGCCTCCGCTCGCAATGCCGGGGCAGGCTGGCGACTCAAGCCCGAGAAGACCTACCGCTCTAGCGGGAATCGGAAATCCGGACTCAGTGCGGGCAATTACCGGTTGCAACTCTCCACGGTCAGCGGATTCCTGGCCCCAACCCAACAAACCGTCACCGTGAACGGTGGCCAGCTTCAGCAAGTCACGTTCACCTACGCCGCTGCCACGGCCCCCCCCATCATCGAAGCCGCCACAAATTCGATGTTCGGCGAGGAAGGCGCCTCCGGTTCGCCCGATCTCACCGGCACTGCCCGGGAAACCTGGCGCTTCGCCAACTTCGGCACCACCGCGAACACCGGAAGCTCCGCCGACACCTTCGACGCGGACGGCGACGGCAGCACCAACCAAGACGAATACGCCGCCGGGACCAATCCGAACAACTCCACCGACGTCTTCAAGGTCCTGACATCGACCAGGACCGCCACCACCTTCACCGTCACCGCCGCCGGAAAGGCCGCGCACAGCTACGTGCTCGAACGGCGATCAAGCCTGGCCACCGGCTCATGGTCCACCGTCACTTCCATCGGCCCGCTCGCCAGCGACAGCCCGGCCACGCTAACCGACTCCTCCCCTCCCCTCAATTCCGCATTCTACCGGCTGCGCGTATCTGCTCCCTAGAGTTAAGAAAGCTTGGCTATTTTCACCACCTTTCGCCAATTTGACATCCGTCTCCAATGCATCTACCGCGACCGTTCCAGAATTCCCACGTATTTGCCATGGTCCTAACGGTGCTTTGTGCCGCCAGTTCCTCCAGTCGGGCGCAGGTTTTTGAGAGGGTGATGAGCCTAACGGATGCACGCATCGCCGATTTTGGACCTCTCGGTGGGTCACCTGTGGGCGCGCTGGTTCCGGGACAAGATGGGAACTACTTCGGTGTCACCCGTTTGGGAGGTGCGGCCGATCTCGGCACAATTTACAGGATCACCGCACAAGGAGAGCACACGGTTCTTGCCGAATTTTCAGGGCTTGCGGGGAATTTCAAAGGCAGCTTGCCGACCGGTGGGCTCACCCGGGGACCTGATGGGAACTTCTATGGAACGACATCAAAGGGTGGCGAGGGAAATATGGGAACGGTCTTCCGTATAACACCGGCGGGCGCCACGACGACCCTTGTTGAATTCACCGGAATCACCGAACCAGCAAAAGGAGAAGAGCCCAATGCTCCCTTGATATTGGCAGGTGATGGAAATTTCTACGGGACCACCCGAATCGGTGGAACCAATGGCCTTGGAACCGTCTTCCGACTCGAACCGGGGGGCGTCCTTACCACGATCTTCGAATTCCACCCGGGTCTCCCAGGAGTCGCTCCCGTGAGCGGATTGATCGAAGGGCCGGACGGACGCCTTTACGGAGTAACCGCGTTGTCCGGGATCGTCTATCGACTTGCGCTGGATGGCAGCAACTTCGAATCGCTGATCAAATTCACGGGAATCGCAGGAGCCGTCCCGGGAACCGACCCTCTCGGCCCCTTGACACTCGGAAGCGATGGGAACTTCTATGGAGTGACGGATGCGGGAGGTTTTGACAATCAAGGCACCGTCTATCGTTTAACTCCATCGGGAGGCTACACCACTCTCATTCAGTTCCCATTCGGTGCGAACAACATCGGCCCACATAGCCCTCTTTATCTGGGGCGCGATGGGAACCTCTATGGGACGAACAATTCCAAAGTGGTAAGAATGACCAACACGGGGCAAGCAACGGTGGTCGGGAACATCGGCTCAACCGACGGCTCCGAAGGCGCACTGATCGAGGGCCTGAATGGTGACTTCTACGGTACAACCGCGAGCGGTGTATCCAATGGTTCGATCTTCAGGTTATCTCAATTCGGTTCATTGGAAACCTTGGTCGTGTTTTCGGGAGTTGGTGAAAGCGCGATTCCACGTGAGCCGTTTTCAGGCCTCACGCTCGGAACAGATGGAAATTTTTATGGCACCCTGACGATGGGATCCCTCGGCGGGGGAGTATTCAGGATGTCTCCAGCCGGCAAGTTCAGCGTCCTCGCCAATCGCATCAGTCCATTCTCTTCGGTCGTTGAGGACGGGGATGGCAATTTTTTTGGAACAACCGCTGGCGACAGTTCCCTTTCCTCAAAGATATACAAAATGAACCCAGCCGGGTCGATTCTCGCAGAACAGTCTCTTCCCACCAACACATCGCCTTTCTCGCCGCTAATCCGGGCCACCGACGGAATGCTTTACGGAACCTCCCGGTCTTTCTTCGGAGGAAGCCCACTTGGATCGATCTACCGCACAACGTCAGCGCTGGCGGTTGAAACCTTGTTTACCTTCACATCGGCTACCGCAGCCTCCAGCGGTTCGCGCCCGCAAGCAGCCCTGTTTGAGAATAACGATGGCTATTTCTACGGCACAACTTCGGCCGGCGGTGCATCAGGAGGAGGAACGGTTTTCAAAATGCCGCCCACAGGCCCCCTAACGACCCTGGTTCACTTTAGCGGAAACGGAGCGGTCAACAAAGGAAGGGCCCCCTATGGGGCTCTGATCAAGGCTACCGACGGATTTTTCTACGGAACGACATTGACCGGAGGGGCTTCGGACTTTGGCACGGTCTTCCGCATGACCTCCGGAGGAAACTTGACCACCCTGGCGGAATTCACGGGGGAAAGCGGTGCCCAGAAGGGTAAGGAAACCTATTCCGGCCTGGTCGAGAACACCGACGGAAACCTGTACGGTACGACCTCGCGAGGAGGACTTCAGGATTTGGGCACCATTTTCAAGATCACCCCGGCTGGGCAATTTTCCACTGTTTTCGAATTTGCGTCCTTACCGGTGGATTTCAACCCCTATGGCACTCTCATCCGCGACGGAGAGGGAAATCTCTATGGCACATCAAGAAGACCTGACGGCGGGATTTTTCGACTTATCTTCCCAGGCCGCCCACTTGTCTTCACCATGGATCCGATCTCCGTGGAAAAGAATTCGGCGGTTCTTCAATCGAAGGTAAACGCGCGCGGCTTCAACTCAAACGTGACACTGGAATATGGAACGGATGGCATCAACTTTCCCGCCATCTTTCCGGTCCGATACGGTCTCGCTGGATTTCAAACGACGGCTGTGGGCGTCACGATCGGTGGATTAGATCCGGGCGTGAAGTATTACTACCGCTTCCGGGCCACCAATAGCAATGGCACGAAACCTGGCGAGATCCAGAGTTTCACGACCCTAGCAGAACCGATCGCACTGGTTGGAACTGCTAGCCAGATCACCACCACGAGTGCCCGCTTCAACGGCACCATCAATGCCCAAGGCTTCGGAACTACCGTGGTTTTCGAATGGGGAATCAGCATCAACAGTTTCCCCAACCAGATCGTGGCAGTTCCAGCAACGGTTACAGGGAATACCGCAGTCTCGGTGAGTTCTCCCGTTGCGGGCCTAACAAAAGGTCAAACTTACTATTACCGCCTTGTGGCCTCCAATGCGGGCGGCTCAGTGGTGTCGGGAGCGCAGGCATTCACCACCCTGACCGAGCCGATTGCGATTGCCGGAGGAGCAAATGCCCTCTCAACGACCCGCGCGGCGGTCACAGGATCGGTCAATCCGCTGGGTAGCAATGCGGCGGTTTCCTTCGAATATGGGACCGACGGAATCAGTTTCCCGAACAGTTTCTCAGCAGTGCCAGCCTCGGTAAGCGGCAGCGATCCGGTGCCGGTCTCCGCCACCCTGACCGGGCTGCAACAGGGAACCACCTACTTTTACCGCATCCGCGCCACTGGCCCCGGCGGCACGGGGTTAAGCACCGCGGGCACCTTCAGCCTCAGCATCCTATCAGGTCTGGTGCAGGTCTTCCCCGATCTCCCACCCTCGGCCAGTGGGACCGTAACGGTGAACTTCGATCCCCCGACGCGCGGTGCCTGGCGTTTCGCCGGGGAAACCGCCTGGCGCAACTCGGGCGTCCAGGCAACCCACCTCGCCAGCGGCCAACGCCTCATCGAGTTCCTGCCCATCGCCGGTTACAACCCTCCGCCCGTCGAAACCCTCGATGTAGTGAGCGGAACCAACCTCATCCTCAACCGTTTCTATTTCGAAACCGACTCGCCAGGAAGCGGAGGCCTAACGGTCCACCTCAAGCCCGAGGATCTGGCTGCTCCCGGAGTGCCTGAAGTGAACCGCGCGCAATGGCGGTTCGTCGGCGAGTCACTGTGGCGCGATGGCGACGGACCTCCTGTTAGCTCGCTCACCGCCGGCAGCTACCTTGTGGAGTGCAAGCCGGTGAACGGAAAAGTGACCCCGCCTGCGGCATCGATCTCCATCACCAACGGCAAGCTCAAGCGAACTCACCCTGACCTATTTTACCGCCAACAACACCGGAGCCGCCGCGCCATCACCGCTTCCTTTCAACAGCGTTTCGGCGGACGAGGATCTGCCCTTCGCCCATGTCGGACAAATCCGCAGCGAAGTCGGATCGAGCACCGGATTCGTGGTGAAGCGCCGTGTAGTCGCGACCGCGGGACACGTGGTCTTCGACGACGGATCCCTCAGTTATATCACCAGCTTGCAATGGCTCTTCCAACAGCATTCGGGACAATTCGAACCGAAACCACAGGTGCCGCGCGGACAGCTATCTGGCGACCGGCTACGCGGACCAACGCATCGCCGACAACCGTCCCGGCGAGGGATTGCCGCAGTCTCAGACCCTCGATTACGCCGCCCTCTATTTCCTTGAAGAGGCCGGACGAGGCGGCTACGGCGGCTTCCTCGCCACCGACGCCGGAGATGACAACGAATTCCTAACCTCCACCTCGCAGAAAATCCTCGCAGGCTACGCGGTGGATGGAATCCCCTCGGCGGACAGAGGCAAGCTCCATGCCACCGCCGCGTTCACCGCCTCGCTGACCCCTGCCTTTGGGGAAACCTGGATCAGCACCGCCGTGCGTGGATACGGTGGATGTTCCGGCGGCCCGCTCTTCGTCCAGCGCCCCAACGGCCTCTATTTTCCGGCGGCCATCTATCTGGGAGGAAATGGCCAGACGGTCGTCCGGGCCATCGACAGCGCCGTGGTCGATCTCTTCCTGCGTGCCGAAGTCAGCGGCAACGGCGGCGACAACAACACCGGCGGCGGCATCACCCATTCGAGCTTCACCGCCATCGGCGCCACCACCCAGCCCGGCGCACTCGAGGTCACCATCCAGCCCGCCGCCGCGCGCAATGCGGGTGCCGGTTGGCGGCTCAAGCCCGAGACATCCTACCGGTCGAGCGGAAGCCAGAAATCCGGGCTAAGTGCGGGCGACTATCGACTGCAATTATCCCCCGTCAGCGGATTCCTTGATCCTACCCAGCAAACCGTCACCGTCAACGGAGGCCAACTCCAGCAGATCACCTTCACCTACGCCGCGGCCAACGCCGCGCCCACCATCGGGAATGTCGCGAATCTAACGATTGACGAGGACACCTCCAGCGGCTCCATCAGCGTGACGGTCGATGACCCTGACGGCCCAAACAACGCACTTGTCCTCACCGGCACCTCCTCAAACACCAGCCTCATTCCAAATGGCAACATCGTATTCTCCGGCAGCGGTGGCAGCAGGTTCGTGACCATCACGCCCGCCGCGAACCAGAATGGCAGCGCCACCATCACCCTGACTGTTAGCGATGGCGACCTGACCGATACCGACACCTTCGTAATCACAGTCGATCCGGTCAATGATACACCAACCATCACCAGCATCGCCGCCCAATCGATACCCGTGAACACCAGCACCGGATCGATCTCCTTCACCATCGGCGACATCGAGACAGCCCCATCCTCACTCACCCTGACGCGCAGCACTTCGAACAGCACCCTCGTCCCGCTCTCCGGCATCGTCTTCGGCGGCAGCGGCGCGAACCGCAATGTCACCATCACCCCGGCAGCGAACCAACTCGGCAGTTCGTCCGTCACCCTAACCGTCAGCGACGGTGCCCTAACCGCCAGCCGCACCTTCACCCTGACGGTCACCGGCACTGCCCGGGAAACCTGGCGCTTCGCCAACTTCGGCACCACCGCGAACACCGGCAGCTCCGCCGACACCTTCGACGCGGACGGCGACGGCAGCACCAACCAAGACGAATTCGCCGCCGGCACCAATCCCGAACAACGCCACCGACGTCTTCAAGGTCCTGACATCGACCAGAACCGCCACCACCTTCACCGTCACCGCCGCCGGCAAGGCCGCGCGCAGTTACGTGCTCGAACGGCGTGCAAGCCTGGCCACCGGCTCATGGTCCACCGTCACCTCCAACGTTCCGCTCGCCAGCGACAGCCCGGTCACCCTAACCGACTCCGTCCCCGCCCGCCGGCACCGGGTTCTACCGGATCCGGGTGGTTGCCCCATAGCCTTGGCCCGCATCCGGAGGTGCCAACATCCCTGCCTTGAGGATTTGATCCGTTGCGGACAGGGACGCGTGCAATTCTTCCTTCCTGTCCGGACCTGAGTCGGTTTAGATGCCTTCCTTAGTTGGTCATCACTGTTTCCTGGCGAATCCCCCTCACCAACCATGACAAAGTTGCACACCCATAAATTCTTCCGAAGCCTGAATCTGACAGGACAAGGTAAAAAGGACCGGAGACCCATCATGAAATCAGCTCGAACGAAGGTCATTTTTCTGGTGGGCATCATGGTGATGGGCTTGATCGCGGTCATCTGGATGATCGCCGGGGTGCTGCCCGGAGATCGTACAGTCGCCAGACCCGGTGACTGGCTCCCCGGCCTGAAGCAAGCATCGGGAGAATCCTCCGCCACTGGCAACAGGATCCGCGTCGAAAATCGCACGGTCACCTTCAAGGGCGAGGAGGCGAACACGGCGCTGGAAAAGGACGGCAAATATGAATCGCTGGGCGCAGCCTTGGAGGCGGCGCGCCATGCCGTTGAGCGGATCGCCCCCGGCAATCCCGACGCGCGGGGAGCGGAGTATTTCGCGGCGAACCCCAGCCAGCAACTCCGCGCCTGGTTCTCCAGGGACGGGGTGGAACTCGCAAGCGGGATCCCCACCCCCGATGACGAACACCCCTGGGCCGTTGCACTTCGCATGAGGCAAATCGGCCGCGGAAGCGATGTGACGGCGATCCACCCGAAGGTCTCGAACTCCGGGGGTGGCAGGATGGAGTCCAGCGATCCTGAAACAGGCGTGACCCAATGGTTCGAGAACCGCAGCGAGGGCCTGGAGCATGGCTTCACCCTGCACCGGAAATGCGCCGGGGAAGGCAATGAGGTGATGATCCGGATGGCGGTCGAAGGAACGCTCCGTGCCGAGAAGCTTTCCACGGCAGAGGGCGAAGGCGTGCGTTTTGTGGACGGCAATGGCCAGGAAACGGTGCATTACACCGGCCTTCGCGCATGGGATGCCGAGGGACGGGATCTCGCGGCGAGGATGGAAGTCCGCGGCGACTTCCTTGAGCTTTCGGTGAACGACTGCTGGCGCGACCTATCCCGTAACGATCGACCCGCTTTTCGCAAACGTGGAGGCAAGACTGCGGCAGATTTCGACAGAAGGCGACGAATTCGGCTCTTCGGTGGCCTTGAGCGGAGACACCGCACTGGTGGGGGCTCGCTTTGGAAGCACCGCCTCGGGTACTCGTGTGGGATTCGTCTATGTGTTCGTGCGGGAGGGATCGGTCTGGAGAGCGCAGGCGAAACTTTTGTCGGGCGATGGCCAGGATGGCGATCACTTCGGAAGCTCGGTGGCCATCGATGGCGACACCGCACTGATCGGAGCGGAAAGCGGTACGACGGAACGCCAGAGGGCGTTCGTCTTTGTAAGGACAGTGGGGCAGTGGATCCAGCAGGCGGAGTTTCCCAACTTCGAAGGCGCGATCTATTTTGGAATGTCAGTGGCCCTGAGCGGAGACACTGCGCTGGTGAACGGTTATGGCAAGGGTGCTTATGTTTACGTCCGCAATAGTAACACATGGACCAAGGAGGCAACTCTTGGTGCGGGAACAAATGGTTACCCTAGGGTGCTTTCGGTGGCGATTGATGGCAATACGGCGCTTTGGGGAGGCGATGAAGAAGCGAGCACGCGGGTCTTTCTACGCAGTTCGGGAATGTGGACCGAGCAGGCAGCTCTTCCCGGCCAACGGACGGGTTGTCGCGCTGAGTGGCGATACCGCTTTGGTGAAATTTGGCGCAACCACCCGCTCATTCACCCGCAGCGGGACCCAATGGACGGAGCAGGCTCCGCTCACACCGAGTGACGGTGCGGGGACATCCTACATGGCTTTGCAAGGCGACACCGCCGTGATCGGCTCGACCGGAGCCCATGCCGCCTACGTCTTCTCACGCAGCGGGGGGATCTGGAGCGAGCAGGAGAAGCTAACCTCGGGCGAGGATGCCGTGGGGAGCAATTTTGGCTCTGCGGTTGCCATATCGGGAGACAGCGTCTTGGTCGGAGATACCCCCAATGCGTCGACTGGAAGTGCGTATGTCTTTGTGCGCACCGGTGCGAGCTGGAGCAAACAACAGAAGTTCGCCTCGCCCGTCGCCGATACCAGGCGACGGGTTCGGTTTGCCTGTCGCGGTCAGCGGGGATATCGCGCTGGTGGGTGCTCCAATGGAGGACAACCTTTCCCTCAGTGATGCCGGTAGCGTGTATTCATTCGTTCGCACCGGCACGACTTGGGAGGAAGGGGGAAAACTGATCGCGAGCGATCCGGGTAGCAACGACAGGTTCGGCTCCTCCGTGGATCTGGACGGGGACACGGCGGTGGTGGGTTCATCTCCCAATTCCGAAAACCGGGCATATGTATTCAGGAGAATCGGGGCAGACTGGAGGGAGGAGGCACGGCTTGGCTTCCCGTGGGTCGGTGGTGAAATTGGATTCGGCAAATCGGTGGCCATTGATGGCGACATCGCCGTCATCGGGGCTCCCGAATTGCCAAACGGGGGGATTGCATACATTTACGCGCGGAGCGGAAACGCCTGGAGCAAGCAAGCCGAGTTGACGGCGAATGATTTTCCCTCCGATCCGTTTGTCGCCAAGTTCGGAACCTCGGTGGATGTGAGCGGCCAGAGGTGCATCGTCGGTAGCGCGGCAGGCAACAGCGCCACCAATGAATTCCGGGGAGCTGCGCATGTTTACGTGCGGGTTGGCGAGACCTGGACCGAAGAGGCAAAATTGACGATTCAGCAGGGGCCGGGAGCCAATTACATCGGAAATTCGGTGGCCTTGAGCGGGGACACCGCCTTGCTGGCTGCCTTCACCAGGCCGGTGGACGAGTTCGGAAACGTGAACACGTTGGAGGTTCAAGGGGGATCCGCCCATGTCTTTGTCCGCTCAGGCGCGGCGTGGAACCAACAGGCGAACCTGGTTGCGGGCGATGGTGCTCCGATCGGAGTCATGCCTGCTGATTTTAATGTAATGAGCCGCGAGCCTGCCCCGCGGATGGTTGCCTTGGACGGGGACACCGCAATGGTTGGTGCCCCCACGGACAACAGCAGTTCGGGCAGTGCACGGGTATTCAAACGCAACGGGGTCCTGTGGTCGGAACAACTGAAGCTGACCGCCGGAGTCGAAACCACTGTCTTTGATTCCTTCGGAGTGAGCACCGCCCTGGATGGGGGAATCGCCGTGGTGGGGACCTACAGGAACATGATCGCAAGCGCTTCTACCGGAAAAGCATACACTTTCCTGCTGGGGGAATCGCCGGTCATCACCGGGCAACCGGTCTCGCGGACCGTCCCGCTCACTGATCCCAGGACGCCCGTGAGTTTCACAGCCACCGCCACGGGATACAGCCCCCTGCGCTACCAGTGGCGCAAGAACGGCTACAATATCGAAGGAGCCGCCGGTGAGCTCATCAACGGGACGACCAGCTACAGCATCCCGGAAGTGACGGAGCAGGATGCCGGACTCTACGACGTCCTGGTCTCGAATGCGGGGGGAATCGCCACCAGTTCGCCTGCCACCCTCTCGGTCAACGTGCTTTCGGAATTGGTGCAAAGTTTACCCGCCGCACCTCCGGAGTCCGTCGGCTTCGTCTTTGTCACCTTGTCTCCGGCCGGGATCGGTGGATGGCGTTTCGAGGGCGAACAAAATTGGCGGCAGTCCGGCGTCCCTGCGGGTGGACTCGCGACTGGAGACCGGACCATCGAGTTCAGGCCGGCCGCGGGATACTTGCAGCCGCCATCGGAAACCGTTGGAGTGGTAAGTGGCGGCGCGGCCTCGGTCATCGAGAGGACTTACTATCAGACGCCCGGAACCGGCAGCGGAGGGATAAGCGTCACACTCAAGCCGGACACCATCGCGGATTCATCCTTACCGGTCGCCGAGCGCGCCCAGTGGCGTTTGTTAGGCGAGAATGAATCCCAATGGCGCAACTCGGGAGCCACCGTTGCCGGACTCGCGGCAGGAAACTATCTCGTCGAGTGCAAGCCCGTGGCGGGCCGTACCACTCCGACTGCCGGGAATGTCCTGGTCGTGAACGCCCAAACCACCTCCGCCACCATCACCTATTTCCTAACCGATCCGGTCACCGGCACCCTGCCCTCGCAGCTTTCATTTGAAACCGTCACCTCGGATGAACCGAATCCATACACTTACGTTGGTCAGATCCGCAGCAACGTCGGCTCCAGCAGCGGATTCGTGGTCAAATCCCGCGTGGTGGCCACCGCAGGACATGTCGTGTTCGACGATGGAACCCTTTCGGCAGTCGGCGGAATCCAATGGCTGTTCCAACGTCACAGCGGAACCTACGAACCCAAACCGCTGGTCCCCCGCGGATATTACATCTTCGACGGATATGCCGCCCAGCGTGAGTTGGAAGGCACCCCGGGCTCGTCCACGCCCGTCTCGCAGAACCTTGACGCGGCCTCGATCTACTTCCTGGCCGATGCCGGGCGTGGAGGTTTCGGCGGCTTCCTCGCCAGCGATGCCACGGACAACGAGTTCATCCTCTCCCCAGCACTCAAGACCCTTGTCGGCTATCCAGTGGATGGAATTTCCACTTCCAACCAGGGACGCATGCACGCCACGCCACCATCTAACATCTCCTTCACCCGGAGCATCGGAAAAACCTACACCTCCACCGACATCCGCAGTTCGGGAGGAATGTCAGGCGGGCCGTTGTGCATCGGACTCGAGGACGGCACCTATTTTCCCGCGGCCATCTATCTGGGAGGAAGCGGACAAACCGTGGTGCGCGCCATCGACAGCCAGGTCATCGATCTTTTCAATCGAGCCGAGGTCAGTGGTGACGGCGGCAACAACAACACCGGCGGCGGGATCACCCATTCCAGCTTCAGCGCCCTCGGCAGTCCGACCCAGCCGGGCGCGATCGAGGTGACCATCCAGCCCGCCGCCGCGCGTGATGCCGGTGCCGGCTGGCGGCTCAAGCCCGAGACAAGCTACCGTTCAGGCGGAAGCCGGAAATCCGGGCTTACCCCCGGAACCTACAGCCTGCAGCTCTCCACCGTTGCCGGATTCCTCGCACCCGTCACCCAGACGGTCACCGTCAATGGCGGTCAACTCCTGAAAGTCACCTTCACTTATGCTGCGGCTCCGGTGATCCATGTCGAGATCCCTGCCGGCACTCCCATCGCCGATGGCGGAACCAAAAGCTTCGGGACGGTGGCGGCGGGTTCATCATCCGACCTCTCCTTCACGATCAGAAACTCAGGCAATGCAACCCTCTCGGGATTGTCGGTTTCCATCGACGGCGTCCATGAGAATGACTTCAAGGTGACCAAGGCACCGGGTGCCGGCGTCGTCAGGAACGCCACCACCGGCTTCACTGTTAGATTCACCCCCGGCGGCCCGGGCGTGCGGACGGCCGCCGTCCACGTCAAGAGCAACGATCCACTGACTCCCTCGTTTGTCATCAACCTAACGGGCAACACGGAAAGCTCCAAACAACCCGAAATCGCAATCGAGCAACCTGCGGGCAGCCCCCTCAAGGATGGCACCTCATCGACATTCTTCGGATCCATCCCGGTGAAGTCGTCCATCACCAGGACATTCACGATCCGCAACACCGGCTCAGCCGCATTGAAAGGTCTGAACATCACCATCGACGGCAAACGTGCCGGGAATTTCAAGATTTCACCACCCGTGAAAAGCACCCTCGCCCCAAAAGCCAAAACCACCTTCAAGGTCACCTTCAGCCCGACATCGAAAGGCAAGTTCAGTGCAGCCATCCACATCGCCAGCAATGATGCGGATGAAAGCCCGTTTGATATCAAATTGACGGGCAAAGGCGTTGCAGTTACCTCGGCATCCCCTTCCCTATCAGGAGTTGCCCAACTACCGTCGTGGACGGACCTTTACGACAAAGGCCTCCTCAAAGGATATCAACTCCAGCAACCCAGGATCACACCGTCGGTGGTGACCTTGCCGGGCGGGCGCAAATACCGCGCGCTAACGGTCGAAACCAATCCGGTCGGAGATGATCCAACGGTGGAAGTCTCGTCGAACCTCGTGGACTGGTACAGTGGCAACAAGCACACCACGGTTCTACTGAGAGACATGTTCCGCCTCAAGGTGCGCGACAACACACCGTTCACAGAATCCGAAAAGCGCTTCATCCGGGTTTCCCCACCCTGAGAACCCGCCCGGCAACGACGGCACGATCTCCCTCACGGACTCCGGCGGAGCCTTTTATCGCGTTGGGGTCAACCAGTCGTAGTCCCGCCGTTCCCTTTGGGTTTTCACCATAGCTCGCCGGATCTTATGGGTCTTTTTGAACCTTGCCTTGGAGTTTCAATAGGATCAGCCTGCTTCCTTAACCCCCACGGCAATGAGAATTCGAAGATGTGCAAGGTATTTCTACTGCTTTCATTCATTCGCCGGAACTGAATCGCCCCGTCTCGCTGACTTGCAAATGGCAACAGGCGCCCAGATCGATGAAAGGTGGTTCAGCGTCACTGGGCACACCCGCTTGAGACGTCCCGCCGGGACGCGCCTAACAGCCAAGGATTCCGCCAACTGAGCGTGCCCGCCCCCTCATTCATCGAAATCACTTTTTCCCAATCACTCATCAAACCCAATCCGCTTGATCCATGAACGCACCGCGCCCTACGAAAGGTTCCTTCGCTCCGCCACACCCTGCGCGTCCCGGTGTCCGGATGTGGCAAACCATTCTTGTCCTGACGATCTCCATGGGAAGCGGAGTCCTCATGTTCAGCCGTCGGGGTTCGCGACAAGAGGTCGGGACAAATACAATTTCCATTGAGCGGGCTGAAGATCGGATCGGGCCGGGTCCAACGTCAGCGCAACCGACACCAGCAATCTCTATCAGCCCCTCGGCAACCGGCGAGGCCGCGAGGGCGCAACTGAAACAGTCCGGCCAATATCATTCCCTCGAATCGGCATTTCAGGCCGCGAGATATGCGGCGGAAAAGATCGATCCTTCCGGACCGCACTCCCGTGGTGCGGAGTTTTTCGCAGCCAACCCGAGGCAGCAATTGCGGGCTTGGTTTTCCAGGGAGGGCATCGAACTGGCCAGCGGTTATCGTTCGGAAGATGAGAAAGCCGAGCCCTGGAGTGTCCAATTGAGGTTACGCGCGACGGGACGCAAGGATGCTCTAACACCGATTTCCCAACGGACGGTCCGCGCCGAAGGCAGCCGGGTGGAAATGAGCGACCAAGCCGGGGCGATCATCGAGTGGTTTGAGAACAAGCATGAGGGAATCGAGCAGGGATTCACCATCGCAAATCGACCATCAGGCGACGGGGAACTTGAATTGGTCATGGGCGTGAATGGAAGCATGCGCACGTTGAATGATGGCGTGCGCTTCATGGATGCCCACGGTGCGGATGTGGTCAGCGCCACCGGCCTGAAAGCATGGGATGCGAACGGCCGGGCGCTCAACGCACGCATGGAGGTGCGTGGAGCGGAGTTGGCATTGCTGGTGGCGGATGAGGGCGCGGATTACCCGGTCACGATCGATCCGCTCTTCGCGAACGTGGAGGCCCGGTTGGTGGAGTCACCTCCGGAGAACGACGGATTCGGAACATCGTTGGCCATGGATGGGACGACGGCGCTGGTCGGTGCTCCAACCGCCGACACTCCGGCCGGGGCGGATTGCGGGAGGGTCTATGTTTTTCGCGACCGGTCTGACTTGGAATTTGGCTGGAGGCGGGACGCTGAATTGCTGGCCTCCGACAGCCCACTCGGATTCGGCTTCTCCGTGGCCCTCAGCGGCAACACCGCGCTCGTCGGTGCCTTCAACATTGAAACCATCGAGGATCCCCTAACGGCTATTCCCTACCCACGGGTCAGCCTCAACAGCGGAAAGGCCTTTGTTTTCACGTTCGATGGCCAAGCATGGAGCGAACAGGCGACTCTGGCTCCGGTCGATGGCGCACCGGACCAGGGCATCGGTGCGGCAGTGGCGCTGGACGGAGATACCGCGCTGGTTGGAGGAGATACCGGGCGGACATTTTTGTCCGCAGCGGTGGCACCTGGAGCGAGCAAGCCAGATTGGATACCGCTGATGCGATCTATCAGTCATCGGGTTACCGTCGTCTGGGTTCGGTCGCGTTGTCGGGCGATACAGCAATCGTGGGTCCGGAAGTTTTCGTCCGCACGGGAACGACTTGGGATTTGGAGGACGAATTGCCCGCAGGTTCAGATGGGGAGGCCGTCGTGGCCTTGAGCGGGGACACGGCCCTGGTCTCACAACCCGGAATGACCTGGTATCCTTCCTTCGTCGGCGGTCCGGGCTTTTTCGTTCCGGGAAGGGTGATCGTCTATGTGCGCAGTGCCGGCAGTTGGAGCGAACAGGCGACATTGACAGCAAGCGATGAGGAACTCCCACTTTTTGGGCCGATTCCCGAAGACTACCCCTACGCCAGCAGGTTCGGCTTCTCCATCGCCATGAGTGGCGAGACCGTGGTCATCGGAGCGCCGCAGGCATCGTTTACCGAATATTTGGGCGCTTACGGACCACAATACATCAAAGGCCCCGGCAGGGCATTTGTTTTCGTGCGCAGCGGGACGACCTGGACAGAGCAGACCAAACTGACTGCTCCATCTTCTAACGACGGATCACAATTCGGCTATTCGGTCGCCTTGGCAGGAACCACCGCGATGGTGGGCGCTCCGGGCGCTGACAAGATTGATATCACGACGGGCGAACCTGTGCCGGAAGGCACGGTCACGCCGGGGAGCGCGATTGTATTTGAAAATACCGCGGGATCGACATGGCTTCGCGGCGAGCAACTGGCGACGGTGACCGACAGTCAGGAGCTGAACAATTTCGGCGTGGCCGTGGCGATCAGCGGCGACACGGCGCTTGTCGGTGCCAATCAAGATTCCAGTCCTGAAACGATCCATGAAGGAAGTGCGTTCGTCTTTGTCCGTTCCGGATCGATCTGGCGCTTCCAGGCGAAACTCAGAAGGTCGGAACCCGGCTACGGTACCGACTTTGGCTTTCAAGTGGCGGTGGCGGGTGACACCGCGCTGGTCACGGGCGCGAACGATGGGGTGATTCATGTTTTCAATCGAAACGGCACGATCTGGGGCGAACAGACACCACTTCAAACCGACTCGGAAGCCACGATAGAATCGTTGGCGATCGATAACGATACGGCACTGGCATCGTCTTGAGGGCATACGTTAGTTTTTGTGCGAGACGGTTCGGTTTGGTCCGAACAGGCGAGAATCGACGAAGGCGGTGCTTCGGCCTTGAGCGGTGATACAGCGGTCGTCCAGACGTATGAAGGCGCTTCGGTTTACGTGCGCAGCGGAACGGACTGGAACCTAGAGGAAATCCTCAGCTCCGGCAGCGATGATCCCGATAACGGATTCGGCAACGCGGTCGCCGTGAGTGGCGACACAGCCATCGTGGGAGCACCCTACGATATCATCGGCGCGGCGGGACGTATCGGCAGCGCTTATGTATTTTCCCGGACTGGAACCAGTTGGAGCCAGCAGGCCAAACTCACCGCCAGCGATGGAGCGGCTGGAGACGAATTTGCCAGTGCCGTGGCCATCACCGGAAATCTCGCGCTCATCGGGTCGCCCTATCACGACACGCCTGCCGGGCTCGATGTGGGGAGCGCATACCTGTTCGCGCGCGGCGGAACAGTTTGGACCCAACAACTCAGCCTGAGCAACGGGGTGGACAGTTCCGCGCAGGACTATTTCGGATCCTCGCTGGCCTTGAGTGACAGCATCGCGCTGGTGGGTGCCCGTCATGACGGGACAGCGGCCAACGCCGCCGGCAGTGCCTACAGCTTCTTGCTGGGAGAACTTCCTGTCATCACGATTCAACCGGTTTCGCGCACCGTGCTACCGGATAGGGAAGTGATCTTCAGCGTGACCGCGACGGGTTACGGTCCACTTCGCTATCAGTGGCGTCGGAACGGCTCGCCGATCGACGACGCAACCGGATCAAGCCTGACCATTCAAGTTCCGACCCAAAGCCCATTCACGGACTTCGAGGGTGAATACGACGTGGTGGTTTCCAACATCGGAGGAGTGGTGACAAGCGCACCGGCGCTGCTGAAGGTGAACGCTCTCTCGCAGCTAACACAAAATTTCCCTGCCGCACCACCGGAGGCCCAGGGCTTCGTCTTCGTCACTCTTCTTCCCTCCGGCATCGGCGGCTGGCGCTTCCAGGGCGAACAACTCTGGCGCGCCTCGGGCGTGCCGGTCGGCGGACTCGCCACCGGCGACCGGACCATCGAATTCCGGCCCGTTCCCGGTTATCTCCAGCCACCCGCTGAGATCGTCGGAGTGGTCAGTGGCGGCGCCGCGACCTTCATTGAGCGCGTTTATTTTGAAACTCCGAATCCCGGCACCGGTGGAATCACCGTCACCCTCAAACCCGATGATCTCGCAGCACCTGGAGTCCCCGTGGCGGAGCGCGCGCAGTGGCGATTGTTAGGAGAGGACGACACCCAATGGCGCGACTCGGACAGCCCCCTCGGAGGTCTCGCAGCAGGAGATTATCTTGTCGAATGCAAGCCCGTCGCCGGACGCACCACACCACCTCCCGCTTCCGTCCAGGTGGCCGATTCCCTGACCACCACGGCCACGCTCACCTACTTCATTGCCGATCCGGTCACTGGCACCTTGCCCGCTCTCGTCCCATTTGAAACGGTCACCTCGGACCTAACAAAGCCGTATGCCTACGTCGGCCAGGTCCGCAGCAACGTCGGTTCCAGTTCGGGATTCGTCGTCAAACCCCGCGTCGTCGCCACTGCCGGACACGTCGTCTTCGACGATGGCATCCTTGCCGCCGTCACCGGCATGCAATGGCTCTTCCAACGCCACAGCGGCACCTACGAACCGAAACCGCAGATCCCCCGCGGATTCTATCTGTTCGACGGATACGCCAGCCAACGGGCCGTGGAAAATACCCCGGGCTCCTCCACGCCCGCTTCCCAGAACCTCGACGCCGCCTCCATCTATTTCCTCGAAGGATGCCGGTCGCGGTGGCTACGGAGGATTCCTTGCCAGCGACGCGCTCGACAACGAATTCCTGCTTTCCTCCTCACAGAAAACCCTTGTCGGCTATCCGGTCAACGGCATCTTCCCCATCAACCAGGGCCGGATGCACGCCACGCCTCCGGCAAACGTCTCATTCACCCGCGCTTTCGGAAAAACGTACATCACTTCCGCCATCCGCAGCGCTGGTGGAACCTCCGGCGGTCCCCTGTGCGTCCAGTTCGGCGATGGCCCCTATTATCCCGCCGCCATTTATCTGGGAGGCACCGGCCAAACCGTCGTCCGCGCGATCGACAGCCAGATCATCGATCTCTTCAACCGGGCCGAGGTCAGCGGCAATGGCGGTGATAACAACACCGGCGGTGGCATCACGCACACAAGCTTCGCCGCCATCGGTTCCTCCACTCAGCCCGGTGCCCTTGAGGTCACCATCCAACCCGCCGCCGCACGCAACGCCGGCGCCGGTTGGCGGCTCAAGCCCGAGACTTCCTACCGTCCGAGCGGTGCCCAGAAATCCGGACTCAATCCCGGCAGCTACACCCTGCAACTTTCCACCGTGAGCGGATTTGATCCCCCAACCCAGCTAACCGTCACACTTAATGGTGGCCAACTCACACAGGTAACCTTCACCTATCAGACAGGGAACCTGCCGCCCACCATCAGCAACGTCACGAACTTTCATATCGACGAGGACACCTCCAGCGGACCTGTCAGCGTGACGGTTAGCGACGTGGATGATCCTAACACCTCGTTGGAATTGACCGGCACCTCCTCCAACACCAGTCTCATCCCGAACTCCAACATCGTCTTCGGCGGCAGCGGTGGAAACCGGACGCTGACCATCACTCCCGCCCCAAATCAGAATGGCAGCGCGACCATCACCCTGACTGTCAGCGATGGCAGGCTGGCCGACTCGGACAGCTTCATCGTCACCGTGGACCCCGTGAACGACCAACCGACGATCACCAGCATCTCCTCCCGGTCAATTCCCGTGAACGGCAACACCGGATCCATCGCGTTCACCATCGGCGACGTCGAGACCGACGTCTCGTTCCTCACCCTCACCAAGGACACGTCGAACAGCACCCTCGTCCCGCTCTCCGGCATCGTCTTCGGCGGCAGCGGCGCGAGCCGCAACGTCACCATCACCCCGGCCGCGAACCAACTCGGCAGTTCGTCCGTCACCCTAACCATCAGCGACGGTGCCCTAACCGCCAGCCGCACCTTCACCCTGACGGTCACCGGCACCGCCCGGGAAACCTGGCGCTTCGCCAACTTCGGCACCACCGCGAACACCGGCAGCTCCGCCGACACCTTCGACGCGGACGGCGACGGCAGCACGAACCAAGACGAATTCGCCGCCGGGACCAATCCGAACAACCCCACCGACGTCTTCAAGGTCCTGACATCGACAAGGACCGCCACCACCTTCACCGTCACCGCAGCCGGCAAGGCGGCGCGAGGTTACTCTCTCGAAAGACGTGAAAGTCTATCAGCAGGTTCATGGATGTTCGTCACTTCCATTGCGCCGCTACCTGCGGATGGCAACGTCACCTTGACGGATCCCTCCCCACCTGGAAACCCGACCTTCTATCGGATCAAGGTTTTCATTCCCTAAAAGGATGGAATCGGGTCACATGTTCCCGAGTATGATTCGCAAAGCTCCACCTGTTCAAAAGCCATTCCCCACATGCACTTGAAACATTCCCCCCCTTGGATTCACCGGCTCATCCTGATCTTCGGCGTCGGCATTGCCCTGGTTTTCCTTTGTCGCCTCGGGCGGCAAGACATCGGGAGCATGTCTGACGCGCTTGTGCCGGATCACTCGTCCGCTCCTGCTGATGCGGGTCCCGGCATCCATCCCGCGATCCCACCTTCGTCCGATGTTCCGCCAGTTGCGAACACCGTCCATCTGGCAGGCGATGATGCGACGGCCGGGCTTGCGGGGAACGGAAAGTATCAATTGATCGGCGCCGCTCTGGCAGCCGCCCGGCTCGCGGTGGAGAAGATCGACCCGGCGGATCCAAACTCCCGCGGAGCCGATTATTTCGCCGCCAATCCCGGCCAACGGTTGCGGGCCTGGTTCGGGAATCGGGGAGTGGAACTCGCCAGCGGAAATCTCGATCCCGAAGGCAAGGAACCATGGACCCTGGCGCTGCGCTTGCGTGGGATCGGACGCGGTGAGGACATCACTCCGGTTTCCTCCGGGATCCCGTCGGGCGAGGGAAGTCGCGTGCAAATGGAGCATCCCAACGTTGGAATGGTTCAATGGTTCGACAACCGGTCGGAAGGACTTGAACAGGGATTCACCGTCCGGCAACCACCGGAAGGACCGATCGGCAAGGTGACGCTCGCCCTGGATGTGGAGGGAAACCTGCGCGCCGAGTCAATGGATTCAGGAGATGGCATCCGTCTGGTGACGTTCAATGGAATCGAGAAAGTCCGCTACAGCGGGTTGAAGGCATGGGACGCCACCGGTCGCGATCTCAAGGCGCGGATGGAACCCGATGGGGCAGACGGTCTAACGTTGTTAGTGTCGGACGAGGATGCCATCTATCCGCTGACGATCGACCCGCTGTTTGCGAATGTGGAGGCAAGACTGGTCCAGTCTTCGGACGGGAATTTCCTGGGATCATCGGTTTCCCTCTCGGGTGACACCGCATTGATCGGAGTACCTGGCGCGGCCAGCGCCTATGTCTTCACCCGCTCGGGCACGACCTGGAGCAAGCAAGCCCAACTGGCGTCTGCCGACGAGGACACCTTCGGGAACTTCGTCGCGTTGTCCGGCGACACCGCGCTGGTCGGGCCCCATGTTTTTGTGCGCACCGGCACTGTCTGGAACAAGCAGGCCAAACTCGTGGCGACCGACGGGACGCTGCTCGACGGTCCGGTGGCCCTCGAGGGAAACACGGCTTTGATCGGCGCCCATGTCTTCTTGCGGAGCGGCACGACATGGAACCAGCAAGCCAAGCTGGTGCCATCCGGTGGAGGGAATTTGGATGGCTCGGTGGCGCTTTCCGGAAACACGGCTCTCGCGAGCAGCACCACCTCCTCGGGAAATCGAAATGTCCATGTCTTCATCCGCGTTGGAACGGTCTGGAGCCAGCAAGCCACCCTCGGTGCGAATGATCTATCCACCGGTGATTTCTATGGCAGTTCCGTTGCGATATCGGGCGATACCGCTTTGGTTGGGGCGCCCAACCAGACAATCGATATTCTTGGGGAAGGAAGTGTCTATTTCTTCAAACGAAGTGGAACGAGTTGGACATCCCAGGGCAAACTCAGTGGTTTCACCGATGGAGATGCGTTTGGAGCATCGCTGGCCGTATCCGGTGCCACCGCGGTAATCGGAGGTCCCGGCATCTATACCCATACCGCAACCGTCGTCGCCCGCAGCGGATCGGTCTGGAGCAGGATCGCATCCATCGATTCACCAGCAGGGGCCGGTGCAATCGGCTTCGAGGATTTCAGCGGCTTCGGAAGTGCGGTGGCATTTTCCGGCACCACCATACTGGTGGGAGCACCATCCTCCGACACATCGGCCGGGAAGTCCGCCGGAAGTGCCTACGCGTTTGTTTTGAATGGTTCGGCGTGGACCCAGCAATCCGACTTCGAGATTGATGACTCCCCGGCCGATGACCGGAACGGTTATGCGGTCTCGATCTCGGGAGACACCGCGCTGGTCGGCGCCATCAATGACGGACTGGCGAGGTCAGGCTGTGTCTATGTGTTTGCCAGACAGGGAATGACATGGATTCCACAGGCGAGGCTAACAGGACCGGAAGGAGGTTCCAGCGTGTCATTCGGCACCTCGGTGGACCTTTCCGGCAACACTGCCATCGTGGGTTCTCCGGGTGACGACGCAGCCTATGTGTTCAGTCGATCTGGCGCGGTCTGGAACCAGCAGGCAAAGCTAACAGTCCCCGGCGGCAACTTTGGCGACTCCGTCGCGATCTCCGGAGAGACTGCGCTGATCGGCTCATCATTCGAGGCGATCGGCGGCAGTGCCTATGTTTATGTCCGCAATGGCACGACATGGACCCAGCAGGCCAAGCTCAAGTCACCCGCCCCGGAGGATCGCGACATCTTTGGTGGAGCGGTGGCGATCTCAGGTGATATCGCGGTGATCGGCGCGTTATTGGACGACACCCAGGCGGGAACCGACGCGGGAAGTGCCTATCTGTTCAAACGGGTCGGCTCGGTATGGAACCAGGAGGCGCAACTGAGTCCCGGAGATGCCTCTGCCGCCGATTTTTTCGGAATCTCGGTAGCGCTCGCCGGAGGCCCATTCACCTCCACAACCACGTGGCAGAACATTCCCATTGGCTCGCGTGGCGGATCTTTCGAGTTCAATTTCCGTCTCTCGCCCAAGGCCGCCCTGATGAACGGTGTGGCGGGACTGGTCTCCGGGGCTGCGGAAGATTACCCTGACCTTGCCTGTGCCGTTAGACTGAATCCATCGGGTCATTTCGATGTTCGAAACGGGTCCAGCTACGGAGCGTCGAGCCAGTTGGCATACGTTGCCGGTCAGGTTTATGAGGTGGCGATGACGGTGGACACCGCGTCAAGCACCTACTCGGTTTCCATCAATGGAATACCGATTGCCACGGATTTCGCATTTGGGACCGAACAAACCGGATTGACGAAATTCGACCACCTGGCACTCAGGAACGAGACCGGGGCGCTTGCTGTCAGCAACTACACTCCGCTCACCGCGCTGATTGGCGCGTCGGGCGATGATACGGAATTCGGGGCGGACACCGGCAGTGCCCATGTATTCGTGAATGGCGGGAACGGGTGGTTACCGCAGGCAAGGATCACCGCCGGGGATGCGGCCCCGGATGACAATTTCGGCCGGGCGGTGGCGCTCGAGAGGGATACGGCGGTCGTGGGTGCCTACACCGACGACACCGTCGCCGGAAGTGGTTCCGGCAGCGCGTATGCATTTGTGCGCTACGGGACCTTGTGGAACCAGGAGCTGAAGCTGACATCCGGAGTCGATGCTTCGCCGGGCGACTCGTTCGGCATCTCGGTCTCCCTATCAGGATCCACGGTTCTGATAGGTTCGCCCAATGATGACACCGCCGGGCCCGATGCGGGAAGTGCCTACACGTTTCTGCTGGGCGAACTTCCCACCATCACCAGGCAACCGGTCTCGAGAACCGTTCCCCTGACGGATCCGGGAACGCAGGTGGTGTTCTCGGTTACCGCGACCGGTTACGAGCCCCTTTTCTATCAGTGGCGGAGGAACGGCAGTTTGATCACGGGCGCGACGGCGTCCAGCTACACGATTCCCGCCGCCCGGGATGCGGATCAAGGTGACTATGACTGTGTGGTTTCAAACATCGGAGGAGTTGTCACCAGCGCCCCCGCCACCTTGTCGGTCAATCAGCTCTCCGAGTTCGATCAAACCTTTCCCGGTCCACCGCCGAGTGCCTCCGGGTTGGCGCTGGTGACGATCCTTCCGGCGGTGCCGACCGCCGGGTGGCGGTTCGTGGGGGAAAAACGTTGGCGGGTGCCCGGCCTTCCGGTCGCGGGACTGACTCTCGGCGCACGGGAGATCGAGTTCCGGCCGGTGCCGGGATTCAATCACCCGCCGCGTGAGACTGTCATTCTGACGGTCGAGAATCTCTTCGCATCGATCACCCGCTCCTACTATGAGGCGCCCAAAAACGGGACCGGAGAATTGACCGTGACCCTCAAGCCGGACTCGATTGCGACAACCGCGCGCTGGAGGTTTCTGGGAGAGGGTGACGCCGCCTGGCGGGCGAGCGATTTCACCGCGAAAGCACTGGCACCCGGCAACTATCTGGTGGAATGCGAGTCGGCGGGCACACTGGTGACCCCGCCACCAGCGAACGTGGCGATCGGTCTGGGAAAAAAGCCGCGAATCACCCTGACTTACGGGGAACCCGACACGCAAACCGGCACACTGGCGACGCTGGTGCCGTTCGCCACGGTCTCGACGAACCGTAAGTTTCCTTACGCTTATGTGGGACAAATCCGGAGCGACGCTGGCCTGTCCAGCGGCTTCGTCGTGAAACCGCGGGTGGTGGCCACTGCCGCACACGTGGTTTTTGACGAGAAAACGAAGTCAGCAGTGATCAATCTCGAATGGCTCTTTCAGCGCGATCGTGGCAGCTACGAGCCGACACCCCAGATCCCGCGGGGCTTCTATCGCTTCGACAGTTACGCCGCCGCCCGTGGCGAGCCCGGGGTGGTGGAGGGCGAAGGGACCCCGAAGTCCCAGCATTATGACGCTGCGGCCCTGTACCTTGACGTCGATACGGCGGACGCCGCGCGGGGAGGTTCGAGCGGCTTCCTCGCCAGCAACGCGACCGACAATGAATTCCTGCTTTCCGATGCGAACAAGATGCTGGTGGGTTACCCGATCGATCAGATTGAGGCTTCGAACCAAGGGCGGATGCACGCGACTCCTGAGATGAATGTGAAGTTCTCGCGGGTCCCCGGCGAGGTGGTTGCCGGGGTTCCTTACCGGACCTACACGACCGGCGACATCCGAAGTTCCGGAGGTGCCTCGGGCGGCCCCCTGTGTGTCCAGTTCGAGAGTGGGAATTACTATCCGGCAGCGATCTATCTTGGCGGCTCGGGTCAAACGGTGGTGCGCGCGATCGATGAGGAGGTGATCACTCTCTTTGATCGGGCGGAAATAAGTGCGACCACGGGAAAGAACAACACCGACGGCGGGTTCACTCTAACCAGCGTGGTGACGCTCGGAGCGCCTTCAAGTCCCGGCGCGCTCCAGGTCGTCATCCAGCCCGCCGCGGCCCGTATCGCGGGTGCCCGCTGGTTGCTCAAGCCGGAACCGGATACTTCCTACCGGTCGAGCGGAAGCCAGAAGTCCGGCCTCAGCGCCGGCAGCTACAACCTGCAGCTCTCCGCGGTCAAGGGATTCCAGATTCCCACCCTGCAAGCAGTGACCGTGAACGGCGGCGAACTCCGGCAGTTCACCTATACCTATGCCAAGGCTCCCCGGATCGCGATCGAGCAACCCAAGGGAACCGGTCTGAAAAGCGGATCCGCCCTCATCTCCCTCGGATCCGCCGGTCTGGGATCATCCACCGGCAAAACCTTCACCATCCGGAATCTGGGCACGTCGAAATTGAAGAACCTCAAGATCTCCATCGATGGGAAGAACCCCGAAAATTTCAGCTTTTCACCACCAGAGGAAAGCGCCCTTCCTCCTGGCGCGACAACCACCTTCAAGGTCACCTTCACGCCCACGTTGAAACGCAAGTTCGATGCTGTCATCCACATCGCCAGCAACGACAAGGATGGAAGTCCTTTCGACATCAAGCTAACGGGCAAGGGCGTCACCGGGATACCAGCCTCCCCTGCCCTGCCACGAATCGCCCGCTTGCCCTCATGGAAGGAGCTTCACCCTAACGGTCCTTTCAGGCGATCCCTGCCTCATCAACGCAAGGTCATCCCGGCGGTAATGACCCTGCCTGACGGAAACAATTACAGGACACTGACGGTGGAGGTGGGTTTGCTGGAAGAAGATCCGACGGTGGAGGTCTCATCCGACCTCGTCGATTGGTACAACGGCAACAAGCACACCACGGTCCTGCTGAGAGACCTGTTCCTTCTCAAGGTGCGCGACAACACGCCGTTCACCGCGGAGAGGAAGCGGTTCATTCGGGTTTCGCCGCGTTGAGCCCGGCTCCACCCCGCCTTGCCACCCTTTCATCCACGGCAACCATTAGGTCCTCCACGTGTTTGACCTCCATGCGGCGACCGGGTTAGTTTCCCATTCATGCCCGCATCCAGATATTCACGCCGCCGGTACCTGAGTATCGTTCAAAGCACGGAAGGGCGCACCCGCATCGTGGCAGCAATCATCGGTGCCCTGCTCGCCGTGGCAGCCGGCTGGCTTGCATTGACACGCCTTGGCGGCAGTGTCGTCACGCTCAGCTATGACCTTCCGTTCATGCTACACCGGGCCGGCACCCCGAAGAACATCGCCATTGTCTATGTGGACGAGATCGATGGCGGGGCCCTGGACCGAACGTTGCAGCCCAAACTCCTCGACATGTTGGGCGAGAATGGTGCGACGGCCGTGCTCTACGATCTGGATTTCCAAAATCCGTGGAAAGATCCGGCCGTGGACGAGGAATTTGCCGCCTCCATCCGCAGGTTTCGCGGCGTGGACGCCGAGGACAAACCGATTGCCGGACAGAAGCAGCGACTTGTCTTTTTAACTTTCGTCCGCGAAATGACCCGCAAGACAGGTCTGGCGGTCGAGCAGCTCTACCCCCCCACCGAGGTGATTGACACTGCTGCCGATCCGACCGGGGAGAACAAGGGAATCGTGGCATTCCTTCATGACAAGAATTACACCGTCCGCGAACTTTCGACGGGCACCCCCGATGAACCATCGATGATGTGGAAGGCCGCCGTCGCCCTCGGAGCCAAGCTTGATGAAAGCAATCGAAGCACTACTCCCCGCTGGCTCAACTACGTGGGTCCCACAGCCGACCCCAACGACGATGATGCGAAACCCGCCATCGCCACGTTCCTGTGGAAGGACCTGAAAGTAGGTCTCGAACCGGGACTATTTCGCAACAAGATCGTCATTGTGGGCGGGGCTCCGGGAATCGTGGGTGCGGCAGCTGGTGTGGATTTGTTCTCCACGCCATTTCATCGCCTCTTTCACCGGAGTGATCTACCGCTCATGAGCGGAGTCGAGATTCAAGCCAACTCGCTCGCGAATCTCCTGAATGGCGACTGGCTCACCCGCACGCCTGCCTCATTGGAATCCGCCTTTATCATTGGTGCGGGCATCGTCGCGGGGATCCTCCTGTCGATGTTCCGTCCCTTCAAGGCGGTGGGAATTGCGCTCGCCGCCATCCTCGCCCTGATGAGCTACGGGGTATTCAAGATGCATTATCTCCATGTCTGGTTCCCGTGGAGCGTGCCGGCATTTGTGCAGATTCCGGTTGCCCTGGTGTGGGCCATCGGCAGCAATGCCTACATCGAGCGGTTCCTCAAACTCCGCCTAACGGTCGAACAGGGACGCCTCAAGGAGGCCTTTTCACGTCTCGTTTCCCCCAAGGTCCTCCATCAGTTGGAAAAGACCGGCTACGATGTGAAACCCGGCGGCGAGCGCATCATGGCGGCCATCATTTTCACCGACATCGAGGGCTTCACCGAGATGAGCGAGAAGGTGAAAAATCCCGAGCAGATCGTCGCCACGCTCAACGACTATTTCAAACGCACCACGTCCCACATTTTCGACCACAACGGCACCATCGTGAAGTTCATCGGCGACGCCATCGTCGCCGTCTGGGGTGCTCCGGTGGCGGACGCCGATGCTGCGAAAAACTCGGTGGACGCGGCGTGGAAGCTCCACGAGTCCGACAAGCTCGTCGTGGACGGCCACGAGCTGCGCACGCGGGTCGGCATCCACTTCGGCGACGTCGTTGCCGGTTACATCGGAACCGAGCAGCACAGCGACTACACCGTGATCGGGGATGCGGTGAACAGCGCCGCACGGCTTGAGGGACTGAACAAGATGTTCGGCACCAGCATCCTTCTCACCGAGGAGGTGAGGGAGCACATCGGCCCCGGATACCGCACCCGCATGGTCGGGAAATTCCGCATGAAGGGTCGCAGCGAGATCACCATCGTCCACGAACTCCTCGGCCCCGCGCGGCAGGAGGCGGAGCCTGACTGGATCGTCGCCTACCACGAAGCCCTCTCCGAACTTGAGAAAAACGACCGTCCCGCCGCGCAAAAGCTCTTCGAGGAGGCCAATACCCTTCGTGGCCGCAAGGGCGACCCCGTGGCGACCTATTTCCTTGAGCACCTCGCGGACAACAAACCCACCAAGGACGGGGTCATCGATTTGCTTTCGAAATGAAATGAGAGGTCAACGAGCCGCGCACCTGAGACTGCCCCCCGATGCAAAGGCGCACCGATTGATGCCGCTTCATGATCCTGAAAGCCTTCACCGGGAGCAAGGATGCGTCCTATTCCTCGATATTGGCTTGCCACACCGGCCCCCGGGATTCTAAGAATCTTCGTTAGTGAGGAAGGGTCGAATATTCTTAACTGTTATCATCTCGGGATCAATTTCAGGGATCGTGACGGCGGAGCCAGCGGACGGTGCAAAAGTGCTTGGCTCCCAGTCATGCGCGACTAGCGGCTGCCATGGAGGAGCGGGCCCGGATCGAGGTGCTTACAACATTTGGAAACTCTACGATCCCCATTTCGACGCATCGGCTACCCTGAGCAACGGGCGCTCCAAGGCGATGGCCAGACAGCTCGGGATCGAAAATCCCGCAGAATCGAGCAGTTGCACGATTTGCCACTCGCCGATGAGCCAGGTGAGTTCTTCAAAACTGGAGACGGCTCCCGAAGGTCACAAGATCGACAGCGGCGTCTCTTGTGCCAATTGCCATGGCCCGGCGGAAAACTGGCTGCTTTCGCACACCCGGCCGGATTTCCCGAAGGATGCCCTCGCCCGCCTTGGCATGCGGCAACTCGGCACCGCCTATCAGCGGGCGAACAATTGCGTCGCCTGCCATCAGAACCTCAGTGATGAACTCGTGAAGGCGAAGCACCCCCCATTGGTCTTCGAACTGGATGGCCTGCTGGTCGCCGAACCCAAGCACTGGCGCGAGGAATCCGGATTTTCCAACACCAAGACATGGCTGGTGGGTCAGGCGGTGGCTTTGCGTGAGACTGCGGCCCAGGCGAATCGTGAACCGGGCGACCGCCGGGTTGCTGAAATCGAGGCCATCAAGGCCGTCTTGAAAGCCACCGGCACCGGCTGGGATGACTCGGGCAAGGACCTCGTCCGTTCGGCGGATGAATACGCGAAGCGCATTTCCTCCGCACCGATGACCCACGAACAAGGTCGCGCGATCCTAACCAAGCTGGTTGCGAACCGGACTCCGTTTCTATCCGATTCGTTCGGCGCGGTTGCCCAGGAATTCCGCCCATGGTCGGTCGGCTACTATGCCGAGCGCATCACCCTGGCGATTGATCGACTGAACCAATCGCTGGTCATCGCCGGGCAACAAGGCATGATCGCCAAGCCGCTTCTGGACGAATTGTTCAACGCCGCCAAGCCTCCTGAAAGTTTTGATGCCACCACCGCCGATGAGTTCGTTGCCGTCCTTGATCGGGTGAAAAAATCGCTCCCTGACGCGGAGCAGGGCCATTGATCCGCAATCCATGGAAGCTCTGAACCCATGATCGGCGGATTTCTAAAAACAGGCGCTCGATTGGTTGCGACTTCCTCGCTGGTCCTGCTGGCGACCTGTTATCATCCGCCACACGAGCGCACTCCGGATTGGGACGTGGAGGCTGGCGACAAACGGCCGGACCGCCTGACCGCCCAACAGTCACTAGCGGACAGCATCCCCGAAAGTCCCGACGATTTTTCTCCCGACCCAAGTCTGAATCCCCCGCTGGAACCCGGCTTGCCGTCTTACGAGTTCACTGAGGAAACCATCATTGACCAGGACCCCGTGCTCGCACCCGGCCAGTTCAATCCTGATCCCGGAATGGGGACGGAAGGTGCGGGAACAGGAACCGGTTCAGTTAGACCGGAACCATTTCTCGCCAAGCCGAAGAACGATCTCGGCAACGGCCGGTTCTTCAAGGATGACTTCGGCAGCAACGATGACCGCTTTTTCAGGCGCGATCCCGGCGGCCCCAAGGAGTTTCCCAAGTTCACCCCGACGATCCCCGATGACATGCGGCTGCCTCGCCTGGGAGTGGAACGGCGTCACATCGAGGCCGAACTGGTGGAAGGAACGGATCCCAACGATCGATTCGAGCCCGAGATCGGCGAGCCGTTCGTCCTGCCGCGCAAAGGCGTCCGCTACGAGGATCACATTTACGAGCACTGGCATGCGGGCCACCACGAGCATGCCGAGGATCCGCCGAACACCACTTCCATCGAGGATCGCTACCGGATCGCGACCGGCGTATGGAACCGTTACCTCGACGACAGCGTCGCCGAGACTCCTTACGAAAGGAAAACCCCCTACCTGTGGCATCCTTACTATCAGAGCGTTTACAAGGGAGACATCCCTGTCATCGGTCCGGACATCTTCGTCTCCCTAACACTTCAAAACGGCAGTGAGATCGAGCTTCACGACATCCCCATCCCCTCCGGTGTCAGCGCGGCAAGGCATTCCAGTTCGGAGTTCTTCGGCAAGGGCGACCAGACGGTCATCAACACCAATACCAGCCTGATTGTCGATCTCTTCAAGGGAGAGACCTCGTTCAAGCCCGTGGAATGGCTGTTCCGCATCCAGCCGGTTTTCAACACCAACTATGTTTCCGGATACGAAGCCGGAGTCATTGCCGCCGACCCTCGCGGGCTCGACCGGTCAACGGCACCCGCCCCTCCCAACTCGGGAATCAACACCCCGGGCCAAGCTGACGCGTTCATCAATTCCCTGCTCTCTCCCGCCGGCGGAAATTTCCACAACACGAGAGCCACCGAGCGATTCGAGAACCAGGTCGCGCTCCAACAGTTCTTCTTCGAGGCGCACCTGCTGGATCTATCCGAAAGCTACGACTTCGCCGCGTTGCGGCTCGGCACCCAGACGTTCAACGCGGACTTCCGCGGTCACGTGTTCACCGACTCGAACTGGGGATACCGGCTTTTCGGAAATCTCCAGAAGAACCGCATCCAGTACAATCTCGCCTTCTTCGACCTCTTCGAGAAGGAGTCCTTCTCGGAATTGAACACCTTCGACGACCGCAACCAGAATGTCCTTGTCGCCAACATTTACTATCAGGATTTTCTCACGGAAGGCTACACCGCCCAGTTCAGCTTCCTTGCCAACTGGGACAACGGAAGCGACAGCGGACTGGTCTATGACAGCGCGGGGAACATCGTCCGCCCTTCGCCCATCGGCACCGTGGCTCCCCACGACCTCCAGGCCTACTACCTCGGCTGGAATGGCGAAGGCCACATCGGCCGCACGAACATCAGCCATTCGCTCTATCATGTGTTCGGCCAGGATGACATGAATGGCATTTCCGGGCGATCGGTGGACATCAGCGCCTGGATGGCGGCCCTTGAGGTTTCCCTGGATACCGACTGGATGCGCCACAAGTTCACGCTCTTCTACGGATCGGGCGACGACGATGCCTCCGACAACACCGCGACGGGCTGGGACGCCATCGTGGACAATCCCAATTTCATCGGCCCCTTCAGCTACTGGCAGCGGCAGGGCATGAATCTGGGCGGAACGGCGGTTGCCCTGAAGCAGCGTCTGAGCCTCATTCCGGAATTGAGTTCCAACAAGTTCCTCGGCCAGTCGAATTTCGTCAACCCGGGCATCTTCATTGCAGGACTTGGCGAGGAATGGGAGCTCACCCCCAAGGTGAAGGCTTTCGCGAATTTGAATTACCTGATGTTCATGGAAACCGACGCGATCGCCAGCGCTCTGGTAACTGACGAGATCGACCGGGAAATCGGCTGGGATCTCAGCTTCGGCGTGGAATACCGCCCATTGCTCACCGACAACGTGAAACTCAATGCCGGAGTGGGCATGTTGTTTCCCGGAGCTGGATTTGAAGACATTTACAGCAAGACCACCACCACCGTGGCCGGATACACTTCCGCGAATTCCAAAGGAGTTCAGGATGTCTTTTACAGCGGCTTCCTGTCCGCAACCCTCACTTTCTAACAATGAACGGACTTACGCTTCATCTCCGCAGCGCTTGCGCGCTCTTCTTCCTTGGAATGGTCATCTCGGGCCAATCCCAGGACGCGTCCAAGGGCCACGGCAGCCTCTTTGGCCCGCCCATTGCGGCTGCGGAATCCACGGCAGGCTCCGGTGCTACAATTCCCAAGCCTAACAAATTCGACCAGTCCAAGGCAACGGTCATGTCAAAAAGCCGTGGCTGTCTGGACTGTCACAAGAACTCATCAGATCCGCATGACAGCGAGTATGTCCGCCTCGGTTGTACGGATTGCCACGGTGGAGATCCCACGCCGGGCCTGACGATGCGCCAGGCTCACCCGACGCCGCGCAATCCGGTCTTCTTCGAAAGCTCCGCGAACCCGAGCGCCAGCGACGTGCTGCTGAATCACGAATCGCCGGAATTCATCCAGTTCGTGAACCCGGGTGACCTCCGCGTCGCAAAGAAGACCTGCGGCGACTGCCATGCCGAGTCCGTCGATCACGTCAATCACAGCATGATGCGCCATGGTGCGATGCTGTGGGGGGCCGCTGCCTATAACAACGGATCCTATCCGGTGAAGGATTCCATTTTCGGCCAAGCTTACAGTGCCAATGGCGTGGCCCTCGCCTTGCAAAGCCCGATCAAGGTCACGCCGGAGATGCAGAAGAAGATGGGGATCGTGCAGGAAATCTTTCCCCTGCCACGCTTCAACGTCGGTCAAACGGGCAACATCTATCGGGTATTTGAAAAAGGCGGAACCAAGCTGGCGGATCTCGGCAATCCTGATCCGCTGGAGCCTCCCGGCAAACCACCCAAACGCTTGGGCGAACGCGGGCTAGGCACTCTATCAAGGGTCGATCCCGTGATCATCGGCGCGCACAAGACACGCTTGCACGATCCGTTGCTGGACTTTTTCGGATCCAATGATCGCCCGGGCGACTACCGGTCCAGCGGCTGCAGCGCGTGCCACGTCGTCTATGCGAACGACCGCTCGCCCTCGAATTCCGGCTTTTACAGCGCCTATGGAAACCAAGGCCTTTCATTCAATCCGGACCCGATGATTTCCAAGAAGGAGAAAGGCCATCCGATCTCGCACAAGTTCACCCGGAGCATCCCGTCCAGCCAGTGCATGACCTGCCACATGCACCAGGGCAACCTGTTCGTGAACCCGTTCCTCGGATACACCTGGTGGGATCAGGAATCGGATGCGGAGTTCATGTATCCCAAGGAGCAGAAGAACCCGACCGATGAGGAAATGGTGAAGTCGCTGCGCTCGAATCCCGAGGCCGCCGCCGCGCGTGGCTTGTGGGGCGACATCAATTTCCTGGAGAAGACCGCCGAGCTGAATCCCAAGCTGAAGAACACCCAGTTTGCCGACTACCACGGCCACGGTTGGGTGTTCCGTGCCGTGTTCAAGAAGGACCGCGAAGGCAATTTGCTAACTTTGAAGGATGAGAAGATTTCCCACGACGATCCGGACAAGTTCAAGAAAGCGGTGCACATGAAGGACATCCACCTCGCGCGTGGCATGCAGTGCGTGGATTGCCACTTCCTCAATGATTCCCACGGCAATGGTCTCCTTCACGTCGAACCACGGGCGGCGACCGCGATCACCTGCATCGATTGCCACGGAACCGTTAGTAAGCACACGACGCTCGTCACGTCGGGCACGGGCGGCACGCTCTCGCCGGAAGGAAAAGTAGAACCGATCAACCTGCGTGAAAGCAACACTCCATTCGGCCCACGCTTCTCCTGGAGCGCGGATGGAAAGCGGTTGATGCAGCAGTCATCCATGGAGAAAAACCTCCAGTGGGAAGTGCCGCAGACCCTCGACACGGTCACTCCGGGGTCGGATCACTACAATGCCATGAGCGCTTATGCCAAGACCCTGAAGCGCGACGGAAAAACCTGGGGATCCGTCCCCGATGATCCGAAGAAATGCGGCAAGGAGCTCGCCCACAGCAACGAGGCAATGGACTGCCAGACCTGCCACACGGCATGGGCCACCAGTTGTTTCGGCTGTCACATTCCCATGGAGGCGAACGTCAAGATGGCCACCAACAAGTTCGAAGGAACCACCTCGCGGAACTTCAGCTCATACAATCCGCAGGTGGTGCGTGACGATGTCTTCATGTTAGGCAAGGACAGCACGGTCAAGGGAAACCGGTTGTCCGTGCTGCGCTCATCCAGCGCCATGTTGGTCGGCTCGCAAGGGAGTAACAGGGAATGGTTGTACACCCAACAGCAAACGGTCTCGGCAGAGGGATACTCCGGCCAGGCTTTCAATCCGCACTTCGCGCATACCACCAGCGGCGTCGGCACCACGAAAAACTGCACGGACTGCCACGTCTCGGAAGCCAATGACAACAACGCGATCATGACCCAGCTCCTGGGATTCGGCACGGGCTCGGTCAACTTCTTCGGTCGGTTCAGCTACGTCGGGACCGATCATCACGGGCTGCATGGTGTCGTGTGGACCGAGCGCACCGAACCGCAGGCGGCGATCGGCAGCCACCTACATAAATTCGCCTATCCGGACAACTACAAGGAGCACCTCGCTAACAATTCCATCCTGAAAACCGGCTATGAGCATCCCGCCAAGGGAGGCGTTACCGATCTGCAGTCTCGCGGTGAATATCTTTACGCCACTCTCGGGAAAAACGGATTCGGTGTGTTCGACATCGCGAACATCGACAACAAGAATTTCTCCGAACGCATCACCACCGCCCCGGCATCCCCTCTCGGGCACGACACGTTCATCAAGACCAGGAACGCCACCTCCGTCGCGCTGCCAAGCACCCTGATCAACGATCCCAACCGCAACCGACTCCCTCAGAACGAGGAGAGGCCGATCGCCACCTATCATGGCTTCGCGTTCGTGACCGATCTGGAGGAAGGCCTGATCGTGGTGGACGTGGCATGCCTTCTGGATGGCAACCCCGAGAACAATTTCATCAAGCGCGTCGCCACCTACAATCCGCAGGGCAGGCTCGACGGCGCAAGTCATGCCTGGATGGCAGGACAGTGGCTCTACATCACCACCGCCCAGGGATTGGCCGTGGTCGATGCGTCGAACCCGTCATCACCGGTCTTCGTCGGTGGATACTCCGGCTCCTCACTGCGCGGCGCGCGTCAATCCACGGTGCAATGGAATTACTGCTTTGTCACCGATTCGGAAGGCGTGAAGGTCTTGGATGTCTCCGATCCCGCGAAACCGACCCCCATTTCCGGCGCTTCCGTTTCGTTAGGCCATGCCGGTGGCCTTTATGTCGCAAGAACCTATCTCTACGTGGCCAATGGCTCCGACGGTCTTGCGATCATCGACGTCAAGAATCCCGAGAAGCCCAAATTACTGCTGAATTACACCGCCGACGGCCAGCTAACGGATGTCCGTGATGTGCAGGTCGGCTCGATCAGCGCCTCGATGTATGCAATCGTCGCCGACGGCCACAACGGGTTGCGGGTGATTCAACTCATCTCCCCCGAGAACGTCCCCGGCCACATGGGGTTCTCGCCCAAGCCGGCGCCGAAACTGATCGCAAGCTACCCGACCGAGGGAGCCGCCATCACCATCTCCCGCGGCCTCGACCGGGACCGCGTCGTGGATGAGAGCGGCAACCAGACCGTGGTCTTCGGACGGCGTGGCTCAGGCCCGCTGTCCCTTGACGAGATGAAAGTCTTTTACCGCGAATCGCTCGAAGGACAGGACGGCATTCGCAACGGCCCGGTTTACAAGGTTTCCGATGTGAAACATGGGGAGAACGACACCCTCCTCGACGCCTACGGCAAAGCATTGATTCCTTCCCCTGATTTCAAGATCCCGAAATCCGCGCAGCGGCAAGACCCGCCGCCATACCGGGGACGCTTGAAACAGCGGAGGGAACCGGAAGCACTCAACCAATGAGGTTCTGTTTGTGCTTCTCGCGGGAGTATCCACTCACACCGGAATACATCCTTCGCGCCACCTTATGAATCCCTCTAACATTTTCGACTCCCCATGCGCAAATTCCTCCTCTTCGCCCCCCTCTCGCTCTGCCTCCTCGCTTCCTGCAAGGACGATGAAATCCGCACCTATCGGGTCGCCACCGATCCCACTCCTGACAGCACCGGGGCACCCGTGGTCGATCAACCGCAAAAATCACCGGATCAGGCGCAGTTGTCTGTTGGATGGAAGGCACCCGATGATTGGAAGGCCGAGAAACCGGCTCAGTTCATCATCGCCGCATACGCTCTTCCGGCCGGAGGCCGGGTCACCGTCTCGAAGCTTGGCGGCGATGGAGGAGGCCTCGCCGCGAACATCAACCGCTGGCGTGGCCAGCTCGGACTGAAGCCTGCTGCTGACCATGAGGTGGTCGGCCAACCGCTCAAGGTTGCGGATTCGGATGAGGTGATGCAGCTCTTCAATCTAACCACCGAAAACTCGGCCGATGACGCCGACGGAATCCTTGCGGCGGTCCTCACTCTCAAGACCGAGACATGGTATTTCAAGTTCTCCGGTCCTGTCGGTGTCCTGAGAAAAACCGAAGGAGTGTTCGCGGAGTTCCTACAAAGCGTCCGCGTCGTGGGCAGCCGGAAAAGTGCCCCCGCACCAGCACCGGCAACTCCGCCTAACAAAGCCAATGGAATCAAGGTGACTCCTCCCGAAGGCTGGACGCCCAGCGAGGGCAGTTCCATGAGGGCCGCAAGCTTCAGCGTCGCCGGACCGGATGGCACCACGGTCGATGTCTCCGTTGTGCCGATCCCCGGCGACTCCGGCAGCGTCCTCGACAACGTCAACCGCTGGCGATCCCAGCTAAAGCTCGCCCCTCTCGCCTCGGCGGAAGATCCCGCTCTCGGAAAAAAAGAGGAAGCTCCTGCCGGAGAAATTTTTGTCAGCCACATGGTCAGCACCGAGCCGATCCTGAACGGAAAAACCGCCGCCATCTCCTCCGCCATCCTGAAACGCCCCGGCACAACCTGGTTCTTCAAGATGATGGGCGACGCTTCCCTCGTCGAAGCAAACCTCGGAAAATTCGCCACCTTCGTCCGTTCCGCAACTTTTCCCGAGTAAGGTCCCGTGCCGATTTTCAAGTTTCTCAGTTCCCTGCGCCTGACCGTCACCCTGCTGGGTTTCGCGATGGTCCTCATCTTCGTTGCCACCATCACCCAGGTCGAGTTGGGGATCCATGAGGTGCAGGAAAAGTTCTTCCGATCCTGGATCGCGTGGTGGGATGTCAGGCCAGGCGTTGAAAAGTTCCACATTCCCTTCCCCGGCGGCACGCTGCTTGGCATCCTCCTCATCATCAACCTGCTCGCCGCACATGGCGCACGCTTCAAGCTCAGTTGGAACAAGGCAGGCATGATCGTCATCCACTCCGGCATCCTGCTGATGCTGTTAGGCGAGATCCTCACAGGACTGTTAGGAAGGGAGGCGCAGATGGCCGTCACAGAGGGTGAGACATTGAACTACTCCACTTTCCCACGCGAGGTGGAACTCGTCGTCATTCGCGTGGATGCCGATGGCCTTGAAACCGTCACCGCCATTCCTCAAAGCCGCTTGAAGGACGGAACCGAATTCCCCTTCGACGGCTTTTCCGTAAAAATCCAAAGCTACTATCCCAACAGCGAAATCCTGGCGGAATCCGAAGCCACGGAGAAGTTCGACAAGACCCGCGCCACCGAGGGTCCCGGAGAAGGCTACGCCGTCCGCCGCATGCCCCTCGAGACCGCCACCGACCGGCGAGACCTTTCCACCGCCTTCGTTGACGTCATCCCCAACGCCGGGCAGCCCCAGGGCCGCTGGCTGCTCTCGAACGCCTTCAAGGGCGAGCAGTCCTTCGAGGTCGCTGGCAAACCCTGGAAAATGTCCATCCGCCAGCGCCGCCTCTATCACCCCTTTTCCATCAAGCTGCTCGACTTCAGCCACGACCGCTACCTCGGCACCAACATCCCGAAAAACTTCTCCAGCAAGATCAGGATCCTCAATCCCGATACCGGCGAGAATCGCGAGGACCTCATCTACATGAACCATCCGTTGCGCTACGGCGGACTCACCTTCTATCAGGCAGGATTCGAGAACAACGACTCGACCTCCATCTTCCAGGTCGTCCGCAACCCCGTTTGGACGCTCCCCTACATCTCCTGCGCCATGGTCGGTCTCGGCCTGCTGTGGGTCTTTTCCCAACACCTGTTCAAGGCCATCTCCCGCCGTAACAAAACCTCTCCAGAACCATGAGCTCCCTCCGGAAAATCACCGCGTGGCTCATCCCCTCGCTCTGCCTCGTCTTCATCGCAACCGCAGTCTTCAAGGCCTTCCGACCATCCACCGGTCTCGATTTCAAAGGCTTCGGTAGCCTCCCCGTCGTCTCCAACGGACGCGTCCAGCCCCTCGATTCACTGGCCCGGAACGCCCTGCTTTCCATCCACGGAAAACAACGGGTCCCCGGCGATGACACACCCTCAACACCCTCAGCATGGCTCGCGGAACTGAATTTCAAGCCCGGTTTAGCCGATACCCGGAAGATTTTCCTCATCCATCACGACGACCTCCTCGGCCTGACCAAGCTCACCCGTGGTGCTGAGAAATCCTATTCCTACGCCCAGCTCCTGCCCTCTTTCCCAGCCCTGCAACCGGAAGCACGACGCATCGGCGCGACCCATTCAAAAACCTGGACACCCTATGAGAGCGCCCTGATGCAGCTCACGCGAAATCTAACGCTCTACAACCAGCTCAAGCACGCCATCGCCCTGCCAGGACAAGGCAATCTCGAATCCGAATTCTCCCAGTTCATTCCCGATATCCGCCTGGCACTTGCCGAGGTGGGCAAGCAGGACCGTGGCGAGACGTTCAGCCAACCTGTCATCGACAACGCATCGTCCCGCATGTCGATCATCGGCGAGTGGGCGCAAATGACCGAGGTGTTCACCACCCCTATCGCTACCGGAGCTGACGGTTGGAAAAAACTCCCCGACTCGCTGATCGACGCCATCGACAAGGGAGCGCTCCATCCCTCCACCCTCGCCTTCGCCCGCATGGGAGACGCCTACCGGAGCGGGGACACCGCCGCGTTCAATGCCTCCATCGCAGGCTATCGGGCATGGCTGTTGGCGAGCCGCCCGGGTGATCTTGACAAGTCGTCATCGGAAAGCCTCTTCAATGCGATCGCGCCCTTCTACCTTTGCATGGTTCTCTATGTGGTCGCGTTTCTCTGCGCCATCGTTTCATGGCTCTGGCTTGGCGGCACCTTCCAGAAAGCCGCCTTCCGCGTCCTGCTGATCGGCCTCACGCTGCACACCCTCGGCCTCGTCACCCGGATGATGCTGGAAGGACGCCCACCCGTCACGAATCTCTATTCCTCCGCCATCTTCATCGGCTGGGGCGCGATCATTCTGAGCACCGTTATCGAGCTCTTCCATCGCAACGCCATCGGCACCGCCGTCGCCGCCGTGGTCGGCTTCGCCACCCTTCTCATCGCCCATCACCTATCTCTATCAGGTGACACGCTGGAAATGATGCGGGCCGTGCTCGATACGAATTTCTGGCTAGCCACCCACGTCGTCGTCATCACCCTCGGCTACTCAGCCACCTTCCTCGCCGGCACCATCGCCATCGTCTATCTGATTCGCCGCGCCTTCGGCAATGTCCCGAAATCCACCGCTGCCTCACTGCGCGGCATGGTTTACGGCGTCATCTGTTTCGCCACGCTCGTCAGCTTCGTCGGCACCGTGCTCGGCGGCATCTGGGCGGACCAGTCATGGGGTCGCTTCTGGGGCTGGGACCCGAAGGAAAACGGCGCGCTGCTCATCGTCATCTGGAACGCCATCATCCTCCACGCCCGCTGGGGCGGCATGGTCCGCGAGCGCGGCATGATGGTCATGGCCGTCTTCGGCAACATCGTCACCAGTTGGTCATGGTTCGGCACCAACATGCTCGGCATCGGCCTTCACTCCTATGGATTCACCGACGCGGCTTTCTTCTGGCTCATCGCATTCGCGGCAAGCCAACTCGTCATCATGGGCCTCGGCCTTATTCCCGGTCGCAGCCCCTCGAATCACGCTCGGCCTGTGGATTTGCCCGTGTGACCTTCAATCGTCCGGGTATCGGGCAAATTAGAAAACCGAGTCATCCAGTTCTAAAAATTTCTCACGTCCCATACCGTCATAATCCGTTCCATTCTCTCTGCCATCGCGCTTGCCGCCACATTTTCCAGCACCTCCGCGGCCGACCGCCCCAACGTTCTGATCATCCTCGCCGATGACCTCGGTTTCTCCGACCTCTCCTGTTATGGATCGGAGATCCAAACCCCGAACATCGACAGCATTGCAAAAAATGGAGCCAAGTTCACCTCCTTCTATACCTCCGCACGCTGCTGTCCATCCCGGGCATCCCTGATCACCGGCCTCCACCCGCACGAGGCCGGCATCGGATCCTTCACCACCCCCAATCCCAAAAAAGGCTGGGGCCCGGCCTACACCGGTCATCTTCTGCCAGATGCCGCCACCTTACCCGAGATCCTCGACAAGGCGGGCTATTCCACCTGGATGGTCGGGAAATGGCATCTCGGCATTCCCGGCCCCATCGACCGCGGATTCCAGAACTACTATGGCTTCAAGAATTTCATCGCCCATTCGGAGGATCAATGGGACCCGTCCAAGTACGAAAGGCTCCCGAAAGGCACCAAGCCGGAATTCGACAACAAGGATGACTTCTACGTCACCGATGTCTTCACGGACTACTCGCTAGAGTTTCTCAAACAGGCCCGGCTGAAAAAGGACCAGCCCTGGTTTCTCTACCTCGCCCATTCATCCCCGCATTTCCCCATCCAGGCCCCCAAGGCGGATATCGACAAGAACATCGCCACCTATCGGAAAGGCTGGGATGTCCTCCGCGCGGAGCGTTTCGAACGCCAGAAGAAAATCGGCCTCATGCCCGCCGACGCCGTCCTGCCTCCCCTATCGGAAGTGCCCGTCGAGCCGGAGGAAATTGCCAACGGATACTCCGGCGTGCCGAATCCGAAATGGGAAACCCTTCCTGCGGATCGCCGGGAAGATCTCGCCCGCCGCATGGCCACCTTCGCCGCCATGGTCCAGCACGTCGATCAAGGCGTCGGACGCATCCTCGCCGACCTGGAAAAGAACAACGAACTCTCCAACACGCTCATCTGTTTCATGAGCGACAACGGTGCCTGCTACGAATGGGGCCCCTTCGGCTTCGACGGACCGTCCCGCAAGGGCATCACCACCCTCCACAGCGGAGCCGCGCTCGACGAGATCGGCCAGAAGGAAAGTTACAGCTCCTATGGTTCCGGCTGGGCCAACCTAGGCAACACGCCGCTCAACATGTACAAGCATTTCTGCCACGAAGGTGGCATCTCCTCCCCTTTCCTCATCCAATGGCCAGCCGGATTCAAACCTAACAACACATGGGTCGAAGCCCCCGCCCACATCATGGACATCCCCCCCACCGTCTGTGCCGTCACCGGTGCCAAGCCCTTGGCGGAAATCAACGGCAAACCCGCCATTCCCTTCTCCGGCACCTCCCTGCTGCCCGCCTGCGAGACCGGAAAAATGCCGCTCCGGCCCATCCCCATCGAGCACCAGGAAGCCCGCGGCCTCCGCCTTGGCGATTGGAAAATCGTCTGGGGCAAACGCCAACCGGATCCCGTCCGCTGGGAGCTCTTCAACCTGAAAAACGATCGCTCCGAACAACACGACCTCGCCGCCAGCCATCCGGAAATCCTCGCCAACCTCGTCGCGGAATGGACAAAGTGGGCGGACAAGGTCGGCGTCCACATCGAGAACCAACAGTGACGTCATTGAAACCCAATCCCACAATCCACATCACACCCAACCACCCCATAAAATCCATGAAATCATCCATCCCGCGTCTCTCCCTTCTCGCCCTCGGTTGTGCCATCGTATCAGGCATTCCAGCCATCGCAGGCAATGTCACCACGGAATCCTACGGCAAAATGCCTGACGGTCGCGAAGTGAAAATTTTCACCCTCACCAACAAGGACGGCATGATCGCCAAGGTCACCGAATACGGCGCCATCCTCGTCAGCCTGCAAGTCCCCGGCAAGGACGGCACCGTCTCCGATGTCACCCACGGCTATGACACCCTCGATGGCTGGCTGACCAACACCTCTTACTTCGGCTCCACCGTCGGCCGCTACGGCAACCGCATCGCCGACGGCAAGTTCAGCCTCAATGGCGAGGACTACACGCTCGCCACCAACAACAAGCCGGGCAACATCCCGTGCCACCTCCACGGTGGCGTCAAGGGCTTCGACAAGGTCCTCTGGTCCGGCTCGACATTCGTAAATGGGGATGGCTCTGGTGTCAAACTCACCTACGTCTCCAAGGACGGCGAGGAAGGCTATCCGGGCACTCTAACCACCCAGGTCACCTACACCCTCGACAGCCGGAACGAACTCGTCTGGGAGGCCAGCGCCACCGTCGAGGGCAAGGCCACGCCCATCAATGTGGTCCACCACTCCTACTGGAACCTCAGCGATGACCAGATGTCCTCCATCAATGATCATGTTCTAACCATCCATGCGGAGAAATTCCTTCCCACCAATGCGGGTCTCATTCCCACCGGGGAGCTCGCACCGGTCGCGGGCACCCCGTTTGACTTCACCAAACCCACCGCCATCGGTGAGCGGGTGAATGTCGAGAACGAGGCCCTCAAGCTCGGCGGCGGCTACGATCACTGCTGGGTTCTCGCCCCCCTCCCGGATGGAAAGAAACTCCAGTCCGCCGTCGTCCTCCAGGATCCCAAGTCCGGACGCCGCATGGAAATCCTCACCGACCAGCCCGGTATCCAGTTCTACGGCGGCAATTTCCTCGACGGCACCGTCGCCGGCAAAAAGGGCCAGAAATACCCTCACCGCTCCGCCTGCTGCCTCGAGACCCAGGTTTTTCCGGACTCCCCGAACCAGAAGACCTTCCCTAACAGCATCCTGAAACCCGGCGAGACCTACCACCACAAGATGGTTCACAAGTTCTCATGGTGACTGTCCGACTCATCATCGCGACGACCGGACTTTTGACAGCACCGTTCACCTGCGCCACCGAGGCCACCAAGCCGAATGTCATCTTCATTCTAACGGACGACATGGGCCGTGGCGACCTTTCGACACTCGGCGGGAAACAGGGCTCCACACCCCACCTCGACAAGCTGGCCGCGGAAGGAACGAGCTTCGGACAATTCTATGTCGCCTCGCCGATCTGTTCGGCCTCCCGCACCGCCTATACCACCGGCATGTATCCGGGGCGCTGGAGGATCAACAGCTACCTCCACGATCGCGCGGGCAACAAGCATTGTGAGCAGGCGGACTGGCTGGATCCGAAAGCCCCCGCCGTCGCGCGCGCCTTCAAGCAAGCCGGCTACGCCACCGCCCATTTCGGAAAATGGCACATGGGCGGCGGACGCGATGTCCAGGATGCCCCCCTTCCCTCCGCTTACGGATTCGACGAGTCCCACGTGAACATGGAGGGCATGGGCCCTCGTTTCGAAGGCTTCGGAAGTGCCACCCAGCCAACCCTCAACTCCGAAGACGGGAAAGGCTACTTTCGCTACAACTTCACCGCGTATTGGGTGGACCGCTCGCTCGATTTCATCAAACGGCACCGGGAGCAACCTTTCTATCTGGAGCTCTGGCCGCAGGACGTCCACACCCCGCACACGCCTTCCGAAGAGGCGTTGGTTAGAACGACTGCGAAAGACCTGCCCGCTCCGCAACACAACTTCCGCGCCGTGCTGAATGAATACGACGCCCAGATCGGAAGACTGATGGATTCACTGCGGGATCTCGGCTTGGAGAGCAACACCATCGTCATCTTCAGCGCCGACAACGGCCCCGAGCCGTCATTCGACCATGCCCGCACCCTGGACCAGCGCGGTATGAAATGGAGCCTCTATGAAGGTGGCATCCGGGAACCCTTTCTCGTCCGCTGGCCCGGCCATATCCCCGCGGGAAAAACCAACAGCACCACCGTCATTTCCAGCACCGACTATTTTCCGACCATCACGAAGCTGGCCGGCATCCCCGCCCCTGCCGACGCCCCCTTCGACGGCATCGACCAAAGCGAGACGTGGCTCGGGAAATCGCCACAAAGAAACACGCCACTCTTCTGGGAATACGGCCGCAAGCCCAAAGGCTATCCCTACCCCAAGGCAACTGACAAAAGCCCCAACGTCGCCGTTAGAGATGGCGACTGGAAACTGCTGATCAACTCGGACGGCACGGGAATCGAACTCTACAATCTGAAATCCGATCCCAGGGAAACCATGAATCTAGCAGACAAGGAGAAGGAAACCGCAAACCGCCTGCGCGACCTCGCCCTGGGATGGCGCAAGTCCCTGCCATAGCTTCTGCGGTGCCAGTCGATGGCGATCGCTAACAAGCGCGTCTAAAAATCAAAAAGGCAATGTCGATTCAACGGATTTGCCCCCTGAGATCGGCGAGAGCTATCTGCCTCGCACGGTCAAATCCAAAATCTTCGCTTTTTTTCAATTTCGACGCAACGATTCCCGCGACGGTCGTCAGGAAGCCCATATGGATACAAAATCATCCCATACCTGCCCGACCTGCGGAACCCTCCTCGATCAGCAAGCTGACAGCCTCGCCGCCGGCCTTTGCCCTCGCTGCCTGCTTGAAAGCTCACTTCATTCCACGATTGCCGGACAACCTGCCGCTTCCCCGCCACCTCCCATTGAAGAGGTCTCCGCTGCCTTTCCTGACCTTGAGATCATCGAACTCATCGGTCGCGGCGGCATGGGATCGGTCTTCAAGGCCCGCCAGAAGTCCCTCGACCGTCTCGTCGCCCTCAAGCTCCTGCCCCAGTCGCTCGCAGCCGACCCGGAATTCGCCAAGCGCTTCGAAGCCGAAGCCAAGGCGCTGGCCACCCTGAACCACCCGAACATCGTGACCGTCCATGAATTCGGGCAGCGGGGAGATTTCTACTTCCTCCTCATGGAGTATGTCGACGGGCCGAATCTCCGCAGCTTGCTCGTCGATCACCGGCTGAGCCCGCAGGAAGCGCTCGCCATCGTCCCGCCGCTCTGCGACGCCCTCGAGTTCGCCCACCAACGGAACATCGTCCACTGCGACATCAAACCCGAGAACCTGATCCTCAATACCCACGGCAAGGTCAAGATCGCCGACTTCGGCATCGCCAGGATCCTCGGCCAGACGAGCACCGTCGCGCTACCGGAAAAAGCCGCCGGAACGCCCGCCTACATGGCTCCGGAGCAAAAGGACAGTCCGCACGCCATCGACACCCGCACCGATATCTACTCCCTCGGCGTCGTCATTTATGAAATGCTAACAGGCGAGCGCCCCGGAGCCGAGCTGACCCCGCCATCCGGGAAAAACAGCGCTCTCGACGTCCGGCTGGACGAGCTCGTGCTCCGGGCGCTGGATGCCAATCCGAAACTTCGTTGGCAGTCCGCCAACGAGCTCAACAGCGAACTGCAAACCATTCTAACAAAGTCTCCTGGCGAACCCAAGGTCACGCCCCCGGAGAAACTCCCGACCAGCAGCCCGAAGCGCGCGTGGACCGCCTGCGCGCTCGCCCTAACGGCACTGGTGCTTCTGATCGGCGTCTATTTCGCCCACAAGCACGTCGTCCCGGTATCGGCGGCCGAGCACCAGCAGTCCATTGACCGGTGGTTTGAACATCTGACGAACGATACCTCCAGGCAATATGAAGCCCTCAGAATCAAGCCGGAGAAACCCCCCGCCGAAAATGAGCTGATGCGGGATCTCTTTGAGAAAATCAGCTCCGACGGCTGGCTTCGCCTGGAGCTTTTTGGCGCACTTCGCGGGGTGCGGGATCCCGTCCTATCCAGCACAGGCTATGCATACGGTGTCCGCCTCGGCATCCTTCTCGCAGTCGCCGCCTTCTTTCTCGGCCGACGTCACCTCTCGTGGCTGCGGGGTCAAAAGGAACCCCTTCCCGCGCTCAAGGCGGGGCTGGTCGGGGCGCTCCTCGGGCCGCTGCTTTTCACTTCGGGTCTCATCCTGACTGCCGTCCTTCGCTACGAATCCGTGTTAACCAACACCCTCGCTCTCACCGGTGCCTTCCTGCTGGCCCTCTGGACCGTGCGCCGGGTGATCGCCTGGACGAGAAATTTCCGAAATGCGCCCCCCCTCGGCGTGGTTGCGGTTTTCGCCACGGCCCTGATCGCGCTGGCCATCGCGATCCCACTCACCGCCGCCACGGAGACCTACACTTCCACGCTCCAAAAGCTCGCATCCGAATCCAGCAAATTGGGACAATCAAGCCAAGAATTCGTCGCCTTTATGCATCTGAACCATAGGGAATCTGAAACGGAGAAACTTGAAAAGGCCAAACTCGGCTGCGAGGAACATGCGCACAAGAGTCAGAGCTTTTACCTGCTCATGAACCAGCCTCTCAGACTGCTGGTTCCGGAGGGCAGCGACCTCATCAAATCGGTGATCGGGTCCGTTCTCGCCCTCGCCGCCGCCCTTTTCATTCTCAAGAAATCCCGCAACCGTCGCGCATGAGCGATCCATTCTTCACCACCCAGTGGACCCGCGTGATCGCCGCCAAGGGCGAAAGTGAGGATGCCCGCATGGCCCTCGGCGAACTCTGCGAGTTGTATTATGCTCCGGTCGTCGGTTTCCTCCGGAAAGAAGGACGCCGAGACGAGGACGCCCGCGAGCTGGCACACGATTTCTTCGCCTGGCTGCTGTCCCGTGATGCGCTCGCCTCCCTGGAACGCGAACGCTCCCGCTTCCGCTCCTATCTCCTCGGCGCACTGAAACACTACATCATGCACCAGCGTGAAAAGGCAGCCGCTTGGAAACGCGGCAGCCAGGTCACCCACCTCCACCTCCAGGACGCCACCGACACCAGCCCCGGCTTCGATCCCGCCGATCCGCTCGCCCTCGCACCCGACCGGGAATTCGACCGGCAATGGGCGCTCCACCTGATCCGGCAGTCCCTCGCCGCGCTCAAATCCGAATGGATCGAAGCCGGTAGGGCCGAGGAGTTCACCAACCTGCGCCCCTTCCTCGATGGCAACTCCTCCCATGGTGAGCTCATCCAACTCGCGGAGCGCACCGGCCTCAACGAAAACACGCTCCGCTCCCAGCTGCACCGCCTCCGCCGCGCCTTCCAGAAACATCTCAAGGCCAAGGTCTCCCCCACCGTTTCATCCACTCAGGAAACCTCAACCGAGCTCCACACCCTGATCGGTGCCCTGCGGCCCGATTGAAAACGACCGCAACCTAACTCCCCCCCCGCTCCGCCTGTCCGCGAAAGATCCGCTCGCTCGATCCCGTTGGACGCTCATGTCCCTCCCCGCGCTCCCGCCCTTGATTTCAAACATCCTGATTTCTCTCCTCGGTGCCCTTGCGGTTAGCGCGCAGGAGACGCAGCGCACTGCGGCAGACGGACCATTTTTGCCCAAGCCAGCCTTGGAAGGCGGCAAGGTGTTTGCCCTCTATCCGCCCGATTCGCCGAAGCTCAACTCCAAGCGGATTCACGAGGCGGAGAAATACAACACCACTTCTCCAAACGCAAAAAACCTTCTCACCACGCTGAACATCCACAACCCGAGCATGGAGGTGCATTTGGTCCCCGACGGGGTGGAAAATACGGGGACAGCCATGATCGTGGTCCCGGGAGGCGGCCATAAAATTCTCTGGGTGGGGCCGGAAGGTTACGACGTGGTTCCCTTCCTCGGGAAACACGGCATCGCGACCATCGTGCTGCGCAACCGCCTGCGGGTGGATGGCTATGATTCGACCACGGATTCGGTGAACGATGCATTTCAGGCGATCCGTCTGGTGAGACAGCATGCGAAGGAATGGAAGATCGACCCGGCCCGCATCGGCATCATCGGTTTCTCCGCCGGAGCCGAACTCTCGGCACCTGCTGCGTTGTTTTACAAGAAATTCGAGAAGACTAACAACCAAGCATCCGATCCTCTCGCCGCGATTTCGGCGCGTCCGGATTTCGTCGGGGTGATCTATCCCGGGCCAAGTCCCTTCTCGAAGGGCGAACATCCTGAAATTCCGGCCAACGCTCCACCCAGCTTCGTCGCCTGTGCCGGCCCCGGTGACAAGGTGCATGCGCTCTGGGCGATCGAGTATTTCACCCCGATGTTAGAACGTGGCATCCCGAACGTGGAAATGCACATCTACGGAAATGGCCGCCATGGAGGATCGATCGAGGCACAGGGAGGAATCCCGTATGGCACCTGGTCGGAGCGCTATCTCGATTGGCTCAAGGACCTCGGATTCCTGTCCGCCTCCGGCACCGAAACGAAGGCCGCCAAGGATGTCGCGGAGTTCGAAAAAAAGCCCAATCCTTGAGATGAGGGGGCGAAGTGCGGTCATGCCCCCCTTGCGGAGCGTCGAATGCACCCTGGCGTTGTGCTGGATCGAAACAGGCGGGACGCCGCTATTTGAGCTGATAGAAAGCACCGCGGCCCTTGCCGTGGGCTGTGATCAGCCCGGCGTCCAACAGCTCCCGGAACTTTCGCTTGAGCGTGTGCGGGTTGGCGGCAAGGGCGGTGGCGGCCTGGGAGAGCGTGAGGGTGTCGTGAGATTGGAAAAGGAACGCGAGTTTACCAGCCAGTGGCGAAAGCACCACCTGCGGGCTGGAGTCGCGGGCAAGGCGCTCCTCGAGCCGGATCGTCTGCCGTTGGAGGCAGCGGAGAAAGAAGTGCAACCAGGACTCCCAGTCCGGGGCGTTGTCGCCGAGTGTCGTCTGGGTGCGTCGGAGCACCTGATAGTAAGTTTCCTTGTTCTGCTCGATGATGGCCTCCAGCGAGGCATACGGCACATACCCGTAGCCGGCACGCAGGAGCAGCAGCGTGGTCAGAATGCGGGAGAGCCGGCCGTTGCCATCCTGGAAGGGATGGATGGCCAGGAAATTCACGATGAACACGCCGATCCGCAGCAGCGGGTGCAAAAGGGTCTCCGCCTCCACCCGGCGCTGCCATGCCAACAGTTCTTCCATTTCGCGGGGCGTGTCGAAGGGACTGCTGGTCGCGAAGACAATGCCGATCTCCTGACCATCCTCATCGAAGGCAGCCACGTGATTCGCCAGAGTCTTGTAGCTTCCGCGGTGCCGCTCGTCCTTGGTGCTGTGGCGCAACAGGTCGCGGTGCAATTGCAGCAGGACACTTTCCGTTAGCGCCATATCTTCCTGGTGGGAAAACACCAGTTCCATCACATAGGCATAGCCCGCCACCTCCTCCTCATCCCGGCTGCGGAATGCCCGCGTCTCCAGGCGGCCCAGCAGCCCCACCACCTCCGCGTCGCTCAGGCGCGAGCCCTCGATACGGGTGGAGGACCCTACGCTTTCGATCGTCGCGATCCGCCTGAGACCCGCCAAACGCTCGGGAGCCAAATGCCGCATCACGCTCCACTGACCGAGATAGCGGTCCACCTCGCTGATCAAGCGCAGCATCTCGCCACTCACTGGCAAGTCCATGGGAAGTCGGCAAGGCATGACGCAGGCTACTCCGATTTTGATCCGATTCAACCGTATTCTGATCTGATTTGATCCGTTTTGATCCGTTTTGATCTGATTTGATCTCAATCAATCCGTAAAATCCTGATCCCTACCTGTCACAAACTCAGCCAAAAAGGTCGCTCTTCATGAAATCCCTATTTCTTCTTGCTCCCCAATACCGCCGGGACCGGCAAGATTCTTCTTCACGGACCGCGGGATTCATCCCGGCCTTCATTCATCCACCCGCAGACCAATCATCGGCCAGCGCCTGCGCTTGAGCCAAAACCAAAGCGATCGCCTCCTCACATCCTTCCGGCGGATACTTGTATTTCCGCAAAAGCTGCCGGATCTTCACGGACCGCGGGATTCATCCCGGCTTTCATTCATTCATTCATCCACTCGCGGACCAATCATCCGCCAGCGCTTCCGCCTGCTGCAGCACCAGCGCAATCGCCGCTTCCTGCCCTTCCGGCTCCTCGTGGCGCTTCATCGACTCCTGCATGCTTGTCCCGCCATAGCCCAACGGGCGACGGCGGATCCTTCGCCATCTGGATCATCTCCTCGATCACCTGCGAGCTTTCGATCAAGGAGCGGCGATCTCCGAATCGTCGAAGCCCATGGGAAGTCAATGGAAAGCGGCTTGCCACCCAGCATTGGCCATTCATGGGCACGGCGGATCGGAGTCCGCCGCTCCTTGTGCCCCGCCATCGGCTTGTCCACATCCATCGTGTGGCAACACGGCGCGTCGAATCCCGTCAACCACAAACGGCCGGGTGCCTCACCCTCCCGCACGATCACCAGCTTCAGCGGGTCTTATCTTCTCTTCCTGAAAACTGAACACTAGCTACTTCTCCCCGCTTCTTCTGCCCCTTGCTGTAAACATGGTCCTGCAATCCCGGCCGATCCGACGCCGTCCCCGTCATCACGATCCGGATCGCGCCGTCCTCGTGGTTCCAGCCGATGTCCTTGCCGTCCTTCGTCAGCTTCGTGCCCGCCCACTCCGGGAGCAGCTTGATGATCTCATCGAAGAGGCGAGGGCAATGGAGGAAGGCAAGCGGGCCGACCGACATGGACAATCCCGCAGGGTTGGGCGAAGCCCGACGGAGCGGGGCCCGCGACGGAGTCAAATGTCCCGGCTCATCGCCACGACCATCGCCTTGCCTTCCAGCACGCTCGTCCGCGTCTCGTAGTGCTCCACCAGATACTCGGCCGATCTCCTCCACGCGTTCCTTCGCGCCTTGGCCCGGCGTAGCATCGCGGAGACGGCCCACCAGCTTTGCCAGCTCCGCCCACTTGCCCTTGGTCGATTCCCTCGCGGAAACATCCTCCTCGTCCTCGATCACCTCCTCGACGTCCTTGTTCAGCCGGTCGATCTCCGGTAGGGCGTGACCGCCGCGGCGCGCCCACTTCACTCTCTCCCGCCGGAGGCTAATCTTCATCTGCTGATTCGCGCTCCAGGCACACCGCCCATTCGGGCGGACAAGTGGGCTGGCCCAGCGGTCCGGCCCTACCGCCTTGTCCTCCTTCGCGTCCTCGATGTCGTAAATCGAAACGTACCCGCCGAAGGTGTCCTGTGTGTTCGCATCCGCCTTCTCGATCGGCGTGCCGGTGAAGCCAATGACGCGCCCGATAATTGGAGCAAAGTTGTTTTACCAATTCCATTGATCCCGGCAATTACCGTGACTCCGGGCTCAAATTGCCAATTGAGACCTGCCCCTTCCTTTCCGGGAAAAAGAGCATGTCCCGTCACAGAAAGACGCCGAAGTATGGGAAATCGAATATGTTGATTAGGCATTGGCTAATTTACAGTGGTTGGTTTCAGTTGCATGGTCGGTAGCCGACGGACGTCTTCTTTTCTCGCGCTCCACCGCGCGTCGCCCTCCAGCTTGCCGTCCCACCATTCCTTGATGTTGAAGGGTGGGTTTATCCTCCCTTTGGGACGATCTGCGGAGTGGCTTCGCGGGTGTGAACGCGCTGCCGCGCTGGGCAGTGCCATGACGAAGTCGGCGTCCGGCGTCGCTGCGCTGTGCCCGGACAAGCTCCGGTCCGGGTGCTGGTCGCGGGTGAAGGAAGGGGGAATAGCCATCTTGGCTGCTTGCTTGGGACGAGACAGGCGGGACGCCTGTGCCCCCTTCTGGAAGACGTGGCCGAGGACCGCGTGCTTGTAAACGGCTGCGTCGAGGTTGGAGCGGAGCTTGTCGGCGGCGGTCCACAGCTTCTTAGTCGAGCTCGCGGAGGAAGGTTTGGGAATCGGGGGCGGGCATGAGGTGATGAAGTGCCGAGTCAGCAGTGATCAGTGAGCAGAAAAGAGGCGGAGGGGCGGATGGTTTCCCAATGCCGAAGCTAACAGCCATTTTGAAGGGACGGGAAGCAGAAATTTCCTGCAGCGGGTGGCGGCTTGGCGTGAAGGGGAAACAACCATCTTGGCCGTGATTTCTTGAAAAATCAGGCGGGGCAACTGCGCCCCTTTCCATTGGTGGTTTCAAGGAGGGCGCGCGAGAATGGCGAGGAAGACACTGGCAAGCGGCGGCGCATCCGTTTACGAATCCTCACCGCGACGAACCGCCCGTTTCCCATGCGCATCACAAAACCCGCCCTCATCCTCGCCCTGCTGCTAGCTCCGCTGAACTTGCTTCACGCGGCTCAGGAAGCCCCAGGGCTGGTCTTGACATCGCCGCAGGACTATCAGGTTTTCCAAAGGCGGACGGCTGGCGAGGGCTTCATCCAGGTGCGAGGCTCGGCCAGCGTGGATGCCGATTCATGGCAGTGCCGCGTAATGACGAGCAGCAGCGATCCCAATGGAACCTCTTGGGAGCGTATCAATTCACCCGTTCTTGTAGGCGACTTCGCTTTGGACGTAAAGACCAAGCCAGGCGCGGAGTGGTATCGGGTGGAAGTGCAGGCGATGAAGGACGGCAAGATGGTGGCGGAGACCGCAGTGGAACATGTCGGCGTGGGCGAGGTCTTCATCGTCGCGGGGCAGTCGAACGCGGCGAATCATGGGTCGGAAAAGCAGGTAACGAAGTCGCAGATGGTCAGTTCTTTCGATGGGAAAAAATGGAGCATCGCGAATGATCCGCAGCACGGTGCCAGCGGGAATGGCGGCAGTTTCATCCCGGCCTTTGGCGATGCGATGACCGCCCGCTATGGAGTGCCCATCGGGATCGTGCCGGTGGCGGTGGGCGGCACGAGCGTGCGGGAGTGGTTGCCCAAGGGGGTGCGATTCAAGCAGAACACGACCACCGGAAGAGGCGTGGTGGCGAAGGGCGATGAGTTCGAGTCTAACGGCGTGCTGTTCGACAAACTCTGCGCGCCGATGAAGGCGTTAGGGATCGGCGGATTTCGTGCGGTGATCTGGCATCAGGGCGAGAGCGATGCGGGGCAACGCGACGCCGACCGGCAGATCAGCGGAGCGCAATATGTCGAGTTCATGGAAAAACTCATCCGCACCTCGCGCAACAAGGCGGCATGGCCGGTGCCGTGGTTCACTGCGGTCGCGACCTATCATGCCGAGCAGGATGCGGAGGACACCGCGTTTCGCAACGCGATGAAGAGCCTCTGGAGCAAGGGTCTATCATGGGAGGGCGTGGACACCGACGCGCTGCGCGGCGACTTGCGGGCAGGCGTTCATTTCAACGGCAAGGGCCTGCAAAAACACGGCCAGTTGTGGGCGGAAAAGGTCGGTGCCTGGCTCGATGATCAACTCGCCCCGCCGCGCGAGGGACCGCCATCGAAGGACTACAAGCTGGTGTGGAGCGATGAGTTCGACGGTGCCGACCTCGACCCCGCGAAATGGCAACATCGTTCGCTCGGACCGCGCAACGGAGCCTTCATCAGCGCCGATTGCTCGCAACTCGATGGCAAGGGCCAGTTCGTCATCACCGCGCAGAAAAAGGGCGAGGAATACCACGGCGGGATGGTCTCCACCTACAAGACGCAGAAATGGACACGCGGCTATTTCGAGTGCCGTCTTCAGGTGACCACCGAGCCCGGCCTGAACACCGCATTCTGGCTGCAAAGCGACAACATCGCGGATCCCGATCACGGCAAGGGCACACCGGACGACACGCAGAAGAACGGCACCGAGGTCGATATTCTGGAATACATCGCCCGCCAAGGCGAGGTGGCGCACTTCAATCTCCACTGGAATGGCTACGGCAAGTTGCATCGCTCCACGCCGTCCGACGCGCTGGTGCCCGGGCTGCGGGAAGGATTCCACACCTACGGGTGCGAGTGGACCGAGACGGGTTACACGTTTTTCATCGACGGCCGCCGCGTCTGGCAGACGAACGAGGCCATTTCCGGAACTCCCCAGTTCATCATCCTCAGTGTCGAGATCAGCAAGTGGGCAGGCGGCATCGAGACCGCCAAACTCCCCGCGAGCTCTATGTTTGATTGGGTGCGGGTGTGGCAGAAGTAGCGGAGAATTCGCATGCTAACCATCGTGGCTGGAGCGTCTCGCTCCAGACCGTCGCGGAGGCGTCTCGCCTCCAGTCTTCAAGGTCCGGGCGAGACGCCACAGCCACTTTCAAGAAGCGGTTTAACGAATCCTGATGCGTGCGGGATCTGCTCTACTTCGCCTGGCCTTCCAATCGCCCCCGGGAACATTCTTCGGCGGACACTTGCGTTGACCGCCTCACTTCATCAACCTGTGAGGGTGAAACGGTTGATTACAACAATGGGATTGTTAGGGGTGATGGGGATTACCGCGATGGCGGAGGTGCCGGTGATCCCGCGTCCGACAAAGGTGGAGGAGCGGGAGGGAGTCCTGACTCTAAAGCAGGAGCTGGTCATTCGCAGCGATGGCGGACTGGGAAAGGAGCAAATCGCGGAACTCCGAAAGGCGTCCGGGCTTAAAATCCGTGAAGCCAAGGGGAATGAAAGGGCTGACATTTACGCTCAGATCTACAAAGTCACGCCGGACGAGATAAGGGGTGCCTATTACCTCAGTGTCGAAGAGCACCGCATTTCCATCGGTGCCGGGGATTTTGTGGGTCTGAACTATGGATTCACTACTTTGACACAGCTTCTGGAAGCGGCCAAACGAACGCCCGATGGCATTGAGCTGGGACACTTGACCATCAGCGACAGCCCGCGCTTCGCATGGCGCGGCTACATGCTGGATGAAAGCAGGCATTTCTCCGGCGAAGCAGCGGTGAAGCGGCTGCTGGACGCGATGGCGCGATTCAAGTTGAACCGTCTCCACTGGCACTTGACCGACTCCGCAGGATGGCGGATCGAGATCAAGAAATATCCAAAGCTCACCAGCATCGGCGGGCGTGGCAATGAGACGGACCGCTCGGAAGACGCACCGGTTCAGTTCTACACGCAGGAGGAAATCAAGCGCATCGTCGCCTACGCGCAGGCTCGTAACATCACCATCATCCCGGAGATCGACATGCCAGGCCACGCGGATGCGGCGGTGCTGGCCTACCCCGAGCACGACGGCGGCGGGATGATCCAGAAAGGCAATCCAAAGAAGTGGCCGCACTTCACCTTCAATCCCGCGAAGCCGGAAACACTGGCGTTTCTCGATGACATCCTAACGGAAGTTGCGGCGTTGTTCCCGTATGCAGGCATGATCCATTTCGGCGGCGATGAGGTGAACTTCGGTTGGAAAAAATGGACGGAATTGCCTGATGTCCAGGCACTGATGAAGAAGGAAGACCTGAAGGATCTGCCCGCGATCGAGACTTGGTTCAACCGCCGCATGGCCGCGACGATCAACAGACTCGGGATGAAAACCGGCGGCTGGGACGAGATCGCCGAGCGTGAACTGCCGAAGGACAAGACCGTCGTCTTCTGGTGGCGGCACGACAAGCCAGCCGTTCTCCGCCAAGCGCTCGACAAGGGTTATCCGGTGATCCTTTGCCCACGGCGGCCGATGTATTTCGATTTCCTCCAGGACCCCTCGCACAAGAACGGCCGGACCTGGGGCGGGATCAATCCGCTGAAGGACGTCTATGATTTCCCGGCCGGATTGAAGCTTTCCGAAAAGGACGAGAAGCAGGTGCTCGGGCTGCAAGCCTGCCTGTGGACCGAAACCTGCCTGACCCAGGCGCGGCGGGATTTCATGACTTGGCCGAGGCTCGTGGCCGCTGCCGAATCCGGCTGGACCGCCGCCAGCCGCAAGGATTACGCGTCATTTCAAGAACGCCTGAAACCGCAGATCGGCTGGCTCGTCGCGAATGGCATCGGCACCTGGGACCCATTCGTCAAATCGCCCGAGATCCATGACAAGGGAGCGGCGGTCGAGTATCCGGACAAGCCGGAGTGAGCTCACAGTTGCCAGGAAAGAGGTCCGATCTCCGGGTTGCCCCCGGCAAGTTCCGTTAGGTCGAATGTTCCATGTTGCCCTCCCCCGCTTCCCATGGTCTTCTCGATAAGATCCGCACTGCGTGTCAAGCAGCCCCTTCTTTTCGATACCATGAAAACACACCTGTTATGCCTCCTCTTTGCGATGGGAATCTCCACCGTCCTACCCACCTTCGCCGCCGAGCCCGGGCAAGGGAAGGCTGAGGAAAAATGGACCTCGCTCTACAAGGACAGCCTCGACGATTTCCGCATCTATTTCCGGGGACAGGGCTATATCAACGATGTCCATGAACAGAAGGTGTTCCTTGCGGAACCCGGCCAGATCCATGTCATCAACGGCACCAACGGACTCCTCGTGACCAAGGTCCCCTACGGCAGCTACCACGTGAAGGTGGACTACCGCTGGGGGGCACAAGGCGGCTCGAAAAATGCGGGATTGATGACCCATATCGACCTGGAGTCGAAGGTGGTGAAGGACAACCGCCCGCGGTCCATCGAGATCAACATGCGTTACGACAGCCCCGGCAGCGTCTGGATGGGAAGCGGCCTAGGTCCCTTTGGTTCCAGCTTCGTCAAGGAGGGAACCAGCAATTACCTTCCAGAGAAAGAGGGCGGAGTCCCCCACCTCGCCGATCCCTTCAAGGACCGCACCCTTTATTGCAACTATCCGGACGGGAAAGTGAATGCCAATCCCGACGGCGAATGGAACACCCTCGAAGCCATCGTGCACGGGTCGGAATCCGTGGAGATCATCCACAACGGCCACGTGGTGTTGCGCGTTCACGACATCCGCCACGCGGACCCGGAGACGAAAAAACCGGGAGCCCCGCTCGGGTCCGGCGGGATCGGCCTGCAAAGCGAGGGACAGGAGGTTTTCTATCGGAATTTCCTGATCAGGAAGCTGGAGGATTAGGGGAAATTGCAATCAAGAAGGCATGCCCCTTCTCTTCCCTCCCCTGTGATGCATCCATTGAATGCGACTATTTTCCGGATGCCGCACCAACGAGAATGATAGCTTGATCCAATCTAACATATTTTGGAATGCTGAGTTTCAGCAGGGTTTCGAGGATCGGCTCGATGAGGGCAGCCTGGACCGAGCAAGCCTTGATGCCTTCATCGAGCGCTTCGTGGTAGGAACCAAACGTAAAGCGGATCACAGCAACTGGCGCAGAGAGGAGGAGGGAGCGAAAACCCAGACATTTTGTCAGCGACGAAATGTGTATCTGCCCCACGATCGTCGCCGGGTCTTCTCCGATGCCCGGCAGCCTTCATCCTTTCCGCGGCCACGCCCTGGAGATTGATCGGCATCTGAGAGGCTGTCTGAAAAATACCCGAAGGCAGGGATCGACCTCCGGGCGGTCCTGCGAATGGAAAGTGAATGTCCGACCATGGATGGATTCAAGAGCTTTTCATGGGCGGATCCATTCGCCTTACATTCGCAGGACCGTTGCGGAGAACGGTCCCTGCCATTTTTAAGACAGCCTCTAACATCGCCCCCCCCCATCGAGAAGATCCTGCGCCTTTGCACACTTGGTGCTGATCACAACTTTGCACATTTCTAAACGGTGTGCCCAAATGTCCCCGATTGTTCTGGCCAACGTGGATGAGTGATTTCGAGGAAGGCAAGCGGTCATCAGGGCAGTGTTTGCGCTACCCAATTGCCCAATCCACGGCAGGATTGGGCACACCTGCCAATCCCCAACAAAAAATCCCGAGGCTTTTCAGCTTCGGGACTCATTGACTTTCAACGGAAAGTGCTCGAAAGAGGACTCGAACCTCCACAGGTTACCCTACTAGATCCTTAGTCTAGCGCGTCTACCAATTCCGCCATCCGAGCATCCGGTTGGGTGGGCGCACTTGTTAAGGTCCGGTTCGGGGGTTTGCAAGAGAATCTTCGAGAAATTTCAGCACCACGCATTTAAACTGCTTACGGCTTGATAACGCGTGTGCAATCGGAAGCATGCGCCTGATCATTCTCATGGAATCCATTCGCGCAGAGTCAGTCGTCAAATCCTTCGGAGCCACCCGCGCCCTTGACGGGATCTCGCTCAACATCGAGCCGGGAGAGCTTTTCTTCCTACTCGGGGCGTCGGGCTGCGGCAAGACCACCTTGCTGCGCTGCATTGCGGGACTCGAGACTCCGACCAGTGGCGCGATTTTCTTTGGCGAGCGGGACGTGACGACGATGCCGCCGCACAAGCGCGAGGCGGCGATGGTTTTCCAGAGCTACGCGCTTTGGCCCCATTTGTCGGTGGGACAGAATATTTCCTTCGGGCTGGAGGAGCGGAAGGTTCCGAAGCCGGAAATCAAGAAGCGGGTCGAGGAGGCCTTGGAAATGGTGAAATTGCCCGGCTTCGGTGATCGGTCGATCGATCAAATGTCAGGAGGACAGCAACAACGGGTATCTCTGGCGCGGGCCTTGGTGGTGAAGCCGAAATGCCTGCTTCTCGACGAACCGCTGTCCAATCTCGATGCCCAGTTGCGCGTCGAGATGCGTCGGGAAATCCGCCGCATCGTGAAGGAGAACGGACTGACCGGGATTTACGTCACGCACGATCAGGAGGAGGCGCTCGCGATGGCGGACCGGATGGCGGTCTTGTCTCACGGGAAGATCGGCCAGATCGGAACGCCCGAACAAATTTACCGCACACCGATGAGTGCCTATGTCGCGAATTTCATCGGCGAAACCAACCTGATCCAGGGCGAGGCGATCGAGACCCGCGATGGTTACACGCTTGCGAAAACTGCGGCGGGTCCCGTGGTGGGTCGAGTGTCCGATCCCAACTGGTCCCCTTCCCCGGGCGACGCGTTGCGCCTGTCGGTCCGGCCCGAGGCATGGAGGCTGCAGGGGGAGAGCAACGACAATGTGATCGACGGCAAGATCAGCGAACGCAGCTACCTCGGCCAGCGCATTCAGTACTGGGTCGAAACGGCGGTGGGACGACAGCAAGCGGTCGAGATGAATCCGCATTTCATCCAGGAGCCAGGCGAAAAGTCCGTTCGGCTTCATTCACGTCATGACGATGTGGTGATTCTCAAACCCTGATCGTCCTTCCTGCAGTGAGAACGAGAGCATCGATCATCTTTGGCCTGCTTGCGCTTATCGTGGCGTTGCCGATGGCCCTGCGCCGGCAAACCGCGACCACCAGCCCTTACACGGCGGATGACAAGTTGGTTTTACTGAGTCCGCACAACGAATCGATCCGTCAGGAATTCGGCGAGGCCTTCGCCGCGCATTGGAAGAAGACGACGGGCCGCTCGCTTTACATGGATTGGCGGACTCCCGGCGGGACATCGGAAATCCGCATGGTGCTCGATGCGGGATTCAAGGCTGCGGAAGATACACAAAGGAAAGGCATCGGCGTGGATGTCTTCTTCGGCGGCGGCGAACCGGACTTTGCAAGCCAGGCGCAAAAAGGTCGTCTCGTTCCTTTGCGGGTTTTCGAATCCCATCCCGATTGGTTTGGTGAAAACGGAGCAGTCCCCGAAACCTTCACCGGGGAGCGCTACTATGCCGCCGATCATGTCTGGGTCGGCACCTGCATGTCGCAATTCGGAATCGCCTACAATCCCGATGTTCTCAAGCGACTCAAGATTGCACCACCCACTCGCTGGGAAGATCTGGGAAATCCCGATTACGACGGAACCCTCGCCCTGGCGGACCCCACCAAGAGTGGATCGGTGGCACGGACCTTCGAGTTGTTAGTCCAGGGGGAGATGCAGCGCGAGATGAAGATCGAAGGAGCGGATCGCCAGGCTGCGATGGAAACGGGTTGGTCCAAGGGCCTTCAATTGATCCAGAAGATGTCGGCAAACGCCCGTTATTTCACCGACAGCGCCTCCAAGGTTCCGCAGGATGTCGGACAGGGAAACGCCTCCGCCGGAATGTGCATCGATTTCTACGGGCGCTCCTACGCCAGCGAGCTCACATCGGGAAATGGCGATCCGCGCCTTGTGTGGATCGCTCCGGTCGGCGGCACCACGCTGAGCGGCGGATCCCGTCGCCGTGCTCAAGGGAGCGGAGCACATGGAGGTCGCCCAGGCCTTTGTTGAATTCTGCATGAGTCCCGAAGGCCAGACCTTGTGGTTCGGAAAACCGGGAACACCCGGAGGACCGAAGGATCGCGCGTTGCATCGCACCCCCATTCGTCGCGATGTTTACACTGCGGAAAATCTGGCGAACTCGACCATGCCAGGCGCGCACCCTTATGACGATCCTGGGAACTTCGTCTATCAGCGAGAGCTAACCGGCGCGTCCTTCAACACCCTGCGCCAGCTCGTGAAGATCATGTGCATCGATTCCCACGAGGAAATGAAATCGGCATGGTCGGCCATGCGCGAGGCGGGAATGCCTGCGGACGCGATGGCGGTCTTCACCGATGTCTCACGTGTGAGCTACGCCAAGACAGGCCATGGGGATCCGATTCTCGACGGTCCCGACGCACTCAAGGCCGCCGACCACGCGTCCGAACTCGGCGAGTGGTTCCGCTCCAACTACCGCAAGGCCGAGGCCATGGCCAGGGCGAAATCCTCCACCGCCAACACCACCCGATGAAACGCGGAACCGCCATCACCATTTCGCTGGTCGTCAGCATCCTGTTCGCCGTCTTCTTCATCTATCCGGCCGGGATGGTGGTGAAACAGGCCTTCGAGGGAACCCGCCCCGACGGCACCCATTTCTTCACGCTGGATTTCTTCGCCTCGGTGTTCCGGAACCCGATCTATCGGGAAGGGCTTTGGAATGCATTTACCCTCGGGATCGCCAGCACCCTGGCGACACTCGCCATCGCCTTTCCGCTGGCGCTTGTCGGGCATCGCTATGATTTCTTCGGCAAACCGGCGCTCGGCGTCCTCGTGCTCGCGCCGATGATCCTGCCCGCCCTTCGTCGGGGCCGTGGGAATCAAGCAGATGTTAGGAGTGAACGGGGCGTTCAACGCCTTGCTCATCAAGTCCGGATTCATGGATGCGGATCTCCCCTATGACTGGCTCGCCCACGGGCGCTTTGCCGGGATCGTGGTGATGAACGCGCTCCATCTCTATCCGATCCTTTACATGAACATCGCGGCGGCGTTGGCGAACCTCGATCCGGCGATGGAACAGGCGGCGGAAAACCTCGGTTGCCCGCCATGGAAACGGTTCTTCCGCATCACGCTGCCGCTTGCGATGCCCGGTGTGTTTGCCGGAGCCTCGATCGTCTTCATCTGGGCGTTCACCGAGCTTGGCGTGCCACTCGTGTTCGACTTCGCGCGGGTGGCTCCGGTGCAGATTTTCGACGGCTTGAAGGGCCTCGACAAGAATCCCGATTCCCTACGCGCTAACAGCGATCCTGCTGATCGTCGCCGCCGTCGTTTTCGCCATTTCCAAATTGGTGATGGGCCGCTCCCCGCTCGGCACCGCGCCACGTCCGAAAGGGCGCTCCAACCCGACGCGTGCGACGGGACTCAAGTCGGCGGCATGCAGCCTGTTCTTTCTGGCCGTTTTCCTGATCGCCGCCATTCCCCATCTCGGGGTTCTGCTCCTCTCGATCTCCGGTCGATGGTATGGCACCGTGATTCCCGATGAACTGACGATGCGCCACTACGTCGAGGCTCTTGGCAACGAGTTGGTCGTCCCCTCCATCCAGAACAGCCTGCTTTACGCAGGTTGCGCCACCTTGCTGGCCCTTGTGATCGGCCTGTCGGTGGCGTGGGTGGTGGTTCGTTCCAATCTGAAGTCCCGCAACCTGCTCGATGCCGTGGTGATGCTTCCGCTCGCGGTGCCTGGACTGGTGATGGCGTTCGGCTACCTCGCTCTCTCGCAGGAAGGTAAAGCCGTTCCATTTCCTCGTCGGAGCCGGTGGCAGTCCGTTTCTCCTGATCGTCGTGGCTTACGCGTTCCGACGTATGCCCTACATCGTCCGATCGGCCGTCGCGGGACTTCAGCAAAGCAATCCCACCTTGGAAGAGGCGGCGAAATCGTTGGGGGCCACACCGCTCCGCACCATGCGGCGCGTGGCGATTCCACTCATCGGCGCGAATCTGGCTGCCGGATCCATCCTCGCATTCGCGTTCGCCATGCTGGAGGTCAGCGACAGCCTCATCCTCGCCCAGCAGGCGCAGCATTATCCGATCACGAAGGCGATTTACACCCTCCTCAGCACCCTTGGAAATGGCACCGAACTCGCCGCGGCGCTCGGCGTGTGGGCAATGGTGTTCCTTTCCGTCGCCATCATGGGAGCGGCCGTGCTCGGTGGAAAGCGCGGCGGATTGTTCAAGGTGTAGATTATTAGGGTTTCCGGCTGTCGGACGGTGAGAATTCCTTCACGCAAGTGCCTGATTCAGAACCTCATCCCACGCGTGGGAAATGGCGCTTGAAAATCCCTTGATCTGAAAAATTAACCTGCGTATGAATCTAGGTGCGAATTGGCCATGAAAGGATATTAGAACCATGAAAACCAACCTTGATCAACACGCTGGAAGGAGGCCCACCGACCAACAGCCCAATTACGGAATCCACAGGACTCCAACCGTTGATCCCCCCGAACGGCATCTCAGTTGGTTCGATAGCTACGACGAGGAATGGGAAGCATTCGTCGAGCAGCAATCGATCCGAAAAAACAAACCCGGCATCAACCATGACGAGCCCGAACCGCTTCCAAGAGTCTGGAATTGCCCCCATCGATGAAACCTTGCGGTTGGCGGGTTGATTGAATCGCCCTTGCCGACCCCGTTCCCCCCGGAGTAAGTCGCTTCATGAAAGTTGCCGACACGGGGAAGCTGCTGCGCGAAATACTGGGAGCCTCCCCTCGCCCGTGTGTGCTCGTCCCGACGATGGGCGCTTTTCACGACGGCCACCTGTCGCTGATGCATCAGGCCAGGCAAATCGCCGGTCCTTCGGGCACCGTGATCGTTTCCATTTTCGTCAACCCGATCCAGTTCGACCGGGCATCGGATCTGGAGGCCTATCCGCGGCCGATGGAAAGTGATCTGGCTGCCTGTGATGCGGCGGGAGTGGATGTGGTTTTTGCTCCCGATGCCGGCTCGATGTATTTCCCGGACCGCTCGATCACGGTGACCGAAACCTTGTTGTCGAGCGGACTTTGCGGAGCCACCCGTCCTGGTCACTTCGACGGGGTTTGCACGGTGGTGTTGAAATTGTTCCTTCTATCAGGTTGTGATGCGGCGGTTTTCGGTGAAAAGGACTTCCAGCAACTCGCGATCATCCGCAGAATGGTCCGCGATCTGGACGTCCCGGTGAAAATCCATTCCGGATCCACTGTTCGCGAGACGGATGGACTGGCCATGTCCTCCAGAAACATAAGGCTCAGTCCCGAACAACGGGCGGATGCCCCGAGAATCCGCAGATCATTGTTAGATTCCATTTCCCAAGGATCGCCGGGGAAGATTCTCGCCAATGCCAAGGCCATGATCGAGGCATCCCCACTGGCCAAGATCGACTATCTCTCGCTCGTTGATGCGGAAACCCTGCAACCCGCGATGGACCTCAACCGTCCCAGCGTTTTGGCCACCGCCGTTTTCTACGGCGATGTCAGGTTGATCGATCACGTTTCCGTTCCGGCTCACTGAACACAGTGATATCCAAAACATCGGGAGCCGGCTGACAAAACAGTTTGTGCCTGATAGAACGTGTCGATCTTGTGGATCTTCAGCTTCTCCACGATCAATTGCCTCGGGGCAGTTCTATCCCCGCCATCGACAGCTCGCCAGATCAGAAGAGAAATCACGATACTCGCCGCAGTGATCATGAACAAAGCCGCCCAATGGCCTCCCAAGTCGAGCTCGCAGGGAATCGGAGCGAAGCGCGTGGGCGCCTTCAGGACATGAACTGCTTGATCGCTCCAGTCTGGGGGAGCTTCTTACGCGCCATTTCCAAATCGAGATCGCCGTAGTGCTCCATCGGATTTCCGTGGGCGTTGAGCAGCGTGGTGTACCAGTTGCCCAAGGTCTTGTGCCCCTCCGTGCCAAGGAACGGCAAACGGATATAGCGTCCCGCGATGTCGAGGTTGCAATTCTTTCCGGACATGATGAGGAACGGGGACTCCGTGCCGATGCCATGGTGGGTCTCCCCGTTTTCAGGGAAATACATGATCATCGTGTTGTCGAACATCGTGCCATTTCCTTCGGGAACCAGCTTGAGCTTCTCAACGATTGTGTTGACCTGGTTCATGTGGCTGATGCGGATTTGCTCGCGGGTCATCCACGCTGGCACGCCGCCGAACGCCTCGTCGTGGCCTAACGGGTGAATGCCGACGCGGTCCGTCTCATTGCCAGGCAGACCGGTGATGGGCGTGCCGAGATCATCGATCGTGTAGGTGACGACATTGGTTAGACCGGCTTTCAGGGCGGCGATCAGCACGTCTGTCATGGCTGCCTGTTTCTCGGGCGTGCTCGCGTTCTCACCACCATTGGAATGCACCGGAGAGATTTCGGGAACGAACTTGGCAAGCGATCCGGAAAGCGTGATTAACTTCTTGTTGCGCTCGCGGATGGCATCGATCGACTCGATCTGCTCTTCCTGGCGCTTCATTTCATGCCCCTTGATGCCGCTGGCCTTCATGCCTTCCTTGCTCTGCAAGAACGACAACATGTCGTTGTCGGAATTCACGGCTTCCGGATTCAGGACGGATTTGAAAAGCTCGCTTCGGGCGGTGTCGGGATCCGCGTAGCAATAATTCCGCGTTTGCGGTGCCGGCGCTGAAAATCCGGATACAATGCCCGTGCGACCGCCGGCGAACGACAGCTCGACGTGTCCGAACGGAGAAGGAAACAGTTTGGCCAATTCGAAATCGATCGTCGTGCGCTTGATGGCGCTGAGGGTGTTCCGGTTGGATTTGAAGCAACCCATGACGGAGGAAAACGAGTAGTGAACATTCTCACTCATCTTGGCCGAGAGCCCCTGGAGGATGGTCATGTGCTCCTTGTGCGCGTCAAGCCCCCGCAGCCACTTGGGAAGCTCGTGTTTGTCGAGATCCGTCTCGAAAGGCTGCTTGGCATCGTCCAGCGCCTTGTCCTTGTCCGAAAAATTACGGAGGGCGATCTCGAGCGGACGGATGCCGCTGGATTTGCGGATGAAGATGAAGCGCTTGGGAGTCCCCGAGCTAACCGAAGCCGCGAACAACTGGTTGAAGGATGGCGCCAGTGCCATCGCACCCGCGCCAAGCACCGACGTTTTCAAGAAATCTCTTCTGCTGTTCATGGTTCTAGTTCTCTATGGATTTGCGGTAAATGAATGAATCTGAAGTGAGGAGTGACACGATCACCGCGTCGAAGCTGCCGCTGTTATCGACATAGGCCTTTTCGGCATCGATCAAGGTCTTTGAATCGGAAAGGAACTCGTTGCGCCCCATGAAATAACGGAAGGCGTAACGGATGATGGACTGGCGGACCCGTCTCGATTTCGCCAAGCGGTCGGCGAGATCCATAGCATCCTTCACTTCTCCGTCCAAGGAATCATTTCCAGAGCCCTTCAGGTATCCCGTGGAATTGACCAACACCGTCTTGTAGATGTCCCGGGTGTCGCTCATCAACGTGCCCTTGTCCGGGTTCTTCTTCACGAGATGGTCGGGATATTCCAGTGATTCCTCGAGTCCGGAAGCGGCCGAAATCGTCATAGCATTCGAAAACGTAGCCAAGCGGATTCATACCTTCGTGGCATTTCCAGCAGTAGGTGTTCTCAGTCGCACTTGCCAAGCGGTCGCGCAGGTTCTTGTCGTGATCTTCCGGAATGACGGCATCGACGCTGATAGGCACGTCGGGAATGGTGCCGGCCAGCAGCTTTTCGCGCACCCATTTGCCACGGTGCACGGGATCCGTCTCCGTGTTTTTCGCGAAGGCGACCAACCAGGCAGGACTGGTGAGAATCCCCTTTCTGTTGGGGACCTTCGCCGGTTGGGTGGTCTGATAGTCCCAGTTGTCCATTTCAATGCCGAAGAACTTGGAAACATTGTAAGCGCTCATGAAATCATACCCATAGCCCCGATAGAGATCGAAGGGGGCGGCCTCCTTTTGCCCCTTGTCGAGGCGGGCGGTGATCGTTTCCATGGACATCTTGAAAAGCTGAAGGGTGTTGCCCTGCCGGTTTCGTGCCTCCATCTTGTCCGGATCGACGCTCCGCATCTTCACTTCCCGCAGGAAGTCAGCGTGCTTGAGGAGATCCTCATTCTTGAAGTGCTTCCAGTCGAGGTCCTTGAAATGGGCATAGATGGCCTTGAGCCTGTCCGAAGCGGCCTGCATGCGCTCGTTGTCTCCATCATGATAGAGATAGAACTCATCGGTGGTGAGCAACTCCTCGAACACGTTGCTGTCCTTTTTCAGGATGTGATCGACGGTTCGATCCGTCTCGTTGATGAGCCGACAGGTCGCATCGTCAAGCCGGTCTCCCCCGAAGCGTTTCTCATCCTTGAAGATCGTGATCGCGGCGGGATAGCCGAAAAACTCCCGGAAGAACCGCAGCTTGCGGATGACGGTATCGGTGGTGTTGTCCTGATAATTCTTATCGGCCAGGATCGGATCGATCAGGTAGGAATTGTCCCTGCTTTTCAGGATGCGTGTGACCTCCCGCTTGTAATCCTCACGGGTGTTCAGCTTGCCGCTTTCCGCTGCCCGCACCAGTTCCTGATCCGGGCTCTGGTCCGTCAGGGCATAGGCAATGGCATAGCTTGCATCGCGGGGAGAAAGCATCCTCCGTCCATACGTGTCGGCCTCTCCGTTGCCGAATTCCTGACGGTAGGCGAACTCACTCGACAAGATGAAGGTCTGGATAAGCTTCTGGATCGCCTTCAGCTTGCCGAGCTTGGTCACGTAGGATTTTGAGAGATCCAAGTACTCAGCCGCTTCCTTGGCATCGGGAGAACGTTCAAGGATCTGCACACAAAGCTGATTGACTAGATCCGACAGAAGCTTGTCCGGCGGCAGTCCTGCCGCGACACGCTCCTGCTCGAATTCCTGCTCCCAGTCGGCCATGCATTTCTCGATGATCCTGCCGTAGCGATCGCCCTTCTGACGATTCTTCATGATCGATGCCCGGACCACTTCCATTTCAGAAGCGGTGAGGGGCTGATAGACAATCGGCTTGATCTTGCGACGATCCTTGATCACGATATCACGGAGCTCGGGCATGTAATCCCGAAGGATGGTCATGCGTCCCTGGATGGTCCGCTCATGATCGCCAAAGTAAAACCAGGTGCGCTCACACATGTCGCGGAACTCATCGTCGGACTTCTTCTCCAGCTGAGGATCCAACAGGAACTGATAGACCGTATTGTCGCCCTCAAGGTCCTTGAGCATGTTCTGGGCAACGTGAAATGGCGCCTTCTTGTAAGTCTCACCCGCTGGCGGTGCCTCGATCGGCTTGAGCTCTACTGGACTGAAAGCCGGCAGCAGTGTCTCGTTCTTGTTGCCGTAGATCTCACCACATTCCTTCGCGATGAAGGTTTCCAGAAACTGACGACGCGATGCCAAAGTAGCAGCCTGCTTGTCCTCAAGAGCCATGATCTCCCGGATGGCCGGGAGATATTTGCCGTTTCTCCGCTTCACGAGATCGTCGGTGATGTATTCCGCTGTTTTCTGGGCATTCGTCAGCATGCTCGACAAATGCCCGCCCGTTAGATCCTCGTTGGCGTAATACCTGACCCCGGAAACGTTTGGCAGGAGGAAGGGGTTCGTCAGGCTCAGGTTCTGGATCTTGTTGCTACCATGGGCGGCAACCATCTTGCCTTTGAGCCGTGTCCGGGAATCGTTCTCCAGCATGCGTTGGAATTTCGCGTTGAAGATGTATTCGCTGATCAGCCAGCGGCGGTCGTAGGTGAAGGCCGGCACATCCTTGTATTCGCCGGAGAACAGCTTTTCGTGATCGACGTAATTTCCAAACTCGGGTTTCTGAAGCTTTTCTTCCAAGGTGGAGGCATGGTGAATCCCCAGCTCCCTTGAGACGACCGCCAGGACCGCCTTCCGCTCCTCCTCGCTTGGCTGCCGCTTCTGTTTCGGCGGCATGTTCTGGAAGTAGATTTGCTCCTGCATCCGGTTCAGGAGATCCAGACGCTTCGAGCCCTCCAGCTCGGTCAGGTTGTCCAGGCGGGTATCGCCCTTCTGAGTTTCCTCGTCGTGGCACGTGTAGCAGTATCGGTCCAGAATGGCCTCGGTTGCTTCCGGAATCTTGAATGCGTGGGCAGGACCCGGTTTTTCGTCCGAAGCCGTCGCCATCCCAACGACGAAGGGGCAGAGAATTGCGGTCCATGCCGCAGCGATCAATAGGGCTCTTCTCATCTTCATTACTGCAAAACTCCTTTCGCCGGCGGTGACTGATGGCAGTCCCAGCGACACGCGGCCATTTACGGGCTAGGCTCCATCCACCTATCATTGCATGGAAATACCTTTCACCGGTGCCGGTCCCGACCCATGAACCAGCAAGTTTCGCTCTTCCAATCCGCGAAGCCACAGGTGAACCTCCTTGCTCCGACCTCAAAATCCACATGAAAGCCCTCGCATTCCTCGCCCTTTTTTCGATCCGTTGCATTGCCTCTGAGCCGGATGTCATTGTCTATGGCTCCACGCCAGGCGGCTTTTGTGCCGCCATCGCCGCAGCACGCGAGGGGGCCTCCGTCGTGCTCTTGGAACCGACCGGACATGTCGGCGGTGTGAACACCGGCGGACTGAGTTTCAGTGACTCGAACCAAACGCTCCGCACCACGGTGATGGGCTTGTTTGACGAATGGCACAGCAGGATCGAGACGGATTATCTGAAACGCGGAGTCACGCTGCCCTACAAGGTGAGCGTGAAGGATCAGACGCCGTGGACCTACGAACCCCATGTGGCGGCGAAAATCACCAAAGAGATGCTCGATGAGGCAGGTGTCAAGGTGCTGACCAAGCGGTCCCTGAAGGAAGTGATAAAGAATGGCACACGCATTTCCAAGATCATGACGAGCGATGGCGAGTTCAGCGCCAAGGTGTTCGTGGATGCCAGCTACGAGGGTGACCTGATGGCCGCCGCGGGTGTAGGCTGGACGATCGGTCGCGAAGGGCGGAAGGATTACGGCGAGCCTCTCGCGGGGAAACAATATCCCAAGAAGAAGATGAACATCAGTGGATTCGATGCGGACGGCAAACTGCTTCCGCTGGTCACCACCGGCGATGCAGGCACCGCGGAGGACGGCGATTCCCATGTGATGACCTACAGCTTCCGGCTCTGCCTAACCGACAATCCCGAGAACCGCGTCCCCATGCCTGCGCCGGCCCACTACGATCCCGCCCGCTTCGAGATCATGCGCCGATTTGTGAAATCCGGAGGTCTGCCAAGCATGGATCTCTATCCACTTCCGGGCGGAAAACTGGATGGCAACAACTCGATCGGCGGCCAGTTTTCAACCGGGCTCGTCGGAGGTGGCGATGGCTGGTGCGAAGCCGACGAAGCCGGACGGGCCAGAATTCTGGAGGCCCACAAGCAATACACTCTGGAACTCTATCAATTCCTTACCACCGATCCCGCTCTTCCGGACGCGGTCCGCAAGAAATTCTCGCGTCTGGGACTGTGCAAGGACGAGTTCGCGGAATATGGCCATTTCTCCCCCGCTCTCTATGTGCGCGAGGGGCGACGGATGAAGGGTATGTATGTGCTCAGCCAGAAGGATATCCGGGAGAGTCCGCTGAAGGACGACGCCATCGTGATTTCCTCCTTCCCGATCGATTCGCACGATTGCCAGCGCGTCGCGCTGAAAGATGGCGGAGTCATCAACGAGGGCACGATCTTTCCTGTTAGGAAGACCAACCCGAAGCAAGGCTACGCCTACCATGTCCCCTATCGGTCCATCCTGCCCAAGCACGGCGAGTGCTCCAATCTGCTCGTTCCGGTGGCGCTCTCCTGCACGCATGTCGCCATCTCCTCGATCCGCGTCGAGCCGACATGGATGATTCTCGGCCAAAGCGCGGGCATCGCCGCCGCCCTGAGCGCGAAGCAGGACGTGGCGGTGCAGGAGCTGCCCTATCCAAGCCTGCGGGAGCGATTGCTGGCCCAGAAGCAGGTGCTGGAAATTCCCACGCCAACGACCAACGACTGAATTCCCGGGCAAGGCCACAAATCCCGCTTGCGGGCATGGGGTTGTGATTTCAGGCTTCGTTCCCAATTGGCACCATGAAATTCCAGGAATCCCACCTCTCCTATTGCACGAACATCCACCCTGCGGAGACTTGGGACGAGACATTCGTGATGCTCAAAACCCATGTCCTCACCGTTAGAGACCTCCTGCGCCGACGTGGAATCCTCGGCAAGGATGAGGCCTTCGCGATCGGTCTCCGGCTCTCGGCGGTGGCGGCGAGGGAACTGCTGGCAGGCAAGCATCTCGCGGATTTCAAGCTTTGGCTGAAAGAGACGGTCACGTATGTCTTCACCATCAACGGGTTTCCTTACGGAAGTTTTCACGGCACCCGGGTGAAGGAGCAGGTGTTCCTGCCGGACTGGACCTCCGAGGCAAGGGTGGACTACACCAAGGATCTCTTCCGAATCCTAGCGTCCATCGCCCGACCGGGCACCGGGGCATCGGTGTCAACCCTGCCGGGATCCCACAAGACGTTCCACGCTGACGAGAATGTCATCCTCACGAATCTGGTGGATCTGGCAAATTGGTTAGAAAACCTTTCCCGCGAGACCGGTCACGATTTCCATCTGGGACTGGAGCCGGAACCGTTAGGCCATTTCGAGAACACGATGGAAACCCTCGCATTCTTCGCACGTCTGCATGAAGCGGCAAACTATCCGGAGGTGGTTCGACGCAGGATCGGTGTGAATTACGACGCATGTCATTTCGCGCTGGAATACGACGGTGCCCGCATGTCGCTGGATGAGTTGACCAAGGCCGGCATCCGCATTTCGAAGATCCATCTCTCGAGTGCTCTGGCGCTGGATCCGAACAATCCGGAAGCGATCTCCGCGATCCGCCAGTTCGACGAACCGGTGTATTTCCATCAGGTCCTCCTCAAGTCACCGGGCGGGGAGATCACCCGCTTCGCTGACTTGCCCCTGTTCCTTGAAGATTTGGATTCCGGCGCGTTAAAGGTGGCGGATCACGATGAAATGCGCGTGCATTTCCACATCCCGCTGGATGCGGAGCCGGCATCCCCGCTGCGCTCGACCAGGAACCAGACTCAGGAAGTCCTCGCATGGAAAAAGGATCACCCCGAAGCCTGCGGACACTACGAAATCGAAACCTACACCTGGGGAGTCCTGCCACAAAATCTCCAGCGTCCGGTGGAGGAACAGATCGCCGGGGAATACGATTGGGTGATAACGCACTCAGCCTGAATGCGCACCCGATCTAACGACGTTTGATCACCTTTTGGGATCACATTTTTCGTGAATCCATCGGGGATTGGGACTTGTAAAACCACGGCGAAACCCTGATCAACCGCGAAGCATGTTTGAAAAATGCTCCGTTGCGGCATAAGTTTGGCATCCCCCTGCCAAAAAGAATGATTGCAGCTCTGATTCACCCCCCATTTCTCACGATCCTGATCTCGAACGCACATTTCTCCTCCCCAACTCCCCGAACCTCGCGGAATTCCGGAACAGGCGAAAGCTCCAGGTGGAAACGCGCTTCTGATCCGGCTGATATTGGCGGGCCACCGGTATTTAAATACCGGTGTTCCCGCTGCGTTGCTCGTTCTGAGTCAAGCGTTCAAGAATCGCACTAGAATCCATCCATGACGTCCCTTCACAAGTCCCTCATCCTCGCAATCTCCCTCCTGCTGAGCCTGTTGACCGATCGGAATCTTCAGGCCGTTGAGCCGCTCAAGGTGCATCCGGAGAATCCGCATGTGTTGATGTTTCGCGGTAAGCCCCAGGTGCTCGTCACCGTCGCCGAGCATTACGGATCGGTGATCAACACCGACTTCAATTACACTCCCTACCTGGACGTCATGAAGCGGGACAAGATGAACCTGACACGCTTGTTCCTCGCCGGGTTCCGACACGACAACCGAGTGCCTCCGAATGACCCGCTGGCACCCACGCCGAAGGCATTCCTCCAGCCATGGGAACGCACCACCACCGGGGGAAACGCCCTAGACGGACTGGGCAAATGGGATTTCACCAAGTGGAACGCCGCCTATTTTCAACGGCTCGATGACTTTCTCCAGGCGTGCAGCGACCGCGGGATCGTCGCCGAACTCACCTTCTTCTCGACCTACTACACGCCTCAGGAATGGAAGAACTCGCCATTCCATCCGTCGAACAACCTGCAGGGATACGGGCCGCAATCCCAATATGACTCGCTCCGCCTCGTGGATGCCAACCTGGTGGCGGCCAAGGAAGCCTACATCCGCAAGATTGTCAGGGAGGTCAACCGGTTCGACAACATCTACTTCGAAATCCACAACGAACCCTTCTGGAATGAACCGGGGGTGAAGGATGACGAGGAGGTCGCTTTCCACAACCGGATGCTGGAGGTCATCCGTGAGGAGGAAGCAGCACTTCCTAACAAACATCTGGTTGCGCAGAACTTCCCGCAACAATCCGCGGCTCTTTCCAGTGATTTTGACATCATCAACGAACACTATCCCGGCGTCGTTCCGGGATCGCCGGTCGCGGGAACGGAGATCCTTCTTCGTGATCAATACTCGCGCGGTAGAATTCTAGCAACTGGCGAGGCCGACACCACCACCGAACCGCAGGCCCGGCTTGAATCATGGATGTTTCTGCTAGGAGGAGGGGTGATTTACAACGGGTTGGCATTCACGAACACGATCTACACCACCGACGACGAGGCCGGTGACAATGAGCTGGGAAACTCGATGCGCCGATCGATCGGAAATGCCGCGAAATTTGTGGGAGCCCTCAACCAGGCCGCGCTCCAGAGGGACCTCACATGGGTGACAGGCGGCATCCCCAAAGGGGCCACGCTTCAAGCCATGGCGAATCCAGGGCAGCAATATGTTGCATATTTCCATCATGGAAAAACCGGGCTCACGAATTTTCAAACAACCTATGATCCTATTGATGGCACCGATCATCCTTTCACAGCCGTTGTCACCCTGCCTGAGGGATCATGGCGTGCCACGTGGACCCGTCCGTCGGACATGCAGGTGATCGCGACCGAGGAGTTTGATCATGAGGGAGGCGGAAGAACCTTGTCCCCGATAACCTATCAGGCGGACGTCGCGTTGCGGATCGACAGGACCGGCGATGGCGATGAGACGCCCCCACCCTGGCCATCCGGACTCAACGCCGCGCCGGATGCGGATGGCTCGGTGCGCCTGTCATGGGTTCCCTCCGATGCGGCCGATATCGCCTTCTATCGGATCTATCGTTCGGATGCCACAGGCGTATCGGCAATTCCCGAGCTGCTTCTGGTGGAGACGGATGGAGCGACGACCGATTTCGTCGACCATGCAACGGTTCTCAACGCGGCCGTTTACTACATCGTCACGGCAGTGGACATGAATGGAAACGAATCGCAGGCCTGTCATGAGGTGAGTGCGACCTCGGCCTTGCAAAATGCTCCCTTCGGCGGAACCGCTCAGGAACATTCCCGGCATCATCCAGGCCGAGGACTTCGACATGGGCGGGCAGGATATCGCCTATGGTGACCTGACCCCGGAGAACGAGGGGGGAGAGCATCGTGGGCCGGATGGTGTGGACATACGGACGACGACCGATGCGGATGGAGCCTTTGAGGTGTTCGCAATCCTCGCCGGGGAATGGCTGGAATACAGCGTGTTCGTGGAGGAAGCCGGAGTCTATCGGCTGGATCTGCGCACCGCCAACACGACGGCTGGGGCCGAAATTTCTCTTGAGGTCGATGACATCAGCGCCAGTGGAAACATAACGGTTCCCGAATCGTCCGACGAAAGCGGATGGCAAACGGTGGTGATCCCCGAACTGGTCCTGCCCGAGGGGCCTCACATCCTGCGCCTTGCGATTAACCAAAGCCCTACCGATGAGCTTGCCGGAGCGATCAACTCGTTTGAGTTCACCCACGTTCTCAAAACGGCTCCCACCGCGGAAGCCGGGCCGGATCAGGAGGTCATCGACAACGACGGCTTCGCAACCGTCCAACTGGATGCCAGCGCCAGCGTGGCAGGCGATGCCCCGATCTCCAACTACTCGTGGAGCCTCGGGTCCGTTGAAATCGCCACTGGCATTTCACCCGAAGTCATCCTGCCGGTGGGCAACCACACCGTTCTGCTGACTGTGACCGACGCCTATGGCCTCAAGTCCTCGGATCCTGTGATGTTTCAGGTGCATGAAGCCGAGTTCGTGAACGGCAGCTTTGAGGCGAATTTCGACGGCTGGACGGTCATCGGCAATCTCGCGATTGAGAACGCGCTGCCCTACGTCCCCACGAACGGGGAACGGTGCGTCGCCTTCAACAACGACCAACGGGCTCCTAACGGATCTCTTTCTCAATCGTTCGCAACCTTTCCCGGGCAGACCTATCTTGTCAGCTTCGACATGGGTTTGCTCGCTTATAGCGATTCCATCCTGCAACTGGATGTCGCCATCGTGGGAAACACCCAACTCGTCTCCCGATCCTACACCATCAAGCGCATTGGTGGCATCAATGTCCGCTCGGAAAACAAGTCATTCCTCTTCACCGCCGACAGCAATCTTTCCACCATCACCTTTCGCGACAAATCCGCCGTCACCGACTCACTCGACCTGACGCTGGACAACGTGAGCATTGTCCAACAGATCAGCCGGGCGCTGGTCGTCGAGTCATCCCCCGATCCGGGGGCACCCGTCACCGTCAGCCTTCCGGACAACAACGGGCTCACCGATGGCATCGCCGACTTCACCCGCAACTATCCGAATGCGGTGACCGTCCAGCTCACGGCCCCTAAACGACATGAGGGCTTCGGCTTTTCCAAATGGCGGAAAAACGGGATCGATTATGCGAGCACGCGGTCGATCAACGTCCTGATGAACGATGACCACACCTTCACCGCGGTTTACGTGGACGGCTTGCCAACCATCACGGAACAACCGGCGGACGTCGTCGTGGAGGAAGATGGCGAGGCCATTTTTCATGTCGCTGCCAACGGATTCGGAAGCCTGGCGTATCAATGGAGGTTCAATGGTATCCCCATTTCGGGCGCAAACTCCGATACGCTGACCATTCCTAACGTCGTATCCGGAAATGCGGGAAACTACGACGTCATCGTCACGAATTTGCTGGGGTCAGAAACAAGCAACACCGTCTCGCTGGGCATTCCCATCACCGCGGTCTTCGTCAACGGCAGCTTCGAGTCCGGCTTCAATGGATGGACGTCCTCCGGCAATCTGGTGATCCAGTCGGCTGCCCCCTACACGGCGACAGATGGCGTTAGACTGGTCGCGTTCAACGGTGGCCAATCCACCCCGAACGGCGTGCTTTCGCAGACCTTCGGCACGGTGCCTGGCAGGATCTATCAGGTCACCTTCAGCTTCGGGGTCCTCGCCTTCAACGATTCCCCCCAAAGTCTCAGGGTGGATGTCACCGGAAATTCCAGCCTCTTTTCACAAACCTATACCACCAACCGGATCAATGGCTCGAACGTCCGGTGGGAGAACAGATCGCTGTTTTTCACTGCCAACAGCATCTCCACCACCCTGACCTTCCGAGACGTGTCGAGCACCAGCAACTCACTCGACCTCACGCTCGACAACGTGAGGCTCATCCCGCAGATCACCAGAAACCTGACAGTGGCGTCATCCCCCTCGGGCGGAGCAAGCATCAGCGTGAGTCCGGTTGACAAGAACGGCCTCGGCAACGGGATTTCCGGATTCACCCGTATCTATCAGGACTCGTCGAACGTCAGCCTGACCGCCGCAGCCACCAATGGCACGCATACGTTCTCCAAGTGGACGAGGAACGGGATCGATCTCGCCACAACCCGAACCGTTAGTGTGGTCATGAACGCCGACCTGACCTTGACGGCGGTCTATTTGCCCCCCGCACCGGTAGTCATGCGGACCCTTACCGTCCTATCGTCACCCGCGCCGGGAGCCACCATCACTGTTAGCCCGGTCGATGGCAACAGCCAGGCCAACGGCAGCACCAGCTTCACCCGGGTTTATCCAAACTCGACAACGGTAAGCCTCACGGCCCCCGCCACCTACAACAGCCTGATCTTCTCGAAATGGCAGAAAAATGGTGATGACCTCGCGACGACCCCATCGATCAGCCTCCTCATGGACGCCGACCAGACGGTGTCCGCCATTTACATCGAACCTCCGCCGGTGATCACACGGACTCTAACCGTGCAATCCTTACCTGCGGCGGGAGCCACCATCACCGTTAGCCTGGTCGATAGCAACAACCTGGGCAATGGAACCACCGATTTCACCAGACTTTATCCGAGCACAACGACCGTCAGTCTGACCGCACCTGCCACTTACAACGGACTGACATTTTCAAAATGGCGGAAGAACGACATCGATCTCGCCTCCACTCCGGCCATCACTCTCCTCATGAGTGTCGATCAGACATTGACAGCGGTCTATGTCGAGAGCCCTCCTGCCATCATCAGCCAACCTGAAAACGTGGTGGTGGCCGCGGGTGGCAGCGCGACTTTCCAAGTGACAGCAACGGGTTCAGGAACGCTCACCTATCAATGGCGCTTCAACAGCACCGCCATAAGCAATTCCAACTCCCCCACCCTCGTTATCTCCGATGTCCAGTCGGCAAAGGCGGGGAACTACGATGTCATCGTCTCGAACGCCGTTGGCGCGGTAACGAGCAATCCAGCGACCCTGACGATCCCGAGCATCGCGTCGCTGGTCAACGGAAGTTTCGAGGACGGTTTCGATGGCTGGACCAAGACCGGAAACATGACCATCCAGTCAGGCTCACCCTACGCCGCGACCGATGGAGTCCGACAGGTGGCGTTCAACAGCGGGCAACTCGCTCCAAATGGTGTCCTGTCGCAAACCTTCGGCACAACCCCGGGCCAGCTCTATCAGCTCACCTTCGACATGGGGGTAATCGCCTACAATGACTCGCAACAGCGTCTCCAGGTTGATCTATCCGGAAGCAGCCTCCTCATCTCCCAGACCCATGTGACCAACCGGCTCAACGGAGCTGCCAACCGTTGGGAAACCAAAACCATCAATTTCACCGCCAACAGCTCCACCACCACACTCACATTCCGCGACTTGTCCACCGTCACCGACTCGCTCGATCTCACGCTCGACAAGGTCCGGCTCGTCGCACAGGTCTCCCGGACGCTGACGGTCCGGTCCACACCGCTTGCGGGAACAGCCATCGGTGTGAGTCCGGCCGGCAACAGCGGACAATCCAACGGTTCGACCGATTTCACCCGGCTCTATCCGAATGTCACCACGGTCAGCCTTAGCGCTCCCATCCTTGTCAGCGGCTACCGATTCTCGAAATGGCAGAAAAATGGCGTGGATCTCACCACCAGCGCCAGCACCAGCGTCGTCATGGATGCCGACCACACGCTCACTGCCGTTTATGTCGAATTCACTCCGGCTCTCCCGTCGGGTTTGAAAGTCATGCCGTTGGGAGATTCCATCACTTATGGCTACAACGGCACCAACGCAGGTTACCGTGCCTACTTGTATGACCTCCTTTCCGCCGATGCGCCAGGGTTCCAGTTCATCGGCACCAAATCCGGAAATCCAGGTTCCCTACCATCGTCTCCCTTGGACCAGAGAAAGCATCAAGGGCTCGGCGGCTATCGAATCCAGGACATTGCCAACAATCTCGATGGACTTGACAGCACCCGCTATCTGGCCATCGGAGGTTCCGACCTGAATCCTGACGGCGGTTACTGGCTCACGGGCGGCAACGGAACTGGAAGAACACCACTTTATCCCGACGTCATCACCATGATGATCGGAACCAATGATCTAGGCTTCCAGACCGGAGTGGAGAGCCGCCTGAGGAATCTCGTCACCAAACTCACCACGCTCAGGCCATCCTCCAAGCTATTGGTCGCGAAGATCACTCCGGGCACGTCATTGAACGCCACGATAGATTCCTACAACATCATCGTCACCAACGTGGTCGCGGATTTCAAGGCGGCTGGAAAGAACATCTATCTGGTGGATCTCAACACCGGATTCCCGTCGAACGGCTACAGCTCCGATGGTTACACCCCAACGATATCGGATTCAACTGGATGGCCCGACAGTGGCGTGACGCGATCCTGGCATCCTACCCTCCAATCGACCCGAACGGCCCTCCCGTCATCACCGGCCAACCGAACGCGATCGAGACGGCCGTGGGAGGAAACGCGACTTTCAAGGTCGTCGCCGCCGGCACGACACCATTCACTTATCAATGGAGATTCAAGGGGACCCCGATCAGCGGTGCCAACACCGACACGCTCGTCCTCAACAACGTCCAACCCGCGAACGCGGGAAACTACGACGTGGTTGTTTCAAACGCCGCAGGTCCTGTCACAAGCATTCCTGCCGCGCTGTCGGTTTTGTCGGTCGCCACGCTGGTGAACGGCAGCTTCGAGTCCGCCCTCGACGGATGGACCGTAACGGGCAATGTGCAATCCAGGACCAACGTTGCACCCTACTCGGCGACCAACGGCACAAAATTCGCCGCATTCAACACCTCCAACTCCACACCTAACGGAACCTTGTCCCAGGCGTTCACCACCTCGCCGGGAGCGACCTACACCCTCGCCTTCGATGTCGGGGTGCTGGCTTACAACACGCAATCGCAGCAGTTTCAAGTGACCTGCAACGGCACATCCAACGTGCTGAACCGAAGCGTCACCGTCATTGGACCGGGCAATGGCACGACCCGATGGACGCCGCAGAGTTTCACGTTCACCGCCAACAGCAGCTCCACGGTCCTGACCTTCCGGGATACCTCCAGCACCACAAATGCCATCGACCTCCTGCTCGACAATGTGCGCCTGAGTGACTCGCCTTCACCAGCCGCCGTGGTTTCGAGTGCGCTTGAGATCACTCCAGAGATCACGAATCCGGATGCGGTTTCGATGAGCGGCGTTCCCGGGAATCTCAAGTTGAGCCTCAACTCCCCCAATGGCGGCACTTACCTCCTGCAAGTCTCCGAGGATCTTGTCCAATGGGAGACCAAGGACGAATTCCTCGCTGAAGGACCCGCTCTGGTGGAATTCCACGACAAGACTCCGGCTGACTCCGACACGGGCAAGATCCCCGTTCGACGGTTCTATCGGATCGCCCGCTTGCCGGATCCCGAGTGATTTGCGAATGGTGCGGCTCTCCTGACAGGATCGGAATCCTTGCCATTTTCCGCCTTGATGAATGGCGTCATGATGTGATTCCATCCTTCGTTGGAGAAGAGTCTTTCATGACGCACCCTGACGAACCGCATTTTTTTGCCGACCGGACCGTTCTCGGATCCCGGCTGAAATGGTGGCGCGCAACGCACGGGCTGAAGATCGAAACCGCGGCCCGCGAGCTAGGTGTTTCCACCTCCACATGGGGACATTGGGAGACCGGGCACACGTTCCCAACTGGTGAGATGCTCCTCGATATTTCCACCTTCACCAAACTTCCCCTGCAATTGCTGTTCTGCCCTCACATGGACAATTGCCCATTTCAGAACGGGGAAAGTTCGAAAGCAGAAATCAACCCATGTTGTCGTAATCCCGACGAATGAATTTTCTATTCTGAATAGAGAATGTTCATTCGCAACCGCGAGGCGTCAGATGATAGCCTCACAGCTCCCGGCATCAGGAACTCGCCCCCCCTCTCCCCCTCTCCGCCGTAGCGAGTTCCGGATGCCGGTTCCCAAAGGTGGGGAAGAAATTCCGATAAGGCAGAAATCAGGTGTTTCCATCGACCACGACAGCTTGAAAAAAATTAACAATAATCACCATGAATGCATGTCTCCGTTCAACAATCGCCCTTTCGGTCATCGGGATCCTCATGGCCACGCGTCTGGCGGCAGACCTGGCCACCAATGGCGGATTCGAGCAAGGATTCTCAGGTTGGGAGGCCGGGGGAAATGTCGGCATCAGGTCCACCGCTCCCTATCAGGCAACGGAAGGCAACAACCTCGCCGTTTTCAATTCCGTTAACTCGACGCCAAATGGATACCTGATCACCGCCAATGATGTCCTGCCAGGTCGCCGTTATCGTCTTGAATTCGATGTGGGAAACCTCTCCTACAACGCGCAGCACCAGAGGATGAAGGTGATCGTGCAGGACAACGTGAGCGTCCCGCCCCCACCCGGTGCGCGGCCTCCTTACGTCAGCGACACCATCGACATCGCCGGACCGGGTGGCGGAGCAACCGCCTGGGTGGCCGTGAGCTACGAGTTCGCCGCAGAATATTATAATGTCAGATTCGAGTTCCGCGATGTCTCCCAGGCAACCAACTCACTGGACCTCGTGCTTGACCACATAAGGCTCACCGAACTCCCGGCCGACCCGGTGGTCGGCAACGGAGGATTCGAATCCGGTCTGGACGGATGGAATCCATACGGCAATGTCGCCATCCGGTCGGCTTCTCCATACGGGCCGACCGAAGGCACCAGGCTTGCTGTCTTCAACTCGGGAAACTCGACACCTAACGGATCGATCTCCCGCATGGTGACGACGGTTCCCGGCCGCAAGTATCGCCTGGAGTTCGATGTGGGAAACCTCTCCTACAACCTCCTGAACCAACGGCTGGGCGTGCTGCTGGTCAGCGGGTACAAGATCCCCCTGGTCGGGCAAACCATCGAGATCCCGGGTGCAGGCGGGGGATCCACCTCGTGGATCGCCGCCAGCTTCGAATTCGTCGCGATCAACACCTCCGCAAATCTGATCTTCAGCGATCTTTCCCAGGCCACCAACTCGCTGGATCTCGTGCTGGATCATGTTAGAGTCAGTGAAATCCCCTCGGAAAGCCTGATCGTCAATGGCGGATTTGAGGCGGGTCTGGCCGGTTGGGGTGATTCCGGCGGTGCTGGCGATACGATCGAATCGTCGCCCCCCTATCTCCCGACGGAGGGAGCCCGCCTGCTAGCATTCAACACGAGGAACAAACCGCCGGTTGGCAATATCGTCTCGCAAACGGTGAAGGTCGTCCCCGGAAAGAGATACAGGCTCGAATTCGATGTCGGAAACCTTTCCTACAACTCCTTTCACCAACGGATGTGGGTCGAGGTGTCCGAGCATGTCGGACCGGTCACCTATATTCCGGTGCAGGACATCATCGATATTGCGGGGCCGGGTGGCGGTGCCACCGCCTGGGTGGCGGCGTCCTATGAATTCATCCCCCAAAGCGATTCCGTGGTGATCGGATTTGCCGACGTTTCACAGCTCACCGACTCTGTGGACCTCGTGCTGGATCATGTGCGGTTGAACGAGGTTCCATAGTGCGAGAGGGCGGTCCACGACGCGCCGGTAGGAGTTGCCAGCGGCGGAATTCCGGTGTTATCTGCGCCCCATGTCTGACATCAAGATCACACTCCACACCACCGCTGGCGATATCGACGCCACCATGTATGCCTCCAAGGCGCCGCTCACATGCGCGAATTTCCTCAACCTCGCACGTCGTGGCTACTACGACAACATCGCCTTCCACCGCGTGATCGAGGGCTTCATGCTTCAGGGAGGAGACCCGACGGAATCCGGCCGCGGAGGTCCAGGCTACAAGTTCGCCGATGAGTTCCACCCCGAGCTTCGCCACCGTTCACCCGGTGTTTTCTCCATGGCCAATGCCGGCCCGGGAACCAACGGTTCGCAATTCTTCATCACCACCACCGCCACCCCCTTCCTCGACAACCGCCACTCGGTCTTTGGCCAGGTGACCAACGGAATGGACGTCGTGGAAAAGGTGACTGGCAAGAACAACACCGGTGAGCGTGGCTGCAAGTTCAATGGCGTGGGCGACAAGATCACCTCCATCACGATCCACGACGACACCACCGCCTTGTTCGAATCCCAGAAGGACAACGTCGAGCATTGGAACTCCATTCTCGACCGCTGATCGGCCTGGTCGAAGCAAGTTGGTTAACCCAACCGGATATTTTCAAAATCCCCACAACCCTCTAACACGGGGCTGTGGGGATTTCTTTTTGGACCCATAAACCATTCACCATGAGATCCATACAAAGAACAATCCTCCGTGAATCTTGCGGCGAAATGTCCCCCGTGATCGCGTAGATTCTGCCGGACAACTTGATTTTCGACCGATTCGGGCTTTCAATCACGACGTTGTCTCGCAGGAGGCGACGCTGTTTATCTCCCCCCCATGAAACTACACCACTCCCCCCGTGGTGGAATGCCGATGTCCAATTTGCAGGCCTTCCCGTGCCTGGACATCGCGTCCACTGCTGCTGATTTGCCAACAAGCGAAATGAAAATCGTTTGTATCTCACGATCCGGTCAGCGTGACCAACATGGCCGAACCGAGCTCCGACGTTTCGCGGTTGAACACTTTTGCCGTGAATACCTCTTATAACTAGCAGCCCACCCCGATTCATCCCCCCATGAAAACCACACTGATCTACCTCGCCTTTGCCTCGGGCCTGTTTGCCGGAACAACCGATCCGGCTCAAACCCCGGTCAACCGGCCTGCGGAATCCTCCATCGTCAAACAGTCCGTGATCCTTCATGACGGCACCAACTGGACGATGATACCCGCCGGCGCGGTCATTCACCTCCCCGAAGCCTTGAAGGAGAAATTGAACGCGAGGCCTGTCGGCAAGCTTCTTCCTTGGAGTGATTTCCTTGCCAAGAACAAGTCCTGGATCACCACGAGCGAAGTGACGTTCGATCAAGCGGCGGGAAATCTTCCACTGCCTGTCAAAGAAGCCGCATCACTCGCGAACCACGCCAAGATCGTGATTGCAGTCCTCAAGAATGGCCCCACCGCCGTCCATGTCGGACACGACCTCGCTGACATTTCCCGTCGGTAAAATTACCGAGTAGATTCCCCCGAGACAATGACCGGTCGGCGTGATCGGAGAACGCTACTCCCCCTGGCGTTCTCCCGGTCACCCGGCCGGTTTCATTTTTCCACAGCAGCATCCGCGATTCTCGCGATGCCATCTCCGCTGGACAAGAATCGCGATCCCGCCATCATTCGCGCCCGTTCATCAAACCAATTCCATGTCCGAATTTCTCGTCATCCCGCGCCAAGACCACGACTCGCTTGTTTCCAAGGCCTATCAATCCCACGGCTACACCGCCGATGAAGCCGCGGAGGGCGCCAAGCTCGCCGCCGAAGCCGCCCGCCACGGAATCCGGACCCATCACGCGCTCAAGGCCCTCCATCTCGACCACCTGTTCGGTTCCAAAGCCGGTGGCTGTGTTCCCGGTGCGGAAATCGAGGTGCTGCCCTCGCGTTTCCCAGCCTCGGAACGTTGGAACGCGAACAAAAAGCTCGGCCAATCCGTGGCCTACCGCGCCATCGACCGGGCCATCGAGCTTGCCGACCAATACGGCATCGCCCAGATCGCCGTGGACAATGCCTTCCACTACCTGTGGGGCGGCGGTTACGTGATGGAAGCTGCCGAGCGCGGCTACTACGCCTACACCAACTGCACCTCCACCCTCGCCGAAGTGGTTCCTTTCGGCGGAAAATATCCCACCCTCGGCACCAATCCTCATTCGTGGGGCATCCCCGCATGCGAAGAAGGCGGCGTGCCCATCGTCATGGACTGGGCCACCGCCACCGTCGCCATGGGCCGCGTCCAGGCACTGAAGCGCGAGGGCAAATCCTTACCACCCGGTGCCGCCGTGGACAAGGACGGCAATCCGACCACCGACCCTAACGAGGTCTCCGCGCTTCTCCCCTTCGGTGGTCACAAGGGCTACGGCATGTGCCTGCTCAACGAGATTTTCGGTGGACTCATCGGTGGTTCCATCCCCACCCTGCGCGGTCGCAAACTTGAAACTCCTGGCGAGAAGAATACCGCCGTTTTCTATTTCCAGATCGTCCATCCCGATGCCTTGTCGGGAGGAAATTTCGCCCACGGCCGCAGCCAGAAGGAGAATCTCAAGGCCGTCATCGCCGACGTCCTCGGCCACGGCAATGATGGCGCAATGCTTCCCGGCCAGATCGAAGCGGGCTTCCGCAAGCGTTCCGACGCCGCGGGTGGCATCCTCTTCACGGAAGCGGAGGTCGCCGAGTTCAACGAGATCAACACCGAGCTTGGTGAACCGCTTTGGGACATCACGAAACTCGCCCGGGCCTGAGGCGGAAGCGACTGATAGAGAATCCGGCTTCGTTTCATTCGGCGATCATCCTTGCCGAATGATCGGCAAGTCGTATTTTGCGGGCATGTTCCCGCTCGGACGCTTCAAGACCCCGGACATCCGCAACGCGCGGAGTTCCGGGCTGGCGTTGATCGCGGGAGATTGCGGGCACTTCCCCGCATTCCGTTAGCGGGGTTTCCCCAAGCTCGCCCAGGCAAACTCGCGGATATTTCCCGCAGGCCTTCACCCAGCCAGACTCTCATCCCTTTTTTCCCATGGACTACTCATCTCTCATTTCAAAACGCCGTGACCGCTTCTCCGAGCTGGAGGAAGCCGTCGGCGATCCCGAGCTTTTTTCCGACCCGAAACGGGCGACTGAAATTCTCCGTGAACACGGCAAACTCAAGCAAACCCTGGCTCTCTGGGACAATCTGGAGGCCGCGAAACGCCATCTCGCCGAGAATCAGGAACTCGCGAAATCCGACGATCCGGATTTCTCCGCCATGGCTGCCGAGGAAATCCCCGGCTTGGAGAGCGAGATCGAGCGCATGGGAACCGAACTCCAATACGCGCTGCTCCCGTCCGACCCGAGCGAGGATCGCGACGCGCTGGTCGAAATCCGCGCCGGAGCAGGTGGCGACGAGGCATCGCTTTTTGCCGCCGAACTGATGCGCATGTATCAACGTTACGCGGACCTCAGCGGCTGGAAATCCGAGCATCTGGAGAGCTCGCCCTCCGAAGTCGGCGGCTTCAAGGAGGTCATCCTGAAAATCACCGGCCAGGAAGTCTTCCGCTATTTGAAATACGAGTCCGGCGTCCACCGCGTCCAACGCGTGCCCTCCACCGAGACCCAGGGCCGTGTCCACACCTCCACCGTGACCGTGGCGGTTCTTGCCGGAGGCGGAGGAAGTCGATGTCGAGCTCAAGCAGGAGGACCTGCGGATCGAGGTCTGCCGCGCGGGCGGTGCCGGTGGCCAGCACGTCAACCGGACCGAGTCCGCCGTGCAAATTTTCCACCTTCCCACCGGCCTGTATGTCCGCTGCGAAGACGGCCGCTCGCAGATCAAGAACAAGGAAATGGCCCTCCAGATCCTTCGTTCCAAGCTCTACGACCAGAAGCTCCACGAACAGCAGGACAGGCCTACTCCAGCCACCGCCGTTCGCTCATCGGCTCCGGCGACCGTTCCGAAAAGATCCGCACCTACAATTTCCCCCAAAGCCGCATCACCGACCACCGCATCGGCTACACCTCACACAACCTGACCGGTGTCATCGCCGGCGATCTGACGGAGTTCACCGCGGAGTTGCAAAAGACCGAAATGGACGAGCGCCTGGCCGAAGCCGGATTGTAATCTCTTGCTCGTCGTCCAGCCCTCCCGAATAACTTGAAAGTTGAGGATGCAGGAACGTGGCGGCGGTTTTAAACCGCCATGCCCCAATTCATCAATTTTTGCGGAGCGGTGTGGCGAAGTCCCAGGCATGGATTTAGCGGCTTGGCGGTTGGAAACCGCCGCCACGATGCGCTGCAAAGTTGCTCCCGAATCCACACTCAGCGCAGCGCGGGTTCTTGTGCTTGAGGGCGTCTTCAAGCCGCCAAAAGACGTCCAACGACTTCAACGACATACTCCGGCTTGCCTTGCCCGGACTCCCCCTATTTCCTTCCTGCGGCACGGTTCATGCATCCTCCCAATTTCATGTCACGCAAATCAAAGATCATCATCACCCTTGGTCCCGCCACCGAATCCGAAGAGATGATCGGCAAGCTCATCGACACCGGGACCAACGTGTTCCGCCTGAACATGAGCCACGCGAAACATGAATGGGCCGCGGAAATGACCAAACGCGTCCGCGCCCAGTCCGCCATTCGGAATGCACACATCGCCGTCCTTTTCGACCTAACCGGCCCCTCCATCCGCACGGGCGATCTCGAAACGCCCTACAACCTGTTGGAAGGCGACACCGTGGAATTCCGCAAGGTCGGAACGGACGCCACCGTCCCGCTTTCGACCACCGTCAACTACGACGGCCTCATGGGCGACGTCACGGTGGGAAACACGCTCGTCGTGGACAACGGAGCCCTGCTCATGCGCATCGACGTGGTGGAACCTGACCGGATCCTCTGCCAGGTGAGGACCCCCGGCACCATGGGATCCCGCAGGCACATCAACCTCCCCGGCGTTCGATTGAACCTTCCCGCCCTAACGGAAAAAGATCACAAGGACCTCGCCCTCGCCGTCGAGTGCCAGGCGGACTACATCGCGGGCTCCTTCGTGCGCGACGCCGCCCACGTTCACGAACTCCGCGCCGCCATGGAAGCCCTGGAGGGCGAAGCGCAGATCGTCGCCAAGGTCGAGGACCAGGAAGCCATCCGGAACATCGATGCCATCATCCATGCGGCCGACGTCATCATGATCGCCCGTGGCGACCTCGGCACGGAAGTCGCGTTCGAGGAGCTTCCCATTCTCCAGCGCCGCATCGTGAAACGTTGTCACGAACTCGGAACCCGCGTCATCGTCGCCACACAGCTTCTGGAATCCATGATCCAGAATCCCACTCCGACACGGGCGGAAGTCACCGACGTGATGAACGCCGCCTACGAGGAAGCCGACTGCCTCATGCTCTCCGGCGAAACCTCCGTGGGCCGCTATCCGGAACGCTGTGTCGATGCGCTCGTTAGAATTTCGTCTCGCATCGAGCGGTCGGGTGGCCATGGCTTCGGCCAGAGCGTCCTGCTTCGCGACGAACGCCAGAAAACCGCCCGCGCGGCCGTCACCCTCGCCGATTCACTCCCCGACGCGCGCCTCGTCGTGCTCACACGCCGCGGCGTCCTCGCCAACCACGTGGCCATGCTCCGTCCGCGGACCGCGGGCTTCTACGCGTTTACCCCCACCGATCGCGTCTGCTGCAAACTCTCGCTCACCCGTGGCGTGCGCGCGTTCAAGCTGCCCTTCGCGTCCAACATCGAGGAAACCATCCAGCGCGTCTGCGAGCTGCTCCGCAAGGAAGACCTCGTCCGTACCGGCACTCCGCTTGTCATCGTTTCCGACATTCTATCAGACCACTTTGCCGCGAACTCGATCCTTCTGCATCACGCTTGATCCATCTTTTCCAAAACCCATGAACCTGTTGCTCGGCGACTGCCTGAAGGTCCTCCCCACCCTGCCTGAGAAGACATGCGACCTCGTCGTCACTTCTCCGCCCTACAATCTCGGCATCAACTACAAAAGTTTCAAGGACACCGCCCCACGCGAGGAATTCCTGGCCTGGTGCCAACAGTGGGCGGCCGAGTTGAAACGGGTGATGACGGATGACGCGTCCTTCTTCCTCAACGTCGGGGCCGCGCCGGCGAATCCACTGATGCCCCACCAGCTCATCCTCGCCCTAACGGATGGACCGGAGCCGTTGTTTGTCCTGCAAAACACCTTCCACTGGATCAAGTCGATCACCATCGAGACCCGGGCCGGGGAATCCATCAGCGCGGGTCATTTCAAGCCGATCAACTCCAAGCGCTTCGTCAACGATTGCCACGAGTATGTCTTTCACCTGACCAAGACCGGCAATGTCGAGCTGAACCGCCGCGCGGCGGGCGTTCCCTATCAGGACAAGTCGAACATCGCCCGCTGGGGACACACCGGCGGCGAGGATCTCCGCTGCCGGGGCAACACCTGGTTCATTCCCTACGAGACGATCAACTCCCGAGACAAGGACCGCCCCCACCCCGCGACCTTTCCCGTGGCCCTCGTCGAGCAATGCGTCCGGCTCCACGGCAAGGGACAGGAAACGAGATTGATGGATCCGTTCCTCGGCATCGGGACCTCGGCCATCGCAGCGCATCGGCAGAATTTGAAAAACTTCACCGGCATCGAACTGGACCCACACTATCTCGATGCAGCTCGTGAGCGGCTTGCCGATGAAAAGCGGGACCTGTTCGGAAGAAGTCCGTCAGCCAGTGCCTAACGGGTGAAGCTCGTGCCGACGCCGAAATGCTTGGTCAACTGCGCCTCGATCGACTCGTCAGTTAGAACGTTCAAGGCAAACACCGTCGCGGGCTTGCCCTCGTGCTCCGTACGAAGGGGAAGGTAGGTCTCCACCACCGCCAGCTTGTCATGCTTGGGATCGCCTCCGAAATGGATCTCGTGAGTTTCCGGAACCCTGGCGATTGACCGGTATTCGAACTTCGACGTTGGATCGTCCACCGCGATTCTTTTTCCATCCGCCGAGCCGCCGACGAAGAGGCAGGTGTTTGTTTCATTTTCAGTCATCCCGGAATGTACCGCCGCTGCGGACCGAGCGCAAATGATCAATGCCCGGGCCCCCGGTTGGCCGGACGATTAAATTTGCCCGATCCCCACGTTTTAGCTTCATCCCGACCGCGCGGTCTTCTAGAGATCCTGAAGCTTCGTTTCCTTGTCCACCTTTCATGAATTCCGCGCTCAACCAAATCATCCGCGACGCTTTCGCTGACTCGGCGACCGATGTTTTCCTGCTGGAGGATGAACCACCCCGAATTCGACACGAAGGAGATGTCGTCGTGATGCATCCCGGCCCCATTCCTCGGGTGTCGATCGAGGAGTTCTGGAAATCCTGCGGTGTCGATCCTGCCAATCATCTTGAAATGGACGTCTCGTGGCGCCTGCCGGGCGGAAGCCGGCTGCGGGTGAATCTCTATCACTCGCTAGGCCGGTTGGCGGCGGTGCTCAGGCCGATCCGCGACGCGATTCCCCCGCTTTCAGAACTCGGGCTTCCTGGACCTTTGCTGGAATCCTGGATGCAACGGCGCTACGGACTTGTTCTTGTGACAGGCCCCACCGGTTCCGGGAAATCAACGACAGTCGCCTCCTGCCTGGACTGGATCAATCACAACCAAGCCCGGCATATCGTGACCCTCGAGGATCCCATCGAGTTCCTTTTCACCAATGACAAGTCGTTGTTCTCACAGCGCGAGATCCGTCAGGACTCCCCAAATTTCGCCACCGGCCTGCGCTCCGCCTTGAGACAGAGTCCGGACGTGCTCTTCCTCGGTGAAATCCGCGATGCGGAAACGGCTCTAACCGCCCTCCACGCCGCCGAGACCGGACATCTGGTCATTTCCACCCTGCACAGCAGCAGCGTGATCGAAACGCTCGACCGGTTTTCCCATCTCCTGAAATCGGAGTCCGCGGGAGCCCTCAATCTCCTGGCCTCGCAGCTCGTGGGAATCATTTCCCAACAATTGCTGCCCCGCATGGGCGGTGGACTCTTTCCCGCGCTGGAATACATGCAAAACGAGGCCGCGACCCGGCGCTGGATCCTCGAAAACCGCTTGAACGACCTTCAGGACCATCTTTTGAAATCCACCGAGTCCACCAATTGCTCGTTGCTCGAGTATCTGGTCGCCTCCGTCCAGCAAGGTTACCTCGATCCGGAAGTCGCCCGAAGCTCCTGCGCGAGGCCGCAGGATTTTGATCGCGCCATGCGCGGCATTTCCTGATAATCCAAACAGGTCATGGCAAGCGACATCACTGAATATCTTCGACAAACCATCGCCATTGGGGGCTCGGACCTGCATCTCTCTGCTTGGGCACCCGCCTGCGCGAGGGTCAATGGTTCCATTGTTCCCTTCGATCAGCCCCCGCTAGATCCCGCCACGGTCCGGGACCTCATCCTCGACACGCTGACCGAGGCCCAACGCGGGAAACTGGAGGAGGAATGGGAACTCGACTACGCGCTCCAGGTGGAAGGCGTCGGGCGCTTCCGCGGGAATGTCCACATCGCCCGTGGCCATGCCGAAGCGGCTTTCCGCTTCATCACGCCAAACATTCCTGACCTCAGCACTCTCGGACACCATTCGCCGGTGTTCGACATCTGCACGCTCAGGGCGGGTCTCGTTCTGGTCACCGGTGTCACCGGATCCGGAAAATCCACCACCCTTGCCGCGATGGTCCGCCAGATCGCGGATTCACGCAACGGGGTGATTATTTCACTGGAAGACCCGGTTGAGTATGTCCACGAGCATCGTTCCTGCCTCATCAAGCAACGTGAGGTCGGTAGCGACACCCGCAGTTTTCCACGAGCCCTCCGCCAGGCGCTGAGACAGGACCCGGACGTGATCGTGGTGTCGGAACTTCGTGATCTGGAAACCATCCGCATCGCCCTAACCGCCGCCGAGACCGGCCACCTTGTCCTCGCCACCCTTCACACGCCGGACGCCCCGCAAACCATTGACCGCATCGTTGACGTTTTCCCAGCCGACCAACAGTCGCAGATCATCACCCAGTTGTCGGGAGCCCTGGAAGGCATCATCTGCCAACGACTCATCCCCCGTGCCGACGGACAGGGGCGCGTGCTGGCTTCGGAAATCCTCCGGCCTGGCCACGCCATGCGCAACTGCATCCGCGAGCGCAAGTTGGAACAGGTCGTCGGACTGATGGAAATCGGACACAAGGAAGGCAACCGCACCATTGACCACAGCATCGCGATCCTGCTGGACTCCGGTCTGATCACCCGCGAGGAGGCGATCTTCAACTGCCGCGAACGCAAATCCTTCGAAGTTCAACCCAAGGAACCCCGCAAACCCAAGTCGATCTGGACCTAACAAATCATGGAAGCACCTAGTCCCCGTTACATTCTCACCCGCGCGATCTTCATTATCGCCGTGCTGGTTGCCCTTCTCTACGGCATGCGATTCGTGAAGAAGAAGCAGCGCCAGTCCGCCATCATCTCGGAATTGAAATCGCTCTCCAGCGACAGTTCATTCTTCCAACAGTTCTATGCCGAGGACGCGCGCAAGTCCTTGATCAAGGCCATCGGCCTGATTGCGGAGGCCAACACCATCGGCATCTCTCCCGAGGTCGCGATCAACCGAAGCCAGGGAATCGAGGAGAAATATTTTGCCAGCGACCTGGATCACGATGAACCACCCGTCAAGACGCAGATCATCACCACCAGTCTCCGCTCCAATTACGAGAATTTCCTGAAACTCGGCTACAAGGCGGACGTCACGACCCTGGCGGAAATGAAGAGCGGCAAACTTCCTCCCATCCCTAGCGGACCAGGTGCCGGACAGCAACCGGTCGTCGCGACACTCATCGACGCCTCGATTTCCCCGGGCATCGAAAAGGTCATCGCGAATCTGGAAATCCGTCCACCGCAGGTTGAGAACCACGTGCCAACGGACATCGAGATCGCGGCCGCAAAGAAACTCGCGGGTGACCTGAGGGACGCGGCCATCATTGAGGAACCGGCGCGGGACAAGATCCTTCAAAAGCTTTCCGAAATCCGGCCGAAGTAAACTGTTTCACAAAACAAGTTGCTGAAACAAGAAGTCCCAAGGAGCGGCGGAATCTGTCCGCCGTAGCCCATGAAATGACGATGGGACGAGATCAATCGCTTTGAATCGGCGAACCATGGGCTTCGGCGAATCGGAGTTCGCCGCTCCTTGTTTCACGGATGAGTCACGGGCACCATTGAGGATCAAGGAGAGGCAATTTGGCAAATGCCCCTCCAAACCGCTTTCGTCCGGCTTCAACTCAAGTCGTGTCGATGCCCATCAGTTGGGATAGCGCAACCCGATGCGATAGAATGCCCTCGTCTTCGGGTGTTCCGGATCCTTGGCGTCGAAGAACTCGATCAATTCCTGATCGGCACACTCCATTTGATCGACAGCTTCCCACGTTGTCAGATTCTCGGAGCGTTCCAGAAGGTAGGTCCCGGCCTGCGGGGCAATCATGCTGATCACTGAAGCTCCCGGAGTCGAGGTCAAGGAAGGCGTGCTCGTCAGCACCGGTGGGGCGGATCCGCTACCGGAACCGATCACCAGCGCGGCGGACGGAGCGGCGAGTGCGCTGACTCGCACATGGTCGAGAAGCAGGTCGATTCCCACGGTGTAGCCGGACAAATCCCGGAATGTGACCGTCGTCGAGTCACTGTCCGCCATGAAGGTGAACCTCTGTGACTGCCAACTGATCGCGCCATTGCCAAGTCCGGTCACGGCGACCGACTCGGACAGGAGACTGCCGTTTCCATCGGCAGTCACACCCAGGGTCATGGTGTCGGTGGTGTAAGCAAGGACACCCGCGTCGAATTCGATGGAGTAGGTCTGGCCCGGAACCGTTGTGAAGGACTGTGACAAGACTCCGTTAGGTGCGGAGTCCTGTTCGTTGAAGGCCACGAACCGGATGCCTTCGGTGGGAGCATAATATTCAATCGAGAGATTGCCGCTCGCGTTCCAACCGTTGAATTGGGACTCGAATCCCGAGTTGACGAGGAGGCTTGGCATCACTTCCCTCACTTCGATCGCCACGCTCACCGGGCTGGATTCCAGGTTGCCCACCTTCACATGATAAGTGAACGAATCGCTTCCCGTGAAACCGGTCACAGGCATGTAGCTGAAACCGCCATCCGGCATCAGATAGAGATTTCCATGGGCCGGCCCCTGATCCAGCAAGGCGACCGGATTTCCTGAAGTCCCAACTTCGTCGTTGGACAGCAAGCCCGGAGCCTGGACCAGCAAGATGGTGTCGTGATTAACCTGATAGCTGTCAGCCACGGCCACCGGAGCAGAGTCCGGGGCGTTGGCCAGACCGATCACCTTCACATTGTCCAACAGCAGGTCGATGCCGAGGGTGGTGTTGGACAGATCATTGAACGCAAGGGTCGTCGAGGTGCTGTCGGCGACAAAGGTGTAGGATTTTGACAGCCACTGGATGCCACCTTTCCCATCTCCCCTCAGGCTGACCTCCTGCGAAAGGAGGTTCACATTACCCGAGACTTTCACACCCAGCTTCTGGTTTTTCCTCACATAGGAAAGAACTCCCATGTCAAAGGAGAGCGTGTAGGTTTCTCCAACCACGGTCCGGAAGGTTTGCGAAAGCTCGCCGTTGGGAGTCAGGTCGCGACCGTTGAAATCCACTTCCCTGATTCCATCGGTCGTCGGATAGAACTCGATCGACTGATTTCCCGACGATGTCCAACCGGCGTAGCCTTGCTCGAAGCTGCCATTCACCAGGATCTGGGACGCCGCCGCGCTGACTGAAAGTGTCACCATGGCAGAAGCGGAAGACAACGAGCCATCGTATGCATGATAGCTGAACGAATCGGCACCTGAATAACCCGGGGCGGGCGTATAGGAGAATCCGCCATTGGCATTGAGGACGAGGGTTCCATGGGCGGGGCCGGATTCAAGAATCGCGGTCAACGCGTTGGATTGGGCATCGGTGTCGTTGGACAGGACTCCGGGAGCGGGAACGACCAGGTTCACATTCTGATAGGTGGAGTACGAGTCTCCAGCCGCGACGGGAGCGGTGTTGACGGCGTTTACTGTGATCGTGACCGTGGCAGGATTCGAGTTCAACGAACCATCGTTCGCCCGATAGGTGAATGAGTCGGAACCGGAATAAGTCGGGACAGGCACGTAGGTGAAACTTCCGTTGGCGTTCAGAGTCAGGCTTCCGTGGCTGGGACCGGAGCCAAGGACAGCGGTCAACGGGTTTGACTCGGCGTCCGTGTCATTTCCGAGGACCCCGGGGGCGGCAATCACGAGAGTGGTCGCCTGATTGGTCGAATACGAGTTTGCCACGGCGACGGGAGCGGTGTTGACCGCAATGACGGTGATGCTGACCGTGGCCACATTTGAATCCAACGATCCGTCATTGGCATGATAGGTGAACGAGTCAGGTCCGGAATAGGTCGGTACGGGCACGTAGGTGAAACCACCATTGGCGTTCAGCGTCAGGCTTCCATGATTCGGCCCGGAGTTGAGAACTGCTGTGAGCACGTTCGACTCGGCATCCGTGTCATTGCCCAGGACACCAGGGGCGGAAATCACGAGCGTGGTCGCCTGATTGGTCGAATACGAGTTTGCCACGGCGACGGGAGCGGTGTTGACCGCAATGACGGTGATGCTGACCGTCGCCACATTTGAATCCAACGATCCGTCATTGGCATGATAGGTGAACGAATCCGGTCCTGCATAGTTCCCGGCGGGCGTATAGCTGAAGCTACCGCTAGAATTCAGGGTCAAGTTTCCATGACTCGGGCCGGAGTCGAGGACGGCTGTCAGCGGATTCAATTCGGCATCCGAGTCGTTGCCCAAAACACCTGGAGCGGAGACCACGAGAGCGACCCCCTGATTGGTCGAATAAGAGTTCGATACGGCTACAGGAGCCGTGTTGACAGGATCCGCTTCCATCGTCACCCGCACCTGATCCAGCATCAGATCCACATTCTGGGTGGTGGCCGACAGGTCCCTGAAGGTGAGGGTGGTGATGGTGCTGTCCGCGGTGAACGCATGACTTCTCGCGGCCCAAACCGAATTCCCCGTGCTGTTTCCAAAGACGGATTCCGTCAGAGAAACGAGCGAACCGGCTCCAGTTACCTCCACCCCGAGGCGTTGCTCGGAAGTGTTGAGCGCGAGGATGCCGATGTCGTAATCAAGAACGTAGGATTTGCCAGGGATGGTGCTGAACGACTGGGTGACGACCGCGTTGGGAGTGGTATTTCCGGCATTGAAGATGGCCATTTTGGTCCCGTCGTTTGCGACATAGGTTCCGTCCGATTCGTAAACCACGCGATTTCCGGTCATGTTCCAGCCTGTTTCACCCGCTTCGAAGCTTCCGTTCACAAGGGTTCCCACGGCGACTGCATTCACGTTGATGCTAACGGTTGCGACATTCGAATTGAGCACACCGTCATTGGCGTGATAGGTGAATTGATCCGGTCCGGAGTATCCAACCACCGGAGTGTAGGTGAATCCGCCAGTTGGATTCAAGGTGACACTGCCGTGCGCGGGAGCGACATCGAGGACCGCATTGAGCGGATCGGACTGCGCGTCGGTGTCGTTGAGCAGCACACCGGAGGCAGGCACGACAAGCGCGACTCCCTGAAAGGTTGAATAGGAGTCATCCAGCGCGAACGGAGCGGTGTTAGGAGGGGCGGGAGCGGCTGTCACGCGGACATGGTCGAGAAGCAGATCGAGGTTTTGACTGGTCGGTGACAAGTCACGGAAGGTCAGCGTCGTTACCGCACTGTTGGCAGTGAAGGTATAGGCTCTTGGTTCCCAAACCGAATTGCCCAAACCGTTTCCGAAGACAGGATCGATGACAGAGACAAGCGGGGTGGATCCGTCCACCTCTACACCCAAGCGCTGTTCATTGAAGTTGAGGGCAAGGATGCCGAGGTCAAACTCGAGTCGATAGAATTGTCCTGGAACCGTGGGGAACGACTGGCTGGCCACTCCATTGGGCGGAGTCTGTCCGCCGTTGAGTACCAGCATCCTCATGCCATCAGTTGCAACATAGGGAGGAGTGGTATCAAAGACGATGCGGTTTCCAGTCATTGTCCATCCTGCTTCACCATCCTCGAAGCTGCCGTTGGCAAGTGCGAAGGAGGAATAGGTGATGGTCGCACCGGGAGCGATCACATGGTGCGCCGGTGTGCGGTCCCGGACCCCGGTGACCGACAAGGTGTAGAGTGTTGCGGGAGACTGGGCGCTGGTGGTTAGAGTGATGGTGCGCTTTGTTGCCGGATCCAGCACGGCCTGGGTGATGGACAATCCTCCATCAAGGCTGAAATTTGAAAGACTCACCGCAGCATCCTCCAGAGGCTTGCTGAAGGTTACGGAAAGATGTTGCAGGTCCACCGGAGCCCCGGTGCGGACGATCGCCGGCGGATTGGAGGTTCCCAGCGGAGATATCACATTGTTGATCGCCGGAAGCCAGACATCCGCCATCTTGTCATATCCTGATTGCAACGGATGAACTCCCTCGGCTTCCAGATCGCCTGGCACGAGCGCGGCATGCATGTCCACAAAGCTCACTTGCCTCCCGAGCAAGACCTGGTCGGCAACGATTCCGGGAATCGCCGCATTGAACGCCTGTTGCAGCGCCTCGCGATTGACGTCGTCCGTCCGGAGGGGAAGGCTCGATACGATGATCTTCGCGAACGGTCGCTTCAAGGCCACCGAGGAAATCAAATTGCCCAATCGGGCCTGCACCGAGCCCAGATTGAAATTCTGCGAGAAATCGTTGGTTCCTATCATCAGGAGAACCACGTCCGGATCTTCGATCGCTTCCAGCCAGGACGACACGCCCGCATCGATCTGGTCAATCCTGAATCCCCCCATGCCCTGATGATCAGGGTCGGGCAGTGTCGGATTGCTTACATCCATTTGGGTTCCCACGAAGTCCACGTTGAAACCGGAAGTGGTCAACAAGTCATAAAGACGGTTCCTGTAGGCACCTTCCGTGGTGGTCCCGCTGGTAAGCGAGTCTCCCAACGGCAAAATCCGGGTGGGTGGAGTCTGGGCTTCGGAAACAGCAGTTGAAAATGAAGCTGCGAACGACAAGCAGAGTACACGAAGTGACCTTCGAAACGATTTCATACCATGGGGGGGATGGGTGATGCAGGGGGGTGATTTTGCCGCGCGCTGCGGCTCGGCGAGGGAGATTAATGAGAAAGAACTGCATGAGTCAAGCCGACAATATGGGAAGCCTGCCACTTTACTCATCCTAATACTAAAGATTTCCTAACCATCGAAAGCTTCCTTGATTCACCGGAGATCAAAACATTTTCAATTTGCCGAACCAACGGCGATGGTCCGGAACCAAACTTGAAACCCGTCATGGACGAAACCGATGAAATCCGTTTCGATGCCGGGCGAGACGATATCCCATGGAAAAACTCACTCATCTACTGAAGAACAACCGGACTTGGGCAGATTCCATCCGTTCGGATGACCCGGAGTTTTTCAAGAACCTCGCGAATCAGCAGAACCCGGAATATCTGTGGATCGGCTGCTCCGACAGCCGGGTTCCAGCCAACCAGATCACCGGCCTGGCCCCGGGCGAGATTTTCGTCCATCGCAATGTTGCCAACGTCGTCGCGGAGACGGATTTCAACGTCCTCGCGGTCATGCAATATGCAGTAGATGTCCTCAAGGTCCGCCACATCATCGTCTGTGGTCACTACGGCTGCGGCGGCGTCCGTGCGGCGTTGGAAAACTTTCGCCACGGCATGATCGACAACTGGCTGGCCGGAATTCGTTCCCTCAGCCGGGTGCATCGCACGGAACTTGAAACCCTGCAACCGGACGACGCTGTGGATCGGCTTTGTGAACTCAACGTCCTTTCCCAAGCCCGGCACGTTGCCCGCACCACCATTCTTGAGGACGCATGGGAGCGAGGCCAAAAGATCTCCATCCATAGCTGGATCTACCGCCTGAACGAAGGACTGCTCACCCCCCTGCAAGAGCCGATCACCGGGCCCATGGACGCCTAGTCCCCGAAGCGGAGAATATCAGTTGATCATTTCCGGATCCGGTGCATTGTCCCCTTGTCACAAGTGACGGGGGCGTTCTGGTTTCGACGGGATGTTTGACGCGCTGGTTGCACGTGGAGGTTGATCGGTTGGCCTCCTTAAAAAGCCGCTCAAAACAAATAAATGCAGACTCTAACGAGCTCGCACTGGCCGCTTAATTGACGACCACGTCAGAACCCCGACACCTGCTGAGGGGGATGGCGACAACTTAGCAGGCTGGGATCGGGAGTCGGGTAACCGGGCCACTTTCCGAGATCAAACAGGTTCCTAGGATTGGCAACGCCGCATGAGGGCCCAGTGCATCCGAAATACCAGACCGCATGCTAAACGTGTAGATACCAGTGCTGACGGCGTTTCGGACAGGGGTTCGACTCCCCTCGCCTCCACCATTTGACCCTCGGCGAGTTACATCGCCGGGGGTCTCCTTTTATCCTTCTGCTTATACCAGTCGGGAACACTTTGTTTCTTGAGGCGCAAGCGCTTGAATGTGGAAGCCTGCCATTGTCAGCGTCAATACCGCGAGCTCTCGTTCCGGACAGGCAGGCGGTAGCCGATGGCGACATACGCCAAGGGTTTGGGCGGCAGCGCCAACCGATAGATTCCCGGGATCGCAGGTCGATCCAAGGAAGCGCAACTCAAACGCGACCCTTGCACGCATTACCTCGGCCGTTTACCAATCCGGCATGGATCTTGCCGATTTTCGCAAAGAGTATTCCGACCGTGGCCTGCGGCGGGAGGAGATGAATGCCGACCCGGTGGCGCAGTTTTCCGAGTGGTTCGCCCAAGCGACCGAGCTCGGCCTGCACGAGCCGAACGCGATGACGCTGGCGACCATCGGTGAAAGCGGCATGCCCTATCAGCGGACGGTGTTGCTGAAGTATTTCGATGGCGACGGGTTCGTTTTTTTCACGAACTACCAGAGCCGGAAGGCGAGGCAGATGGAGTTGAATCCGAAGGTCAGCCTGTTGTTCCCGTGGATCAAGCTTGAGCGGCAGGTGATCATCCAGGGCGAGGTGGAGAAGATCAGCACGGCGGAGTCGCTGAAATATTTCACCACGCGTCCCCGCGAGTCGCAGATCGGCGCATGGGTGTCGAATCAGAGCGAGGTCATCACCTCGCGCAAATTCCTGATGCAGAAGTTGGCGGAGATCAAAGAGAAGTTCAGCCATGGCGAGATCCCCCTTCCCTCGTTCTGGGGAGGCTACCGGGTGAGACCGGAGATGATCGAGTTCTGGCAGGGCGGTCCGGCAAGATTGCACGACCGTTTCCTCTACCGGGCGGTGGATGCCGGGTGGCAAATCGAGCGCCTGTCACCGTAATAGGCAGGAAGGGACGAAAGACCGGATTTTCAGGGACGTATCCGGTCAACCCGCATGATAAAGCATTCATTCTCGAGAGCCCTTTTCACATCGCTCGCCACACTCCTCGCCGTCTGCACCGCCGGACACGCCGCCGACTGGCTGAGCCTTCCCGCCAAGGCCGGCACCTCCAACGGCAAAAGAATCGTCCTGGTTTCCGGGGACGAGGAATACCGCAGTGAGGAATCCTGCCCGATGCTGGCCAAGATCCTCAGCCAGAAATACGGATTCGATTGTGTGGTGCTGTTCGCGATCAATCCGGACGGCGGATACATCGACTCGAATTTCCAGAAGAACATCCCCGGCACCACTGCGCTGGATTCCGCCGATCTGATGATCATCGGCACCCGCTTCCGGCAATTGCCCGATGACCAGATCGCCAAGTTCGCGGCTTTTCTGAATGCTGGCAAGCCGGTGATCGGTTTCCGCACCGCCACCCACGCCTTCAGTGGACCCGCCAAGACAGGTGATTTCAAATGGGCCGATTTCGGACTGAACATCCTCGGGGAAAAATGGGTGAACCATCACGGCAATCACAAGGTCCAAGGGACCCGCGGCATCTTGGAAGCCGCCAACGCGAAGAACCCGGTTCTCAACGGCGTCGGTGAAATCTTCGCCACCACCGACGTTTATGGCATCGCGAATCTGGATCAAAAAGCCGCCACCATCCTGCTTCGTGGCGCGGTCACCGAATCGCTGGATCCCGCCTCCAAGAACATCGACGGCCCGAAGAACAATCCGATGATGCCGCTGGCCTGGCTGCGGGAATACACCGCGCCCAACGGCAAGACCAAAGGCAAGGCGCTCTGCACCACGCTGGGTGCCAGCGTGGATTTCGCCGACGAGGACCTGCGCCGCCTGATCGTCAATGCGGTGTTCCATCTCACCGGTTTGAACGTGCCGGCGAAGGCGGATGTCGGTTACGTCGATCCTTTTGCTCCTACGAATTACAGCGCGATCAGTGCGAAGGATTACTACAAGACCCGCAATCTCAAACCCGACGACTATGTGCTCGGCAAAAGCCCTGCCACCGGACTTCCCGGGAAGGAAGCTGCCGCCAATGGCAAGGCCAAGCCAGCGTCCAAGGCACCCGCACCGGCTGAAGCGAAGAAAGGCGATGACCCCGAGCGCCACGCACCGCATGACGCTCCCGCCGCTGCCACTTCCGTCCGGCCACAGGCGGTCGCACCGCCATCCACCGGTGAGAGGGTCGTCTTCATCGGCAATGGTCTAGCGGAGCGGGACGTTTACTACAGCCGTCTCGAAACCGAGATGTTTCTGCGCTATCCCGACAAGGAGCTCATCGTCCGCAACATGGGCCGCCCGGGCGACACCCCAGGCTTCCGCCCGCATCCGTCCCGCAAGTCGCAATGGGCATTTCCCGGTGCGGAAAAATTTCACCCGGACAAGGCCCGCCACGATGGCAATGGCTTTTTCCCGACTCCCGACGAGTGGCTCACCCATTTGAAGGCGGACACCATCGTCGCGTTCTTCGGCTACAACGAATCCTTCGACGGGCCGAAAGGCGTCGCCAACTACGAGGCGGAGCTTGATGCCTTCGTCCAGCACACGCTCAGCAAGGCCTACAACGGGGATGCCGCTCCGCGACTGGTGCTGGTTTCCCCCATCGCGTTCGAGGATCAATCGAAGACCCGCGACCTGCCGGACGGTGCCACGGAGAACGCGAACCTGAAGCTTTACAGCGATGCCATGGAGCGGGTCGCGAAAAAGCATTCGCTCACCTTCATCGATCTCTTCACTCCCACGAAGGAAATCTACGCCAAGGCCAAGGAGCCGCTCACCACCCGCGGATACATTCCCACCGAGGCGGGCTATCAGAAACTGGCCGGGATTCTATCAGAAGGCATCTACGGTCCCCAGACGATCAGTCCTGAGATCGATCCCGCCAAGGTCCTCTCCGCCGTCAAGCAGAAGAACTGGTTCTGGCAGAACGACTACAACATCCTCAATGGCGTGCATTCCTACGGCAGGCGCTACAATCCGTTCGGCCCGCAGAACTACCCGGACGAGGTCCAGAAGACACGCGAGATGATGTCGTTGCGCGACAATCTGATTCACCAGGTGGCCAAGGGAAAAACCTCCAACCTCAGTGTCGATGACTCCAAGACCCATGCCCTTCCCCCTGTGCCTACCAACTACAAGCCAAGCAACAAGAACGGCAGTCCCGACTACCTCTACGGCAAGGAGGCCGAGAAGGCCCTGACCGTCCCGGAAGGCTACAAGGTCGAGCTGTTCGCCTCGGAAAAGGAGTTCCCGAACCTCGCCAACCCGATGCAGATGTCCTTCGACAACCGTGGTCGCCTGTGGGTGGCCACCATGCCGACCTATCCCGCCTATCGTCCCGGCGATCCGCTGCCCGAACGACAAGATCCTCATCTACGAGGACACGAACGGCGACGGCAAGGCCGACAAGGAAATCGTTTTCGCCGACAAGCTCCACCTGCCCATCGGTTTCGAGTTTGCGCCAGAAGGCGTCTATGTCTCCCAGGAGCCGAATCTCATCCTGCTGCGAGACACCGACGGTGACGACAAGGCCGACGGTCGGGAAATCGTGCTCGGCGGATTCGACACGCACGACACGCACCACGCCATCAGCGCCTACTGCGCCGATCCGTCCGGCGCGTTCATGATGTGCGAGGGCGTCTTCCTCCACTCGAATGTCGAGACCGCCTACGGCCCGGTGCGCGCGATGAATGGCGGCTTCTACCGCTACAGCCCGCAGCGCAGCCAGCTCGAGCGCACCGCCCAGCTCAGCATCCCGAACCCCTGGGGCATCGCCTTCGACGACTGGGGCCAGGACTTCTTCCTCCACACCTCCGGCACGAGCATCAACTGGATGCTTCCCGCATCCGTCAAGCCGACCTACGGCAGTCAAGTCCCCTTCCACGCCCGATCTCGCGCCGAAGGGAAAGCCGTGCGGCCCACCTCCGGGCTTGAGTTCGTCTCCTCCCGGCATTTCCCGGACGAGGTTCAGGGCGACATCCTGCTATGCAACAACATCGGCTTCCTCGGCATCAAGCAGCACTCCATCGTCGATGACGGCACCGGTTACAAGACGACGTTCCGCCAGGACTTGCTGAAATCCTCCGATGGAAACTTCCGCCCGGTCGATCTCGAGTTCGCGCCCGATGGATCGCTCTACGTCATCGACTGGCACAACGTCCTCATCGGCCACATGCAGCACAACGCCCGCGACCCGCTGCGCGACCACGTCCACGGCCGCATCTATCGCATCACCTATCCGTCGCGTCCGCTCGTCAAGCCGGCGCAAAGTCGACGAGGCTCCGGTGGCGACGCTGCTGGAAAACCTCAAGTTGCCCGAATACCGCAGCCGCTACCGCACCCGCCGCGAGCTCCGTGCCCACCCTGCCAGCGAGGTGCTGCCAGCCCTCAAGAGCTGGGTCGCGAAACTGGATCCCAAGTCGCCACGCCACGAGCACGATCTGCTGGAAGCCTTGTGGACCTCGTGGGGCCTGAACGAGGTGGACGAGCCGCTGCTCCGCCAGCTTCTCGAGTCGCCGGACTACCATGTCCGCGCCGCCGCCGTGCGCGTGCTCCGCTACAACACGCACCGCATCGCCGATCATGCCGCCCTTTTGGAAAAAGCCGCCACGGATCCACACGGTCGCGTGCGGCTCGAGGCCATCATCGCCGGTTCATGGTTGGACAACGCCGCTGGCAAAAAAATCGTCGCCGATCGCATCCGCGCAACCCTTGGATGAATGGACCAAGGGAGCCGCCGCCACCGCGAAATCACGGCTCGACGGAGTGGAAGATGCCATCGTGAACGAGCACCCCGCTCCTCCCGTTCCCGCCCATTTGACGGGTGCTGAGAAACAACAATTCCTCGCCGGGCACGAAATCTATTTCCGCGATGCCCACTGCGCGACGTGTCACCAACCCGACGGCAAAGGCCTTGAACCCGCTTTCCCGCCGCTTGCGGGCAGCGCGTGGGTCATCAGCGATCCGGAGCGCCTGATCAAGCTCACCCTTCATGGCCTGATGGGTCCATTCGAGATGAACGGGAAAAAATATAACGGACTTGTCCCGATGACCCCCTTCGGCGGCATGCTCAAGGATGACGAGGTCGCCGCGGTTCTAACCTATGTCCGGAACAATTTCGGCAACAAGGCTTCTGCCGTGAAACCCGAGCAGGTCAAGGGGGTTCGGGATGCCACCAAGGGTCGCCAAGGCTTTTACATGGTGGATGAGCTGCTCAAGGAGAACCCGATGAAATAATCCGCTGGCCCGCATCCTGCTTAACCACGCGGGATGAAAGAGGAAGAGCTCGATACCCACTCCAAGGCACTTAAAATCAATCTGGACCCGCGTTGGTACGGGACGCTGGCCGAGATCGGCGCAGGACAGGAAGTCGTGCGCTGGTTCTTCCGGGTCGGCGCGGCGGCGGGCACCGTGGCGAAGAGCATTTCCGCCTATGACATGATCGTCAGCGACGCGATCTACGGCAGCGGCGATCGCTACGTCTCGCGCTCGCGCCTTCAGGCGATGCTCGACCGCGAGTTCCTTCTCAATGTCGATCGCCTCAGCGACAAGCGGGGCGACAGCACGGCGTTCTTCGCGTTCGCCGACACGGTCGTCGCCCGCAGTTTCAAGGGCGGCAACGAATGCCACGGCTGGATGGGCATCAAGTTCCAGTCACGGCCCCGCGACGAACCCAGCCAGATCCTGATCCACGTGCGAATGCTGGATACCGAGGCATCACTCCAACAGGAAGCGCTGGGCGTGGTCGGGGTGAATCTGTTATACGGGGCGTTTTTCCTTCATCACGAGCCGGATCTGCTGGTCGAAAGCCTGTTGGACAAGCTGACCACCGGGCGCATCGAGATCGACGTGATCGAGTTCAAGGGCATCGAGTTCCGCTCGGTGGACAACCGCCTGGTCAGTTTGCAACTCGTGAAGCTCGGCCTGAGCGGAGCCGCCATGTTCGGGGCCGATGGCAAGGTGCTGCAACCTTCCGAAGCGCTATACAAGAAGGCCGTGCTCGTCGAGCGCGGCAGCTTCCGTCCGCCGACGCACGTGAATTTCGACATGCTTCAATGCGCCTTGGAGAAGTTCAAGCTGGACCCCGCCGTCGAGGGGCGGGAGGTGTTGCCCCTGTTCGAGCTGACCATGCGCAATCTCCTGGCAGGTGGTGACGACATCGACCGTCGTGATTTCCTCGCCCGCGCCGACCTGCTGGCCGCCTGCGGGATGACGGTCCTGATCTCCGACTACTTCGAGTATTACCGCCTCGCCGCCTACATCTCCTGGCGGACCAAGGAACGGATCGGCATCGTGATGGGAGCTCCGAGCCTCGTCGAGTTGTTCGAGGAGAAATACTACACCCAACTCCCCGGCGGTATCCTCGAGTCGTTCGGACGGTTGTTTAAGAACAACCTGAAGCTCTATGTCTATCCGCTCAGGAACGCGGCGACGGGCGATCTAACCACCATCGAGAATCTCGACGTGGCTCCCGAGTTGAGGAAGCTATATGGCTATCTCGCCGACCGCGGCAGTTTTGTGAACCTCGACAACTACAAGCCTGAGTATCTCAGTATCTTTTCCCGCGACGTGCTGAAGAAGATCGCCGCCGGAGACGAGGAATGGCGCGAAAGCGTGCCACCCGAGGTTTCCGGAATGATTGCCAAGCGGCGCTTCTTCGGCTGCAAAGGTTAGAACGCCGGGGCTACTCCACGGTCACGCTTTTCGCGAGATTGCGGGGTTGGTCGATTTCACAACCACGGATCCGCGCCACGTGATAGGCGAAGATCTGGAGCGCGACGACCGCCGGGATAGTGGCAACCAGCGGATGACAGCGCGGGATGGTGATGAAGTCATCCATGCATTCCGCCGTCTCGTGATCGCCCTCGGTAACGATTCCGAGAATGTGCGCGCCGCGTGCGCGGCATTCCTCGACGTTGCCGAGCGTCTTGTCCTTGCCGGGAATATCAACGGCGAGCGCGATGATCGGCGTTCCCTTTTCCAACAGCGCGATGGGTCCGTGCTTGAGCTCGGCCGCGTGGTAGCCCTCGGCATGGATGTAGGAAATTTCCTTCAATTTGAGCGCACCCTCAAGTGCGACCGGATACATGGGCCCGCGACCGATGAAGAAGGCATGCTCGTTCTGGGCGTATTCAGCGGCGATTTTCGCGATCTTCTCGTTCTGGAGGATCACCTTGCCGACCAAGGCGGGAATCGACTCGATTTCGCGGGCGAACCTGATCCCGTCCTCGCGGGAAAACCTCCGCCCACGACCGAGCCTGAGCGCCATCATGAGCAGCACCGCCACCTGGCAGGTGAATGCCTTGGTGGACGCCACGGAGATCTCCGGACCGGCATGCAGATAGACTCCCCTTCCCGTCTCGCGGGCGATGGTGGAGCCGACCACGTTGCAAAGGCTCATGACGAAGGCGCCTTTCTGATTCGCCTCTCTAACTGCGGCGAGCGTGTCGGCGGTTTCACCTGATTGGGAAATCGCCACAACGAGGTCGCGGCTGCCAAGGATGGGATTTCGATAACGGAATTCCGCCGCCTGTTCGACATCGGCGTGGATGTCGGCCAGATCCTCGAAGGCGTATTCGCCGACAAGTCCGGCATGCAGCGAAGTGCCGCAACCGATGAGCACGACACGCCCCAACTCGGCGAGGTCGCGAGGAGAGGTTCCCATGCCGGCTAGAACGGATGAGCCGAGGTTGAAATCCAGGCGGCCGCGGATGGCATTGCCCAAGGCATCCGGTTGCTCGTGGATTTCCTTGAGCATGAAATGTTCGAAGCCGCCCTTCTCGGCGGCTGCGGCATCGATGCCAAGCTCCGCGATTTCACGGGTGACCGGGATGTTGTGAAGATCGCGGATCTCGACGGAGTCGGCGGTGACGATGGCGATGTCGTTGTCGTCCAGATAGATCACCCGCTGGGTGTGGGCGACGATCGCCGAGGCGTCCGACGCGATGATGGTTTCCCCATCTCCGACGCCGATGACGATGGGACTGCCCCGCCGGGCGGTGATGATCCTGTCGGGCTCCTGTGAGGAAAGCACGGCGATGCCGAAGGTGCCTTCCACCTGATGGAGAGCATCGCACACCGCTTGGAAAAGATCGCCCTTGTCGCAGTCGCCGATAAGATGGGCGAGAACTTCCGTGTCGGTTTCCGAGTAGAAATGATGCCCTTTGCCCTCCAGCCGGGCACGGATGGAACGGTAGTTTTCAATGATCCCGTTGTGGACGAGCGCGACGTCGCCCGACTGGTCGAGATGCGGGTGGGCATTCAACTCGGTCGGCGGGCCGTGGGTCGCCCAGCGGGTGTGGGCGATGCCGGTGGAGGAACGATGGAAAAGCTCGGGTGACCAAGCGGCGTGCGCCTTGTCATTGAGTTTTGCAACCTTACCCGGAGCCTTGGCAACGAGCATCCGGTCATCGTCGAGGATGGCGACGCCCGCGGAGTCGTATCCCCGGTATTCAAGCCGGCGAAGGCCGTTGATGAGGACGGTGGCCGCGTCCGCCTTGCCGATGTAGCCGACGATTCCGCACATGATGATTTGATAGAACGAAAAGTCAGGTAAGGAGGTCGTGCTGCACGATTTCGCCGGGGCGCGTGCTGGTGTTAGGCCAGAGCTTGCGCCCCGGATAGATGGAGGTGTTGATGCCGGTGTGGACTTGGTCGCCGATGATGGTGCCGAACTTGCGGCGACCGGTGTCGATGAGGACGCCGTTGACCATCGAGCGGTGGTTCTTCCCGTCGTGACGGAGATTCGAGGTGGTGGTGCCGGCACCGAGATTCACTTTTTCACCCAGCACGGAATCGCCGACGTAGGAGAGGTGACCGACGTTGGTGTTCGAAAGGATGAGACTGTTCTTGATCTCGACGGACTGGCCGATGTGGCAGTTGTCACCGATGCTGGTGTTGCCACGGATGTAGCAGTTGGGACCAATCTTGCAGTTGGCTCCGATGATGACATTTCCCTCGATGAACACACCGGGCAGGATGCGGGTCCCCTCGCCCACTTGAACGATGCCTTCGATGACGGCCAAGGAATGAACCTCACCGTGGATCGAGCTTTCGGTTAGAGAAGAAACATAGAGTTCGTTTGCCCGCAGGAGATCCCATGGATACCGGATCACGAAATCTTTCGGAAGCCAGCTTGTGGGCGGGACACCCAAGCTCCCTGAATGGCAGGAAAGCGGGATGTTGCCGATGGGAAAATCCTCGATCTCCCGCGTCAGGGAAAGCGGCCAGCAAGTGGATGGGTCGAACGACATGCCTGATTTCTATCCGATTTCCTCAAGGATGGCGGAGGAGAATTTCGCGACCCACGAGCGGACTTCCTTGGCCTCGCGATGTTCCACCAGAACACGGATCTTGTTTTCGGTGCCCGAGTAACGGATGAGATGACGCCCGATGTCGCCGAATTCAGCGGTCGCCTCCTTCATGAGCTTCTGGAGCTTCGGCAACGAGTCCAGCGGTGGCTTCGAGGCGACCGGCATGTTGGCAAGCTCGGCAGGATATTCGTGCATGACGGCGGCGAGCTGTGTTAGAGTCGCCTTCCTTTCGATCATCATGCGCAGGACTTGAAGCGCGCTGAGGATGCCGTCGCCCGTCGTCACGTGGTCGCCGAAGATCAGATGTCCGGAGTTTTCACCACCGAACGAGTAACCGTTCTTCCGCATGCACTCGATGACGCTTCTGTCGCCCACCGCCGTGGTCTCGACCTTGATGCCGTGTTTTTTCATCGACTCGATGAGGCCGAGATTGCTCATCACCGTTGCGACCAGCGTGTCGTGTTTGAGCTTGCCCTGCTCCTTCAGGCCGATGGCACAAAGGGCGAGGATCCGGTCGCCACTTACCACTTGGCCATTTGCGTCGGTGAAGATGACCCGGTCCGCATCGCCGTCGAACGAAATTCCGAGATCCGCATTGTGGGCTCGGACCAATTCACCCGCCGCCTGGGGATAGAGGGCTCCGCAAGCGGCGTTGATGTTGAGTCCGTCCGGTTGATTTCCGATCGTGATGACCTCCGCACCGAGTTCCTTGAAAATGAGCGGAGCGATGAAATAAGCGGCACCGTGCCCGCAATCGACGACGATCCTCATGCCGTGCAGCGGGATATTGTCGGCCGTGTGCTTGGCAAACTCGATGTATCGCCCACGGGCGTCATCGATCCGGTGCGCCTTCCCGATCTGCGAGGGCGGCAGCGGTGCGGACTCTGGCTCGTCGCCCATGATGTGGCGTTCGATGACCGACTCGATGTCGTCCGAAAGCTTGTAGCCATCCGGCCCAAAGATTTTCAACCCATTGTCCTCGTAAGGGTTATGAGACGCGGTGATCATGATTCCTGCGGTCGCGCCCATCGACTTTGTCAAGTGTGCGACGGCGGGAGTCGGCATCGGCCCCACCAGATAGACGTCCATTCCCATGGAAACGAGACCGCTCGTGAGCGCGGTTTCAAGCATGTAGCCCGAAATACGGGTATCCTTGCCGATCAACACCCGGTTCTTGCGAGGACCTGAGGACCGCAGGACATTTGCCACGGCCTTTCCCGTTCTCAAGGCCACCTCGGCGGTGATCGGGAATTCGTTCACGCGCCCTCGGATTCCATCGGTTCCAAATAATTTCATGAGCTGTTTTAAAGTTTCCCGTGGTCGATTTGTTCAAGATCCCTTGAACTGATCAAGACAAAACCCTTTCGCCGCAAGGTCCCTGAGATGCCGTGAACCCATGGTCATCCAAAGAAGCGAGACAGGGGGTGCCACCTGTGACGTTATTTATCGCAGGAGGTGCTTGCCCCCTTGCCTAGCCTTCATTTTATGGAAACAATGGAGGGCACGGAGAATGCATTGCGCCTTTTTGAAATCAAATGAAACCGAATTACAAAATCATCGTTCCTGCAGCCACCATCAGCGCCTCCCTTATCGGCTATGTGGCGGCATTCGGATTCAGGAACGAGCAAATCCTCGACGACAAGGCGACAGATGCGGCCATCACCTCACTGACATCCAAGATTCTTGAGAACTCGCAATTCGCCCATCAGAAGCTCAATGACGCGATGGCGGGCAAGTTCCTCGACAGCTATCTCGACTCGCTCGATGGAAGCCATTTGATTTTCCTGCAAAGCGATCTTAATGAGTTCGCAAAATCCCGCCCGACCTTGGCAGAAGCGACCCGTGAGGAGGGGGACAGCCAGATCGCCCACGATATTTTCAAGCGCTATCTCGAACGATTGAGCCAGCGTGTGGCATTCGTCTCCGAAACCCTAGCGAACGATTCATTTGATTTCACCAAGGACGAGGACTTTTCCTATGACCGGAAAAAAGCTCCCTATCCGGCCGATCTGGATGCTGCCAAGGCCCTCTGGAGGCAGCAGCTCAAATACGAATACCTCCAGGAAAAGCTCGCTGGGAAGAAGGATGCGGACATCGTCAAAACACTTGACCGCAGGAGCAAGCGGATTGTCGAAACCATGAAGAAGCTCGACGACAAGGCCGTCCTCGAACTCTATCTTGAAGCACTCGCGCAGGTTTACGATCCCCACTCGGACTACATGGGTCCCGAACAACTGAAGTCCTTCGAGATCGCGATGAATCTCTCGCTGGTCGGCATCGGCGCCACGTTGCAATCCGACGACGGCTTCTGCAAGATCACCGAACTGGTCCCCGGTGGCCCCGCCGCGCGGAGTGGATTGCTAACGGCCGGAGACCGCATCGTGGGAGTCGCTCAGAAGGACGGTGAGGAGTTCACCGACCTGATCGATTTGCCTCTTTCCCAAGCGGTGGAAATGATCCGTGGCAAAAAGGGCACCACGGTTTACCTGAACATCATTCCGTCGAGCGCCACCGATGACAGCGTGCGAAAGACCGTCACCATCGTGCGGGAGGAAATCAAGCTCGAGGACCAGCAAGCCAAGGCTAGAATCATCGACATGCCTGCGGGCGACGCCACCCAACGCATCGGGGTAATCGATCTGCCCGCCTTCTACGCTGGCGAGGGAAACTCCAAGGCAGGCCCGACATCGGCGACCGCGGATGTTTCAAAACTCGTTGAAAAGCTGAAAAAGGAAAAGGTCACGGGACTCATCCTCGACCTACGTCACAACGGCGGTGGCTCGTTGCAGGAAGCCATCAGTCTAACGGGACTTTTCATTCCATCCGGACCGGTGGTGCAGACCCGCAATCTCGATGGCGAACTCGATGTCGGCAAGGACCGGGACGGCAAGATCGCCTATGACGGACCGCTGGTCGTCCTAACAAGCCGCTTCAGTGCTTCGGCCTCGGAGATCGTTGCGGGAGCCTTGCAAGATTATGGGCGTGCCGTCGTGGTCGGCGACACCTCGACATTTGGAAAGGGAACCGTTCAGACCATCGTCCCGCTCGACCGCATCATGAAGGGCCAAGGGCTAGTTCCAACCGCGGATCCCGGTGCGCTTAAAGTCACGATCAGCAAGTTCTATCGCCCGAGCGGCAAGTCCACCCAGTTGGAGGGAGTCAAGGCCGACATCGTCATTCCATCCCTCAGTGATTTCCCTGAAATTGGAGAATCCGACCTTGGGAATCCCCTTCCTTGGGATACGATCGAGTCCGCAAAATTCACTCCGGCAAATCGGGTGACTTCCTACATTGCCTCCTTGAGCACCCGCTCCAAGGAAAGGATCACCAAGAACCCTGATTTTGCCGAGTTGAAGTCCAACGCGGAGCGGTTCAGGAAAATTCGTGACGAGAAGACGGTTTCCCTCAACGAGGCCAAGCGTTTGAAGGAAAAGGCCGAACTCAAGGAGCATGCCGAGACGGTGAAGAAGGAACGACTCGCGCGGAAGACGGCCTCTCCGCTGACTTATGAACTCACCCTGAAGACCCTCGTCAAGGAGGGCCCGGGCGAGCTTCTGACCGCTGAATCACTCAAGCCGAAACTGAAACTGGATCCTGCGGATGAGGAGGATGACCTGCCAGCCGAGCCTGCGGATGACATCATTCTCCATGAGGCACAAAAGATCCTGATCGATTATGTGGACCTCATCAAACGCCAACCGGCGGTTTCCCAAAGCTAAGATCCAAAGGGGTGAAGTGACGAGGGGCTGAAACGATCGCGTGAAGGGAGCATTCCGCAATGGATCATACTCAAGATGATCCATTGCCACTCCTCAAAACGGGCAAATCGCGAGACCTGAACCACTCCGCTTTTACCGCCTGCGACGGAGGATCAGCAGACCGGAAAGCGCGATGAGACCGACCGAAGTCGGTTCAGGCACCGCGTTCCACGTCACCACATCCTGGCGATCGGTATTCGTGAGAAAAGTCACATTCGCGGGATTGAAGTTGGCGGTGTTCGCCAAATATTGGTTCGCCAGATTGATCGTGTCCTGGTTGAGGCTCGCCGAGATCCTGACATTCCCATTATCGAGAGAGAACGGGTTGAGGGTTTCAGTGGTCACTTCCCAGATCGCCCATTGCACGGCGGCGGCGTTTTGGGCCACTTCCGCTTCTGTCAGCGGAGTGTTCAAGGCCGCAAGGTAGCCTCCCACCAGTCTTGAAATCAGGTCAGTCGTGCCGAGGGACAGCGGATTCTGAATCTGATAGACAAGTGAATCTCCATAGGAAATCCCCTGGGTAGGCTCGATACAAAATGCGTCAAAATCGGTGAATTTCATCACCCCTGACGGGTATTCCTGGAAAAAGCTGCCGTTGTCGAGAGTTCCGGTCACACCAATCCCCGGATCGACGCCAATCAAAGTGGCCGGGAGGGACTGTCCTTTAGCTCTGGCTGCCGCAAAGGCGGCTGCGACAGCTACTGCACCAATCAGTAGTTTCGTAGTATTCATGGGGGGAGGCCCAAGGTTACTTCCTGCCTCCCTTGAGATCAAGAAAACCGAAGGAATAAATTATCGAACACCAGATCGCTCACTTGATTTTATTTATTTTCAAAGACTTACGACGAATCATTCCTAATCAAACGCTAATTTGATGAATTTCTAAAAAATCAATCTTCATTAAAGAATTGTCCGATTTGTGCATTCAAACGATTCTGAGAGCAGTCATTTTCGCTCATCGAATTCGAAACCATCCAGTGATACTGAGCCTGATTTTGGTCGCTGGGAGAACCTCGTGCCAGAAGTCCCCCGAAAGGAAGCAGACCAGGGTCCCCATGCGCGGTTCGATGAGGAGAAACTCGCCTTCCTTGTCACCAGGAGAGGTCCAAAGTTTCAATTCGCCGCCGTCCCCGGACTGCCAATCGGGATTGAGGTAGAGAATGACCGTAACGATCCTTTCACCTGAACCTGAATGCCGATCCAAATGCGGCTTGTAGAATCCGCCTTCCGGATAGATCGCGAAGTGTCCCTCGAATTCGAAAAGTCCGAGGAAGAAGCGCCGGTTGAGCTCCAACCTAAGGTTCTCAAGCATCGAAAGGTAAATTTCCTGCTCCGGAGAATAGGCACCGGGCAAGAGCCACATGACCTGATCGCTGCGGATCTCCTTGCGAATTCCGTGCCCTTTATCCTTGCCCGTGCCAGCCTGGCGAAAATCGCCTTTCTCCCAGGCCAGTTCACATTCGTTCTTCAATCGGACGGAATCACCGGCATTCATGAATCCGGGATCAATGGCCCACCCCCGCTTATCCATCGAACTCAAGAGGTCTTCCACACTCCTGAAAAGCTCGATCCAGCGGTCACCGGCGAGACAATTCGGCCCGTAAAGTCCTCGTTAGCGGATAAATTTGGCAGGGATACCCCGCCGCTCCCGATTGACTTGGTAACGACACCGATTTGGAAATTGCAATTCCCCGGATATTTAAGCAATATGAAATAAGTTTCACCCCCCGGCATTTGATGTTCGTGAGATCCCCCCCCCAGAAGCTTCCTCCCATGACGAGTCCATCCACCACCATTGATCAGGCGATCCTCATTGGAATGATCTCCGGAGGCATCATCGGAATCTGCGCGTGGCGGAGCAGCCGGCTTCTGCTCCGCTTGTTTCTTTTTATCGCGTCCCTTTCCATTCTCGCCCCAAGCGCGATCGCCCTGGTTGGCAAGAACCCCTGGCTGGTTGACTCCCGATTTCGCATCTACCAGTTTTTTTATTGGAACATCCGCATCGGAATGAGCCGCGAAGAGGTGTTTGCGGAAATGAACAATTGGTATCCCAAGGTGGAATCGCACAAGCCACCCACGACGGCCTTGGACACAGCCTACCAGTTGAAATTTTACATGACCCAGGAAAATCCCGGCGAACCCCAGCACGAGGCGATCCTGCTGAAAATGCTGGATGGCCGCGTCATCGGTAAGGAATACATCGCGGACTGATCTCGCGGAATGGTGACCAGAGAAGCCCGATCCTAGACCGACTCCAGAATGATGTTGCCATACGGGCTGGAGTCACCGGTCCGGATGAGCCCGATGGCAAGGGGCACACGCTTCTTGAAATCCAGATGAGGCTCGCGGGTGAGAGGAATGTCACCGAAGGATTTCGAAAATCTCTCGATGTTCTCCGCGGTGTTGCTGCTGACAAATTCTTCCGCCTGCCAGATCCTGCCGATCTTGAACACGGGTGTTAGGAGGTCGAGAACGTCGATGACCGTCGGAAGTCCGCGAGTCAGCGAGATATCCACGGTTTCGATCTCTGGCCAATAGGGAAACGCCCAGTCGGCAATCACGAGTGTGTTGGTGTGTCGGACGCGGGCGATCAGGCTGAGGAGATTTGGATTGAGAATTCCTGTTTGGAGCATGGCGAAAACTTTCCATTTCAGCGCGATTCGTCAATCCGCTTTCGGGTGATGCTCTGCGGATGCATCGATTGGCGGAATCGGGACGGCGGCAAATGATGGACCGACTTGAAGACCCGTGAGAAATGAAACGCATCCTTGAAACCCATCGCCGCCGCCACCGATTTCACCGAGGTATCCCCTTCAAGCAACATTCTGGAAGCGTGTCCCATCCTCAACCTCGTGAGGAACTGATAGGGACTCTCGTCATGGTAACGGGCGAACAAGCGGCAGAGATACGGCGCATCGATCCCGCAAGCCCTCGCGACCCCATCGAGGGTGGTCGTCTTGAGAAAATTCTCCTCAATGTGGTCCCGGGCCCTCGCGTAGGCAGCAAAGGCCGGGCCATCCGGCCTCTCTACCTCTGTCGCATCGTCCTTGCACATGAGAAGAAGCTGACGGGTGATCGTCGCGCAAAGCGGCCGCGAAAGACCGGATTTCCGGATCCCCCGCTCAATCAGGGTGTCGAAGGATCGTCGGATCGGTTCGCCCTTTTGACATCGTGACACAAAGCCTTGCGGGATTCCGAATTTCTCAAGAAACGACGGGACTTCGGATCCGGTGAAACCGACGAAATATTTCCCCAACGGCTTGTCCGCTGAGCTGACAATCCGATGCCGGACGGATGGCCCATAGATGAAAAAACTTCCCGGAACCAAGGCCACCTCGATTCCATCCAGCCACAAGGTGCCATTTCCATGGCCAACAAACTCAAGGGAATACCAAGGAAAATCCTGCCGATCGATCAGATAGTCCGTCCCGCAATTCTCGAAACCACCAAAGACCACAGAGAAGTCATCACTCTCCGCCGGATCGAGAAAGAACAACCGCGATGACTCGACATCCTGCGAGACAAAGGCACTGGCTGATCGGCTCTCACTCACAAGGGAATTCTCAACGCGTCGCGAAAACAATAAAGACAAAATTATCTATTCCCAGTCAAAATCTCCATATCCATTCTTCGAATTCATCATGAGAATTTTTGAAGTGGATTAAATTTTAGATGACAAAACCTCATGAAAAAACAAGCCTCCCAACGAAGCCCCGAAGGAAATCCAGTGCCATGACCAAAACATCGTATCCAAAAATTGGCATCCGCCCTGCCATTGACGGACGTCTCGGCGGGGTCCGCGAGTCCCTTGAGGAACGCACCCTGCAACAGGCTCAGGCCGTGGCGGCGCTGGTGACGGCAGAACTTCGCTACCCCGATGGTTCACCGGTTGAATGCGTCATTGCCGACACCTGCATCGGTGGTGTTAGAGAGGCGGCCGATTGCGCGGAAAAGTTCAAGGCCTCCAACGTCGGGGTTTCGCTGACGGTCACCCCATGCTGGTGCTACGGCTCGGAAACCATGGACATGGATCCGCTTTTGCCGAAGGCCGTCTGGGGATTCAACGGCACCGAGCGTCCCGGCGCGGTCTATCTGGCAGCCGTGCTCGCGGGACACACGCAGAAGGGACTTCCTGCCTTCGGAATCTACGGCAAGGACGTCCAATCCGCCACCGACACGGAAATTCCTGCGGATGTTAGAGAGAAGCTGCTTTCCTTCATCCGCTGCGGCCTCGCTGTCGCCCTCATGCGCGGCAAGAGTTACCTTTCCATGGGCGGCACCTCGATGGGCATCGCCGGCTCGGTCGTTGACACCGCGATGTGGGAAAAATGGCTGGGCATGCGTGTCGAAGCCATCGACATGACCGAGTTCGTCGGCCGCATGGCCAAGGAGCAATACGACCGTGCAGAGTATGGAAAGGCTCTAACATGGGTGAAGTCGAACTGCCCGGAAGGCAAGGATTACAACTCCCCCGCCACGGCCCGCTCGCGTGAGCGGATCGACAAGGAATGGGAGGACAGCGTGAAAATGGCGCTCATCGCCCGCGACCTGATGGTCGGCAATCCGAAGCTCAAGGACATGGGTCTCGGCGAGCAGGCACAAGGCCACAACGCCATTGTTTCCGGATTCCAGGGCCAGCGCCAGTGGACCGACCATTTTCCCAACGGCGATTTCCTCGAGGCCATCCTGAACTCATCCTTCGACTGGAACGGCAAACGCGCGCCCTACATCGTCGCCACCGAAAACGACGCGCTCAACGGCGCCGGCATGCTCTTCGGCTACCTCCTCACGAACACCGCACAGATTTTTGCCGATCTCCGCACCTACTGGAGCGCCGATGCGATCAAGACCGCCAGCGGCAAGTCGTTCAGCCACCCCCTGGTGGACGACGGGATCCTCCATCTGATCAATTCCGGCCCGGCCGCCCTCGACGGCACCGGTGAGCAGGAAACCGACGGCAAGCCGACGATGAAACCCTTCTGGGAAATCACCGACGCCGAGGTGGAGAAATGCCTCAAGGCCACCACCTGGCATCCATCCATCACGGAATATTTCCCCGGCGGTGGGCTCAGCACCCGCTACCGCACCCGTGGCGGCATGCCGGCGACCATGATCCGGCTCAACCTCGTCGATGGACTCGGACCCGCGCTCCAGATTGCGGAAGGTTACACCGTCGATCTCCCGGAAGACGTGCATGACGCCCTCGACCAACGCACCAACCCGACATGGCCGACCACCTGGTTCGCGCCCATCCTCACCGGAAAAGGTGCCTTCACCAGCGCCTACGAGGTCATGAACCACTGGGGCGCGAACCACTGCGTCATGACCTACGGCCACATCGGCCACCTCTATTTGACGCTGGCCTCCATGCTGCGCATCCCGGTTTACATGCACAACGTTGGCGAGGAGAGGATCTTCCGCCCGAGCGCATGGACCGCCTTCGGCACCGCCGATCTCGAAGGAGCGGACTTCCGCGCATGTGCGAACTACGGCCCGCTTTACGGAAAAATCTAGCCATCCCCGCCCAAAATCCATAGCACTCGGGAAATCCATCATGAAACACATCGCCCTCCTCGCCATCGCTTTCGCAGTCACTCTAACCGGTTGCGACAAGTCCAAAAAATCCGGCCAGCTCAACATCGCCGTCATTCCGAAAGGCACCACGCACATCTATTGGAAATCGGTCGAGGCCGGTGCGAAGAAGGCTGCGGCCGAACTCGGTGTCAATGTGACATTCATCGGTCCCCAGCGTGAGGACGACCGCACCCAACAGATCGATCTGGTCACCAACCAGGCACTCCAGAACGACGCCATCGTGCTCGCTCCGCTGGACGCCGTCGCTCTGCGGGATTCCGTGAAGGGCGTCGCCGAGAATGGCAAGCCCGTGGTCATCATCGATTCAAGCCTGGCGGATAGCGCCGGATTCATCACCAGCTATGTCGCCACCGACAACCGCGAGGGCGGAAGAATCGCCGCACGTCGTATCTCCGAGCTTCTTGGTGGGAAGGGCAAGGTCGCGGTTCTTCGCTACATGCAGGGAAGCGCATCCACCGAGCAACGCGAGGAAGGCTTCCTTGAGGAAATCAAGAAGTCACCCGGGATCGAGGTCGTCAGCACCGAGCAATTTTCCGGCGCCACCGCCAGCCAAGCCCAGGACGTCGCCACCAATCTCCTCACGCGTCTTGCCTCCGGAGACGGCTTGTCCATCGACGGATTGTTCTGCAGCAACCAGACCAACACCTACGGCATGCTCCAGGCCCTTCGCGGCAAGAGCCTGGCAGGCAAGGTGAAATTCGTCGGTTTTGATTGCGACGCGACCTTCATCGACGCCCTCAAGAAGGGAGAAATGAACGGAACGATTCTCCAGGACCCCGTCAACATGGGTTACCTCGGGGTGAAAACCGCTGTTGCCAAGCTGAAAGGCGAAAAGGTGGAAGCGGTGATCGACACCGGCGCGACGCTGCTGACGGCGGAGAATCTGGAATCTCCGGAAATCTCAGCGCTGATCAAGACCCAGCTTCCCTAACGGACCCGGAATTTTTCTCCGCGCCATGTCATCCGTCACCCCACGCCTCGTCATGCGGGGCATTCGCAAGACCTTTGGACCGACGGTCGCGCTCGGACGGGTGGATCTGGACATCCTGCCCGGCGAGGTCCACGCGCTCGTCGGGGAAAACGGTGCCGGCAAGAGCACGCTGATGAAGGTTCTATCAGGTGCGCACGTCGCCGACAGCGGTGATATGGAAGTGGATGGAAAGCCCTACCGCCCGCGCAATCCGCTGGATGCCCGGGCAAGCGGCGTCGGCATGATCTATCAGGAGCTCTCGATCGCGCCCCACCTCACGGTCGAGGAAAACATCGTCCTCGGAATGGAGCCCATGAAAGGGGTGTTCGTGGATCGCAAGGCGATGCGAGCGCGGGCGCACGAGGCGCTAGCCCATTTTGATCATCCGGACATCAAGCCGGACACCCTTGCTCGGGACCTTTCCGTTTCCGCCCTCCAGTTGGTCGAGATCGGTCGCTCGTTGGCCATGGGTTGCAAGCTGTTGGTCTTCGACGAACCCACATCATCGCTGGCCCAGAAGGACATCGAACGCCTTTTCAGCCTGATCGACCGCCTGAAGGCCCAGGGAATTTCCATCATCTACATCTCACACTTTCTGGAAGAGGTGAAACGCCTCGCGAGCCGGCTCACGGTGCTCCGTGACGGCTCGGTGGTCGGCACCCGCGACGTGGCGACCGTCACTCCTGAAGAAGTCGTCTCCCTGATGGTCGGTCGTGATGTGGAGGATCTCTATCCAAGAACGCCGCATCAGAGGGGAGAGAAGATCCTGCAGGTGTCCGATCTATCAGGTCGCGACAAGCCCCATGCGGTCAATCTCGAACTGCACCGTGGGGAAGTCGTGGGGATCGCGGGCCTCGTGGGATCCGGGCGGACTGAATTCCTGCGCGCCTTGTTTGGTCTGGACGAGGTAAAATCGGGATGTGTCACCGTTTCTGGGGAAACCGGATCCGCATCCCCCCGCAAGCGGTGGAAGCAGGGTCTCGGGCTGCTCAGCGAGAACCGGAAGGAGGAGGGCCTCGCGTTGAACTTGTCCATCGCCGACAACGTCACCCTCACCTGCCTCGAACGCTTCGGCAGCGGCGGTGGAACGCTCTCGCCAGGAAAGCAACAAGCCGCCACCTCCGGCTGGATAGCCCGCCTCGGTATCAAGTGCCAAGGGCCGACCCAACCTGTCGGGGCACTCTCCGGCGGAAACCAGCAAAAGGCAGCGTTTGCCCGCCTGCTGGAACATGACGTCGATATTTTCCTTCTGGACGAACCCACACGCGGCATCGATATCGCGGCCAAGGCGAGAATCTATGAGGCCATCAACGAAGTCGTCACCGACGCCAAACGTCCCCGGGCCGTCATCATGATTTCCAGCTACCTGCCGGAGCTCTTCGGCGTCTGCGACCGCATCGCCGTCATGAGCCAGGGCAAGCTGACCCGCGCCGTCCCTGTCGAGAAATTGACGCCTCATGACGTGATGCTCGTCGCCACGGGAAAAGCCACCGACCTCCCCTGAATCCATCTATCATGTCTGCGATCCGACTCAAATCCGTTCTAACCCTTCTTGGTCCGTTCATCGCGTTGCTCGTGGTCTATGGCATCTTTGGCATGATGAATCCCAGGATGTTTTCCGAAGGAGTCATGCTCAACATCCTGACCCAGACCGTGATCGTCGGCACGGCCGCCATCGGGATGACCTTGATCATCATCGCCGGCGGGATCGATCTCTCGGTGGGTTCCATCATCGCGCTTTGCGGGGTGTTCGCCGCCACCTTGGTAACCAAGGACTACTCCCCTCCTCTCGTGTTTCTGGCAACCATCGCCTTCGGAGGGTTTTGTGGCTTGGTCAACGGAGGACTGACCGTAGGGCTGCGGCTCCTTCCATTCATCATCACCCTTGGCACCATGCAGATCTTCCGTGGGGCTGGAAAAGTGGCGACCAGCGGGACGCCCGTGAACCTGCCTTTCGACGTAACCTCCTACAAGCCATGGATGGGTGGCACCGGAATCCCCTGGGGAGTCTGGCTGATGATCACTTTGGTCATCTTCTTCACGCTGCTCATGCGCTACACACGATTTGGAAGGCACATTTTCGCGGTCGGTTCCAACGAGCACACCGCCACGCTCTGCGGGGTGAATGTCGCCCGCGTGAAACTCTTCGTTTACATGATCAGCGGTGCTCTCGCAGGAATCTCCGGCCTCATGATCATGGCAAAGTCCTCGCAAGGCGATCCCACGACCGCTGTCGGAATGGAGCTCGACATCATCGCCGCCGTCGTCATCGGCGGCGCAAGTCTATCAGGTGGAGAGGGCACCGTCCTCGGCGCCGTGATCGGCGCGCTGCTCATGACCACCATCCGCACGGGATGCGTTCTCAACGGAATTCCCACCCCGGTGACGGAAGTCATCACGGGCACGATCATTGTCATCGCCGTGATCATCGACCGCCTGCGCCATCGAAGGGCGTGATTCTTCATTTGAAACCGATCCGATAGAATGCCTTAGTTGTCCCTTTGGCCGGTGGTGTGGTATCCAGAAAGCTGATCCTACCCGCTTGGGTGACTTGCGTGCTCCCGATCACTTCCCATCGCACAAGATCCACGGACCGTTCCAACACATATAGGCCCGGATTCACTACCGCCATACCCACGTTGATTGCTCCCGGCTTTCCGCTCAAAGTTGGAGCACCTGAGCTTTCAGCAAGTGGCGGAATTGCATTTGCTCCGGCGTGGAATACAATCCGATAGAACACCTTCGTCCCCGCGGCCCCCGGCGGCGTGGAATCCACAAAGCTGATCCGCCCTGGTTGAACGACCTCGATGCTTCCGATGGGTTGCCAGTTCACAAGATCCTCGGACCGCTCCAGCACGTATCGACCCGGATTTGTAACTGCCATTCCGACGTTGATTGCTCCTGGCTTTCCCGTTACCGAAGGAGTTCCGGAAGTTTCGGCGAGTGGCGGAATCGAGTTCGATTTGGCGGGTCCTGAAACACTCACGTTATCGAGCAGCAGGTCAATGGATTGGGTCGTTGAAGATTTATCCTTGAAGGTCAACGTCGTCCACGTGCTGTCGGCCACGAAGCCGAAGGTGCGGGAAGTCCATTGGACAAGCCCTTTTCCTTGTCCGGGAATGGTGATGGATTGCGAAAGCAGGTTGGTTTGGCCCATGACTTCCACCAGCAATGTCTGACTGTTGAAGTTGAAGGACAATACGGTGGAATCAAAGGAGAGTGAGTAAGCTTGGCCTGGAATGGTCGCGAAGGACTGGGACAGAACGCCATTTGCAGGGAGATCCCGGTCATTGAACGTAACGAGTTGGTTTCCGCTGGAAGAAACGTAAGGGGCCCCGGACAGTTGAATTTTTTGATTTCCAAGCGAATTCCAGCCGAAATAGCCCTCCTCGAAACCGCCATTCACCAGCAATTCGATGGTCGGCTGTTTCACCAAGATCTCCACAACCGCCGTCTCCGAAATGCGTATCCCGTCACTCGCTCGATAGACGAACGAATCAGAACCGGCGAAGCCCGCTCTCGGCGTGTAGGCGAAGCCGCCATTCGGACTCAGAAGAACCGTTCCATTCGCCGGACCTGAAACGAGGACGGCGACCAGTTGGGTCGAGTCCATGTCGCTGTCGTTGGATAGAACACCAGGTGCCGGAATCTCCAGAAGATGATCACCAGTTACCGAATAGCGATCTGGTGAGGCTTGGGGATTTGACGTGACAGGAACAAGGATCTCTTCGGAACGCTCACCCTCGACTCCATTCACATTAACGGCGGCCACCGCAAAATAATAGGTTTGTTCGGAAATCAGTCCGCTCACGGCACATGTCGTGTTGCTTCCCGCATCGTCAATCCGTGAGTATTGATTGCTCGTTGTACCGACGTAAACCCGGTAGCCCTTGATGCCGGTTTCGGGCACCGGGTTCCAGGCAAGGTTGACCGTTAGGGCCGAAGCCACGGGAAGGAGGGCGACATGGATCAGTCCGGTCGAAAGGTACCGATGCCGCAGCCGAGATGACGGCTGACAACCGAGGGAACTTCTGACTTGGAGACGATCCCGATAAAAATGGGTTTTTATGGATCACCCCACAAGATCACCACCGATTGATTTAATGAAAGATTCCGCGTTGCTCATTCGTTGGTCCGTGGAAATCTCGATGCCATGTAGGAAGAATCTCCTACATCCAAGGCCATTTCACCTTGTGGAAAGATCTGGAACAACCGAGCACAACCCGTGCAAGTTCCTGGCATGACTGCAGCCGATGCCGGATTCTCAATGCCTCCCGAATGGTCCGCCCAAGAGGCGGTGTGGCTGTCCTGGCCGGTGGATGATCCCCGGCACTGGGGCGGCGCGAAGCGTGACCTGATCCATTCGAAGTTTGCCGAGATCGCGGCAGCCATCTCCCTTTTCGAACCCGTGCGCATCAATGCCCCCGGAGCGGAACATTCGGGAATCGCAGCCGCCTGCAACCGGGCGAAAGCCGTTCCGGAACGTGTCGAACTCTTCGACCATCCTCACAACGACGTCTGGTGCCGCGATCACGGCCCCATTTTCGTGAAACATCATTCCACCGGTGAGGTGGCGGTGACCGATTGGGAGTTCAACGCCTGGGGCGGAAAATTCCCGCCATGGGATCTGGACAACACCATCCCCGCGCGCATTGCCAGATCTCTCGGCAAACGCATCTTCAAAGGCGGCATGATCCTTGAGGGCGGTGCCATCGAGATCAACGGCGCCGGCCAACTTCTAACCACCGAAGCGGTGCTCATGAATCCCAACCGCAATGTCGGCATGAGCCGGGGCGAAATCGAACAGCGGCTCCGTGACGGCCTGGGGGTTTCGGAAATCCTATGGCTCAAACAAGGCATCGAGGGCGACGACACGGACGGCCACATCGACGATCTCGCCCGTTTTGTGAGTGCCGATACGATCCTCGCCTGCGTGGACAAGAATGCAGCGTCTCCAAACCAGGAAATCCTCGCGCGGAACCTAGTGGATCTACGGTCGTTCCATGGACCTAACGGGAGAAGCTTCGAGGTGTTGGAAATTCCGCTGCCTGAAGCATGCGAGGTCCCCGGCTGGAGGTTGCCGGTCCTGCCCGCGTCCTACGTGAATTTCCTAATGGTGAATGACGGCGTGCTGGTCCCCACCTTCCGTCAATTGAAGAACGATGATCGCGCGCTGGGAATGATCCGGGAGCTGTTTCCCGGACGTGAGGTCAAGGGCATCGACTGCCTCGACCTCGTGGAGGAAGGTGGCACGCTTCACTGCATTTCCCAACAGCAACCTGCCTGATAGGTCAGGCCTCGATTCCGGTGATGATCTCGCAGTTGGGAAGCTTTTCCTTGAGGGCCTTGACGGCTTCGGGAGTCACGGCAGTCTTCCAGAGATAGAGTCGCTTGAGATTGCCCATGCCACCCAGCTTGCTCACACCGGCATCCGTCACCTTGGTTCCGTAGAGATTGATGGATTCGAGGGATTGCAGTTTCAGCAGCGTGTCAATCGAGGCGTCGGTGATCCCGGTTTCAGCAAGGCGCACCAACCGGAGGTTCTTTGCATCGGCCAATTGCGCCACCGCCTGATCGGAGATTTTGGTTGAGGATAGATCGACAGTCACGAGTTGCGAGATGACGGGAGCCAGCTTCTTGAATGCGGCATCGTCCAGATTTCCCCGCATCGAAACAGCCGTGAAGGTAAGCAACGAGGATGATTGCGATTCAAAACTCAATGCTCCGGGAAACTCCTTCGATATCTCCTCGACCGCCTTGACCAGAGCCCCATCAGGGCCGGCCGGAACAGCGTGCGGGCTTTCCAACGGCGTGCCCGACTCAACGGTCGGAGATGATGGGGCGATTTTTCCGATCGCTTCCAACAGAGGGGCTGGCACCACGAAATCCTTGACGGTCTTGAGCGGATCCGCGCCGTTGTCGATCCACCACTTGATGATGGCCAGTTCCTGGTCCTCGACCTTGGGCTTGCCTTCAGGAGGCATGTGCTCGTCGTCATCCTCGGGAAGCTCCATCCGAATGACGATGTTGCTCTTCGCCGAATCTCCCACCTCGATTCCGCCGCCTTCCTTGCCACCCTTCAGGAGCAGGTCGTAGGTATCCATGCGGAATTTGCCCTTGGCCTTGCTTTCCTTGTGACACTGGACACAGCGGCGTTCAAGGATGGGGGCGACCACGTCCGCATAGATAATCCGGTCCTCGATTTTTTTTACAGGTTGGGCGGGAGACTCACCTCCCTTTTCCCGAGGCTCGAGGCCAAGGAGTATTCTGATTGGATCCGGCGCATACTGAGTGAGGTAGTTCTCACCGTGTGTGATGGAGGCCCCATCGTGACTTGCAAATCCCATCACGCTCACGCTGAAAAAAAGCACGAGCCTGTAAAATGCGGGATTGGCAGCGAGGGCGACGGTCCAAGCCTTGAGGATGAATGTGATCACCGCAGCCACGGCAAAGATCAAACCGCCCCAGAGGTGGCGTTCGGCAAGAGCGTTTCCGGCATATTCCTCGCCGCCTTGAAAAAGCAGGAATCCCGCAATCACCGCGATAACGGAACTCGCCGCCCCAAAGAAAAGCGGGAACAGGGATCGGTTCGCAACCGTTTCATGATGACGCCTGCCGAAGATCGCGCCCAGCTCCTGCAGGATGATCAGGATGAAGACACCGATCGGCAAATGGAGCAGCACCGGGTGGAAATGTCCGATGAACCGAACGATGTCCGGCATCTTTTCAGCATCCGGTGGACCGGCCAGAAATGGCATCGCTACCAGCCCCCCAGCAGCAAGCAGTCCGAAAAATGTCAGGGCCCAAGGTTTCTTGGGGCGGGAAATTTGAGTGTCTGAGTCGGCCATGGATTGACCGGATTACGATCCCGAAAGTGGAAATCTTCCAGCATCAAATCAATTTTCAAACATCCACGGTGCTGCCACCACGGGAGGCTTTTCGGGAGCCTGATTTCCCGAGAAACGGCAGCCAACGCCGCACGTCATACCCGAAGTAGGACATGGATTTGACAAATACCAGCAAGGCTGCGGCCTCGTCGATCAATGGGAGCGGATCCGGCAGCAACCCGATCGTCAGAAGGTATCCTCCCGATGAAATTGCCAGCATCCAAGCGAAACGCCTCTTCATTCGGGGATCCTTGCACAAATCTCCGGTAAATCAACTTTCGGATCGGCCTTGATTCTCGTGATCCTGTGGAGAGACTCCGGCACATCAAATTTCAATGGACCCATTCCTCCTCAAAACACTCCACATCGCCGGCGTTATCGGACTCTTCACCTCACTCGGAGCGACCCTTTTAGGCGGTTCCGGAAAAAAGGGAGCATCCATCCTCCACGGGGTCTCGCTTCTCTTCATCCTGCTGATCGGATTCGCGATGCTCAAGAAACCGCCGATGGACCAATACTGGTGGATGGTCAAACTCGGTCTCTGGCTTTTCATCGGTGTCGCTCCTGCGCTGTCCAAGCGGAAGGTCCTTCCGAGTTCCGTGGTGCTGATCCTTTGCATCACGGCGGCACGGTCAGCGGCATGGCTCGGATTGACCCCACTGCCAGATTCTGACAAGCTGCGAATAAGTGCCGTGATGCAGTCACTTGGTTGTTGCCCCTTGGAGTGCGGTGACAAAGCATAGCGGCGGCACCGCTTTGGATACTTTCATCATCCCCGGCACGAAGCATTCATCCAAGGCGGCGTGGCGCTATCGCTTCCCGCCGCAGTCCATAGGTCGGACAACCGTTAGGCAATCTTCTCGACCTCCACGTGGACTTCCATCCGGCAGTGACCGGTGCCGTGATAACTCCCGCGGATCGGGGCAACGTCATCGTAATCGCGACCCACGGCGACTTTTACATACCGTTCATCCGCCAGATTGTTGTTCGTCGGATCGAATCCGATCCACCCGGCTCCCACCAGATAGACCTCCGCCCAAGCGTGGGATGCCTGAGCGCCCACCAGGGTATCCCGGGGACCGTTGTAGAGATATCCGGATGCATACCTCGCAGGAATTTCGAGGGCCCGGCAAAGCCCGAGCATCACGTGTGTGAAATCCTGACAAACTCCAGCCTTAATCGCGAAGGTCTCCTCAAGGTGGGTGCTGGCATTCGTCACTCCAGGCTCATAACGGAATTCGCTGTGGATCCACGCCATCAGGGCGCTTGCCTGGGCGTAAACGGACGTCATGGACTTGGTGATGTCGAGCGCCTGCCTCCAAACCTCGGGATGCCTGGACACGCAATGGCTTTCCTGAAGATAGGGCCAGATGAGCTCACGGATCGATGGATCGCCGTAATCCTTGTCCGTCGCCTCACGGCTCGCGGATGAAATGTCGAGCGGCAGGTTGTGAACCTTGATCCTGCTCTCGATCTCCAACCGTGCGTGGGGGCCGGGAAGCTCGAAATGGTGGGTGATGTTTTGAAACAGGTCGGTGAATTTCCTCACCCGGGTCGCCGGAATCACGCGAACCAATGCCGAAAGGGTTTTCTGATAGGGAAAGGTCCGGGGTTCCAGATGAAGCGTGTTGACGCTCTGGCTAACAGGCATCGCGTAGTTGAAGGTCGTCCGGTGGCAGACCGACAGCCTAACACCCGGAACCGCTGCCCCCACTGGTCCACCACTGCTGTTCATCATTGTTGCTGTTTCAACTGCCATGCGGCGGCGTCCGAATTTGTCGGCGGCTTGGGGGACGGACCGGTCTCCACGCGCTCCGGCATGAGCACGTAGGTTTCGAAAATCTCAGCACCGATATGGTTCAACCTTCCCTGGAGCGCGTCCAGATACTCGTGCAAGCCGGATTCGAAAATGTGTTCGGTCGATCCGAAATTCAGGTCGGCCAGAAGCCGTCCCGCCTCCCGTTCCGCCTCGTTGGAGAATGCCCCGCGCGGTGTGCCCGAGATCCGGTGCAGGCTGAGGTCCACCCTCTCGATGCAATAGCGCACCGATCGTGGGAAGTCCTTCGAGAACATCAGGAAATCCGTCACGGTTCTGGCATTGATCTCGCGCTGCACACCGCGAAAGGCACCCATCGCGCCACAGGAGCGGAGGATCGCGGTCCAGTGGAGAATCCCACCGGATACCGTTTCCGCATTCTCGTCTCCCGGATGGAGGTAGCTCGATACATCGAGGAAACGGGTGGTCTTGTCGGCGCGCTCAAGGTGTCGGCCAAGGTCCATGAATTCCCATGCCTCGTCCCGGGAAATGGTGGAGGCCGCGATGCCGAGGAAGGTCACCGCCGACTTGCGGACGTTCTCATAAAATCGTGAGGGATCGGAATCGATCAATCTTCCCGCCTCGCTGGAGCGTGAAAACAGATAGAGCGCGTTGAGTTCCTCCCAAAGCTCGTCCGACAACTGGTCGCGGACCGTCCTCGCGTTCTCGCGGGCCAGGGAAATACAGGAGGTGATGCTGTTGGGATTCCGCGGATCATCCGTTAGAAATCGGATCACCTCCCTGCTTCCCGTATCGTCATAGAGTTTGCCGAAGGCCTCCTCATCACCGGTGCTGAGAATGATTGGCCGCCAGAAGCCACGCAGGCGTTCGCTGTCCAGGCTTTCGAAATCCAGCAACAACTGCTGGTTGACGTCGATCAGGCGGGCAAGGTTGTCGGCCCGCTCGACATAGCGGACCATCCAATACAAGGTGTTGGCGACTCTCGAAAGCATGATGAGTTCAATGGCGAAGCACCCAAGTATCCTTGCTGCCGCCACCTTGGGAAGAGTTGACGACGAGGGACCCCTTGGTGAGGGCAACGCGGGTAAGTCCGCCGGGCACGATTTTCACCTCGTTTCCGTAAATGACGTAGGGCCGCAGGTCGATGTGGCGGCCTTCCATCGCGCCGTCGCACCAGGTCGGCGATCGCGATAGCGAAATGACCGGTTGAGCGACATAGTTGCGCGGATCCGCAATGATCCGCTCCCGGAAGGCCTCGATCTCATCCTTGGTGGCGGAAGGTCCCATCAGCATCCCATAGCCGCCCGATTCGTTGGCCGCCTTCACCACCATCTCCGGAAGATGGGCGAGGATGTGTTTCATGTCCGCTTCCTCGGAGGCGAGATAGGTGGGAACGTTCGGCAGGATCGGCTTTTCCCCGAGATAGTATTCGATCATCCTCGGGACGAAATAGTAGATCACCTTGTCGTCCGCGACTCCGGTTCCCACGGCATTTGCCAGGGAAACATTGCCGTGGCGATAGGCGTTCATCAATCCGGGAACGCCCAGCACGGAATCCTTCCGGAAAACCACGGGATCGATGAAATCATCGTCGATCCTCCGGTAGATCACGTCCACCCTGACCAATCCCCGCGTCGTGCGCATGTAAACAAACTTGTCCACGACGACGAGGTCCCGCCCTTCCACGATGTCGATCCCCATTTCGCGGGCGAGGTAGCAATGCTCGAAATAGGCGCTGTTGTGGCACCCCGGCGTCAACAACACGCAGACAGGGTTGTTTTCCTTCCTCGGGGAAATGTGGTGGAGCATGTTGAGGAGATCGCGCGGATAGGAATCCACCGGACGGACGCCCAACGAATCGAAGATACCGGGAAACGCCCGCTTCAGGGCATTCCGGTTCTCTAGCAGGTAGGAAGCTCCGGATGGGCAACGGCCGTTGTCCTCCAGCACGTAATAGACCCCGTCCGCGCCACGGATCAGGTCGCTTCCGCAAATGTGGATGTAAATGTTTTCCGCCACATCCACGCCCCGGAACTCGGGCCGGTAGTGTTTCGCGTTCTCGATGTAAAAACGCGGGATCACCTCATCCTTCAGGATTTGCTGATCGTGATAGATGTCGTGCAGGAAAAGATTCAGCGCGACCAACCGCTGCGTGAGCCCGGCCTCGAGGTGTTCCCACTCGCTCGCCGGCATTACCCGGGGAATCGGGTCAAACGGGAAAATCCGCTCGGTCCCCTGGTTGTCGTGATAGACGTTGAAGGTGATGCCCTGCCTGAGGAAATAGAGCTCGGAATTCGCTTTTCGGGCCAGGAAGTCCTTCTGGTCCACCTTGCCGAATTTTTCCAGCAGCGGAGCACAGTGATCCCTCACCTTGCCGTTCCCGAGGAACATTTCATCGTAAAACTCTCCCGGCTCGTAGCCCTCGAACATTTCCATGGGTTTTCATCCGGAATAAAAGCAGCTGTCGGGCCAACTTTGACGCCCAGGACATCCTCCGAATGCGCATATTCCGCGATTCCCCGCGCCGAATCCATTTCATTGCCAGTCTCCCCTTGAAAACCCCAAGGTCCATGTCTATTCCTCGCCCGGGCGCGTCGCCACCCGCTCATTTTCAATCGCCATGAACGCCATTACCCGCTGCCTCGACACTTACTGGTCCTCCTCCATTGGCAAAAAACTCATCGTCGCCATCACCGGACTGATGCTTGTCCTGTTCCTCGCGGGGCACCTTTCCGGAAACATGCTGATGTTCGTCGGTCGCGACGCTTTCAATGAATACGCTGATTTTCTCCACCACTTCCTGCACGGTGCCGGCATCTGGATCGCCCGGATCGGGTTGTTGTTCGCGTTCGTCGTCCACATCGCCGCGACGATCTCACTGGTTCGCCAAAATCGCGCCGCCCGCCAGCCCTACGAGTACCAGGCCACCATCCAGGCGTCCAAATCCTCGCGCATCATGATCGTGTCGGGACTGACCATCCTCGCCTTCGTCATTTTCCACATCCTCCACTACACGGTCCGCGTCGATGCCCAACTCGCGAAGATCGGGGAAATCGATCCCTACACCATGGTCGTCGTCGGCTTCAGCAATGCGTGGGTCGTCCTTTTCTACGTCATCGCGATGACGCTGCTCTGCTCGCACCTTTCCCACGGCGTGGCTTCCATTTTCCAGACGCTCGGCGTGCGCTCGCGCAAGGCCAGCTCGGCGGTAAAGTGTTTCTCCAACCTCTACACGCTGGTCATCTGGGTCGGCTTCATTTCCATCCCGATCTCGGTTCATTTCGGACTGATCAAGTAACAAAATCCGATCTTCCGCAGCAGTCCCAACTCCCATTCCACCATGTCCTTCGTCCTCGACAGCAAGATCCCGTCCGGCCCACTTGAGCAAAAGTGGTCCAAGCACAAGATGGACTCCAAGCTCATCAATCCAGCGAACAAACGGAAATTCTCCGTCATCATCGTCGGTTCCGGCCTTGCCGGTGGAGCGGCCGCCGCGTCTCTCGCCGAAATGGGCTATCAGGTGAAATGCTTCTGCTATCAGGACAGCCCGCGCCGCGCCCACTCGATCGCCGCCCAGGGCGGGATCAACGCCGCCAAGAACTATCAGAACGACGGCGACTCGGTCCGCCGCCTCTTCTACGACACCATCAAGGGCGGCGACTTCCGCTCCCGCGAGGCCAACGTCTATCGCCTCGCCGAGGTCTCCAACCACATCATCGACCAATGCGTGGCCCAGGGCGTGCCCTTCGCCCGCGAATACGGCGGCCTGCTCGACAACCGCTCCTTCGGCGGCGCGCAGGTCTCCCGCACCTTCTACGCCCGCGGCCAGACCGGACAGCAGCTCCTCATCGGCTGCTATCAGGCGCTGGAGAAGGAAATCGACAAGGGCGGCGTGAAGATGTATCCCCGCACCGAGATGCTCGATGTGGTGCTCGTCAACGGCCACGCCAAGGGCATCGTCGTCCGCGACCTGGTCACCGGCGAGATCTCCAGTCCCACGCCGCCGATGCCGTCATCCTCGCAACCGGTGGCTACGGCAACGTCTTCTTCCTTTCCACCAACGCGATGGGCTGCAACGTCACCGCCGCCTGGCGTGCGGCCACGCCGTGGTGCCCTTTTCGCCAATCCCTGCTACACGCAGATCCATCCGACCTGCATTCCTGTCAGCGGCGACTACCAGTCGAAGCTCACCCTGATGTCCGAGTCGCTCCGCAACGACGGCCGCATCTGGGCACCGAAAAGTCAGGAAGTCGCCGAAAAGCTCCGCAAGAAGCAGATCAACCCCGCCGACGTTCCCGAGGAAGATCGCGACTACTATCTGGAGCGCAAGTATCCATCCTTCGGCAACCTCGCCCCGCGCGACATTTCATCGCGCGCCGCCAAGGAAGCCTGCGACGACGGTCGCGGCGTCGCTCCCACCGGCCTCGGGGTCTATCTCGATTTCCGCGATGCCACCGAAGCGCCTCGGCGAGGACACCATCCGCTCCCGCTACGGCAACCTTTTCCAGATGTATGAGAAGATCGCCGGCGAAAATCCCTACCAGCGTCCGATGATGATCTATCCGGCCGTTCACTACACCATGGGCGGCCTGTGGGTGGACTACAACCTGATGTCGAACATCCCCGGCCTCCATGTGCTCGGCGAGGCGAATTTCTCCGACCACGGTGCCAACCGCCTCGGTGCCTCCGCCCTCATGCAGGGCCTGGCCGACGGCTATTTCGTCATTCCGACGACCATCGCGAACTACCTCGTCACCCAGAAACCCGGCAGCATCACCACCGACATGCCGGAGTTCAAACAGACCGAGGCCGAAACCACGCGAGCGCATCAACAAGCTGCTATCGGCATCAAGGGCAAGCGCACCGTGGACTCCTTCCACCGCGAGCTCGGCATGCTCATGTGGGACAAGTGCGGCATGGCACGTTCGCGCGAAGGGCTCGACGAGGCCACTCGCGAAAATCCCCGCAGATCCGCGAGGAATTCTGGCAGAACGTCCGCATCCCCGGCTCGGGATCGCAACGTCAACGCGGAACTCGAAAAGGCCGGCCGCGTCGCCGACTTCCTCGAATTCGGTGAAGTCATGTGCTACGACGCCCGCGACCGCGAGGAGTCCTGCGGCGGCCACTTCCGCGTCGAGCACCAGTTCTTCGAGACCGACCCGGAGGTTGTCGCCGGGAAGACCCAGGCTGGCGAGGCCAAGCGTCACGACGACCGTTTCTCCCATGTCTCCGCATGGGAATACAACGGCAACGACGCAGGCTCCCACCTTGCACAAGGAGCCGCTCGTGTATGAGGAAGTCCACGTCTCCATCCGCAGCTACGCCTGACGGATAGGTATCGGAAAAACGGGGCGACCACCTACGCTTTCACGTACGGCTGGGTCGTTGACTACCCATGCGGGAGATTTACACTCACGGCCTGTTCACAGGGGCATCCGCCGCCTGGCCTTCCCCGCAAATCCCCCTCATGAGAATTGTCGTTCACGACTACGCCGGACATGCGTTCCCGATCTCGCTGAGCCGTGCCCTGGCAGCCCGTGGTCACGATGTGGTGCATGCTTATGCGAGTTCCCTGCAGACTCCACGCGGTGATCTTGCGAGGAAATCCGGCGATTCCCCCACCCTTTCGTTTCGGGAAATCCGGATGGATCCGGACTACCCGCGATACAAGTATTCCTTCCGCCGCCGTCGCAACATGGAGGTCAGTTACGGCAAGGAAGTGGCCAAATTCATCACGTCGTGGAAGCCTGACGCCGTGTTGTCCGGCAATACGCCTACCGAAACACAGGAACCGATCACCCGCGCGGCCATCGCCGACGGCGGTCGCTTTTACTACTGGGTCCAGGATTTCTACAGCCTTGCAGTGGACCAGATCCTGCGCCGCAAAATTCCAGTGGCAGGCGGCTGGGTAGGGTCATGGTATCGCCGTCTCGACCGCCGCCAGTTCGAGCGCAGCTCCAAGGTCATCGCCATCACGGAGGATTTCACACCTATCCTTTCCAGCGAGTTCGGGGTCGATCCATCGAATGTCGCGGTGGTTCCCAACTGGGCGCTGATCGAGGAAATCCCGGTCATGCCCAAGGACAACCCGTGGGCACGACGCCACGCGCTGCACGACAAGTTCGTCTTTCTCTACTCCGGCACCATCGGCATGAAACACAATCCCGCCATGTTGCTCGAACTCGCGAAGAAGCACTCGCAGGACCCGGCGGTTAGAGTGGTGATCGTTTCCGAAGGCATCGGTGCGGACTGGTTGAAAAAGGAGGCGGAGGCCGCAAACCTTTCCAACCTCCTGATCCTTCCCTATCAGCCGTTTCAGGAGCTTCCATCCGTGCTCGCCACCGGCGACGTGCTGGTGGGCATCCTGGAGGAGGAAGCCGGAATCTTCTCGGTTCCTTCCAAAACCCTCAGCTACCTCTGTGCCGAGCGCCCTCTCCTCCTTGCCATGCCGCTTGCCAATCTGGCGGCACGCATCACGGCGGAGAACAAGGCCGGACTCATCGTCGCGCCCGGGGATCTGGCAGGATTCCTCAACGCCGCCGAGCAACTCCGTGCATCGGACGATCTCCGTTCTGAGCTCGCCGTCAACGCCAGGGCCTATGCCGAAGCTACCTTCCCCATCGCCAAGACGGCTGCGTTGTTCGACAAAATCCTCGCCCAATAAGTCCCGTGTTCCTCAGCGCCGATCCGCCGGACCACATCGCCCTGCCTACGGCGCGCCATGCGGTGTGGGTGGAACGCCTGATCTGGGTTTTCATGATGTCCTTCGCGCTGGACTATCGAAATTCCGTTTCACGTGAAGGTGGCAGCGGGGCTGGCATCGACCAGTTGATTTTCCTGGGCTCCTGCATCGGTTCCTCGCTGGGCATCCTCGCCATCGGCTGGAAATACCTAACCGTCCGGCCCGGTGCCTGGATGGTCGCGTTCTGGGGAATCTTTGTCATGTTCATGCTCGGCAATTCCATCCTTCAGGGAGTGCAGCCAGGCCGCTCGATCCGTGTCATCCTTCCCCTGGTGTTCTGCCTGCTCGGGATCATGAACGCCCACATCGCCGGTTGCATGGGCATTCGCCCGTCGAGAATCGTGACTCCCATTCTGGCAGCGGCGTGCATCAACATCATCTGGCGGATTGTCCAGGGATTCCTGTTCAAGGACTCCACCCTGGAGACGGTCCGTATCGAGGTCCAGAGTCCCGCGACCAACTGGCTTTCCGCATGGATCGGGTGTTCGATCCTGTTACGGAAAAGACTACATTGGACATTGCCCATGGCGTGTCTCGTGCTTTTCATCGGCATCTTCATCACCGTGACCCGCTCGTTGATCTTTCCAGTGATGGCATCCGGATTCGCCTGCACGATCTGTTATGTGCTTGGCGTCCGTTGGCGCATTTTTGAATGGTCCGGACTGATCAAGCGCATGGTTCCCATCACCAGCACGGCTGTTCTGGTCGTGATCTTGTTGGGAACCATCGCCCTGGTGGAACCCGTGATGATCGGGCGCTGGAACGAGCGTCTTTTCCACAACGCTTCGGACCGCAATCTGGCGTCGGACATTTCCTATCTCACCCGCAAGGCGGAAGCCGATGCCATGTGGAAGATCCTTGAGGAAAATCCGGTGCATTTCATCCACGGCCGGGGGGTGGGCACCTCCTACTACTGGGATCCCGCCTACATGCCGGAAATCTGGATGGTCTTTCCCAAGGAAGATGCGGAATTCGACGACATCTGGTTCGCCGGCCACTCGATCTGGACCTACGGGCTCCTGTCGGGCGGCGTGATCGCCATCACGGCCTATCTGGTGCTGTTCGCGAGCACCGGGACCTTCAGCCTCGCCGCGGCGCGGGCGAACTCCACCGATCCCGGTCCGGATCAATGGCTGGCCTTCCTGCCCTTTGTGGCCACCTGCTGCCTGCTGAGCGAATCCCTAACAGCGAATCCTTTCCAGGAAAGGCTGGTCGGAATCATGTTCGGCATGATGGCGGGACTGCCGCAAGCCTTCATGGTTCGCTCTTCGTGGATTCACACCAGTTCCCGGCTATCGCCCTCCGTCTGACATGATTTCATCCGGGGCAAAGACCGTGGCGCTGATCGACTCCCTGTGGGGTGGTCACCATCCGATGTATTTCAGCCAGTTCACCGCATCGTTCCTGCGGGCGGGGGCAAACGTCATCGGCCTATGCCCCGAACCCGAGGCAGCGATGAAGGATCTGCTTGAGTCGCTGGGTACGGATCAGGCCGCGGAGGTCGGACGGCGGGTCCATTTCCAGAAGCTAACAGCCGGCAGCCGCAGCTTTTTCAACGGCAGGTTCGAGGGAGACCCCGTCCGAACCTTCGTCCGTTGGAAAAGGGCATCCGACACGCTTGCGGATGCGGAAGCCGCGCGCGGTTGGAAATGTGATCTCGTCTATTTTCCCTATCTCGACAGCTACCTGAGATTCCTGCCATTTTCGTTCCTGCCAGAAGTTCTTCTCAACCGCCCGTGGAGCGGACTCTACCTGCGGAATCACCACCACGGGGAAACACCTTCCGTTTCCAAGTCGCTCCGCCTGCTCGCCAAGGGCGACGCCATCCTCCGAAGCCATTCTTGCCGTGGAATCGGCGTGCTTGATGAACGCTTCATTCCCGCCATGCGCGATTTCACAGGAAAATCCATCGTCCCCTACCCTGACGTCACGCAGGACGGTCTGCCGGACGTGCCCTTCGGTCCCGCCGTCGAAATCCGTGAAAAGGCCCGGGGACGCAAGATTATCGGCATGATCGGCCTCGAACGGAGAAAAGGACTTCTAACGATCCTGAAGGCCGCGGAACTTGCCCGACAGCGTGACCTGCCGTTTTTCTTTGTCTGCGCGGGAACCACCAGGATCTCCGAATTCACCGCGGAGGAACAGGAAATGTTCCATGCGCTAAGCGGTCGGATCGATGCGGGCGAGATCGACAATCTGTATTTCAATCCCAAGGCCAAACGCATTCCCAACGAGTCCGACTACAACGCTCTCTTCCAGACCTTCGACATCGCCTGGGCCGCTTACGAGAATTTCCAGGGTAGCAGCGGGACGATCAGCAAGGCGGCGCTTTTCGAGATCCCGTGTGTCGCGACCGCAGGCGAATGTGTCGGACAACGGGTGGAGAAATACGGAATCGGCCTAACAATCCCCGAGGGAAATGCGGAAAGGGCGCTCGAATCCATCTCCCACATCGCGGCAAAGGGCCTTCCAGCCTCACGCTTCGACGAATACCGCGAGGATCACTCCCAGCAGCGTCTCGACCGGATACTTGCGAAATTGCTGGAACATCATTGACCCGGCGAGCCCCCACGGGACTCGATGGCAACAAGCACTCCGGCGAGCCTGGCATAGTCCGCCTCGCCCGTGAATTCCTCCCTCGGGTGCTTGGCGCATTGCCTCTCAACCCGCATCCATTCGCCGGGATCGAGCGATTCCAGAAACCCCGCCAAAGTCTCCTCGATCGGTTCATCCACCGTCCAGCCAAGGCCATGTTGATCAATCCAGCGGCCGGTTTCCGTGCCACAAGCACCGAGGATTGGAACTCCAAAACACCCTCCCTCGTAAATACGGTTAGGCAGGAGCCACGCGGAGTTCCCGTTGGGATCGCTCATGTCGAAGGCCCAGTTGAAGTCGATACCGGAATACATCTCCGCCAGCTCGTCCGGATAGAAATACGAGCCTCCGAAATGGAGATTCGGCAGATCGCCTAACAATTCATCGAACTCACCGGCGATGGTTCCGGAGGGATATCCCCGCAGGACAAACCTGACCTTTCCTTCAAGACGTCGGGCGAGCGAGTGCATGATCCCGATGCTACGACGGCAACGCAGCGCCCCGAAACAACCGATCACCCATGGTTTTCCACCCGCGACCGGAACACGGCCACCGGGCTCCGGAAACGGCAGATCCCGGCTCGGATAGACCTTGTTCTCCAGGATGAAGATCTCGCCCGTGTAACCTTGCACCGGTTGGAAATACTCGCGGACAAATCCTGGCGAGGTGGTGACCAGCAATGCGGTGCGCCGCAACACCATCCGCTCGATGGAACGAAGGATGCGGGAAACCGCACCGCTTCCGGTCATCGCGGGTTGGATGTCGGCAAGTTCGAGAACCAGCGGGACCCGGCGTCCCGAGAAAAAGCGCCCTAACAGCGCCAGCAGCGCGTTGTCCGTGTTGACCACATAGATCAGCCCGCAGGCACCAAGCCGGTCGCGGTTGGACCAGAGAACGCCAATGCATTTCACGAAGGCCCAGATCCGCTGGAAATAGCGGCGGTTGTAGGTCGTGCCGAGATGGATATTCTCCCAAGCGGGCGGAGTTTCCGCCTTGTCGCGCACCCGGTGAAAGGTGAAGCCGACCACCTTCCGGCCCTGGTCTTTCAGGGCTGCGATCCGTTTCCTAACCCGTGCATCCCCACGCTCGTGGGCGAAGAAGGCGACTGGGTCGGGATTCCGTGGTGGGCACCCCGGCAAGGTGGGGAATCAGCGGCGGGTTTTCAAGAGATTCCCGGAACCTGTGGCATTCCCGACGGACCGTGATCCTTCCGCAACTTGCGCGCCGCCTTTTCGCTGTCGCTCATGCCTTTCGCCACGAAGCCGAAGACGAGGATCAGCACGATGATGGCGTAGAAGACGTAGATCGAATCCTTGCCGGCGGTGAAACCGTAGTTGTGGAGTCCGACCCCGAGGAAATTCACGTGCCACCATGAAAACGTGACCACCGCAGCGGTGAAGATGGAGGCAAGATGAAGGCCCCATTCCTTGATGTAGCCGCCGAGACGGGCGTGAAGAATGGAGAGGGTCCAGAGCACGATGAGAAGTGCTCCGTTTTCCTTGGGATCCCAGCCCCAGAAGCGACCCCATGAGTCGTTGGCCCAGATTCCTCCCAGCACGGTCCCGACCAGGGCGAGGAAAAGGGTCAGGCAGATCGTGCCATAAACCGCCCTCGTGAAGAAGCGGCGGACCTCGCGATCATCGTCCAGCAGGCGCAATCCGCGGATGAGCAGATAGAAGAACGACAGCATCGCGCTGAGCAGACCCGCGGCGTAGCCGAGCGTGATGGTGAGCACGTGGATGGTGAGCCAATAGTTCGAATTCAGCACCGCGACAAGCGGGTCCATGTTGTCCTTCGCATCGCCAAGCTCGAAACGACGAGCCAGGATGATCAGCAGGACCGCTTGAATCGGGGCGATGCCGATGGCGAAGCGACGACGCGTGATCAGTTCGATCAGGAACGAGAAGATGACGCCCGTGGTGGCGATGAAGATGATGGTATCGTAAAGGTTTCCAACAGGAGGACGCTGCATGATGATGCAACGTTGGACGATGGCGATGACACAGAGAACCATGCCGGTGCCGGTGCCGATGAAGGTGATGGCGGAAAGGATCTTCGCGACCTTTCCACTGCCAATCGTCCACATGGCAAGCGCTGAGATGGTGGCGATGATGAAGCATGCGAGCGCGTTGAGGAACCAGTCGCTCCGGTAATAGCTGGCCTCCAGCAGGATGTGCTTGTATTCGCCCCTTGCCTCGGCGCGTTTGACCAGGTCGTCATGGAGGGAGACGAGTTGCTCGCGGAAAGTCGCTTCATTTTCCCCGATGGCACGCGCGGTGTTCTCCAGCACCTTCACATCCGAGATTCGCGAGGTGGGGTCGATGGTCTTGTCGGTGACAGCTTCCGCAATGGCGTTGCCGGCGCTGAGCCAGGTGGAGTTCTTGGGATCGGAAGGCGGAAGGATGAAGAGCCCGAATTTCGCGTAGTTGGCCGCGTCGAACACCTGTTCCAACAGGCCTTTCAAATGATCGTCGATGGGTTCACCGAGCGCCTGTGATTGGGCGATCTGCTCGCGAATCTGAGGGGCGGTCTGCATGACGGCGCTGATGTCGGCGCGCTGGTCGGGGCCGCCATCCTTGCCCGAGCCGTGAAGGGTGACACCGAAGCGTGCGAAACCGAAGTAACCTAACAAACTCTCGTATTCCCGGAGATTGTAGGCAAGGACGATGGTCTGGCTTTGGACAGGGTCGCGCTTGACCTTCTCGATTTTCTCGTAGGATTGCGCGAGCTCGATGAGCTTGTCCCTGCCGGGCTCGATGTCGGAGTAGCTGTAACGGTCACGCTTGCCCCGGGACTTCACGCCGATGGCGTCCAGCACGGCGGAATTGTCGATGCGGAATGTCGGCATGTGGATGGCCAACTGTGGCCGGAACAAGGTGTCCAACAGCCATCCGGTCGGCTTGACCGTGTAAGTCTTCCCCTTGCCATCGGCGATCTTCATCGAGCGTGCGCCGTGGAGCCCCAGCATGCTGAATCCGGCGTAGGTCGAGAAAGGCTTGATGCGGCCACCGTTCTGGATGGGGAGCGTTTCCGCCGCCCTGATGGTTTCCTTTTCCCATGGAGTGTAACTGTCAACCACGCGGACCTCGCCCTTTGGCATGTTGTCCTTCACGAGGTTCATGAAAATCGCCGCCAGTGCCAGCACGGCGAGAGCCGCGGCGATCCAGCGGCCTGTCTTTGATGAGGAGTTAGACATGGCTTTTCTTTCGTGAGCCCGCGACGATGAACGACGAGAGCTTGATCATGAAGGTGACGAACATCCCGAACGCGACGATCCAGAGACTGATCTCGGGCCATTTGTCGGCCGGGTTTCTCACCACTTCAAAGACGGAATACAGCTTCTGCTTGGGGCCGGCGCCGGGCGGGCCATAGCTCGCCTGATAGAACGTGAGCCCCTCGTAGCGCATCGGCTCGTTCATGCGGATGGTGACTTCCGCCTCCGCGCCGTTCTCGATGCGGGTGATGTTGCTGACAAACTTGGAGGCCATCATCGTTCCCGGATGGAACTGGGCGGTGAACTTGTTGAGCTTCACGGTGAATTGCATCGGCCAGAGCCGCTTGTGCATGTCGATCGTGAAGACGCGGTCCCCGTCGCGATAAGTGAAGGGGTGGAAACTGGCACCGGCGAGAATGAAGGGATCGGAGTTTTTCCCGTCGTGCCCAAGGATGCGGGCGTAACAACCGGCGGTGAATTGTTCGGCAGGTTCGGGTGGAGTCTTCTTCGGTTTTTCCGCGAGGAAATAGCTGTCGGCAATCGGCTGCTTGCGATCCGGAGCGCGTTCGTTGACGGAGACGGGAACGACGTTCGGCATGTAGCCGGTAAGCTGGAGGTCGAAGGGTAGTTCAGGAATCTTGAAGGTGCGGAGCTTGTCGCCATCAAGATCGTCGATGTCCTTGCCCCTGATGACATGAATCTTGTCCTGCTTGCCGTCCTTGATTTCCGCCACCTCGACGACGTATTCGAAATAATCTTCCGCGGTGTTGCTGGATTGCCCTTCTTCCACGGCCATGTTTCCGCGTTCCGAGAAATGATGGGCCACGCCGCCCGCGACCAACATGAGGATGATGCCGAAGTGCGAGATGAGATTGCCCACGTGATTCCATCCCTTGCGGATCCGGATGATGCCGCCAAGGATGAGATTGAGCAAGAGAACCGCGCAAACCCAGTAACCGCCGGGAAGCGGCAACGGGACGATCTTGCCGTTGATCTCGGGAATCAGGTAAATTGCTTTCCAGTCGAAATACTTGGTGAGCGTTGGATAGAGTCCGTTGTCGATTTGTTCAAGAGTCGCCAACCAGGTGAGCAACCCGAGAAGAAGGAGCGTGATGGTGGCGAGACCGAAACCCGAAAGCACGTCGAATACCTTGCCAGGAATCGATCTGGGTGACTTGGAGGGTGACGTGTTTTCGGAGATTTCCATGATCAATAAAACGGGTCGCAATACGGCACATCACCGGGGAATCATTCAGCGAGGCGGAGGCTTTTGACAAAGGTCTCTAACACCGGCTTCGCGGCCTTCACCTCGTCTTTCGGTCCTACCATCTTCACGGTGAGAATCTGGCCGCCAGCGGAGGTGACGACTCCGGCGAGGGCAAATCCCGGTTTGGCGGGTGCTCCCATGCCGCCCGCGTAGTCACCCTCTGCGGTCACCCACACACCGGTGGAGCCGACGATGGAAACGGAGGGCAATTTCTCAAGTCCTGCGGAGTCCAAGGCATCCGTTCCAAACTGCTTGAGCCAGCGGTTGACGTTGTCGAGCACCGAGCCCTGGGCCAGCGACACCCAGACTTCGCCCGTGCCGCTCTCGCCAAACCGGTAGTTCAGCAGGCGGAATTGCGATGCGGGAAGCGACAGCCAGCCATCCGGAGTTTCCCCTTTCACCGGGCTGGGTTTGGCGTCGCGGAAACGTTGATCGCTGGTGGCATCCAGCTTGAGAGTGCCATCGCGCGTGGTGAGACCGCGCGTCTCGGTGACGGTCACTTCCTTCTTTTCCTCGCAGCCGGAGAAAAGCAGCAAGCCGAACAATAGAAACGGGGCACGGGCCTTCATGCCTGCGGCGATAACCGTGGTCTTGGGACCGCGCAAGTGGAAACGAGGAGGCGTTGGTAACCGATTGTCCAGATAAGCGAACCTTGCGGAACGCACGGAGCGCCCTTAAAAGCCCGCCGTGGAACCGATTCTCTATTTCAACCGCCATACCGGAGCCCTTGAGACCGAAAAGGTTTATGGTGAGGGTTTTCTGAGGTGGTCGTATGGAAATCCGTTGGGAGCCATTTCGCTGGAAGCATTCGTGAAACGACCGTTTTTTTCGAAATGGTATGGTCGGCGGATGAGCACGCCGGAATCCGCTGCCAGGGTCGCGCCGTTCATTGCGAAGTACGATCTCGACCCCGGCGACTTTGCGGATCCACCGGAGTCTTTCGCGAGTTTCAATGAGTTTTTCTACCGGAAACTGAAGCTAGAAGCACGACCGATCGACTCCGATGAAGCGAGCGTGGTGTTCCCGGCAGACGGCCGACATCTTGGATTCGAGAGGGCCTCCGCCATCCAGGGAGTTTTTGTGAAAGGACAGAAATTTGATCTCGCTGCCTTGCTCGGTGATGCGGATCTCGCTTCACGCTATGCCGACGGCAGCCTGGTGCTGTCGAGGCTTTGCCCGGTGGACTATCACCGATTCCATTTTCCGGCGGAAGGGATTCCGGGACAAACGAGATTGATCGATGGCCCGCTTTATTCGGTCAACCCCATCGCGCTGCGGAAAAGACTCGGCTACCTTTGGACCAACAAACGCACCATCACCGAGCTGACCACCGGGAACTTCGGAAACGTGCTTTGTCTTGAAATCGGAGCCACCTGCGTGGGCACGATCCAACAAACCTTCCGCCCTGGTGAACCCGTATTGAAGGGCGCGGAAAAGGGTTACTTCGCGTTTGGCGGATCTTCCACCATCACGATCTTCGAGCCCGGAAAGATCAAACTCGCGGAAGACCTATTGGAAAACTCGGCAAAGAGTAGGGAACTTTACGCCCGAGTCGGCACCCGGATGGGTCAGTCTTCTTGACCAATCTGGAAATCCGAACACCCTTCGGAACCCCTTGCATGCAGAATCACCTGACGAATTTGGAAGAGCGCGCCCGAGAAGCCCTCAAGCCCGCCCTGGAAGGCCAACTGACACCTGCCGAACGGATCGAGCTCTACAAGAATTTCCTGAAGATTGAGGAACAACGGATTCTGGCCCTGCACCGCTCCGGAGCCGGAGGATTGGAAATCTCACAAGCAAGGGCCGCCATGATCGACATGATCATCAGGTCGATCTTCGCTTCGGCACTGGCCTCCCGTAAAGGAAAGCATCTGCCGATGGCTCTCGTGGCCACCGGGGGCTACGGGCGCGGCACGCTCAATCCTCGATCGGATGTGGACATCCTCTTCCTGCTTCCCAAGGCATCGACCAAGCTGCCCTTGCCAATGCAGGAGATCGTCCAGGAGGTGCTCTATCTGTTATGGGACGTCGGGTTCAAGGTCGGTCATGCCTGTCGATCGATCCAGGAATGCATCGACCAGTCAAGGGCGGATCAGGAAAACAAGACCAGCCTGATGGATTCCCGCTTGATCGCCGGGGAGGAAACGCTTTACTCACAATTTCTCCTCCGTTTCGAAAAGGACTGCATCAGGAAAGGCCAGGCCGCGTTCTTCGAGCTGCGCCGCCAGGACATGAGGACCCGTCACGACAAATCCTCGCGCACGGTTTTCCTGCAGGAGCCGAACGTGAAGGAAAGCTGCGGTGGCATGCGCGACTATCAGAACATCCACTGGGTCGCACTGGTGAAACGCGGGGCAAGATCGCTCAAGGATCTGGTGGATGCGAAATTGCTAACAGCCACCGCCCACAAGGAACTGGAGGAGGCCTACGACTTCCTCCACCGCGTGCGCAACGAGCTCCACTATCACACGGACAAGGCGACCGACATCCTGACCCTCCAGCTCCAGGGGGTCGTCGCCACCGCTTTCGCCTATCCGCAGCGCAGCATCCTGAGAAGCACCGAGGCCTTCATGCGGGACTATTACAGGCATACCCGCCACATTTACCGGCACACCACATCGGTCATGGAGAGTTTCCAGATCGAGCAGGAGGACTTGTCCGAGACCAGCCTCAAGTCATTTCTAACGTTCCGCCAGAAGAAACGGGAGGAGTTCGACAGCTTCGTCGCGAGGGAAGGCAGGATCTATCCGTCCAGCCAGGACATCTTCAAGGAAGATCCCAACCGGATGATGCGCTTGTTCCAGCACTGCCAGTTGCGGGGGCTGGAACTCAGCCCGCCGATGCGCAAGCTGGTCAAGGAGAACTGGGAGCTCGTTGATCGTCCCTTCCGTTATTCGAAAGCCAACCGGCAGACCTTTCAAGCCATCCTCGAGCGCAAGGGTGACGTCGCCGCCACGCTCCGCCTCATGCACCGCGTCGGATTCCTCGGGCTCTATCTGCCGGAGTTCGGCGCGCTCGACTGCCTCGTGCAACATGAGTTTTTCCATCGTTACACGGCCGATGAACACACCCTGCGTTGCGTCGAGCAGATCGATAGCCTGATCACCGAGACCAACCCGAGAAGGGAAATCTACCGCAGGCTCTTCCACGAAATTCAGGATCCCTACGCATTGTTTCTGGCAGCCATCCTGCATGACACCGGGCGTGCCGAGAACGTCCGCGAGCATATCGATGGTTCGGCGATGTTGGCCACAAGGCTTTGCAGCCGCCTCCAGATCCAGGGCGCGAGGCGCACCTTGATCATGTTCCTCGTGGACAACCACCTGACGTTCTGGCGCACGGCGACGACCCGGAATCTGGAAGACCCGGAGGTCATCGCCGAGTTCGCTACCATCGTCAAAACCACCTCCAATCTCGACGCGTTGTTTCTCTTCACCTTTGCCGACTCGAACGCCACGTCGCAAGAAGGATGGACCGGCTGGAAGGAAAGCCTGATGCTCCAACTCCACACCGCCACCAGGAATTTCCTGGCGGGAGGTCGTGAAAAATACTCACGAAAGCTGGATGCCGACCGCATCGCGCTGCGCGACGAGGTGATCGGCATCATGCGGGAAGACTATCATCCGGATGTGAAAAGCCACTTCGAGCGGATGCCGGCAGCGGCTTTCCACTTTCGTCAAGCGGCGCATATCGTGACGCAGGTAAGGACCGTCCGGCATTTCCTGCAAAGGGAGACCGAAAAGCCCGACGCCTCCGCGTCCTGCATCAAGTGGATCGATCACACGGAAATGGGTTACACCGAGATGGTCATCGCCACCCGTGACAAGCCCCAGCTCCTCGAGAAGATCTGTTGCGCCCTCGCATCCGAGCAAATCAACATCCTTTCGGCGGACCTTTTTACCCGCAAGGACAAGATCGTCGTGAATATTTTCCGGGTCTGCACGACGAACTTCGAAACCGTATCCTCGGCCGCGACGAGGAAGCGCTTCCTTGAGACCTTCGAGGCCATCTTGCTCGCCGAATCCTACGAACCGGAGAAATTCCTCCGTAGGAAAGTGAATTTCCTGAAACCCCGCTCGGATCATGGCATCACCGTGCCGGTGCGTGCCTATGTGAGCAACAACCTGCATCCCACCTGCACCACGGTCGAGATCCAAGCCTTGGACCGGATCGGGCTGCTCCACGACCTGTTCCATGCGGTCAACCAACATGGACTGAATACCGCCCACGCCCGGATCTGCACCGAGAAGGGCGTGGCCATCGACACCCTCTACATCACGACCCAGGAAGGTCGAAAAATCGAGGACGCTGAATTGCTTGCAGCTCTGGAGGAACAATTCTCCAGCCTCGTTCGTCGCCCGGAAATCTCCGTTTGAAGTGAAGCCAATCTGGAGAAATTTAACTCATCCGAACTAATTTGGCAAATTCATCAAGATTCTGCTTGGCATTCCCCGGCAGATCTTCCAATTTCCGCGCCCGCCCGTCTCCGGGCATTGTAACTGAGCTTTACCATCATGGCCGTATCCATTCGTCTCAACCGCAAGGGCACCAAAGATCGCCCTTACTATAAAATCGTCGCCGTTGACAGCCGCAAGCGTCGCGACGGTCGCTACATCGAGCAACTCGGCACCTATGATCCGCTGATCGACGGTGTGAACTACACCATCGACCTTGCCATCGCCGACAAGTGGCTCGGTGTCGGCGCCAAGCCATCCGAAACTGTCAACAGCATCATCCGCAAGGCTCGCACTGCTGCTACCAAGGCCTGATCGGTAGGAAGTTTTCCTGATTTTCAAACAACCGCGACTCCGCAAGGATTCGCGGTTGTTTCTTTTGCTGGATACCGAATTGCCTGACCTTGCGTCCGGCGCTGCCCCACGCTGATCCTGACGACATGGAACCGGTTCCGTTCGAGCAATTCATGGCAAGGGCTCTTCATGATCCCAAGCATGGATATTACGCCCGGAAAATTGCGGGGGTCGGCCGTCGGGGTGACTTCACCACCGCCCCCATGCTGTCCGATGCCCCTGCCCGTGCGATCGCCGAATGGGCAGTTAGAGCCATGCGCGAGACCCACACGTTCAATCTGATAGAAATCGGGCCGGGCGAGGGCACCCTGGCCGCGGGTGTCATCAAACACCTGCCTTGGCATATCCGATGGCGGGCACGACTCCACCTTGTCGAGACGTCGGTGCCTCTGAGGGCCGCCCAGAGGGAGAGACTGGGTTCCCGGGCTCGCTGGCACGAGACGGTCAGGGACGCTCTGTCCGCCTGTGGTGGAAGTGCGGTGATCTTTTCCAACGAGTTGGTGGATGCGTTTCCCGTTCGCCGGTTTCAGAAGTCACCTGTTGGATGGCAGGAAATGGCAATCTCGCTGGACGGCGGTCATGCGTACGAATCCCTTCTCCCCCCTCCCCGCTTCCGGATTCATCAAGCTTTCTCGAGCCCTTCACGAACGGACAATGCGTTGAGGTTCACGATTCATATCGCCGCTATCTGGAGGACTGGATGCCGTCGTGGAAAGCGGGAAGAATGCTAACCATCGACTACGGGGCTGATTCCAACCAGATCTATCATCGCCGCCCGCGGGGCACCGTCCGCGCCTATCTGTTGCAACAGCGGCTTGAAGGCCCCGCCATCTATCAGAACGTGGGACGACAGGATATCACGGCGGACGTCAATTTCACCGATCTCCAAAATTGGTCGCAGCCATGGGTGGACGATCAACGAATCATATCGTTCGGAGATTTTCTCCGCGGATCTGGGAAACACCGCGGCAAGGAACAGGACGCCATGTCGGATGACCTGGGCGCGGGCTCGGCGTTTCTCGTTCTTGACCAAAGATGCTCGTCCCGAAACGCAAAAACGCCGTGAGTTCGATGGAACCCACGGCGTTCGTTTGAAATGAAAAAATCAGTTTCCTCCGCCAGCGGGAGCACCACCGGGAGCGCCACCGCGTGGACCACGATTTCCGCCGCCACGCCTGTCACCGCCCCATGCGCTTCCGCCCTCGGAGAGGCGTTGCTTGGCTTCGTCGGAGAGGACGCTCGATGATGCGATGTATTCCTTTGCCGCAGCGGGATCCTCACGCATCCAGCGCATGGCGGTCATGCCAACGGTCCGGCTGCGGTCACCTTCGTCGGTGATGGACTCAGCGAGCTTGATTTGATCAGCCGGAGAACCGGTGCGATCGCTCCAAAGGTAAGCTTGGGCGGCACTGTCACGCACCTCCCCCGGCTCGTAGGAATTTACGAACGCGAGCGCTGCGGCCGGGTTCTGTCCAGCCCAGGCCGGCATCAGTTGGCGCATGGAGTCCCGCAAGGCCCGCTCGTTGTCCTGTTGCTTGAGCAAATCCGCAGCAGCCTGGGGATTGATCTTCGCCAGACTTCCGACGATGTCCGGAATCAAATCATCCTTCTCGTCTCCGGGTGGCATCGATGCCAATTCCTTGGCCGCCTGAGCAGGATCGCTGTGGGAGAGTCCACCGATAGCTGCGGCAAGGGCTCCAGCCTGCTGGTCCGCTGGCAAGGAGCGGATCCATGCCTGTGCCCCGCTGAAATCGGAGGCTCCATACTCGGAGGCGATGGAAGCGTAAGCCGAAGGGCGGTCCGCCTCGTCGATTTGCGTGAGCATGGCAACCGCCTTGGCAGGATCGGTCTTGGCGATTTCACCGATGACCGAATTCATGGCTTCCTTCTTTTCAGTGGTGAGTGTCGCGGCCCAGGCCATCGCCGCGGCAGGATCCTGACGGGCCCATTCGGTGGCGATGATCGATGCTCCGTTTTGTCCTCCGCCCATCGGGCCGCCGCGTCCGCCCATCATTCCCATCATGGCGAACTCACGCGGATTCTCGCCATAGTATTTTGCGGCATTCACGGGATCCGTGCTGGCCCAGCTCTGGAGAATCGTGGGACGGACGAAAGCACCGGCAAATCCCATGGAGTTGGAAAATGACATTGCTGCGGTGGGATCCACCTCGGCCCAATGCCCAAAGAGAAGGAAGGAGGCCATGATCCTCTCGCTCATCGGCAAGCCTTCAAGTTTGCCAGCTTCCTCGGCGAGTTGTTCCGTGGAAAGCCCACCGTAGAAGTCCATGAGTGCCTGGATTCTGGTCGAATTGCCGGGCATGCGAACGATCTCTTCGGCACTGGCCCCGCGATTCCGTTTCGAAGCATCCGACGAGTTCGAGGACTCCAGGCGACCTGTGGGGCGGGCCCGCACCGGCGCATCCTGAGCAACGGAATCCGTTGTGCCCGAACTTGAGCCTTTTCCGGAAATATAGCCACCGGCAGCTCCGACCAGCAATGTGGCGACAGGGATCATCCAAGGATTCTTCATATGATTTGAGTAGGTTCGTGCGTAACCCCGGAAACGAAGTGTGGTTGCGCGGGATTCTTTGTTCTACAAGAAATGTTCAACCGTGCGAAGTGCGGAGTTTGACGCAGATGGGTTATTGATGAATTTAAGTTGCAACGAACTCCATTTGTTTGGATCTCGGGGCGCAAATCATGGAACCGCCCAAGTCACCTCATCGAGTCCTGTTTGTCTGCCTTGGCAACATTTGCCGATCGCCTGCCGCCGAGATCATTTTCCGCGAGATGGTGAGGAAAGCCGGCAGGGATTCCGAGTTCGAAATCGACTCGGCAGGGACCATCGGACATCACGAGGGCTCGTCTCCTGATCCACGGATGTCGGATTCGCTATCACAATTGGGATACAACGTGGAGGGCCGGGCAAGGAGGCTCGTTCATGACGATCTCGAGCACTTCGATCTCATCGTGACGATGGACGAGTCAAACCTGAAGGACGTGCGGGGGCTCGATCCATCCGGAGAGCTGCATTCCAGGATTCTCCAGCTCGTGTCGTTCTGCACTCGACATGACGATCCCCGTGTTCCGGATCCCTACTACGGCGGTCAACGTGGGTTCGATCACGTGATTCGCCTGCTAGAGGATGGCTGCGAGGGCATCCTCAGATCATTTGACCGACCCTGAGTTCACCAGGAAATCACGTCATCCGAACCGGCAAGTGGCACCACAGAGCCGTAGCCGGGCCCGTTTTTGCCCTTTTTCCGATCCTTTCCGTAGGACCAGAAGACGTAGGACTGCTCCTTGGGTTTTGTGTCGGAATACTCGGCCAATCCCCATGTGTGAAGGCGTTCGTCATTCCTGCCGTTGTTGAATGACACGAGGGCATCGTCAGGATTCGTGGATTTGAATCCGTTGATGGCCACCATCACCTCGCCTCCCCATGGGTCGTAGAGCCTGCCATCCTTGCCGACCCCGCCGCGGTTGTCGTCGGTGGCGGCCTTGAAGGTCATGTAGGCTTCGCCGCGAGGATTCACCTCCTTGGCCGAGAAATTCTCGCCGCCATAGGGGTAGTCCTTGTCATCTCCAGCGAGAGCCGAAACCAGGAATTGGGTGGAATAGTTGCCGCCGGGATCCCCATAAATCGTGTCCCAACCGGTGTCCCGCTTCGACTTCGGAATGGGTGGCTTGGTGTAGTCGTTTTCGAAGAGCGACAAGCCAATCTGGAAGTCCTTGAACTGGGCCATCGCCTGCACCTTGCGGCCGTTCTCGATGAACTTTTGCACACCGACAAGGCTGAGCGTTGCAAGGATGATCACGATCACGATCACGACAAGCAACTCGACCAAGGTAAACCCCCTGGTCATGGGATATTTGTGGGTTTTCATCTGTGAGCCTTCCATTCTACCGGATCTATGTAGGAAAGCCAGCAGTCGGTTGAAAAAATATCGGTTGTAAGAATACCCGGTGAAGTTTCCAGCGCTTGAATTTGATCCTTGTCATTTCGCTTTGCGTGACAAAGTTTGTGATGAACTTCGGATTTGAAACATGAAAACGACCAAAATTTCCATCGTCATTGCGATTCTCCACCCGTTGAGCGCATTCGCAGAACTCCAGCCCGGCGACAAGATCAACTTGACCATCCGCGGTGTGGATTCCAGCGAACAGTCACAAATCACCGGTGCCTATCGGGTTGGCGAATCCGGAGCCGTCCGCTTGCCGCTCCTTGAGCAACTCCTGCAAGCACGAGGATTGACTCCCGAGCAATTCGCCCGACTCGCGGAATCCGCTTATCAGAAAGCCGGGATCTACACACGGCCAGCAATCGAGGTGGAAACCGTGCAGGGGAAAGACCAGCAAATGCCCGCGGTGATCAGTGTGGGTGGACAGGTCCGGCGCTCCGGAGATTCCCAGTTTAGAAAAGGAATGACCGTCATTCAGGCCATCGATGCCGCAGGCGGGCGAAATGAATTCGGCGGGCGGAATCTCTTTCTGCTCCGGGATGGGAAACAAATTTGCCTGGATTTCAACATCCTCGCCCACAAGAACATTGTCCTGCGTCCCGGCGATTCGTTGCAGGTGGAGCAAAAGGGAATCATCGACCGATGGAAAGGAAGCGAGGAAACCGTGAAGAAACTGGTCGCCGGAAAATAGAAAACGGTGGATCCACCAATGGAATCCACCGTTAGGCAACAACCGGGCCTGGACTCAGAATGTCCAAACAAGATCAAGCGTCAGCCGGCTCTTCATCAGGCTGTTCTCGTCGTTCGTCAACGGCACCTCGAATGCGACCCCGGCATCGATGCCATCGGTGAGACGTGAGCGGAAGCCGAATGCAGCGGAGACAAAATCGCGGTTCTCGTGGGAGTTGGCAGCCCCGAGATTGAAGAGGTCACCACCTTCGAACTCGATCACGGCGGGCACCGCACCACCAACATGGGCTGGATAGTTTCCAGTGCCGTTGCCGGATTCCAACACGTGAAACCAGTTCACCTCCACGAGCGGGATAAAGTATTTGCAGACCTCGTAGCTGACGTGACCGCTCATCCACATCTCGGTGGATTGCTGGTCGGAAAACGGGATCTGCACGCCGGCGACGCCCGCGAACTGCCAATCGTCCACCAGCTTCAAACCTGATAGAGACAGGTTGACAAGCCCATCACCCTCCCCTTGGAAAGCGTCACTGTTGCCCGTGGGAAGTTCAAAGGTGGCGGTTCCGCTCAAGGCGGTCTTCGAAACAGGATCCAGGATAAACGCGTATTTCAATCCCGCTCCGAGATTGGCGAATCCAGACTCGTTGCTGGCCACGCCGTCCGCATTGACATCCACGTATCCATCCTTGGTGGCGACAATCGACAAGCGGTCATTCACGGCGATTTCAAACTGCAAGGCATAGAGCTCCACATCTCCGCCCAATGGCAGATTGCCCAGAGTGGTGTTGATGTTGTTAGGAAGCGCGTGATAGATGAACAACGGGTGGACGTTGGTCGTTGGCAAGGCGAGATCGAACAAGGTCGGATTGCTGATCGGACGACGGGCCTGGGCGAAGCCGTCGCTTGTGGCGGCAGGCACCGGCACCGTGATGTCGCTGATGACCGAACCGGCGAAAGTGATCGAGCTAAGAACGCCCAGGGCACCCAATGCGATGATGTTTTGTTTCATGGTGGTTTTGCTTTTAATTGCGGTGCCAGCATCGCGAAAACCCACCCGCCCTGCTACGTTCCAACTGCCAGGAACTCCGCATATTTTGCTGCATCTCGATCCAAGAAAAACGGCGGATCCCGATAAAGGGATCCGCCGTCGGAGAGCGAGATTTGGGCCGATAACGCCGATCTTACCTGTTGAGCACCTTGAGCTTTTTGATGCCGTAGATGGCATCGTCACCGAGCTCTTCCTCAATGCGGAGAAGCTGGTTGTATTTCGCGATCCGGTCCGAACGGCTCATCGAGCCGGTCTTGATCTGGCCGCAGTTCGTGGCAACGGCGAGGTCGGCGATCGTGCTGTCCTCCGTTTCACCGGAACGGTGGCTGAGGACCGCGGTGTAGCTGTTTTCCTTGGCGAGCTCGACGGCGTCGAAGGTCTCGGTGAGCGAACCGATCTGGTTCACCTTGACGAGAATCGAGTTGGCGACGCCCAGTCTTGATTCCCTTGCTGAGGAAATCGACGTTGGTGACGAAGAGGTCATCGCCGACGAGCTGGGTGGTCTTGCCGAGTTTGTCGGTGATGATCTTCCAACCGTCCCAGTCGTTTTCGGCACAGCCGTCCTCGATCGAGATGATCGGATAGCGCTTTTGAAGGTCGGCGTAGAAGGCGACGAGCTCTTCGGCGGATTTCACGGACTTGTCTGACTTCTTGAAGACGTACGCGTTCTTTTCCGCGTCGAAGAATTCAGAAGAAGCGACGTCGAGAGCGAAGGCGATGTCCTCACCCACCTTGTAGCCAGCCTTTTCGATGGCTTGGCAAAGAACTTCCATCGCGTGTTCCGCACTCTTGAGGGTGGGAGCGAATCCACCTTCGTCACCGACTGCGGTGGAAAGGCCGAGGTCGTGAAGGACCTTCTTGAGGGAGTGGAAAACTTCCGCGCCATAGCGGATCGACTCACGGAAGGTCGGCGCACCCACGGGCACGATCATGAATTCCTGGAAGTCGATGGGTGCATCGGAGTGGGCACCGCCGTTGATGATGTTCATCATCGGCACGGGAAGGACCTTTGCGTTCGGGCCACCGAGGTACTTGTAAAGAGGGATTCCGAGTTGCGATGCGGCGGCCTTGGCGACGGCGAGCGAGACGCCGAGGATCGCATTGGCGCCGAGATTCTTTTTTGTCGATGTGCCGTCGAGGGCGAGCATCGTCGCATCGATGGAAGCTTGTTCGGTGGCACAGAAACCGAGGAGCGCGGGTGCGAGTATGGCGTTGACGTTCTCAACGGCCTTGGTCACGCCCTTGCCGAGGTAGCGGGACTTGTCTCCATCGCGGAGCTCGACGGCCTCATGTTCGCCGGTGGATGCGCCGGAAGGAACCGCGGCACGACCAATGGCTCCACCTTCGAGATGGACATCAACTTCGACGGTAGGGTTGCCGCGCGAATCGATGACCTCGCGTCCGCGGATTTCAACAATGGTGGTATAATCCATAATGTATGCTTTTTGTTAGGTAGGGCAGGGTTTTGAAATTCAGGGATTGAACGGACGGATCGCCTTGACGGTCAGCGTCTGCATCATCTCGGTCGCCTCGTCACGGATCTGGACGGCTTCACCCGGCTCGCGGCCGACGAGGGCCTTGCCGACTTCCGATAGATAGGAAACGGTCCTGGTCTCGGGAATCGAATCCCAGGCTCCGAGAACGGTGATGTCCGTATCGACTCCCGAGCTGTCGGTGAGGGTGACGATGGTGCCGATGTTCACCTTGCCCGCGTCCGATCCCTTGAAATCGGTTCCACGCGCGTTGTTGATTTCCTTGTCCAACGCATTGCGGCGGTGGCCGAGGTATTTCTCAAGATCCTTGGCGGACTTGTATTCGAAATTCTCGCGAAGGTCGCCATAGGAACGGGCGATTTTCACGTCGTTGAGGTTCTGGGGAATCTTGTTGCGGATGAGGTCCTCAAGTTCGGCCTTCTTCTTCTCAAGGCTTTCCCACGAGACCAGCAGGATCTCGTCGGGACGTTTCTGGTTGGTGCCGCTGACGAGTTCGGCGGTTTCAGGACGCGCCTTGATGATTCGTGCCATCAGGGATTTTTTCTCAAGTTCACCGAACACCGGGCAGTCGAGCAGGCGACGTCCGAAGTTCCGTGATTCGTTCACGTCCATGATTCCGACAAGATCGGTTAGCAAGGTCTTGTCGTCGCCCAGCAACGATTGCAGGCGGGACGTCTTGCGCGGACCGTCGGAAAGATGGTCGTTCTCCAACAGATTGAGAACGGAAGCTCCGACATCGGCACTGAAAATCTCCTGAGCAGGTCCCTTCCGCTCGCGGCACACCCAGATGAGCGCATCCGGACCGAGAGCGCGGCGGGCAATGGCGGAACGCAGGTGGGAAACGAGCGCGGCCATTTCTCCCCGCTCGAGCAGGATCCGTGCGATTTCCGTGACTCCGCGAGCGCCGACACGGTCGAAGACCTGGACAATTTTGCTGACCCAGTCCTCGCCGAACGCGCTTGGAAATGCCTCGTAAACCGCACGTTGGCGACCCGATGGAAGCGCTCCAGCCTCTTCGGCAAGACGGGTGGGCTCGGCGGATAGAAGCAGGTCCGATAGACGAACCGCAGAGGGGTCGAGTTCGAGAGCCTTGGAGCTACCGATCACCTCGTCACGAGCCGCCACGAGTTGAAGGGCTTGGCCGAGTTGAACGCGGGCCGCTTTTTTCGCGCCCTCGTCGATGTCGTTCAGCAACCGCTTCAGCGAATCCGCGTCATTTTCAAAGGCTCCGATGTCGGCAGCAATGGCTTCCAAGCCGCGGATCATCCCCTTGATGTCGCGGGCGGCTTCGAAATCCGTCACCAGGGCCTGCGCCGGGCTTTGGTCGCCCGTGCGAAGGACGATCGCCTCGGTCCGCTTCTGTGGAACCACCGCGAGCCGGCTTTCGCGAAGGGCTTTTTTGGTGGCGTCCCACCACTTCTTGAATCCCGCCTCGGAGATCACCGCGCCGGAAAGTTCTTTCTCTAGGGCGTCTCCCGTCATGCTGCCGCCGTGGCTTTCCAGCAAATGGACGACCAAGGCGATCGGATCACTTTTCGACAGCGTGCGGAGTTCGTCGAGTTGCTCGATTTTCTTCGCCCGGAAGTCATCGGCGGCGATCCATTCGGTCTTTTGGAACGCGAATTGGAGTTCCATCGTCTGGCCCTCGGATTTTTCAAAATCAATGGTGACCTTCTTTGCGGGAAGGTCCCAATCGACGACCTTTCCAGCGCCGAAGGATTTATGAATACAAAAGTTTCCGGGAGCCAATTGGGAAAGGCGCTCGCCGACAGGTTTAGGAATGCGACCGGCTTCAACCAGCTTCGCCACGTCAGGATGCATGCGGCGGAAGATGGGAAGACGAGTTGGAAAACGCAAGGCATTCCCTTGAGAAATCGGTAAGATCCACCAAATTAGCGATTCGCTGGTGGCGGAATCACCCGTGGACGTGGTTGGCGTCCCGATCCGATATTTCCGTCAATCGCCTGGTCGAGCGTGCGACAGAGGACCTGAATCTTGCGCCGCCAACTGTCGGGAATCTTGTCGAGACCACCGTCCTTGGTGAGATCCCCCTCAAAAATCAAACGGTTGTCCGGACCGTCGATCCTGATCTTGAACACATCCCCCTCGCGCTGGACGGTGGCGGTTCCCTCGTCAGCCGTGAAACTCGCGCTCTTTTCGGAAACATTCACCACCCGCATCGTTCCGCTGGATTCCTCGGGACGAATCGTCGCTTCCACGATATCACTTGTCACCGGCAAGGGCGCCAAACCTGGCTTTAGTTTCACTTTCAATGGCTTGCCACCGCGAGCGCCGGCAAGGACGCCTTCCTTTCCGGGCTTTGACAGGCTCAATGAACTGACCGGTATCAGCAGCTTTTCCTCACGTGGCTCAACGACCTTGATCAGCATCTTGCTTTTCACGTCAAGGATCTCGTTTTCCGCGACAATGTTCAAGCGCACCGCATGCAATGCAGCACCGTAGGAATCTTCCCGCAAGCCCTCGTCGATCATGGATTCCACACGATCCGATGTGCTGACGAGCACCTGCTCAGGACCGGAAACTTCTTGAGCCGACCCCGTTGCCACGGGTGACTCCTGGAATGGATAAATCGCGCATAGTCCGCCCAAGGCCGCGGCAATTCCGCCGCCTGCGATCAGGCGGATCGCCCAGTTTTTCGATGAAATCTCCACCACCTTGTCTGCCTCCGGGGCGAGATCATCGATCATCGCCTCAAGCTCGATCTGGCCATCCTGGCTGATCGCCACGGGCATCAGGCGCGCCATGATGGCTTCCACAGGATCAGGCGCTTGCATGACGTTCCTCCTTGATGCGGCGCAACTCGTGCGACAGTTGTTCCAATGCGTAGCGGTACCTCGAAGCCGCCGTGTTGGGCGAAATCGCAAGGGTCTCTGAAATTTGCAAAAACGTCAGCCCCCCCCAGAATTTCATCACCACGACTTCGCGCAGCTTTTGGCTGAGATTCTGAACCGCGTCCCTAAGGATCATGGCCTCCTCATCTTCCTCCAGGACTGGATCGAGCCAAACATCCTGAAAGTCGTTGAGGTAAATGACTGATTCCTCCCGCTTGCGGCGTCGTGACTCACTGCGGTGGTGATTCAATCCACAGAATCGGATCGTTGAGAAAACGAGCGGAAGATCGGGCGGAGCGCAGCCCTTGTCGGCCTGGTGGTTCCACATCCGTAGGATCGCCTCCTGCACGAGATCTTCCGCATCTTGACGGGAATTGCTCCATCCGCGGGCGAAAAGCAGCAGCTTGGGACCGTTTTCGGCCAGCCACTTTTTCCATTCGCTTGCGGGAGAATTCATCGTTCAGTAGGGAAAATGCCTCAAACGGAATCTTTTGTCTGCAAAATCATTCTCAATCGAGAAAGCGGATCTTTCCCGGTGCGGGCATGCGACCAAGAGCCATTTCCGCGTGTTGCTCGTCGGTGCAGGCGGAATTGATCGGAGCGTCCGGAGCCTTGTCGTTTTCCTGCAAATATCCGTTCTCAAGCATCCACTTTTCGACTTCCTCGCCGCTGATGTCGGGCAACATGGTTCCATCGATTTCCACACAGGGTGAAAGGGATTGCCCGCTACGCTGCTCCATTTCCCAGCGAAACGCGGGATTCTTGATGATGTCCTTCTCCTCGAACGGGAGGTCATACTTCCTCATGATGGCACGAATGCCTTCACTCCAGCCGCAAAAGGTTTTCAGATAGGCAGTGATCTTTGGGGTGTTCGTCATGATGGGCGAAGATTAAACCCTCGCCCTTGGATCGCAAGCGCCGATGTAACCCTTTTGAAGTGCAATAAAATGCAGACATCCGCCTGCTTTATCGATAGAAAGCACAGGTATGACACAGGAAAATGGCAATTCCCTCCCCACGGCATCATCATGCGTAAAACCCCTCGCCGCCGGTCTGATCGGCTGGGTGCTTGGCTTCCTGCTGCTTCTTGCCGCCTCTTGGCCGATCATTCATCCAGAAGTCATTTCCATCGCCGCCTTGTGGGCGTTGTCCCATTGGTGGATTGCATTCCTCTTCGGCGCGGTGATTTTGGTGGCCGTCGGAACCCTGTCCCGCAAACCGTTCGGAACCGACTTGCTTGCCTATCTGCTTCCGGTAGGCGTCCTGCTCGCGATCGCCGGCATTTTCATCATGATCTATCCGGACGCCACGTTCCGCGACGATTTGCTGAGCTCGCTCGCGATGGTGTTCCTGTTCCAAGCGATCGGCCTTGCGTGGGTTTGTTCCAAAAAGAGCGAGAATTCAAGATTCACCATGTCGATTCTTCCGGCAATCATCGGCGGACTCGTGATCCTCACCATGGTCGCCGCACCCGCGTTCACCAGCAATCCCTTCATCTATCGAAACGCGTTCGCGCTTTTGGTCACGAAAACCTCGTTGAGCGACGGAGCCATCCTCGCCGATGGCGTCCTTGAAATCAAGAAGCCCGGCTCCTACCGGTTTTCCGCCCCCCGTTATATCTACCCCGATGGGACGACCTCGACCGAAGACGAGGAATTCGTCGAGCTTGGCAAAATCACCTGGGGAAGCGCTGGCGCTCCTTCGGAGAATTCCGCCGGCTCCTTTCCGTTCCAAATCCGTTGGGAGAAAAGCATCCCAAAGACCGAGGACGATCTCAAGCGGAGCCTCGAAACCGACAACCTCATCTATCTCGAAGTTCACGATACCTCCGACGCCAAAGGAAACTTCCTTTACAGCATCTATTCATCGACGAATACGCCCGGCAACTGAATGGGGCGCGGTTCAGAAAGCCGCCTTCATTCCCCGCTCATCCGGGCCGGATTCAGGAGCTTGTCCAATTCCGCGGCATCGAGGTCCAGGTTGCCCAAACGCGCTTCACACAGTTCGCGGATGGTTTTTCCTGTTTCCACCGATTCCTTTGCGATGGCAGCCGCCCGATCGTAGCCGATCCTGGGAGCCAGCGCGGTCACCATCGAGAGCGAGAGTTCGATCAAATCCTTGCAACGGGCCTCGTTCGCGCGGATTCCCTCGGCACATCGCTCGCGAAAGGCATCCGTCACGTTGGCTAACAAACCGATGGACTCCAACAGGCATGCGCCGAGCAGCGGCATCGAGACGTTGAGTTCGAGAAATCCACCCGCGCCGCACCAGCCCATCGTTGTCTGGTTTCCGGCCACTCTCGCGGCGACCATGGTCACCGATTCGCACATCACCGGATTCACCTTGCCCGGCATGATCGACGACCCCGGTTGGGTGGCGGGAAGCAGGATCTCCCCCACCCCGCAGCGCGGACCGGAGCCTAACAACCGAATGTCACTGGCGATCTTGTGGAGCGAGATGGCGATGGTCGCGAGTTGCCCGTGTGCTTCCAGGCAGGCGTCCTTCGCCGACTGCGCCTCGAAGTGATTCTCCGCCTCGCGAAATGGAATGCCGGTGGCCTCCGCAAGCAATGCGATCGCCCGTTTCGCGAACTCCCGATGCGTGTTCAGTCCCGTGCCGACCGCGGTGCCTCCGAGCGGCAATTCGAGCAAGGCATCCAACGCCTTCCCCGCCCGCACCGCCGCGAGCGAGGCCTGCCTCGCCCATCCACCGAACTCCTGCCCCAGCCTAACGGGCGTCGCGTCCATCAGGTGGGTTCGCCCGATTTTCAGCACGTCATGAAATTCCCGCGACTTCTCCTCAAGCGCTGATGCCAACTTCTCCAACGCTGGAATCAACCGCTTGTGGATTTCCAACGCGGCGGAAACGTGGATCGCCGTCGGAAACGTGTCGTTCGAGGATTGTCCGAGATTCACATGATCGTTCGGATGGACCACCACCCCGAGTTGGGCGCAGCGGTGAACGATCACCTCGTTGACATTCGTGTTGGTCGAGGTGCCTGAACCGGTCTGATAGATATCCACAGGAAAATGAGAATCGTGAATGCCTGCGGAAATTTCAAAGGCTGCTTCCGCGATTCCTTTTCCAAGGGTGGCATCGAGAAGTCCCAACTCCACGTTTACCTGTGCGGCGGATTTCTTGATCTTCCCATACGCGTGGATCAATGGAGGCGGAAGCGGCATGCCCGAGATTGGGAAATTGAGCACCGCCCGCTGGGTTGATGCACCATAGAGGGCATCGGCCGGGACTTCCATCTCGCCCATCGAATCACGTTCGATGCGCTTTTCTTCAGGAGTGATTTTCATGATCATTGGACTTTCAATTTATCGGCCTTTTTGAAGAACAGCTCGAGATCGCCATCACAATCGGCGAGTAGTTTCCTGAAGACCGGCATCTGCTGGAAGTAGAGATCCAGCGAGACAATATGCCCGTTGTTGAGGTCCTCTTCCAGCCATGATTCCAACCCATGCCCGCCCCAGCGGTGGCGGAGTTCGCGGAATTGATCGCGGAGTTTTTCGAGGATCGCCGCCTTTTCCGAGCGCATTGCCGCGGGCTTCCCGCCGGACGCGTAGAGCTTGACCAACTTCGCCCTCGCGATGTCGATCTCATGATAGAACTCCTGCCGGCGGACGAGCCGCATTTCGTATTTCCGCAAGTCCGCGTCCCGGCCATGATACTTCAGCCATCGCCTCACGCCTTCTTCCGAAACGACACTTGCAAATGACTCGTTGAAGACCGTGTCGCCCCGGTGAAACACCTTGCGATGCGTGAGTTCGTGAAAAAGCGTCTCAGCCAGATCGATGTCCGGATAGTTGACGAAGGTGTTCAGGATCGGATCGTGAAACCAGCCGAGGGTCGAGTAGGCGTCCACCCCGCCGACATAGACGTCGTATCCCTGATCACGAAGCTGGCTCGCGAGGGCCGTGCTGTCCTTTTCAGAGAAATATCCCCGGTAGTCCATGTCGCCGATCAACGGATAGAACCACGTCTTCGGCTCCAGCGAGAATTCCGGTGCCGCATACACCACCCAGACCACATGCTCCCGCCCCAGATCGGTGTAGCGGGCGTAGCTCGCGTCTCCAGGGAGATGAAGCCGGCTGCTAGCGAATTCCCGGATCTCCTCCACCGCCCTCAACTGCCTCACCAGGCCCGGCTTGCTCGCGGGATCGGCGATGACCTTCTTGTTAGGACGGCTTTTCGCCAGGATCTCGAACTGCCCTCTAACCGCCTGGCCGTAGAAGTGGATCGTGTTGCAGGAACTGGTGACCAGCAGGGCAAGGAGCAAGGAAATCAGGAGCGCGGGAAATCGTCTCATCGAATGTTGGCCGCCAGACTCGCCCAAATTCACCAAGTCTCAAGTTCGCAGAGGTATTTCCACTTCCCCCGGCGCGGGATTGCCCCTTAAACTTCCCGGACATGAGCAACATCGTTCTCTTATTTTCCGGACAAGGCGCGCAAAAGGTCGGCATGGGCAAGGATTGGGTGGAAACCTCCGCCACCGCCCGCGAAATGGCCGTCCAGGCCGACAAGGCGCTTGGATACTCCGTTTCCCACATCATGTTCGAGGGGCCGGACGAGGATCTGACCATGACCTCACACTGCCAGCCCGCGCTCTATCTCCACGGTCTCATGGCGCTCGCGCTGATCCGCGAGCGCGTGCCAAATTTCGCCCCGGTTGCCGCCGCCGGACTCTCGCTTGGCGAATTCACCGCCCACGCCGCCGCCGGGAGCTTTTCCTTCGAGGACGGACTCCGCCTCGTCGCCCGGCGCGGCGAATTCATGGAACAGGCTTGCCAGGCCACGGAAGGGTCGATGGCTGCCCTCATCGGCGGCGATGAGGAAAAGGTCCGGGCCCTCGCGGCCGCAGCCGATGTCGATGTCGCGAACCTCAATGCCCCGGGACAGATCGTCATTTCAGGAACGACCGCCGGCATCGACTCCGCCATCGCCCAGGCCAAGGACTTCGGTATCCGCCGCGCCATCAAGCTCAACGTCGCCGGAGCCTATCACTCCCGGCTCATGCAATCCGCCCAAGACCAGCTCGCCGCCGAGCTGGCCCACGTCAACATCCAGTCCCCGTCCATGCCGGTCGTGTGCAATTTCGGAGCGTCCATCGTTTCTGAACCTTCCGAGATCCGGAGCATGCTTGAGAAGCAGGTAACTGGCTCCGTGCGCTGGACGGAGTCCATCCAGGCCCTCATCGCCATGGGGCACCGGACCTTCCTCGAACTGGGCCCCGGCAAGGTCATTGCAGGCCTTGTTTCCAAGATCGACAAGGAAACCACCGTCCATTCCGTCGAGGATCTCGCCTCGCTGGAAGCTGCCGTGGAAGCCCTTTCCTGAGCCAAAAACGGGCCTCGGAAAAAATTCGGAAATCCGTAAAAAAGAGATTGCGCACGCAGAGGGAGGCCAATAGCGTCCGCGCACCCGAACGGGACATGGAGCGGTAGCTCAGTTGGTTAGAGCGCCAGCCTGTCACGTTGGAGGTCGCGGGTTCGAGTCCCGTCCGCTCCGCCATCCCCGTTTCGGTAAATCAACCCCGCCTGCAAAGGCGGGGTTTTTTGTTGGCGATATTCCGTCTGTTTCAAGAAACTCGAAACTTGCCCGATCCCCGCGGATTCATTATTCGAAGACCGTGAGTCAGCCAATCAAAGACCGCTCCCATTGGCCTCAGGCGAAATTCACCTGTTTCGAAAAGGCCCGGCAGTATCGCATCAAACAATGGCAGGATGCGGGATGCGCCGCACGCCTCGAAGCTGCATGGGAACTCGTCACCGACTACTGGGTCGGAATGAAAGGCAAACATCCTGATGAACTCCGACTTCAAAGATCTGTTACGGATATTCGCCGAACACCACGTTGAATATCTCATCGTCGGAGCCTATGCCGTGATCCACTACACGCAGCCGCGCTACACCAAGGACATCGATTTATGGATCAAGCCCTCCAAGGAAAATGCTGCCTGCGTGGCCCGTGCGTTCCATGAGTTTGGCCTGCCTCTGGTTGAGGTGACCCAGGAAGATTTTGAGGAAAAGGGGCTGCAATACGTCGTAGGAGCCTCGCCCTGCCAAATCGATTTCCTCACCTCGCTTCCGGGCCTGCCGGATTTCGATGCCGCATGGCAAACCGCTCAAATCGCGACCGTCGAAGGCATCCCCATCAACTACCTCGGGAAATCCGATTTGATACTCGCGAAGCAAACCGCCGGTCGCCCTCAGGATCTCGCAGACTTGGACGAACTCCGTCGCGCCGGGAATCCTTGAAATAGGGCGGATCCTTCCTACTCGGGCTGAACCAGCTGGTAATCCGCATCATAAAATCCCAAATGACGGATTCTCCAATCCGCCGGCTCGCGAAACACAGGGTGCGGAAGGCGCACTTCCCAGGAGCCCAGTTTCTTTAGCATGGCTTCGGTCCGGTTCACGTTGAGAAGCGCCACATTTTCTTGTTCCGAGATATCCTCAGCCAGATTGAAGAGCATGGGAAGCCGGTCCGGCAGCTGAATCAGTTTCCAGTCCCCCTCCCTGATGGCCCAACTGACCGTGTAGGTCCATTTCAACGATCTCTTGGGTAACCGATCCTCTTTTCCCGTGATCAGGGGCATAAGATCGATGCCGGTGTCCTCCTTCGATGCAAACGAACCGCCGGCAGCTTGCACAAAGGTCGGACAGAGATCCAGAGCCGAGACGGTGGTATTGATTCTCGTGCCGGCAGTTGTCTTTTGCGGCCACCTCAGAACCAACGGCACCCGGATGCCTCCTTCAAGCAAGGTGGTCTTCTGGCCCCTGAGTGGTGCATTTACGGATCCGTTTGAGATGGGCGCAGCGCAAGGTCCGCCGTTGTCACTCATGAAAACCACGACCGTGTTTTGTTCGAGATTCTCCTCCTTGAGGGCTTGCAGGATCTTCCCGACATTCTGGTCGAGGCGATGGACCATGGCGCAGTAGGTCCGCCTGAGCTTGTCCTCAACGTGGGCAAACAATTTCAAATCCTCGTCGGTTGCCTGCATCGGGGAATGCGGGGCTCCGAAGGCGGCATAAAGAAAGAACGGACCCTTCTTGTTCTGTCTTATGAAATCGACACATTCATCGCCCGTATCATCCGTTAGATAGGAGATCCGGGCCGGATTCTTGTAGTTGCAAAGGATGGAGCCCTTGCTCCCCGTCTCCCCGGCATCCGCGATGAAATAGTCGTGGGACCCGGCCAGGTAGCCCCAGAATTTGTCGAAACCCCGCCTTTCCGGACGGAAGGAGGGAAGTTCACCAAGGTGCCACTTGCCGATGATGCCGGTCGTGTAACCCCGCTCTTTCAGCCGATCCGCCAAGGTCTTTTCGCCCACGGGCAGCCCGGCGAAATTTCGGTCAAATCCGGGCTGCGTTTCCGTCAGATTGTCAACGTGCCCGAAGGTTGCCTGGTGCCTGCCGGTGAGTATTCCGGCCCGCGAGGGGCTGCACACCGGAGAAGAGACGTAGGCACTTGTGAAGAGCGCTCCGGATTCGGCCAGGCCATCAATCGACGGAGTGGGAATTTGCTTGCTGCCGTATGCCCCGGTATCTCCATAGCCCAGGTCATCGGCGAGGATCAGGATGAAGTTCGGTTTCCCGGAATCCTCTGCTGCCGGAAGACAGGATTGGGCAATCGAAAGGACAAAAAGAAGGCGAACAAGACCGGGCTTCATGAGGAGGTTCACGTGATTTTCAGTTTTTTACTACTTACCCCATCGACAGGGCGAAATTTGAGGCGGATCGGATGTCGGGTAAATGGCGATTTCGGAAAAAAGCCTCCGACCTTGCCATTGCATCGATCCCACCCTACATCCGTCCGCATGCCTACTGTTGCCATCGTCGGACGCCCCAATGTCGGGAAATCCGCACTCTTCAACCGCCTTGCCGGGAGGAAGATCGCCATTGTCCACGACCAACCCGGCGTCACCCGCGACCGCATTTCCGCGCCGTCCAAGGCCACGCAGGTCGCCTGCACGCTCATCGACACCGGCGGTATCGGCGGCGGCATCGAGGATGGATTCGACGAGCAGGTCAGCATCGAGGCGGATATCGCCATGCAAACGGCGGATTTGATCCTTTTCGTGGTCGATGCCCACGCGGGCCTCACCGCCACCGACCAGGCGCTCGCCCAGAAGCTCCGCAAGGCCAAGCCCCCCGTTCTGCTCGTCATCAACAAGGTGGACGACGACAAGCACGAGCGCTCGCACTCGGATTTCACCCGGCTCGGTCTCGGCAACAGCGTCTTCGTCTCCGCCGAACACGGCCGGAACTTCGGCGTGCTCTGTGATGAAATCGACACGGTCATCGCCCCTCTCGTTTCCGAAACCGAAGCTGAAGCCGAAGTCGCGGAAGCCGTGGGCATCAAGCTCGCCATCGTCGGGAAGCCAAATGCCGGCAAGTCCTCGCTCGTCAATGCCATCCTCAAGGACGAGCGCACGATCGTTTCGGAAATCGCCGGGACCACCCGCGACGCGGTGGATCTCCCCTACACCTTCGAGGGTGAGAAATTCACGCTCATCGACACCGCTGGCCTTCGTCCGCGAGCCAAACGCGACAACTCCGTCGAGGTCTTCTCCGCCATGCGCACCGAGAAAGCCGTGCGCCGTGCGGATCTCTGCGTGCTCGTCATCGATCTCATTGCCGGCGTCAGTTCCATGGATCGCAAGATCGCCCAACTCATCATGGAGGAGAAAAAGCCGTGTCTGATCGTTCTCAACAAGTTCGACCTTTTCCATCCGGGTGCCAACCGCACCGCACGTCTTGAGGAAGCCACCGAGCACGTCCGCAAGGAACTTTTCTTCCTTCACTACGCCCCCTTCGTCGCCTGTTCCGCGAAGACCGGCGGCTCCGTCGATCACGTCCTGAGGGAGTCTTTGAAAATCCGCAAGGGCGCGCAGAACATTCCCGGCACCGGCCAACTCAACCGCATCCTCCAAGGTGCTTTCGAAGCCACGCCGCCGCCCATCGACAACAAGCTCCGCAAGCGCCTCAAGCTCTATTACGCCACCGCCGCGGTGGAAGAGAAATACAGCGTGATCCCGGTGCCGACCATCGTCCTCTTCGTCAACGACAAGCGCCTCATGGCAAACAGCTACGAGTCCTACATCGTCAACAAATACCGCGCCGCGCACCCCGCGCCCGGCATTCCAGTGGTTCTATCCGTCCGTTCCCGTTCCCGCAAGGAATGGGAACCAAGGCAAAAGCCCCAGGGCCACTGAGCCTTCAAGCGGGCTCAGCCAGTGCCCTGGCATGCGCCACGGCGGCAGATGCGAGACCCGGAGGATTGTAGCCACCTTCCAAGGACGAAACAAGACGCCCCCCGCACCAGCGGTTCGCCAGATCCAGGCTGAGACGCGTCATCTCGGCAAACGTTCCGTCTTCCCAACGAAGGCCGCCGATTGGGTCGTTCTTGCGAGCATCGAATCCCGCTGAAATAAGCAGGAAATCCGGCTGAAAATCATTCACCGCGGGATCCACCAACTCCTTCCATTTCCTCAAGGCGATGCTTCCATCCGAGTTCCCCGGAAGCGGGATATTCAGGTTGAATCCCACGCCCGCACCATCGCCACGATTCGAGGCATGGCCGGTAAACGGATAGATATTTTCCTGATGGAGTGAGACATAGAGCACCGTCGGATCCTCGATGAAAATCGCCTCGGTCCCATTCCCGTGATGCACATCCCAGTCGATGATCGCGACCTTGCCGATGCCGTGGTGTGACTGCAAATAACGGGCGGCGACGGCCACATGATTGAACACACAAAATCCCATGCCACGCGACGCGGTCGCATGATGCCCAGGAGGACGAATCGCGCAAAAAGCCGATGAAATCTTACCCTCCATCACCGAGTCCACCGCATTCAGAACCGCACCGGTCGCCTCCATGGCAACTGCATAGCTTTCTGAACAAATCGCCGTGTCCCCCGTCCTCAGGGAATCCGCGTTCGAACTGACGTCGTGAACGACCCCATCATGATAGTCCCGGTCGTGGGCCAAAAGGATTTCCGACACCAAGGCCCGTCGTCCGGGCAGACGGATGAATGAATCCGGAAGCGTCGCGAGGCTCGCCTCAAGCACCTCATAACGCCGGGCGGATTCCGGATGATCATTTCCCGTGTCATGCCGCTTGTATCCGGGATCATGATGAATGCCGACCTTTCGGCTGCCCTCGGTTGTCATGAGGTGACGATGGCACAATATCCCGACTAACCAAAAATCATTTCATCGAGACGCTTCTCCGAGACTTTCATGATCAAGGGCACATCGGGAGCGAAGAGCGAGATTCTATATTCCTCAAGCGCCCAGCCAACCGGCCAATGGGAAGGATCATCCGCATCGGCAGTGTGGCGTTGGAACCATGGTACCCACAGCCGCCGGAAGCGGTCCATTTTCTCAAGATCCTTGACGATGGGCAGCGAAGACAATCGTCCCAACCGGGAACGGATGGCCCGCAGCCGCCGTGGATACTCACGAAGCCCGGCGAACCCCGCTCTCCAAGCGAAATCCTTGCGGAACAACCAGGCAAGCTGCTCGTCGAGATCCTCCGCGATCTCGCCCAGATTGCGGTCGTTGCGATTCGCGGCGATCCAGTTCCGAATCTCGGGAAGGAATTCATGAATGCCATCCACCGCGCCCCCGACAACAGAGGCGGCTTCATACCACCGTCCCCGCGCCATCTCGGTTAGAGCGCCGAACTCATCGGGCGAACGGGGAAATATCCCGCCCGCCGCGCCTTCGGCAGCCAGCAGGATGAGCTGGTCGAGTGACGTCCCGCCGACACCGAGCCGCGGCATTTCCACCTTGGCCATCATCCCTAACGGAAATTTCTTCCGAAGGAAATTCACCTGATCCCCATGGGCCAGCCAAAGCAAGCGAGCACCTCCCGCGCGATGGGATTCCGCTGCTTCCGCCGCACTCGTGAAGGCCCGGACGCCCACGGTGTTTCCTTCATCGACAAGAGCTGGAAAAGCGGAACCACCCGGCGTCTCGACCCGTTCGGGCAAGCTCTCGCCGTCCCACGTGCTGATCCCCTTGCGCTCGACATCAGCATTCGCGACTGCCTCGAAACGGACCCGCATGCGGTCGGCAAGCTGAAGTTTCAAAACGGCGACATCCACTCCCATCGCGAGTTCGTCGCCATTGTCGTCACAGACCCAGATTTTCGTGACCAACTCCGGCGGGAGTTTGGATGCATCGTATTCGGAAACCGGGACGTGGGCACCGGCACGCTCCTTCGCATGCTCGGAGAGCGCCTGATAGATCGGGCGATCCTTGGGCGCGAACATCCAGAGTTCCGCGAAACCATCCGCCAAGGGACTGATCGGCTGACAGATCCGCCGATAATCCTTGGGCAACGAGCGAAGAAGGATTTCCGCCCTTTCCCTGAGATTTCCATCGACACCCCACGACGGAAGCCAGTCGGGTAGTTTCGGCAATTGATCGACATGGACTCCGATCGTCACCCCGTCGTCCCGCTCGCCCTGCTTGGCATGATAGTAAAGCGGGTATTCCTCGCCGCGGTGCTTGAGGGCATCCGGAAATCCGTCGAGCCCCAGGTAACCAAGGTCCTCGTCCACGACATCGCCGACGCCTAACATCAGGCTATCCTCGTTCTTCTCCAGCCATTTGTGGAAGGCCGCCGCGGTGTTGATATTCTCGGGCACTCGATCCTCGTAGAACCGGGTGAGAGCCTCGTCGCTCCAAAGTCCGCCGGGCCGCCGGAGCTTCTGCTCGATGGACTCGATCTCGGAGCGCATCTCGTTGACATGATCGAGAAACCGGCAGCGCTTCCTCAACCCTCCGCCGACGATCCCCTCGCGCAGGAAGACGTTTCTAGCAGCCTTGGCATCGACGCGGCCATAGTGGATGCGACGACCGGAAACCACGGGCAAGCCACCGCAAATGACCGTCTCCTTGCCATAGACCGCGCCCTGGCTCTCGTCCCAATGTGCCTCGCCGTATTTGCTTTTGCAAAGATGCGGAGCCACCTTCTCGACCCATTGCGGATCAATCCTCGCCACCCTTCGCGCCCACAAGCGAGAGGTTTCGACGAGTTCCATGCCCATCACCCACTCGAAGCGTTTCGAAAGCCCGAACAACCCGGACCCGGGGAAAATCGCGAAGAAGCCACCGTTCGCGCTGCGGTAGGATTTCGAATCACGGTCCCAAAGCCCGAACTGACGCGGCACGCCTGATAGAAGCGCCTGATGGATCGTGGAATAGGCAGCGGCACCTGAAAGCTCCTTGCCGATTTCCCCAATTCGGATTTTCCACTCACGCTCCAGAAGATCGGCCAACTCGTCCCGCACGTTGGCCCATTCCATGACGCGACGTGCATTCAGAAAACCCGTGCCACAGTATTTGCGCAGCGCATTTCGTTTCCATCGTCCCTTGCCGTCACGAAAACCTGATAGATCCTGCCAGAGCCGGAGCAGCGCGATGAAGTCGCTCTCGCCATCCTTCCATTTCGCATGCGCCGCGTCCGCCTCCCGAGTCTTCTCCGCGGGTCGCTCGCGCGGGTCATTCGACTCCAACGCCGCGACAATGGGCAGCACCTCGGCAAGACAATTTTCCTTGCGAGCCTCGATCAGCATCCGCCCGAGACGAGGATCGACTGGCAAACGAGCCATCTGACGACCGTAGTCGGTGAGTTGCTTCTCCTTGTCGAGCGCTCCGACCTCGCGAAGCGTCCGGTAGCCCTCCGACACCGCCTTGGGGGAAGGTGGATCGAGAAATGGAAACTCGTCGATCTCGGGCAGCCCGAGCGATTTCATTCGTCAGAATCACGCCGGCAAGCGAACTCCGGCGGATTTCCGGATCGGTGAATTCGGGACGTTCGACAAGCTCCACCTCCTCGTAAAGTCGCACACACACGCCATCCCTGACACGCCCGCAACGTCCCTTGCGCTGCCGCGCGCTGGCCTGGCTAACAGGCTCGACCTGCAATCGCTGCACTCCTTTTCCGGGACTCCACCGGCTGACGCGGGCCACTCCGCTGTCCACCACACAGGCGATGCGGGGAATCGTTAGGGAGGTTTCGGCGACGTTGGTGGCGAGGATGAGGCGGCGTTTGTTCCCCGGTTGGAAGACACGTTGTTGGTCGCCTAGCCCAAGCCGTGCGAACAAGGGAAGCACCTCGGTGCCGCGGTATTGTCGTCCTTCAAGCACATCCGCGCATTCGCGGATTTCCCGCTCGCCGGGAAGAAACACGAGGACGTCGCCATTCGGCTCGATGTCCCCGAGGTAGTCCACCGCCCGCGCGACATGCTGTGCGAGATCCTCGTCGTCGAAGGGAGGGAGAAAGAACTCCGCGACTGGAAACATTCTCCCTGGAGCCTCAATCACCGGTGCCGGTTTGCCATTGATGGAAAAGAATTCCGCGAACGATCCGGCATCGAGGGTGGCGGAGGAAATAACGAGCTTGAGATCCTTGCGTCGCTCCAGCACACGTTTCACGTAGCCTAACAAGAAGTCGATGTTGAGCGAACGTTCGTGTGCCTCGTCAAGGATGAGAGCCTCGTATTGCATGAGATCGCGATCCCCCTGGGTCTCGGCTAGCAGGATGCCGTCGGTCATGAACTTGATGCGCGTTTCCCTGCCGGTCCTGTCCTCGAACCGCACCTGATAGCCCACGTAGTCACCGAGCGGGACATTCAGTTCCTCAGCCACCCTTTTGGAAACGCTCGCCGCCGCGATCCGGCGGGGTTGGGTGCAACCGATGCGCCCTCCATCCACACCAAGTGCCTCGGCAACCATCTTAGGCAACTGGGTGGTTTTTCCGGATCCTGTCTCGCTGACAACCACCACCACGGGATTCGCCCGGATGGCCTCCAGAATCTCCTCCCGATGTTCCACCACCGGCAATTCCACCGGATAATTCCAAGCGACTACCCGCCCCTCTTTGCGATTCTCCTTCAAGCGATCAAGGGAGAATGGAAGTGCCACACACTGGAGGCGGTTCGGCAAACGGCGGGCATTATGGTTTCAGATTTCATCAGTTGCTCTCGGTTCCAAGTTCTAGATCCCTACCGGTGACTTGCTCCAGTGCATTTTTTTCAACCTCTGACTGATATTCGGACCCCGACTTTCCAGAAGGTTGATCACCAGCGACTGGAAGCGTGCATGTGCATGGCAATCAGAGAATTGCGAATCCTGGATCTTATCATCTCCTTTGTAACCAGGTTGTCCGGATTCTTAATTTATGTGAGAAGTAAGGTGCTTCTCACGTGATCGCGTAATACCTTTTGGTAAATGCCCTGTCATAACGGCGCTGGTGGTTGCAATTCGCCGAACGCCACCCGTTGATACTCCCCACCGACCTTGCCATGCCATCCCCCTTCATTGATTCCGCACTCGCGCGCCGTTTCCAAGCACGCGGCATGTTTTTGAAAAATCATGCATTCGCCGCTTTGATTCGTTAAACCAATTGAGTGCCACATCCAGACCTTTCGCCATCTGAAAATAACTTGACCAAGAAAGTGTCCTCGTCCTTAATCCTGACGTTTCGAGCTTCCCAAGCCGCTTCCCCCCCCCAACTGCTGAATGCCAAACTGGCCAGTCAACCGCCGCTTTTTGTTTCCATCACTGATGATTGTTCAATCGTGATGGCATCAAACTTTTGATCCACTTGGCACGCTTTACGCAGATTTTCCGAAAAATTTCCCGCCCATCTCCCCCTGTAACTCCCCCCCTGTCCACCCCCCGTATCGTATGAAATCCTTCAAAAGGTTGTTTCGCGTCCTTTGCCTGCTGACGACTCTCAGTGCTGGCATCAGCCATAGCCAAGCCCAGACCCCACCCGTCCGAATCATGCCTCTTGGCGATTCGCTTACATCTGGGATCAGTGGCTTCACCGTTCCGGGAGCTTACCGCAATCGCCTTTACAGCGTGCTGACGACCGCGGGCTACAATGTGGATTTCATCGGAACCAACACCGATGCGGGGAATCCTTCTTTGCCGGACATCAACCATCAGGGGACAGGTGGATACCGGATCGACAATATTCAGAGCGGGATCGCGGGTTGGCTGAACTCAGTGGAGGACCCGGACGTCGTCCTTCTGATGATCGGCACCAACGACTTTTCGCAGAACTTCAACCTGGGCTCGGTTCAGACGCGGCTGACCAATCTGATCGCCGACATCGCGGTCAAGCGTCCCTTCGCGAAAATCATCGTGGCGAGCCTGCCACTGAGGTCTGACAGCGCACTCCTTCAATCCCAGCAAAGTGCCTACAGCGCGGCCATTCCCGGAATTGTGAGCAACCAGGTGACGCTTGGTCGCCAGGTTAGCTTTGTGGACATGAGTTCCGTTCTTGTCGCTGGCGATCTCACCGACGGTGTCCACCCGAACCAGGCCGGCTACAACAAGGTAGGCGATGCCTGGCTTCCTGCGATCATGAATGTGATCGCACCTCTGGGAACCTCAAACCCACCGGCCATCGTGCGCGCCGGACCACCGACGGATCCGCAGCACCTCACCGTGAAGTTCAGCAAACCACTCGCTGACAGCGCGGCAAATCCTGCCAATTTCTCCATCAACGGTGGCCTGAGCATCACTCAAGCTGTGCTTGACGCCGCGACCAAGCGCACCATCACGCTGACCACGAGTTCCCAGACTCCCGGTACACTTTACACGATGTCGGTCTCCGGCGTGAAAGACCGCACCGCTTCCCAGAACCCAATCGCTCCGGGTTCCACGGTCGCTTTCTCAACCGACGCCCAGACCAACGGTAGCTTTGAGTCCGATTTCGCAAACTGGACCAAAACAGGGAACGTCGAGATCAAGAACGCTTCGCCCTATGCGCCAACCAATGGATCGAAGCTGGCCGCTTTCAATTCACAACAGACCACTCCCAACGGAGTGCTCAGTCAGACATTCTCAACCACGATTGGAGTCCAGTATGTTTTGGCATTTGACGCTGGCGCGCTCGGGACAGCTAGCGAACAACGGTTGAATGTCAGTGTGACAGGATCCGGCAATCTGCTTTCCCAAGTCGTTTCGATTGTCGCCCCTGGCGGCAGCGGTTCCAGGTGGGTGCCTCAAGCCTTCGGTTTCGTCGCCAACAGCACCACCACGACGATGACCTTCTCCGACCAATCGCCCGTGACCGACAGTGTCGATCTCCTTTTGGACAACGTTCGCCTGACGACACAGGTTCCGCGCACTCTAACTGTCGCGTCCAGCCCGATCAATGGGATCAGCGTCAGCCTGAGTCCGGCGGACCTCAACGGAGCCAGTGGCGCGCCTACCGGATTCAGTCGTCAATACACCAACAACACCACCGTCACCCTGACCGCCCCGGCCACCGCGGGCGCGAACGCGTTCGTGAAATGGCAGCGGAATGGAACAGATTTCACCACGAACACCACCACCACGATCACGTTGGACGCGGACTATACCATGAACGCGGTTTACTCCGCCAACAACCAGGTGATCGTCAACGGCAGCTTCGAATCCGACTACACCGGTTGGACCAAGACCGGGAACCAGGAAATCCGTGGCGGAGCTCCCTACGTCGCGACCGTCGGAACCAAGATGGCCGCCTTCAACACCGGACAATCCACACCTAACGGAACACTCTCGCAAAGCTTCGCCACCACCTCGGGCGCGTCCTACACGCTCACCTTCGATGCGGGTGCCTTTGCCTACAACACGTCTCCTCAAAGCATCAGGGTCACGGTGACCGGCTCTGGCACCATCCTCAACCAAACCGTTACCGTCAACGGGATCGGCGGCGGCGCGACCCGCTGGGTGCCTCAAAGTTTCTCCTTTGTCGCCAACAGCGCCAACACAACCTTGGCGTTCCAGGATGTTTCTCCTACCAGCAACAGCATCGACCTTGTGCTCGACAATGTGAAGGTGCTCGCACCGATCGGTCCGATCAACAATTCCCCTGTCGCTGTCGCGGACACCTATAACACGAGCTTGAACGTCCCGCTCATTGTCCCGGCCGCTGGTGTGCTCGCCAACGATACCGACAGTGAATCCAATCCGCTTACGGCCGTCCTCAATGTGGGACCCGGGCACGGCAACGTGGTCCTCAACGCCAACGGCAGCTTCACCTACACCCCGACCACCGGATACTCGGGGCCGGATTCTTTCACCTATCATGCGAATGACGGATTCTCGGACTCCAACATCGCCACGGTCTCGATCACGGTCAGTGGAGTCGCGTCAGGCACATTGACCAACGGCAGCTTCGAAGACGGGGAGAACGGCTGGACCATGACCGGCAACCGGGTCGTCTTCACCAGTGACGGAACCTATGTCGCGTTTGACGGAACGAAGATGGCCATCTTCAACGCGGCGAACACCAATCCTGATGGCATTATTTCACAAACGGTGGCAACCACCATCGGTCAATCCTATCAGCTCGCGCTCAGGGTTGGCATTGTTGCCGTGAACGGTTCCCAGCAGCGTCTCAATGTCGCGGTCACGGGAGCAGCCGTCACACCGCTGGTTTCACAAACCGAAACGTTGAATGGCAACTCCCTGAACAACACGGTTTGGAGCAGCAAAACCTACAATTTCACCGCTGACAGTACATCCACGACCGTAACATTCAGCGATATCTCACCTTCCACGAACGGGGCGGATCTCCTGATCGACTTCGTGAGCCTCATGCCGGTCCAGACCAACTCTGCTCCGGTGGCTGTTGCCGATAGCTATAGCACCCCGGTCGATACGGCTCTGGTCGTCGCAGCAGCAGGTGTTCTTGCCAACGACACCGACGCACAAACTGATCCACTGACCGCGATCGTGAATACCCCGCCGACCAACGGCACGCTCACCCTCAACCCGAACGGCGGATTCACCTACACTCCTGCCGCGCTCTACATCGGCCCGGACTCGTTCACCTATCATGCCAATGACGGCAACCTCGATTCGAACGTGGTCACGGTTTCCATCACGGTTGGAGGAACGGCCCAACTGCTGGTTAACGGCAGTTTCGAATCCGGCGAGACCGGCTGGACCATGGCTGGCAACCGCCTGGTTTTCCTTGGCGACTCATCCTACATCGCCGTTGACGGGGACTACATGCTCACCTTCAACGCCGCGAACAAGACTCCGGATGCGGTGGTTTCCCAAGCCTTCACCACGGTGCCGGGCCAAACCTATACCCTTGAGTATAACGTCGGTATCCTGGCACTCAACACGGCCCAGCAAAAGCTTCAGGTGGATATCACCGGCGCGACGGCCCCATTCTCACAATTGGAAACGCTCACGGGCAATGGTCTCGGAAACACCGTCTGGTCCCCTAAAAACTACACCTTTGTCGCTGCTGGCACCTCGGCCACCCTGACGTTCTCCGACCTCTCCACCACCACTTCCGGGGTCGATCTTCTCTTGGATCTCGTAAAGGTCACCGGTGCTTCTTCCGGCCCGGTCAACACTCCCCCGACAGCCGTCGCAGAGTCCTACTCGACCAATCAGAATGTCGCGCTGGTTGTCCCAGCGGCCGGAGTACTCACCAACGATACCGACACCGAGCTCAACCCGCTCACCGCCGTGCTCAACACGAGTGTCACCCATGGGACACTCGCGCTCAACGCCAACGGGGGCTTCACCTACACGCCGACGAGCGGATATTCCGGGCCCGATTCATTCACCTATCATGCCAATGACGGCACGCTGGATTCGAACATCGTCACGGTCTCACTCACCGTGAACGCCGTCGCAAGCGGAGCCTTGGTCAACGGCAGCTTCGAGGCGGACTTCACCGGCTGGACCACCACCGGAAATCAATTCATCCAGTCCTCCTCTCCCTACACAGCGACGGACGGCAGCAAGCTGGTTTCATTCAATGCGGGCAACCAGGCACCTAACGGAACGGTCTCACAATCCTTCGGAACCGTTTCCGGACAAACCTACACCCTGGCATTTGACGCCGGTGTATTCTCCTTCAACACGAACCCTCAGAAGCTGCTCGTGACCGTCAACGGAACGGCAAGTCTGCTGAGCCAGTCGATCACCATCAACGGACTCGGCGGAGGCTCCAACCGCTGGGTGCCGCAGAGCTTCACCTTCGTGGCGGACTCGGCTTCCGCAACGCTGACCTTCACCGATCAATCCGCATCCACCAATGGCCTCGACCTGCTTCTCGACAATGTCCGGGTCACCGGGCCTCCAGTCGGAAATGTTGCTCCCCTTGCAGTCGCAGACAGCTACACGACCAATGTGGACACTCAATTGGTGATTGCCGCCGCCGGAGTCCTTTCAAATGACACGGACGTTAATTCCGATCCGCTTACAGCAGTCCTCGGAACCGGCCCGACCAATGGTGTTCTCACATTGAATCCGAACGGTGGCTTCACCTACACCCCGAACTCCGCCTACACAGGACCGGATTCCTTCACCTATCGTGCGAACGACGGTGCGCTGAATTCCAATCTTGTCACGGTATCCATCAGCGTCAGTACCCCGACCTCGCAACTTCTCGTGAACGGCAGCTTTGAGTCGGACTACAGCGGATGGACCATCGCCGGAAATCAGTTCATCCAATCGTCCGCCCCGTATGTCGCTACCGATGGATCCAAATTGAATTCCTTCAATGCCGGCAACCAGGCTCCTAACGGAGTGATCTCCCAGTCCTTCAGCACTACGTCAGGCAAGACCTACACGTTGACATTCGACGCCGGTGTATTCTCCTTCAACACGAACCCGCAGAAGCTGCAGGTAACGGTCAACGGCACCGGTAGCTTGTTCAGCCAGGTTCTCACCCTCACCGGTCTCGGTGGAGGAACCAATCGCTGGCTTCCACAAAGTTTCACGTTTGTCGCGGACAGCGCCGTATCCACCCTCACATTCCGAGACCAATCCGCATCGACCAACGGTCTCGACCTGTTGCTCGACAACGTGAGTGTCACCGGACCTCCCGGCATTCCTAACACGGCACCGGTTGCTACCGGCGAATCCTATTCGACCAACCAGGCCACCGCGCTTGTCGTGGCAGCACCCGGTCTTCTCGCCAATGACACCGATACCGAATCCAACCCGCTGACCGCAGTGGTGGATACGCAACCCACGCACGGCACGCTCACCCTCGCCACCAACGGTGGTTTCACCTACACCCCGACCGCCAACTACTCGGGCCCGGATTCCTTTACCTATCATGCGAACGACGGCGTGGTGAATTCGAATATTGTGACTGTGGACATCACCGTCAATCCCGTGTCCCAAGGTGGTCTTGCGAACGGCAGCTTCGAACAAGGTGAAACCGGCTGGATCATGACCGGCAACCGGATCGTGTTCGATACGGACGCATCCTACATCGCATATGACGGCTCCAAACTCCTGGTCTTCAACGCAGCCAACAACACTCCAGACGCGGTGGTGAAACAATCGTTCGCCACGACTCCAGGGCAAGCCTACAAACTGGCGTTCAGGATGGGAATCCTGGCCGGCAACGGTGCAGAACAACGCCTCAAGATCGCGCTGGACGGTACGAGTCAACTCCTCTCGCAAACCGAGTCCCTGTTTGGAAACTCCCAGGCAAATACCGTTTGGACAGCAAAGAGCTACAACTTCACCGCAGACAGTACAGTCACGATGCTGACCTTCACCGACATGTCAATCTTGACCGGTGGTGTGGATCTCCTGTTGGACAACGTCACCGTCACGCCTGTCGCGCCAAATGCCGCGCCAGTGGCAAATGCGGATTCCTACTCCACCAACCAGGACACCCCATTGGTCGTGGCCGCCGCTGGAGTGCTGACCAATGACACGGACGCGGAAACCGATCCGCTCACAGCGGTTCTCAACACCGCTCCAGGACATGGAACCTTCTCCCTCAGCCAGGACGGCAGCTTCACCTACACTCCGGACCCGCACTACTTCGGACCTGACACCTTCACCTATCATGCCAACGACGGCACCTCCAACTCGAACGTCGTTACCGTGACCATCAACGTGGCTCGCTTCGACATCCTCGTGAACGGCAGCTTCGAATCCGGAGAAACCGGTTGGACGATGACCGGAAACCGTGTGGTCTTTGATTCTGACGGATCCTATGTTGCGGTTGATGGAACGAAAATGGTGGTCTTCAACGCCGCCAATTCCACCCCAGACGCGGTGATTTCCCAAACATTCACCACGATCCCGGGCGAGGACTACCTGTTGGAGTTCAGCGTCGGCACCTTCGCTGGCAACGGCATCGAGCAGAAGCTCCAGGTGGATGTGACCGGTAGCACCACTCTGGTTTCCGCGACCGAATCGGTTTTCGGATCCAATTCACCCACGACCGTATGGACAGCGAAGTCCTACGCGTTCACCGCCGACAGCGCATCGACCACCCTGACATTCACCGACATCTCGCCGGGCAGCAGCTTGGTCGATATGGTTCTCGACAACGTCCGCGTGAGTGGACCGTCCGTCGGTATGGCGAACACTCCTCCGGTCGCGGTGGCGGACAGCTACACGACCACGGTCGGCGTTCCGCTTGTCGTCTCTGCTCCTGGCGTTCTCTCAAACGACACGGATGTCGAATTGAGTCCACTCGTGGCAGTTTTGAACGCGGGCCCCGCCAATGGAACAGTCACGCTCAATTCGGACGGCAGCTTCACCTACACCCCGACCGCCGCTTACTCCGGACCCGACTCCTTCACCTATCATGCGAATGACGGCAGCCTGGACTCCAACGTCATCACCGTGTCCATCACGGTAAATGCCGGATTCGCAGGCCTGGTCAACGGCAGCTTCGAATCGAATTTCACCGGATGGACAAAGACAGGCAACATCGACATCCAGAGCTCGTCGCCATACGTCCCGACAAACGGTTCCAAGCTCGCCGCGTTCAACTCCGGAAACACGACGCCTAACGGAGTTCTCTCCCAGACCTTTGCGACGACCCCTGGCTCGACCTACACCTTGCTCTTCGATGCCGGCACGCTTTCCTACAACACCAACACACAAAGGCTTCAGGTCGGTGTGACGGGCACGGGCAGCCTGCTTTCACAAAGCATCACCCTGTCGAGCATTCCAGGGTCCACGAAATGGACCGCGCAGAGTTTCACGTTCGTTGCTAACAGCGCTTCCACCACGCTGGCCTTCGCCGACACCTCCACCACGGGTAGCGGACTCGACCTCGTGCTGGACAATGTGCGGGTGAACGGTCCTCCAGGCGGAGGCGTCAACACGGCTCCGGTCGCGGTTGACGATTCCTATTCTGCCGTTCAAGACAATGCTCTCGTGGTGGCGGCGCCCGGAGTGCTCTCCAATGACACCGACGCGCAGTCGAATCCACTCACCACGATCGTCGGCACCCTTCCAAGTCATGGAAACCTGACGCTGAACGCGAACGGCAGCTTCACCTACACTCCCGCGCCCGGCTACACCGGGCCGGATTCCTTCACCTATCGTGCCAACGACGGATCGCTGAATTCGTCCGTCGCAACGGTCACCCTAACGGTTGGCGCTGGCGGCGTGAATGGCTTCACCAACGGCAGCTTCGAATCCGACTTCGCGGGATGGACAAAAACCGGGAACATCGAGATCCAATCGACCGCCCCCTATCAGCCAACCGAGGGTGTCAAGCTCGCGTCGTTCAACTCCGGAAACACCACACCAAACGGCGTGCTTTCCCAAACCTTTGCGACCACACCGGGGGCCACCTACACCCTCGCATTCGATGCTGGCACACTCGCCTTCAACACTTCGCAGCAGAAGCTCCTCGTCACCGTTGCCGGTGCCGCCAACATCCTCAGTCAGAACCTGACGCTGTCGAGCACCAGCGGCACCACCAAATGGACCGCCCAGTCGTTCACCTTTGTCGCCACAGGCGCATCCACGACTCTGGCCTTCACCGATACCTCGACGACAGGAGCGGGACTCGACCTTGTCATCGACAATGTCCGTGTGACCCTCAACGTGGCGGCTCCCTTGTTGCAGCCTCTCACGGTGAATTCCACACCCGTCACCGCCAACATCACCGTCACTCCAAACGACTCTGGCGGAAACGGAAATGGCACCACCAACTTCGGACGCACCTATGCCAACGGAACGGCTGTCACCCTCACAGCACCTGCCACATCCGGTGGAGTGGCCTTCGTGAAGTGGCAGAAGAACGGCTCTGATGTCACCACCAACCTGAGCACCAACGTGACCATGGATGCCGCCTACACGATGACGGCGGTCTATTCCAACCTGCCATTCAGCAACGGCAGCTTCGAGACCGGGGCATTCGCACCTTGGACCATCTCCGGCGGCACCGTGGACAGCGTGAAAATCGATACGACCACCGGCGGAACCAACGGCACCAAGATCACGGCCTTCAACAGCTTTGAATCCCCATCCGGAGGGATGCTCACCCAAACCTTCCTCACCACGCCGGGCGTCACCTACAACCTCAATTTTGACCTCGGAGTTGTGGCCTACAACTTCAGCCAGCAGTCGCTCCTGGTGAACGTGACAGGAAATTCCAACCTCCTCACGCAAACCGCCACCATCAACGGCATCGGGGGAGGCACCGTCAAATGGGAAGCCAAGAGCTTCACCTTCACCGCAGACAGCACGGCGACCACCCTCAAGTTCACCGACACCTCGGTCGCGATCAGTTCCATCGACATGTTCCTCGACAACGTGCGTGTCACCAATGTGAATGCGCGCACCCTCACGGTGGATTCGGCAGGTGCAAGCTCTGTGGCGGTTACCGTCAGCCCCACCGACAACAATGGTGCGGGCAATGGCACCACCCAGTTCATCCGCTCCTACAATCTCGGAACCACCATCTCCCTCACCGCGCCAGCCACCGCGCCAAACGGAGCCACCTTCGTGAAATGGGTCAAGGATGGCGTCGATCACGCCACCACCCAAGCCACGACCTACACGGTCACGGCCGACGCCAGTCTCTTCGCCATCTACTCCGGTGGCACTTATGCGCCGCTGGGATCCAACATCATCCAGAACGGCAGCTTTGAAATCATCACCGGTCACGGCGAAACGGCCACGGCCAACAGCTGGGTGGAAGCCAACGACTCCACCCGCATTGAACAACCCGGTCCGGGCTATCCCGAATACACCACGGACGGATACAACATGCTATCCTTCAGCGTCGGCGGCACACCTAGCGATGGTCAGATCGCTCAGGCATTCCCCACGGTCATCGGAACCACCTACACCCTCCGGTTCGACTGCGGTGCCAACGGCACGCCAGTCATCAACCAGTTGCTCGACGTGAACGTCTTCGGTGCGGGTGGCGCGCCCGTCCTGACACGCCGCCTCACCCTCCCCGGTGGAAACGCCGTGGTGAAATGGCTGCCGCAGGTTCTCACCTTCACTGCCAACAGCACCTCTTCGACCTTGATGTTCTCCGACGGATCAACCACCGGCAACCTCATCGATATCTTTGTGGACAATGTCCGCGTCCAAGCAGGCACCTTGCCTCCGGCCGTGCTCACCGTGAACACCACCCCGGTTACAGGAAAGGCCATCACCGTAGGAACTCCCGACGTGGCTGGCCAAGGCAACGGCACCTCCAATGTCACCCGGATTTACAACCCCGGTGCCACCGTGAGCCTTGTCGCTCCGCACGTCGGCTTCGTCAAGTGGCTCAAGGATGGCCAATGGTATTCCACCAACAACTCCATCACCGTCTCAATGGAGACCAGCCATGTCATGACGGTTGTTTACACCGACACGCCGGTTCTCGGACCATTCACCAACGGCAGCTTCGAGAACGAGTTCGCGGGCTGGACCTGGACCGGTGGACCGCAGACCGTCAAGGTCAAGGACGGCCTGCCCACCACTGACGGCCTCATCGTCGTCGAGTTCAACAGTGCCGACTCAGGCCTCGATGGTGCGATCAGCCAGACCTTCACCACCACCCCCGGCACGCTCTACAACGTCACCTTCGACGTGGGAAGCAAGGCCTTCAACAACGCCACGCAAACCATCAAGGTCAAGATCGACGGCAGCAGCACGCTGGTGAACCAGAACTTCACCATAACCGGAGCCGGAAATGGTGACGTCACCTACGTCAGCCGGGCTGTCAGCTTCACCGCCAACAGTGCCACCACGACGCTCGTCTTCAGTGACCAATCCAGCACTGGCGTCGGCATCGACCTTCTCCTCGATAATGTGAAGGTCATCCCGGCCCCTGCCAACTCCCTTGCTCCTGGTGCGGAATCCGGCTTGTCGATCACAGAAGGAAATACGGGTGGCTCACTGGGAACCGCCAACCTCACGATCACCCCCGGAAATTCCGCCATCAGCATGAACACGGTCGAACCCGGCACCTACTTCCTCGAATCCTCGGAAGACCTCCAACATTGGAACGTCATTGAAACGAAGGTGCAGACCGAGCCCGGCTTGCTGGAATTCAACCACAATCCAAATGCCCTCGCACCGGAGCAGCCGAAGGCACGGATGTTCTATCGGATCGGACACCTGCTTCCCGACTAATCGTCGATAGCAACTCACCAGATCCGGGATGTGGACCAGCTCCACATCCCGGATTTTTTTTACCCTCACGCCACCAACAGGCAGGTGTGAAACTCCCGGATCCCCGCTTCACGAAAATTTCATGCCTTCTTCATTCCCAAGCACCGCTGGTTTGCTAGCGTGCTGGAGAATTTCAGAAGCAATCCATGGAAAACGCCACAGAATCGGAAGTCTCGGAAGCCGCCAAACACCTGCGTTCCCTCTCCGCGGGGCTGAACCAGGTCCTCTTCGGGCAGGAGGAGCTCATCGATCTCGTCATCACCGGCGTGCTGGCCCGCGGCCACATCCTGCTGGAAGGTCTGCCGGGTCTTGGGAAAACCGAACTCGTCAAGGGACTCTCCAAGCTCCTCAAGCTCGGCACCAAGCGCGTGCAATTCACCCCCGACCTCCTTCCCGGCGACATCACGGGAAACCCCGTCCTTCAGGAAGTTGACGGACGCCGGGAATTCGTTTTCCAACCCGGACCACTCTTCACGAACATCGTTCTCGCGGATGAAATCAACCGTGCCTCGCCAAAGACCCAGTCCGCCCTGCTCGAAGCCATGCAGGAGCGGCGCGTCACCGTGCTGGGAGAAACGCACGATCTGCCCGAACCCTTCTTCGTGCTCGCCACGCAGAACCCCATCGAGCTCGAGGGCACCTATCCGCTGCCCGAGGCGCAGCTCGACCGCTTTCTCTTCAAGCTCGAGGTCACCCGGAACAACGTCGCCACACTCCAGAAGATCGTCTCCAGCCGCGAACTCGGCACCGATCCGAAGGTCGATGCGGTCATGAGTGCGGAAACCCTGGCGGAGTTGCTGGAACTTGTCCGCCGCATCTATCTGCCGGATGTCGTCGCGAACTACATCGCCCGCCTTGTCGATGCCAGTCACCCGGGACAATCATCCGCCGCCCGGGGCATCCGCTACGGGGCCAGCCCCCGCGCGGCGCTGGCGCTCGCATCCGGAGCCAAGGCCCGCGCGTTGATCCAGGAACGGACGAACGCGAGCTTCGAGGATGTGAAGGCCATCGCCCCCGCGGTTCTGCGCCACCGGATCGTCCTCGACTACAACGCCCGCGTCGAGGGTCACACCACCAATGACATTGTCCGCGAGTTGTTGGAGGAGGTTCCGTTCCAGGCCACGGCCACGCCGAGAAACCTGGTTTCCGCGTGAATTCAAATTCTCACGATCTAGCCCATCCGACCTAACATGATCCGTTATCTTCTTTTACTCGCCCTGGCCACACGCCTGACTGCTCAGGAGACGATGATCCGTCAGGTCGCCGATACCGCGACCGACACCCACGTGGAAGTGCTCGCCTTGTTCACCCAACCCTCGGCCGGAGGCTACCTGCCGGTTAGAGTGAAGATTGCGAACAACGTGAAATCGAGCCAGAGCGTCCACCTCGACTTCACTTCCCAATTCAACTACAATGAGGCTCTCACCACCCGCTCATCATTCGATTTTACGGCCGATGCAGGAAAAACGGTGACAAGGGATATCATGGTTCCCGTTTGCCCTGCGGGAGATCGCTCGGGTACCATCACACTCAGCGTCATGATGAGCGGTAGCCTTGGCACGGCCGGCAATTCCATGAACGGCGAATTCGGACAGAATCAGCCAGCGGTTCTGCTCAGCGAGACACTTTTCACGCCCTACGGTTCCGCCCTCGACAGCGAGGCGTCCAAGCGATTCTCAGGAAGAGGAAGCGCCTCGTTCGCCGGGAAATTCGACCCCAAGCAACTCCCCGACGAGTGGCTTGCCTTTTCCGGATACGATAGCGTGGTCATGACCGACAACGACTGGACCAACATCCCCCCGGGTGGGAGGAACGCGATCCTTTCCTGGGTGAGACTGGGAGGCCAACTCGTCATCTTCACGGAAACCGGCGACGCGAACGCCAAGTCACTCGGTTTGCCAGAAGAGTCCGGCTTCGGGATTATCAAGATCAAGACGCAAAGCCCCACCAAGGGCCTCGTTCCCTACATCTTTCAGGAAATTACCAGGAACTCGGTAAGGCCACAGGTTGAAAGCCTCCATTCGGATTTCATGGGTGGCTGGCCGCTACAGTTGTTGTTTGGCGGACGCCAGTTCCAGTATTCGCTCTTCATCATGGTGCTCATCCTGTTCGGCATCCTCGTCGGCCCGGTGAACCTCTTTGTCTTTGCGAAGGCTGGCCAGCGTCACAAGCTGTTCATCACCACGCCCATCATTTCGCTCGTCGCCAGCCTCATCCTGATCGGATTGATCATCGTGCAGGATGGATTCGGCGGCTCCGGCATCCGTCAGGTCCTGATGGAAGTTAGACCCGACGGGGGCATCAACGCCGCCTATGTCCACCAGGAGCAATTCTCGCGAACCGGCGTCCTGACCGGGTCACGATTCACCATCCCCACGCCGGTGCAGATTGCTCCCCTGCCCCTGGCCTCCAGCCGTTGGACCCGTTTCACCACCGGCTACAATGCAAAGGGAAACTATCAACTCCAGCCGGGTGACGGCAAGATCGAGGCAAGCGGCGACTGGTTCCAGAGTCGCTCGGAACAAGGACAACTCCTGTCCGCCGTGGTTTCCACCCGTGGCCGCATCGAAGCCACCGATACGCCCGGCTCTTATCTTTCCACCTTCGAATTCCCCATCGACACCCTCTATCGACTCGATGAGTCCGGACGATGGGAGCAGGCGCAGGGAATCACCGCTGGCAAACGGTTCACCTTCTCTCCTGTCGCTCCGGTAACGGAACTCCTCAAGGTGGGCAAGGACTTCAGCAGACGGAATCAAACCTTCTTCGAGGCGGCCATGAAACGGCCTAACCATTTTGTCGCGGTGACCTCTCACGCACCCGGCATCGACACCAATCCTTCGGTCCGCTGGAACAAAACCCGCACCGTCATCACCGGCCCGATCATCGCACCCTGATATTTCAAATCTGAAATCTCAAATTTCAATTTCTTCCCATGTCCGCCCTCAAGATTCAGAACCTCTACCGCTACTTCGGCCCGCTCAAGGCGGTCAACGGTGTCACGTTCGAAGTTCCCCACGGCTCCGTGTGCGGCTTCGTCGGCTCCAACGGTGCGGGTAAAACGACCACCATGCGGATCCTCGCCACGCTCGACTATCCGACTCTCGGCACCGCGGAGGTCTGCGGCATCAACGTGGTGAACCATCCCTCCGAGGTCCGCAGGCTGATCGGCTGGATGCCCGACCATTTCGGGAACTACGAACACATGACCGTGCTCGAGTATCTCGATTTCTATGCCCGCGCCCTCGGTTACAAGGGCAAGGATCGCCGCCAACGCATCCAGGAGGTGATGGATTTCACCGACCTGGTACCGCTAGCCGACCGCTTTTCCAACAAGCTCTCGAAAGGCATGACCCAGCGCCTGGGACTGGGAAGAGCCCTTCTTCATGACCCGCAGGTCCTCATCATGGACGAGCCCGCCGCCGGTCTGGACCCCAAGGCCCGGGTGGAGCTCAAGCACCTCATCCGGGTTCTGGCAAAGGAAGGGAAAACGATCTTCATCTCGTCGCACATTCTATCCGAACTCGGCGAGATGTGCGATTCGCTGCTCTTCATCAACAACGGCCGCATCGTCCACCACGGCGACTCGGAAACCCTCCGTCGTGGATCGGACAACCTTGGCGGAGTGCTCTACGACGTCCAGGTCGATGGTAAGCCCGAGTTGGTCTCCGACTGGTGCGTGCTCCAACCGAACGTGGAATTCCTCGAGTCCCGGAAAATGGGCGGCCGCATCCGCATCGACACGGAAGATCCCACCAAGGCGGCTGACGTTCTCGCCCGCATGGTCAAGGATGGCTTGCGCATCACCGAGTTCCACCGTGAGCAACGGAACCTCGAGGATGCCTTCATCGACATCATCGGACGGCTCGATGCGGGCCAACCCGCCGTAGCCCCTCCACCGCTTCCGGTCGCACAGGAGCTGCGAGTTGATGGTTGAGGGAAAGATTCAGAAACATCCGTCCGCGCGTTCATCCAACCCTTTTCGGCCAGCCTCTTCACTCTCAACCCTCAACCCCAAACTCTCAACTTTCTTCGATGTCCTCACCCGTCACCTTTCTAACCGACTTCTCCGACCGGCTCTCGCCGATGCTGGTGAAGGAACTGCGCCAGGGCATGCGAGCCCGCGGTTTCACCATCCTCTTCCTCGGATTCCAGATCCTGTTGTCGTTCATCCTCCTGACCTCAGGCTCCTCGTTCGAGTCGAGCAACGCGGGAACCGCCGCCTCGGGCATCATCTTCACGATGTTCTCCATCGCGGTTCTCGGCATCCAGCCGATGCGGGCCGCAGGCGCGCTTTCCACCGAGATCACGGGGAAAACCATCGAGATGATGGTCCTCACCCGCCTTAGCGCGAGACGCATCGTTTTCGGAAAATGGATCGCTGTCGTCAGCCAGTCGGCGCTCATCCTCACCACCATCATTCCCTATCTGATTCTCCGTTATTTCTTCGGCGGAATGATCCTGTTGGGCGAGATCGTCTTCCTCGTCCTCATTTTCCTGACCTCCATGGCATTCACCGCCGTCATGGTGGGATTCTCCGCCACCTCATCAAAACTCGCCCGTGTCCTCCCTGTCGTCGCGATCGTGATGTTGTTCAACGGGGTATCATTCCTTCGATTCGGAAGCAGCGGCCTCAACATGGGAATGAGCTACTTCACCCTTTCCGACTGGGACTCACGAATCAGCATTTTCTGTTATCTTGTGTTCATCGCCTATATTGGATGGTGTGCCCTTTCCTCGGGAATCTCGGTCATCGCTCCAGCGGCGGAAAATCACTCGACCATCCGGCGCCTGATCGCTATCGGACTTGCTCTTGCGGCTCTCGGTGCCGGTTTCCACGACGATTTCGACTTGAACGTGATTCTCCTCTTCCTCGGCATCATCCTCACGCCCGCGATCATTACCGCACTGACCGAACCCGCCGTCCTTTTGCCTCCGGTTTGCAAACCCTTCCTGAAGCGCGGGATCCCTGGTAGGACAGCCGCGATCTTCCTGCTTCCAGGCTGGCCGACCGGCGTCTTCTACACCCTCTTTCTAACCCTTTCATGCATTGCGGGGATCCTGTTGATTGCATCTTCCAAATCCACGCACCTGCGGGATGAGACGGTCATCGCGGGTCTTGCATTCCTCGGCAGTGCCCTGCTGCCAGCCCTGCTTGCGGCTCATTTCACCAAGGACGAAAGCAAACGCTTCACCAACTTCATGCTGTTTCTTGTCGGGTCCATCATCGTGATGGTCGCCGCGATGATGGTCGCGGGCATCAATGACCTGGAAGGCATCCTTTGGATTTTCGCATGGAACCCTCCGGTGATCTTCGGAATGCTCGCGATCAGTCATTTTGAAAAGGAGGACCTCCTGCTGGTGATCTCGGTGGTGGATGCGATCCTTTTCGGCTTGCTGCTCGTTGCGGCACTCAAGGCATTTCGCGACTACCAGCGGGTCTATCAGGAGACTGACCGGAGCTTGGCCGAAGAAGCCGCCACTCCCGAAATTTCCACCGCCGACTCATGACATTGGAAGTCCTCCAACGTTGCCACGCAAACGCCCTTGCTGTCTCGGGAAGGATTCGTCTGCCCTTGCGCTCCCGGGTATGGAAAGGCCAAGCCGGGGAGTTCACCGGCGGCGGCACGGGATCATCCATGGATTTCCAGGATCACCGCGCCTACTCGCCGGGTGACGATCCGCGCCATATCAACTGGCAGGCCTACGCCCGCACCGGCAGCTACACGATGAAGCTCTTCCGGGAGGAGGTGAGGCCGGTGGTCGATCTCATCCTCGATGCGTCGGAGTCGATGTTCTTCGACGAAACGAAGGCCATCCGCGACCGCGGAGCTTTTCTATCTGATCGCCGAGAGCTCGCAAGCCGCCGGCGCGTCTCTCGCCATCCACGCGGTCAGGGGAGACGCCACCATCCCGCTGGATCCGGCGACGTTGCGTTCCCACCAGTGGCTGGAAAAGGCTCGCTCGCTTCCACGCCAGACCCATCGATCGCGCCGGACCTTGCTCGGATTCCGTTGCGCGGCAATTCGATCCGGGTCTTTCTATCCGATCTCCTTTTCTCCGCCGATCCCGATCCCATTCTCCGTCACCTCGTCCAGCGTCATGGCTCACCGGTGATCCTTTCGCCCTTCCTTCTAACCGAGTCACGCCCCGAATGGTCGGGAAACTATGAATTCGTCGATCCCGAGCGCACTCCAGACCATCCCCACCGCATCGAGCCCGCCACCCTGCGCCGCTATCAGGATGCCTATGTCAATCATTTCGCCCTCTGGAAACAGCATGCCAGCCGTTACCAAGCCGCCTTCGCCCGCATCCCTGCCGAGGAGGATCTCGCCGCCGTCCTCTTCCGCGAAGCGGTGCCCGCCGGAGCGCTCGAACCTAGCAGATGAAGATCAGGAACCTCAACCATGTGAACCGGCTCTCCCAACAGATTTCAACCATCGTCCCTGACTGAGGCAGTCGGGACACTTTCCCTTTTCGTGTTCACCCTCGCAAATCCACTCGGACTTCTCGCGTTGCTCGGCATCCCCGCCGTGCTGGCGATCCATTTTCTTCAGCGGAAATCCATCGAGATCCCGGTCTCCACGCTTTTCCTGCTAGAGAGGACACAACGGGATGCTGCGAGCGGAAGACGGCTTCGAACGGATCATGCCATCGGTCCCGTTGTGGATGCAGTTGCTCGCGGTCCTGATCCTCGCGTGGTTTCTCGCCGAACCGAGATTTCAAAAGGCAGGTAGTGTCCAAAGGGTCGCCATCGTTCTTGACTCCTCCGCGTCCATGGGCGTTTTCAAAAAGGAAGCCATCGCCCGCCTGACGAAGGAACTTCCCACCTTCCAGGGCCTGGCGTCTTCGGTGGAGCTCACGCTGATCGAGTCTGCTCCGGCGCGGCCACGCCTCTACGCCGGATCCTCGGTGGATGAACTCAAGGAGGTCCTGGAAAAATGGACCCCGCTCGACGGATTGACCGATCCGACCCAAGCCCTCCGGCTCGCCCGCTCCCTGGTGTCGAGGGAGGGTACGGTGATCTATCTGACAGACACTCCGGCGGAGTTGCTCCCCTTCGACGCGCGGCTTGTCGCCATCGGCCAGCCGGTCGATAACGTCGGGTTCACCGGCGTCACCTTCGCCAACGTGGAAGGCGCGCTTGTCTGGCGCGCACTCGTTAGAAACTATTCAAAAAATGCGGTGGACCGCACCTGGTCGATGCGCACGTCCGAAGGAGCCACCGAACCGCGCGAGATCCACCTCGATGCCGGTGCCCTGGTGACACTCCAGTCCGCATTTCCCAAGGACGGGACAAATGTGCGGATCGAACTTTCGCCCGACAAGTTCACCCTCGATGACACGCTTCCGCTGGTTGCGCCCAAGCCCAAAACGCTGGAACTGTTCACCGCCACCTCGCCCGCCTTCGCGGAACTCACCAAAAAACTGCTGCGCGCGCTCGACGCAACGGTTCCCACCACCGACGCGTCATCGGCGGATCTGTCGATCCACTCCTACGATCCGCTGGATCCCGTTCTCCCTCCAGGTAACTCGATCATCTTCGTCGAGGACAGCACGCGCTCCGGAGCCTACCTCAAGGGCGGAATCGTTGCCGAGCATCATCCGCTCCTGGACAATCTCAACTGGCAATCCCTTCTCGTTCGCGAGACCATCCAACTGGATCGGCTGCCGACCGACACCGTGATCCTCTGGCAGGACAATCGTCCCCTGATTTTCCTCCGCGAGACTCCCGCCACTGCTGAACGTGCGGCAAGCCGGCAGCTCTGTTTCAACTTCGACCTGCGGCTTTCCAACGCCCTCAACCAACCGGCCTTCATCGTCCTGCTCCATCGCTTCGCGGAATCCATTCGGGAAGCAAAGATCGCCACCACCTCCGCGATGCTCGAAACCGGCCAACCCATCACGATCGCCGCTGCGGCTGGCGAACCCCTCCGGATCAGGACGACCGACCTCACGGGAAAACCGATGATCAACAGTCTATCAGCGACACACGCCCCCCAAACGCCGTGCTTCCTAACGATTGAGCAGCAGAAGGCCACCCTGATGGATGCAGCCGTGTTCTTCGCGGACACCCGCGAGGCTGACTTCTCCGCATGCGGAACCTCCGAACCCGCATTGGCAGCCAATCAATCCGTCATCGAGCGCAACACCAAGCCTGACCCGTTCTGGCGGGTGTGGATTCTCCTTCTCCTGGCAGCGATCCTTGTCTCCTGGAAGTTCCAAGCCCGCGAACCCGTCGCTGCATGAAGCTCTCAAGGATTAGCCTGCATAATCGGCTTGCCCTTTCCTCGCGGGCGTCGGCGCACTGGGAACCGCGCCTCCCTCTCGTCGAGCGACATTCCATCATAAACGACCTCAACCAGATCTTTCACTCTCTTTGCGATCCTGGACTTCGCATTCCATGTAAACAGAAGTGTATTTCCCTGCTTTTTGCAGACCAGCACTCCCGCCTTTTCGAACTTGTCAAGTTGGCGCTGAACCGGGAACAAGGTCATCTTGAAATCCGAAGCGATCGCCCTTCCATAGGATTCTCCGTAATGGAAGACGTGCAACAACACCGCCTCCGCCGGCTTGCCTCCAAAGAGTTCTCCAATTACCGTCATTTCCATGACCAATGATCTTGGTCAAATGACCAAATATCAAGTCAAAAATGCCCATCCAATGAATACACCCGACTGGAAAACCTGCAACGAGCAAGCCTTATGGCGCTACGTCGCCTGGCATCTGGTTGGTGAGGGAATCACCAGCACCTTGGTTGGAGGTGCCGTCGTTGCAATCTACACCAAAGGCTCCTATCGATCTGGCGACCTCGATATGATTGTGGAAAATAGGTCTCGCCTTATCGAAGCTCTGGCAAAAATCGGATTTCACCCAACAAAATCCCGTTATTTCAAGCACCCTGAATGTGACCACCTCGTTCTCGAATTCCCAAAGGGGCCGGTCGAGATCGGCGAACATTACCCGGTGACTCCCGCAGAAGTCACTGTCGAGGGACGCGTCCTGAAACTACTGACACCTACGGATTGCGTGAAGGATCGTTTGGCTTCATACATCCATTGGAAGTCAAAAGACGCATTCAATCAGGCCCTGTTGGTATGTCGAAGTCAGCCCGGCAAAATCAACATGCGTGAGTTGTCCGACTGGTGTGATGGCGAAGGAGCAAAATCGGCATTTCAGGAGTTAAGTCGCAACCTGGCAGAATCACCATGACCTTCACCTCCCCCGAATATTTCCTCCTCATCCCCGCTCTAGCGCTGGCGGGTTGGTTCTGGCGTGGCTTGAAACTTCATTCGCCGCTGCGGGCGGATTACTTCTGTTAGCGATCGTCGCACTTGCCGAGCCGATGATCCATCACCAGCAGAACTCGCTCGACCTTTATGTGCTGCTGGACCGGTCCGACTCGACCGAGGACCTGATCGACAAGAATCTTCCCGAATGGAAGGACTCCTGGAGAAAGCGAAGCCCGGCCACCGGGACACCTTGCATTTCATCAACTACGCCAGTGAGGTCGCCGAGTTGGGTGCGGACGGCTCGTCCTTCACCGGTTCCCGGAAATTGACCAAGACCGGACTCGCGCTGCAATCCATCGCCGCGCAGACCGAGGCGAAACGGCCGTCCCGCGTGCTGTTGTTCACCGACGGCTTCTCCACCGAACCCCTGCAGGAAGCAGCCGCACAGATGCAGGCACGCGGAATTCCGCTGGATTTCCGACTGATCCGAGACGAGAAGGAGAACGACTTCCGGCTTGCCCACATCGGGTTTCCCGAGCGCGTCCAGATCGGCGAGCCGTTTCTCATTTCCATCAACGTCCGTGGGTCATCCGACGCGACCTTCCCGCTGATCCTCCGCCGCAATGGACAACTCCTAACCGAGTCGTCCGTCACCCTTGTGAATGGTGTGGCGACCGTCGAGTTCACCGACCGCATTCCGAAGTCGGGAGGCTTCGAGTATCAGGCTGAGATCCGGCCGGAAAACGACGCCCATCCCGGAAACAACCGGGCCAGCCGCTGGATCGAAATCACCGGCGGTCCACGTATCGTTCTCGCCACCCGTTATGCGGATGATCCGGTGGCCAAGGCCCTGGCGGCACTGGATTTCACGGTGGAAACCGTGAGCGATCCCTCACAGCTCAAGCCCGGTCTCATCGCCGGAGCGCGGGCGGTCATCCTGAACAACGTCCCCGCCCACGAGATTCCAACTGATTTCATGAAGTCGCTGGATTTCTTCGTCAGGGAGCAGGGCGGCGGACTCCTGATGGCGGGAGGCGAGCATTCCTTCGGCTCGGGCGGCTATTTCCAGTCCCCCATCGACGCGTTGTTGCCGGTGTCGATGGAATTGAAATCCGAGCACCGCAAGCTCGCGGTCGCGCTTGCCATTGTCATCGACCGCTCGGGATCGATGGCCATGGGGATCGGCGGCGGGAAGACCAAGATCGATCTGGCGAACTCCGGCGCTGCCAACGCCATTGGCCTGTTAGGTCCGATGGATGAAATCGCGTTGTTCGCGGTGGACAGCGAGCCGACCAAGACGATTCCACTGGACCGCATCGGGAACAACAAGGCCAAGCTCCAGGCCCGCGCCCGCAGCATCAAGTCCGCGGGCGGTGGAATCTATGTCTATACCGGGCTCAAGGCGGCTTGGGACGAGCTGAAGAAATCCCCTGCCGGGACCCGGCATGTGATCCTTTTCGCCGATGCGGCGGATGCCGAGGAACCGGGCGACTACAAGAACCTGATCCAGGAAATGACTGACAAGGGAGCATCCGTTTCAGTGATCGGATTGGGAACGAACAAGGATCCGGACGCGACATTCCTCGAGGACGTGGCCAAGCGTGGAAACGGGCGCATGTTCTTCTCGAATCAACCGCTCGATATCCCGAAGATCTTCGCACAGGAAACGGTGACCATCGCGAGAAGCGCCTTCATCAAGGAGCCCGTGGGAGTGCAGCCGACCGGGCGATGGGCGGAGATTTCACCCAAGCCGGTGGATTGGTTCAAGCAAGTGGACGGCTACAATCTTTCATACGCCCGTGAGGACGCCACGGTCTCCCTGGTCTCCACCGACGAGTATCTCGCACCATTGGTCGCGCACGCGCGGCGCGGGCTCGGCCGCAGCGCGGCGGTTTCATTTCCGTTAGGCGGCGAGTTTTCCGAAAGCACGAGGAATTGGCAGGGCTATGGTGATTTCCTCCAGACCCTGGGCCGCTTCCTGATGGGCGAGGACACACCTCCCGGTATCGCGCTTCGCCACCGGCTCGACGGCACGCGGCTGACCCTCGATCTGTTATACGACACCTCGCTCTGGTCGCGGAAACTAACCGCAATGCCGCCCAAGGTCCGGCTGCAGGATGACACGGGAGGCGCGACCCTCGACCTGCCATGGCGAAGGATCGCACCCGGCCATTTCTCGCTAACAAGGGATCTTGACGAAGGCAGCATCGTCCGGGGGGCGGTTCAGGTGGGTGAGAACGCGCTTCCCTTCGGTCCTCTCAGCGTGGGCTCCTCGGTGGAATGGGCATTCGATCCTGAACGCCTGACCGAGCTACGGGCCGTCGCAAATATGACCAGCGGCCGTGAGTTGCTCGATATTAGAACGGCTTGGTTGCGTCCGCCCTTTATCACGGAAACCTCGCTGCGCCTGCCACTCGGAATCGCTCTGGTTTTGCTGATGCTTGCCGATGCGTTATTCACCAGAACCGGTTGGAAATTGCCGATGCTGGCGCTTCCCAACCGGGTTCCGAGAGCACCCCGCGCGCCTGTCGTGAAATCCAAGCGCGCGGAGGTTTCCATCGCACCGCCTCTGGTGATCGAAGAGGAAGCTCCTGTTATCCCGCCACCTCCCGAAGAGTCGGTTAGAAGCTCGCGTTTCCAGCGGGCGAAGGATCGGAAATAAGGCTCAGGGAACCGTCACGGCGATGTTTTCCGTGACCGATTGTCCGTCGAGATCGGTTGCCTTCACCTCGATGGAGGTGCTGCCAGTTGCAACGCCGGAGATGGTGATGTCCGTTCCGGAAATCGAAGCGGTGGCGATCGCGGAATTCAGGCTGGTGACGGTGTAGGAGAGGATGGGCGCCGGCCCGACGGTGATGATTTTCACCAATTTGGTGGGATCAAGGGCAGGTGGTGCCGTGGCGGCATCGACCGGCACATCGTCGAGGGTCTTCGGATCGGGAGAAAAAGGGAATTCGTAGGTGGCCACTGGAAGATCATTGATGGCTTGGAAAAGCGTCATTCCGGATTCTGGAACACGACCGAAGACCGTGAACCCACCGTTCTGCGTGTCGAGTGCCGGAGGTGGTCCGGAATTGTCCTTGATGTTGACGAACCACTCCGAGGTGGCGCTGTTGGGTTGACCGCCGATCTTCGCCATCGCCACGGTTCCCCTGAGGTTGGAAATACCCGGCTCGTTCAACACCGGATCCAATTTGACGATCTCGGTGAACCCGTCCGCTAACTTGTATTTGTAGCCACCGCCCTGCACCACGAAGTTGTCGGGCGAGCGATGGAAGAAGGAGTCGTCGTATTTCCCGGCGTCGATGTAATCGAGGAAATTGGCGACCGTTAGAGGTGTGGCCGTTGAAAACAAAATGATGTCGAAGGGGCCTTTGGTGGTCTCGAATCTTGCGGCACTTTCGGTGTCGGGATCGTTGAACTTGCCGGTGACAGACACCATTTTGGTCGCTGAAACAGCAACAGACTGCGCGTCAAAGGCGGCGGTTGCGACCGGTGGCGCGATGGTGCGCAGTTTCAGGGTGCGCACCGAGGTTGACCCGTCGCTGAAGGTCGCGGTGACGGTGACATCGTAGCTTGCGTCGCCAAACAAGGTTCCGGTGATTGTCCGGTTTGCAGGATTGAAAACAAGACTGGCTGGCAGTCCCGTGACTTCGAGATTCGTGAGAAGCGCCGTGCTGGTGACCTGGATCTGATAGTTGAAAGCGACTCCGAGGGAGACGACAGGCGCTAGGTTTCCCTTGATGGCCTCGCGTGTTTTTCCGCTCACCCATTCGGTGGCAAGTGAGCTGGTTCCGTAGGTGCTTTCCGTTGCCTGCACTCGGAATTGATAATTCTGCCCAGGATCCAGTCCGCTAACGGTGGTGGACTCAGCGCCGGATCCGGTCGAGCTGGAGCTGATCTTGGTGGTTCCGGTCTTGCGATACTCGATACGGTAACCACTCTCGCGGCCGGAGTTGTCATCCCACTTCAATGAGATGGAGTCCTCGGTCCTGCCTTGGACGTCCAGGCCAGTGGGAGCGTTGAGCTTGGTGGAGCGGACGGAGAACGTGTTGGAGAAGTTGGAATAGGATTTTTCCGAACCGGACTGATAGACAGCCCTGACCCGGAAGCCTAGATCGGCGTCGAGCTCCAGATTCTGCAGGGTGGCCTTGAGCGTATCGAGTTTCTCATTGTAGCCGCCGAAACTCAGGTATGGTTTAAAACTGCCATCACCCACTTTCTTTTGAAGCTCGAAGCCGGTTTCCACGTTCGAATGATCCCTCCACTTGATGATGAATGAAGCTTCCTCCTTGGGTATTGCCACGAACTTGTCGGGCCCCAGCGGGACCTTGGTTTTCGCCGCGGCGATGTTGGAGAACTTGGAATATTTCGCGCCGTCCCCCTTGTAGGCCCTCACCCGGAAGGAATATTTTTTCGAGGGAATGAGTCGGCTGGCGACCACCTTGAACTTCACATTTGCCTCCACGGTGGCAAATGAAACCCATTTTTTCTCCCCGTCAGGCCGGATCTGGATTTGGTAGCCGCTCTCGGATGTCGAGTTGTCGGTCCAGCTCAGGCGGATCCGGTTGTCGTCCAAAGTCTTCGCCGTCAACCCCGTCGGCGCGTCAAAAGTGCTGGGCGCCAAGGCCCTGACCGCCACGGACGGCGTAACGTCGGAGAGCACTTCCTCTCCGGTTTTACCGTTGTAGGCCGCCAGTTGGAAGATCAGCCCGTAGCCCGGCAGATCGGGGGTAAAAATCGTGTAGGAGTTGATGTTCGCGATCGGAATGAAGGCGTAATGTTGGGGTTTTCCACCCGCGAGCGAGATCAACACGTCCCAGCCGGTCTCATTGTCGGAATTGTCCTTCCACTTGAGCTTGAAGGAGTTCACTCCGACGGGGGTGACCTTGAAATTCGAGGGCGCGGCTGGTGCAGCCGCCTTTGATGAACTGATCGTGCCGAAAATGTGCAGGAAAATGGATAGGGCGAGAAAATGGCGGGACATGGCGGATTTGCGGTGAGTTTTGCATAGATCGGATGAGTGGCAAAGTGTTTCGAGGTCTCAATCCCGGAGTTCATCACCCGCATGAACCCCGAAATGATCCGTTTTTCCGACCAAATCGGGAGCAAGAATCTCTGGATTTTTCAATTTCATATGAGGGAACTGCAAATTTGTTCGGATTGGTAAACTACCGCAAAATACCACATTTGGTATTTCGATTCACATTTTGATACCACATCCTGTATGTCTCATGATTCCCAGATTGCGAAACCGGAGAGTCGGGATAGGGTCTTCCACAGCCCACTTCCCTCTCGGGCTTCACCTCCAACCCCAACTGTCTGGCATGTATCTTAAAACTCTTGAAATCCACGGCTTCAAATCCTTTGCGGACAAAACCGTGTTCGAATTCGCCAAAGGCGTGACCGGCATTGTCGGTCCGAACGGCTGCGGCAAGTCCAACGTGGTCGATGCGATCCGCTGGGTGCTCGGCGAAACCTCCGCCAAGGCCCTTCGCGGCGGTGAAATGGCGGACGTCATTTTCAACGGCACCGAAAAGCGCAAACCGCTCGGCATGGCGGAAGTCACCCTCACCATGGGCGATTGCGAGGAAGCGCTGAAGGTGGACTACAACGAGGTTTCGCTCACCCGCCGGGTTTTCCGCGACGGACGTTCGGAATACCGGATCAATGGCACGCTTTGCCGCCTGAAGGACATCCACGACATGCTGATGGACACCGGTATCGGCCGGACCGCCTACTCGATCATGGCGCAGGGCCAGATCGACCAGATCCTTTCCTCCAAGCCAGAAGAGCGCCGCGCGGTCTTCGAGGAAGCCGCCGGAATCACGAAATTCAAGCGCGAGAAAAAGGAAGCGCTCCGGAAACTGGAATTCACCGAGGCCAACCTGCTCCGCGTCTCCGACGTCCTCGCCGAACAGGAACGCCGGATGAATTCGCTCCGCCGCCAGGTCGCCAAGGCCCGCCGCTATCAGGCGCTTGCCGCCGACACCCGAGTTCTCGACAGCCACCTTGGCCACCGGAAATTTGTCGAACTCACCGCCGAGCGTGACGAGTTGGTCGTTTCCATCCGTGGCCTTGAAGTTCGCGACACCGAGCTGGAAATGCAGCTTCCCGCCAAGGAGGAAGCCGTCGCCGAAGCCCGCGCCGCGGCTCGTGTCTTCGAGGGGGAACTCGCCGAACTCCGCCATCGCCTGAACGAACACCGCAACTCGCTGACATCCGCTTCCGGTCGCATGGCCTTCAACGACGAGCGCAAGTCCGAGCTGGAATCCCGTATCCGCCAGAACCACGAGGACATCGCCGAGACTCGTGAAAAACTCGCCAAGCAGGAATTCGAGTTCACCGCCGCCAACGAGTCGCTCGACCAACTCAGCCGTATCATCGCCGAGAAGGAAATCCAACTCGCCGAACAGGAAACCCGCACCCAGGGCACCAAAGACGAGCGCAACCGCATCGAAGCCGCCCTCCGCGAAACCCGTGGCGAGGCCAACCGCGCCCAGACGATCATCGCCTCGACCCAAGCCAAGATCGAAAGCTCGCTTGCCCAACTCGAAGGCAACCGCGAGCGCTCCCGCCAACTCGCCGACGAGGAACAACGCCTCTCGCTCGAGATGGAGGAATCCCGCGCCGAGCAAGCACGCATCGCCGGTGAGGTCGAATCGACCGGCTCGATGTTAGGTCAGCTCGAGGAAAGCTTCCAGATCGCCGAGCGCACCTATCAGCACACCCGTGGCGATCTCGATGCCGCACGCGTCGCCGCTGTCGATTCCAACAAGCTCCTCGCCCAGCGCTCCGCCCGCTTCGATGCCGTCCGCCAGCTTGTCGAAAGCGGCGAGGGATTCGAGAAAGGCACGCAGAACGTGCTCAAGGGGCTCGGCCAGCCCGATACATTCAAGCCCGGCATCCATGGCGTGCTCGCATCGTTTATCGAAGCGGAGAACACCTGCGCCCGCGCCATTGAGGCCGCGCTCGGAAACCATTTGCAAGCCGTCCTCGTGCAGGACCAGGCCATGGCGGAAGCCGTCATTGCCCGCCTCACCGAAAAACAGTTAGGCATCGCTGCCGTCCTGCCGGAAACCTTCATCGGCCACTCCACCGGCACCCAGATGGAAGCGCTACCCGAAGGCGCGACCGCTTGGGCGCTCGACCGGGTGAAATCCGACAAGCGCATTTCCAATGTCATCGAGCGCCTTCTGGACAAGGTTCTCATCGTTCCGAATCAAGCCACCGCCCTGCGTCTTCGTTCGGCGCATCCCGGCGTCACCTTCGTCACGCAGGCCGGGGTCATCCTCACCGGCGAGGGCATGCTCCGCGGTGGAGCGGGCGCGGAAGGCACCACTTCCGGTGCTCGAACTCCAGAACGAGGTCCGCACGCTCGCAGCCGAGGTCGAGACTCTAACCAACGCCGACGAGGCTGCCAGAAACCGGGTCAAGGATCTTGAAACCCGCCTCGAACAACTCCGCGAGGAGGTCGAGGTTTCACGCGAGCGGTTGCAACGCCAGAAGGTCGATCTATCCACCCTCCAGGGCCAGCTCAGCCTCGCCACACGCGAGGTGGAGAATCTCGAAACCAAGCTCGAGAACGTCAAATGGGAGCGCGGCGAGCTTGAGAACCGCGAGCGCGCCGCCGCCGAAGGACGCGAGCATCTTGAAAGCGAACTCGCCACCGCCCGCGAGCGACTCGAAGCCCTTGAGGACGAAGGTCGCCGTTTGCAATCCGAGTCCGAAGCCGTCGTCCGCCGCGAGCAGGACATCGTCGAGGCCCTCAACGAACTTCGCACGGAACTCGCCGTCGAGCGCCGTGCCAAGCAATCCGCCGAGGAACAGCAGAAGCCGATGGAGGCACGTCTATCGGAACTTCGCGAGCTTGCCATCCGCCGGGAAACGGAAATTTCCTCCTTCGATCAACGCATCGAGGCCGCCCACGCCGAGAACGCGCGCCTTTCCGAGGAATGCGAAACCCACCGCTGCGAGGTGGAGGACCTGCAGGTGGAAATCAATTCGCGCTCCGAGGGACGCACCGTTCTGTTGGAGGCCATCGAAACCGCCGAAACCGCGCTTGCCGCCGTTCGTCGCGATCATTCGAAAATCAGTGAGCAAAAGGGTCGTGAGGAAATCGCCTGCACCAAGCTCGACCTCCGCATCGAAAGTCTGGCAACCACCGTGCAGGAGCGTCACCAGATCGATCTATCGGTTTTCGAGCCGGATGCCCACGCGCTGCTATCAAGCATCGCCTCGCAGAAAGCCCTGCAAGGTCGTGGCGGTCGCCAATCCATCGTCACCGGCGATGAATCGGAAGATAGCGGCGAGGATGAAATGCCCACCGTCGTCGTGGATGGCACCAGCGATGATGTCGAGCTTCCCGGCGAAATGACAGGCGAACCGGATTGGGATTTCGTCGAGTCCATCGTCACCGACATCAAGCGCCGCCTCGATTCCATGGGCCCCGTCAATCTCGACGCCATCGAGGAATTCGAGGAACTCGAGGAACGCTACACGTTCCTCAAGAACCAGCACGACGACCTCGTCAACTCCAAGACCGAGCTGCTCGAAGTCATCGACCGCATCAACACCGAAACGCAACGCCTCTTCGCCGAGACCTTCGCCCAGGTGAAGATCAACTTCCGCGAGATGTTCAAGGAACTCTTCGGCGAGAAGGGCGAGGCCGACCTCACCCTGCTGGACGAAAGCGATCCGCTGGAATCCGGCATCGAGGTCATCGCCAAACCGCCGGGCAAAAAGCTCCAGTCCATCACGCTTCTATCAGGTGGCGAGCGTTCCATGACCGCCGTCGCGCTGCTGTTCTCGATCTACATGATCAAGCCCAGCCCGTTCTGCGTGCTCGACGAGCTCGACGCGCCGCTCGACGAGTCGAACATCAACCGCTTCGTCAAGGTGCTCGACCGCTTCATCGACAACTCGCAGTTCATCATCGTCACCCACTCCAAGCGCACCATGGCCCGCGCCGACGTGATGTATGGCGTGACCATGGAGGAATTCGGTGTCTCGAAACCCGTCGGCATGCGCCTCACCGCAGACGACGGGGCCGGCAACAAGACCGAAGCGAAAAGCGCCGCGCAGAAAGCCGCCCTCAGGCTGGACGCGTGACATAACAGATCTCCAGACAGGAGAGGGAAAACGGGGGTGGTGCGGACGGTCCGAGTGGATCCCGCCCCACCCCCAATTCTTTCAAACCACAAACTTGCCGGCAAAGCTTGGGGCCGCAGTTGCGAATTGGGGAAAACCTTGAGACCACCCACCGCCTGCGGAAGCCATCCGCACGGCAATGATGCCTTTCACTTCTTCTTGCGCTCTCCCTTGCCGCCCTTGCCTTTCTTGGAGGGACCCGAGGCATCCTTGTTCATCGTTTCGAAGCGGTCGCTGCTCTCCTCCTTGCCCAACTCGCTCCCGCCCTTCGTGCAAATGACCTGCCATTCCTCGAGGGATTCCTCCATCTCGCGCTGGCGCATCTCCAGTTTGTGGAGGTCAATCCGCCCAAGTTCGAGCGTCACCTTGTCGTTCGGCTTGATATCCGGAACCTTCACGGCGGAGAGGGGCTCGGCCGAGACCCGGTCAGCGAGCGCACGCGCGCGATGGACGAGAGCAGTTCCCGAGATCTCGGCCCCCACGAGCGGAGTCTTCCCGGTATTGGTCACCTCGACGCGCAAAGCGTAGGTCTTCGCCGCGCTACTGCCGAACTTGCCGCCCTTGTCGTGCTCGGATTCCAGCAGATGTTTTTTGACCACCAGTTTCACCGTGGGCGCGGCAGGTTCGACTGCTAGGGCAGAAACGATGAAACAGGATCCGGCGGCGAGTGATAGGATGATGCTTTTCATGGATTTATTTAACATGCCATATCGAATATTGTTTTGCACCGCAAACATTATTCCTCTCAACATTCGTGAGAACCAAATAGGCATCCATCAGGTCGGGATTCATCCAGCCCGCGGTATCGCCAAGGAGCATGCCAAACCCGAGGCCACCGGAAAACTGCACGAAGCGGCCTCCACCCGAACTGCCACCATCTTTGCGAAATGCGTCCAGAACCTTGACGCGGGAGCAAATGGGGACATTCTCCGTACCCGGAACAATTCCGCATCGCGGCGGGAAATCCCGCAAATCCGCCGTTCTTCCGTCGGCAAATCCAATCCTCCATGATTACTTCCCGCTTTCAGCGAATCACCAGGCGACTGTTCATTTCCAGCCTCCTTTTCACCGTTCTGCTTCCATCCTGTAGCCTGTTAGGATTGGGCATGATGAAACTCAGGTTTGGCTGTCTCCCGGAAGGCACCCGGATCGACACGTCCTCGGGTACGGTCGCCATCGAGGATCTCAAATCCGGAGACAAGGTCATCGGGTTCGACGGCAGCGAGGTCCAGGTCAGCCAGATCCATCAGTATCAGGAAGACCCGGCGACGAGCCGTTATCTGGCGCTTCATTTCACCGACGGAACCACGGTGAGCGCATCACCTCGCCACCGGATCGATGGCATTCCCGCCTCCGCCTATAAAACCGGTGATCGCATCGGAGCCGAAACCGTGACCTCCATCGAAACGGTTCGCGGCGTGTCCCGCAGCTTCGATCTCCTCACCGGCGACAAAGGCTATCGCATCGGTGGGATTCCCGTGAACAGCATGATCGCCGAGATGGCAGGGCGCTGATGTCGAGGCTGATTCAATCATCGCTCACGGACTGAACCCGGGCACAACGAAGCAATCCGCCCCCTCGGCCGATGGCCCAGGATGCTGGCACGCCTCCGGAAATCGTTGATCTTGCAACGGCTGGACTTAACGTGCTTCCGTTCCAGACGAATCCCGACAACCTTCCATGAAAACCTTCCGCTCTTGTTGCCTTCTGCTGTTGATAGGTCTCACCGCATTCACAAGCCGTGCCGCCAACCCGACCATCCGCGTCCTTGTGTGGGACGAACAGCAGCCATCACAGAAACAAGCGTATGGGGACAAGTTCCTGGGCGAAACGATTGCGGAACATCTGGGTAAACTGCCAGGGATCACGGTCAAGTCCGTCGGATTGAACTCACCCGGTCAAGGTCTGGATGAAGAGACACTGGATGCCACGGACGTCGTCATCTGGTGGGGGCACCAGAGACAGGACAAGGTGAGCGATGAAAACGCCGAACGCGTGGTCTCGCGCGTGCTGGCGGGCCACCTGGCACTGGTTCCATTGCATTCGGCCCACTGGAGCAAACCCTTCGTGCGACTGATGCAGGAACGGGCGAAGGCGGACGCATTGGCGACAATCCCTGAGGCTGATCGAGCGGGTGCACGATTTGAATACTTGAACGACCATCCGGCCGGCAAGGACGTGAAACGCGACGCCCCGCTCACGCCCTCGGTGATGAAGGTGGGTGAAGTCTGGCAGTTGACCTTGCCGGCATGCGTGTTTCCAGCCTATCGCGACGACGGAGCCCCAAGTCACGTGACCACGCTGCTAACCGATCACCCCATCGCCGCCGGACTTCCGGCGCAGTGGGATGTTCCGAAATCCGAGATGTATGACGAGCCATTCCACGTGCCGGCACCCGACCAAGTGGTGTTCGAGGAGAAATGGGACAAGGGCGAGCACTTCCGCAGCGGTTGCGTCTGGCACGTCGGCAAGGGATTGGTGTTCTATTTCCGGCCCGGCCACGAGATCTTTCCTGTTTACAAGCAGGCTGAACCGCTCCGCGTCCTTGAGAACGCGGTTCGCTGGCTCGCTCCCTCGGTTTCCCATTGATCCACGCCCTGCACGGGCACTCCGGTCATGAACGGGGTATCATGGTCGTTGATCCGGCAGCACTAACGGATCAGATTTCCGCTCCGGCGCGTCACCAGGAGTAATGCACCTGATAGGTCACGATCTTTTCCTCGTCCGGCTTGACGGTGACGGGGAACTCGATGGTGTGGCTGTCCAGGCTGCGGAATTCGTCGGATTTTTGTTTGATTTCCCAATTGTCAAAACGGTTCAGGTGCTCGACCACGCGGATCTCGACAGCGTCCTTCTTGTGGTTGCGCAGTTTCATCTCGAACGTTTCGTCCACCCACTTGTTGGTGCTGTCCACCTTGTAGGCCGTGCGGCGGCGCTCGCCGACGAGGTCGAACGAGTTGCCCAGATAGACACGGACCGTCTCGTCATTGGGAGTGTGGTCGATGTTGTTCTCACCGGTGAACTGGAGCGAACCGTCATCATCGCGTGAATAGAAACGCAGGCGTCCCTTCGGAAGTGCCATGCCGAGGTTGTTCTCCTTGCTGTTCTTGAACTCCCTCAAGGTCCAGACCTTTTTGTTAGTCGGGATGCGATAGTCGCCCTCGCCACGGAAGTAGTTCCACACGCCGTAGTTCATCGTCGCGCCGTCATAAACGAAGATCTTCGGTGCCTTGACTCCGGTGCCGCGGACAAACTCGACTTGCTTGGTTTCCTGATCGCGCAATGTCACAGGGCGTCCGATGGTGTAGAGATGGAACTCATCGAAGGCCTTCTCGGTAACAGCACCTTCCATTTCGTCCGCCATCGCCCTTCCCTTCATCATCATCCGGTTGGATTGTTGCTGCGGTTGCACCTTGTTCACATCGCCGGCCATCAACTTGACCTTGGCCTGCTGGAATGAGGTGCCGCTCTGGTTCTTGAAGGTGACCCACCCGACAATGTCGATGGTGTCGCCCTTGTCGGCGGCGATGATGTTGTAGTCCGACTGCCAGCTCAGGCCACCGGTCACGTAGGCGAGTTCGCCGTCGAACTTGGCGGCATCGGGGGTGTTGATCGTCCAGGTGAGGGTCGGGTTGAGGATGGTGTCATCGCCGAGCGCGGGAAAGACCGGCTCGCCCGGCAGGGAAAACCGAAGTTGACCATCGACCTCGATGATCGGTTGAGAGGCCTGGCGTCCGCCGGGATTGTAGCCGCTGCGGACGATTTTCCCCTGCACCGTGCGGTCGGGTTTGTTAGGCTCGCGGACATAGAAATCGATCGTCTTGCCTTCGTTGAGCTGCAGCATCAGGCCGGAAGAAACCGGATCGTTGCGGTAGGCCTGCTCGAGAATCTGGAATTTCACCTTGCCGGACGGGTCGCGCAAAATCACCGAATCGGTTTCCGCCTGAGCGGTCATGCCGGAGAAGCGGGCCTCGGTCACTCCGGCCTTGAGGTCCAGCGGCACCGTGTCGCGGACCACGGCGAAATTCTGGTTGTAAATGGTGAGCGAGGGATCGGCAGCGAGCGGAGTGGCGGGCAACAGCGCGGCAGTGGCAAGCGGGGCGAGAAATCGATGGGATGTTTTCATGGGGTATCTTCTACTTTCCATATGATACGACACATTCATTCGCAAAATCTTGGAAAATGCAATCCATATTCTGACGCCCGCCCCACCTGAATGTTATGAGAGACCGAAAACGAAGGGACTTTCGCCTCGCAACGAAGGATCCTTCAAATCGCACGAATCACCACAAATCATCGGGCTCCTTCGAATGCGATCCGTCACAAATCGCCCAAATCCAGTCTTTGCGCGTGAACGGCTCCGTCCGTGCGAAAGCAATCGCCGCCAATTGCACCGCTCCCCCGGATTCAAAGCCATTCACGGACGCTACCGTTAGAGGCTGTCTTAAAAATGGCAGGGACCGTTCTCCGCAACGGTCCTGCGAATGTGAGGCGAATGGATCCGCCCATGAAAAGCTCTTGAATCCATCCATGGTCGGACATTCACTTTCCATTCGCAGGACCGCCCGGAGGTCGATCCCTGCCTTCGGGTATTTTTCAGACAGCCTCTTAGAGGAGCCATGAAAGGCCGATGATCAAGGTTCCTCGACCGCGTCCTGGATGACCTCGTCCTCACCCACCGGGATGGCACGGATCGCGCGGGGCTTCTCCAACTCCTCGATTTCATCCGGTGACGGACCGGTGGGCGGATCAGGAAAAACATCGGCCGGCCTCAAGGGTGGCGGGGATGCCTCCAACGGCTCGACGGGAATGGCTCTCAGGGGCCTAACGGACGGATCTGTCGAATTGATCTTGTCCTCTTCGGGTGGTAGCGGCTCGGCTTCCTGATCCGTCTCCGCGGGCTCTCCTTCGGGAATGACAATCAACGCTTTCTTCGGCGGGGCGATGGTCTCCTTGATGTCGTCCTTGATGCCTTCGAAAAACTTTTTGACCATGGGGGCTGCCATCCGTCCACCCGACACGGTTTCACCGGGACGGCCTTCGTAGAGAACGGCAAAGGAGTAGCGCGGATTGTCCTCGGGAAGGTAGCCGGCAAACCACGCGAGGCGCTGGTTCTTCGACTTGGGGCCCCATTGGGCGGTGCCGGTCTTGCCGCACAAGGTGGTGTAACTGAGTCCGGCGCTTTGGCCGGTGCCGCCGCCTCCATTGACCACATCGCTCATGCCTTGATGAACGACATCCACCGCCTTGGGTTCGACGCCGAGCCAATCCTTGCGTTGAGGCACCGCGGCCTTCACCACGCGACCGCGGGTGTCCTGGACCTGGCGGATGAGCTGGAGCTTGGGAACGATGTTTCCGTTGGCGATTCCCGCCATGGCCTGCGCGACTTGAAGCGGCGATGCAAGAAGACTCCCCTGCCCGATCGCGAGGTTGGCGGTGTCGCCATCGAGAATCCGCCGATTCTCGTTCTTGAGCATCCACTCGTCGTTAGGGACGAGTCCGGGATTCTCACCGACGAGCGGCAACCCGGTGCGTTCGCCAAATCCGAGACGCCGGGCGAGATTGAGAAACGACGAAGGACCGACATCGATACCGACCTGATAGAACCAGGTGTTGCAGGAGCGGGCCAGAGCGCGTTTCACATTGATCGAACCTTCCGGAATCTTGCTCCAGTTGTGCATGACGGTCCGGCCGATGGTGATATCGGCTGGGCAGTAAATTTCCGAAGTGGCGGTGACGGTTCCGTTGTTGAGAGCGGCAAGGGCGACGACGGGCTTGAACGAGGAGGCCGGCGGATAGACCGACTGGAAGGCCCTGCCATACAGGGGCGTCGATGGATCCTCGTTGAGTGCCTTGAAATCCGCTTCGTTGATACCCGGGATAAAGGCGTTGAGGTCGAAAGATGGTCGTGAAGCCATCACCAGCACTTCACCGGTGATCACATCGATCACGACGAAAGCTCCGCGGCGGCAACCGTTGCGGAGGGTCTTTTCCGCGAGCTGCTGCCACTTGAGGTCGAGCGTGGTGACCAGTGTGCCTCCGGGGCGCGGCCGCTTGACCTGCTCCTCCAACAGCTTGTTGCCCTTCTCGTCGAAAAGCAGCCGCATCATTCCGGGGTCGCCCGTCAGTTGTTCATTGAAAATCTTTTCGAAGCCGGAGCGGCCTTCGGATTCCTCCCACAGTGGCTCGTTGAAATTGATAGGGCCCGTCGGGAGTTTTCCGACGCTGCCGGAGTAGCCAATGATGTGCGCGGCCAACTCGCCTTCCGGATAGAAGCGCTTGTAAACGGGGTGGAGAATCAGTCCGGACGTCAGCTTGGTCTCGATATCATGAGCCTCCTTCGCACTGATCTGGCCCGTGACGAGCAAGGGCAGCCAACGGCGGTTGTTGTAATGATCGAAGAGCTCGTCGTCGGTCTTCGTCACCTGGTTTTTCAACAGCAGTTGCAAGCGAGTCGAGGCGGGTCCTTGCCCAGTTGACGACGAAGTCCCGGTCCGCGTTCTCGAACTGCTTGAACTGGAGGGCAATCTGATAGGCCACCTCGTTCTGTGCGAGCGGGGCACCCTCGCGATCCACGATTTCGCCGCGCGGCGCGGGGATTTTCAGGGTGATCGTCCTGGCATCCTTGCGGGTGGTGATATCGCCGTCCGCTGCCCCCTTGGTAGCAGGCGGCGGAACGATCGGGTTATTGCTGACGATCTCAGGGGCGTTCAGGTCCTGGGCACAGACCGGAAGCACTGCGGAGCACAAAACCAACGAAAGTCGGCGAAGGGTCGTGGAATTCACCATGTGGGTCCGCGACGCTACGGCCAATTCCCGCGCAAGGCAACGCTCAATCCCACCCTGTGTCCTCCCAATCCGCCGGCGAAGTGCCGATGCTTTTCACGATCTCCGTGGGGACGAAAATGAACTCGTCCTGCCGCTTGTCGGCGGGATCCATGCGGAAATGGACGGTTTTCCGCTCCTTCCGGCCACGGGCGACGAGGGTGAGGTCCACATGGATATCGAGCGCGCCGTCCTCAAGCGGCTTGACCTTGAGCAGACCGGGAATCGGATAGATGGCGCGGGTGGCTCCGGAATCGCCCTTTTTGCGGGTGAAATCGGCACGTTTTCCGAGGTGATCCGCAGGATACCATTCGTCGCGGCGGGTCTTGCCGGTGACGGTGCGGATGCGGTGGACGACGAGGTATTCCTGATTTCCATACTCGCCGGATGCGACAAGCCGCCAGCGGAATGGACCGTCGAAGGTGGCGACGGCGGCAGAGACGACCATGGCGCTCAAGGCGTAGCTACCGTTTTCCGTTCCTTCCGGTTTCACCTGCATGCGGATCTCGGTGCCGTTGACCACCACGGGTGGCGAGGAGGCGGCGGTGCCGTAGGTGTGCTTCTTCGCGACCAGCCCGATGCAACTGTTCAGCCCTCCTAGGCAAATGACTGCCAGCGTGACTCTTGTCGGAATGCGGGAGGCATGCATGATGGCGGCAATGAGCGATTGGAATTTCATGTCGGTGATCATCGTGGTGGGGCTTTTCCTGCTTTGGAAGCTGGAACTCGCGGCCACCCTGATGAACCTGAAGGCGTTCCCGATGTCCGTGCCCAAGGCCCTCAGCGACCTGATGGACTCGACGAAGCTCGAAAAGGCGCGGGCGTATCTGGCGATCAACGCGCGGTTCGGAATCATCCAGTCCACGGTCTCGCTGGTGGTGCTGCTGGTGTTCTGGTCCTTGGGCGGATTCGGCTGGCTGGACGGCTGGGCGAGGTCGTTCACGGGATCGCCGGTGGTGGCGGGACTGATTTTCCTGTCGCTGCTGTTCCTCGGGCAAAGCCTGATTTCACCTGCCGTTTTCCATCTACGACACCTTCGTGATCGAGCAGGAATTCGGCTTCAACCGCGCCACGCCGCGAACCTTCATCATGGACCGGGTGAAAGGCCTGCTGCTCGCGGCGGTGATCGGCCTGCCCTTAGGCGCGGCCATCCTCTGGATCTTCGGCAACGTGGCAAACGCCTGGCTCTGGGCCTGGCTGACGGTGACGGCTTTCCAACTCATCCTGACCTACCTCGCTCCGTCGCTGATCATGCCGCTTTTCAACAAATTCACGCCCATGCCCGACGGCGAGCTGAAGCAGGAGATCGAGGAGCTGGGAGACAAATGCGGATTCCCTCTCACCGGCGTGTTCGTGATGGACGGCTCCAAGCGCTCGACCAAGGCGAACGCGTTCTTCACCGGACTTGGAAAACGGAAGAAGATCGCGCTCTTCGACACGCTGGTCGAGAAAAGCACGCGGCCGGAACTGCATCGGCGTGCTGGCCCACGAGATCGGCCATTTCCGCTGCGGACACATCAAGCAACGGCTGTTCGTCGGCATCCTGCAAACCGCCGTCATCTTCTTCCTGCTCGGACTCGCCACCGATCCCGACGGGAAATTCGCGCGGGTGCTCTTTGACGCGTTCGGCGTGAAGCAAATCTCGCCGCATGTCGGCCTCGTCCTCTTCAGCATCCTGCTAGAACCCGTTAGCAAGCTCCTCGGCGTCCTCGCCAACGCCTGGTCCCGCCGCCACGAATTCGAGGCCGACGCCTACGCCGCCAAGGTCACCGGCGACGGCGCCGTCCCTCGGCGAAGCCCTGAAAAAAATGACCGCCGACCACCTCTCCCACCCCACCCCTGCCCCGCTGCGGGTCTGGCTCGACTACTCGCACCCCCCGCTCATCCAGCGGCTCGAAGCCCTGGAAAAATGTAGCGTCGGTCGATGACCGTCGCTAACCGATTTCCCCTTGCAGCCAGCGACGGTCACAGACCGCCGCTACAGCTCATGAAAAAGCCCCGCCTGCTGCCAGACGGGGCTTCCGGTTTCACACCGGAGACAGGGTGGGAAATCAACCGCCGATGGTGGCGCTGACCGTTTCGCTCCACAGGCCGTGGTTGCGGACTTCAATAGGCGGAAGTCGTTCTGAAATCGTTGTTTTGACGATGTGCCGAAAATCCGGTGACACAAGCCGCCTGGGACCCAATCGTCTTATCGATATGGACCGTCCCCGGAGCAAATCGTCTCCTTTGGTTGGTCAAGCCGCGTTTGAAATGTTGCAAGTTGATAGACTGGCTGGCAGCGTGCGCGGAATGAAGCGTTTCAATACGACACTTGTAATCTTCCTTCTGGGGCTTGCGCCGATCACGCGCCTGCATGCGGGGGAATTGGTTTCACTTTGGTCGCTCACCACCGCGGATGGACGTGCATTTCAAATGTGCATCGACAAAGACAAGATTCCCAAACTCCGAACGATCGATATTCTCAATGAGAATCCTGGATTGAGCCTTCGGGAGGTTGCACGGGTCGCCGTTGCGGAATCCAAGAAACGAAATCCGAAACTTGGAGACGTCAGAATCACAATCGCGGACATCACCTTTAAAGCCGAAAGTATCGGTGATGCCAAGTTCAGTCACTACGAGGTCGAAGTCGTGATGAAGCACAATGGCACAGAGGTCGCTAGAGAGTGGATTTCCATCCTGCTAGATGGTGAAGTCCTTCAGAGGATTCCCGTGGAGAAATGGCGTGAACTCGAAGGAGCGAAGTCGAGAAAAGTCGAGAAAAGCGCTCCCGAATAATACATGGCGCCAGGATCTCATGAGATCCGGTTGCGGTTGTGAAACCGTTCATTTCCCGCGCCTCGGTGTATTATCCCCACCACTGGTCTCACGTCTCTGAATTCCGGGTCGACGCCTACGCCGCCAAGGTCACCAGCGACGGCGCGGCCCTCGGCGAGGCCCTGAAAAAAATGACCGCCGACCACCTCTCCCCCCCCCCCGCCCCGCTGCGGGTTTGGCTGGATTATTCGCACCCGCCACTGATCCAGCGCTTGGAAGCGCTGGAAGAATGTAACGTCGGTCTGTGAGTCCATCTCCTGCTGATGGAAGACCGCCGCGAAGATGCCAAGGCCAACCCTGGAACGAAATCCGCTACGCTGCTATCGCTTTTCTGGCCAGAATAGGTCTGTTCCCTTCGCGGCGATCCTTCTTGAAAAGGTCTTCGGACCTTTCAAGCTCTGTCCGCATGGAAATCCAAAAATCGCCATTGGTGCAAGAAGTCGAAATCGAAACCCTTATCGACATAATTAAGGTGGGACGGAACGCTTTAAGGGGAGATTCCAATGACGCCGAACACGACGCGTTGTATGAAATCGTCACGACTTTGGAATCAATGCTGCCTAGCATCAACCCGTAAGGGGTTCCTCCAGACGCCAAACGTAGTGAATCTCAATCCGCAAAACTTTTCCAAAAGAGAGAAGCAAATTCTCTCCGGCCTGTTCCTGGCTAAGTTCGACTCGCTCGGACTGAACTTGCTCGGCTTTGGCTCCTTTACCGAAGCTTTCAATGTCATTGGATTCGCATTGGCGGGAAAACCGGCGTCCATCAAAAACTACAGAGATGAGTTCGACCCATTATTCCCCGACAATCCTAGGTCAGGTTGGCACAAACGTCCAACTCGCGATTATTGTCTTAAAGTCATGCGGGAGTATGAGGCTCTCGATCCTCAAATCTTCAGCGCCTTGATTAGATCCTTTGTCGATGGCAACGATCCAGTATCAGGCGCTGATCAAGATGGGGGACAGACGGGGGCCAATCCGCCTTCGCGCAAAGGCTAATCACTGGAATTGCCGCAGAAAACTACTTCGAGACCGTGCAGCCAGCTTTGCCAGAGTTCTGCAAGTATGACGTGGAAAACACCACACGTTTGGGTTGTGGTTATGACTTTTCCCTCCGTAACAAGGCGACCGATGAATTTTTGGCAGTCGAGGTGAAAGGGCTAAGAGATAAATCCGGGGGAATAGCGCTTACCTCGAAAGAATATCAGATGGCGGGGACTTTGGCGGACAAGTTCTATTTGTTTGTAGTGAAGAATTTCCGTGAATCGCCCTTTCATGAAATCTACCAAAACCCTGTTTCAAGTCCGCTCGCGTTTCAAAGAAAAGAACGCGTCGTTGTGCAGATTTCATGGCAAACCAATGTTTAGACGAATCGTCGTGCGTCGACCACCTAACGAGCACGGGTAACCCTCAGGCTGTGGATTATGCGATGACTGTCTGAGCGCCCCCCTCAACTTTTCTAAAGCGGACGAGTATATAGTGGAATCCCTGGGAAGTTTGCAACGGAGGCACAGCGACGGTCGCAGACCGACGCTACATTTCAGGCGGCGCGGATGGAGCCGTCCTTGATGATGAGGGTGCGGTCGCCGACTTTGGCGAGTTCCTGGTCGTGGGTGACGACGACGAGGGTGACGCCGTGCTCGGTGGCGAGGTCGAGGAGGATTTTCATGATGTCGCGCGCTGTTCTTGGAATCGAGATTGCCGGTGGGCTCGTCGGCGAAGAGGACTTTCGGCTGGTTGACGATGGCGCGGGCGATGGCGACGCGCTGTTGCTCGCCGCCGGAGAGTTCGGCGGGTAGGTGGTCGGAACGGTCCCGGAGGCCGACGCGTTCGAGGGCCTTGATGGCGAGTTCGGTGGTGTCCTTGCCGGAAATGGCTCCGGGGACGGCGACATTTTCCAGGGCGGTGAGCTCGGGAAGGAGGTGGTAGTTTTGGAAGACGTAGCCGATGCGCTGGTTGCGGAAGCGGGACTGCTCCTTGCGGCCCATGGCGTAGAGGTCGGTGCCGTCGATGTGGACGCGGCCCTTTTCCGGGTGTTCGAGTCCGGCGAGGGTGTAGAGCAGGGTGGTTTTCCCGGCTCCGCTGGGGCCGCAGAGGAAGACTTTCTCGCCCTTGCGGATTTGCAGGTCGATGCCGTGGAGCACCTCGATGGATTTCCGCCCGATGCGGTAGCTGCGGTGGAGGTCCACGGTTTCGATCATGACGTCTTGCATGGGCGGGAGGTTGGGGGCTGCTCCAGCACGGTGCAAGCGCCGGAATTCCCCTGACGGTGGAAGAAATGGGCGGATGCAAATTTTTTTCGAATCTATTTCGTGCGCGTGGGGAATTCCGTATTAAATCTACGCAGTTCCAAACCTTCAGCGACCATGGCCTACGACTCCGACAGCAGCTTGAAAATCTACCTCCGGGAAATCTCGAAGACTCCCCTTCTCACCGTGGAGGAGGAGAACGACCTCGCGGAACGCATCAAGATGGGCGACACGAAGGCCCGCGATCACATGATCAAGGCGAATCTCAGGCTGGTGGTGAAGATCGCCCACGACTACTCGGGATACGGTCTCTCGCTGAGCGACTTGATTTCCGAAGGGAACATCGGCCTGATGAACGCGGTGGAGCGTTTCGATCCTGAAAAGGGCGGCAAACTCTCGACCTACGGGGCCTGGTGGATCAAGCAGTCGATCAAGCGGGCCCTCGCCAACCAGTCGAAGACCATTCGCCTGCCCATCCACATGGTGGACAAGATCGCCCGCATGCGCCGGATCGCGTCGATGCTGGCAGAGGCACTCGGCCGCGAACCGACCGATGATGAATTGGCCGAGGAGCTTGGATTGCCACGGCAGAAGATCGCGATGCTGAAGCAGGCGTCGCAACGCCCGACCTCGCTGGATGCGCCGGTGAACGAGGGTGAGGCGACGGAATTTGGCGACATCATCAGCGACGAAGCCGCATCGGATCCGCTGGAGATGCTTTCCGACAAGAACCTCCATGGTGAGATCGACGGCCTACTTTCCATTCTCAACGAGCGCGAGCGGAAGATCATCGACGAGCGTTTCGGCCTGAACGGGCTGAAGCCGATGCTTCTCGAGGATGTCGGTCGCGAATTCGGGGTTTCGCGCGAGCGGATCCGCCAGCTTCAGAACGCCGCGCTGACGAAGATGCGCAACGCCCTGATGAAGAAGGACAAGCCGGCCATCCGGCCCTACAATTCCTCGGCGGCGGAAGCGTGATTTCCCCTCGGTGGGATCAGGTCCCCGTCAGGCTTGGATGAGTTCGTTTTCCGTTTCCTTGGAAAGTTCCAAGGCGCAGTCGATGAGCGCGAGGTGGCTGTAAGCTTGGGGGAAATTCCCCAAATGGCGGCGGGTCTTGAAGTCAAGATCCTCGCCGTAAAGTCCGTGGCCGTTGGCGGCATTCAACAGGGATTCGTAGAGTTTCCTCGCCTCGGTATGGCGGTTGATCGACGCGAGCGCCTTGACCAACCAGAACGAGCAAACCGTGAACGCACTCTGCGGTTCTCCGAAGTCGTCCTGATTTCGGTAGCGGAACATCAAACCATTCACGCAAAGCTCTTCCTGGGATTTCTCGACGGTGGAAACGAAGCGCGGATCGAGCGGATCGAGAAAACCATATTCCGCGAGCAGGAGGTTGGACGCATCGAGATCGGCAGAGCCGTAGGACTGCGAGAATGCACCCTTTTCGGCATTCCAGCCACGCTTGCAGATGTCCTCGTGAATCTGATCCAACAGAGCGTGGTGGGCGGCGGCCCATTCATGCTTGTCGAGCAAGTCGGCGATCTTGATGGCGCGGTCGATGGCGACCCAGCAGAGGACTTTTGAAAACACGAAATGGCGCTTCTCCCCCCGGATCTCCCAGATGCCGCGGTCCGGTTCCCGCCAGGCCGCACCCACGTTGCGGACGATGGAGCGCACGCGCGTCCAGATCCGGTCGAGCGACTCGGGACTCCGGTGCCGCATCATGAGATCCTGATAGATCACATCCATCACCACCCCGTAGATGTCGTGCTGCTCCTGGGTGTAGGCGGCGTTTCCGATGCGGACCGGTGACGAGCCCTGATAGCCGGAGAAATGATGAAGCGTCTTCTCCGTTAGGATTTTCTCACCCCGCAGGCCGTACATGATCTGCAGCGAGTCGTCCTTGGTGGGAACGGTGCGCAGCATCCAGTCGATGAAGTCGGCCGCCATCGGCGGATGACCGATCTTGCGCAGGACCGACACGGTCATGGATGCATCGCGCAGCCAGCAGAACCGATAGTCCCAGTTCCGCTCCTCGCCGATGGTTTCCGGGAGAGAGGTGGTGGCCGCCGCCAGGATCGCTCCGGTGGGCTTGAACTGGAGCATTTTCAGCACCAGCGCGCTCCTCATGGACTGCTTTCGATAATTCAAGGGCAGTTGGGTCCTGGCCGCCCAAAGCATCCAATAGGCACGGGTGCGCTGAAGCATCAGGTCCACCAAAGGCATGTCCGGCACCTGGACCTTGTCGTGGTAGCTCATGAAGAGGAAACGATCGCCCGTTAGATCCACCTCGCTTCCCGAGCGGACGGCATCCGCGTCGAGGTCGGTCCAGAGATACATGGATTCGTAAACGAGGGCCTGTTCCCCGCTCCACTCGGTCATGGCTTTCAACCTTGTCGGCTCGCGGACGATCTCGGTTTTCCCATGGCCGTATTCCAATTGGGGATCGAAGTGGACCTTCACTTTCGGAGTGCCGCGGATGAGCCTCAACTTCCTAACAACATCCGGCCCCACGTCGTTGGAAGCCTCGATCCGCCCATCCGAGGTGTAGCGCGGCATGAAATCGATCAACTCGAAGGCCCCTTCCTCGCTCTCGAAGGTGGTGACGAGGACATTGGAATTCGGTTCGTAGGTCTGTCCGGTCACGCCACCGCCGACGATTTCCAGGGAGAAGGAACCGCCTTTTTCCTCGTCGAGGATGGAGGCGAACACCGTGCCCGAGTCGAAATCCGGCAGGCAGCAGAAGACGATTTTCCCGAATGCATCGACGAGGGCACAGGTCCGGCCGTTTCCAATCATTCCAAGGTGGTAGTCTTCGGCCAGTCGTGCGGGATCAATTTTCAGGGTCATCAGGAGGTTTGGGAGTGAATGTTAGTGGCTGAGTTGCTCGCGCAGGGTTTCGAGAAAAATCCGGAGCCCGGTGATGTCGGTGCGGTAGCCGGCGCGGGTGGACCCGGTGCCGATCTTGACGGTGTGGAATTCCACGCCTTCCGGCTCCAGGGCGATCATCGTTTCGTCCGTCTGGTCGTCCCCCGCAACCACGGCCGCGTTGCAGCCCCATGATTTCATGAGGAAATCGACCGCCGCGCCCTTGCTGACCTGGAGACTGGAGATTTCGACGATCTTTTGCCCGTGATGGACGGTAACGGGAAGGTTGGCGGCCATGGCCATGAGTTCGTCCAGCAGGGCACGTGCCCTCCATGCGCCGAATTCCGGATCCGCCTTGCGATAGTGCCAGACCAGCGCCGATTGCTTTTCCTCGACGTGGGTGCCCGGCGTCATGAGCGCGACCTGATCCAGATGCTCGCGAATCGCGTTTTTCCAATCGGTGTTCACGTGCGGGTTGAAAAGTTCCCATTCCCCTTTCCCGCCGTTGAGCCAGCGGTAGCCGTGCTCGCCGACGAGGGTGGCTCCCAGACCTCCGAGGTGCTTTTCCAGAAATACGGAAGGCCGACCGCTCACCACGGCGATATCGACATTCGCGAAGGAGCCAAGGTCCTTGGATCAGTTTGGGAAGCTCGCTGTCCGGCACCGCCTGCTCCGGGACATCGACGAAGCCGCGCAAGGTCCCGTCGTAGTCGAGAAATAGACCGAGCTTTTGGCCGCTTTTCACCTTTTCCGCCAATTCGATGGCCAATGGCCTCATCTCGACAATGGCCACGCGCTCCTCGCGCTGCGGAACCTTGTCGAGATCCTTGAGGAAAAGCCGCGTCCAGGTGGCGCTGTCCTGTTTCCGGAGCCGGCCCTGCATCATGTCGATGCGTTTTCGCCGTTCGTCGTCCGGCATCTCCAAGGCCCGGTCCAGCGCGGTGGCCACGTCATCGACATCGTAGGGGTTTACCTGGATCGAGTGGGAAAGTTCCTGCGCCGCTCCGGCAAACTCGCTCAGGATCAGGACGCCCGGGCGTTTGGAAAATTCCGGCCGCTGGCAGTCGAGAAATTCCTTCGCCACGAGATTCATGCCGTCGCGCAACGGAGTCACGAGGCAGACCTCCGCCAGCGCGTAGAACGCCGCCAGATCCTCGATGGGAAATCCACGATGAAGGAACTGCACCGGCGAGTGGCCGAGTCTGCCAAATTGACCGTTGATCGCCCCGACCTCCCGCTGCACCTCCTCGGTCAGCTCGTCATATTCGGCGACTCCCTGCCGCGACGGAACGGCGATCAGCACGAACAACACCTCGTCCCGCTTCTCCGGGTGGACCTCAAGGAATCGCCGCATCGCCGCAAGCTTGGCAGGCAGTCCCTTGGTGTAGTCCAAGCGCTCGACACTAAGGATAAGTCGCTTTCCACCAAGATCCTTGGCGTTTTTTTCAAATATTTCCGGAAACGTCTTTCCTGTCATGGCCCGCTCGAATCCAGCGTGGTTGTGGCCGATGGGATAGACGCCCAAATGCACTTCGCGGCCATTGTGCCAGAAGCCCTCCATGTCGGTTTCCCAACCCAGCACCCGCAAGATCGAGGAGCGGAAATGCCGGAGGTAATTGTAGGTGTGGAAGCCGATCACATCGGCCCCGAGCACGCCTTTCAGGATTTCACCGCGGTCGGGAAGCACGCGGAAAATCTCGCTGGTGCAAAATGGAGTGTGCAGGAAAAAACCGACTTTCAGGCCCTTGTTCTCCCCCCGCAACATCGCGGGGACGAGGAAAAGATGGTAGTCGTGGATCCACACCTGATCGCCATCGTCGGCCACTTCCATGATCACATCCGCGAACTTCTGGTTCACCGCGCGGTAGGATTCCCACCAATCATTGGAAAACCTGGCCCTCTCCACCATGTAATGCAGGAGCGGCCAGAGGGTGGAATTCGAGTAGCCCTCGTAAAATCCATCGATTTCCTCCCTCGTCAGGAACACGGGAACCACTCCGGAGCTTCTCATTTCCGCTCCGATCTTCTCAATATCGTCGAAATCCTCCGCCGCCTGACCCGGCCACCCGACCCAGAGTGGCTCCACCTCCAGGGCCGCCCCCTCAAGCGCGGAGGCCAATCCTCCCGTCGTCCTCGTCGCTGACCCGTCCGCCCCGATCTTCACCGGCAGACGATTGGATACCATGATCAGTTTGCCCATGCCCTACCCCCGCACGGGGTCGCCGGACTGTCCAGAGGCAATTCGAACACCAGTCTGCTAGACACTTCAACTCCGCATTTAAAATGCTCTTGCAATTTACTTGCGCCTCATGCCTCATCCCGTCCCGTAACGATGATCAAGCCTCGCCCTCTCAAGCGGTTCTGGATCTTCACGGCCGTGGTCGTGATGTTCCAGCTTGCCCTCGTGCAGGCGATGGCCGTGAGCGGCGCTTTCCACAAGTGCTGCCACGAACATGCGGATGACCCAACCCACGTGTGCGCCGTCACCCTGATCCTCCAAGGGGGCTATCAGAACACGGTGCCGGATATCATACCGGTCGAAGTCATCCCGGAGCAGCCGGTTATCCCCGTGCTGGCTCCCAAGCCATGCGACATCATACCGGCCCATCTCGCCGGCGGAGTCCTGGCGCAAGCACCACCGCGAGGTCCTTAGGTACGGACCGACCTCCCGGCTGAGTTGTTTGATTGCGGCACCACGGCGTCTTGGCGGCGCGTGTTGTCATGCCGCCATTGCTGATCCCACGCGCCGCCGTGCTTCCTATTCCGTACCATTATGAAAACCAATTCTCCACACATCACACGTGCCATCGGTCTCATCACCGTCACCACTTCCATCACTCTCGCCCAGGAAACCGAGAATACGGCGGGCAACGCGATCATGCTCGACGAGATCGTCGTCACCGCAAATCCCTTGGTCCGAACGCTCTTTGATCAAGTCAAGCCCGCCTCCGTTCTGGATGGCAATGCCCTGCTGTTGAACATGGAGCCCACGCTCGGGGAAACGCTGAAAAAAGAACCCGGCGTCAGCTCCACCTATTTCGGTCCCGGAGCCAGCAGGCCCATCATCCGTGGCCTCGGCGAGGATCGGTTGCGCATCCTCCAGAATGGCACGTCCATGCTGGATGTTTCCAACGTTAGCCCGGACCATGCGGCATCCTCGTCCCCCCTCTCGGTCACGGCCATCGAAGTCGTGCGCGGACCGGCGACCCTCCTCTACGGACCGAACTCCATCGGCGGCGTGGTCAACGTCACCGACGAGCGCATACCGCAGGAACGCTTCACCGGGACCCATCCGGCTGGAAAAATCGAAACCAGCGTCGGCTCCGTCAACGATCTCTTCAACCAGGCCGGGACCATCACCTGGGGCGCGGGCAACATCGTCTTCCATCTGGACGCCTTCCACAGCGAGACCGATGACCTCGAAATCCCCGGTTACGCCCGCTCCGCATCGTTACGGAAAAGCGATCCCGTCACTCCGGAACCACGCGACACGCTCCCTAACAGCGCCACCGAATCCACCGGCGGAGGTGCCGGCATGTCCTACGTCTGGGACAGTGGCTACCTCGGATTATCCTACTCCGGTCTGGATTCGAACTACGGCACCGTGGCAGAGCCAGACGTGACCATCGACCTCCGCCAGAGGCGCTGGGACCTGCGTGGTGCCGTGTTCAGCCCACAACCGTGGATCAAGGAAATCAACTTCAAGCTCGGCTATTCCGAATACGAACACACCGAGTTCGAAGGCCGCGATGTGGGAACGGTTTTTGACCTCGACGGCTACAACGGACGCATCGAACTGCTCCACGAGAAGATCGGCAACTTCGAAGGTGCCGTCGGTTTTGAAACCCAACACAGCGAGTTTTCCGCGTTGGGAGATGAGGCTTTCCTGCCACCTGTGGACAACCACTCGAACTCGCTATTCATATTCGAAGAAGTCCCGCTGGATTCATTCCGCCTTCAGTTCGGAGCCCGTTATGACCACCAAAAGAGCGAGAGTCGGAACAATGCCGCGTTCGGTCCCGGGATTGATCGCGATTTCAATGCCTTCAGCGTTTCCGCAGGGGTCGTTTACAATCCTTCGGAAGACTATGCCATCACGTTCTCGACGGCCTACACCCAACGCCCGCCTACCTACGTCGAGCTCTACGCCGATGGCCCGCACGTCGCCACAGGCACATTCGAAGTGGGTGACCCCGATCTCGGAACCGAGGATTCGCTGTCCTTTGATCTATCACTTCGAAAAAGAGCCGGCCGCATGACCGGCAGTATCAATGGCTTCTACTACCGCTTCAATGACTTCATCAATCTCGCTCCCACCGGCAATTTCGACCCGGTCGATGCGCTTCCAATCTACGACTACAGCCCCATCGGTGCCACATTTTATGGCGGTGAAATCGAAACGACGTTCCACCTTTTGGAGCCAGCTGTCGCGCCACCGGTTGCGGATTCCGGGAACGCCCTTCCTGTCACACCGGTGGTCGATCGTGGACTGGATCTGACACTCGGTGCTGACTACGTCCACGCGGAAGACCGCAGCACGGGCGAGCCGGTGCCACGGATCCCCCCCTTCCGCCTCAGAACCGCCCTGGATTTCACCCAGGGCGCATTCGGTGCCGGACTGGAAGGGGTTTTCGCTGCGCCGCAGAATCGCAATGCCAGCAACGAACTTTCGACCGACGGATACTTCCTGCTCAACGCCACCGTCTCCTACACCTTCGATATCGCCGGGGTGAACACCTTTGCCTATCTGAAAGGAGCAAACTTGACCAATGAAACGGCCCGCGAGAGCTCGTCCTTCATTAAGGACATCGCCCCGTTGCCGGGCCGTGGAATCGTTGCCGGCCTGCGCGCTGAGTTCTGATTTCCAGCCTCCGGGAGGGGTGGTGGGAAACCGCGCGAATGTGGCGGATCCACCACCCTGCGTGGCAACCGTCCTAGCCATGGAATATCCACCCCGGAAATCTAGTTGCCAACCCCGCCCCCCTCTGGTTGCTTCTCCCCCGTCATGGCCAATCCGACAAACGTGCTCTCCAGCGGAATCGAAATCACCGGTTCCATCCGCTTCTCCAACGACATGATCATCGATGGAAAAATCGATGGCGAAATCACCTCCGACAAGGGTCGCGTGACCATCGGTGAGAACGCCGTCATCAAGGGCGACGTCACCGCCGGCGAGGTCAAGGTTTATGGCAAGGTCGAGGGCAAGATCACCTCCGAGCGCTGCGAGCTGAAGGACAAGTCGAAGATCAACGGTGACATCAAGTCCAAGGTGTTTCTCGATGGAGGAAGGCGCCCAGCTCTCCGGCCGCACCGACATCGGCGGCTGATTTCAGGACTTTTCCCGATCATTTGAAATTTCAAGGATCCGCATTCGCGCGGGTCCTTTTTTGTAGGTCCACCCGTCCGCGGGAAAAGCGAAGGGCCGGAATCGGGGCGATTGACTCGCTTCCGGTTCCGGCCCTGCTTGATGGCTAGTTTGAAATCCCCATAGGGAGGGACTCAGAGAACGGCGCCCCCCGGCACCGGCCTGCTGCTGAACACTACTTCGTCAAACGCCATCCAGGAAAATCCGCGGGAGAACACGCCGACAGGCCCCCCGGCCTGTGCGAACGTGGTTCCCCGCAATGCAACCGTCACCTCGTCAAGACCTTCCGTGTTCCGGCGCGAGCGGAGCCCCCCGGCTCCGATGTTCGCGACCGTGGATCCGGTCAATCTTGTTTTCCCCTTAGTGCGGGCTGCTTGTGAGCCGATGAAAGCAACCCATCCCAACCCGAACCCATCGCCCTGGCGAATCATTCCCCCCGGAGTGGCAGCACCGGCGTTGAGGATTGAGGTTGGAGTGAAGCTTGTCATCTCTATCCCAATCGCATGCCCGCCAGCTTGATTTCCAAATTTATCGTATTTTTTCTAAAAAGATAATTTTAGACAATCGACGTATTCAGGAAACAAGTATCAATCACGGCGATCAGAACGTGACTTGCAGGCCGAAATGGGTCTGCGTTCCCGGATCATCGAGCCTCCACCCCTGGTCCAGGCGGAAGTCCATGTGATCGGTGAGCGAGATGCGGACGCCGATTCCGGCCCCGGAAATGTAGTTCGAGCTGGCACCCCGGTTCCGCACCTCCGCCTGGTCGAGGAACCCGAGAAACCGTGCCTGATAGAGATTCCTGACAACGATCGCCGGGGCGTAGAGCTCCAGACTCGCCTGCCATCCCTCGTCGGCGTAATACACACGCTCGGGCACCCCTCTAACGGTCTGATAGCCGCCTGCCGAGAATTGCTCCACGGGCAGGAGCCGCGAGTTCGCAAGTTGGGTGGATCCCCTCAGGGCGATGCGCCAGTCGCCGCCGGGCGACCACCAACCGTCGCCATTCATGCGCCAGACGAGGTAGTCGGAATCCGCATCCGGATCGTAGGCCTGGAAATCCGCATCGTCATTTCCCGAGATCAGGTTGCCCGGAGACCAGAGCAGGGTGGTGTCGAGCGAACATGCGCCGTTTTTCCAATCGCGGCCGATGCTGTAGTTGACCTTTCCGTCCACCAGCCGGACCTCCCCCGGAGAAAACTGGGCTCCGCCGAAAAGCACGAATTGGTTGGTCGATTTCACCTCAAGACCTGCCTGAAGACGCTGCCGCCATTTCCCGATGGCAGGGAGAAACATCTTCTGCGTGGCGGCAACCGACCAGGAGGTTCCGGTGTTCTCCACCGGCAGGCCCAGATTGTTGGAATGGGTGAGCACCTCCGCGTAAACCGCGTCGAGCTGGAGACTTTGGTGGATCTTCTGAAATGGAATTTCCCAGCCTAACGCATGCGCCTGCAACGAGGAAACCGGCGTGCCGAGCACCGTTTGCCAGGCGATCACGTGCTCGTTGGGAGTCATCCCGGCGAAACCGAAGACAAACCGATCCTCTCCTAACAAGGGCGGACCGGTATTTTCGTAACCAAGCGAGACGCGCCATGGATTCTTTTCCGCAAGCGCGATGATCAGATCGCCCGTGGCCGGTTCAAAGCCCGGAGAAACCAGCAACTGGGGTTTGCGGAAAACCGTCCGTCCATACCACGACATCTGCTCGTCCAGTTCGGACCGCCGCAGGATGTCACCCCGCCTGAGTTTCAGTCCCCGGGTGATGGATTTCGGATCTCCATATTTCGGACGCTTCACTCCCACATTTCCGATGCGCCCGATCTGTACCACCAACCGCAAGGTTCCGGACCCGAGGTCCTGTTCCGGAGCATCGATTCCCACTACAGGGTATCCCTCCACATCGTAGTGGACAAGGATCAGGTCGGCGATCGCGACAAGATCCCCCTGTGTTAGAGGGGCTCCATTCCATTTCGCAAGCTTCGACGCGAGCGTGACCGGTGAGGGAAGAAGCAAATCCGCTCCGGCGCCCAATCCTGGCGCGATCTCGCGGACTTCGCCGCCATGGATGGATTCCAACTGGATTCCCTTGAGCTTTTCGATGAGAAGATCTCCGCCACCCGCATCACCGCCACCTTCCGTTCTGACCGGGGGGAGCGCCTCCACGGCAGCGCCCGCTGGCGGATTCGGATTGATTCCCGGAAGCAACTGCGCACCAGCGATGGGAACCAGCGCCAATGGCATCCAGAGGCAGATCAGGAATCGCTTCACGGGATTGATGAACGTTGAGGATTTGGTTTCAGGGCCAGCCAATCACAACCCTTCATGGGCCTTGATTAGGGTATCCTTACTTTCAACTCCAGTAAAATCAAAGATCCGTGCGGACTTGCCGCATGATGGAAGCTACGATTTACCGCTTCACCACGGCGGCGGAGGAAGTGCCACCGCGCAATCCGAAAAATGAAGCCCGCTTGAGAAGCGACTTGGAGTTGTCCACCTTTGCCATTTGGCGACTGGATCTCCGCGTGTCCACATCGTCGCGTCCCGCATCGCCGGATGCGCTCATCGGCACGCTGTAACTGATGGTGCGGGCGGAAGTGCTTTTGCCGCTGTTGCCCGCCGTGCTTCCACCACCGTTGTTTCCGTTGCTTCCACCGGAGGTGCTAACGGGAACGATCACATGGCTGTCACCGCCCATGCCGACCGGAGCAACCCCATCGCTACCGACTTCCGTCGTAACCTTGGTTCCATCCGGGCGGGTAAGCTCGGGAATGGTCAATGTCCCCTCACCCACCGCCGGGGCAGTGTCACCTTCATCGGGACGAAGAACCGCACCCTGGATCAGGGCCGAGCCCTCGAAAACCGCATCTCCGACGATCACTCCGCCAGTCTCGTGCACGATCTGTCCGTCCGTTCCGACTTTCAGGAAAACCCTTCCGTTGCCGGCATTCAGGTTGCCCTGATTGTAGATTTCCTTGCCTGCGGAAATCTCGATTCTGCTAGCGTGATTGTCGCCAAGGTTGAGGACAAATCCCTCACCGCTTTTCTCATTGATCCGGCGGTCACCATCGGCAGCAACGCTGAAATTTCTACTCGCACCGATCAAGAGATCCTTGGACGCCTGAATGCGAGCTCCGCCTTCAATATACATGTGCTCACCACCGAGGACGACATCGCCATCTGTCGCCCGGACCTCGCCATTGATGGTTAGACCATTGAAGCCTTCCGTTCCAGTTAGTTCGAAACCGTTTCCGTCGGCAAAGTCATTCGCATCCGCATTCAGGGTCGCGAGAGTCACGCCCTTCGCGATGATGGATCCGTTCACTTCGAGATCTGCGGTCGGCGAGAAGAACGCCACGATGCCGTTGGAGGTGACCGTTCCATTGATGAAGTGGGTTCCGGTGCCGCCGAGGAAATTCACCACCGTTTTGCCGCCGACAAAGTCGAAAACCAATTCGCTGCCGCTTGCGAGATTGAGCTGGTCCCAGTTGAGGACCGTGTTGTTCGTTAGAGTGAATACCGTGCGTGTTCCGGTGGCGGTCGTTTCGCTGGTCCAGTTGGCGGTGCCAGGAGTGATCAGGACGGGGTCCTTCGCATGAACCACCGCCCCCATGAGAGAGATGCCGGCGATGATTGTTAGATGACGAAGTTTCATGGTTTTGGAAAGATTGGAATACTTGATCATCCACCGAATCTGAAATTCCGGTATTACGGGATCGCGTAGCCACCCTCTCCTTCTCCCCTCGGATCCCCGCCCCCATGAACACGAGGAATATTCGCTTCAAGGCACTGGCTTCCAGCCACATGGCCAAAAAAACCAGGCCGGAGAACCGCCCGATCCCCCCCGGGTCTAGCGGCTTCCGGCCTGGTATTTTGCAGGGATCAGTCGCACAGGAGATCTCCTGGAAAGCGGCTGCCCCCCGGCGTCCGCTCTCCAGTCAGAATGAATTCCAATGAACTCTTCCAGAAAGTGATACGGGCAGACCGGCTCGCCCCCCGGCGAACAGCGGTCTTTCCGTTTCGATGCGAGGTCCTGAAATCGATTCCGGTTGGACGGCGAGTGGCTTCTTGCCCCCCGGCAGGAAGTGGCTCAAGCAGCCCGGTGGTTTCGATTTTCTGAGCAGGACGCCCGCATGCTGATGAGTTGCGCTTCACTTGCACCCGGCTCGACCGCGCTCCCCCCGGAGCTGGTTGCGAGTTTTTCGGGGACTGGGTGAAGCTTGTCATCCCTGCTCCAATCGCAGTTTGAAATAACGATTTCCAAATTTTGTGAAAAAATTTAACTTACACCTGACTAAGAGTTCAACGTCCACGTTTTCCAATGCATTTTAGACAGCGATTCCTCTCCCTCCCATGGCTCATTCTGGCCGTGATGTGGACGGATGCCTCGGGAATTGACTTGTCCCGGCCGGATGCTGCGGAGCTTGAGCTGGAACTGCTGGTCAAAGACTGGCGGACACAATGGGAGAAGGTTCCCGATGCCACCAGCGCCCGGGGACTTGCCACCAGCCTTCAGGCCCTCGGCATCATCGAGCGGCAAATGGGAAAGCCGGACGAGGCCCTGCCCCACCTGACACAAGCGTGTGAGCTCCTGAACGAACATGCGCCGGAAATGTTGGGTGATGCCGCCGAGGCGAAAGCCCTGACGCTCCAGGATCTCGGCCAGCTCGACGAGGCGGAAGAACTCCTGCGAAAGGTCATCGTCAGCCGTTCGAAATCAGACGCTGGGATCAAGCTTGCTGTTAGCCTGGACCATCTCGCGCTGAACCTCCTCATCCAAGGACGCTACCCGGAAGTGATTCCGGTCCTGGATCAGGCGGAAGCTTCGGCTCCCAAGGACCAACTGGATTTTCTTGCGAGGATCACCGGGCATCGGGGGCGCCTTTTCCACACGCTCGGCAGCTACGCCAAGGCGGGAGAGTTTTTCGAGAAGGCCCTGAAAATTCCGTTCAAGGATCAGGAGCTCCGGCTCTCGATGAGAAGCCAGTTCGCGCTCACCCAGTTAAGGCAGGGAAAGACGGAGCTGGCCCAGAAGGAAACGGAGGAGGTTGCGGAGGAGGCGCGCCGTATCTTCGCGAACAACCCGATCAGCGCGGTTCCCTATATCAACAATCTGGGTGCGATCTCACAGGCGCTCGGAGATCTTGAAATTGCCCGGGTCACGTATCGACAAGCGCTGGAAATGCTGGAATCCACGCTCGGCACGGAGCATCCGGGACTGATCGGCCCGTTGAACAATCTCGGCGTGGCCGAACAGCAGCTCGGCGATTTCGAATCCGCCCGCACCCATCTGGAGCGCGCGGCGGAATTGCAGACGGCCAATCTTCCGCCGACCCACCTCCGCGTGGCGGAAACCGAGCGCAACCTCGCCCGCAATGCCTTGCTGGCGGGAGCACCGGATGCCAACGAGCACATCATCCGCGCCACCGAGATCGGGCTCAACCTGCTCGATCGCCTGATCACCAGCGGCAGTGAGAACGAACGGCTCAATTTCATCGAAAGGTTCGATCTCATTTCCCTGCCCTGCGCGACAGGTGACCCCGAACTCATTGCCAACGTCCTGATCGCGAGCAAGGCCCGCTTGCTGGATGCGATGCTCGCGGAGTCGAAACCCACCGCAAGACCGACCTGGCATGAGATCCAGAAATCACTCCCCTCCGACTCGGCGTTCGTTGACACCTGCCGATTTACCAGCATCGGATCTCCGCCCGTCCAGCGCTACGGAGCGATTGTGATTCTGCCGACCGGTTCACCGAAGTGGATTCCTCTTGGCAGTGATGAAAGTCTCGGGAATTGGCTTACTTCGTTTCACTCCCGACTCCGTTGGAGGTCGGCAACATTGGCTGGCGATGCCGGAACACCGCCAGCCCTGAAAACCCGGACCATTCTTCGAGCCTTGGAGCGGGAATTCTGGGAGCCGCTCCAGTTGCCATCCTCCATCCGCCATGTCGCGTTTTCGCCCGATGGCCGCCTGCATTTCCTGCCTCTAGCAGCTCTTCTGGATCAGGAGAACCGTCCTCTCAGCACCCGTTTTCTACAGATCACCACCGTCACCAGTGGCAGGGATCTCATCACGAATTCTCCCAAGCGTTCTCTATCAGGAAATCCCTGGACGGTCCTCAATGTGTCCGATTTCCCGAAATGCAAGACCGCGCCGGATGGCGATCCCCTGCTTTCGATCCTGTCGAGCCTTGAACCAATGCCCGGGACCCGGTTAGAAGCCGACAAGCTTCGGTCAATCGCACCTTCGGGTTCCTCTTTTCTGAGTGACAGCAAGGTGCGGGAATCCGTCCTGCGTGACCTTTCGCCATCGCCTTCCGTCCTGCATCTCGGTTGCCACGCGTTTTTCCTGCGGGAACCAAGCTCCCTGGCCAACATGCCCATCGACTTCGACGAGCATTCGGAGCTGCTTTTCTCAGGCGGCCTCGTCCTTTACAACGGAGCGAACCGGAAGGCGGACAGTCCCCGGCTTGCGGATGACGACGATCTCCTCTTTCCGCCCGAGATCGCCAAGCTGCCGCTGCGTGACACACGTCTCGTGACGCTATCATCTTGCGAATCCGGCGCCGGCACACCGGTTTCGGGTGAAGGCCTGTTAGGCTTGCGCAGGGCGTTCTCCATCGCTGGCGCACGGGAGGTCGTGGTTGCGCTCTGGCCCGTCTCTGATGAATCGACGCCGGGATTCATGGAACGTTTCTATCAACTGGCACTGGAGTCGGATCGCCCGGGCCAAGCCCTTTGGCAGGCACAGGGGGAATTCCTCACCGCGGCAAAATCCGACGACGATTACGAAATTGCCGTTCTTCGCTACGCGCCCTTCGTGCTCAGTCAGAATTCGCCGCTGGAGACTGGAAACGCGATTGCCGTCGCTAAAATCAAATCCGGGAGATTCTGGATCGCCGCACTTGCCGCCATCCCGTTGCTTCTGTTCGTCATAGGAAGGGCGCTGGGGAGGAGAAAAAGCTTCAAGGTTTAAAGTTCTCGACCTTACGCGATCGCGGAATATCCGTTCTTTGGAAATCGCCTAAGATGTCGCAACGAACATGCGACTTCCCAACGAATATGATCCAAGCGACCAAGCATTTGGCCGCTCTTGGAAAAATAAATTCAGCGCCCGTTTAGCCTGTTCGACCGCCTTCCCGGGGTACGTTTTAAAAAATTGAACACCTACATTCCGGGTTACATGTCCGCTACATCCTCATTAACCGGGCCATTCTGCCTCTGAATCGCCGGAACAGATCCTTCTACAAATCCATGATTCTCAGTAAATTACCGCTGATAAAGACCATCAGAAAGCTTTCTGCACTCGCATCGCGGCAATTGAATCCCGCATCTTGAGGAGACCCAAAGTCAATTTCCCATGATAGTAAACACCCCTAAACCATGTTGAATTTCAAATAGTTAGGATGCCAAAAGGAGGCGAAAACTGATTGCTCCGGCTGAGGATCAGGCATATAGAAAGGACAAGTTTCCTTTCACGTGCCTCGTTTTTCCGTCAACAAGCAGCATTGCTGGCTTTGGTTCGCGCCATTGCTATTGCTGTCTTGTGCTGTGTTAGAGGCCTTTTCCCCACTCGACACCACCCCGCAAGCCCAAGGGGATCAAAGGCTGACGAATCAAGGGATCATGGTGCCTTGCGGCGTGAACAACGCCCCGGAATGGGCCCTCGACAAGATCGGTCAGCCACGGCCGGACGGTCCCGCTTACACCTACCCCGACACGACGAATCCGGTGCGGCTTTATCTGATCGATACGGCGGTGGCGAATACCGGCAACTGGATGGGAGCCAATCCGAAGCTGGTTTTTGAAAAAAGCGTGAAGTTACGGGGCATCAACGATCCTCCGGAATCCTCCACGGACCACGGCACAAAAATGCTCTCGCTCATTGCAGGCATGAATACCGGGATCGCGCCAGGGACTCCAATCCACGTCGTCAATTTTGACATTTTTACAGTGTCTGGCTCCACGGTGACCACCACCACCTCGCTGTTGATTGACGCCTTAAAGCAAGCAGTTGCCGATCATAAGGCTCAGGTCGCTCCCAACAAAATGCCGGCGGTAATTTGTATCGCAACGTCGTCTGAAACGCCGGCTATCAGCGGCGCCCTCTCATTTGAAATTGGCAAAGCGGTCACAGCCGGAATTCCCGTGATTGTCTCTGCTGGAAACCAGGGTCCAACTGGTAATGCCGCCAGCTACATACCTGCGGCCTATGGCACCATGGAAGGCGTGATTTGTGTCGGCGCATCAAATTCCAACGACTTGGCCATTTCGATTTCCAATACAGGCACTCCTGTTGATCTTCTTGCCCCGGGCAACAGTGTAAGGGTCAGGACCGATGTTGCCGCATCTCCCTTTGGCTTCATGACTGGAACAAGTCCGGCTTCAGCACTCGTTGCGGGCAGTGCGCTGATCGAGCTTTCCATCAATGGACTGGAGAGTCCGTTGACCCCGGCTGAGGTGGAATCCCGTCTGAAAGCTCGCGGCCAAACTTCCTCCGGTAGCTGGAAGCCCGAAAATTCTCAGAACAACCTCCGCAGCCAACCAGACCGTCAACAGCTCGATCAGCAATCCTGACGGCCCCGTTATCAGCCCGGAGGCTCCTGCCTTGTTGGCCTCACCTCCTCCTTCCTCGTCTGGCTCGGAAGGGATTGGCATTTCAGCCACCTTGGATTCCGATTCCGACGGTGTTCCGGACATGATCGAGATGTTTCATGGTTGCGCTGGAAGCACTCCTTTGCCGTCAAGAGTCAGTCATCCTGCTTCGGATGTGGTTGAGTTCACCTTCCCCATCTCCAGCGATCTCTTCAACAGTGCGGATCCGTTCAACCTGACCAACGGATTAACATGGAAAATCAGGTGCACCCGCAATTTCAAGGATTGGGAAATCCCGCAGGGAAGCCTGACAAAATCCACGGACGCCACCGGTCAGATCTGGCTGACCGCAAGGTTCCCCGCGTCGGAACCGTCCTGTTTCATGCGGCTTGAGATCTCAAGTCCTTGAGATTTGTCTGCGCCGCCTGATCGTTACATCGGGAAGCGTTCCGGGGTGTTTTTCCGATTCGATCGGCCCATTTTGGCCAGTTCCGAGTTTCAAGGTACCCAAGGGAAACCCGGGAGACGCATTCAGGGAGGATTCGGTAATTTGTTGTTAGATTGCAAAGCCTGATATTTTAAGGTTCTGTAGATCCAGACCGGGCCATGAAGCAGTCAATGCAAAAGGAGCAGCTTCAGCGCTGTTGGACAGCCTGCTGGCATCGCGCCCGCCGTCCTGTGGAAGGTGTGCTCGTTTCCGAGGAGCAAGCTTCGATGATTGCGGAGCAAGCCATCCGCAACGTTTCCCTCGATTACGAGGAATTTCCGACTGAAGCGGAATTCACCGCGCGAGTCCTTGAGGAGGCGGCATCCTCGACCCGCCAGGTGGTCGCGACAAAGCGACGGGAACAGAAGAACCCGCAGATTTTCCACGATCCGGAGGACCGCCGCTATGACAAGAACCTCGATCTCGACCGGCTCCAGCGAAGGAATCCTGAAAAGGGCTTCCACGATTCCGAGTGGAATCACCTTCCCGGCATTTTGAGGCCCCTCGCCCTTTCCACGCTCTCCCGCAAGGGCATCAAGGGCGCGGATGCGGAGGATGTTTTCAGTGACACCTTGGTCGAACTTGTGCGCGAACGGGAAGGCAGCGGGCATGCTCCCATTCTCGATCCCACGGTTTTCGAGGAACTCATCCCCCTTCATGCGCGCATCGTTTCGTTCCGTTCCATCGACTGGTACCGCCGGCGCGGAGCCTTGAAGAACCAGCCCAACACGGGCGACAGCATCGACGCGCTGACGGACAATCCAGACCGTGCGATGCAATTCGAGGATCATTCATCGGACCCGGGAAACAACACGTTCGAGCGAATCTACAAGGAGTGCGAGGAGGCGCTCACCACCGCCGAGTGGGAGCTGATTTTCATCCTCTACGTCAACCAGTCGTCCACGATCCAGGATCTAATCGGGAACGATGATTTTTGCGACAAATTCGGCATCAAGGCAGGGGTCTCGGGCTCCACCCGTCGGCGGGTGCTCAGCGAGATTGTCGAGGGTGCCTTGAAAAAGATTAGGGAAAATTTAATAAATTGAAAATCCCTCCATCTCTTTTGCGATTGGAGAAAAAGCGATGAACCTAGAACTTCCACAAAACCTGCAATCCACCCGCGATCTTCTTGCTGGCAGCCTGCAGATGCACGCCACCGAAAAAGCTCCGGCCCTGCCGGGTGAACTCTTCGATGACATGTTCCGCCGCTTCAATCCGGCTCCATCCGTCGCAGTGGCGGTCGAGTCGAAGTCCTGGTTCGCAGCCGTTCAGTCCTTCATTTCGCGCCCAGCCTTCGGAGTGGCTGCCTTCGCCGTTGTGGTGCTCGGTTTGGCCCTTCCGAACATGATGGCCCCGACCACTTCAAGCTCCGCTTTCCGTGGCGCGGTTCCAACTGAAACGGACACCGACGGCGTCCGCATCGTCCTCGTAAAGGCTCCGGCAGATATCCAGAAGGCGATCGAAGATTCGGGAGATTTTGAAAAAGGCGCGATTTCCTCGGTGGAAATGACCGCGAGTTCCGAGAAGGGACCACGTGTCTTGGTGGATTTCGAAGCATCGACGATCATTGCCATCGATGTGAATGGTCAAACGATCCATGAGTCCGCGTTGCCTAAGGATGCGAACGAGATTTCCTCCGCGATCGCTCTCGCCGTCAGCAAGCTTTGAGCCTGCATTCGGCAACTGGGATTTGCCAAAAAACAGGGAGACTATCTTTCCTCCCAACTTTCCTCGTGGTGCTCGGCCGACTTCGGTTCAAGATGCGAGATGACCCGACCGTCCGGCTGAAGGAGTCTGGCAACGCTGGATTCGATCTCGGTGGCGATTTCATGGGCTTCCCCGACGGTCAGATCGTCCGCGAAAACGAGATGGAATTCCACCCAATGGGTGACCCCTGAGTGACGATGGCGGAAATTGTGATACGTCATGCCGTGTCTGCGCACCTCCTCATCGAGCAGATCGCAAATTTGCCGCTCGATTTTCGGATCCGTCTCATCGAGCAGTCCGCCAAGGCTTTCGCGGATCAACTTGAAGCCAACCCGCATGATGTTCAATGCCGCCAATACCGCCGCGATCGGATCCCAAAGCATCCAACCTGTCCAATGAATGAGTCCCAGCGCGATCAGCACCGCAATGCTCGACCAAACGTCGGTGAGGACGTGCATGCCATTGGCTTTGAGCAAAGGTGAACCGGTTTTCTTGCCGATCCGGACCAGGGAAAGCCCGAGCCCGAGATTCATGATGGCTGCGACGGCCGTAACCGCGACTCCAAAGCCAAGGTGCTGGATCGAGACGCCAAAGATGAACTGCCTCACCGCCTCGTAAAGGATCAGCATGGCGGCAGCGGCGATCATGGCCCCCTCGAATCCGGCGGAAAGGAAAGCCACCTTGTCGTGTCCGAAATGATGGGTTTCGTCCGCGGGCTTGTGGGCCAAGCCGAAGCGCCCATGCGGCGAAAGAGACGGCCAGCAAATGCACCACGGACTCCGCGGCATCCGAGTAAATGGCGGACGAACCCGTGGTCACGGCAGCGGTCACCTTGATCAGAAGCAGAACCACGGCCGCCCCAAGGGAGAGATTCATCATCTTCTTCTGCTGGGTGTAGCTGGGCACACGCGGAGTCTGCATTTCCACCCCACCGTGGCAATCCCGAGGAATACGGCCAAACTTTTGCATCCGTGCTTGTTTTCCTTCAAAAATCAGCCATAGCCTCGCCGCCCGACGCGACAGAAGAACTGACGAGGCGGGTTTTTGAATTATATTTTCTCATGGATACGCCTCCTTTTTCCGAGCTCGGGTTGCCCGATGACTTGCTTGCCGCCATCGAAACCCTGGGCTACGAGCGCCCTTCTCCCATCCAGTTCATGAGCATTCCTCCTGCCCTGCTGGGTAAGGACATCCTCGGACTTTCCGCCACTGGATCGGGAAAAACAGCGGCATTTACCTTGCCCGCCCTCACCAAGCTGGATGTGAAGGAGCTCTATCCGCAGGTCCTGATCCTTTGCCCAACGCGCGAACTCGCGGTGCAGGTTTGTGAGGAAGTCCACCGGCTCGGTGCGAAAATGAAAGGCCTTCACGCGACTCCGGTTTACGGTGGTGCACCGATCGACCGCCAACTCCGTGCATTGCGCTACGGTGCCCAACTCGTTGTCGGCACGCCAGGACGTCTGCTGGACCACCTTCGCCGTGGAAGCTTCGACGCATCGCGCATCAAGATGGCCATCCTCGACGAGGCGGACCGCATGCTCGACATGGGTTTCAAGGACGAGATGGATGAACTCCTCGCCGCCTTGCCCGCCGAACGCCAGACGCTTTTCTTCTCCGCCACCATGAATCCCGGGGTTTCCCGGCTGATCCAGAAATTCGGCAACAGCCCGCAGATTGTCGAAATCGAACAAAAGGCCCGCACCGTCTCCACGGTCGAGCAATCGTATTTCGAAGTCCGCCAGCGTTCGAAGGTCGAAGTGCTTTCCCGCATCCTCGACATGAACCCGCCGCGACTCGGGATCATTTTCTGCAACACCAAACGCTCGGTCGATGAATGCACCGAGGACCTTGTCAACCGCGGCTACGCCGCGGACCGCCTGCACGGCGACATCACCCAGCAGATGCGCGAACGCGTGCTGAAGCGCTTCCGCGAGGGTGCCGTGGAAATTCTCGTCGCCACCGACGTGGCCGCCCGCGGTCTCGACATCGACGAGATCGACATCGTCTTCAACTACGACCTGCCCACCGACCCCGAGGACTACGTCCACCGCATCGGCCGGACCGGTCGTGCCGGACGATCGGGCGGGCTGTTAGCTTCGTCTACGGCCGTGAAATCTATCGGATGCAGGCGATCGAGCGCTACACCCGGCAGCGTCGTCAAACGCGAGCGCATCCCGTCCGTCGAGCAGGTCGAGGGACGCCGCGCGGACCTCATTTTCGACGAACTCAAGGAACGTCTCGAGTCCGGCAAGTTCGATGCCTATCAGGACAATGTGGATCGCCTGTTGGACCAGGGTCACACGCCCACCGACATCGCCGGAGCACTGGTCACCATGATTCGCGAAGCCAGTGGCCGCGAGGGGTCGGCCATTGAGGAGGACCGGGAACCGGAACGCCCGGTCCGTCGTGACAACCGCGACGTGCGTCCACCACGCGACGATCGCGGGCCGCGCGATGACCGTGGTCCTCGCGATGATCGTGGACCCCGCAACGACAATCGCTTCGAACGCGGACCGATCCCACAGGAACAAGGCATGACGCGATTGTTCCTTTCTCTCGGCAAGACCCATGGGGTGCTGGCCAAGGAAATCGTCGGCATGCTTTATCGCGAAGCCGGACTGCCGGATGGTTGCCTGGGACGCATCACCCTTTTCCCGAAGCACTCGCTGGTCGATGTGCCGGAACAATTTGTCGGACAGGTCATCGACCGGACCCGCACCGCACGGCTTCGCGGACGCCCGTTCCGGATGGATGTCGATCGCGGTCCCTCGGACAAGGGCTGAGATCCCATGCTTTTCATTTTACGGATAGGCTTTGACATTGTGCGAAGGGCCAAAGGGGCCAAGTTCTGCCCGTGACAGTCGATCTTTCGGGCAATCCCAGGCGATACGTGCTTTTCACGGTGTTCTACACCGCGAGGGCCTACTATCCGGTCCTGGCGGTCCTGTTCCTGGATCTCGGGCTAACGCTCGATCAATTCGTCCTGCTCAACCTCATCTGGGCGACCACGATTTTTCTCTTCGAGGTCCCGTCAGGTGCGTTGGCCGACACCCTGGGCCGGAAAAAACTGCTGGTCATGGCATCCGCGCTGATGATCGTTGAAATGCTCTGCCTGCTGGTCGCGCCTCGTGGCGGTGGAGGAATCCTTTTCGCGCTCTGTGTCATCAACCGCTTTTGCTCCGGTCTATCAGAAGCCTGTGCCAGCGGAGCGGATGAGGCGCTCGCCTACGATTCACTGGAGAAGGAGGATCGCGCGGAGCTTTGGGACAAGTTGCTGGCAACCACCATGCGATGGAGATCGGCAGGCTTCGTGATCGCCATGATTCTCGGTGGCCTGATCTATAGTCCGGAGCCGTTGAATTATTTGCTTCCGGGCGCGTTTCAGCTCTCCGAGGACATCGCGCATCGATTGCCGGTCGCTTTGGTTCTCTGCCAGGCGCTGGTTTGTCTCATCATCACGCTGCGGATGATCGAGCCTCCCCGCCATGCCGAATCCGATGTCGCAAGTACCTTCAAGGGAGCCTACGAACTCACGTTGAAAACGGCACGCTGGGTTTTCACCAATCCGAAAACCCTGGTGATCGTCGTCATCGGGCTAACCATCGACTCGGTAGTTAGAAATTTCGCCACCATCACCAGCAGTTATTACCGGCTCATCGAACTGCCCGAATGGACCTTCGGATTCATTGGTGCGAGCATCGGCTTGCTGGGATGGTTTGTCCCTGTCATTGCAAAGCGGCTGAACTCGAGATTCAGCACGATCGCCAACCTGGGGATTGCCGCGGCATTTTCCTTGCTTGGCTTGGCCGCTCTCATTCCGGCCTGGCCCTGGTTCGGACTGGCCCCGGCGATGTTGCTGATGACGACACTGGGATATCTCGGATTCACGGTAAGCAGGTCGCTTCATCGCGAGGCGGATTCATCGCGGCGGGCCACCGTGCTTTCGGTGAAAGGGCTCGCGTTCAATCTCGGCTACGGGCTGTTCAGCCTCGGCTTCTCTAGATTGCTTGCCAGCTTTCCAGCAAAAGCACCTGACGCGGCCCTGCTAGCGGCATTCCGCTGGCAAGTCCCGTTTTTCGCGGTCGTGACGTTCGCGCTTTTTGTCTGGGCAAACATGCTTCTTGATCGCAAATCCCGAGCTTAATCGCTGGCTCCCGCACTCGCGAGCCTCAGGAATTCACAGATCACCGGGATCCGGTCACCGACGCTCTCCATTTCCAAAAGGCGCTGCCTCAAATCCGCCTCGTGGATGAATTGCTGGCAAATGATATCCGTCATCAGCGCCGGATCGTCCGCACGGTCAAGCAGGGAGAACACCCCGTTCTGCACCTCCTCGGGCAAATGACGCACCGCATCCTCGACTGAACCGCGCAGGGTTTTCACGGCAGCCTCAGCCTGCTCTTCAGGCGTGAAGATCGACACGACAGGCTCGATGCTGGCAAATGGATAATCCCGATCGTCATGCCACTCGGTGAAACGCACCCTCATCACCCCGTGGATCAGAAGCTGCGACGTCCCATCCTCCTGCTCACGGGATGCCCTCACGAGACCGATGGTCCCAACCTTGGCAACACACGTCGCAGGATCTTCCGTCTCCTCTCCTAACAAACGGGCGACCGCAAAAAAACAGTCTCCCTCGAGGGCTTCCTCCAGCATCTTCCGGTAACGCGTCTCGAAGATGAAAAGCGGCAAGCCACCATGAGGAAACAGGGTACAGTCCGGCAAAAGCATCACGCCGCAGCGCTCGGGAAGATGAATGTTGGCCATGTCAACCGGAGCCATACACTTGCCATGCCCCGATGCAAGACAGATACCTCGGTCCGCGAGCAGGTATTGGCTTGAAAAAATCCCAAGTTTCCGAACAAAAATCCCTCGCAGCTCCGCTTCCCGCGGGAAACCCCGAGCCAAATCCAAATCATCCCATGATCGAAGTCGAATCCCTGACCAAACAATTCGGAACCAAACTCGCCGTGGACAATCTGTCGTTCAAGGTGGCAAAAGGAGAAGTCCTCGGTTTCCTAGGACCTAACGGCGCAGGCAAATCCACCACCATGCGCATGATCACCGGGTTCATCCCCCCGACCCACGGTGATGCGAAGGTTTGCGGAACCTCCATTGTGGACAATCCGAGCCTGGCGAAGACAAAAATCGGCTACCTTCCCGAGTCCGCACCGCTCTACAACGACATGACCGTTATCGGTTTCCTCAGGTTCTGTGCCTCGATTCGCGGACTCGCCGGACCCGAGCGCAACGAAGCCGTGGAACGCGCCATCGAGACATGCTTTCTCGGCAGCGTCGCGAAACAATCGATCGACACGCTTTCGAAAGGCTACCGCCACCGTACCTGTCTCGCGCAGGCCTTGCTCCATGACCCCGAAGTGCTGATTCTCGACGAGCCCACCGACGGTCTGGATCCCAATCAGAAGTTCGAGGTTCGCCAGCTCATCAAGCGGCTCGGCAAATCCAAGGCCATTCTCTTTTCCACGCACATCCTCGAGGAGGTCGAGGCGGCATGCACCCGCGCGGTCATCGTGGATCGTGGAAAAATCGTTGCCGACGGCACCCCCGCCGAGCTGTTGGAACAATCCGGCACCGGCTCCCTAACCGACCTGTTCCGCAAGGTCACCTCGCGTGACACCGAAGCAGCGGCCTGAACCACCCAAACCTAGAAAACGTTCTTCCATGTCTTCCTGCACCATCTACAAGCGTGAGCTTTCGAGCTACTTCTCGCAGCCCACCGCATACGCCATCATCGTCATCTTCCTGCTCTTCTCGCTTGGCTTCACCTTCACCTTCGGTGAGTTCATGCGGGTCGGCGATTCCTCGCTGGAATGGACCTTCCTGTTCTGGCATCCGTGGATCTACATGCTGTTGGCTCCGGCCGTTGGCATGAAGCTTTGGGCCGACGAGCAACGCACCGGGACCATCGAGCTGTTGGGAACTTTCCCTGTTACCACATGGAGCGCGATCATCGGGAAGTTCCTCGCGGCCGCTACTGTCTGGCTGGTCGCGCTGGCACTGACCTTCCCTATCGTCATCACGGTGAACTATCTGGGAAATCCCGACAACGGAGCGATCCTCTCCGGCTACATCGGAAGCTTCTTCGTCTGCTGCACGTTCCTCGCCATCACCATGCTGGTGTCAGCCTGCACCCGCGACCAGGTGGTCTGCCTGATCGTCTCCGTCTCCGTCTGCGTGCTACTGCTGCTCTGCGGCTATGATCCGGTCACCCGCGAACTGGCGAAGGTCGTCTCGCCCGGCGTGCTTGATGGCATCGTCGCCTTCGGCGTGTGGGATCACTTCAGCTCGCCTAACAGCGGCCTCTTCCGGTTGAAGGACTTCATCTGGTTCGGCTCCATCATCTTCGTCTGCCTCCTCGGCACCAGCGCGATTCTTTCTTCGAAGCGCGCGTGAACCATTTCACCATTCCATTTCAAATTCTCTCATGAAAACCACCCATCCGGTCACCCGTGCGGCCTTCGGCGTTGCCGCGCTCGTCGCCATCGCCCTGCTTGCGAACTGGCTCGTCTCCATGACCCCGCTCGGCAACCGCGGCGCGGACTTCACCGAAAACAAGGTCCACACCCTCTCAGCAGGCACCCGCGCGATTCTTACCGAGCTCGATACGCCCGTCGTCATCCGATACTACGCTTCCCGCAATACCGACTACACGCCAGAAGAGCTCAAGCTCCACATGCGCCGTGTCGATGACCTGCTGAAGGAATATGCATCCATTTCCAAGGGCAAGCTCCGCATCGAGAACCTCGATCCCGAGCCCGACACCGATGCCGAGGATTCCGCCAATCTCGATGGAATCAATGGCCAGCGGATGGACGATCAAAACTTGTTCTTCGGTCTCGCCATTTCCTGCGTGGATAAGAAAAGCGTGATTCCCTTCATCGACCCGCGCGCCGAGACGATGCTTGAGTATCAGATTTCGAAGGCCATCGCCGACGTCAGCACGCCGACCAAACCGAAGATCGGCATCATGACCGCTCTCGACCTGAAAGGGGCACCAGCGATGATGCCCGGCCAACAGCCGACACCGGGCTGGGTCATCTATCAGCAGCTCAAACAGTCCTTCGACGTGGTGGATGTCTCCATGGAAGCGGCCACCATCGATCCCAAGGAAATCAAGGTGCTGCTGCTGCTCCATCCAGCCGGCATCAACAAGGAGACCGAGTTCGGGATCGATCAGTACCTGCTCAATGGAGGCACGGTGGTTGCCTGTCTTGATGCCTTTTCAGTGGCGGCCCAGATGACCGCTCCGCAACCGAACCCGATGATGGGCCAGCAGGAGCCGCCTGCGTTGACATCCACCCTGCCCACCTTGCTTTCGGCCTGGGGCGTTTCCTTTGAATCCAGCGAAGTGCTCGCTGATCCGGCACTCGCCACCACTCTCGGCGGTGATCGCCTCGGTCTCGCGGTACCCTCCCTCGGCAAAGACAACATGCCCGAAAAGGACAACGTCATCACCAAGGACCTCGGATCGATCACCCTATTCCTGCCAGGTGCGTTCACGATCAAGGGAGTCGATGGAGTAACCGCGACCTCACTGGTCAAATCGACCTCAAAGGCTGGATTCGTAGACGCCCAGAAGGCCGCCCGCCTCGATCCGACTCTGTCTCGGACCCTCAAATCGAATGGCACCGCCTATGACCTCGTGACCTATCTGTCAGGAAACTTCAAGACCGCCTTTCCTGACGGCAAGCCCAAGCCTGCCGACGAGCCTGCCACCGACGACAAGGACAAGGATAAGGAAAAAGAGACTCCAAAACCGGAATATCTGAAACAGTCCGTATCCCCGGGAAATGTCTTCCTCATCGCCGACGTGGATGCCTTCTATGACCGCTTCGCCTACAACGTCCAGAATTTCGGCGGTACCCAGATGGCATCGTTGATCAACGGCAACGCCACCATGCTCCTCAACATTCTCGACCAGGCGGTTGGCTCCAAGCACCTGATCGGTTCCCGTTCGCGCGCCGCGGTAAGCAGGCCGTTTACCGTGATCAAACAAATGGAGGATGAGTTTATCAAGACCGCCGGTGCCAAGCAGGACGAATACGAGGCCAAGGAAAAGGAAACCAATGAGAAGCTGAACGCCCTCCAGGCGGAACGCAGCCGCGGATCCGGCCCCTACCTTTCTCCGGCACAGGAGGAGGAGATCAAGAACCTGCGCAAGGAGGCCGTCAAATATTCCAAACTCATCCGCGAGCAGCAGAAGGAGCTCCGCCGGAAGAAGGACAAGCTCGCGGGCAACATCACCCTGCTCAACGTGGCCGCCATGCCAACCCTCGTCGTCCTGATCGGCCTCGGCTTGTTCATCAAGCGCCGCTCATCAACCCGCGCCAGATAGCATGTGAAGCGTGAACTCCCGGACAATCCGGTGATTCGCACTTCACGTTCTCGTTACCAACAACCTTCAATCTCAACTTCCTCAAGAAATGAACAAACGCCAGGTTATCATCCTCTGGGTCATCGCCATCATTCTGGGCGTGATCGTGACCATCGTGAAGCTCAACCAGAGCGACACCAACCACAGCGCGACGAAGCGCGCCCCCGGAAAACTTCTGTTTGAATCCTTTCCCGCCAACGACACTGCGGGAATCGAGATCCAAGGAGCCAAGAATGCCGTCAATCTAGCGAAAAAGGACGGCAAATGGGTCGTTTCGGACCGCAACGGTTATCCAGCCAACAGCAACTATGTCTTCGACTTCCTCCGCACGCTCGGCGACCTCAAGGTCACGATGGGAACGGAAGCCGGACCATCCTTTGCTCCACGCTTTGGCATGGATGAGTCCTCCGAGAAGCCCGAAGAGCGTGGAATCACCGCCACCTTCAAGGACGCGACCGGCAAGGAAATCGCCAAGGTTTCTCTCGGCAAGAACATCTCCAGCAATGACCAGTCCCCCATGATGGGTGGCGGCGCGGTCGGCCGTTATGTTAGAAACCATGCCGACGAGTCCGGATTCTACTCGGTGAGCGAAATGTTCCCATCGGTAAATGCCGATCCCAAGCATTGGTTGGCTGACGGGTTCATCAGTCCGGAGAAGGTCAAAGCCATTTCGGTGACGCTGCCGGGCAAGCCTGAGAGCGCATGGAAAGTCATCAGGGACGGTGAGGAAGCTGAGTTCAAGTTCGACGGAGCCGCCGCCACCGAGGTGTTGGACACTTCCTCAGCCAGCGCTCTCAAGAGCATTCTTTCCTATGCACGCTTCGAGGATGTCATTCCACCTGACAAGATTGCCGGCCTTGCACAGCAAGACCAGAAGCGGACAGTCACCATCGAGACCTTCGAAGGCTTCACTTACACGATCAGCCTTACACCTGCAAAAGCCGATGAATCCCCCGCTCCATCTGCCGCCGGCGAACCACCCGCTGCCACCGACAATTTCCTGATGACCGTTGACGTCGCCGCCGAGCTTCCCAAGGAGCGCAAGAAGGAGGAGGGTGAAAAGCCGGAAGACGCGAAGACCAAGGATACCGCCTTCACCGACCGATTGAAGTCCCTCACCGAGAAACTGGAGAAGGAAAAGGCTTTTGCCGGAATCACTTTCGAGGTCAGCAAGTCAACGGTCGATGCGCTTCTGAAAGACAAGGCCGCCATGATCGCCAAACCGGCGGAACCACCTGCGACCACTGATGCCTCGGTGCAGAAATTCCCCGGAGGCATGTTGGCCAGGCCTCCGGTCACCGCCACCACGCCGCCCATCGAAGCGGTTACTCCTCCGATTTCCATTCCGCCTCAGGAGGAAGAGGACTCCGGAGACGGTGAATAAACGATTCACCCGGTAGTTCTATCAGTAAGGAGTCATGGACAAAATCCATGGCTCCTTTTTTGTCAAATCCCCGTGATTTGGAACCTGTCCGCGCCAACCGAATTCGCGATTCTTGAAGTCTCGAGGCCCTCACTCCATCCCAGCGAGATGAAGTATCCCTGATTCACTGGAATTCAAGACTTGCAAACTAACTCCATTTTCCGGATTTTCCCCTCGAAATGGACCGTTTATCCCCGGAAACGAAGGCCCCCGCACCGGCGAGATCACGGGTTCTGCGGGCACGCTCGCTGCCGTCCAGCCGTCCCTTCAATGTGGCGGTGTTCTTCTCAGGCCTACATTATCTGGGAATTGTGGCGACGTTGACCGCTTTCATTCTTTTTCTCATCACTCCAAGTCAGCTCGCCAGCCATGTCATCATCGGCGGACTTTCCTTCAGTGCCGTCACCTGGCTGATCGCCTTTTTCAAACGTCGTGCGGCGTATTGCCCGTTGTGCAAGGGAACCCCGCTGATCAATTCCGGTGCCCACGTCCATACGAAGGCGACGCGTATCCTTCCTTTGAATCACGGCGTCTCCGCCACGCTCGCCATCATTGCCACACAAACGTTCCGTTGCATGTATTGCGGATCCGACTTCGACTTGCTCAAGACTCCTTCGCACATGCGCGGGCAGCCCGAGGATGAGGAGTAAGAATTCCTAAGAGGCTGTCTGAAAAATAGCCGAAGGCAGGGATCGACCTCCGGGCGGTCCGCGAGAATGGGAGGCGAATTGCCGATCATGAAGGGCTTTCCACGCATTTCATGAACAGATTCATCCACCTCGCATTCGCTGGACCGTTGCGGAGAGCGGTCCCTGCCATTTTTCAGACAGCCTCTAACGAATCAGGACAGCCTGAGCTTCGCGTGGCGCTTTGCCATGGTCCATGCCACTTCCGGCACCAGTCCCTTCCACCTCTCGTCTCCGTCGGTGATCATCCGGCAAACGTCACGACCTGTGTAGGCGAGAAGTTCGTCATCGACACAAGGAATCCCGACGATCTTGGCGTTGGCGATAAAATGCCGGTAAAGATGCACGCTGTCTTCCGGCGCGCGAAAAGTTTCCGCCGTCACGAGTTCGCCGCTCTTGCGATTTTTCCACGGAAACACCTGCAAGGTAACCCCGTTCTTGAAGAGACGACCGAAGGACTCCAACAATCCACCCGCAAGGTTGTCGGACCACTTTGGTTTGAACAACTCGTTGAGCAACCCGATGCTCAGGATGATCCCGACGGGCTTGTTCGTGTAACGATGGAGAAATGCCGCGATCCGGTGGAACTCGGCGCAACTGGACAACAACACGGTCTTGCCCAGCGATTGGAGCGCATCCGCCCGATCCAGGAAATCGACCGGGTCCACACCCCGGCCGCGCAACAGGTTGTGCATGGAGATCTCGCACAACTCGATGGCCGAGACACGTTCCTCTTCCGGCAACGGCCTGACAAATCCATCCCTCGCCCGCTCCAGCATCATGAGATGGATGTTCATCACCGGATCGAAACTCCCGCGGAGAAGCAGGACGGGCCGATGATAGAGCGCCTCCGCCGGCTGCACCACCTCGCCACTGGGAAGGAACATCGTCGCTTCCGTTAGACCGCTTTCCACCAGTTGCAGGGCACAGAGCCGGTTGTCGAAAAAGTCGTAACCATTCCCGGTGAACTTCAGCAGATCGACCTCCACCCTGCCGACCGCCAGATTGTCCACCAGCGACTCGACGAACTGCTTCAAATGTCCGCGATGCCGGAAGGCGGCATAAATCAGATTCACCCCGATGGTGCCCAAGGCCTCCATCTGGTCGATGGACCGTGCGTCCAGCAGCCTGACATGAAGAATGATGTCCGAAGGCGGATCTCCGGGTTTCATCTGGAAACGGACACCCAACCAACCGTGGCACTCGCCGGTATCGTTCCAACCGCGTGCGCGCACCGTGTTGCAAAAGGAGAAGAAGGTGGTATCGCCTCCGCGCTTCGGGCCTAACCGTTCCAGCAGGATGCCATACTCATGGTCGATCATCGCTGCCAGACGCTTGGCTGAGACATAACGGACCGATTGGCCGTAGATGGCATCGCTCATCGTCATGTCGTAAGCGGAGATGGTTTTCGCCACGAGACCGGCAGTCCCGGATGCCCGGAAAAAGCAATTCGCGGTTTCCTGGCCCGCGCCGATTTCCGCGAAGGTCCCGTAAACCATCGGATCGAGGTTGAGTTCCTGGGCCTTGTCGTAGGTGCTTGGAATCATTTCGCCGGCTTCCTCCTCAACCCAGCTATCATTGACGAAGCGCTCGATCTCCACCTGATCTTCCGACCGAGCGTTTTCAGGAAATTTCAGTGACAACATGAGGTGGACGAATTTCGTGTCAACATTCGGGCGCACACGAGTGTCGAGCACCGTGCTCTTCTCCGTATAGCCGTAGATCGAGTGCGATTGGTCGGGATTCTCCAACCGGTAGGACTGCCATTTCAAATCGTCGTTGAAGTCGAAATTGTAGTAATCGACCGCACTCAGGATCACCCTGAAGACATGACCTTCAGCGGGCTTGCTTGATAGAAAATCCTCCCATGACATTTCCGACCAACCCACCCAACTCTCCCAGTCGATTTTCATCCCGCCCGGAGTGTTGGTGAACACCAGCGACCGGGTCTCGAAATCCCCCGTTAGAACCGTGATGGCCTTCAGGCCTGCAACAGATGTCACCGCCCCATCGGGAGCAAACTGTGAAAGACCTGCCGCCTTGATCCTCCCGTCCGGATAGAACTTGCGAATCCGCGGCCCGGCTTCCTCCGGATTCCTGACCAACTGCAGGATCTCATCAACCGTGGTCGCATCGAGAAACTTGCGGGCCAGGGGCTCCGCTTCTGCCAGAATCGCGGCGTCACCACGAACCCCGGGAACCTGCGGCGGGGACTCCACCGTCGGAAAACCTTCGTCGCCAATTGTGGGATTGATCGGAAGTCCGCTGTCCGATGGCTTGGTGCCCTGGTTCATCGCGATCACGATCCCGGCTACCACGAGTCCCAGCAATGCCGTTCCGCCGATCAGCCAAATCCTCATCTGTCGTCCCTGCCCACGCCGGCTTCCTGAAGATTCAGTGGAGGTCTCCCAAGTATGGTTTTCTCCCTTTTTCCTCACACGTTTGCGCTTGCCCGCCTTTCCAGGCGCGGGCTCGGGCTCCGGTTCTTTGCGGGAGGTGCGCCTCAACGGCGCCATCAGGGGTGGCGGGACATCCACGGCGCTCGGAATCTTCAGCATCCGCCTGCAACTCGGACACACGATGCCACGCCCGTCGTGATCACGCGGCACGCGGAAAACGAACCGGCAATCCGGGCAAACGTAGCCGCTCCAGCGGCGGGCACTTTCCATCGTCTCGGGCACGCGGTTAGCCTGCGATTTTCCAGTCCGACCGTGCAAGCTTTGCCGCGCCCGAAAAAACCGACGAACTCAGATCTCGTGCACCGGAAGATTGGTGACTTCCTCGCGCACTTTCTCGGCCAGAGCCGTCGAAAGATAGCGCTCGGTCGAGGAACATCCGATCGTGACAATCCGCTTGCCCTTGAACTCCGGGCGCTTGGCCACCTGCATGGCGGACCAGACATTCGCTCCCGTGGAAATTCCGGCGGGCAGGCCTTCTTCCTGTGCCAATGCCTGGGCGGTGGCGATGGCGTCCTCGTTGGACACGAGGATGGTTTCGTCGATGACCGTCGACATTGAGATTCTTCGGAATGAATCCGGCCCCGATCCCCTGGATCATGTGCGGGCCGGGCGCACCGCCGGAAATGACCGGACTCGCGGCAGGTTCCACGGCGAAAATCTTCACCCCTTCCTTGCGCGATTTCAGGACCTCGCCGACTCCGGTCAAGGTGCCACCCGTGCCGACTCCGGCGACAAACGCGTCGATCTGCCCATCCGTGTCGCGCCAGATTTCCTCGGCGGTTGTCTCGCGGTGAACCTGTGGATTCGCGGGATTGTCAAACTGGCCCGGACCGAAGGACCCGGGATTCTCCTCGATGAGTTTCTTCGCCATCGCGATGGCTCCATTCATGCCGCGGGCGCGGGGCGTCAGGACGATTTCCGCACCGAGCAAGCGGAGCAGCACGCGACGCTCGATCGACATGCTCTCCGGCATGGTCAGAATGCAGCGGTAGCCCTTCGAGCGGGCGATGAAGGCCAGAGCGATCCCGGTATTTCCCGAGGTCGGTTCGATGATGAGTCCGCCCGGCTTGAGCGAGCCGTCCTTCTCCGCGGCCTCGATCATCGCCTTGCCGATGCGGTCCTTCACGCTGAAGAGCGGGTTGAAAAACTCCGCCTTCACGCAGATTTCGGCATCAAGCCCCTTGGTGACGTGGTTCAGGCGGATGAGCGGGGTGTTGCCAACGGTGGCAACCATGTTTTCAGCGATGTTCATGATAGTGGTGGTCGTGGGTTCAATGGATATCGGAAGATCTTCTATTCAAATTTGGAAATCGGGAGCGCCGGAGTCAAGGTGCAAGCCGCACTCGAACTTCTCACCGTTGAAGCGCGTCGCCTCGACATTGCCGTTCTCAACAGGCCGGGTGCTGTGCCAGTCCCCCATGGTGACGTAGCCCTTCTCCGCCAACGGGTGCCGCGGCAGTCCGTGTTGATGGAAATAAAGATCCACCTGCGCGTCCGCCCAATCGAGGATCGGATAGACCTTCACCGTCTTCTTCTGCTGCTCGACGAAGGGTCTGTCCACGCGGGTGCTCGATTGCGAGCGGCGGAGGCCGCTGAGCCAGACATCGGCGCCGGTCTCGCGCAGGGCGCGGTTCATGGGCTCGACTTTCGTGATCAGGCCGTAGCGATCGGCGTTGTCCTTCCCGTCTTCCCAAAGATTCCCCCAGAGCGCCTGCATGCGGGCGGCGGAGACTGCGGGTTGATAGATCCGGAGATCGATGTTGAGCATGGAACCCAGCTCCTCCGCATACTGATAGGTTTCGGGAAACAGGAAACCGGTGTCGATGAAGACCACGGGGATCTTCGGAGCGTTTTGCTGGATCAGGTGCAGCATGACCGCCGCCTGGAGGCCGAAGCTGGTGGACGCGACAAGCCGGTCGCCCAGTTGCTCGTGGAGCAAGCGGAGACGCTCCCCCGCACGCAAGGGAGCAAGGGCCGCCGAGAGTTCCTCCGCATTGATATCCGGAGAAGACGCGGCTGGAATTTCAAATTTGAGTGCTTCCATGACGGAACGCGGGTAAATCAATGTTAGACAGGAGCGAGAGCCTCGGGCTTGATGTTCTTGTGGAAGTCTCCCCCTTGGACCGTGGCGACCACGTAGCCGGCACGGATACAGAAATCCCCGAAGCGTTCACCGTCGTTCCGTTCCTTTGCGTAGCGGCCGAAAATCGGCGCGAGCAGGGGCTTGATCTCCGCGGAAGGAATATCCTCCCGATAGAGTTTCGACAATCGCTGGCCAGCATGTCCGCCGCCGAGATAGACGTTGTAGCGGTCGGGACCGCGTCCGACGAATCCGATCTCCGCGATGAATGGGCGGGCGCATCCGTTAGGGCAACCCGTCATCCGGATGGTGATGGCGTCGTGGCGCAGGCCATTTTCCTCAAGGGATTCCTCAAGCTCGGTGATCAGATCGGGCAGGAAACGTTCCGCTTCCGCGAGGGCGAGACCGCAGGTGGGCAAGGCCACGCAGGCGAGCGCATTCAAACGCAGCGCGCTTTTCAAATGGCTGTCCTTGATGCCGTATTCCTCCAACAGCTTGTCGATCTCCGGACGTTTCGCGGGCGACACGTTGGCGATGATGAGATTCTGGTTCGCGGTCAGGCGGAAGTCGCCGTCGTGAATTCTCGCGATCTCGCGAAGGCCGGTGCGCATCGGATAGGCGGGAGTGTCGAGCACGCGACCACCGGCGATGTAGAGCGTGAGGTGGGAGTTCCCATTGGCATCCTCGACCCAGCCGTAGCGGTCGCCGTTGTCCTCGAACTTGAAATCCCGAACTGGGCCGAGTTCGTAGCCAAGGTATTCATTGAGCTTCGCGAGGATCCAGTCCGGCCCGTGATCGTCCACCGTGTATTTGAAACGCGAGTGCTTGCGATCGGTGCGGTCGCCGAAGTCCCGCTGCACGAGCACGACCTTTTCCGCGACATCCACCACCTGCTCCGGAGTGCAGAACGCCGATGACATCGGCAATCCGCGGATAAGTCGCCTCGTTTCCGTGCGTCGAACCCATGCCGCCACCGACGGCGACATTGTAGCCGACGAGTTTTCCGCCCTCGACGATGGCGATGAACGATAGGCAGTTCGCGTAGATGTCCACATCGTTGCGACGGCGGCACCGCGATGGTGATCTTGAACTTCCGCGGCAGGTAGGTCTTGCCGTAGATCGGCTCGATCTCTTCCTCGGTCGATTCGATCTTCTCACCATCCAGCCAGATCTCATGATAGGCGCGGGTCTGCGGGCGTGAGATGGGTGGAGATATCCTGCGCCGCCTTCAACGCCTGCGCGTGAATTTCCGATAGATAGGGATTCGGATTGCACATCACGTTCCGGTTCACATCACCGCAAGCGGCGATGGTGTCCATGGCGGCCTGGTTGATCTCGGCGATGGTGCGCTTGAGATTCGTCTTGATGATCCCGTGGAACTGGAAGGCCTGGCGCGTGGTCAGCTTGATCGTGCCGTTCGCGAACTGGGTGGCGAGGCGATCGGTCTCCAACCACTGCTTCGAAGTGGCCACGCCACCGGGCACGCGGATGCGGATCATGAAGGAATAGGCCTTCTCCAGCTTGTGCTTGCGGCGGTTCGCGCGGATGTCGCGGTCATCCTGCTGATAGGTTCCGTGGAACTTCAGAAGCTGCTGGTCATCCTCGACCATGGAACCGGTGGACAGGTCGGCAAGCCCCTCGGCAATGGTGCCGCGGAGATAGTTGCTGCGGGTCTTGATGCCTTCGTTAACGGCGAGTTTCTTTTCGCTCATGATGGTGGAAATTTGATGTTTGAAGTTCAGTACACATCGCGCTGGTAGCGCTTGGTCTTCTTGAGATCCTCGACGTAGGCCTCGGCCGCCTCGCGGGTGATTCCGGCCTGGTTCTCGACGACGGAGATCAGGGCCTCGTGAACGTCGTGAGCCATGCGGTTCGCATCGCCGCAAACGTAGAAATGGGCACCCTCCTCAAGCCACTGCATAGAGCTCCCTGGCCTGCTCGATCATGCGGTCCTGGACATAGACCTTCTCCGGCTGGTCACGGGAAAATGCCACATCGAGCCGGGTGAGCGACCCTTCCTTGAGGTGATCCTGCCACTCGAGCTGATAGAGGAAGTCGTAGGTGTAGTGCTGGTCGCCAAAGAACAACCAGTTCTTGCCGGTGTTCCCGAGTGCCGCGCGGTGTTCCACGAAGGCGCGGAAGGGCGCGACCCCGGTGCCGGGACCCACCATGATCACCGGAGTGGCACCATCGGCGGGGAGGCGGAAATTCTTGTTGGGCTGGATGAACATCTGGACCGGATCGCCGGCCTTCACGAGGTCAGCCAGATAGGTCGAGCAAACGCCCTTCCGCTCACGACCGTGGGTGTTGTAACGAACCGCGGCCACCGTGAGATGCACCTCGTTCTCATGTGCCAGCGGACTGGAGGCAATGGAGTAAAGCCGGGGTGGAAGTTTGCGAAAAATCCCGGCCAGGGCATCGGCGGATAGACCGTTAGGAGCGAACTGGAGGATGGCATCGACGATCTCCCGACCGTGATTGAACTCCTTGAGACGCTCCTTCGCATCCTCCGCGAGCAACTCGCGAAGCGATGCCGAGTCGGTGGCCTCCGCCAATTTCGTCAGAACCGCGCGTGAAAGTGCGGTGATGTCGTAGTCCTCGCGGAGCGCGTCGGCGAGCAGCTTGCGGCCGACGTTCTTGACCTCGATCTCCTCATTTCCCGTCAGCTTCGCGGCCTCGATCACCGCCTTCACGACATCAGGCGCATTCACCGGAAGCACCGCGAGGGCGTCGCCAGGTTCGTAGGAAAGCCCGGAACCGGCCAACGAGAACTCAAGATGCAGCGTCTCCTTCGCAGTGCCTTCGCCATTGAGAATCACCGAGTCGAGGGTTTCCGCAGGAAATGGATTCTTCTTTCCATACTCGACCGAAGGTGTGACCGCTCGCGAGACGAATGAAACGGCAGGTGCCACCGAAGCCGGAGCCAGTGCAGTTAACGCACTCGCCACCCAGTTGGTGTAGCCCTCCTCAAAGTCCACATCGCAATCCTGACGCGGCGCGACCCGGACCGCGCCCAGCGCTTCCAAGCGTGCGTCGAAGTCCTTGCCGATCTGGCAAAACTTTTCATAAGCCGTGTCGCCAAGCGCACACACGGAGTATTTCACTCCGCTCAATGCCAGGTCAGAGGTCATGAATTCCTTGTGAAAGGAAACTGCCGTTTCGGGAGCATCGCCGTCACCCCAGGTGGACACGATGACGAGCAGGTTGGTCGCCCTCGTGAGATCCGCCGGAATGATGTCGGACATGTTCTTCATGGCCGCCTGGAATCCGCGCTTCTTCGCGTCCTTGACCGTGCGGTCCGCAAGAACTTCGGAATTTCCCGACTCCGTTCCGTAAAGAACCAACAACTTGCCAGCGGAAACCGGCGCGGCGGCCACTGGCGCGGTCGCACCCGAAGCAGCAAGAAACCCACTCAACCACCCGCGCTGGACGGGATCGAGGCCGGAAAGGAGCGTTTCCAGCGTCTTTCGCTGGTCGGAATTGAATGGGGCGTGCTCGGGAAGCATAATCCTTAGTTAATTACCTTGTTTTATGAGGTTTCGCCGAAAAAGTGAACGCAATCCTCCCGATAGGCAATCCATTTTTTGAAATTCCCGCCAATTTCATCAACAGGAACCGCGAGCAACACCGCTCGGATGCGCCCCCCAAATTTATGATTGATGGATCAATCGTCCTGCCACGTCCAGTTCATGACCACGTCGATGTCCGGGTGAATGCTGTGATGGACCGGGCATCCTTGGGCGGCGCTTTCCAGGACCTTTCTATCAGGATGTGAGGCTGGCAAGGGAATCTGGAGATCCAGCTCAAGGCGCTTGATCCTGCGGGGCGTGTCATCCGACATGTACTTGCGAACGGAGATCGCCATGCCTTCCACGGCAAGATCCTTTCGCTTCGCAACGATGCCGATGACCGTCGCCATGCAGGCTCCCAAAGCGGTTGCCACAAGGTCCGTGGGTGAAAATGCCTGCCCGAGACCGTTGTTGTCGAGCGGAGCGTCGGTGACGAGCACGTTACCGGAAGGCATGTGGGTGGCGCTGCAATGCAGGTCGCCTTCGTAGTTCAATTTGATTTCAACCATGATGAAGTTTGATTCGTGTGCGATCCGGACGTGTGTCAATCGGCTGCGGCCGGAACCTTCGCAAGAACGACCCGAAATCCGTAACTGACATCCTTGAAGGTGGGAGGCACCGGATTTCTCGATCCGGAATAAAGATCCTCGGCCTGATAGCTGCTCCAGCCGCCCCCACGGAGGACACCCAGCAAGTTCTTCCCGAGCTTCGAGTATTCATCCTCCACCCATTCCTGCACGTTGCCGCTGAGGTCGTAAAGGCCCAGGGAATTCGGCGGAAAGGATCCCACCGGGGCGGTTTGTGCAAAGCCGTCGTCATAACCCGCAATGGTCCGGTTGATCGAAACCCCGGGGGCGCTGGCCGCCGACTCGTCGGCAAAATTTCCGACAACCGCATCCCCGTGCAGCCAGTTGAGGCCCCATGGGAAAATCTGTTGCTTGCGCGCGTGTCGCCAACTGGGACTGATCCCCTCCTCATCCTGCAAACCGATCATCTGGCTCCACTCCAGATCGGTCGGCAGCCGATAGACGTGGGTCTGGGCAATGCGTTCGTCCTTGCGCTCCTTCTCCGTCAGCCACTGGCAAAATGCCTCGGCATCTTCCCGCGAGACGTTGACCACCGGATGATCCGGCGTCTGTTCGAAATCCGGCGGCGGAGCGTGGGCATGGCCGGCCCCCTTCGCAAAACGTGCGTAGTCGCTAACACGTGTTTCCCAGACTGACACCATCAGGTCCTGCCCCAATGGAGCGAACTTCATGCCGATCCCGTTCTCCCAGTCCTTTCCGAACACCACACCGAGACTTTTCTCCATGGTCACCACCCGCGTGACATTCTCCCCGTCGTTGACCTTCAGGTCGATGGTCAACGGCTTGTAGCCCTCCCGCACCAGATAGATTTGCCAAATTCCAGGCTTCACCTTTGGAATGGTTAGAGTGTCGTCCGTCGATCCGGCGGATACCTGGTTGATATAAACCTCAACCCCGGAAGGTTCCGTCCGGATGGTGATTTCCCCAAAAGGAATCGGCCTCACCAGCAGGTGGAACGGCTTGAGCGACTCATTTCTGGCGCGTTCGCTGAGGCCCTTGTTCTCGAATGTGGACTCGACCTGAGGCAAGACCTCGTAGTCGTCCGGAAGGTAGGCGGGGTAGGCTCCCTCGCGCAGCCATTCGCAGAACAGGTTCATGTCGTCCGGCTTGGCGAGCACGATCTTCACGGGCTTTCCGTTCTGTGAGAAATTGAGAAACTCGACGGCCTTGTTGTTGAATTTCGTCTCCTTGGCAAACTTCTGCCAGTCATCGATCGAGACATATCCCGAGCTGACATGTTGATCGCCCAAGGGTTGATAGATATTTCCAAGATGATCTTTCCATGGCTCGGCCACACGCGGAGGAGAGTAAATTTCCAACTCGGCGAACAAGGGCGCGTCGGTCAGGGCCAGGACCTTTCCCTCGAGCTTGTAATTGCTGTATCCGGGCTTCTTGAGGATAAGGGAATATTCATCACCCACCGTGACGGGATAATAAACATTGCTGGTAACTCCACAGAAAGTGCCATGGGAATCATACACGTCCGCACCGGGTGGTGAACTGACCACCCGAAGTGTTCCGGTCTGTGGTTTGGCGATTTCCTCTTCAGGAAAAAGGGCCTTTACCCATTCGCTCCCCTTCACCATTTCCCATCCTGCCCAGCTCGTGAATCCGAGGAGGAGCACCGAGGTCATCATGACGGCGATCCCGCTCTGTCGGCGACGCTTGCCGCGCTGGATGCGGCGGAGGGCATCGGCCAGTTGCGCGGCGCTGGAGATTTTCCGCTTTGAAATCCGTGGCTCGCAGATGTCGCAAATGATCCGGTTGAGCTCGAGCCAGCGCTTGCGATCTGCTCCCGAGGGCATGACCTCGGGAAGTTCAGGAAAGGATAACCGGTCCTTCCCCGTGGCAATTTCGTAAAGTACCTTGCCAAGGCTATAGACGTCGGCTTGCGATGAACCCGGTCCTTCCGGCGGAACGAATCCTTCGGTGCCGACGAAGGTCCGCTGGCCACGCGTCGCCACCAATCCGATGTCGGCGAGCTTGGCCCGACCATTGACGAAAATGACGTTGGAAGGCTTCACATCACGATGCGCCAACCCCCGCTCATGGAGATGGTCGAGTGCCTCCGCCAATCGAAGTCCGACGTCGATGCAGACATTGGTATCCCATTGGACCCCTGCTCCCTGCTGATTGTCAGCCCGCAGCGTGCGAGGTTCGTATTCCACCGGATTGATGTCCTGACCGGTCGTGACATCGTCCCCGACCTCCATCACATAGTAGTAGAACGAGACACCGTCGGGACTCCTCCCCACGTGGAGAATGTTGACCAGGGCCGGATGGTCGCGGGACATCGGCTCAAACTTTAGAATCCCCTCGAACTCGCGCTCGAAACCCCTGGCATCCTCGAAATCCTCACGCCACACCACCTTCACCGCCCGCAACGCACCGGTCACCCCGCGGGCAAGCCATACCTCGCCGTATGCACCGCCACCGATCTTCCTCAGGACCTCGTGGTCGGGGATGACTGGATTCGGCCGGATCTTAATCGCCATCTTCTTCGTCTTCGAGTTTGGCAAGTTCCCGCTTGAGGACGGCCCCCACTCGGTGCTTCGCCAAATAGACCTGTGCCATGCTGACGTTGAGTTGATCCTGCACGCGCTTCGCGTCCCACTGCTTGATCACGTAGCAATCGAAAATCTGATACTGCTTGGGTGAAACCTGCGCCTTCACACGGGAGAGAGCGGCATCGGCCACGTTTTTTTTCCATTCCACATTCCAAAGTCGCGACAGGACATCGCCATTGGGATCCTCCACGCGGTCGATCACCGCGGTCTTGCGGTCATTCTCCCATTCGCCCGCCAGCATCGCGGTGTCTTTCTTGCGCTTGCGGAACTGGTCGTTGATCCGCCACCGCGTCATGTTCATCAACCAGGTCTTGAAGGATCCTTGCTCGGGATCATAGAGCTTCTTCTTGCTCTGCTTGGCGATCGAAAGAATCGTTTCCTGCACGCAATCGAAGGCCTCGTCCTGCCTGAGTCCGGCCTTGATCGCCACCGAGTAGATCAAGCGCCAGTAGGTTTGGTAAAATTCGTCCCAAGTCCGTTGGTCTTCCCAATTGTCCAGCCGAGCGATCAGGCTCTTGCGGGTTTTCGCATACGCCTGCACCAGAACCGCGTCACGGTCTTCCTTTTTTTCCTCGTCGCCCTCAGACATCAGGGACTGTTTAACTCATTCCCCCCCAACTGTCTTCCACGGATTCAGGTTTTTCGCAGCAGTCCCGCCACGAGCTCGTGGAATTTTTGTAAGCACCTGCAAATCATCGTGAAAAGCGAAATGTCACCGATGTTATTTACAAGCCTGGAAATGTCCGTTAAGTGTCCCGGCACCCTTACTCAACCGTGTTCGTGATCTCCCCCATCACGGACTCCCCCTACGGAGAGCGCAATGTCACCCACCCCATCACCCCTCAATCCTTCCCAAACGGTCGAGCGGATCCGCGAAATCATCGTCGGCCGCCATCTCGAACGTCTTGAGCAAAGAGTCGCCCGCATCGAGACCGGAGGAATTTCCGCTCCTGCGAACCATTCCCGTTTCGAAGACCGGCTGTTCGCCAACGAGGCGCAAATCGAGGCGCTCAAGGAGAATGTCCACCGTCTTGTGGACACCACGCGCGAGCAGACCGAATTGCGGCTTTCTCAACAACGAGAGGAAACCCAACGCCTTGCCGCCCAGATCCAGCAGGTGGCCAGTTTGAAGTCGGTCGAGCCTGAGCCTGCCATGCTCACGAACCTGGAGCGGAAAATCGGCACCTGGCTGTCCGACTGGCAAAGTTCCTTTCAAGTCCATCTCAACGACAGGGACCAGCGTCTCGCGTCCACCCTCCGCAGCGAGGTCGCCACCCTCTGGGAAAGCACCGAATCGCAGATCACCCGACTGGAGAGCCGGGCCGTGGACCGGGATTCCATCGAAGAGCGCTTCAACCGCATCGCGCTCGCGGCCCGCGCGCTTGCCGAGTGCGCCTCACCCACCCCTCGTTCACCCGCCAACGCCACAAACTCATGACCGCGGCGTTATCCCCACTGCCAAGCCCGACCGGCGGCTTCACCGAAAGGGTCCCGAGTTCAACCAAGTGGACTCCGATTCCCTCTCTATCAGTCCTACCACCGGTTTCGTCGCCTTTCCCCTCACCCACCCCGATGCCCACTTGGCCGGGTGAAGCGGTTCAAAACACCACCGCGTTTCCGGCCTCCTGGCCCGCCCCTCTCACGGTGCTTCCAAGCGCCGCCGCGCGATCGGTTCCCGTGGACGCGATCCCTTCCGGATTTCCACCTCAAGTTGTCCCGCCTCCGGTCCAACAGGTCCCCGTAGGAACGCCTTTTGTTCCCGTAAAGGTCGTCGATGAGCCGGATTTCACGGATGCGGATCTTCAGGAGGCCTTTGGCCCGATTGTTGAGCAGGCGGTCCGCAGCGCGGTTTATGCCAAGGAAAACGGCATCGACACCTATCTCGAGCCCATGTTGCGTTCGACCATCCGCAGGGCTCTTGCGGAGTATTCCCCCGCCGCCAGACCATTTCATTCTCCGGGTGCCTTTGACCGCTTCGTCTGGCACATTCAGGCACTCTTCACCAGCCGCACCTACGAGGACATCGTCTTCGAGAAAACCCACCGATTCCAGGTCGAGGAAGTGTATCTAATGGATAAGGCCACCCTCGCCATGGTGTCGTTCGCGAGTTGCGATCCGGCACGTCATTCATCCGCCAAACGCGTCAACAGCACCATCCAGCGACTCGCCATGCAGGTCCGGGACGATGATGGAAAACTTCGCGACTCGTTCGAACTGCCGGACCAGCGGAACGCCATCTCGCGTGCCGGCAGCTATGTCATCCTGCTGGCCGTCGTCCGCGGCGAGTCGAACGAACTCATCCTTGCCGACCTGGAATTTGCCCTGCGCAGGATCGAGGACCGGTTCCGCGAACAATTCAAGACCCAGGGATCAGCACTGCTCAACACCCTTCAGCCTTTCCTTGAGGACTGCCTCCTGATCCAGGCACCGGCAAGCGCGGCTTGAACATTCGCCCGCTCAAGGTCGATTGACCCAGAAATCGTAACGGGGAGGAGCGCCCTCACAGAGCGTCAGGGCACTCAGGTTGAGGGTTTCACCACTTGGAAGGGTGAAGCATTTGGCGGTGCATAACTTTCCGGACGATGGCATCGGGCAGTCCGGCCAGAACACCCCCACCCCGAGCAATAACGGCATCACCGCGCTTCCTCTGGCGAGGGGAAGATTGTCACGATCCAGCAGGATGACCCGGACCCTCCGAGGCTCAGGAATCTCATCCAGGGCCTGATGATGGGAATCTGGCAATTGAAAGATGTCGTTGATCATGGGTTCGGGGGTTTGTGTGAAACTAGACAAAGTTTCCGGCATTCCCAGATCAATCCACCCGAGGATGAAAATATTTTATGCGGAATTACCGCAACTAAAAGCGTCATTCATGGTTGCGACCCGAGCTCGGATTTAGGGTTCCACAACTTCAGCCAATCTTGGTAGCGTTTCCTTGCACGAACCGCATCCGGCCTAACAAATTCAAGAGCGTGAATATCCTCATTAAAACCTCGGTGGTCCTGCTGACCCTGCTTGCAACTTCAATCGCCCAAACCGCCCCCTACACTCCCCCGAAGGACATGCAGGGAAGCTGGGCGGTGCCGGTGGATCCCAAGCTCCCCAACGTTCTGATCCTCGGCGACTCCATTTCCATCGGATACACGAGATCGGTGCGGAAACTCCTCTCTAACAAAGCAAACGTCTTTCGACCCATGGCATCGGGTGGCAAGTCTCCCGACAACTGCGGAGACACCGTCATCGGCCTGAAAAAGATCGATGCCTGGTTAGGAAAAACCCGCTGGGATGTCATCCATTTCAACTGGGGACTTTGGGATCTCTGCTATCGGAATCCGGACGCCAAGACCCAGGGCAACCGCGACAAGGTGAAGGGGAAACTTTCCGTCTCTCCTGAAGACTACGAACACAACCTTGAGGAACTCGTGAAACACCTCAAAGCCACCGGTGCGAAATTGATCTGGGCCAACACGTCCGCGGTGCCCGAAGGCGAGATCGGCCGCTTTGTGGGAGATGACTTGAAATACAACGCCATCGCCAGGCGTGTCATGGAAAAGAACGGCATTCCCATCGACGACCTCCATGCCGTCACCACCAGTTTCGCGGGAAAGCTTTCCGTTGCCCATGGCGACGTTCATTTCACCGCCGAAGGATACGACAAGATCGCGAAACAGGTGGCCGAGGAAATCAGCAAGGCGCTGGCGAAGTGAGGCCCCGGAACTGGTCGCTCTTTGCTAACCTTCTCAACAATGAATGAATCGTCATAACGAGCGGATCTCTCGTCGGATCAAGTTTCCGGCTCCATGATTCGCGTTTCGGATGTGATCACGGGGCGGGAACCTCATGCACGGCGAAGATCCGGAACGGCCCTGGTTCAGTGCCTAGATAAACCTTTTCCATCAATCAAACTCATCGCCTCCTCAAAAGTTTCTAGCAGACAATCACGATTAACCCTTATTTTCTCCGCAAGGCGATTGCAGGAAAGCAAGGAGCACTCCGCAGAACTCCCGCCAGGCCACCTCAGGGAACACAGCGTCGTATCCAAGCAAACGGGGATTTCGATCGGCGGGACCACCTTGGTTTCAAAGCTCTCTTGTGGTTCGAAAGCCTGCCACACTTCTTCTACATCGTTAAATTCCTTCTCGTATGCCTCATAGTAGAACCAGCGAACCGTTGACAAATCCAAGCCGTGGTCGCTTGCCAACGCAATGATGACCTCTGGAGAATCAAAAAACCAGTACCCGTTGTGCCTCCAGAAATGAATCCAGTCCGCGAAGTCTTTAGAGAAGCAGGACTGGACCGAAACTATCTCGACCACCTGATCGGTTCTCAGCCAATCGGTTTTCGCCTCGATGTACTTTGCCATGTAGCCGATCGGGATCATGTTCTCAGTCGGAATCCATTTCGTGAAAAAATCTAATACCGCCACACTCAGATCGTGCTCCGCCAGAAGTCGAGACGTTCCTTGATCCGCTTTTCCATCCCCTGCTCACCGGGCTGATAGTAGATCTTGCCCTCCGGCAGATACGCCTGGGGAACGTAGGCACCCTCGTAGTCATGGGCGTATAGGTATTTCATCGCCTCCTCGGATTCTCCGGAGGCAGCGGCGATCTTCTTGCGGGTGTTCGTCCTCAGATGGACCGGCACCGCGAGGGTGCGGCCTTCCTCGACATCGGCCATTGCCTTGCCGAGGGCGGCGTAGGCCGTGTTCGACTTCGGGGCCGTCGCCAGATAGACCGTCGCGTGGGCAAGCGGAATCCGACCTTCCGGCATGCCGATGAACTCGAAGGCGTGATGCGCGTCGAGCGCGACCCGCAGCGCGTTGGAGTCCGCCAGCCCGATGTCCTCGGAAGCGGAAATCACCAGGCGCCGCGAGATGAATCGCGGGTCCTCCCCGGCGTGCAGCATTTTTGCCAACCAATAGAGCGCGGCGTCCGGATCGGAGCCACGGATCGACTTGATGAAGGCGGAAATCGTGTCGTGGTGCGCGTCGCCGTGGGCATCGTAAACGACCGCCTTGCGCTGGATGGATTCCTCCGCCACCGCCAGATCCAGCCTGACACTTCCGTCCTCCGAAGGAGTCGTTAGAATCGCCAGTTCCAGCGCGCTGAGAGCCTTCCTGACATCCCCGTCCGATTTCTCGGCGAGATGTCGCAGCGCTTCCGGCTCGGCGATCACCCGGTATTCCCCCAGCCCGCGCCCTTCTTCCGTTAGGGCGCGTTCCAGCACCCGGATCACGTCTTCCACCGGCACCGGCTCCAGTTGGAAAATCTGTGATCGCGACACGAGCGGCGAGTTCACATGGAAATAGGGATTGTGCGTCGTCGCGCCGATGAACCGAACCACGCCCCGCTCGATGTGTGGCAGCAGCACGTCCTGCTGGGCCTTGTTGAAGCGATGAATCTCGTCGATGAAAAGAATCGTCGTCTCCCCTCTCAAGTCGCGCCAGGTCCGGGCCTGGTCGATCTTTGCGCGGATCTCGGCGACATTCGACTCCACCCCGTTCAGCGACTCGAATCTCGACCCCGTCGTCCTCGCGATCACACTGGCCAGCGTGGTTTTCCCCGTCCCCGGCGGACCGTAGAAGATCAGTGACGTGAAGCGATCCGACTCGATCGCCCGTCGCAGCAATTTCCCTTCCGCCAGGATATGTTGCTGCCCGGCCACCTCATCCAGAGTGCGCGGGCGCATGCGTGCGGCCAGCGGCTCGGCAGGGTTCGGTTTGTCGGCCGAGGCCGCAGGAGTGGTAAAAAGATCGGACACAGTGAATCGCTTCGAAAGGTTCGCCTCTGCTCCGGCATCATTCCAGCCGATTCTCTGGCCCGATTTCAGCCGCTATGGCCGCTTTTGGGACCACATGGCCGGTTTCGCCCCCTGTAAATGCTTTCGTTCTCCTGATTTTCAGGTAATTTGATCTCGTTCTGAGGCGCTTCGGCGACAAGGAACACAGAGCAAAGAGGACACGCCAATCAAGGTTCGCAATTGATCTCCGGGGGGAAGTCAACCGAGCCAGGCAAAGCCGGGAAGCTCTGAAGAAAGCGCGAGTTGCGAGGTCCGGGGGGATATCTCAGCTCGCGCTTTTCTCTTGTACACCAATCACCCCGGACTTGAACAATCAGCGCGACCGTATCGTATGGGGACAATGAGATTTCTCCCCCTGACCGCCTCGCTCTTTGCCATTACCTCGGCGCAGGCGGCTGCTGAAATGACGGCAAAACGTGAGGGCAAGCAGGTGGTCATCCGTTCCGGGGACAAGGAAATCCTCCGCTACCAAGCCGAGCCCGGCGAGCTTCCCCGTGAGGAGATCCCGGAGATCTATTTGCGGGGCGGTTACATCCGTTCCATCCACACTCCGTCGGGAGCTCTCGTCACGGACGATTATCCCGCGAATCACCTGCACCATCATGGCGTCTGGAGTCCATGGACGAAGACCGAGTTCGAAGGCCGCCAGCCGGATTTCTGGAACATGGGCGCAGGCACGGGAACCGTCGAGTTCGTGAAGCTCGACAAGGTTTGGGAAAGGGACGGCAAGGCGGGATTCACCGCGTGGCACCGCTTCGTCGATCTAGCTACCAAGCCACCCAAGGCGGCCATCACGGAGAAATGGGAAATCACCGCATTTCCGTTAGATGGAAATTACGTCATCGATTTCACCTCCACCCAGACATGTGCCTCCATCTCGCCACTCAAGCTGCCGGAATACCGCTACGGAGGATTCGGCTTCCGCGGCAACGGAGCGTGGAACGGTGCCGCGAACTGCCGTTTTCTATCGGCATCCGGTCTTGAGGACAGGAACAAGGTCAACACCTCGCGTGAGAAATGGTGCTGGGTCGGTGGCAAGGTCGATGGAAAGACCTGTGGCATCACTTTCCTCGCCCACCCGGCAAATTTCCGCTTTCCACAACCCATCCGCGCCCATCCGGAGGAACCGTTCCTTTGCTTCGCACCCCAGCAATTGGGAGACATGGAGATCCTTCCGGGAAAGGAATACATCTCGCGTTACCGGATGATCGTCGCCGATGGAGAACCGGACGCGAAGCTGGCGGAGAAGTGGTGGAACGATTACGCCACGGAACGTTAGAATTTCCTCAACACCGTGTCCGAGCAAAGCCGCTCTTCCGTGTTCGGATGATCCAGCGTGTAGTGAAGCCCGCGTGATTCCTTGCGACGGGTGGCGCATTCGACGATCAATCCGGCCACCGCGACCAGGTTGCGGAGTTCAAGAATGTCCGCATTGACGCGATGTCCCCAGTAGAATTCGCGGACCTCCTTTTTCAGGTTCCGCAGCCGTGCGGTCGCGCGACGCAGGCGGTTGTCGGTGCGGACGATGGAGACATAGTCCCACATCAGCCGCCGGATCTCGTCCCAGTTGTGATAGATGACGACCAGTTCATCCGGCTCAGCGGTGTCACCGTGCTCCCAAGGCGGGATCGGCGGAGCTTCCGGCGCGAACTTCCCGGGCGGATGATGTTTCATGATTTCCGCCAGTGCACGGCGGGCGATGACATTTCCCTCCAGCAGCGAGTTGGATGCCAGGCGGTTGGCTCCGTGAAGTCCGGTGCAACCCACCTCGCCGACGGCGAAAAGCCCGCGGATGGTGGTCTTGCCGTTGACGTCCGTCAGCACGCCACCGCACTGATAGTGCGCGGCAGGCACCACTGGAATCGGTTGCTTCTCACAGTCGAGCCCGAAAGCCAGCAAGGTCTGATAGATATGTGGAAATCGCTCCTTCATGAAGCCCTCCGGCTTGTGGGTGACGTCCAGATAGACGCAGGATGCTCCGGTCCGCTTGATTTCGCGGTCAATGGCGCGGGCCACAATGTCACGAGGAGCAAGAGAACCACGAGGGTCGATCTTTTTGGTAAAATCCTCACCCTTCGCGTTGATCAGGATGCCGCCTTCACCGCGCACCGCCTCGCTCACCAGGAAGGAACGCGCTTCCGGTCCGGTGGCACCCGGGTTGTAAAAACAGGTGGGATGAAACTGGATGAACTCCATGTTCGCGATGGAAGCCCCGGCCCGCCAACCGAGTGCCACGCCATCGCCCGTCGCCGAGTCCGGATTGGTGGTGTAGAGATAGACTTTTCCGCACCCGCCCGCCGCGAGGATGACACGGTCCGAGCGAAATACCTTCACCTCGCTGGTTTTCGTATCGAGCACGTAGGCCCCGAGCACGCGGTCGTCCACCGCGGCCCCGAGTTTCGCGGTGGTGATCAGGTCGATGACAAAATGATTCTCGATCAACGTGAGGTTCGGCGTATTTCGTGCCGTCTCGATCAGCGCCCGGGCGACTTCCCGACCGGTGGTGTCGCGGGCGTGAAGGATGCGCCGGTGCGAGTGCCCGCCCTCCTTGCCGAGCAGGAAATGGTCATCTTCCTTGTCGAACGAGACCCCGTAATGAACCAGATCCTCGATGGCCGAACTTCCCTCCCCGACGATGGTCCGGACGGCGGCTTCCTTGCAAAGGCCGGCCCCGGCATCCAGCGTATCCGCGACGTGCGATTCCACGGAGTCACCCGGATCCCGCTGGTTTTCTGACAATACCGACGCGATTCCCCCTTGGGCCCAGGCGGTGTTCGATTCGAACGCGTCCCCCTTTGTGACCACGATCACCGAGCCATGTTTCGCCGCTCGCAGCGCAAAGGAAAGGCCGGCTATGCCGGCACCGATCACCAGGAAATCTGCTGTCATCTGGCCGCAGCATGAACCGGGAATCCCTATGGAAAAGGGAAATTTGTCCACCGTCCCTCTTGACCCCGCCGCCCCGGCAGGGCACGGCTTGCCGATGAGCTTCTTTATCACCGGGACGGACACCGCCGTTGGAAAAACCTACGTCACCCGCCTGATCCTTGAAGCCCTCCGCCGCGAGGGCGTGGACGCGGTTGGCTACAAACCCGTCGCCTGTGGGGACCGGGACGACGCCACCGCCCTTTCGATTGCCTCCGGTGGCCTCGAACTCGACGAGATCAATCCCATTTTCCTCAAAACCCCGGTCGCGCCCTACGTCGCCTGCATGTTGGAAAACCGCAGCATCGACCCCGCCGAGCTGTTGGCTGGATTTCACCATCTGGCGGCGAAACACACCACCGTTCTCGTCGAGGGCGCAGGTGGCTGGGAAGTCCCCCTGGCACCCGGCTACCGCATGTCCGACCTCGCCGCGGAAATGAAACTGCCTGTGGTCCTCGTCGCGGGAAACAAGCTCGGTGCGCTCAACCACATCCTCCTCACCGTGGAAGCCATTCGCGCCAAGGGCCTCACCTGCGCCGGCATCATCCTCAACCAGCTTGAGGATGAAATGGATACCGCCATGATCACCAACAAGGGCGTCGTCGAGGATCTTACCGGCGTCCCCTTGCTCGACCATCTCATTTACGGCCAGGATTTCCTCGATCCCGACGCATTTCTAGCAATCTAGCAGTTTCCACTCCCCGCGATATCGCCAGGCGGAATGCATTCCGCTCTGCGATTTGTCCATCGGATGAATCCATTCCCGCAGGAGATGCGGACCGCTTGGTACCTACAAAAAACGGCAGCCCTCGCGGACTGCCGTTTTCAGATAGATTGTCAGCAACGAGGAATCAGATTCCCTTTTTCACGACGTCGGTGAGGAGGTCGATGACGCGGTTGGAGTAGCCCCACTCGTTGTCATACCAGCTCACCAGCTTGAAGAAGGTGGAGTTCAGCTCGATGCCGGAGCCGGCGTCGAAGATCGACGAGCTGCTTGTCGTGGATGAAGTCGGTGGAAACCACCTCGTCCTCGGTGTAGGCGAGGATGCCCTTGAGGTAGGTCTCGGAGGCCTTCTTCAGCGCGGCGCTTGATCTCCTTGAGGAGGTTTCCTTGACGGTCTTCACGGTGAGATCGACGACGGAGACGGTCGGGGTCGGCACGCGGAACGACATGCCGGTGAGCTTGCCCTTCGACTTCAGGGCAGACGAGCGCGACGGCCTTGGCGGCGCCGGTGGTGGACGGGATGATGTTGATGGCGGCGGAACGGCCACCCTTCCAGTCCTTCTTGGACGGACCGTCGACCGTCTTCTGGGTGGCGGTGTAGGAGTGGATGGTGGTCATCAGGCCTTCCTCGATGCCGAAGCCTTCCTTGAGCAGCACGTGGACGATCGGCGCGAGGCAGTTCGTGGTGCAGGTCGCGTTGGAGATGATGTGGTGCTTGGCGGGATCGTACTTGCTCGTCATTGACGCCGATGACGAAGGTGATGTCCTCGCCCTTGGCCGGAGCGGAGATGATGACCTTCTTGGCGCCGGCGGTGATGTGGCCCTTGGCCTTTTCGGCCTCGGTGAAGAGGCCGGTGGACTCGATCACGACTTCCACGCCGAGCTTCTTCCCATGGCAGGTCTTCCGGGCTGCGGGCGCTGACGACCTTGATCTCGTGGCCGTTGACCACGAGCATGTCGTCTTCCTCCAGCGTCGGGGAGGACTTCTTGGAGGAAACCGTGCCGGCGAAGCGACCCTGCGTGGAGTCGTATTTCAGCAGGTAAGCGAGGTTGTCGGCCGGAACGATGTCACCGACGGCGACGACGTCGAAGGTGGTTCCGAGGAGGCCTTGTTCGACGAGGGCGCGGAAGACGAGGCGGCCGATGCGGCCGAAACCGTTGATGGCGATGGTGGTCATGACAGTATATTGGAAAGACCGATGCGGCTTTTCCGCCCGGCGGCGGGATTGTGCATGCGGAATGCCAAGCGTCAATCTTCAGGGCAAAATCCTTTGAAATTGCCATTTTTGAGCAGCACACGCGGGTTTGAAAGTCCATTTTCCTGCTCTCACCTTGCTTAGCCACTCCCCCGTTCGATTGTGAAATCTCGGTGATGCTTGACCAACCATGATCGTTCAGCTTGAACCGAACGTCGTCAAAAAACCGCCATTTCCCGCCACCATGTTAGACCGTATTCTCGCCAAGCGCATCGTCCCCGTCGTCGTCCTGGACAAGGTCGAATCCGCCGAACCCCTTGCCGAGGCGTTGCTCGCCGGCGGCCTGGACATCATGGAAATCACCTTCCGCACCGCCGCTGCGGAGGAATCCATCAAGCGGATCGCTGCGAGGTTTCCTGAAATCCTGCTGGGTGCAGGAACTCTGCTAGATACCGACCAGGTGAAGCGCGCGAAGGACGCGGGTGCGGTCTTTGGGCTGGCTCCGGGACTGAACCCGCGGACGATTTCCGCCGCCAGCGAGATCGGGCTGCAGTTTTCTCCGGGGGTGATGACACCGAGCGACGTCGAGCAAGCAATGGCACTGGGTTGCAAGCTTCTCAAGTTTTTCCCGGCCGAGGTGGCAGGCGGCGTGAACATGCTCAAGGCCTTGGCAGGACCCTACGGTCACACCGGATTGCGTTTCATCCCGACCGGCGGAGTTTCGTCAGGAAACCTCGCGGCGTATCTCAAGCTGCCCATCGTCGCCGCCATCGGCGGATCGTGGATGGTGGACAAACAGCTCGTCAACGATGGCAAGTGGTCGGAAATCACCCGCATCACCCGCGAGGCTCTCGAAGCGGCGGCACAAGCTTGAATCATTTCCGCCATGATCACCGGCATCGAACTGGGCGGGACCAAGACGGTGGTCGGCATCGGAACGCCGGAAGGTGAAGTCATTGACGAGTGTAGGTTTCCGACGACCGATCCGGATGAGACGCTTGGATTCGCCATTGATTGGCTGCGAGAGCGTGGCCGACCCGCGAGCATCGGAATCGCGGCATTTGGCCCGATCGGCATCGTTCCCGGTCGTGAAAATTTCGGAAAAGTATTGGCGACGCCGAAACCCGGATGGTCCGGATTTTCGCTGACGGGGAAACTCTCGCGGGCATTTCCGATGGCAAAGCTCACCCTTGATACCGACGTCAACGCCGCGGCGCTGGCCGAGGCAAGAATCGGCGCGGCGACTGGCCTGGACGATGTCGCTTACATCACCATCGGCACGGGGATCGGAGGAGGAATTCTGTCCGGTGGTCGGCTGGTGCATGGCGCCGTCCATCCCGAGTTCGGCCACCTGAAGGTTCCGCGCATGCCCGGCGATGATTTTGCCGGGATTTGCCCGTTTCATCACGATTGCCTTGAGGGACTCGCGAGCGGTCCGGCCATTCATGCCAGGTGGGGAAAACCCGCCGCCGAACTTGCCGCCGATCATCCCGCGTGGGACACCGAGGCTTGGTATCTCGCGCATGGCATCCTCTCGCTGCTCGCCATCGTCTCGCCCTCCCGGGTCATCGTCGGTGGCGGGGTCTCACAGGCGGCAGGTCTCCACGACAAGATCAACGCCACACTGCGGGACATCGCTGCCGGTTATTTCCCGCCTGCGGAGACACCGGGTTATGTGGTTCCGCCCGCGCTGGGACAGGAAGCCGGCATTCGCGGCGCGTTCCTGCTGGCGGTTTCCTGAACCGCGAATTGACGAATCGGATTGCGGGTGAATGGTGGATCGCGCTCCGGAAATCACGGAGTCGCATTTCATCCATGCCCATGAACGAGATCGAGCAGGAAAATGCCACCGAAGAGTGGGTCAAGGTAGGACACTATCCATCGCTGGAACAGGCCTATGACCATGGCCTGGTGATCCTCGCGATGGGCGAGTCTTGCCAGGTGGAGGAAGCCGCCACTCCGGGCGAATTCGATTTGAAGGCGGAGGTCAATCCCGCGCCAAGGATCACTGATGAGTTGGACGCCTATGGGAAGGAAATCGCAGTCCCCGTGGTAAAGCCGGTCGAAGGTCGCGACTGGTCCCACTATTCCGCAGGCTGGCCATTTTGCGGAATCTGGATCCTGATCCTGATGGCGGTTTTCCGGCAGCAACAACTGGACGATTCACTGGTGGATCGCGCCGCGTCATCCAGCGTCGGTTTATTTGCCAAAGGCGAATGGTGGCGTCCGTTCACGGCGCTCTTCCTGCACGGCGACCTGCCTCACCTTGTTGGAAACCTCGTGGGTGGAGCGGTCTTTGCAGCGCTTGTTTCCAAGGCGATCGGCCCTTTGCGCGGATGGATCCTGATCCTTGCCTGCGGCACTGCGGGCAACATCCTGACGGCCAGAATCCACTATCCGGAAGAGTTTCTATCCATCGGCGCATCCACGGCGGTGTTCGCGGCGCTCGGAATCCTCACCGGAATCGGGTTGTCGGAAACTTTCCGCGAACGCACCCGCCTGCCATGGGCCAGGATCATGGCTCCCGTGTTCGCGGGCGTCGTCCTCCTGAGCTGGCTGGGCAGCGGAAGCGGCACCACCAACACCGATGTCATGGGCCACGTGTTGGGATTCGGCTCGGGTCTGGTCGCCGGAGTGGCAACCGGAGTCTTCGAAGACGGTGAAAAAACCGGGAAAGCCTGAAAATCGGGCTGACGTCACTTTCTCCGCTCCAACAATTGGGCCGCGATGCTGATGGCGATTTCCGCCGGATCATTGCCACCGATCGGCAAACCGACGGGGCAGACGATTTTACCAAGAAGCTCTTCCGAAATTCCATCCTCCCGAAGTTCCCTCATCAGCACCGCCCTCTTGGACGCACTTCCAATGACTCCGAGAAACGGAATCGCCGGAAACTTCCGGAGCACGTCGCGCAAGACCGGTCGGTCGCTTGAATGACCTTGGGTGATCGAGAGCACGAAAGACCCCGGCTCAACCCACGCCACCCCCTCCTCGGCAGATCTTACTAGGTGGGTGGTGACGTTGTCTTTTTTCACCAATCGATCCAGCCAATCCGGCCGGGTGTCGATCACTTCGATCCGGCATGCCATTGTGGACAAGACGGGAACAAGAGCCTGCGAGACGTGACCCGCTCCAAAGACGACCAAATGCCAACGATCGCTTGAAGCGATGCTTTCGAACAAAAATGACATCACGCCCCCACAGGTCATGCCGACATCGCGCTGGAGATTCCACGTGACGTGATCACACCCAACACTTGATTGAATCATCTCGACAGCATGCCCGATCGCCCTCGCCTCGACCTTCCCACCGCCCAGATTCCCGGAGATCAAACCATCAGCGGTGACAACAGCCTTGGCGCCCGCCTGCCCCGGAACACTGCCCCTCACCGAAGTGATGGTCACGACGACCGCAGGAATTCCTTCCCTTCTCAGCGCGGTGATTTGTTCCCATGAATCCATTGGTATTCTTGAAATTTACCGGATTTTCGAACTAACTCCGGTGAAATGATCACACTCGCTCAGTTGAACGCCGCATCCGATGAGGACTTCGTAAACCTCCTTGGCGGGATTTACGAGCATTCTGATTGGGTCCCAATGAGGATTCTCGGGCAACGACCTTTCGACTCCTCCACCGAGCTTCGCGACGCCATGAGCCGCGCGGTGGACATGGCGAGTGACGCCGAAAAGCACGCCCTGATCCTTGCCCACCCCGACCTTGCCGGCAAACTCGCACGTGCCGGAGCCCTGACCAAGGAATCCACCCTCGAACAAGCCGGCCTAGGATTGGACCGGCTCAGCGACCAGGAATACGAACTCTTCTCAAGGAACAACGAAAGCTACCGCGAAAAATTCGGATTTCCCTTCATCATCTGCGCGCGTTTGACCACCCGCCAAGGGGTGCTGGATGCATTCGAATCCAGGCTCAACCATTCGTTGGAGATGGAAATCTCCGAAGCGCTGGTGCAAATCCATCACATTGCCCGACTGAGGCTGGAGGACGCGATTTCCGGCGACCCGACCTAGCCTTTTCCCGGAGTCATCGACTCCAGATCCTTCTCGACAGAAAATCGGAACCCGATAATTTTCCAGATGGTTCATTGAAAAAGCCCCCCTCTCCCGCCAATCCCCATGAAATTCAGCCAAGGTTCCAAAGTCCGCGTTCTAACCGCCGCCCTCCTGCTGGCAGGAATCGGGCTGGCTCCAGGACAAATCACCTATACCCGCCTGGGCAACAAAGGCAGCCTGAAGCTTCACCAGATGAGGCCTAACGGAACCGGAGACACGACCCTCAACTTCCCCTATTCCAAGGTCGGGTTTCCGACATGGTCGAAGGACGGGTCCCAACTCGCGGTGACGGCATTCCAGCCAAGCAAGATCCCGACCCACTCGTGGAATGTGTTTTCGGTCGTCGATGGTGGCCGGACGATCCGCAAGCTGACGAATTTCACCGACATCCTTGATCCGGATAACAAATCCTTCAGCTACACATTCCCTTAGTACAAGGCCTATTCCCCTAACAGGAAGTCGATGGCGATTTTTTCGATCACCCAAACCGGTGGATCGGGCAGCGAAGGAGGAGGCGGTGTCGTCGAGGTCCCCGTCCTGGAGATTCACTCGCTAACAAAGATCGCCAATCCCATTCTCGTTCACGTGGACAAGACGAGGAACGGCCGGCATCACGGCGGAGAAGGGATCGACTGGTCACCAACCCGCAATCGTCTGGCTGCTCCGCTCGAATCAAGCGCCCCCTTCCTGAGCGGAGGTGGTCCTGGCGAAACCACGGCGATCTTCCTGATGCCTCCGGTGAAACTGGCGGTGCAAAGGGGCCGTGCGACCCAAGTCACCTTTCCGCGAGCCGATGCCAATATCCAGACCGGAATCTTCTGGACCGAGCATGACTACCAGCCCAAATTCTCACCTAACAGCGTTGGGCTGCTCTATGTGCGCTCGTTCCAGTCCCACTCGTTGCTCACCTCGCTGAATCCCGATCCCGACATCCAGTCGCTACGCATCCGGAACCTCAACACCGGTGCCGACACGGAGCTCCACCGCTTTCCGCGCGGAACCTACATCACCACCGTTGACTGGTCGCCCGATGGAAATCAGATCGTCTTTGATCTCGCCATTCAGGACAGCAACCCGGTGGTGGGTCCGCTCCAACAGGGAATCGCCAAAAAGAATCAGATTTATGTGATCAATTCCGACGGGACAGGCTTGAGGCAACTCCGTGGCAACAAGAACGGCACGCCGGCGTGGCGGAAGAATTGAAGAGTCGATCGTCATCAGACCGTTTGCCAAAAGTAGTTGCCGAAACGTGAAGCACCAAGGAGAGGCGGACTCCGATCCGCCTAAGACCATGAAATGACGATGTCACGAGGTGAACCGCTTTCGATCGACGACCCATGGGCTCCGGCGAATCGGAGTTCGCCGCTCCTTGTTTGTGGGGCGCCGTCACCGGCTGATCCGAAATAAAGGAAAAGCATTTTGGCAAACCGTCTAACGGTTCCCCCCCGCATCAAAAGAAAACCGCGGCGGGTTGCCCCGCCGCGGTCACACACGATGAACAGAAGTCAGTTGGATCAGGCTTCGCAGAAGTCGCCGATCACCGGCTTGGGAAGCGGCTTTTCCTTCTTGCGAAGGGCACGGCGCATTTTCGTTAGAGCCGAATTCTGAAGCTGGCGGATGCGCTCGCGGGTGACCCCGAACTCGCGCCCGACTTCTTCGAGAGTCAGAGCCTTGCGACCGTTGAGGCCGAAACGCTCGTCGATGATCCTGCGTTCGCGATCATCGAGAACCGATAGCGAGACCATCGAGTTCTCCGTGCAGGTTCTTGTCCGAAAGCATGTCGAGAGGATTCACGGCGCGCTCGTCGCTGATGATTTCGCCGAACTCGGTCGCCTCGTCCTCGTTGATGGGAGCGTCGAGAGAAGTCGGGCGATAGGAAGCCTGGCGAAGCAGGGCGAGCTTGCGATGAGGCAATCCGACCTCGTCGGCCAGTTCCTCGTCGGTCGGTTCGCGGCCGAGGGCTTCCGTCAGGATGGCGGCGATGCGGCGCATCTTCGCGATCTTGTCCACCATGTGGACGGGAAGGCGGATGGTCTTCGACTGGTTCGCAAGGGCACGCTTGATCGACTGCTTGATCCACCAGGCGGCGTAGGTGGAAAGTTTGCCGCCCTTTTCAGGATCGAAACGCTCGACGGCCTTCATCAGGCCGATGTTCCCTTCGGAAATCAGGTCGGTGACCGGCATGCCGTAGTTCGAGTAATCCTGGGCGATCTTCACCACCAAGCGCAGGTTCGCACGAATCATGTGGGAACGGGCTTCCTGGTCGCCGTTCTTGATCCGCTCGGCGAGAGACACTTCCTCCTCAGCAGTGAGAAGAGGAGTTTTTGAGATCTCCCTTAGATAGAGCTTTAGGCTGCTGTCTGATTCGTAGGCCATAGTTTTATTTGGTTGGTTACTTATTAAACGTCACTGGAGTGATTTTATTCCTTTTATTCTCAAATAATATTCATTGTGACTACTTGATGACTACGACTCAAGAACGGAACTTGCGGCGTTCTAAATAACGATTGCGTTCCAGCAATCCTCGTACCGTCCTAATTTCACTCACAAGTCGTTGATCGTTAGTGGAAGCATTTTTCCAAGCTGTGACAAAATGCACGATCATTGCAATTTTCGCCCATCGGGTGCCAATTTGGCGCATGAGAGGTTCGACAAAGAGCGTCGGGCGAATCACTTTTTGCCTGTGTTTGACGCCTTTTACCCTTTGGCCCGCTCCGGATTGTTTCGGTTGGACGCGGAAGTCGCTCACCATTTGAGCCTTGCAGCGCTGAGATGGATGGAAAAATCGAGAATTCTTCCGTTGGTTTCGCCTGAGGAGGAGTTCGTCACGCCTGTGGAGATCATGGGCTTGAAATTTCCAAACCGGGTCGGTCTGGCGGCAGGATTGGACAAGGAAGGAAACACCATCGACGCGCTCGGGCGACTTGGCTTCGGATTTGTCGAAATCGGCACCATCACCCCGCGCCCGCAGGCGGGAAATCCGAAGCCACGGCTGTTCCGGCTGATCGACCACGAGGCCATCATCAACCGCATGGGATTCAACAATCCCGGGCATCGACGTCGGGCGTGGCAAACGTCCGGGCGACGAAATCCTTTGGCGGCATCGTCGGATTCAACATCGGCAAGAACAAGGACACGCCGAACGAAAACGCGGCGGACGACTACCTGGAATGCCTGCGCAAGGCCTATCCCGGTGGCCGACTACGTCGCGGTGAACCTTTCCTCGCCCAACACCCCCGGGCTGCGCGATCTGCAAGGTGCCGAGGCCAGTGCCAGGCTGCTTGGGACGCTCAAGAAGGAGCAGCAACGGCTTGCGGACGAGCATGGCAAACAGGTTCCGCTTCTGTTCAAGGTCGCGCCGGATCTTGATGAGACGCACATCGCCGACCTCTCGCGGGTCTTTCTGGAGGGCGGTCTCGACGGACTGATCGCCACCAACACGACCCTCGACCGCGACCGCGTGGCTGACCATCCCCGTGCGATCGAAGCGGGTGGACTTTCCGGCAGGCCGGTCTTCGAGAAGAGCACTGCCGCGCTGGGAATGTTTGCGAGCCATCTGGGATCGAGGATTCCCATCATCGGTGTCGGAGGCATTTCCTCACTGGAGGATGCCGAGGCGAAGATCGCGGCCGGGGCATCGCTGGTGCAAATCTACACGTCGTTCGTATTTGAGGGACCGGCGCTGGTTAGAAAACTCGTCCGTGGCCTTTGAATGATCGGACGGATGCAAAATGACCGATTTCAATCCAGCTCCGTGGTTTTACAGGATTGCGAGGGAATGCCTCGACGACCAAGCAACAGGAAGCTGAAATCCACCCGTTCATCATGAGTATCCCCGCAGCCGCATCCCGCCTCGAGACCGCCGTCAGTTCCGTTGTTCGCGGTCAGCCCGAAGTGGTGAGGCGGGTGCTCGCGTGCATGATCTCCGGCGGCCACGTCCTGCTGGAGGATTTTCCGGGAACGGGCAAGACCACCCTCGCGAAGGCGATTTCAAAATCCATCGGCGGTGCGGTTTTCAAACGGGTGCAATTCACGCCCGACCTGCTCCCTTCCGATATCCTCGGGGTGTCGATTCTTGATCCGCGTTCGCAGGAATTCCGCTTCCATCCGGGACCGGTTTTCACGGACATCCTGCTGGCAGATGAAATCAACCGGGCCTCGCCGAGAACCCAGAGCGCCCTTCTGGAAGCGATGGGCGAAAGGCAGGCGACCATCGAAGGCAATCGATACGATCTCGACGGGCTCTTCTTCGTCATCGCCACCCAGAACCCGGTGGAATTCCGCGGGACCTATCCGCTGCCGGAAGCCCAGATGGACCGCTTCGCGATGCAGTGCACGCTCGGCTACGTCAGCGCGGCGGAGGAGGCGGAAATCCTCGCAGATCAAACGGAATCGCACCCCGTTGATTCCATGGAACCCGTCGTGACCCGCGAGGATATTGTGGAGCTGATGGCGGCGGCGCGAAAAGTGCGCTTCAGTGACGAGCTTCGGCATTACGTGGTCGCGCTCGTCGGGGCGACCCGGGCAAATTCAGCGGTCCAGCTCGCAGCAAGCCCGCGGGCCTCGCTGGCATTGATGAAAGTCTCACAGGCGTTGGCCTTGTTCCAAGGCGATGAATTCGTGTCACCCGAGCACATCCAGGCGGTCGCAGCGGACGTCATCGCCCACCGGATGGTCCTTGCTCCGGAGGCGAAATACTCGGGAGGAAATGCGCGTCAGATCGTCGCCGAATTGATTGAGCGGGTCCCCGTTCCGGTCTAGTTTTTCAGGTCCATGAATACCGGTGCATCCATCTCCCCCAGCAGCGCGCAGGACGGGCAGCGGCACAGGTTCGACAAGGTCCTGCACAAGATGTATTTCCAAGGTGCGGGCGTGAGGAATTTCGTGGTCCGCCGCCTCCGACCTGCGGGAATTGCCCTCGGGCTCGTCTTCATCCTGGCGGCCTGCCTCGGTGTGGGAAACAACAACACTCCGGTCTATCAGTTATTTTCCCTCAGTCTCGGGATGATCCTCATCGGGATACCGTGGGCGATGTCCCGACGGGCCTCGGTGCAGGCGGTGCGCGATCTCCCCCGCTTTGGCACCGCCGGGGAACCCCTGCGTTACAGCGTGAGGGTTCGCAACCTCGGCAAACGCAAGCTCACCCGCGCGTGGATTTCTGAGACTCCGCCCGACCCCAGGCCCTCCGTTGAGGATTTCACGTTCCTGAGGGAACCGGGTGAGGAGGAGAGAAATGCCTACGACCGCCTGTTCGCCTATTTCCGCTGGCAGTGGTTGCTAACAGGAAACCGTTTGTTCAAGGGAGGTTCGGCCGTGCAGGAACTCGATTTGAAAAAGGGGCAGGAAGCCCGGATCACCATGGAAATGATTCCGTTGCGACGCGGCGTGATCCGTCTGGACGACTTGCGGATCCTGCTTCCCGATCCCTTCGGTTTGTTCCAGCGCTGCGGGAAGGTGGCCGCTCCCGCCACCACCATGATTATCCTGCCGGTGCGCCATGCGCTTCCTCCCATCGAGCTTCCGGGCGGCGCGGCTTTCAAGATTTCCGGCGAGTCCAACACGAACTCCATCGGAAATTCCGGCGAATTCGTCGGGCTCCGTGACTATCGCCCGGGCGACCCGCTGCGGCAGATCCACTGGAAGAGTTGGGCGCGGACCGGACGTCCCATCGTCAAGGAACTTGAGGATACCTACTACCCGCGTTATGGGTTGATCGTGGATACACTTTCCAGCGATCGCACGGATCAGCAATTCGAGGAGGTCGTCTCGGTGGCGTCTTCCTTCGCCGCATCGCTGGACACCAGCGAGTCATTGCTCGACCTCATGTTCATCAAGAACGAGGCGCACAAGGTCACCGCAGGCCGTGGCATCGATAGGGCGGAAAAACTGTTGGAGGTGCTGGCCGGGGTGGCACCCGAGCGGAAGGAAAATTTCAATGCCCTCGCCCAACTCGTGCTCCGCCACCGCGACGACCTCACCTCATGCCTCGTGATCTTCAACGGATGGGACGAGGCCCGCGCGAATTTCCTGCAAACCCTGACCCGTGGCGGTGTGGTATGCGCCCCTGTCATCGTCGGCAAAGGCAAACCCGCTTCCGGTGTTCCCGGACATTGGCTGGAATCGGGGTATATCGCGAGGGATCTCCAACGGATTCCTAACAAAATGCTCGCGTTGAACTAACCATCGATCGCCATTCACAAGATCCGTCCACCATCCCGCTTCATCCTGGGAGCATCGCTCATCTTTTGGGGAGCGATGACGGACAGGCCGTTCATCGGGATCTTCCTCGCGCTCCTGGTCGAGTCATGCCACTGGGTGAAAATCCGTTGGGACTTTGACGAGGATGCCTGCGCGACCGCATGGAAGATCACCACGGTCGCCATCGCGATCACCGGTGCGCTGATCTATCTGGACGGCAATCCCTACACGGCTCTCCCGAAGTTGCTGACATGGCTGCCGGTGCTCCTGCTTCCCATGCAGTTTGTCCAATCCTTCGGCTTGAAGGACTCCATGCCGCTGATCACCTTCTCGTTTCTCGCGCGACAGAGGCGACTGCGAAACCAGCGGCTCGGACTAACCACCGAGATGATCCACCTGAATTTCGGCAACGTCTATTTCGTCGCGATCCTCGTCGCATCCACCTTGGGCGGAAGATCATCCACCTGGATGTTTCTTCCCGCCATGATCGTCCTGACAGGTTGGATGCTCCTTTCCGCCTCCCGCAGCCATCCGATCTCGCTTCTAGTGGCGCTAACCATCGCCGGCGGTATTGCCGTTGCCGGACAACTGGGTCTCGAGGAGTTCGAGCACTGGCTGGGAAACCGTGGTCCCGAACGAACCACCTTCGACCCGAACCATGTTTCCACCCTGATCGGACGTGCCGCAACCGTGCAGCAATCTCCCGATATCGTCTGGCGGCTCAAGCCGATGAACGGAACCGCCCCCCCCCGGCTCATCCGCACCGCGACCTACAATTCCTATCGTGCGAGTTCATGGGTGATCGATCCGGTGCCCGCCAAGGATTTCAAGGATCTGGACACCGTCACCTATCAGGGAAAACCCAGTTATATCCTCGAACAACATACCGACGAGGCCAAGTCCGCGATGGCGGTCGCCCGAGGCTTGCCCCAATACGAACTGCGCGGTGCCGCCTTCGCCGACACGCCCATGCCGCTTCCAGGAAATGCCGTGAGCCTGTTGGATTTCGAACTCGACGGTATCGAACACAATGCCATGGGAACCGTTCTCCTCGCGCCGAAGCAATCCGTCATCAATGGCACCGTCCGCTGGAAAGGATCGGCCAACACCGAGGAAGATCCTTACGCTGACGATCTGAAAGTCCCGCCATTGGAAAAGCCCGCCCTGCGGGAAATCCTGGGAGAGCTGAAGCTTGATGAACAACCGGATCTCGCCAACAAGCTCAGGGTCGTCCACCTGTGGTTCGCTCAAAATTTCACCTACACGCGGGATCTCAAGATCACGAGTTGGACGAATATCAGCAAGCCACCCACCGCGATCACCCAGTTCGTGAAAACGGTTCGATCGGGGCATTGTGAATACTTCGCCGCGGCGACCGCGCTTCTCCTTCGTGAGGCCGGCATTCCCGCCCGCTACGCCACCGGCTACTCCGTGCAGGAGCGGGATGTCAAACATGGCGAGTTCATCATCCGCGGAACCCACGGCCACGCATGGTGCAGGGTGTGGGATGAAACGTCGAGAAACTGGATCGATCTCGACACGACGCCCGCGAGCTGGATCGGCGTGGCCGCGCAGTTGAATCCACCCATGCAGTTGTTCAACGACACGCTGAAGCGCTTCCGTGAGGATTTTTTCCTCTGGAGAAACCGGCCGGCGAACCGTCTCGGAGCCTCGGTCGTCATGACGGCGATCGCCCTTGGGGTGATCGGGTTCATCTTCAGGCGTCTCTGGAAATCCAAGCAACGCCTGGAGGAGGAAACCAATCCGAACGGCTATGCCGGATCCATTCGAAGAACCCCGCTCAATGCCCTTGAAAAACAGATCGAATCACAACTCGGCAGCCGGCCGTTAGGTCAACCGTTCGGACAGTGGATTTCACAACTCAAGCCCGTCATTCACGATTCCGGAATTCTTGACGAAGCGGTCGGACTGCATCAGCGCGTGCGTTTCGACCCCGAGCCCGCGGCACCGTCGGATCTGGCGCGGCTGGAGGAATTGGCCAAGGATCTGGAATCCATCCTCAAGCGGACGAGGATCTGATCACGTTGGCAACCGGGTGCCGTCGGGAATTTCGAAGGTCTTGAATCGTGACGAACTTCCCTTGTCCAAATTGACCTTGGACTTCGGGACACCTAACGACTTCGCGAGGAAATCGCGCAATGCGGCGTTCGCCTTGCCATCGACCGGCGGGGCCGCCACCCGAACCCGCAACACCTTTCCGGACTCACCATCATCCTCCCAGCCGAGGATTTCACTTTGGCGGGCGTTTGGCGTGGCTCGGACGCGGAGTTTCATGTCGGAAAATAGCAAGGCCCGGCGAGATCGCCGGGCCTTGACGGTTGAGAGTTCGTTAGAGAGGAATTACTTCGCGGCGGCGACGACGTGATCCTTGGTCATTCCAAGCAGCTTCATCACCACATCGCCGGGAGCACTGATGCCGAAACGATCGATGCCAAGGGCCTTGCCCTCGGTGCCGACGTATTTCCACCAGAGATCCGTGACGCCAGCCTCGATGGAAATCCGCTTGGTGCAGCTTTTCGGCAGCACACTTTCGCGATACTCCGGGCTCTGGCGTTCGAAGCGCTCGAAGCACGGCATGGAAACCACGCGGACACCGTCGCCCAGTTCGGCGGCAGCAGCCATTGCATGTTGGAGTTCGGAGCCACTGCCGAGAAGGATGGTCGTTAGAGCGCCGGTTTCCTTGCGGGCGATGTAGCCACCGCGAAGCACCCCGTCACGACGGGCCTCGACCGTTAGATCGTTCATGAGCGGAATCGCCTGACGCGTCAGGATCAAGGCGGTGGGTCCGTCCGTGCGGCTCATGGCAGCGACGAAGGCTCCTGCCGTCTCTTCGGCATCGCCCGGACGGATCACATCGAGATTCGGGATGACACGCAAGCCACTGACCGTTTCCACCGGCTGGTGGGTTGGGCCGTCCTCACCGACACCAACCGAATCGTGAGTGAAGATGTAGGTGACCGGAAGATTGGACAACGCGGCCAAACGGATGGAGCCCCGCAGGTAATCGGCGAAGACCAGGAAGGTGGCGCCGCTGGCACGGAAGATCCCGTCGTAGGCGATGCCGTTGCAGATGGCACCCATGGCGTGCTCGCGGATGCCGAACCAGATGTTGCGGCCTAACGGGTTGGCGGTGGAGCAGTCGCCGCCATCCTTGATGTAGTTTTTCGTGGAACCGAAGAGGTCGGCACTTCCCGTTAGAAACTGCGGAATTTCCTTGGCCACCGCGTTGATGACCGTGGCACCGGCGGAACGGGTCGCGTCCTTGTAATCAGCGGCGAACGCGGGGATTTTTGCGCTGAGATCAGAAGGAACGGCAAGCGCGACGCCTGCGGTCAGCTCGGCTGCAAGCTCCGGATTTGCCTTGGCCCATGCGTCGTAGGTCGCCTGCCATGCTTCAAACTCCTTCTGCGAGGCTGCCTTCTTATCCGCAAAGAACGCCACGGTCTCCGGAGAAACATAGAAATGCTCGTCGGCAGGAAGACCGAGTCCGGCTCTTGCTCCGTCGATGAACTTCGCCCCGCCTTCGCCGTGTCCCTTGGCAGTGCCGGCGACTTCGGGAATGCCCTTGGCGATCAAGGTCTTCGCGATGATCACCTTGGGGCGACCATTCTTGTCCGCCTTCGCCTTCTCAAGGGCAGCGGCGATGGCATTCAGATCCTGTCCGTCGATGGTGACGGCGTCCCAACATTGTGAGGTGAAATATTTTTCCGCATCCTCGCCCTGCGTGAGCACGGCCATGGCGTCGAGCGTCACGTCGTTGGAATCATAGATGAGGATGAGGTTGTCGAAGCCGTTGTGACCGGCGAAGGCGATCGCCTCCTTGGCCACGCCTTCCTGAAGGCAGCCGTCGCCGTGGATCGCGATGACATGGTGATCGAAAATCGTGTGTTCCGCCGTGTTGAAACGGGCGGCGGCGCGCTTGCCGGAAAGCGCGTAGCCGACGGCATTTCCCACGCCCTGGCCGAGCGGACCGGTGGTCGCCTCCACACCGGGAGTTTCGTGGAACTCCGGGTGGCCGGGAGTGATCGAATGCAGCGCGCGGAAGTTCTTCACGTCGTCGCGGGAAACCGCGTAGCCGGAAAGGTGCAGCCAGCCGTAAAGGAACATCGAGCCGTGGCCCGCGGAGAGGACGAAACGGTCGCGGTTCAACCATTTCGGGGCATCCGGGTAATATCGCATGGACTCGCCGAAAAGCACCGCACCGATCTCGGCGCAGCCAAGCGGGAGGCCCAGGTGGCCGGAGTTGCAGGCGTGGACGGCATCCATGGCGAGGCCACGGGCTTCATTGGCAGCTTTTGCTAGCAGGGTCGTGTTCATCAGAATCTTTGCCGCGTTGGTTGGGAGGGGCGGGCGGATGCAACCCTAGAAATCCTCCCCCGCTTGACAAGCCACCATTCGGGGTAGCCCTCGTGGAATCGACGAAAGCCGCCCATTTTACCCATGATTCGGATACTTCTGAAATTTTACCCAAAAAAACCTTGCACAAGGCAGGGCGGTGAGGTTCTTTTCCGCCCGCAGCCGCGACCTACGACCCGTTCGTCTATCGGTTAGGACTCCAGGTTTTCATCCTGGCAAGAAGGGTTCGACTCCCTTACGGGTCGCCATTTATTCCAGCCTCCGCCCCGCGGGGGCTTTTTTGTTTACGCCAAGGTCGTTATGTCGTTTTTCAATCGGGGACAAGCACCGTGACCGCCCTTCAAAAAGCCGAAGCCATCCGAGTCCGAAAAGGCGTCAGTCCGATCACCGCACTGACCGCCTACGACTACCCCACCGCCCGCTTGCTCGATGAAAGCGGTATTGACGTCCTGCTCGTCGGCGATTCACTCGGCATGGTGGTCCTCGGCTTCCCGGACACCACCCAGGTCACGATCGACCACATGCTCCACCATGTCGCCGCCGTTGCCCGTGCCAAGCCCCGGGCCCTCGTCGTCGGTGACCTGCCCATCCACACCTACGACACGCCGGAGCAGGCGCTTGAAACCGCGAGACGCCTCGTCGCCGCCGGAGCCGAAGCGGTGAAACTCGAAGGCGGAGTCCGGCAGGCGGAAAAGATCCGCGCCATCACCACCGCCGGCATTCCCGTGATGGGTCATCTCGGGATGCTGCCACAGCGGGTCATCGAGGAAGGCGGCTATCGCAAGAAGGGCAAAACCCCTGAACAAACCGAAGCCATCCGCGAGGGAGCGCAAGCCATCATCGACGCCGGGGTCTTTGCCATCGTTTTCGAGTCCATCGTTCCGCAAACCGCCCGCCTGCTTTCCTCCTCACTCACCGTGCCGACCATCGGCATCGGCTGCGGGGATCATACCTGCGATGGCGAGGTCGCCGTCATCACCGATCTGCTCGGCTCGTATCCTTGGTTCGTCCCGCCGTTCGCAAGGCCACAAGCGGATATCGCCGGGATCACCCGTGATGCGGTGGGCAAATACATCGACCATGTCAGGGGAACCTGAAGGGAATGCTGCTCTACCTCCACATCCCCTTCTGCCATCGGGTCTGCCCGTATTGTTCATTCTACAAGCACACGCCCGGATCCACTCCCATCGGCAGCTTTGTCGATGCCATGGCGAGGGAAATCTTTACCCGCCTGGTCGAAGCTCCACGGACCATCTATCTTGGCGGCGGAACCCCAAGCATGCTCTCGCCCGGCCACCTGAGCCGGCTCTTCGAATCGCTCCACGACAAGATCGATTTCTCGAAACTCGACGAAGTCACCATGGAGGCCAACCCGGCGACATTCGACACGGCAAAAGCGAATCTCTTCCGGCAACTCGGCGTCACGCGGATTTCGTTAGGCATCCAATCGTTCACGCCACATGTCCTGGAAACGCTCGGGCGCGAGCATTCCGTCGCACAGGCCAGCGAATCGGTCGGCATCCTCCGCGACGCGGGAATTCCCTCCATCAACATCGACCTGATGTTCTCGATCCCCGGCCAATCCAAGGACGATTGGGAGCAAACATTGGAACACGCCGTCGCCCTCCAACCCGACCACATCTCTGCCTACAACCTCACCTACGAGGAAGACACGGCTTTCTTCGAATCCCTGCGCCGTGGTGAGATGCGCGAGAACGAGGACAACGATGCGGAATATTTCCATCTCGCCGACGACCTCCTGACGAACGCTGGATTCGACCATTACGAAACGTCCAACTACGCCCGTCCCGGACATCATTCATCGCACAACCGTGGCTATTGGCGGGGTGAGGACTACCTCGGGCTCGGCCCATCCGCCGTCTCCACACTCGATGGCGTCCGTTGGAAAAACGTCCCCGACACCGCCCGCTATGTCGCGCAGGTCCAGTCCATTGGCCACGCCCTAACCGAATCCGAAACCCTCGACGACGAAGCCCGACGCCTCGAACGCATTGCCCTCGGATTGCGAACACGGGAAGGCATCCCTCTCGAACTGCTGAACAAGGAAGCCCGCGAACGCGCTCTCCATTTCACCACCGAAGGCCTGGCGAAAATCGAGAACGCACACTTGATTCTCATCCACCACGGCCGCGCCCTCGTGGATCCCATCGCGGCGGAACTGATTTGAATCACAGCCGACCCATCGCCTTGGAGTGATGCGCCATGGGAAATCCAATCGGCAATTGGAATGAACGGGCAGGCTCCGTAAAATCTCCGTAAACAGCGACAAAGCTTCTTGATCGGGACAATGTCTGGGGGCATTTCCAAGGATGTCATGAAAACGTCATCACTGCTCCTGCTGCTATCCACGGCGGTTTCCCACGCGGCACCGGTCTATCAACTCCACGAATGGGGAACCTTCACCACGGTTTCAGGATCGGATGGAGTGCTTCTGTCAGGACTGGAACGCGAGGAGGAGAGGTTGCCCGCATTCGTCCATTCCCACATGGGCATGGAAAACGGGCAAGCTCCGGATCCGGCGGAGATAATGCGGATCTATCAGAAGCATGGCACGCTCGGGATCAGCGCGCCATTCACCAAAGGCATGGGAAGGCGTCCGCTCAAGGGAGTGACGGTGAAGATGGAAACACCGGTGATCTATTTCCATTCCGAAGAGAAGTCTCCATTCCAGGCGAAGGTGAAGGTGGGATTCAATGGCGGGACGATCAGCCAATGGTATCCGCAGCGCTCCGGTGGCGAGGTGCTGCCCGAACCGAAACCATCGCCCGATCCGGTGAAGTCCCCCACCCCGCCGGGTGCTTGGACGGTGGATTTCAACGAGCACAGGAAAGGATCGATCGAATGGGATGTGGAGGTGATGACCGGGGACGCGACGAGGGATCTGGTGACCTTCAAGCCGGGTGACGATCTCGGCTGGTTGCGCGCCCGCCAGCCGGTGACAAATGCGGTTCGCACGACAAGTGGTGAGACGGAAGGATATCTTTTCTATCGGGGGGTGGGACATTTCAATCCCGGCCTGAAGACGACAGTGGATGCCGGAGAAACGCTTCACCTGGAAAATTTGACAGGCGGAAGGATTCCCTATCTGGTCGCCTTCGAGATGGTGGGTGGAAGCTTGCGGTGGGTGGCGCGGGATCGCGGGCTTGAGGAGAATGGCAAATGGGCCATCGCCGAGTCGGATCTCAAGGAGGAATCTGTTGGATTTCCGGAGAAACTCTATCGTTCCTTATCGAACGGACTTGAAAATTGCGGACTCACCCGCCTGGAGTCCAGGGCAATGGTGGAAACCTGGTGGCGGAGCTACTTCCAAGCCCCGGGACTGCGGGTCTTCTGGGTGTTGCCGCGCGAGACGACGGATCGCTTGCTGCCGTTGGAGGTCACTCCCGCGCCGGAGGAAACCGTCAGGGTGCTGGTGGGCCGCTCCGAGGTCCTGCGTCCGAAGCAGGAGGCTCAATGGCTGGCGGATTCACGAAAGACAGGTGACAAGGCGGGACCATGGATTGGATTCGTGGCGTCGGATCGATTCGGTGCGGCAATCCAGGAACGGGTGATCAAACTGAAGGAAAACACCGCAGCAGGAAGCGATTCAAAAAGTGGAGTTTCCAACCTCGTGCTGACGAAGGAGGATAAATAAAGACGCCGGGGCCGGACTACTTGCGGAGATTCTCCAGCACGCCTGCTAGAACCCGGGTGGCAATGGGAGTTGACTCGTGGAGGAGGACGATATCGCCTTTTGATAGATCGGGCAGGATGCGTGCGAGAACTTTTTCAGAATCCTTCGCCAAGGCATCAAAACCGCGTCGGTTCCAAGCCATGACCTCAAGGCCAAGCTCCCGCGTAACGGGGTGGGTAAAAAGATTCCGGTGTCCAACAGGGGCCCGGAACAATCGCGGCGCGATTCCCGTGACCTCGCGGATGACTTCCTGGCAGCCCACAATTTCACGACGGGTCCGCCAAGGTCCGGCACACCAGAAACTGCCCGCCGGATGGGTGAGCGTGTGATTTCCAATTTCATGGCCACGACGCACGACCTCGCGGGCGAGCTCAGGGTAAGCACTGACCTTTTCACCGATCATGAAGAAGACGGCTTTCGTCTGATAAAGATCCAACAGGTCGAGAATCAGCGGAGTATCGTGGGGATCGGGACCATCGTCGATGGTGATGAGGATCCGGTCTTTGCCGACGGTTTGATAGACGGTGCCTAACCATTGAGACCCGGGATTGAGAACCGCCCAGCAGAACAGGCAGGCGATCATGCCCCCGGTGGCAATCGCCCATGGCCATCCATATTTGAATCCAGCGGCGACGGCGACGGAATGAAGGATCACAAACAGGACGATGCGCCAGATTGCACCCATCGTGCCGGTCCAGCGCATGCTTGCCCGCCAGGCGAGAACCAGCGCGGCCGCAAAATTCATGATGCCGATTCCGATCCAGACGTGGGACAATGTCCCGGCAACTCCCGATAGATTGGCATGATTTCCCGCCCAGAAAGTAAAGCCAACAAGAGCGAACCACCACTGGACTCGCTGGGATTTCGAACCGAAGGCGAGAGGCAGAATGTTGAGGACGAGAAATGTCCCCGGCAAGGCGAGCAACCACCCGGCCACGTCTCCCAGAAGGGACGAAAGCCATCCTGCCATCACGATCCATAAACTCAGCGGGACGAGAATGGATAGGACCCGATATTCCCCATGATGCATGCCGCGGGCATGTGGACATTCGTTTGCATCCGCCTTCCGCCGATGTTCCTCTCCGCCGAATACCCGGAACAAGCCAGTTAGTGCGCGGTTGTCGGAAGGGTCATGCATGAATGAAAACAGGTTCCGGGATCGCGGGCATCGGCGGATTTGTAAAGCGCGTTTTCGACGCGGTCCACATGTGGTAACGAACCATCAAGCCTCGTTCGGCACGATGGGAAAGGTAATCCTGAACTCGGCCCCACGCCCCGGATTCCGCATCAGCTCGATACGGCCGCCATGCTGATCGACGAGTCTTTTGACAATGGAGAGGCCCAATCCGGTCGATGGCTCGTTTCCGGTGGGTTCGGCACTCAACCGGGTGTATCGCCTGAAAATCATCTTTCTGTCTTCCTCGGTAAAGCCCGGTCCCTCGTCCGTGATTGACAGATTCATGACCCTGCCGGCGATCGAGGTTGAAATTCTAACCATGCTGCCCGCAGGTGAGTATTTGAAGGCGTTGCTCAGGAGATTTTCGGTCACTTGTTCGATCACCCATGCCCCGACCATGATGGCGGCGCAGTCGGTTAGATCCACCTGGAGCCCGATGGATTTCGCCTCGGCGGTCGTCCGCATCCTTTCCACCAAGGACAGGAGAACCGCTTGAGGATCTTCACAAACATCCACGGTTTCGTTGTGGTTGTCCTTGGCCAAGCTCTCGACGAGGCGAAGCGCCTTTGCCCCTTCCTCACAAACAGCGTCGAGTAGCGGTTTCAACGATTCCGGAAAACCGGATGCCTGCTCCTGAAGCAATGCCGACGCCATGAGAATCCCGCTCAGTGGCGACTTGAGATCGTGAATGACCACGTCAAACGCGTTGCGGTTCTTGTCCCGGATCATCCGCCCCTCGATTTTCTCGACCACCAGGGCGGCAAAATCACGGATTTGATCGATCTGATTCCGGCTCCATTCCCGGGGTGAGTGGTCGATCGCACAAAAGGATCCGAGCACGTGTCCGTCGTGGGACATCAGCGGACAGCCGAGATAGGCCCTGATGCCGTATGCCTTCACGGAAGGAATCTCGCAAACCATGGGATCGAGGTTGGCATCCCCGATAACGAGCATGTTTCGGGTGAGCACGGCATGCTTGCAGATGGAATGGCTGATGGGGGTCTCGCGGACGGAGTCCAGCACCTCAGGCAGTCCGCAGGCACCGGCGAAGATTTGACGGTCCGAAGTGACCAGTGAAACCAAACAGATCGGTGCATCCAAAATCGCTCCCGCAAGCCGGGTGATGCGGTCAAATTCCCAATCCTCTTTCGCATGCAGCGACAGGATATCATCGATCACCCGGATACGGCCGGTGTCGCCAAGTCGCCTGTCTGGTTCGCACACGCCACCTTCGTAGCAGAAATCAAGCGGCTGGCAACCATGAGCTTATGCCCCGGAATCCGCGATCATTCCATGCCGCCACGCTTCCGGCAGTCTCGAGAGTTCCCCCTCCGGCGATCGAATCTTCCACCCATCCGGTGCATCCACTCGAATCCAAGATTGAATAAAATCACCCCACCCAAGGCGCACCCCAGACCCAACAAGCCCAGACGGAGCCATTCATCAAACATCGTCCAGACAAACTGGCCGATGCACAGGATCGAGACGAAAAGCAAGGTGGGAGTGCGGCCCACCCGGTCCACGATGAAGGCACCAAGAGGAGCCCCCAGCACCACGATCGGTGCCGCGGCCAGCCAGTTCTCAAACACACCCGGCTGGACGGCATGCGTGAAATTCTTCACCGCGATGCCGACCAGCGACGTCCAGGCCATGATGATCACCGAACTCGGAATCGCGATTTTCAGATCCGCCTGGCACAACAGCACCAACACCGCGTAGAGCACCATGTCGATGCCCACTCCCGTGATGGCTGCCACAGTCGCTCCCGCCAACAGGCCAATGGCCAGACCCGCGTTCCGGTCAAACCGATGCGCTCCCGGTGCCAGCCCCTCGTGCTGCCCGAGTTCCTTGAGCCGATAGAGATGCAGCACACCAAAGCTGCACCAGACCACCGCGAACAACACCTTGATCACCAACGGCGGCACAAGCGGAGCCAACCACAAGATTCCGAGCGGAGTTCCCACCGCGGAACCGATCATCGCCCATCGCACCATCGGCCACTCCACCGGTTGGCGGCGGCAGATGATGAAAATCGACGCGCTGGTCATACCGATGCTCTGCACGGCGAAACTGAAATCCCGCCCAAGGGTGGCGGCTTGTTTAAAAAGGAGCACCAGAACGGGAAATCCCACCGTCCCCCCGCCCATGGGCGTGGCACCCGCGGCGTAGGAACCGATGGCCATCGCAATCGCGATTCCCCAGTGCTCGCGAATCGTGTGCCAGTAATTTCCGGTCACCACCAGCGCGAGCCATCCGCTGTAAAAAAGTCCCAACCAGACAAACCAAGGAATCAGGCTACGGGAAATCGGGTGCGGCATCGGATGCCGTCAAGATGATCATCCGTTGGTCCTCTTCAACATCAATTTGCTCTCGTGATCGATCCTATCCCTGGCGATCCCGTTCCAAATGATTTCACCACCCCAAAAACATTCCTAACTGACAATGAAAGCGACCAGCAAGGATGCCAGCGCGAGAGTGACGACGGTGAGGAGCACGAGAATATTGTTGCGCGGAGCAGGCTTGGGAAATGCCTCGTCCTTGATCAGCTCACGCCTGATCTTCTGCCAATGGGAGAGTATCCATCCCGCCACACCCAGCAGGATGGCAAGCAGCAAACCCGCTACCCATTTCAAAATGATGTCCATGACTCAGCAACTTCGGGTGAGTGGTGTACGATGTCAAACGGGAGACCACGCAATCCTTGCCAACCCGCAGATGCGTCAAAGATGGAATCCCGTCGGCTTGCTGCCGCGAAGATAATCCGCTGCCGACATCCTCCGGCTACCATCCGGTTGCACGGTTTCAAGACGAAGCGCCCCGTTGCCGCAGCCCACCACCAACATTCCATCGACGACGGAAATCCCACCGGGTAAAATCGTTAGATCAACTGCGGTGGTGGGTGGAAAAATCTTGAGTCGCCTTGGCTTGCCATCCTCGGAAGCCATCGTGAATGTCCCCGGCCAAGGATCATAGGCACGGATGCGGCGCTCGATGGCGGTCGCATCGCATGACCAGTCGATCCGCCCGTCGTCGCGTTCAAGTTTGGGGATATAGCTGGAAGACGCGGCATCCTGTTGAACCCGGGGCGCGGTCCCCAGGGCAAGCATCTCCAATGTCTCGGCGAGGACGGATGGGGAAAGCTCCGCCAGCCGGTCGTGGAGACTGCCACCCGTTTCATCCGGGCTGATGGGGATGGATTTCGCGAGGATGATGTCCCCGGCGTCGAGCTCGCGGACCACGTGCATCGCGGTGATGCCGGTTTCGGCATCGCCCGCGTCGATCGCGGCCTGGATGCATGCGGCCCCGCGATACTTGGGCAGGAGCGAGGCGTGGAGGTTGATGATCGCCTTGCTGGCGAGGGTGAGGATGTTTTTCCGGAGAATCTGACCGTAGGCCATCACGACAAGGATCTCGGGATCAAGCGCGGCCAGTTCTTCGGTGATGTCGCCGATCCTTTCCGGCTGATAGACCGGAATCCCGGCAGCAAGTGCCTCCACCTTGATGGCGGGCGGCGTCATCGTCTGGTGGCGACCGACCGGCTTGTCCGGTTGCGTCACCAAGGCGACCGGACGCGGTCCGTTTTCCAACAAATGGCGGAAAGACAGCAGGGAGATGTCACCGGTGGCGATGAAGATGAGTCGCGTGGATGAATTCAAGGGGTCGGATCAGGGTTTCGCAGAGGCGATGAAGACAAGAAGCGGCAGGAGAAGCGCAACGTCCGCCAGAACGCGCAACGCATCCATGCTGAACCGGGCGCGGTTGCGGTTGAGGATGTAAAGCAGGGCAGAACCCGTTAGAACGGCGTAGAAGAACGAGCGGTTGATGAGGTCGTGATACTGCGCGGCGAAGACCAGCGCCGAGCCGCCTAACAAAACGAGCGGAAGCGTCAGTGCGAGCTCGTCGGTCGCCTTGATCTCGGGGTCGGATGACCGGTTCGAATGCTCCCACAAGTCGATGGCGGAGATATTGAGGACGCAAAGGACGGCAAAGCTGATGAGTTCCCGGGAGCGCATGAACTCCCATGTTTCGAAGCTGGTGAAAACATAGGCAAGCATCGCGGTGCCATAGCCGAAGGACAACCCGGCGAGAATGTTCTTCGCATAGGGAATTCCATTTGGCTCGTCCGAACTGAGGATCGACAGGGTGAAGAAGCCCGCGACCATCAACCCGCCGGCCAAGGCGTGGCTGTAGATTTTCACCGGCAATCCAGAATCGAACCGGTAACCCAAAAGTGAAATCTTGAACGGCAGGGTCACCATGATGATCGCCAGGAATCCGGCCACGATCACCAGTTTCTTGAAAATCTGCCGGTGCTTGCGGTGAAACTCGTGGCGGGCCTCCAGTTTTCCGGATTTTCCGCCCATCATCGACGCGTCCACGAGGCGGTCCGTGACATAGATCACCCAAACAACGAGGGCGAGTGAGAAATAGGCCGCCCACGGCAGGTAGTCCACCCGCCAGGTTTTCGCGAACATGTACAGCCAAGCAACGGCGACGAGCGGAGCATCCAGGCTCAACAAGTTGGGAATGAGCCAGAACGGCTTACGCTGGTCGGAAGGCACGACGCGCGGAACATCCCCGACGACTGCCATGAACGCAAGCGCTCTTTGCCACGCAAGCCTCCTCAGGCGGTCAATCCGACCGCCCGCCGCACCCGGGCAAGAACCTTCTCCGCCTCCTCGCGTGCTCTCGCGGCTCCGGCCGCAAGCACCTGATCCACGTAACCGGGATCCGCGAGGATCTCTGCCCGGCGCGTGCGCATGGCGGCGAAATAGTCCCAGTAGGCTTCCGCGAGACGCTTCTTGAAATCACCATAACCGATCCCGCCCTTCTCATGATCCGCCACCATGACGTCGAAGTCGGATGGACTGGCGAAGAGCTTGTAGAGCGCGAGAATCGTCGAGTCATTCGTCGCCTTCGGCTCCTCCACGGGAGTGGAGTCGGTGGTGATGCGCATGATGAGCTTCTTCAGTGGCTTTTCCTCACCGAAAATGGGCAGCGTGTTCTGATAGCTCTTGCTCATTTTCCGGCCGTCGAGACCGAGCACCAGCGCGGTGTCCTCGCGGATGATGGGTTCCGGCAGGACGACGGTGCCCTCGCCGTAAGCCTCGTTCAGTTTGACGGCGAGGTCGCGCGTGACCTCGACGTGCTGTTTCTGGTCCTTGCCGACAGGCACCTTGTTGGAATCGTACAACAGGATATCCGCCGCCATCAGCGCCGGATAAGCGAACAACGCGTGATTCGGTGAAATGCCGTTGGCGATCTTGTCCTTGTACGAATGACATTTCTCCAACAGGCTCATCGGGCAAACGGTGGAGAGGATCCATGCGAGTTCATTGACCTCGGGCACCGCGCTCTGGCGGAAGAAGACCGCACGATTCGGGTCCAGTCCGCAGGCGAGGAAATCGACCGCGAGTTCACGAACATTTTCCCGCAGCGCCGCGGCGTCCTTCGACGAGGTCATCGCATGGTAGTCCGCGATGAAATAGAACGCCTCGCCCTCGTCCTGCAAACGGACCGCAGGCTCCATCGCGCCGAAGAAATTGCCGACGTGGAGTTTTCCGCTGGGTTGGAGTCCGGTGAGGATGCGCATGCCGCGGAGTGTGGATTCCGGAAGCTGAATCGGTCAAGAAATAGGACGGATGGAACCTACCCACGATAAAGTGGAAGGAGCGCCACCCTTCTTTTTCTCGGATCGACGGTTACCAAGGCTCCGAGCCGAAGTTCTTCCGCCGTTTGGAGAATCGCAGAGCAAACGTATTTCCCCATCGCCTCTGGCCGGACATCTTCCGCCCGGATCTGGATGACACTGGGCTTCCGCGCTGCGGTGAGGTGTAGCAAAACTCCAAAATCAAGATCGTGCGTGAAGACCACATGTTCATGCGTTGACGACCATTTCATGATCTCAATGTCGGGCGCATCAGACTGGCCCACGCTGCTCCAATGGACCGCCTCGATTCCACATTCTCCAAGACATTGCACCCACAAAGGGCTCAGGTTCATGTCCACGAGAATCCGGATCATCACACCGTGAGCGGAAGTTCACGTTCCTCGGAACGCCACGTTGCATAGGCCAAGGCGGCCCTGACATCTTCAGTCGCAATGTATGGATAGAGCTGGCTAATCTCCGCAATATCCACTCCCGAGGCCAGCAGTCCCACGATCATTCCCACCGTGACGCGAGTGCCTCTGATACAAGGTTTCCCGCCCATCACGGCGGGATCCAGAACCACCCTTTCAATGTCAGGAAATTGGATCATGAGGCAGACTATCCTTCCTCTGCCGATTGGCAAGTTGGGAGTTGGCAGGCAAACCGACGTTCGAGCTCTTCAGGTTTCGGAAAAAAGAGCATCCACCATCTCCAGACACTTCACGCCCGGCATCACGCCGAGATTCATCTGGTTCATCGTGTAGGCGAAGGAGATACCGGACGCGGGATCGCCAAAGGCATGGCTTCCCCCCGCGCCCGGATGCCCGAAGGCCGAAATCGATGGCCCGTAGATGCTGCGGATTTTTCCACCCGAGGCATCAAGCGGATCTCGCTGGGCCCCGCCGGTGAAAACCGTGGTACGCAGCAGCACACGGTCATCCGCCGATGAGAAAGGCGTCGCCAGCGCGTGCCGCACGTTGGCTGAAAGCGGACTCGGAATGGAACCCATCGCAGCCTGATAGAACTTCGCGAGGGCCGATGCCGTCCCCACCCCGCCAAGGGCCGGCAGGCCGGCGGACCATGCACGCGGGTCATTCATGTCCTGGATGGACCGCAGTCCGGCGGGGGACGAAAACGCCTTGCGGGTGAACGTCCCCGCCGTGGTCAGTTGCTGATAGAAATGATCCTCCTGATCCGGCTTGCCCGCCTTTCCCGGATAGAGCCGGGCAACCATCGGCCACTTCTCCTCCGGCAGACCGATCCAGAAATCCAGCCCCAGCGGCGCCGCGATCCTTTCCCGCCAGAAGTCCCCGAGTCGCTTTCCCGTCAACCGCCGGACCGGCTCGTCCACCAGCGCCCCGAAGGTCCGGGGATGATAACCATGCCCCTGCCCCAATGCCCACGCGGGAACCTGTGATTCGATCGCAGCCACCACGAAGGCATGATCAAAGAGATCCGGAGGGTGATCGAGAGCGGCAAGACCGCATTGATGGGAAAGAAGGTGTGAAAACGTCGCATCCGCCACAGGAAATCGTGGCCAAACCTCCCTAACGGGTGTCGCAACGGACAAACCGTGCGTTTCCAGCGCCACCAGAAGCGTCGCAGCGGAGGGTGCTTTGGTGGCGGAATAAACTGGCACCAGCGTGTCAGCGGTCCACGCCCGTGACTTCTCCCTTTCGCACCAGCCACGCCCTTCGGAAAGCAATTCAGCGCCATCCCACCAGATGCTGATGGACGCGCCCAACTCGTCCCGTTCGCGGAAATTCCGCTCGAAGACATCAAGGACCTTACCTAACACCGATGGACTCGCCGCCATGCGGATGTGTGCCCGATGCGGGTTCCGGTTTCAACTCCGATTTCGCTTCCTCGATCCACTCCGCATCCGTCTGGCCCCGATGGGCGGACCATTCCTCGACGAGTCGGAACGCCACCGCAAGCATCGTCGGCCCCATGAACACGCCGACCAAACCGAAGGCCAAGGCACCGCCGATGACCCCACAGAAGATCAGCACGAAGGGCATCTTGCTACCCTGGCTGATCAGATAGGGACGCAGGAAATTGTCCACGCTGCTGATGCCGAGCAAGCCCCATAGAATCATGAAGATCCCGAGACCGGGCTTGTCCTGCGCGAACAACCAGAATGCGGCAGGCAGCCAGATCAACGGCGGACCGAACGGGATCACCGCGAATAGGAAAGTCAGAACGGACAGCAACACCGCGCCCGGCACACCTGCGATCCAGAATCCGAGCCCCGCGACGAGTGCCTGGGCGATGGCCGTTCCGAGGATCCCGTAGATCACCCCACGCACCGTCCCGCCGGCGACCTTGATCAGGTGCTGTCCGCGCTCTCCCGCCAACCGTTCCACTCCATTCGCCAATCTCTCCGCCAGTTCGGGCGCGTCGCGCAGGAGGAAAAATGCTAGAAATGCACTCAACACCACTTGAGTCACTCCAGACCAAACCGCCAGCCCCACCGCGATCAACCCGTTTTTCGCCCATCCGAGAAGTTGCCCCAGCAGTACGACAAAGTGAGGCGTGTCCTGCTTCTTGTCCGCGTCGGTCTTGTCTGCGTCGGTCTCGTTTGCGGAATCTATCAGCTTCGGCGAGGGGATGTTTTCGACCTCGTTGTCCAAATCCCCCTCAAGCACGAGTTTCGCCTTTGGCGCGTTCTTGACCTCCTTTTCAAGCTGCGGGATCAGACGATTCCGGTCCTCCGCCAGGTTCGACCAATAGGTCGCCAGTTGGTCGCCGACGATGGGTGCGTGAGCCACCCAATCCGGGGCATTTTCAGGCGCATCCATCAGCCATTTCTTGGTGGCAATCGTCAAATCCTTGCCGTCCTGGGCAATGCTGAATCCAATCAAGACGATGGGACCGGCGAGAATGATCGTGAGCGTGAGCGTGACAAAACAGGCGGCCAAGGTCCTCGATCCACGGAACCAGCGGGTGAAACTCCGCTGCAGCGGATGCAGCGAATAGGCGAGGATGATCGCCCACATCAGCGCCGTCATGAACGGCTTGAGCACGAAAAAACAGCCCATCAAAAGCAACAACAACGCCAATCCGCCCAGCAGGGGCTCGATCTTGAATCGCTTGTAGGTTCTCTCGGGTTCCATTGACTGACGCTAGGCTAAACAGAGTTTTCGCCAATCTCCAGCCTGTTTCCAAGGTTTTGTGATGATGGTTCAAACCTCAACTGACAAATCAGCCGGGCCGGGACTTTTCCAGCAGCACACGTCCTGCCTTCGTCAATGCACATTCGGTGAACAAGGGGTCGGCCGGACCAAGGCCATCACTTCCCAGATTACCCTGTCCGAGAAGCAGTCGAGGACCTCGGGTCATTTCGATGAGTTCCATGTAAAGCGCATCCAGTTCAGCAGGTTTCTCATGACCTTCCGTAAAAAGAAGACGATAAGACTCCGGAGTCAGAATCCCCAGAGTTTCGGCGGCGGTGGCGACAACTCTTGCGCACTTTTAAATTGGTAGAATTCCCTTGTAAATCATGCAATATCAGCTGACATCACAATTCGGCCAAAACACTGGAATCGATGTGGTATTCCTGATAAATACAATGCAGACGGTGCTGCCATCATTTGGCGAGTGTTTTTTGTCAATCGACGATAGGAATCTATCGATAGGGTCGTAATCGATGGCGCGACTACGACACCCATGTGTCAAATCATTACCAATTTCCTCCGGGCCTCCGATTCATTTGTGAAGTCCTTTTCTCACTGCAAAATTTCCAGTCGATTCGCCGCTCTTCCGTCTCGACAGCTTTTAGAATCGCGATTTGCAGGTCTGTCATGGAACGAACGCTCTACTTTTCAAGCCACACGCACGCCTGTTTGGCGAAATAGGTGAGGATCATGTCGGCTCCTGCGCGCTTGATGGCGGTGAGGGATTCCATGACGATGGCCTTTTCATCGAGCCAGCCACCGGCGGCGGCGCTCTTGAGCATGAGATACTCGCCACTCACCTGATAGGCAGCGACGGGGAGCGTGCTGGTCTCGCGGACCTTGGCGATGATGTCCAGATAGAGTCCGGCAGGCTTGACCATGATCATGTCCGCGCCTTCCGCCTCGTCGAGCAGGGTCTCGCGGATGGCCTCGCGGGAGTTCGCGGGGTCCATCTGATAGGTCTTCTTGTCGCCATCCTTCGGTGCTGAATCGAGGGCACCACGGAACGGGCCATAAAACGCGGAAGCGTATTTCGCGGTGTAGCTGAGGATGGAAACCCCGGCGAAATCCTCGTCGTCGAGCGCCTCGCGGATAGCCGCGACGCGACCGTCCATCATGTCGGATGGAGAAACGATGTCGGCACCGGCGCGGGCGTGGCAAAGGGCCTGGCGGCAAAGCACCTCTACCGTTTCATCGTTGAGGATGTGCAGCTCACCCCGGACATCGCGTTGGACGATTCCGTCGTGGCCATCGGAGTTGTAGGGATCCAGCGCGACGTCGGTGATGATGCAGAGCGTGGGATGGGCTGCCCTTAGGGCGCGGATCGCACGCGGGACCAGGCCATCGTCATTGTGGGACTCCTCCGCATGGGAGGATTTCAACGACTCCTCGATTTTCGGAAAGAGCACGATGGCGGGAATTCCCAAGGCATGAGCCTCACCAGCCTCCCTAACCAGTCCTTCCAACGACCAGCGGGTCACGCCGGGCATTGATGCGATCGGTGTATCCACCGCGTCCTCGTGAAAGAACATGGGCAGGATGAAATCCGCCGGCGATAGCGACGTTTCGCGGATCATCGAGCGGATGGCTGGCGTGCGGCGGTTGCGGCGGGGGCGATGCATGGGAAGAGGTTGAGAGTATTTGGTGGAGAGTTGAGAGGAAGAAAAGCTGAAGAGTCTCTTTCCGACCCTCAACACTCAACTTTAAACTCTCAACTCCCCCGGATGGCAATCGCGTTCGCGGCAGCGTATTCGCGGGCGTGGGTGAGGCTGATCTGGATCTCGGAGATGCCCTTTTGTTTCGCGAAATCGGCGGCATTTCCACGGAGCATGAGCTTCGGCGCACCTGAGGGGTCGCGAGTGATTTCAAGGTCGAGCCATCCTGCCTGGCCACCGATGCCGGTGCCGAGCGCCTTTGAAACCGCTTCCTTCGCAGCGAAACGCGCGGCGTAGTGAAGTGCGGGCTTTTTCTGCTGCTCGCAATAGCGCCGTTCGTCCGCGGTGAACAATTTCGTTAGAAAGGGTTCGCCAAGTCGCTCGATGGCGGAGGCAATGCGCTCCACCTCCACCACGTCGATGCCGATGCCGAAAATACTCATCACAAATCGATTAAGCCAAATACTCGCCTTTCACGGAGCGATCAGGCAAACCAAGAATTTTTTCCAATCGCTTCTCAAGAAAAAGTGCTTCTTGAGCCATGAGCCTCCCAATCAAAAGCCGACTTTTGTGATGTGAGTCTATCCACTGAAGTTCGTAATAGTAGGTGCGTCGTGAAGGACCATTTTCATCCGAGCTATCGGAGGATTTCTCGCGCACAAACAACTGGATGATTTCCGACTTTTGAATGGTTCTACTTCCCCACGCTGGAATCGGACCTATTGAAACCTCAAGTTCCGAATCAGTGATGCGGATTTCGGTACGATTGTAAGAATGGATCAACATGATATACCCAACGACGGCTGTCGCAAGGGTCGGGGCGAGCAGATCGCTTATTGAGCTCGTCCAAATCCCCATCACCCGCCCGCCCCACAAATGTGGAGAAGATCTTCCGGTAACCATATAGACGATCAAGAAAATCACGACCATCGAGAACAGTGGATAAAAAAGACTCACCGCTTTGCCACGGTTCCAACGTAAAATGATCGAGGTCGAGTCTCCGGCAGAGCCCTCCGAGATATTTCCAGGTGCTGGAACACGTCTTGGCATCTGGCGGTCAGAGGTCGTATGCGATCATCAGATCTTTCATCTCTTTAACCGCAGCGGTGAGACCGACACGGGTGGAACGGGCAACGATGCTGTGGCCGATATTCAATTCGGCAAGGTGAGGGATCGTTAGAACTTGTGCGATGTTGGTGTAGTTGATGCCATGGCCGGCATTCACCTGCATTCCGCCGTGGGCTTGTTTCGCGGCCGCGATGAGCCGGTCCAGTTCTGTTTGAACATCGTCGCCCGTGGCATTGGCGAAAGCTCCGGTGTGGAGCTCGATCATGTCGGCGCAGGCCTCTCCTGCCGCATCCACCTGCGTGAGATCGGGATCGATGAAAACACTCACCCGGATGCCCGCGTCCTGGAGTCGGGCGATGACCATGCGCGTCTTGTCGAAGCTTCCCCGAACGTTGAGTCCACCCTCGGTGGTGATTTCCATCCGGTTTTCCGGCACGAGGCAGACGAATTCTGGCTTCAGTTTCAAAGCGATTCCGACCATTTCCTCGGTCACTCCCATTTCGAGATTCAGCGGCAGGGAGATTTCCGAACGGATCCTGAAGGCGTCCGCATCCTGCATGTGCCGGCGGTCGGCGCGGACGTGGATGGTGAGTGAGTCCGCGCCTCCTTCGAGAGCGTCCTGACCCGCGATGACGGGACAGGGTTCGGCATTCGGCGAGTCCGGTGTCTTGGCATAGCGCGCCTGACGCAAGGTGGCGATGTGGTCGATATTGACTCCAAGAAGCAAGGGCATGCGGGGGAAATAGCCTTGTGATACCCCACCTGCAAGGAACTCTTCGATTGCTGAAAATATTGCAGACCGAGTGCCGACCTGAACAATGGTGGACCGGGCTAAAAACAGTTGCCTCACCGACCTCGGGGGATACCCTTCCGCGCCTATGATCATTGCACCGAAGATCCGCGGATTCATCTGCACGACCGCCCACCCCGAAGGCTGCGCCAAGCACGTCGCCGAGCAAATCGCCGTGGTGAAGAGCCGGGGATTGATCGAAAACGGACCGAAAAAGGTGCTCGTGATCGGATCCTCCACCGGCTACGGCCTGTCCTCGCGGATCGCCGCGGCCTTCGGTTCAAACGCCGCGACCATCGGGGTGTTTTTCGAGAAGCCCGGTGAACCGGATCGCTGCGGGACGGCAGGCTGGTACAATTCCGCCGCATTTGAGAATGAGGCCGCCGCCGCCGGTCTCTATGCGAAATCCTTCAACGGCGACGCGTTTTCGGATGCCGTGAAGGCAGAGGTCATCGAGGCCATCAAGGAGGATCTCGGGACCGTCGATCTCGTCGTTTACAGCCTCGCGTCACCGCGCCGCACCGATCCGAAATCCGGCGAGGTTTACAAATCGGTCCTCAAACCCGTTGGCGAGAGCTACACCGCCAAGAACCTCAACACCACCACCGGCGTGGTCAACGAGATCACCATCGAGCCCGCCGAAGGAGACGACATCCCGCAAACCATCGCCGTCATGGGCGGCGAGGATTGGGAGCTCTGGACCGACGCGCTGCTGGAAGCCGGGGTGCTCGCGGAAGGCGTGCAAACCGTCGCCTATTCCTACATCGGGCCCGAAGTTACCTGGCCAATTTACAAGAACGGCACCATCGGCAAGGCCAAGGAGGATCTCGAGCGTGTCCAGCGTGCGCTCGACACCAAGCTCGCTCCACTCAACGGCAAGGCGTGGGTCTCGGTCAACAAGGCGCTTGTCACGCAAGCGAGTTCGGCCATCCCCGTCGTCCCCCTTTACATTTCCCTGCTCTACAAGGTGATGAAGGCCGACGGCACCCACGAGGACACCATCGAGCAGATGGACCGGCTTCTCCGCGACCGTCTCTACAACGGAAACCCACAACCCGACGAGGCCGGCCGCATCCGCGTGGACGATTGGGAAATGGCACCCGCCGTGCAGGAACTCGTCGGCAAGCGCTGGAGTGAGGTGGACACGGATAACCTATCCGAACTTGGCGACTTCGCAGGCTATCAATCGAGCTTCCTTCGCCTGTTCGGCTTCGGCCTAACGGGTGTCGATTACGCGGCGGAGAGTGATCCGGGTGTCGGCGTTCCTTCGTTGGCAGAATAGCGTGATTCAGTCCTCGAACCGGTCCTTCCGGATTAGAGATCCACGTTTCCGGGCAAGTCCCGGAATGAGGAACAGCGCTGCCGCTAACAGCCCCACACCAAAGACACACCAGAAGATCACCTTCAGCGGGGCAGGCACGCTGCCGCTCATCGCGAGGAAGGCGCCCAGCGCCGAGAGAGGCAGGAAAATGAGCACCAGCAGCGCCAGCCGGTTCACCACCCTGCCGAGTCGCTCCGTGGTTAGAAGCAATTCCTCACCCTGCTTGGTCCGGAGGAACTCCAGGGTCACCCGTGCGTCCGAATGGAGCAGATCCGCCGCCAGCTCGATTTCCTTCGCGCGGTCCCGCAGCCCCCTCACGCTGCGGTCGTTGGGATCAAATGACAGCACCTGTTCGAGTGCCTTGATCAGATCCCGGATCGATCTCAGCAAGGGCACGGAATGGCGCAGTGCCGCGAAGACCTCCACCGCATTCTCCCCGCGATTCACCACCGCGTAGCGTGCATCGATGGTCTCCTCATACCTTTTCAGCAAGCTTTCCAACTCATCGATCCCCGGCCCACCGCCCTGGGTCCAGCGGCCGTCGTGGCGTCGCCAGAAGATCCACGCTTTTCCCGGAACCACGCCTTCCGGCACCTCGTGAACGATCAGCAACAATTCGTCATGGCCCTCGATGCAACGTTGGTGCCCGGGGCGTGATGCCAGTTGCTCCCGCAGCTCGGGCTCGATGGTGAAATGGGATGGAAGCTTCAGCGTTTCCGGCGGCATGGCTGCACATCCTAATTGGACAGCCTCAGCGGGAAAGCAGGAAAAATTTCCGCCATTCAGATCATCGTGTGCGGCCAGAAGATCACCGAATCGTCCACGTTCGCGATCATTCTAACATGACTGTCCTGCGAGATCACGAATCCGATGGCTTCCGGCTCCACCGAGCACAACCGGTAAACCGACCGATGCCGCGTGCCATCGCTCCGCACGTCCCATGGGGTGACCGAGTTCCCTTCAAGATCGTCCGCCATGCCCACCATCAGGACATTCCGGTCCACGCGGATTTCACCGCCGAAACCGATCAGGCAAACCCGCTTGTCCAGCACCAGCGCGCCATCCACCTGCATCAGGTCGGAAAAAAGACGCGCCAGCTCGAAGAATGACTCCTCCAGGCGGTCGAGCTCCAGGTCACTGCTGCTGCGGAAAACCGTCCACGCGTCCTCGACACCCGAGCCCTCCGCACAAAGCTCGCCCACCCTCCGGATGATGGCATGCATCAAGCCACCAAACCGAAGCCCCGCCACATCGGGAGCCGCCGAATACTTGCAGTCGATCCAACTCGCCGCCACATCGCTTCCTTCACTTTTCTCGGGAAGGAAAACCAGACTTCCGCCATGACCGCTCGTTCTAACGAGATTGATGATGCGTTTCACGAACTGCAGCGAGATCAGGTGGGCCAGTTCCGCGTAGGCCTCCGCGCTCAGGGTGGATGGAAGACCCTCCTCAAGAATGTCACTGACCCACCGGTGCCGGTGTCCAGCGAAGCGGTCGAGCAACAGCCGCGATTGAAAGACGTCCATCCTCGGCCCGTGGAATTCCCTGCCGCGCCACTCCGCCATCAGGTTGTAGCCCTGATAGAAAAGCAGCCAGCCCGGATCCCGCACATGGATGATGGGATGCGGCATTTCCTTTCCCATCGGCTTGCGGCCGCCTGCCACCAGGTTGAGCCAGCGCGGCCCGGTGTTGAGGATGCCCCAGATCCTGAAGCCCCGGTCCCGGTCCGGCCAGATGGCCACCACCGAGTGGAAGAAGCTCGCCGCCGGGCTCAGCCGCTTGATCTCGTTCGAGGTCAGCGCGTGGGGTGTCGTGAATTTCACCGCATGCGTCCCGTCCGGCGGCCCCTCGCTCGCCACGAATGCCTCGGGCGGCGCGATGATCACCCGTGTCCTCACCGCCCTTCCCTCCTCCTTGAGCAAGCTCGATGAGTAAAGGACGTCACAGACTTCCCGGATCTGTTGCTGCGTCGGCCCGTCCGCCCGATCACCCAAGGATTCATGAATCTTCGTCACCAGTTCCTGAAGGGTGAATCCGCTGGACAGTGGGGCGACGGTGCTCATGGGTGAAATGCTCAAGTCGGGGAGTGAGGAAAACAAATGGAACGAATCACAGCTAGGGAAGAAGTCGAGGTTTGTTCCTCATATCAATCACTTGGCAGGCGCCGGGCAATCAAAAAGCCACGGCGAATCCTGCGATGGCTGAGAGAGCCTGTTGCAGACTGGTGAACGGCCGCTCCCTAGATGACCTCACCCAGGCGTTGGCAGATTTCAGCAAATGATGGCCTTTCATCGGTCACCTCCGCAATGCAAAGGCGGTGCACCTCCCTCATCTCCTCCAGCCCGTCTCCCGCACCATCCAGCCTCTCCAGCAATTCGCCCAACAGACATCCGAAGGCCCTCACCTCCACCCGCTCCAGCCCGATTTCCGGCGGATAGAAAGTTGAGGCTCCAAAGTCCCCCAACAGGCACCTGCCGTTGCCATCCCACAGGATATTATGAGCATAGAGGTCCCCATGCATGATCCCCCGTTCATGCAAATGGGCGGCGGCGGAGGCAAGGGATCTCGCCATGTTCAAAGCGGTCACAGCATCGAATATTCGCTCCGTCGGGTAAACATCACGGGTGCAGGTCGTGAGGTCAGGAGGATTCGCAAGGATGGTGTAGTCCGGATCAATCAGCGGCATCACCAGTCCATCCCGTCCTTCCGGATGGTTGACCGCTTTTCCTAACACACCGACCAGATTCGGATGGGAACCCACCGAGAGGCAAACCGCCATCTCGCATTCCGGCAACCCGTCGCTTGTCATCTCCCCCTTGAAAACCTTCACCGCCACCGGACGTGAATCATCGTCTTCCGCTCCTCGCCATCGAGCCTTGTGGATGACTCCGGAAGCCCCTTCTCCGAGTCGCACATCGAAATCCAAATCGCTCCAATCGATCTCCGGCAAGCCACCACGCACCTCTATTTCATGCCATGGATTTCCCCCGAGGGCCAGCCACGACAAGCGCGGCAAGCGGAACAGCCATTCGGGAAAAGTCCGGAAGCGGTTCGCCGACAAGCGGATCAATTCCAGATCTCCACACGCCTGCATTTCGTCGGGCAACTGTTCCAGCCGGTTGCCCGCCAACATCAGCTTCTGCAAGCGCCCGCAATGCCCCAGCGAGGGCGGCAGATGACCGATCCGATTGTCCGTTAGAACGAGCCATTTCAATTTTCCGGAAATCGCGGCATCCGGTACCGACTCGATCCCGCATGACTTGAATCCCAACATTTCGAGCTCCGCGCATGCGCCAAGGACCTCGGGCAGCTCGCGGAATGGATTTCCCGAACAGAAGATCACCTTCAGCTTGTGCAAACGCGTCAGGTCATCCGGAAGCTCGGTCAGAAGGTTGTTGGACAAATCGAGGATCTCCAATGAATCCGCCAGTCCGTAAATTTCCTCGGGAAATTCCCTGAGTCCGCACGACAAGCTCAACCGCTTGCTTCCCGCCAATTCCCCAGAGCGTAGTCTTGTTAAGGTATCCATGTCGTCTGCCGCGCGGATGGTATCATGAGACGCGCGCGAGTCGTTCCGATTTTTTCCGACCCTTGAAAACTGGCGACATTCACGACCGCGCTGCCGCGGATGATTCCACAAGACATCCCAGGCGACGCTGATCGGACGCTTGCTTCAATCTCCATATCGGCCGCTCAAAAGCAGCATTCGCTGGCGTTTCAGGACCTGTCCGAAAGGTGCCAATTGGAGTAGTTGACAATATTTTTACACGACCGCGTTAGACAAGTGCCCCCCTTTTGTGTATTTCTCCTGCCTTGCCCATGCCGATTCCATCCCGATTTCAGCCAGTATTCCTTCTCATCTTCATCACCACCTGCACCGGAATCGCAGCGGCCCGCCCGTGGAAAAGCGCCGATGGCGGACGCAGCATTGATGGCGATTTCCTCAAAAGGGATGCCAATTCCGTGACCATCCGCAAGGTCGGCGGCGGGGACGTGATGATCGAACTGACGAAGCTCCACGCGGACGAGGTGAAATGGCTGAACACAAATCACCCCCTGAAGACCGACGGCCCGGACCCGGCGGCAGTGTTCGACACGCTGAAATTCGGCGACTCCCGGGAGACGGTCGCAAAGAAGCTCAAGGAGAGCAAAATCGTGGAAACGACGGTGGACGAGACCTTCTTCGGCCGATCGGGATTGAACGGGATCTATTTCACCCGCCAAAAGATCGGAAAGGTGAAGGCGTCGCTCTATTTCGACTGGAATCCGAATGACACGCTCAAGGAGTTGACGCTACAAACGGATCTTTTGCCTGCGGCTGACTACAATCCCGAGCTCAAGCCGACCTGGGCGGCGTTCGTGGAACTCTTGAGCGTTCTTTACGGGACTCCCGCGGTCAAGGGGCCCATGCCGACGATGGATAGCCTCGGCGATGGAACCTTTTCTCCATCCCACCTTTGGAAACTTGATGGCGGAAAATCGGCGCTTCTCGGAACCGCAAGGGACGGGCAAAAATACCAGCTTGTCGTTCGATTCACCGAGAAAAGCATCAAGGCCGTGGGTGGTCCCTGACTCGGTTCTTGAACTGAGGCGTGATGGAACGAAAATCCCGCCATGGCCGAGCTTGATCTGTTTTCCACCCCGCCCGCAGGAGATCCGCTGAAGCGGATTCTGGAACTACGAACCTCCCTCGCCCACCACAACCGGCTCTACTACAACCAGGCGGCTCCGGAAATCTCCGATGCGGAATACGACGCGCTCTATCGCGAGCTGGAGGAGTTGGAAAAAAAGCACCCGGAACATCACGACCCGAACTCCCCCACCCTGCGCGTGGGTGGCGACCCGATCGAGGGCTTCCAACAGATCCGGCACGCGGTGCCGATGCTGAGCATCGACGACGTCTTCGAGCTGGGCGCTGAGGCGATGGAAAAATCCGGAGCGCCTCGGGCGGAACAGGAACTCGTCGATTTCTATCAAAAACTGCGCAAGGGCCTGAAGCGCGATGAGATCGAGGTCACCATCGAACCGAAGATCGACGGTGTCGCCGTCTCGCTACTCTATCAGGACGGAAGACTCGTCTATGCGGCCACCCGAGGCGATGGCCAGACCGGGGACGACGTGACGCACAACGTGAGGACGATCCGGAGCATCCCGCTTGAACTGACCGCAAACACCTTGCCCGCTTGGGAAATTGACCTTCAGAAAACCCTACCTTATCTTCCAACACATGAGCCAGAACCGCCCCGCAAAACCGATTGGCAAAGTCCGTCGGAAAGCCTCCGAAAAAGGATCATTGCTGACCTTGACGGAAAAGATGGAGATGATCTTCAGGAACGGCTCCGACAGGAAATCCAATCCATTCTTGAATGGGGAACTGAAACTGGACGCATCCTCGATCCCGAAAAATTCCTCGAAACGGTAAGTGGATCGCCCGACCTCGGCGGTCAATCCGAGCACACGGTATTTTTCGCGGCGGGCATTTCGCGGATCATCAAGTTCACCCTTCCGCCGAATTTCGGGGCACAAGGAAGCATCGGCTACCTCCGAAATGTCGAAGCGTGCAACCGCCTTTTCAGCGACGACATCCGCCTCCACGGCATTCTGGTGACGGACATGGGACCGGCATTTGTCATCTCCCAGCCCTTCGTCGCAGGCTCGGTCCCCACGTTGGATGAGATTTCTAACTGGTTTGAGTCGCTCGGCTTCCACCCGACCGGGCACAATCGATGGAAGAACGATGACACCGGTGTGGAGATCGCGGATGCGCATGTCGGAAATTTGATCAAGACCGAGGATGGAGATCTTGTGCCCATCGATCTCCAGGTGCTTTCCGAGGGAGATGCACCTCATCCGGATACCGCGCCAACGCCAGTCGTCCCCGCGATTCTTGAGGTCCGCGGTGAGATCTTCATGCCGAACGAGGCGTTCGCGGCGCTGAATGCCGAGCGGGACGAGGCGGGCCTGCCGACTTTCGCGAATCCCCGCAACTCGGCGGCCGGCACGCTCAAGCTGCTGGACCCGAAGATCGTGGCCACCCGACCGCTCGCTTTTCTTGCCCACGGCATGGGTGCCTACGAAGGTCCGGTGCTGGAAACGGAACACGATTTCCATGACCTGCTGGAAAGGGTCGGAATTCCCCGCAACCGGCCGGTGTTCACGGCCGGAAATCTCGATGAGGTGCTGGCAGCCGTCGCCCGGATCAACCGCGAGCGCCACGATCTCGACTACGGCACCGATGGCGCGGTGATCAAGGTCCTCGATCGTGGTGAGCGGGAACAACTCGGATTCACCTCACGCGCTCCGCGCTGGGCGGCAGCTTACAAGTTCCTACCCGAACAAAAAGAGACGACACTGGAGAACATCATCATCCAGGTGGGCCGCACCGGCGTCCTAACTCCTGTGGCCGAGCTAACACCCGTTCTGATTTCCGGTTCCACGGTCTCCCGTGCCACGCTGCACAACCACGACGAGATCACGAAGAAGGACATCCGCCTTGGAGCGACCGTGCTCATCGAGAAGGCTGGTGAGATCATTCCTGCGGTCGTGAAGGTGATCCGTCATGTCGATGGGGCGAAGCCCTACTCGCTTTATGACAGCGTCGATGGAAAGTGTCCATCATGTGGTGGCCCGATTTCCCAAGAGGAAGGAATGGTCGCATGGCGTTGCACGAATTTCGCCTGCCCGGCGCAAGCGGTCACGAGCATCAAGCACTTCGCCGCCCGCAAGGCACTGGATCTCGATGGTCTGGGTGAGATCGTCGCGGAGGCCCTTGTCCGACACGGCCATTGCACGACACCGCTCGATCTCTTCAATCTAACCGAAGACACCCTCGGCAACCTCAACCTCGGCACCGAGGAGTCTCCACGGCGCTTCGGTGAGAAGAACGCGGCCAAGGTTTTATCTGCCCTCGAAGCAGCGAGGAGCAAGCCACTGCATCGCTGGCTCTTCGCCATGGGCATCCGGCAATTGGGCGAATCGGCCGCCAAGGAGCTCTCTCGTCTCCATCAGAAACTCACCGATTTACCGGAGTCGGTGATCCTCGCCGAACTTCTCCGCGACACCCGCGCGACGGCGAAAAAGCAAAACGAATTCCTCGCCAAATACTCCATCACCGGAGACGTCGGCCCCGCCGTGGCGGAGACGATCACGGCATTTTTCAAATCCGATGCGGGCCAGCATGTGATCGCCAAACTTGCGGAACTCGGCATCGATCCAGTGTCAGACAACTACCTCCCCATCGCGGCGGAGGCCGACCTATCAGAACTCCCGCTGGCGGGAAAAACCTTCGTCATCACCGGCACGCTGAGCATGGATCGCGATGCCATGAAAGAGTTCATCGAATCCAAGGGCGGCAAGGTCAGCGGCTCCGTTTCCGCAAAAACCAACTACGTCCTCGCCGGCGAGGGCGGCGGCTCCAAACGCGACAAGGCGGAGAAGCTAGGCGTTCCCATCCTCGACGAAGCAGCCCTCAATTCCCTGATCGAATCTTGAGAAGCCACTCGAAATGCCCTGATCTGTTGGAACGCGAGATCCCTGCCGGACTACCGACCTCATGAAATGGCTCTCCTTCATCGTTCTGGCATTGGCCGGCTGCAAGGGAGACCGTCCCCCACCTCTAACCGTGGAGGCCTATGTCTGGCAGGCGGCGGAAAAAGCCGATGTCGCCGCTGCCATGGAGCGGGCCGCCGGAATCGTCGCCACCTTCCACGTCAGGGCGGCGGAAATGCGCTGGAATGAAACCAAGTTTTCGACCCAGCGATTCATCAGCAAACTTCCTTCGCCGGGATGCGGATTGGTAATTAGAATCGGCTCGTCTGCTGCTTCGCTCGAATGGACGCCGGATCAGATCAAGCCCGTGGCAGACCTCTTCCACGAACTTTCCCTGCTGGGCCCAAGCGAGATCCAATGCGATTTTGACTGCCCACAGAAGCGGCTCACCACCTATCAGATTCTTCTGACAGCATTGCGGAAGGCGACGGGAAAAGTTCCAGTCTATCCCACCGCCCTTCCCTCCTGGTTGGGCGAACCCGCCTTCCCCAAACTGATCCAGGATTGCGGCGCGTATGTCCTCCAGGTTCATTCCCTCCAACTCCCGACGAACCGGACTGAACCACCGCTCATCTTCGATGCTGCCGGCGCGCGAACCGCCGTGGCCAAGGCATCCGCCCTTGGCGTGCCCTTTCGAGTCGCGATGGCAACCTATGGCTGCGAAGTACGCTTTACCCCGGATGGAAAGGTGGCCGATGTCGTTTCCGAGGACACGGGGAGCATCGGCCCGGAGACGAGCGAGCGTGCATATGCCATGGCGGATCCTCTGGACAGCGCCCGTCTCGTTCGCGAGTGGACGGATAAAACGCCGGACCACTTGCTAGGAATCATCTGGTACCGGCTGCCCGTCAAAGGTGACCGCCGGAACTGGCCTTGGGAGACGCTTCAACTCGTGGCACGCGGCGAGGAAGACATCGCAAACCCATTGTTGTCCATTTCCCCTGGTGCCGGTGCACGGGACGTTCATGTTACTAACCCCGGAAAATTTCCACTGCGCCTGCCGGGTAAAATCATCATCACATCTCCTTCCGATGCCGCCGACGGCACGGGTGCCTACCGCCTGGAACCCGGGTCCGACGGCCTTCATTTCGTCCTTCGCCCCGATGTCTGGCCATGGCTGGCCCCAGGCAAGAAAATACCCGCGGGATGGGTGAGAACCCGCGATGAGAACGCTCGTATCGACTGGCATATTATTCCATGAAACCTCGAACCACTGTCAGCTTCTGCGCATGGCTGTTCTTTCTTGCTCCAGGAAACGCCTGCGGGCCGTTTTTCCCGGACACCGTTCTGAACCATCCGCGGGCAGCTCTCGACGTCCCGCCGGTTTCATACCTCCAGGAGCTCTATCAGCTCATCGGCAAGCCGATGCCGAAACAAGAGGCGGGCATGGGAAACTCGGAGATATCCTTGCTTGATCAGATTCCAAATGAGGTGGCGGAGCTCAAGGAATTATGGAAACGGAACCACGTCGAAGATGCGGATATCGAAAGGCGCGTCGTCCTTTACCAGTCAGTCCGCACCAAGCTGCTGGCCCCGGTGAAATCGGCCGACTTCCTCAGTTTTCCTACCCAGGTTGATCAACCACCCGATCTTCCCGCCAGACCTCTGGGCGATGATTTTCCTCCAGATGTGGCGGACTACGTCGAGGGCGCGCGACTCCATGCGATTGCCAAGACCGAGGAAGCACGAGCGCTTTGGAAGAACATCCTGGATCGCCCTCCGGAGGAACGGAAACTGCGTGCCATGTGGGCGGCATGGATGCTGGCGAAGACCTCTCCGGATAGCAAGGAGTGCATGGAATGGTATGAACGCGTCGAAGCCGAGGCCCGGCTTGGTGCGTCGGATGCGATCGGTCTCCGCAGCGCGGCGATGGGATGGAGAGCTCCCCGGCTCGATGATCCGGTTGAATCGGTCAAACTGCTCTACGCATCAGTCTCTCAAGGCAACCGCAACGCGGAAGTGGATCTCAGGAATGCCTCACGTAAAATTCTCACGTCGAAGGATTCCGTCATTCTCGCGGCGGCGGCAGGCGATCCCTTGGTTAGACAACTGGTGAACATCCATCTTCACGCATCTTTCGACGGCCCCCGCGAGGAATCTCCAGACGAGTCACCGGCCGATCTAACACCCAAGGATTGGCTTTCCGCGCTTGAGGCGCACGCGACCAAGCCCATGCCGGATGCGAGCCGGGTGGCTTGGGCACTTTATGGGATCGGACGCCATGATGAGGCGCGGAAATGGCTGACTTTTGCAGAACCCAACGATCCATTGGGAATCTGGCTACAGGCGAAGTTCGATCTACGCGACGGACATCTGGAAGCGGCAAATCAACATCTCTCCGAGGCGATCCACCTCTATTCCAAGGATCGTGAATGGAACCCGACGAACCGTCCCAACGACTTCAGGTGGTTTGCCGAACCGATGGAACTTCGGGAGCTCAATCAAAGCCGGTTGATGGCGGACGCCGGGATCGTTTCCCTTGCCCGCGAGGAATATCTCCCCGCTCTGGAAACACTCCGCAAGGCCGGCTTCAGGTTGGACGCGGCTTATCTTGCCGAATCCGTGATTTCCACGGACGGACTGATCCGCCACGTCCGCAAGGTGGCCCCGAAATGGACGCCTGGCGAGAATGAGCCAGCGCCACTCGACCCGGTGACTTGTCTGTTGGAGAATTCCGATGTCTATCAATGGAACTCCGTTCCGGACAACCAACTCCGCTACCTGCTCGCCCGCCGCCTCGCCCGGGAAGGGAGACTGAAGGAGGCATGCGAATTCATGCCTCCTGCCGTGTTGCCTGTCCTGATGCATTACATCGATCTCGATCGCGCCCGGAGGTCGGGAAAATACTCGGGAGAAATCCTCGCTGCCATCACTTGGCGCCAGGCAAGAATCCATCGTCACCTCGGTGCCGAATTGTTTTCCACCGATGGTGCCCCGGACGGAGGGATCTACGGATGGTCCTACCCGATGGAATCCCTCGCCGAGATGCGGGCCAACAAGGATGGATGGTCTTGCGACTGGTCCCGCGAAGTCCATGCGGGACCACCGGAAAAGCCTGCCGATTTTGCATCGCCAAAGATCACCTCGGACGAGATTTCCCGCACCCGGAAATACGGGGTGCGCCCGCTGAAGCGCTTTCACTACCGCTATGTCGCCGCGGATCTCGCATGGGCAGCCGCGAAGGCCTTGCCACCCAATCATCCGTCTTTGGCCGGCATCTACAACACGGCCGGGCAATGGCTGTCAGCTCAGGATCCGGCTGCCGCCGACCGGTTCTATCAGGCAATGGTCAGGCGCTGTGCCAAGACAAACGAAGGTCTCGTGGCGGATTCCAAGCACTGGTTCCTCGGTGAACTTCCACCGACCCTGGATTTGCCAGCCTTGCCAAAGGAGTTCAATGGCAGCAAGAACTCCGCGCCTTAAAACGTTTCCAGTACCATTCTCCCCCATCTCATGACGACCCGCATCACCTCGCTCATCCTGACTCTCGGCCTCCTGACGGTCCCGCTCGTCGCCCGTGACCTGAGGGCCGAGATCAAGCGCGCCGCGGAATTCGGCCAGCAAACCAAAGCACTCATCACGGGCAACGACCTTCGCGCCTACTGGGCTGCGGACGACAGCCGCCTCATCTATCAGATCAACAGCGGTCCGGATGCCACAAGCTTCGTCAGCGTCGATCCCGCCACCGGCGAAAAGTCGCCCGCATTCGATCCGGAACCATTCGCCGCTGCCCTTTCCAAGGCAGCCGGGAAAGAGGTCGATCCGCGCAATCCACCCATCGGCCAGCTTGAGATCACCGCCGATGGCATCCGGTTCCGTGCGTTTGGAAGATCGTGGATCTATTCGACCTCCACTCGTGAGATTTCCCCCGAAGACCGTCCGCCCACAAGCATCAAGCTCATGCCGCCGGAGGCCACCATGCGCGGATCCCGCAGGAACGGCCCGGCAACCAGCCTGACCATCGAGAACGCCACGGACGGCGAGATCGAGATGTTCTGGGTGCAACGTGGCGGCGAGCTCAAGTCAGGCGGCAAACTATCCGCAGGACAAAGCATGGCGCATCAAACCTTTGCCGGGCACGTGTGGCTCATCAAGGACGCGAGGGGAAATCCCCTGGCAGGATTGACAACTCCCGAACAGCCTTCCCTTGCCCGCATCACCGGACGGGTGGAATCCGATCCCGGCCCCGATCCGGCGGTTTCACCGGACGGAAAATGGCGGGCGCTGATCCTGAATCACAATCTCGTGATCGAGCCGACCGGAAGCGGTTCATCCGTCACCCTAACCGAAGACGGCAGTGAAAAGGATACCTACACCCGCCCCTTCATCTGGTCGCCGGACTCCACCAAGCTCGTCGCCTTCCGGGTGAAAGACGTCGAGACGCGGCGCATCAACATCGTCCAATCGTCGCCGCCGGATCAGGTCCAGCCCAAGCTCAAGACCATCGACTATCCGAAACCCGGCGATCCCATTCCCCAACCGATGCCGCATCTGTTCGACGTGGAACACACGCGGGAAATCCCAATCGACCATAGCTTGTTTGAGAACCCGTGGAGCATCAACAATCTCGCGTGGACCGGCGGATTCCTCGGAATTCTCGTTCGTTTACAACCAGCGCGGGCACCAGGTGCTCAGACTTGTCGGCATCCGTGGCGACTCGGGATCTCCCCGGACCATCGTCGAGGACAAGAGCGAGACCTTCATCGACTATTCGCAAAAATCCTATCTCCACCGTCTTCCAGCGACGCGCGAGATCCTCTGGGCCTCGGAGCGGGACGGACAGAATCGTCTCTATCTGATCGACGAGGTCAGCGGGGAGATCAAGAAACACGGTCACGCCGGAAAAGTGGATCGTCCGCGAGGTCGTCTCCGTCGACGACGACAAGCGCGAGCTGTTTCTCAAGGTCGTTGGCATTCCCGGGCAGGATCCCTATCACGAACACTTCGTCAGGGTGACACTCGACACGAGCGGCACCACCAGACTAACCGAAGCCGATGGCACCCACTCCATTGATTTCTCCCCGGACAGGAAATTCTATCTGGACACCTGGTCGCGGGTCGATCAGCCGCAGGTCGTCGAGCTTCGTCGGACGGAAGACGGCAAGCTCGTCACCGAACTCGCGCGGGCGGACGACAGCGAATTGCTGAAGACCGGTTGGAGCCGCCCCGAGCGCTTCACGGCCAAGGGCCGGGACGGCAAAACCGACATCTACGGGATCATCGTCAGGCCGACGAATTTCGACCCTGCGAAAAAATATCCGGTCGTCGAATCCATCTACGCGGGTCCGCACGACCATTTCGTCCAGAAGGCGTATGCGCCATGGATGGGAATCAACAGAATGGCCGAGCTGGGATTCATCGTCGTCAGCATCGACGGCATGGGAACCAACTGGCGGAGCAAGGCATTCCATGACGTGTGCTGGAAGAACCTCGCGGACGCGGGCTTCCCGGACCGCATCCCGTGGATCAAGGCCGCTGCCGAGGAAAGGCCGTGGATGGATCTCTCGCGTGTCGGCATCTACGGCGGCAGCGCGGGTGGCCAGAACACGCTCGCCGGACTGCTTTTCCATGGGGATTTCTACAAGGTCGGCGTTTCGGACTGCGGCTGCCACGACAACCGCATGGACAAGATCTGGTGGAACGAGGCGTGGATGGGCTGGCCCGTGGACGAGAGCTATGACCGCAACTCGAACGTGACGAACGCGGACAAGCTCACCGGCAAGCTCCTGCTCCTCGTCGGCGAAATCGACACCAACGTCGATCCGGCTTCGACGGCGCAGGTGGTCAACGCGCTGCAGAAGGCCGACAAGGATTTCGAATACCTGCCGATCATGAATTCCAACCACGGTGCCGCCGAGACACCCTACGGCAACTACCGCCGCGCGGAATTCCTCGTCCGCAATCTCCTCGACAGTCCGCCGGGCAAGGATTGATCGACATTGACGCCTCGTTTTCCTTGCCCGTCCACGGACTCGCACGCACTCTCCGCGCGTGGCGGATTTGCTGGATGAGGAACCGATGGTGGAATTGATGCGGGCGCTCGAGGCGTCCGACGGTTCCGCCTTGCTGGCCGCCGCAGAGGACATCCACTACGCCGACCTCGCCCACCTTTACGAGAACCTCGACGACGAGAAACGCGACCTGCTTCTCAAGACCATCGGCCCCGAGCTCGCCACCGATCTCGTCGCGGAACTCCCCTACCCGCTCATCGAGGGGGCGCTCGACCATTTCAAGCCGGCACAGCTCCGCGTCTTGTTAGGCAATCTCTCCGACGACGACCGCGTGGACGTCTTCCAGGTGGTCAGCGAGGAGGCACAGGTCCGATTTTTCAGCCTGCTGGGTCCCCGCGACAAGGAGCTCACCCGGAACCTCCTGAAATACGAGGAGGACACCGCCGGTGGACGGATGACCACCCAGGTGGGCCGCATCACCGCGGACATGACGGTCAAGCAGGCGATCACCGTGCTCCGCCGCGACCGCGAGGACACCGAGACACTCGCGCGGATTTTCGTGGTCGATGCCCAGGGCCGCCTCGTCGGGAAGGTAAGGTTGCGCGACCTTGCCTTCAGCACCTGGGACACGCCCATTCACGACGTCATGGAACCGGCCGACGAGTATATTCTCGCGTCCGCCGACCAGGAAGATGCCGCTCGCACCCTTTCCAAATACGACCTCATCGTGCTGCCGGTGGTCGATGAGTTCCACCATTTGTTAGGTGTCCTTACCTACGATGACGCCCTTGAAATTCTTCAGGAGGAATCCACCGAGGATATCGAAAAACTCTCCGGTATCGGTGGTGAGCAATCGGAGGTTTCCTATCTGAACACCAGCGTCATCCTGCAATACCGCCGCCGGGTTTCATGGCTCGTCGGGCTGGCCTTCCTCTCGATCGTTTCCGGATATGTCATGTATCGTTTCAGCGAGGTGCTGCAGCAGGCCTTCGTCCTCGCGCTATTCCTGCCCATGGTCGTGGCGGCGGGAGGAAATTCCGGCGGACAGGCGGCGACCATGGTGATCCGTTCGATGGCCCTTGGCGAAATCAAGACAGGGAACGCCCTACGCATCGCATGGAAGGAAGCGAGGACAGGGATGCTTCTGGGAGTGACCCTTGGAGTCACGATGGCGGCGTTCATCAGCTTCATCCTGCCCCACATGCAGGACGGGACCGGGGCAAAATTCGATTTCATCCATCTCGCCTTCGCGGTGTCCGCCGCGCTAATGGTGCAGGTTCTATCAGCCACCACGCTTGGTGCCCTGCTGCCGATCTGCGCACGCGCCTTCAAGCTGGACCCCGCCGTCGTCTCGGCCCCGTCGCTTGCCTCCACCGTGGACATCTCCGGCATGATGATCTATTTCACCATCGTCGGGGCGATCCTTCACTTGCATTGACGAAGATGAATGCGATGCCCCGAAGATATCTCGTCGCTCCGGACAAGTTCAAGGGCTCTCTATCCGCTTCCGACGCAGCCAGTGCGATTGCCGATGGCATACGGCAAATCGATCCCACGGCGTTGATTGATCTCTGTCCCATCGCGGATGGTGGCGAGGGTTTCATGGAAACGCTTGCCGCCACTTTGGATGGCAAATGGATCTCCTGTCCTGCCGTCGATCCTCTCGGCAGGGCGATCGAAAGCCGCTACTTCCTAGCATCGACGCCCGAAGGCCCCACGGCCATTCTTGAGATGGCGGAAACGGCGGGCCTCTGGCGTCTCGCGACGAATGAACGCGATCCCCTGAGAACCACCACACGAGGGACGGGCATGCAGATCGCACATGCCGTGTCAGAGCACTCGGTTAGAAAGATCATCCTCGGTCTCGGCGGCAGCTCGACCAATGACGGCGGCGCAGGCATGGCCGCCGCCTTGGACATCGATTTCCTCGACGAGGATGGCATTGAAATCGATCCCATCCCGGTAAACCTGACCAAGCTCCGGCGCATCGACGCCACCCGGCGCATCCGGCTCCCCGCGATTGTCGCCGCATGCGACGTGGACAATCCGCTTCTCGGGGATCGTGGTTCCACCGCTGTTTTCTCGGAGCAAAAAGGATCAACGGCAGAATCCAGAATCCTGCTGGAGGCCGCTCTAACGCATCTCGTTTCGGTGAGTGAGGCAGAGGAGTCCGCGCTCATCCCCGGAGCGGGTGCGGCGGGTGGATTGGGATTCGGATTGCTCCACTTCGCCAGCACCAGGCTGGTTTCCGGATTCGACCTGCTCGCTGATCTGCTGGATCTGGCAAGCCGGGTCAAGGCCGCGGACCTGGTGATCACCGGAGAAGGTTCCATCGATCACCAGAGCCTCTCCGGAAAAGGCCCGGTTGCCCTCGCCCGACTGGCGAATCGCCTTTCGGTGCCGGTCGCGGGATTTTGCGGAGTGGCGGATCAGGAAGCGCGGGACAGTGGAATTTTCCAATCCCTCCACGCACTTGCGGAAACCGGACTTCCGCTAGAAACATTGATGACCAACGCGGGTCCACTTCTAACCCAACTGGTGATCGGTTCAAAACCCCAGCTAACACACTCATGACCTCCCTGACGATCTTTTCCGACTCCAAGCTCGATGACAAAGTGACACGCCTGCTCCACGAAGGCGTCTCGCCCCATGAAATCATCGAACCCAAGACCCGTCCCGCCTCCATCCTGTCGAAACCCGAGCCGGATCCGTCGTTCGCGCTCGCGGATATCGCCTTCGGGCAACCGGATGTCGAAAGCATCCGCCGCTCGGACCGCTTGAAATGGCTGCACATCAGCACCGCCGGATTCACCCGTTACGACACGCCGGAGTTCCGCGCGCTTGCCGCGGAACGAGGATTGATCGTCACCAACAGCTCCAGCGTTTATTCCGCCGCGTGTGCCGAACACGTCTTCGCCTTCATGCTCGCGCAATCGCGCGTGCTTCCAGCCGCACTGCCAAGCCAGGCGGCCAATGGCGACGCGGAGTGGCTGCACCTGCGTGACACATCGGTTTCCCTGCGTGGGCAGAGTTTGGTGATCCTCGGCTTCGGGGCGATCGCGATGGAACTGGTGAAATTACTCGCGCCCTTCGAGATGAAGATCACCGCCATGCGCCGCAATCCCCGAGGCGATGAAGGTTGCCCGACCGTGACTCCAGCGGAATTGCCCGCCGCGCTCGCGACCGCCGATCACGTGATCAACATCCTGCCGGAGAATGTGGCATCGCTGAAGTTCGTGAATGCCACGCTTCTCTCTCTAATGAAACCGGGAGCCGTCTTCCACAACATTGGTCGCGGCACCACCGTGGATCAGGACGATCTGCTAGACGCGCTTCGTTCGCGGCATCTCGCCGCCGCGTGGCTGGACGTCACCGACCCCGAGCCATTGCCAGCCGACCATCCGCTGCGGCATGAGCCGAACTGCCACATCACCCCGCACATCGCCGGTGGACACGTGCATGAGTCGATGACACTCGTTTCCCATTTCCTCGCCAATTTCCGCCGCTATCTTGCAGGTTTGGAGCTGCTCGACCGCGTGATGTGAAGAATCAATTCACCAACTGAATGTGCCATGGGTATTGTTGAGAATGGCTTGAATTGGATCTTCGACAAGATTTCAAGACCGAGAACGCTGGACCTGAGGACCGCAACTGAAGAGGATCTGTTGAACTACTCCCTTAGTTTGGCTCAGGAGTGGGGACCAAATTGGATGAAACCCATCAACGACCGGTTGAGGAAAATCTATCCCGATCTGGATCCAGTCAAAATTGACGAATACTCACGGGTCGCGAGAGAGGTGATGAATGATGGATACAGGGTTGTCTCAAGACTTCTTGAAGTTCACGGAAAGTCCCTCACGAAAGAACAATTTCAGGACTCATTCAATTCAATGTATCCTTGGGTGAACAACAGGAATATTAGCAACCTCTTGAGCACAGGAACATATTATCATTACAAGTGACTTCGCGCCTGAGTTTATCTGATTGCAACAAACTCCCCCTCGAATTCAACGCAGACGCGCCCATCGTCCTCGATGGTGACTACAAGCCGTATCCTCGCCTTGTCCTTCCTCATGAACGTGTTCCCGAACTCCGCCAGGATCCCGGCATCCGGGGCCCGACAGAAGGCGCGGATTTCACCGCTTACCGGATGAAGATAACGGATGGAACTCTGCTTGATCACAATGTGTGCGTCACGATCTCCTAACCGGATCCACAGGAATCCATAACCCGCAAGTGTGGCGATGGCCCCCAGGCTTCCACCGAACGCGGTGCCGAGATGATTGTGGTTGGCTTCAAGCGGCGCGGTCAGGATCAACTCATCCGGCTTGATGGATTCCACAACCACTCCCATCGCCCGGGTGATGGGGATTTTCTCATGGAGATAAGCCTCCGTCTCGCGGCAAATGGATTCCGGATTCATGAATGGAACAAGGCTTCAATCATCGAGGGCACGGATCCTCTCCACATGACGTCCGCCCTCGAACGCGGCTGTTAGAAAGATTTCTACGATGGCAAGCGCGGTCGGCAGGTCCATCATCCGCTCGCCGATGGACAGGACATTGGCGTCATTGTGCAGGCGGGTCAGGCGCGCGGATTCGGGATTCCAGCAAAGGCCGCAACGCACTCCCTTCACACGGTTGGAAGTCATCGCCTCACCATTCCCTGATCCTCCGAGCACGATGCCACGTTCATACTTCCCGGCCGCCACGGCCTCCGCGACGGGCCGGACATGAGTGACATAGGAGACAGGGTCTTCCGAATGGGTTCCGAAGTCGGTGACCTCGTGACCCGTTGCGCGAAGGTGGGAGATGATCTCCTGCTTGTAGTGGAAACCCGCGTGATCCGAACCGATGGCGATCTTCATGATTCAATGGGTCCACCAAGTGGATAGGCAAGTTTCCGCAGGCTGCGGCATCGCGAGTCCGCCCAAGGAATAGTGGGAGGTATCATTGAACAACATCAGCCGCGCGCGGACCGGATCCTTGAAATCCACGATGTTCAGGGCAGCAGGATCCTGATCGAGATTGTCACGGTATCGCCGCGGGTCGAATCCTAACAACGAACTCAGCAGCAGGCGGATCGTCGCCTTGTGAGAAACCACGATGACCGGCGAGCCCTCGTGTTCCCTAACAATATCGATCAGCGCGGGCAGGGCGCGCGCGGTCACCGCCAGTCCGCTTTCGCCACCCACCGGCGCGAAGGTGTAGGGATCCTTCTCCCAGGACGCCGCCTCTTCCGGATATTTCTCCTCCACCTCGCGACGGGTCATTTGTTCCCAGTGACCGTGTGAAATCTCGCGCAGGCCCTCACGCGCCTGCACTTCAACTTGGTGTGGCCTGGCGAGGATGGAAGCGGTTTCCATCGTTCTTCCGAGCGGAGAGGCGTAAACCGCGGCAACGGGCAATCCGGCCAACCTGTCCGCGAGACGACTCACTTGTCCCCTGCCCTCGTCGGACAAGGGGACATCGGTGGCTCCCGCAAAGCGATCCTCCGCGCTGAGCGTGGTCGCGCCGTGGCGGATGAGGAATATACGTGTGATGGCCATTTTGATTCGTGGTAGAAATTTCGGGGCTTGCGCATGGACGCTTCCCACACCGATTTGTTTTCGTCACTTTCTGTCTCTTGGAAACTGACCACAATCCTGAAAATTTGCAGCACCCAATCCAAGCTCCGGTGAAGGTTCTCCAATCCAGCCGCATCACCCGGAGCGGAACCCCGCAAAATCCCATCCTCCCATCGAATGAAACTCCAGCCGATTTTCCTCCTGTGCCTGATCGTCACTTGCTGTGCTCCGGCCAGATTGGAGCGATTGAAGACCGGATCCCGAATCAGGTCCATCGCAGCCCCCGATCTCTCGCGCGCGTTGGAGGGAGCCCAGGATGAGGCGGCGAAACGAAGCTTGGGAAACTGGATCGCCGCCAACTTCAAGAACCCACAGCCCCACTCGCCCGCGGGATATCGCATCCGATTCTCAAACCAAGGACCAGGAGTCTTCGGACCGGAATACTTTGACCGCCTGGAGCCCGTCTCACATTATAAAACCATCGGCCTCACGCATCACCGGATCGATGGAACCGGCATCGCGCTCCTTGGCATTCGGGAGAATCACCAATTGGAACCGGTGGAGAAGTATTACCCTCCGGAAGCCATCACTCGCGCGGTCACGGCCGTGGCGATTGCCGGACCAGTGAAACATGGAATCAAGCAGGTGGAGGTCCGCTTGATCGACCGAATGCACACGGAGACCTTCAACAGGAATGGAGCCACCCTGGCGGCGGATTTCACCGTTCCATTCGCCGCCCTGCTGGAAAGAACCTCCTCCCTTCAATCGACCGGACTCACCTCCCTCCTCCGGGCAAGATCGGACCGCGAACCGGGCTTTGTCCTGATGGAACCTTACGATTCCCAGCGGACGCCGCTCATTTTCATCCACGGGCTGTTGTCCACTCCGTTGGCATGGGCGGAACTGTCCAACGAGGTCTGGGCGGTGCCAGCCATCCGTCAGCGCTATCAGATCTGGCACTATCTCTATCCGACCAATCCGCCCGCGCTTTACTCTGCGAGAATCATGCGTGGCCAACTCGATGAACTCAGGCATTTCCTCGATCCCGATGGCAAGGATCCCGCGATGAAACGCACCGTCATCGTCAGCCACAGCATGGGCGGACTGCTCGCCAAGACCCTGGCCGTGGGGCCTCGTGACGCGTTTTGGGATGCCGTGTTCACCCGCCCGCTCGAGTCGCTCAACGTCACCCGTGCGGAGCGCGCGACGCTGGAGGAGGCGTTCTTTTGGAAACCCCGCGGAAATGTCGATCGCATCGTGTTTTGTTCCGTACCATTCCGGGGCAGCAAGATCGCGAGTTCATGGTTCGGCAGGATTGCGGACCTCTTCATTGCCCCTAGCCCGGGATTCCATGATTTCTTCAAGGAAGTTGAGCGCAAGAACCCCGGCATGCTCCAACCGGACTATGTGCAGATGACCCGACAAAAGATCAGCAGCGTTTCAACCCTCTCACCGCACCAGCGTTCCATGGAAATCCTCGACGAGTTGCCGGTCACGGACGGCACGGCCTCCCATATCATCACCGGATCGCTCGATTTCGTGGTCCATCGTTCCAGCGCCACCGTGGCCGGTGCGGAATCCAATCTCGAGGTCCCCGCTGGTCACGGATCGTTTCACCATCCAGACGCCATTGCGGAAATCATCCGCATCCTTGAACTGCCAGCCGCCCGTTAGAGCGAGGTCGGCTCGGGCTTCGTTTGACCACCGAAATGGCGGCGCATGATCTGGCGCAGGTCGCCCGGGCTGACGGGCTTGACGAGGTGCTCGTCGAAGCCCGCCTCCTCGGTCCGTTTCTTATCCTCCGCGCGTCCCCATCCGCTCAAGGCGATGATGACGGCGGTCACGCCCTCTGCCCGCATCATCCGCGCCGCTTCCCATCCGTCCACATTCGGCATTCCGAGATCCATCAGCACGAGATCAGGCCGGAATTCCACGGCCTTCTCAAATCCCTGGAGTCCATCATAGGCCACCTCCACCTCCATTCCCTCCATGCGGAAGAACATCGCCAGGATGTCCACGGCGCTCTTGCCGTCGTCCACGATCAGGACCCGCTTGCCCTTGACCACGGGCGATGAATCAAGCGCATTCACATCCACCGTTTCCGGGGTCCGGACGAGACAGGCGGGAAGCCGGACCTCGAATTCACTGCCCATCGACTTGCCCGAGCTGTTGACGGTGATGGAACCTCCGTGGAGATCGACCAGCGACTTCACGAGTGTTAGGCCGATGCCAAGTCCATCCGCCGTGCCATTGGACATCTGATGGAAAATTTCAAAGATGATCTCCTGATCGGCGGGGTCGATTCCATGGCCGTTGTCGCGCACCTTGAACCAGGCGTCATCCCCTTCGCATCCCGCCTCCAGCCGGATCGAACCACCCTGAGGAGTGTATTTGGCGGCATTGGAAAGCAGGTTGGAAATCACCTGTGCCACCCGGGCGGAATCCACCTCCACCCTCAGCGACGGAGGCGGAAGCAGGACCTCCAGATCGTGCTCGTGTTCATCGATCAACGGCCGGGTCGCCTCGACCGCGCTGGCCACGATGGAGGCGAAAGAGGCGGCGGATTTCTTGAGGACGATCTTGCCCGTGTTCACCCGGGAAATGTCCAGCAGGTCATCGATGAGATGCACCATCTGTGCGGTCTGCCTCTCGATGATGCCGGTGATGTTCTCCATCGCCTCGGGATCTCCCAGGGAACGTCTCAGCACCTCGATCCCCGTTAGAACGGGAGCAAGCGGATTGCGCAGCTCATGGGCGAGGGTTGCCAGGAACTGGTCTTTGCGCCGGTCCGCGCTCAACAGGGCGCTTGCCTTCTCAGCAAGCGCCATCTGGCTGTGCAGGAGCGCGTCCTCCGCCTTCTTCCTTTCGGTGATATCCAGGAAAAACAACGAAACCCCGCTAACAGACGGATAGACCCTCAGGTCGAACCAGGCATTCAGCGGCACGTAGTCGGCCTCGAACTGGATGGTCACCTGCTCGTCCATCGCCTGACGGAAATTCGCCTCGATCTCGGTGCCCTTCGCATCGGGAAACTCGTCCCAGAAGACCTTGCCGAGCACGCTGTCGGAAGTCTTTTGCAAGGGCGCTAGGATCTCCGCGCCGCGCTCGCTCAGATAGGTGATGCGCCAGTCGCGGCTGATCGCGATGAACCCGTCGGTGATGCTTTCAATGATGTCGTTCGCCCTTTGTTCGCTGGCCCTCAGGGCATTCTCCATCATGAGCTGGTCGGTGACATCGGAGAAATAACAGACGACCCCGTGCTTGCCGGATGGCAGAGTCACACGATGAGTTTCCCATTCGTAGGACTCGGTCTCCCCGGTGTCCTGGCGCTGGTCCGTGAAGTGCGGTGTGGCGTAGCGCTCTCCGGTTTCCAAGGTGTGCCTGAAGATGCCCGTGAATTGCCCGCCGAGTTTCTCCCCCCAAAGGATATGCATGAGTTCCCCGATCCCACGACCGATGGCCGGCTCCGCCGCCGCGAAGACCGAGGCCGCCAGGGCATTGGCCCGGATGAGCTTGAGATCCTCGTCCAAGACATAGACGCCTCCCGGAGATTGGTCGATGATCTTGGCAAACAGATCTTCATTCTGCTGGAGCGTCTCCTCCGCCCGGCGGTTGTCCGTGACGTCGCGCGTGCTGCTGGCCACCGCCTCCACAACGCCATCCTTCCCGATGACCGGAGCAAAGATATAGTCGTAAATCCGAGGTCCGTGAGTGCCAGTGAAGGGAATTTCGGAGCGCAACGGTCGTTTGGTGAGGGCGACCGTGGCGAGCTCTCTCTCGTGCCTCTCCGCAAGCCGTGGCTCGTAGCCGATCTCGATCAGGCTTTTCCCCATCGTCGATTCCCAAGTCCGCCCCCACATTTCCAGCAGCGATTGATTTGCGAAGATGAGCCGGTGGTCGGAGTCAAACACGCAGGCGAAATCCGGGCTACTGGAGAAAATGGCATCGTAGATCCTCATCCGGGTTTCCGCCGCCTTGTCCGTGGTGATCGGCATGAAATTCCCCACATAGCCGGGCTCCTCGCCGAGGCTCGATTCCATCAGCGTCGCCGCCGCTTCAACCCAAAGCGAACTACCGTCGGCGTTCCGAAACCTGAACTGCGCGCGAAAATCCCCTGCCTGGTCCACCGAGCCTTTCCAACGGTCCGCCACACGAACGCGATCCTCCGGATGCACCGCGTTCAACCAACCCTCGCCGACCGCATCCGATGGATCCGTTCCCGTGAGTTCGCGCCACTTCCCTCCCACCTGGACGAACCGTCCGTCGATCGAGGCAATGAAAAAACCGATGGGAACCTCACTTGCAAGCACGGGGAAGGATATTCGAATACCCCGCCAAAGAAGCAATTCAAATTCAAAATCATTCAGCAGGTGACTGGGGGACGGTTGAGGGAGAACTGAAATTTGAGATTAGGATTCGAGCCCACTCTCCCACTCCCGAACTTCCACGACGAGTCCGGTGCTTTCGCCCTAACAGGGCGATTCACTCCAGCCCGGGATGACATCCCGGGATTTGGATTCAAAACCATTCACGGGTCCAGCAAGGACCTTTCATGCTCGTGCGGAATGGATGGTCCTCCCTGCATGAGGTGTCCTTTCAGGACACGGTTTCATCGCGAACCACCGACCCGGCACCTTGTGCCGGGCTGGGATGAATCGTCCCGCTGGGACGGATGAATCGATCACGGCCCACTCACCCACTCACCCACTCACCCACTCACCCACTCACCCACTCACCCACTCACCCACTCTCCCACTCTCCCACTCTCCCACTCACCCACTCACCCACTCACCCGATGGATTCGCTTGGCAAGGCGTGCTCATGTAACCTACATCCGCGCGACATGTTTTCCCAAGACCCTATCGAATGGCCGGATGAAGTTGAGGTGCTCGTCGATCGACTCGAGAGCGAATCGGCTGAGCGCGATCTCAGCCGCGAGGAGCGTGCTCTCATGGATGTGTATGAGACCGTCCCGGTGCTTGAAAGCGAGGACGGCTTGCATGAGTTCTGGCAGAGCGGGGTGGATCACCAACGCATCATCAACTCTTTCGAACTCATCGGCGCGACCACCCTCGTCGATCCGCTCAACGCCAGCCGTTGGTGCGGCACCCGCAGCCAGGACCGCAGTGACTACAGCGAGACCGAATCCGATTACCTTGCCACCATTGAGGAGGAACTCCCCGCTGGCATGGACGAACTCATCGATCTCGTGCTCGATTTCATCGAGGAAGAATTGGGTTAGGCGGAAAACGCGGCGACCTTGTGCAGCCAGTTTTCGAAAGCAGCTTCAGGCTTCTCGGTTAGAAACGAGGTGGAGCCTTGGTCGGCGACATGGGTAGCGATTGCCCTTCCGGCTATTTCCCAGCCTCCGCCTTTGCCTGGATCGCCGCCGACTCGGCAGTTCCGATTTCCCGGATCTCAACATTGCGCCAGCGGATCTCGCCACCGTGGGTCTGCAACTGGATCGGGCCTTTCTCGGGGAGCGGGCCGCCCTTGTTGAAGTAGTTGTGCAGCTTTGCGTGATCCACCACCAGCTTGTCATTCAGATAGACGGTCACGATCTCCCCCGCCATCACGATCCTGAGAAAATTCCACTCTCCAAACGGCTTGTCTGCTAGAACAAGCGGATCCTTTCCGGGCGATCCCGCCGGGTTGTTCCAGAGCCCGCCCGATCCCTTGTCGGCACCGATCTTCCACTTGCCGCCTTCCTTCGTGCAATCCCAGATCTGGACTTGCGGGACAGCACGCAGGTAAACCCCGCTATCTGCCTGGGCCACCGTCTTGTATTCGAGCCTCAATTCAAAATCACCGTAATCCTTCTCGGTGGTTAGAAAGAGCCCCTTGCCATCGTTGACCAGTTCGTTGCCCTCCACCCGCCAATGCTGCCGGATGTCGCCAAGGCTCTTCTCCCTCTTCGCCTTCAGATCCTCCGGTTTCAGCGCCATCCACTTCGCCGGGTTCTCGGTTTCGAGTCCCCACCAACCCGACAAATCCTTGCCATTGAACAACGGTGTGAATTGAGCCTTGTCACCCGCTCCTGCATCAGGTTGGGGTGGGGCCGCGATGAGCGGTGAGCCGCAAAAGACGAGGACGGCGAAGAGCGGAAAGAAGGGCGTGCGTTTTGTCATCATGTGAAGGATGGATGGGTTCTATTACGCCCAAGGCACGAAACCATTGCAATTTTTCCGCCCCGCCGGATGGAGATGCGATCTCGCTCGGAATCATCGACACGTGATGGGCATCGGCGGACGGATTCCGCCGCTCCTTGGTGCGCATTCCTTTGTTTCCCCTATCCCGCCCAGCGGTTCATTCCAACCCTGCAAGGAGGCATCATGCTCCCCGCTTTACTCGCGAGAGAATTCTTGGTTTCTCCGGCCGGCACCAGAAATTGCTTGTGACCCATGTGGGTGTCGGTAGGATCGCCGTGGTAGTGATTCCGGATTGAGAATCCTGCAAATTCCCACTCGAAATGATGAAAACCAAACTCATTCCCCTTGTCCTCACCCTCACCGCCGTTTTGTCAGGGACGGGGAAGGCCTTTGATACCATTTTGGAAACCTTCAACGGGACCGGGCTGGATCCGTTCACCTGGTTTGTCTATCAACCCGCAAAGGGCCGGTTCATCGAGGAGAATGGCAAGCTGAACTTCGTGGTGAAGTCCAATCCCACCGTGGATGATTTCGTGTCGGCCGAGTTGCTGACGACCTATCCGGCCCGGTTTGAGAATTGGGAAATGACCATCAAGTTCTCGAACACCGAGAAGTTCAAGAAGCGTGCGGGCTGCGGGTTCATGATCTTCAACACGCAGAACCGCAATGACTACTTCTACATGAACTTCTTCAGCAGCTTCGGTGTCTCATCGGGATTGTTCACGGATCTCAACTTCACGCCAGCTCCGCTACTTTCCATCTCGGGAAAGGCACCGATCGGTGCGGTGCGGGTGAGCAATGACTCGAGTACAGGATTGATGACCATTTCCGCCTACCAAGCGAAGAAAACAGGCGGATACAAGTGGATTGTGATGGGCACGTTCGCCCCCTTCGGTGCGCCCGGAGCTGACGTGACCACCAACTGGACCATCCAACAAAGCAGCGAGGGCGGACCTTTCGGGATCCAGCTTTTCGGCGCCGCGGAGTCCTGCAAGGTCGCCTCCGGCAAGGTGACGATCGACAACTTCATGCTGAAGCAAGTTCCCTGAACCAGGGCCCCTTGAGCGATGGCCCGTATCGGGCCACGGCATCGGATATGGATTTGAAATGTGGAGCGCGGATCTTCGGGCCACCTGTTCTGACAGGAACCGAAACACCTAAGATCTCAGCCTCAGAAGCCGAAATGAATTTGGACGGTAGATAGCGAAAGTCGCAGGGTTTCGGGCATTCGAATCGGGAGCCGAACCCCATTGCCGAGGCTCCGTCTAGCAGGTTGCTGCTTTTTCCCGCCGATCCATCCCCTGTTTCGTCCGCTTCCTCATTTCTCCCCCGTCCAGACGCCCGTCGGTTAGACAATTTGCCAAAATGCTTTTCCGTTATTCCTCATGGATCGGTAACGCGTCCCCAAAACAAAGAGCGGCGAACTCCGATTCGCCGTGGTCCATGGTTTGCCGATTCAAAGCGGTTTACCTCGTCCCATCGTCATTTCATGGGCTTCGGCGGATCGGAGTCCGCCGCTCCTTGGGCCTTCTTGTTCCGGCAATTTGTTTTGGCAAACGGTTAGTTGCCGGACTAGCGGAAGAAGGTGCGGATGCGGTCGGCCAGGGATTTGTTCCTGGGCACGGAGGTCGCGGTTGCATCCGTTTCCCCTTCCTTTGACTGCATGGCGACGGAGTGCTCGGCCTGACGACGGGCGAGCAATTCCCCAAGCCGTCCGGCAAGTTCCGGGTTGGCAGCGATCAGCGGGGAAAGGTCCTTCTTGCGGATTTCGAGGACCAGCGTGTCCTGTTCGGCCCGCACGGTGGCGTTGCGCGGTTCGCCGGTGAGCAACGACATTTCGCCGAAGCATTCGCCGGGGCCGAGTTTCGCAAGGATGACCCGGGGGCCGTCACCGCTTTTCCCGACGACCTCGACCGCTCCTTCGAGAATGACAAACATGGAATCCCCCGCCTCGGCACGGGTGACGAGAGGCTCGCGGGGACCGAAAAGTGAGATTTTACCGCGGGCGACGAGGTCGGCCGACTCATCGGATGTTAGGCAGTCGAGGGACTTGTCGGCGACGATTTGCGCGGCCCTGGACCTGGCTTCGGTGAATGCCATGGGCACGTTCGGAGTGCGAGTCTCCAGCGTGCGGATGGGGAAAGGAATCCGGATGTTCCGGCGGTTGAATTCATACCAGATCGCGGTCCGGATCTCATCGCATGTCACATTGTAAAGGCGGGCATGACGCATCCAGACGCGCAGTTCATAGGTGATGGAGAAATCGCCGAACTCGTGAAGAAACACGAGAGGTGCCGGCGACTCGATGACACCCTGGGCATTTGCGACAGCGGCGAGGATGGCTTCCTTGGCGTGGGCAGGCGGCACGTCGTAATCGAGGCCGAACCGCAGGCGGATCCCGTGCTCCGGAGCAGGGTAGTTCAGGTTGACGATGCTCTTCTTGACGATCTCGCTGTTAGGCAGCTCATGGGAGACGTGGTCGTTGTTCAAGAGGCGGGTGGAACGCCAGTTGATTTCGGTGACCTCGGCGCGTTCGCCGTTTTCGCCGATCAGGAGCCAGTCGCCGACACGGTAGGCCCGGGTCATGTGGATGCTGAAGCCGGCGATGACGTTTGATAGAAGATCCTGCATCGCGAAGCCGAGAATCACGGCGGCGATTCCGGAGGTGGCGAGCAGACCGGTGAGCTCGAGCTGGTAGCCCCATTTCAGGATGCATGCGATGGTGGCGAGAAAAACGATGACTCCGCTGAGCTGGCGGATGATGATGGGGACCGGAATTTTCCGGCTCTTGCCGAGCCATCCTTCGAAAACGATGCGATCAAACAGCCCCCAAAGGAACAACATGGTGGCGGAAATGAGAACGGCCCCCGCGTGACCAACCCATGTCTCGCGATTGAAAAACACCCGGCCCGCCAACCAGACCCCCAGCGAGAGGGCAAACAAATGAAGGCTGAGCTTGGGGGGGCGGGAGATCCGCCGGAACGGGAGGAAGAACGCGATCCAGATAAGAACATGGATCACGATCGCCAGCGTGGCGGACTCGGCCAAAAGCACATGAAAGACGGAGAAGATCAATCTGCCGGACGTTATAGTGAAATCGAAGGGCTTGTCACGCGTTCTGATGAGGCGTGCGCGGGACCTGCATTTGAGGGTTCAAGCTCTGGTGAAAAAGTTCGGAAAGCCCTCTCCGTTACCCCTTCTTTTCGCCGTAGCGCGAGAACAAGTCTTCCAACCATTCCCTTTTCAATGGCTTCGAGAGGAGAGAGACGATGCCACGCGGGATGAGCTGATTGACCACCTTCACCTCATCACCGTCGAGGCTATCCACGAAGGCAACCACCGGCACCACGTAATGGGATTCGGACTCGATCAACCTCGAGTAAAGCAAATCGCCGTCCATGTCGGGCAACTTCAGATCGAGCAGGATCAACGCGAAGTCGTATCCCGATGCCTTCATGAGAGCTTCCGCAGCCGTTGCCGCCGTGATGTACGAGTATCCCCCTTCATTGAGAATGGCCGTCACCTCACGGATGATGGCTGCATCGTCGTTGATTAACAGTATCGGTTTCTTCATGGATGATAGGTGGCGAGAAGTTCAAAGCTGTCGAAAACCAACAGATTCCGCCCGAAAAAATGAATTCGACGGCCAAAGGATCAGCCTGCCATTCGATAGGGTCAACTGATCTCACCCCATAGAGCCGCGTCGTGGAAGACTTCAGGGACCTGGCGGTGGCTGCGGAGGATTCGGTGGGATGAAGGGTGGCGGAGCCGGAGAACTACCAGGCGGAACCGGTGGGACCAGGGCTACGGGTGGAACCGGCCGATTCGGAGGATTTGGCTGATCGGGAGAAACCGAAGGTTCTTGGCTACTATGGTCTGGCTTGGTAATGTTCACCGCCGCCGTCACGATGGTGTCAGCATTTCGACGACCGGATCCCGAAATGACGTAGTTGCTGGGGAGAAGGTCGCCCTTGCGCTTTGCCTTGAGTTGATCATCGATGGTTTGCTGGATTGCCAGCCTGGCGAGTTCCGGAAGAGGTCCGAAGGTGTCATCCCCCGCAAGTGGCGAGGTGGCGATGAGTTTCTTGAGATCGATGGTCACGGGTTGGGGAATGACCTTCGCATTCGGGTTCATGATGATCATCTTCCCCGCGGGAACACTGACAAACTTCTTGCTGCCGTTCAGATAGAGTTTCTGAGTGCCTTCAAGCGTGAGGAGCTTGATCCATTTTCCCGGGCTGTATTCGAACATCACGGTGGTTCCGGTGATGGCCGCAGTCACAGTGGCGGTGCGGATGGTGGCTCCGCCCGCGTTCTTCGGGACCTGAAGGAGGATGGATCCTTGCTTCAGCTCGACGTTGCGACCGCCCTCCCGGAAGCTGAACACGGAATTTTGCCCGAGACGGGTGATGGAACTGTCGTTGAAGGTGAGTTCGGTGCGCGACTTGCGCCCCGTCTGGACCGATGCCGGTGTGGCGAGTTGCTCACCGATTGACACGGGGCGTGGCGATTTCTCGCCTGGATAAACCTGCACTTCGTTGATGGCCTTGGTCACCTTGGCTGTCCGGAGGGTGTCGGCGGACGCCGGAATAAGCAGGGCGAAGATGGGTAAAAGTAATTTCATGAGCGTCAGAATGAGTAATTCAGGCCGACCCCGATTCCGGTCTGCCAGGCTTCGTAGTCGTTGGCGTCGAACGCGGTGTTCGAGCTGTGGTCGGTGTAGTAGACATTGGTGTAAATCCGTGCGTTGGGACAAGGCGTCCAGGTGAGCTCGAGCCCGAAGGAATTGTTCCAATCTTCCCGCGAGTTTTCCCGGAAGTCCCAATACCCACCGTTCCAAGAAAGGGTCGAGCCGAGGTTGTCCGCAAACCAGTAGGTGTAGCTCACGTCGAGGGTGTATTCATTCCGCTCGAGCTGGTCATCGTTGGCAGTTAGATCGAATCCGGCACCCAGTCCCGCCGCCAATTGGTATCGCGACGTCAGAAGCAGGTCCTTGCGCAGGCCGGTGCGGATGCGATGGGCCCAGTAGTCGTCGGAGCCAGTGCTTGAGCTGGTGATGCTCTGGAATTCGTAGCGGGCATAATAAACCAGATCATCGAGCTCCGGGATGGATTTGACGACCCCGACGTAGGGCAGGAAGTTTTGGAAATCGACGGCCTTGTCCCTTTCGAAATAGAAGACATCTCCCCGGACGCCGAGGTCCGCGAACCAACCGTTGGAGATGAGAGGTCTCCAGGTTGCCGCCAGGCTGCTGGCGAAAAACCAGGACTCGCCATCATCCGCGCGCGTCGCACCCGGTGCGTTGTTGGTGTAGTTGAGGGTGGCGTCGAGGGTGATCTGGACCGGAGGCAACCCACGATATTCGCCAAGGATCTGCTGGATGCCGATGTCCGAGTCAGCCGGTGAGAAGGGCCCGAATGAGGGTTCCTCAACCGCGGCTTCGGGCACGGCCTCGACAGGATCGAAATCGGTCCCCGTGTTGTCGAGAAACGCGCTGGACTGGGAAAGGATGTCGGCGTGCGCGCAAGTGACGATCAAAAACGGCACTAGGGCAATTTGGAAGCTTTTCATAACCACGAAACGGATGCTACGTAGATCAGCAATTCATGACAAGCACTCCTTTGACCGGTTGGAAACGTTGGCGCAAGGGGGTGGCGTGTCTGGTGGGAATCGCGGTGGCGATGCTCGCGGTGAAGGGAAATCGCTATGGCGAACGCTTGGTCAATCAGGCGGACCGTGCCTTTGGCGACTGGATCATCCGCAATAGCGGTGGGGCGGCCATCAGGAACAGACCTTGTTCTGCTTGGCATCGACGAGACCAGCCTGTCGCTGGAAGGAATCGAGCCGGAGGAAATCGAGGCCAGCCCGGACATTGCCGATGATGGCGGCACGTTTCCCGTGGAATCGCCGTGTCTGGGCAGACGTGATCGACCGCCTGGCCGATGCAGGGGCCAAGCTGATTGTCATCGACCTTGCTTTTTCCGAACTGAGCGATCCGGATGCGGACGCGGCGTTGGAAGAGGCCATCCAGCGGCATGCGGACAAGGTCATTTTAATTTCCGTTTTCAGCCCGACCGAAGCGAACAGCGATGGGACAACCTACACTCTCGTGGAACCGAATGAACAGTTCGTCTATGGTGAAAAAGAGGTTCGCATGGGATATGCGAATTTCTACAAGGATCCAGTGGACGGTCTTGTCCGGAGCGCTCGCTACACATCCACCCTAACCTTCGAGAACAAGGGCGAACGCCTCACGGGCGAGCCGGAATTCCGGTCGTTGGCCGGCGAGGTGATTCATGCCCTTGGCAAGGAAGTTCCGAGTGGTGAACACGAGCTTCGTTTCGCCGGGCAATTGGACGCGAAAAAGAGAAACATCGGCGGGTCGGAAGTTTATGACCCAAAAAGCATCAGTGGTATCTTCGCAAAAGGAATCTGGGAGAAAAACTATGCAAACGGAAACTTCTTCCGCGACAAGGTGGTCTTGATCGGTCCTGTGGCAGCTAGATTTCACGACATCATTGACACTCCCATGGGACCCGTCACCGGCCCCCAGATGCACCTCCAGGCAATCGGATCTGGATTGCAAAAGGCCTTCATCAACCGGTCCTTAAATCCGTGGCCAACCATGCTGATCCTCGGCATTTTCGCGCTGGTCTGGACCCAGTGGGTAAAGCGCCCGCTGGTTTCCGTTTTTGGCCTGATGATCGTCGCCGGAGCCTTGGTCCTCACCGCCATGCTGGTGGGTGACTCACTGTCACTTGTGTTTCCCGTTGCGGGCGGATTGATCGTGCTCGCCTCGGGATGGGGTGTCGCCCAGTCATACGACCTGGTGACGGAACGCTTGGAAAAAGGCCGCTTGCGCCGGGACTTCAGGCGCTTCGTCTCACGCGATGTGGCAGACGCGCTCGTCGAGTTCCCTGAAATGTGGCGGGACACCTCCGGCGGTGTCAAACGACAGGTGGTCGTCCTGTTTTCCGATGTCCGCGGCTTCACCGAGCGCTCCGAAAAGACGGATCCCAAGGATCTGGTGAGCCAGTTGAACGAATATCTAACCATCATGGTGGCGGTTGTCTTCAACCACAAGGGAACCTTGGACAAGTTCATCGGTGATGCCGTGATGGCGCATTGGGGCGCGCTTGGCAGCGGAACGGACGAGGACAACTGCCGCAACGCCCTCCTCGCCGCCCGCGACATGATCGACTCCCTTGCGCGCCTCAACAAGAAATGGGAAGCCGAAGGAAAGCCACCGTTCAAGATCGGAGTCGGACTCCATCTTGGTGAAGTCATCGCCGGTGAGATCGGATCGCCCGACCGGACGGAGTTCGGCGTCATCGGCGACGCGGTGAACCTCGCCTCACGGGTGGAGGGACTGACCAAGACCTTCGGCTGCGACGTGATCATCTCGGATGATGTCAGAATCGCTGCGGGAGCGAGCGACGGATTGATCGACCTCGGCTTGGTCCAGGTGAAAGGCCGTAAAACTCCCGAGAATCTTTACGGAATCGGAGACGAGTCCGTGATCCGCGAGCATCTGGAAACCATGGATCGCGATGAGGACGGGGTGATTGTGATGACGACGAAATGAGAATCACCTTTACCATTGCTACCCCCACCTGTTTCAGGTTTCTTAACGAGATTACGCGTTCGGAGGTGTGACATCACTCCGGACCTGTCGATAGAAGATATCTGAAAAGCACACGAGTGAACATTCTTCAAGATTCAGGCCCCTATGCATTGTTCTTCGCTTTCGCGATCGCCCATGCCTTGGCGGATTTCCCCCTTCAGGGAGACTACCTGGCACGGATGAAGCGCCGGGACCAATCGGAGACTCCGTCCGAATGGATCATTCCCCTCACCGCCCACTCGCTGGTCCACGCGGGAGCCGTCTGGATCGTATGCGGGAGCCCCTTGCTTGCCGCCGCGGAACTTTGCCTCCACTGGCTCATCGACCTCGCGAAGGGCGAGGGCAAATTCGGATATGCGACAGACCAGGCGCTGCATCTCACTTGCAAGGCGACCTACGTCATCCTTCTGACCTACGGACTGGTGCATCTGTAAATCCGCCACCGCATGAACGAGACAGGAAGAATTGAATCTTGCCGCCCTGTTCCTGTTTTGCACTATCCGGGGGTGATTCGTAATACCATCCGACTTTCGATCGCATTGCTGGCCCAGGCGGCTTTCGCTTCCGGCATTACTTCCAACGGCATGACCTCGACCGAGGTGAAGCGCGTGATCGCCCAGGCCATTTCCCGCGCGGAGGAAATCGAACCCAAGGCCGTCATCGCCGTGGTGGACGCCGAGGGGTTCGTGCTCGGCGTCTGGAGTCTGGATAAGAAGCTCGACCCACTCACCTTGAAGGACGCGATCACCGTGCAGGACGCGATCACCAAGGCCGGGACCGCAGCCTTTCTCAGCAGCAACGAGAATGCCTTTTCCTCGCGAACAGCCGGATTCATCGTTCAGCAGCATTTCCCGCCCGGTGTCAAAAATCGTCCGAACGGACCGCTTGTGGGAGTGAATTTTTCCAACCTCTCATTCTCCGATGTGAATCGATTCAAGAACCCCCGTGCCGGTCACGTCGCTAACGGATCCAGCGGCACCAACGGCGACCCGATCGGTGGTCCCGGTGTGCTTAGCGGTCTCGGAGGATCTCCCGGTGGAGTTCCTCTCTTCCGGGATGGAAAATTGATAGGCGGTGTGGGTGTGGCCGGACAGACCCGTGCGCCATTGTTCAGCATCTTCTCCTCATTGGCCGACATCCAAGGCAACCTGCAACGCTACGACCCGGATGAGGATGTGGCCCTTGCCGGACAGATCGGTTTTGGACCGAGTTCGAGGATTTTCGGTTCACAGGTGTTCATCGACGGCATCCGCGTGCCCTACGTGAAAAATGGCACCCGACTGGGCAACGTAAAACCGTTCGGTTCGGTCGGCAAACGGGTCAAACCCTACTCCATCACGACCTCCCCGCTCGTCCGCCATAAGACGAAATTGTTAGGCGGGCAAAAGTGCGAGATTCGCGCACCCATCACCGCCGATCCCGAAAGCGGAAAAATCTCCGGCGAGCAGCGATTGAGCGCGAAGGAGGTGGAAACCATCCTCTCGCAGGCTTCCGACCGGGCGCGAATCACCCGCGCGGGGATTCGATTGCCGCGCGGGCAGAACGCGGCGACCTTCATCACCGTGGTGAACGTTCCGGCTTCCGCGAACACAGCCCCCGTCGTCCTGGGCACTATCCGCACGCCGGGAGCGACCCTGTTCAGTTGGGACGTGGCGATCCAGAAGGCGCGCACGGCGGTATTCTTCTCCGATGATACAAGGGCATTCTCCACGCGCACCGTGGGTTTCCTTTCCCAGCAGTTCTATCCGCCCGGGATCGCCGACACCGCTCCCGGCCCATTCTATGGTTTGCAGGAAAAGTATTCGCTCTTACCCAGAAGAGTCCCAAACTTTTTGTCTTCACAGCCGAAGACAGTCATGGTGATGAATCCTTTGAATCAATTCATCATTGAGAAGAAAGAAGTGCTGACAGCTCCCAATCCCTATCTTCCTAACGGCATCACGATTTTCCCCGGAGGCTTTCCTCTCTATCGGAACGGTGTGTTGATCGGGGCGATCGGGGTCAGTGGCGATGGCATCGATCAGGATGATATCATTGCCGCAGCGGGCACCGTCGGATTCGAACCACCGCCGGCCATTCGCGCGGACCGGCAGAAATACAGGGGAGCCCGGCTGCCCTACGCCAAGTTCCCGCGCAACCCGGATCTGTGAAGGGAGTTGCGGAAGTGTGAATGGCGGATGGTGGAATGGCAGCCGTCATTCGTTGACTCCCCCCTTTTCCGGACGACGGTCCTAACGGAGCGCGGAATTTATTCCGCCTGAATGATTCTCCTTTGCACGCGCGGAATGAATTCCGCGCTCCGCAAGCTTCACTTGAGCAACCGACCTGGTGCCGGAAGCCGTTCACTTCCCTTCTTCCTTGTCGGGGAATGTTCCAGCGGGTTTCGGCAGGAGTGATTTCGACCCGCTGTTGTGATAGCTGTGGCAACTGGTGCAGGTGCTGTCGATTCCGCCCTTGGGACTGTGGCAGTCCACGCATGACTTGATGGATGGCAGGTTGAGATCGCTCGTGAGTTCGCTGTCCATCACCTTGTGGCAATCCAGGCAGTTCAATCCCTTCTGGTGCATGTCGTGGTTGAATTTTCCAAGCACCATCCACCGGTCGGGGATTGAAACCTTCTTGATCACGGGAGTGGCATTGTCACTCGCGGGTTCGGAAACGTCATGGCAAGTCGCGCAGCCTGCGAAGGGGGCCCGCAATCCGCCGGGGATCTCCCCTTTCATGTCGGCAAAGAATACCGCGCGCTCGAGGTTCTCACCGGTTTCGTAAAGTTTCTCAATGCCATCCCTTTTCTCCCGAACATACTTGTCGAGCTCATCGCGACTGGTGATGCCCTCATGGCTGCGGGCGTATTCCTCGTATTGAATGTTGAGGCTGCGAAGGAACGCGCGGACGTAATAAGGATCGCCGTGCGGCAGATAGATCCCGGGCTTGTCCTTGCTGGCAATCGTTCCCGGATCGAACTGGAGCGTGTGGCATTCGACGCAGTTCTTCTCGTAGGTGATCGGCCGGTTATACTCACCCCTGGCGTCGCGCTCGTGGCAATCCGCGCAATTCAAGGTTCTCGGGATCTTGCCGGTCCGCAAGTGGACCTCGTGATTGAATTTCAGTGAATTCTCATCGCGGATCCCGTCCTTGATCTGGCGGAACTCCGGGTGATCGACATGAAACGCGGTGATCACGTTCGTGTAACCGCCTTCAGGTCGTTCCCGAGGCTGAAGCTTCAGGTCGGCATTGGCGAGGAAGGCGGGAAACGCATGGGGGTTGATGCCATTTCCCATTTCCCGGGATTTGGCCATGAGATCGGCGGAACCGTGGCATGCGGTGCAATAGTTGCTATCCACCGGCGGCATGAACCCGCTGTTCTGATGTTCCTTGTGGCATTCGTGGCATGCGAATTCCGTGGCCATGTTAGGTTGGTGGAAATTCTTGCCCTCGTGACAGGCAAGGCAGTTCGCATCCATCGCGGAGGATCGGATCGGGCCCTTCTTGATCAATTCCTGTGGCGACATCGAACCATGGAAAGCGTCGAATGCCTTGTTAGGAAATGATTCGAGTCCCTTCCGGGCGCTCTCGTGACAGGCGGCACAGGTGCCGGTGTTGCCAGGAAGATTCTGTTGCCCATGGATTTTCAAGAATGCGGCTTCGAAGGCCTCGCTGGCATGTGCGGGAGACAAGGGTCCCGGATTGATGAATTTGTCCCGGGTCTGGCTGCTGAGGCCGATGATGAGAACGAAGACGGTGGCGATGACCGTGAACGCGACCACCCGATTGCGGATATTCCGCAGCGTCCTTCTTGGCTGGCACTTCGGAACCGCGTTGCAGCAGGTTCCGTCCGGCATGGGACCACGATCGCATTTCCCGCCCGCTGATGGAGGGCGCGTGCACTTGTAGAGGCCCTTCGTTTCGCCCGGTTTCAATTCCAGCAATGGAACGCATTCAAAGGTAACCCGGCATTTGCCATTCGGTGTGGGTCCGATTCGGCACGCCTCGCCATTGCAGAGGTGACCACACTCCCAATTCTGGTTCGGGCGGACATAGTCTTTCCTGGAGAATTCGGTGGATGTCGGTTTGTCCTTCATGAGACGGCTGCGGAGAACGAGTGGACAAGGATGATGTGAAGCACGGAAAAGAGAAGTAGCGAGTAGCTCAGGGGAATATGGATGAAAAGCCAGAGGCGCAGCGCGAGCTGAAGGGAATACTGATAGTCCAGCATATGCTTCTGTGCGACCAGATCGCGTAGCTCGGCGAACCTGTCGGCGTCGCTCTTCTCAACGTATCTCTCCATCTCGTCAAACTGCGAGCGGTGTGCCGCCTGCGGGGAGCGCGATTCAAAAACGTGTGCCCAGAAATTGCAGGGCTTGGTGAAAAACATGCCAAACTGATCCGCATATCTCTGGGAAACGAACGAGGGGGCCTTGCCTTCCTCGGTGGCAAGCACCATCGCTTCGGCTTTCCGCCGCAGGCTGTTGCGGGCATCCCGCATGCGCTCGAATGGAGTCTCATATCCGCCGAGGGTCAGCCTGCGGGGAAAGGAACGGCTCATCCACCATCCGACCAACCCGGAGATGAACACGATCAGGAAACACCATGCGAAAATCTGCCGGAAAAGCCCCGAAGGCCATGTCCAGCCCATGTGGACGAAAAAAAGCGCGCCCGAGAAGATCCCGAGGCAGATGTGCATTTTCAGCCAGAAGCTCGCCTTGCCCATGCGAAGGAAGGGCACCTTCTTTCTCAGGTTGAAGAACGTGAGGATGAGCATCAGCGCAAAGAGGAACCAACCGCTGATGTAGGCATGGCGGGGAAATTGTGGAATGAACCACAGTGATGCGGCAGACAAGGCAACGACCGCCAGCGTGGTTACAACCATGCCTACGGATCTCCTTTTGGTTGAGGTTACCTTTTCTTGAGCCACTGGACGAGGGAGGTTTCTTGGGAAAGGTCGGTACGGCTGAGCGCGTCATGCGGACAGGCGTTCTGGCAGGCGGGACCGCTGGTTTGCTCGATGCAAAGGTCGCATTTGGTCGCCTTGAGAAGGGGCTTCTGGTTCTCATCCACCCAGAACTGGCCTTTGGTTGTTCTGACCTCTACCATGCGGATGGAGTCATAGGGGCAGTTGTTCGCACAGATGGTACAACCGATGCAACTGGCAGGGTTGATGACGACTTCGCCGCCATGGCTGGAGCGGTGGATCGCGCCGGTGGGACAACCGATCATGCAGACGGGATCGACGCAATGCATGCAGGCGTTCGCCACCATGAGATTGTCCATCATCGGCCCGTGCCTGAGAAAGCGCGGATTGCCGTCGTGGGTGGATGCGCATGCGCGGACGCAATCGTCGCACCTCGTGCACAGATCCATGTCGATGACCATGGACCTCGTTCCATTGAAGAAGCGCTTCTCCGCGATGAACTCCATCAGGTTGGTCGGCACAATGGCCCCTTCACCGGCAAGGCCGGCTCCCATCATTTTCCGCTGCTTCTCCTCCCTAACACCAGAAGGATCGGCCTTCAGAAGATGGGCCGGGACATACTTGATCAGGGTTGCGGTCGGGATGAAAATCAGGTCGGCGTATCCCACTGCCCTGAGGGTGAACAAGGAACTCGTATCCCCATCCGGATTCTCCCGCTGCCGGACGACATCCTCGAAGCCGAACATCTTTCCCGCGCCGATGTATTTCAACGTGCGCTCGCCGCCGCCGTAGCTCTGGCTGACGCGGCAGAATCCCGCCCTAACGAGGTAGATCCCGTTGCAATACTCGCCTTCCTTGACGACAAGCGGCTCCTTGGCTTTTGACTCGGGATTCCCGTCGGCGGCCAGCTTCTTGTATTCACCGGACCAGTCGTAGTTGCCGAAGTTCTGAAACTCCGCTTCCTGACATAACGCCGCGAAGTCGGCGCTGGTGGCCTCCATGTGGGAAAGCAGCGGAACCTTTGAGAGGAATATGCTCAAGGAGTTCTTCCGGAAGATGGCGTCGATCTGCTTCTTGAGGGCGGGATCATACTTCATCAGGTCGCGCAGACCTTGCCAACTGAACTCGAGCAAGCGGGCCCCCTTGGAAGACGCCACGACCGTTGCGGTACGGGGCATCCGGCTGAGCGCGGAAATTTCGCCAAACAACTGACCCGCCTTGAGCGAAACGGTCTCGACGTTGGAAATGACGTTCGGGAAATCCTGGAGATAGACGGTGTTGTGATCCTCGTTGACCGAATTCTGGAACTTGTCGCTCACGCGAAGCGACTTCTCATCCCAGCCTTCCGGCTCGCGGTTGTTCGACCAAAGCTGTGCCAGTCGGGAAACGAAACCCTTTTTCTTCCCGGTATCCGCGCGCCCCAGCAGCTTCGGATCCAGTTGGGGCTTGAGGACGACCTCGACCTCACCATCCAGAACCAGATAGGCCGAAGTCCCATAGTCACCCCGCCTAACGACAATCCCGCCGGACTTGTATTCGCGGATCGCCGTGTCCGCCTTCAGGATCCCCCGCAACGGCATGCTGGAGGGGAAAGCCTTTTCGTCCATGCTGGCGAACGGTTCGACGGCCAACAGGCCTGCTACGTCCGCATCCGTCATGTTCGGATCCAGCGGATCGTCCCAGCGATCCGGCTTGGCCGCCTTGCGGGTGAGTTCAGCCAGAGAAATGTTAGGTTCTGCCATGTCTTCCCTTTATGCGTCGAGGACGAGGTTACCTTTCGGGCAGGCGACGCAAGGCAGGCAGCATCCCGCTTCCACCTCATATCCCGGAGTACCGCCCGGATAGATCACCTCACCTGACTTGATGGCGGTCTGGCAGCATCCACAATTCCCCGCCATGCATCCACCCTCGATGCTGACGTCGTTGTCCGCAGCCAGAGTCCAGATGTTTTCGAAGTCCGGCTGCCACTTTCCGCTTTTCGAGGATTTCGCGAAACTCACCTCGGGGGCCGGCTGCCCCGCCGTCTCCTCCGCGGCTTTCGCAGGCTCCTTGGCTCCGGTTTTTACGGTGGAAGGTCCGAAGGCTTCGAAATACACATCCTTTTTCGGAACGCCCCACTCGTAGAGTCCGTTCACCAGGCTGTCCATGAACGGGCCAGGGCCGCAGAGATAGTATTCGAAATTGCTGGAAGGAAGAATCTGCTTCATCAGATCCACCGTCACGCGGCTTTCGTGATTGTAAGCCTTGCCAGGCTCGTCCGACGCATCAGGCCGGCTATAGCAGACGTGAAGCCTCATCTTCGGGTTGGCTTGCTGCAATCTCAACATCTCGTCCCGGAACATGTGATCCTGTCCACTGCGGCAGCCGAAGAAGAAGTAGATTTCCCTCGGGTCCTTGGTATGGGTGAGCACTCTCGCCATGGTGATCATCGGTGTTACCCCGATGCCGCCGCCAATCAGCACGACCGGGCGCTCCACCTCCACATCCAGGAAGAATTTCCCGGAAGGAGCCTTTACGTCGATGATCTCGCCCTCCTTGACGGTCTCGCAGAAGTGGCTGGAAACCACACCGATCTTCGTGGGATCGTAGCTCTTGTGGCTCTTGTCGGGCAGCGCACGCTTGATGGTGACCCGGTAGTGATCGCCATCGATGAAGCCGTCGGACAGGGAATAGCAGCGGATCACCGGCTTCTTCTCGCCGGGCAGCTGGAATTGAAAGGTGAGATACTGGCCGGGCTTGAAGGGCGAGATCCGCTTTCCGTCGTGGGGCTTCAGGTAAAAGGAATAGGTGTCCTCAGCCTCCAGCACCTTTTTCCAAACCGTGAATTTCCGGTAACCATTCCAGGCCACCTCAGGAGCTGCCTGTGCCTTCAGGCTGAGCACCTCGATTTTCTTGTTGAGGGCCTCCAGTTCGAGTTTGTTTCGCTTCGCCTCGAAGCGCCACCTCGCCATGACGGCCCACCATTGAGTGGCGACATACCCCGTCACCAGAAAGCCTCCGGTCAAACCAATCGTAAGCAGAGGACTCGAAAGTGCCGAATTTAACAGGATCTCGTAGTTCACAGTCTTTAGGCTGGGGATGAATTTATGCTAGTCCGTCGGAAACCGGCTCAATGAGGCCATCCAGAGCGATCCAAGAGGGTTCACGACAAAGAAGCGAGCAAGTTTTTCAATCTTTGGCCATGAACTCCATGTCTGGCTAACGGGGCTTGGTTCAGATTTCCAATGTCAACAGGAGGAACCCTCTCCCAAATTCGATGGCGAGATCAAACCCTTTTGCGAAATGTTTTGGTTCTTGAGCGCCAGCACCCCCACGGAGTCCGGGAACGAGCGCCTAAAATTTCCGGGCATCCATGAAAATCTTGGCAAAACATTTGATGTGAATAGTCTGCCGCTTCAATGAGCCAAAGCGACGAAATCGACGATCTCTTGCCACTCGGAAAGCCACGCCATGCTTCCGGCGCGATCCTCAAGGTCGCCACCGCGTTTGCCGTTCTGGTATTCGGCCCGCTCGCCGTTGCCCAGGACGCGGAGATCCTGGAGATGGAAAACATCGTGCAAGCGGCCAAGGGCGGCAGCGCCGCGTGGGCTCCGGCAACGAAGGCGCAGTCGCTCGCCATCGGCGACCGCATCCGCACCCGCCAGAAAAGCCGTGCGACGGTCAAACTCACCGACCTCTACACGATGCGGATGGAGCAATACACCACCATCGAGATCTCGCCCAAGCTGGTCAGCACGGGAAAGCCCCAGCTCGATATCTCGGGTGGCGCGGCATTCATCTTCAGCCGCGAGGAAGCCGGGGAAATTGGCATCAAGACTCCTGCCGCGAACGGCACCTTGAAGGGAACCCAGCTTCTGGTGCAGGTGTCAGGCGGCCGCTCGCTTTTCCAAGTGATCGAGGGCAGCGTGGAAATGAAGAATTCCCAAGGTCAGGTCCTGCTCAACGCCGGAGAAGCCGGGGAAGCTTCTCCTGGCCGCGCGCCGAAGAAAACCGCCGCCATCCAGGCGAAGAACATCCTGCAATGGGCTCTCTACTATCCCGCCGTAATCGACCCGTCCGAGCTTGGCATGGGCGCAGCCGAAGAACGCGCGGTTGCCGCATCGTTGGCCGCCTATCGCGAGGGCGACCTGCTAGGTGCGCTCAAGAAATATCCTGACCGCAATCCGGAAAACACCGGCGGAAAACTTTACAAGGCGGGAGTCCTCCTCGCCGTCGGGCGCGTGGATGAGGCGGGCACCATCTTGCGATCCATCGAAGCGAAAAATCCCGGACGGCGGGCTATCGAACGCATGATCGCGGCCGTGAACTACACCCCATCTGAAGTCGGAAACGGCGGTTCCACAACCGGCAGCATCGCGGGTGAAATGGCAGAAAGTTATTACCAGCAATCGCGCGGCAACCTTGAGGCCGCCCTAACCGCCGCTCGCAAGGCCACTGAAGACGCGCCAGAAAATGGCTACGCATGGACCCGTGTCGCGGAGCTGGAATTCTCCTTCGGGCGAACGAAAGCGGCGCGTCAGGCCTTGGAACGCGGGCTCTCGCTGACTCCAAAAAATGCGCAGGCCCACGCGCTTCACGGGTTCATCCTCAGTGCGGAAAGCCGCATCCGTGAGGCACATGACGCCTTTGAGGAAGCCATCCGCCTCGACGGCGCGCTCGGCAATGCCTGGCTCGGACGCGGTCTGGTGCGCATCAAGAGCGGACGACAGGAGGAAGGCCGTGCCGACTTGCAAACCGCCGCGACCGTCGAACCCACCTCGGCGATTTTCCACAGCTACCTCGGCAAGGCCTTCAGCGCGGAAGGCCGCACGAGCGATGCCCACAAGGACATCGACCTCGCCAAGCGCCTGGACTCTAACGACCCAACTCCATGGCTTTACTCCGCCGTGCAGAACCAGCAGGAAAACCGCTACAACAAGGCGATCGGCGAACTGGAGGAATCGATCCGCCTCAACGACAACCGACGCATCTATCGCTCACAGCTCCTGCTCGATCAGGACCGCGCCGTCCGCAGCGCCAACCTCGCGAAGATCTATCAAAACGCGGGCATGAACGAAGTCGCCGTCCGCGAGGCCGCCCGCGCGGTGGAGAGCGACTACACCAATGCCTCGGCCCACCTCTTCCTTGCGAACTCCTTCGACGTGCTGCGCGACCCGCGCCGCATCGAACTGCGCCAGGAAACCCCGTGGTTCAATGAACTGTTGCTCTCAAACCTTCTGGGTCCCGTGGGCGGTGGGCCATTGTCGCAGTTTGTTTCCCAGGAGGAATATTCAAAACTGCTGGAAGCCGATGGGTCGGGTGGCAGTCTATCAAGCGAGTGGCGCAGCAATTCGGAACAGCGCTCCACCGCCTCCGTCTTCGGAACCTACGGCCGTGTCAGTTACGGGATCGACGCCTCCTACTTCGAGGGCTCCTTGGATCGGCCGAACTCGGACAATACCCGCACCGAGATCTACGGTCAGTTCAAATGGCAGGTCACGCCCGACGATGTCTTCTATTTCCTCGGCAAATATCAGGATGAGGAGGCCGGCGACAATTTCGAAACCTATGATAACACGGGATCTTCCGGTTTCAAGTTCAGTGAAACCCAGACGCCCGGCCTGCTGCTCGCAGGCTGGAACCATCGCTGGGGCCCGGGGTCCAACACCCTGTTCCTGGGCGGACGCCTTGGCCTGGATCAGGATCTGAGAGATCCCGCATCCACCCAAAGTCTCTTGATCCGAAATACCCCCGCGGCTCTCAAGAACGTCACCCTCCCTCCCATCACCGACCGCCCTAACGGCTCAGTGATCTATTCTCCGGCATTTCTGAAAGCCATCAATCCCTACATTGGCAACGGTAAAGTTACCACCTTCTTCACCGATTTTTTCGACTTCGAGACCCACCGCCAACTGGAGATTTATTCCGCGGAACTCCAGCACATCCAACAGAACGACTGGAACACCTTCATCGCCGGAGCCCGCTGGCAAGGAGGACAATTCGAAACCGACACCCGCTTGAAAGTGATCCGGCCCACATTTGCCGGTGGATTCCCCACTCCGGCCGCGAGACAGCAAACGGAGACCGAAATGCAACGGACCAGCCTCTACGCTTACGACTATTACAGCCCCGTCACATGGCTGACGCTGATTGGTGGCGTGACTTGGGACTATCTCGACCACCCTGACAATTTCCGCAATCCGCCGGTCAATGAGAAGCAGCGTGAGGAGCAGGAATTCTCCGGCAAAGTCGGATTCACCATGACACCCTCGCCCTGGTTCAACCTGCGCGGCGCTTATGCCGAAGGCCTCGGCGGAGTGACCTTTGATGAAAGCATCCGCCTCGAACCCTCGCAAATCGCGGGCTTCAGCCAGGCCTATCGGACGGTTATCTCGGAATCCCTTGTCGGTTCGGTGGAAGCCCCCTTGTTCAAGACCTGGGGGCTGGGCATCGACGGCATGCTGCCCACCAAAACCTGGTGGGGGGCCGCATTCAACGTGATCGAGCAAGATGTGGATCGCACCGTTGGAGCCTTCAGCGGTTACAACCTCAGCAACCATCCCGACGGCCCCGTCTATTTTCCCGATGGCACCACGCAGCAACTCGCCTACCGCGAATGTTCCTTGAGTGCCACCGTGAATCAGTTGATCGGAGATGAGTTTTCCGTCGGTCTGGCCTATACCATCAGCCGCTCGGATTTGAGAAATACGTATCCCGAACTGATCGGAGTTCCCACTGTAAATGCGGATCTCAAGGATCAGGCCACCCTCCAGAAGCTTTCTTTCTCCGGAAATTGGAACTCCCCCAGCGGATTCTTCGCCAGCGTGGAGGCCAATGCCTTTGCACAGGATCTCGACGACGACCCGGGCAATTCGCCCCCGGGGATTCCATCGCGCGATGGAGACTCCTTCTGGCAACTCAACGCCCTGGTCGGCTACCGCTTCTGGCAAAACCAAGGCTCGATCTCCATGGGCGTGCTGAATATCAACGATGCCGACTATCAACTGAGCCCACTCACCCCCTACGGTGAAATCGTCCGCGAACGCACCGCAGTGATTGCTTGCCGGATGAATTTCTGACCGCTAGTCTGCCACGACCGACGTTGGTCCAATGCACCTGCCATCATCCCCCTGAGGCATTCAGCTCGTTTCAATTGCGCCCGAATCCGGGAACCCACCATCATGAAAAATCATCCACCCTCCCCACGCACGGCATTACATACCTTCCTCCTGTTAGCGATGTTCTGCCTTGCGGGGCTTTCGCGAGCGAAGTCCCAAACGTTTCCTGATCCACCGGCCACGGAAACGGGAAAAGTGACAGTCACATTGAGTCCGAAGGGCATCGCTTCCGGCTGGCATTTCGTGGGTGAGAAAGCCTGGCGCAACTCGGGTGCCCAGGTCTCCGCATTGCAACTGGGAGCCCGGGAAATCGAGTTTCGCCCGGTGTCGAATTACATCCAACCCATCAACCGGAAAATCGGGCTTACCTCGGACAAGCCGACCCTTTCGCTGAAGCTTTCATATTATGAAACTTCCGGTGGTGCGACCGGCAACCTCAAGGTGATACTCCAGCCTGACGAGTTGGCCGCCGCTACTGTTCCCAAGGCAGAGCGGGCCCAGTGGCGATTGCTAGGCGAGGGCAACGACAAATGGCGTGACAGCGGTGTGGCTAGAAAATTGCTACCGGGAAACTATTTGGTCCAGGTAAAACCGGTCGCCGGAAAAACGACTCCTCTGGCGCTTTCGGTGACGGTCACGGCAAATAAAACCGCGAAGGCGACAGTCGCATACTTTGATCAGGACTCGACAACGGGCGTCCAACCGCAAGTGGTGGATTATTCCTCCATCCTCGATTCCAGTTCCAGTCTTCCTTATGCCTACGTCGGCCAGATTCGCTCCAGTTATTCCTTCGGCTCAGGGGTTGTCGTTTTGAGCAACACGGTGGCCACCGCGGCACACCTCGTTTACGATGAGGACCGCTTGACTTACTTTGCCGGCGTCCAATGGCTCTTCGAACGCTACCAGGGCTTTAACAACCCCGTGCCCCAGATTCCACGCCGCGTCGGTATTCTGACCGATTATGCGTCACAACGCACGATCGATGACAGCCCGGGGGAATTGACGGACCGTTCGCGCATCTATGATGTGGCAGCCCTCTATTTCCTGGACTCACCGGGGCGCAATGGATTTTCAGGCTATCAATTCGCCAACAACAACAGCTCAAATGGTTATCTGGAATCCAACAACCTGAAAACCATGGTCGGTTATCCCCTCGATGGAATTCCTTCAGCCGACCAGGCAAAAATTCATGCGACCACGCCGTCGAATTTCCTGTTCACCCCGAATGCGGACATTAACGGGCTGACGGCAAAGGCCTCCTACTCCACCACCGATTTCACCAGCGTGGGAGGCGCGGCCGGATCACCGATTTTTGTCAGAAACAATGGCGGCACGTATGATTGTGCCGCCCTCTATCTGGGCAGCTCGACCCAGACCACCGTCAGGGCCTTCAACGAGGAAACGGACACGCTTTTCCAATGGGCCAACAACGATGGGGTGGGCCCCAATGGCGGGATCACCAAGGTCGATGGACCGGTTGTCGGAACCGGATCCTCCCCGGGAGCGATCAAGATCAACATCAAGCCATCCAAAGGACGTTGGAAACTTGGCACCAGCGGACCAAACCGGGCCAGCGGCTCAACGGTCAGTGGCCTGTTCCCCGGCACCTACACGATCCACTTCACCAGGGTCGCAGGCTATCAGACACCTCCCCCGGTTTCGGTGGTCGTCCCTAGCGGGAAGCTCTTTGCCAAGAACATCAAATACAAGCGAGCTGGACGGGCAAACAAGATCCCCACTCCGTAATTGCGGAAATGCCAGTGATCGTCGGGATGGGCTGCTGACGATTTCCTAACCAATTGGGTGCGGCTTTCAGCCTTGCTCCCCCGTTGTCGTGTGGGAATGCTCCTCGACCTTTTGCCAAAAGAAATTGCCGAAACGCGGCGTCCACAAGCAGTGGCGATCCGCGCACGGCAAGCCTGGGACCATCAATGCCCTCATGCATTCACCTCCCATGTTGCACAATCAAACTTGATCATCCGTCAGAATGGCCCTCGACTCATCCATCAAACCAATCGTCCTCCCATGCCGAATCCTCTGAATTCCTCCCTTCTCCACCTTGCCGCGACGTCCATGTTGGCACTCGCCACCGCCACCGCCGCGGACATCCCGCCTCTCGACATCACGGCCGACGATCTAACCATCGTCGGTGAGCTCGGCACCTTCAAGGCATCTTGGGAAACACGCTCGCCCGAGCCACACCTGATGTTGGCGACACTGACGCTCAAGGCACCACAGCCCGCATCACCACCCCAGTTCGAAGTGAAATGGAAATTTCCCGCCATCGACATCGGCGGCACCTGGGTGTCGGATTATTCCAAGAGAAACCTCGACCCGGAAGTATCGGTCGAGTCGCGCGCCGTGCTGCGGGCACCGCTGTTGATGTTTCTCGGCCAGGACGACCGTAACAGGTTCACCGTTTCCGTCTCGGACGCACTGCGCCAGATCACCCTCCGGGGCGGCATCGTCGAGGAGGATCTCAATATCCACAGCTCCGCCAAATTGTTCGCGGGCAAGGAAGCACCACTCACCACCTATCAGATCACCTTCCGCTTCGACACCCGGCAGCATCCGTTTTACCGAACCCTCCGCGACAATGCCCGCTGGTGGGCCGCTCAGGAGGGATATGAACCCGCGCCCGTGCCCGAGGCCGCCCGCACCCCGGTTTATTCAACCTGGTATAGCTATCACCAGAGCATCGACGCGGATTCCATCGTCGAGGAGTGCCGCCTCGGAGGAACGATCGGCTTGGGCGGAGTCATCGTGGACGATGGTTGGCAAACCTTGGACAGCCAGCGCGGTTACGCCTTCACGGGCGACTGGAAACCCGATCGCATCCCGGATTTCAAAAAATTCGTGGACCGGGTCCATGCCTTGAACCAGAAATTCATCCTCTGGTATTCCGTGCCCATGGCCGGGGAGAAATCCGAAGCCGCCGTCCGCTTCAAGGGAAAGACCCTCAAGTTCAGCTCCGGCCTCGGCGCCCATGTTCTGGATCCGCGCTACCCGGAAGTCCGCGAGTATCTCATCGGTCTCTACGAAAAGGCCGTCCGCGACTGGGGGATCGACGGCCTGAAGCTCGACTTCATCGAACTCTTCTCCCCTGGCCCAGACACGGTCCTGACCGCGGAGGACGGCAGGGACATCGCCTCGGTGGACGAGGCCGTGGACCGGCTGTTTTCCGATATCATGTCCCGGCTTCGCGCGATCAAGCCGGACATCGCCATCGAGTTCCGCCAACCCTACAACGGCCCGCTCATGCGGAAATACGGCAACATGCTGCGCGGTGTCGACTGCCCGAACGCAGGCCCCCTCAACCGCAAGGAAACCATCGACCTCCGCCTGTTAGCCGACCACACGGCCGTCCATAGCGACATGTTCGTCTGGCATGCCGACGAGCCGGTCGAGAGTGCCGCCCTGCAACTTCTCAACGTGCTCTTCAGCGTCCCGCAGATCTCGGTGAAACTGGCGGGGGTCTCGGAGGACCACCGGCGGATGCTCGGTTTCTGGATCGGCTACTGGAAGGAAAACCGCGGAGTCCTGCTGGACGGCGAGTTCCAGCCACTCTCGCCCGTCCATCACTACCCGCAGGTGATAGCGCGGACCACGGACAAGTTGATCGCCGCGATCTATCAGGACATGGTCGTCGCGCCAGGGAAAGATGCACCACCCAAGCTCGACATCGTCAATGCCAAGCCCGGAACCTCCGTGATGCTGCGCCTCGATGAGCCCTTCGGCCGTGCCACCGTGAGGACTCTCGATTGCCTCGGCACCGAGAAAAGCTCGAAAGCCATGGAACTCGGCACCGGTGCCCACGCCTTCGAAGTCCCCGCTTCCGGACTTCTGGAAATTGTCCGTATGCCCGAAGGTAAATAACATCCACTTCATCCATCTTGATCACCTGCCTCGGGTCAATCCGTTTGGGGACTATGGAGGATGAACGGTTAACCCGACTTTCGCTGTTAGTTTGGAATTTCGCCAAATTTCGCCCCTTTGAGACGCTGGAACCCTTGAGTTTCCAGCATCGGGCCTCGGAAAACGGCTGTGGTGGAGACCCACCCCATGGACAGATGTGCCCTAACGGGATTATGCTTCATTCCTGTCGATGTTCTTACGCGCCAACAAACGATTCAAAGACGGCAAGCCGCACCGCTACTGGAGCGTGGTGGAAAACCGCCGCGTCGCAGGTGAGCGAACGGTTCAGAAAACCCTGCTCGATCTCGGCGAGATCAATGACAGCGACCGCGCCTCGTGGACCCGCGCCGTGCTCAAGGACAACTACAGCACCCACGCCTCCGCCGGAAATGCCCTGGACCTGGCCCGTGGCGTGCGCAACGAGACGCAGGACCTCATTTACGCCATTCTCAAGCAATACCGCCAGCGCATCCCCAGCGAATTCGCCGAAGGCAGCGCCATCCTCGAGAGCTTGCCCCGCCTCAGCCCGCTGCCCGGCAGCACGCCCGATGCCGTGGAACTCTCCGGCACCTACGACGCCGCCACCGGAAACTCCCAACTCGCCTGGTCCGAAGTGACCGACGACAATGTCACCGAGCTCCAGCTCCGCGCCACCGCTGGTCCCGAGTTCGATCCGGACGACGAGTCCATCCTCGCCACCCTCGCCCCCAGCGACCCGCGCACCTGGACCGGCAGCCTCGGCTTCCTCGTCCCCGGCTCCGCCGCCAGCTTCAAGCTCTACTCCCTCACCGCCGAGGGCAACGAGCGCGGCAGCAATGCCGTCACCATCACCCGCCCCGCCCCCTGAGCCGGGGGAGCAAATTCCGGGCAAGCGCGTCGAGGCGGGAGTGGACGGACAGGGTGGCGCTCCTGAGCCGGGGGAGCAAATCCCGGGCAAGCGCGTCCGGCCCCACGGCCTTCCCGTGCACTCCGATCCGGTCCCCCATTCTTCCCAGAGCGGGTGGATCGGCCCACCCACCCGGTTTTGACGATCCGGCCAACCTAGCCCTGCCCAGCCCCCGGATTCCCCCCCGACATCCCCCCCTCGCCCCCCCCTGATATCCGCCAGGTCATCTCGTCCGCCCAAGTCCGGCCCGGCGAAGCCTGATATACCCACCTCCAGCCCCGAAAATCCTTGTCAAATCAAGGAATTGTGAAAGTTTGCCCAACGTAGCCCCCTGCCGGATATCACATCCCGAGCTGCTACGAACTCGACTGTTCTCCAAAAAAATGGGTTACAAGAATCTCATTACCGTTTCCACCCTCTCTGGGCTATTCTGGGGAGGAATTGCCGCTTCCGATATGTTGCTCAATGATCCTGCGGGCACCAATTCTCAGATTCCTTTGTGGATTGCTCTATTAGTTGGCGCTATTACAGGTGTCGTTGTCGGTCTATTTTCGATCCCTGCTTATAGGAGTCCCAATGCGAAGCATCTTATCTGGATCACACCAGTGTCTCTTTACTTAGGCTTGGCGATATTTATCACGGGAACCTTGACCTTGAGCCATGGTTTTCAAGCTGACATGATCATTCATACTATCGCCGTTTCTTGTTTGGCGTTGACACTGTGGTTTACGCTTTGGCCTCTCTTTCTCGTATCGTATCTGAATCACAGGTGGTTGCGCAAACTAACAGGCCCGGAGAACAAGCCGTGAGATGCAACCGGCGATCACGTCCCTCGTTGAATTCAGGCTCGCCACCGCCGGTGCATCCACTCTAACGTTCGACAGAAACCCCACGAGCTTGTCCATCACTCCGCTCCTGAATTACAAATCCGAAGACTTGCACTAGTCCACTCCGCCATGCCAATTTCATCCTCGCGGCAACTCCACAGAATGCAATCGATGATACTGAAGTCGCTCGGACTAGCTCTTTGGATTACACTCCTTCAGGTGCTGTTTACTTTCTTCGTTTTTCTTCCCATCGCTCGAAGTTCCGACGTCTTCTCGCGGTTTGAATGGGAAGTCTTCTCCGCAGGGAATAGAACTCTCAGGGTCAATCTTCTCCTCACCTCCTTTGAATTCCTAATGTTTTTCGCGGCGATTCTTGTTTTTTTCGGACTTCTGAAGTCACTCAAAAAGAGCAATTGATCACTGTGTTCAACGCAAATAAACAAAAGAAGTCGAATCGGGTCCCCGGGAGTAGTTAGCTCCCGGGTCCCACACCACCCTGCGTACGGCTCCGGTACAGGGCGGTTCCAATCAGCTTTCCCGAGCTTGCTCCGGGTAATGGAGAACGGTCCAGATGGCTTCCATGTCGGGAACTCCTTGTTCCTCTAACCAACAGTTGTTCAGCGCGAATCGCACAATCTCGTTCTGGCTCATCCGCCAATAGCCTTTGCGGCTGCGCGTCGCCATGTGCACATGCTTCGGATCTGCTCCGAGTGCTAGCAAGTTGCGGCGACGCGTGCGTGGCTGCTTCCACTGCTTCCAATCATACAACCTCACCCGCCGCCTGATCCAACCCGCCAGTTCTCTCACTTCACCGAAGGTGGAGCTGAGCTTGAAGTAGTTGAGCCAGCCACGGACATACAAGTTCAACTCGTTGATGACGGTTTTAACGTTGTGCCCGCGGTTGCGGCTGGTGATTTCCTTGATCCGCTCCTTGAAGCGGTGATGCGCCTTTCCCGTCCACGCCAGCTCGGCCCTGTTGTTGAGCCGATAGCTCAGGAACGCACAGGATTTCAGTGGCGCGGCGCGGCTTTTGGCGCGGTTGACGATCAGTTGCAGCCGTCCTTCGCAATAACGGATCAGCGATGCCATCACCCGTTTCGCCGCGTTCGCGCTTTTCACCATGACGATGAAGTCGTCGGCATATCTCGCGAACTTGTGTCCGCGTGCCTCCAATTCCTTGTCGAGCGGATCGAGCGCGATGTTCGCTAACAGCGGTGACAGCGGACCTCCCTGTGGCACTCCCAGAGGCGTGGCCTCGCGGGTGCCGTCGGGCAGCTCCACTCCCGCCGTCAGGAAGAGACGGATGAGGTGTAGTGTCTTGCGACACAGGACCTTTCCCCGCAGTGCTTCCATGAGGCGGTCGTGGTTGACCGTGTCGAAGAACGATTTCAGATCGCATTCCACGGCGTGGCGGCGACCTTCCTTCCAGCCGGCTTCCATTTCGGCGACCGCCTTGAGAGCGGATCGACCGGGGCGGTAACCATGGCTGTGTTCGCTGAAATCCACTTCGAAAAGCGGACCCAGCACTTGTGCGACGGCCTGCTGGATCAGGCGATCCAGCACCGTCGGTATTCCTAACGGGCGTTTGCTCCCGTCAGGCTTCGGAACCCACGCCCGTCGGACGGGCGCGGGTCGGTAGTTTCCTTCTCGAATCGCAGTGGCGATCCTCGGCCAGTGCTCCTGCGTGAAAGCAGGAAAGTCCTCGATGGTCATGGCCAGCTATCCCCGGTGCGCCTTTGTTTCTCTTCACGCGTTTCCACGCTTGGGAGAGGTTTTCCGGTTCAAGGATTTCCTCGATCATGGTTCGTTCCTGAGGGGCTCCATGCTTCTCTCCGCCATGGCTCTCAAGCGCGCCTCGCCGTCTGGCGTCGTCGGTTGGCTTGTCCGTGGCGGGGTCGATCCCCTCCTCATTGGTTCGGTCCTTCATCGGTTGATGCGCTTGGCGGCGTGCAGCTCCATGGTCAATCTGCAGGCCTCCGGTATCGTTGTTTGACGGGCATCGCGCCCCCGGCTCGTTTTCCCGACTACTATGACCTCTGCTGACTTCTCGCTGACGCCGCTTTCGCGCAGTCTGAGATCTCCCCAGGTAATTGCACGTTGCTCCTCCGCACTGCCGCCGGATTTACCTCCACGGGCATACCAGACGACTTCGGTGTGTTGTGCCAGCTCGTCGCGCCGTGTCGGCCTTCTATCCGGTTCTTGTCCATCAGCTCGCGGATTTGACTCCGCTGCGCTCCGTCCATGAGGTGTGGCTTCGCACCGGATGGAGCCGCTTGTGCGGCCATGTCATTCTCCTAGCCTTCCTTCCCCGGTCGGTCGCCCTGCTCCGAGTTGGCTTCAGATGGTAGTTTCTTCATTTTCATGTTCTGGTATTCCTACAAGGGACTTGAACCCCATTTACAACGTGCCCATGCTGGGCACACACAAGGCGCATCATGCAACCACTACCAGCCGTTCTGTTTCGATGATTTTCCGTAACTACAACCCTAACCACGTGATCGACGCTCGCCGCCGCTGGTAGTGGTGCATGTGCTCGACGTTCGCTTGGAAATTTGCCTGTGCTGATCACCTTTGACATAGACGACACGATCCGGCTGCACGGTAGTTCCCAACCGTCGGAGCAGCCCACAATCTCATGGGCTTCCCGGCTTTTCTATCGTGAGCCGATCCGAATCGGGTTTGTTCAGGTTTGCAACGACCTCAGGACTCTGGGATGTCGCATAGGCATTTATACCACTTCGTCGCGGTCGGTCGGCTATATCAGACGATGGATGCGTTGCTATGGCCTTAAGCCTGACATCATCATCAATTCAGTAATCCACGAGACAGCTATAGCGGGACGATACAGGCACGATCGCCCTCCCAGCAAACATCCGGGTCTGTTTGGGATTGATCTGCATATCGACGACTCTGATGGCGTGGCCATTGAAGGCAAGAGATTCGGCTTCCGCGCGCTTGTGATCGCCCCTGACAACATGCATTGGGGATCGTCGGTTATTGATGCAGTTCGAGCACTACCCATCAACCAAACAGAAAGCGAAGACGCTCCATCCAACGGCGGGCAACGTCCTTCTTTGAATTCGGGCTTCCTTCCCCGCCGTGGATGAGCTAGACGTTCGCTAGAGAATGAAACGCATCCCCGAGCCTAATTTGCCCCCTTCGCGAGCGGCGCTTCCAGAGGGATGCTCGGATATTATTGACGCTTACGAGATTCGCTCTGCCACAAAGGAAGAGCGCTCCAAGTTCCTTCTGAGGACCGCCGCCGTCATGCACTTGATTCTCTGGTGGAGCAGCTCGACCCAGAGATTTTGCGGTCTCGGAATCCAGACTATCTATTGCACCGCATCTCAGATTTCCTCCACCCAATTTTACTTTCAGACCCTGAGTTTGAGAAGAAGATCAGGCCGTCTTCCGAGTTGGTCGAGATGCTATTCTACGTTCTAATGGCCAACCTGGAAGAAGAAAGCGAACAAGCCGTGGATGGCAACCCCCACTAGCCCTTTTGTTCTCGATGCCTCCCCGTAACTACAACCTCTACCCCGCGTTCGACGCTGGCTCTCGCTAGTGGAGTTGCCATCACTTTGACGTTCTCTCAAAAAATGAAGCCCATCGTCAGACTCTGGAGCTTGGTCGGGGCTGGCCTGATCGTTCCACGAAGCACGGGCATCATCTACACGAACCAGACAGACGGCCACGCGTGCGATCATCCGAGTCTTGAGGGAGCCTTTATACCGTTGTCGATTGACTATGATCACGAGAGATATCATGACTCGCTTGAGTGCAAGCTCTGCGACATCTTCCCTGGAGGTTGGGGAGCGCCTACGCCCGAGATCTGCGATCAGGTGGATCAACTACTCGGGCAGTATCACGAGACATCTGGAATTCGTGTTGACCGCAGCAAGATTGAAGCATCCAGAGAAGCTTGGATTTGGGTGCTGCTTGACGAGAGGGATCAACAAGATTTTCAAGGATTCGGCTGTTGTTCAGCGATCCTCACGTGGCCCAACTCAGACTAACAAGAGAGAGAATCGGGTCCCCGGGAGTAGTTAGCTCCCGGGTCCCACACCACCCTGCTTACGGCTTTGACTTCGTGCCTCCGTCCATGCGGGATGGCTTCGCGGTTTATTCAAAGACACTATCGCGTCTGGGGCATTGTACAGGGCGGTTCCGATCAGCTTTGCCGAGCTTGCTCCGGGCAATGAAGAACGGTCCAGATGGCTTCCATGTCGGGAACTTCTTGTTCCGCGTGCGCTGCTGTTTCCATTCCTATGGTCGGTCACCCTTCCACGCTTGGCTTCAGAGGGTGGTTTCTTCATTTTCATGTTCTGGTATTTCCACAGGGGACTTGAACCCCATCTACAACGTGCCCATGCCGGGCACCCACGGGCCGGAGCCTGCGACGCGGAATTGGCCGTTTGATTGGAATTGAGACTTTCATCAGCCCCGAGCTATCTTCAACGTCCGAGTGAGAAGATGATTTCCGCTTTTCGAAACGTTGTGATTGCCGGTTTGCTGCTCTGCGGCTGCACGCCTGTCGGGCATCCTCCGGATCCCGTCAAGGGCTCACGGCAATTGAGCGACCACTGGGAGTCTGCTTCGATAGATGAACACGCGCTGATCCTGACTCCGCTCAAGATTGCTGATGAGGCACCGGAGACCTATCGGAGATTGTTGGCGGCATCACGGCACACCGCAGACTCTGACGGTCGCGAGATCCTTTCGGTCGCCAGAGATGAGAATTGCCCGGAGCACCAATTCATTCTCGATCGGCCGGCTGGAGTCATCACAACCCTTGTGAAGATAGCCGGATTTCAGTCGATTCCGCATCGATTGGTCTATCGCCGCGATCCTGACGGATGGCGCCACGTGCAACTGCGGACGCCATTGACCACCCAGGCCGAACGCTTCATGGCTTCGGATTGCCCGTTGCCGCCTTCGCTGAAATGAGTTTTCCCTGCTCGGGAATCTTGCATTCGCCTAGTGCAACGAGGCCGCGCGAATGATTGCCGGGACCTGCGGGCGCTAGGACCGGATTTGAAGAAGTGATGTCCGGAGGCGGTCGAGGAGAGTCCGCGTCTCCGGGTTGATGCGGTCCAGCCAGAGCAGGACCTCCTCGTCATCGGCCATGGATGGCACCGTGGCGCGGGTGACCCGGTGATTCGGCAGGAAATGCCTCGCCTCCTCGGCCGTCGCGAGATGGAAGAGCCCGGAATAGAACCATGGCTTGGGGTCGTCGAGCCGGTCGCGGATGCCACACATGGCCCGTGCGATTTCGCAGGATCGAATTAGCCGACCGTCATCAAGGGTCTTCAAGTGGTCGATCCAGTCCTGCGCGGTGTTGTTGAGGTTGTTGTGGACGATCCACTTGTTATTGACGGTATTTGCCCAATCGAGGGAGCTAAGGTCGTCGAGGGCTTTCATCGCAGCGTGAGCTTACTCGTTTTTCAACCAATCACCATCGGTTAGTCGTTCGCGATTCACCGGTCATGCCGATCCACTCCCAGACCCATGCCGCGACCGGCTGGCTGTCACGCTGCATCACGGTGGCGCGAACGCGGCGATATTCGCTGCCTTCGATTTCCCCGGCGGAAAGACCTTCGAAAACATCCAGCGCGGCGAGAAGGTCCGCATCCACGGCATAGACGTCGCCATGGATCTCATCACCCGCGTCGTCAAGGACCAGGCCGGGATACCAGTCGATCCGGTAGAGCCGCCCGGCCACCGTGCCTGCGGAAACAAACGCGGCCCCGGCCATCCGGAAATGATTGGAGCCGCCCCGCCGCAGGGTGCCGTAAACGAAGACATTCTGGAGGGGCTGCTCCATGGGAAGTCACTTGTCGGGCCGATAGGCGATCTCGTTGTCGAGCACCTGCCGGAGTTCATCGAGACCGGTCTCGCCTTCGGCGGAAATCGGGATGATGTCGATCTTCGGGAAGCGCTCCTTGAAGATCGCGAGATTTTCCGCCGCGCCTTCGAGATCCATCTTGTTGGCGACGATCTTCCACGGGAAGCGCGCCAGCTCGTCGTCGTATTCCTTGATCTCCCGGCGAAGGATTTCCAGGTCGGAGATCGGGATCGCGGCCCTCGCTGCCCGCCATGTCGATGACGAATAGCAGCACCCGGCAGCGCGTGATGTGGCGGAGAAACTCGTGACCCAGCCCGCGGTTTTCGTGCGCCCCCTCGATCAATCCCGGGATGTCCGCGATCGTGCAGCGCCGGTAGCCGGGAAACTCGACCACTCCGACCACCGGCTGGAGCGTGGTGAAGGGATAGGACGCCACCTTCGGATGCGCGTGGGAGAGTTTCCCCAGCAAGGTGGATTTCCCGGCATTCGGGAATCCCACCAGGCCGGCATCGGCGATGCGGCGGAGTTCCAGATAGAAAACGGAAACCTCGCCCGGCGTGCCGAGCGTGTGTTCGACGGCGAGGCGGTTGGTGGCGGTCTTGAAGTTCCAGTTCCCCTGCCCCGGCTCGCCGCCCTTGCAGAGCACGAACTCCTGCCCAACTTCCGTCAGGTCCGCGATGGGTTCCAGGTCGATCCCCTCGTCGCTGCGCTCGAATTCGACCGCCTCCTGCACCGTCATCGCGTTGCTGCGATAGACCACCGTGCCCGGCGGCACCTTGCCGATGACCTTGCTTGCCGCTCTTCCCGGTCTTGCGACCGCCCGCGCCATTCTTGCCGTCTTCCGCGATGAGCTTCGGGTCGTAGTGATAGGCCCGCAGGTTGTCCACCGACGGATCGACCACCAGCAGGATATCGCCGCCCGCACCGCCATCGCCGCCATCCGGGCCGCCACGGGGGACGAATTTCTCCCGACGCCACGAAACGACGCCGTTGCCGCCGTCCCCGGCCTTCGCGAATATGCGGATGTGATCAATAAACATGGCGGCAGAGTGCCAGCGCGAATGCGCGGGTCAACGGCAATGCAACCCGCGAACCGAATTTGCCCTGATTTTCAGCCTCCGGCCGATCTTGACGTGGAACGGGAGGATTCAATACACCATCCCACGTGATGAAACCTGTGTTAAATCCTCTCGAAAGCGTCGGAAAACTGAACGTGCTCGGCATTCCCATGAACATCCGCATCCACGGTCGGGACACCGGCGGGACCTTGAGCATGGTGGAATCGCTGGACTCTCCGGGTGGCGGGCCGCCGCCTCACATCCATCACCGGGAGGACGAGACGTTCCAGATCATCGAGGGCGAATACGAGTGGATGGTGGGTGGAGAAACCTTTGTCGCCAAGGCGGGTGACACGATTTTCGCGCCACGCGGCATTCCCCACACCTACCGCTACATCGGGAGCGGACAGGGTCGATTGACGTGTGTGATCACCCCGGCCGGGTTCGAGGGATTTTTCGAACGGATCTCAGGGATGACACCGGAGGAACAACAGGACATTCCGAGGGTGATCGGGATCGGAGGAGAATTCGGTGTGGAGTTTCTGCCGCCACCGGATGCTTGAGCGGCGGACTGAAAGGCACCCGAAGGCAGGGATGGCCCTCCGGGCGGTCCGGGAGAATGCGTGGTGAATGTCGGACCATGGACTGATTCACGAGCTCTTCATGGGCGGATCCATTCGCCTCTCATTCGCAGGACCGTTGCGGAGAACGATCCCTGCCTCTTTTTAGACGGCCTCTGAGCGGGACGCGGTCTTTCGTTGGAAAGAAAACACCGCCACGGAAACGCTCGGGTTTCCGTGACGGTGATGCAAGGTCTTCCGTTCCACGGCGATCGCCGCAGCCGGATCGATTTTGTTAGCGGGACGCGGGACGACGGCGGTTGTTGCCGCGGGTGGCGTTGCTGTAGTCGATGCCACCGCTGCGGCTTCCACCACGGCTGCCTCCGCCACCGCCCCCACCCTGGCGACGTCCGCCGCCACGGTTTCCACCGCCTTGGACCATGCCGCCACCGGTCCGCATGCGGAGATGGCGATCGGCCAAGGCCTCGTCGTGCCATTGATGTTCATCCCAGCGTGGCACGGGCATCTTGATAACTTTTTCAATTTCGCGAAGGAACTCGCGCTCGTCCTCCGCGCAGAAGGAAACAGCGCGGCCATCGGCACCGGCACGACCGGTGCGGCCGATGCGGTGGACGTAGGCTTCCGGTTCGTTAGGCAGGTCGAAATTGACGACGAGTCCGACATCCTTCACATCGACACCACGCGCGGCGACGTCGGTGGCGACGAGGACCGGGGTGAGGCCTTTCTTGAATTTCTCGAGCGCCTTCTCACGTTGCGCCTGCGACTTGTTGCCATGGATGGCATCGGCCGCGAAACCTGCTTCACAAAGACTCTTGGCGAGCTTGTTGGCACCGTGCTTGGTGCGGCTGAAGACGATGGTGAGTTTGGCCGAGGTGGCAGCCGCCTGGCCGCGAAGGAGTTGCTCCAGAAGCGGACGCTTGTTGTCGCGATCCACGAAGCAGACCTGATGCTCGATGCGCTCGGCGGTGGTGGTGCCGGGATCGATGGTGACGCGGGCGGGATTTTTCGAAAATCGTCTGCGCCAACTCGACGATGGAGGGTGCAAGGGTGGCCGAGAAGAACAGCGACTGGCGGCTCGCGGGAAGCAGCGAGACGATCTTTTTCACGTCGCGGGCAAAGCCCATGTCAAGCATGCGGTCCACCTCGTCGAGCACGAAGAACTCGACGCCTGATAGATCCACGGCGCGTTGTTCGATGAGATCAAGGAGACGTCCGGGAGTGGCGACGAGGACATCGACGCCGCTGCGCATGGCGGAGACCTGGGGATTCTGGCCGACGCCGCCGTAGATCGAGGTCTGGCGGAAGCGGACATGGGCACCATAGGTGATGAAGCTCTTGCCGACCTGCCCCGCGAGCTCGCGGGTGGGGGCCAGCACGAGAGTGCGGCACTGGCGCGGCTTGATCTGCTTGGGCCGCTCATGAATGGCGTGGAGGATGGGCAGCGCGAAGCTGGCGGTCTTGCCGGTGCCGGTCTGGGCGCAACCTAGCAGGTCGCGGCCTTCAAGAAGCAACGGAATGGCCTGGGCCTGGACGGGCGAAGGCGTGGTGTAGCTGAGTTCGCGCAAAACGCGGTGGAGGGGCGCAGCCAATGGCAACGCCTCGAATGTAGTCGGGGTCATGTGTATTTGATACCTGCCTCGTCCCGGATGGGCGGCTGGCGGTGTCGATGAGCGGTTGGTGTAACCTCAAACAATCTCTCATCGATGAAGACCGGAAAAGGGCAGAGCCAAACGATGACTCCCTCACCGGCAAGAGCACGGTGCGCGACCTCCATACTTCCGATTCGAGGGATGGCAAGACATTTCCGGCTTGATGCGATACTGATGGAAGCAGTTTGGAGAATACCAGCGGATCAAATGACCGGCTGACTGGAGCAGAGGGAGCATCTCATGAACCGTCTGGTCAAGGTTGCGGACAATAAGGGCTTGCTGGAGATGGGCTTCCGCATCTATTTCTTCAGGCGCATGGTAGCACCGCATGCTGTTGACACGAAACAACCCACCGCCGTGGCCGATGCCGTCAAGGCGGCTTTCGGCGTGATCGGGGCTGAGGCGAGTTTTCCACTGCTTGAGCAGTTGTTCGCCGATGTCACCGACATGTTCGAGGGACGCCACGATGGCTATCAGGCCATCGACATGAAGTATCATGACTTCGAGCACTCGCTTCAGGCCACGGTATGCCTGACGCACATGCTGCATGGCCAGCGCCTGAGCTCCGACCTGCCGGTGATGAAGGTGAGGGATTGGGAACTGGCGGTGATGTCCGTGCTGCTTCACGATACCGGATTTCTCAAGAAAACAGGCGACGATACAGGCACGGGTGCCAAATACACCTTCTGCCACGAACGCCGCAGTTGTGATTTCGCCCGCGGCTATCTGCCAAGCCTGGGCGTGACCGAGTCGGAGGTCGAGGATGTCTGTTCGGCGATCATCTGCACGGGGCCGCGGAGCCGCATTGGCGAGGTCGTCTTCCGGGGGGATCAGACCCGGCAGATCGCCTTCATGCTGGTGACAGCGGACTACCTCGCCCAGATGAGCGCCGCCGACTATCTGGACAAGCTGCCGAAGCTCTATCAGGAGTTCGTCGAGGCCTTCGATCATGAGGGGATCCCCGAGGAAAAGCGTGTCTATCAAAACCTGCGCTCGCTGTTGGAAAAGAGCCCTGGCTTCTGGCACAACTACGTCCGCCCCTTGCTCGATGCCGAGACGGGTGGTGTCTATCGGTATTTGTCACCAGCCGGACAACCCAATCCTTACCTGGATGCGGTTGAGGCAAATCTGTTGGAGTTGCAACGGCGTCTGGTCAGCGGCGAGGCCTGAAGAGGAGCTCGACGAGATGGAATGCATTCCATTACCCGGACTTACTTCGATTTCATGACCCAGATGCCGTCCCACGTCCCTTCGGGAGGATTCTCCAACAGGTATTCGCAGCGGGTGAGATAGGTCCCGCTGAGAAGATCGCCCGGATGGAGTTCGAGCGCTCCTTGAAATTGCCGGACGGCGCGGTCGAACTTGCCCGCACGGTAGTATTTCAGGCCCGCCTTGAAATGATCCACCACCTCGGGAAGATTGGGGAAGGTCTCGTCGGTGTGGAAATCGAGGATTTCGTAAATGCTAACAGGCTCGGTCTTGCCCTTGACGACGACGAGGTCGATCTCGCGCATGCGGTAGGAGCCCTTGAGCTTCCTGACCGTGGCCTCGCTGGCGAGGATGCGGGCGGAGTATTCCTTGCACGCGCTCTCGAGGCGCGAGGCGAGGTTCACGCCATCACCGATGACGGTGAAGTCCATGCGCTTGGGCGAGCCGATGTTGCCGGAGACGATGGTGTCGGTGTTGAGTCCGATGCCCATCAGGATGGGCTTCTGACCACGGGAGATCCGCGAACGGTTGAGGGTGTCGAGCGCGTTGATCATGGAGATTGCGGCGCGAACCGCGCGGTCCGGATCGTCCTCGTGCGCTGACGGGAATGCCGAATTCCGCCATCATCGCGTCGCCGATGAACTTGTCGAGCATGCCGCCCTCCTGGGTGATGCAGTTCACCATGATGGTGAAGTATTCGTTGAGCAACGCGACGGTTCCTTGCGCGCCGAGTTCCTCGGTGAGCGTGGTGAAGGAGCGGATGTCGGAAAACAGCACGGTGGCCTCGACGCTCTGGCCGCCTAGCAGGTCGCTGCCGGAAGCCAGGAGTTGGTCGGCGAGACCGGGGTCCATGTAACGCGACATGGTGGATTTCATGCGCTTTTCCGAGGAAATGTCCTCGATCATCAGCATGGTGCCAAGCCGCTTGCCCGTGAGACTGATGAGCGGCTGGAGGGTGACGTTCACATTGAGCGTCTCATCACCGAAAGCGATCTCGCTGTCCATGATGAGGTCTGAGACATTGTTTTCCGCCCCCTTGTCGATGCGTTCGTTGATCCAATGGTTGGAGCCGGTGAAGATCTCGCTGGCGGGGCGGGCAAGGACGGCGGATTCATCGGACCGGAGAATGCGGAATCCGGCCGCGTTGCAGGTCTGGACACGGCCTTCCTCGTTGAGGGTGATGACGCCGCTCGACATGGACTCCAGCACGGACTGGTTGTAGTTCCGCATGTTCTGCACGTCGTCGAAGAGCTTGGCATTTTCGAGGGCGATGGAAACCTGTGCGGTGAAAGCCTTGAGGCGTGACTCGTCCTCCTCGGTGAACGGACCACCGCGCTTGTTGAGCACCTGGGTGACACCGATGACCTTGCCGTTCTTGTTCACGACGGGCACGCAGAGGATCGACCGGGTGAAATAGCCGGTTTTCCTGTCGAATTCCGGATTGAAGCGGAGGTCGGCGTAGGCATGGGGAATGTTGATCGTTTTTCCCGATGTGAAGACGGCCCCGGCGATACCGACGTGGTTGGGAAGACGAATCTGCACGGCATTGAGCCCCTCGCCCACCTCTGACATCAACTCGCCGGTCTTCTCGTGGTTGAGGAAGAGCGTGGATCGGTCCGCCTTGAGCATGCGGGTGGCCTCGCTCATGACGCGGCGGAGCAAAACGGATAGATCGAGCGAACTGGTGATATCGGCGACGAGATCGAGAAACTCCATCTCCTGCTTGCGGGTCTTCATCACGCGCTCGACGAACTGCGAGCTTTGCAACGCGACCGAAGCCTGGGTCGCGATCGCCTCCAGAAGATCGAGGTCATTCCGGGTGAAATTTCCCGAGCGCTTGTTGAGAGCCTCGACCACCCCAATGACCTCACCGCGGGCCGTGACGACCGGAGCGGCGAGAATGTTCCGGGTCACGAAGCCGGTCTTTTGATCGATCTCGCTGTTGAAGCGCGGGTCGTTGTAGGCGTCCGAAATGATCTCGCCCTTGCCGCTCTTGAAAACGCTGCCGGCAATGCCGGTGTCGTTCACCAAACGAATCTCGCGATTGAAGTTGCCTTGCGCGACGCGGGAATAGAGTTCGTTCGTGGAAGGGTCATTGAGAAAAAGCGTGCCGCGCTCGGCATTCATTTCGGCGGCGACGATTTCAACGAGAGTCACTAACAACTCATCCAGCTTTTCAATGGTGGCGACCCGTTTCGTGAGCTTCAGGAGAAACTCGCTGCGCCGCAATCGGGCGCGCAGGGATGCCATCGTCTCACGTGATTTCGCGACAGCCCTTGCGGGCACCGGTTCTGGTGATTCATCGTCCATGTTGTTTCTCCAGTTCGGTGCGGAGGGATGAAATGGTTTCGCGCAATTGCCTCAGTTCGTCGCCAGCCGCACTGGCTTGTTTCCCCATTTCCTCGGCATGGAGGAACATCCTTGCCTCGAGCTCCGCCCGCAGCGCGGTGATCGTTCCATGGAGTTGCAGGTTCTCGTTGTGCCCTGCCGCGACGGCAGCCTGGACCTCCTGGACTTTCTCAGCCCGCATGGCCTGCAACTCGTCACGCAGCAACTGGATCGTTGACTGCAGTTGCCGGATTTCATCCTGCCCCACCGCAACGGCGGCCTGGACCGCATCGGCGCGACTGGACTGCGATTGTTCCAACTCGGCTCGCACCGCCGCGATCATAGCCCTTGAGCTGGCGGTTCTCCGCCTGTGCCAGATGGAGCGCCTCCCCACCAGTCCGTGCCTGATCGTCGCTGGGTTCCGCTGTCAAATTGTTCACCGCAGCGAAGTCTCGCGAAATCGCGCACCCTGCGGCAAGGCTGAAGTGGTCTGAAAAAATCCGGCAAATCCTATCAGCAATGACTCCCCGGAGCCGTGAACCAATTCAATGCGCACCGGGTCCGTTTGGTGGACCACTAAAAACCCTGAGCAGATGTTTGTCTCCGGAGAGCTCGATTTGAATAGTCGCGAGCAGTTCCTTCGGGCGTTTCCGATTCATTCCTGGCGGGATGGCTCAAAGCGCATCACCCGTTCATCCATCATCACCTTACCGCCGATGTCACCTCCAGCAGCCTCAATTTCCACCCCCGAGCCCGATCCTCGCCACGAGGCGAAGAAGGAATCGCGGCCCCCCAAAGGAAAGCAACCGTCCGCTTCGCCGAAAAAACCAGTCACCCCGAAAGCGGTCTCCTCAGGCGCGAAATCCAACAAGTGAAATCGGGCCAATCAATGCCTTGCGCCGGCCAATGATGTGACGCTTTCCCCTTCCATCATTTCCAACTCGAAGAACTTGCGGCCGATCGGCTTGAGTCCGCCTTCAATCCATTTCTGAAAATGAGCCACGGCGATATTCGTGGGATATCGCAACATGGTGGGTCTTGGCCGGCACCACTCGAAACGTGACTCGTAGCCGATGGAAATCACCGACAAGTCCTTGGGGATGCGAATTCCGTTCATATAACAGAAACCGTAGAGCGAGAGCACGTGCGTATCTTCGAAAAGAACCACCGCCGTCGGCCTCAGACTTGCAAATGTCTTCTTCCAATAACTGGTCCACACCTCTGGAACACTTTCAGGAAATGACGGGCAGTAGTCCTCCCAACGGCCGAACTCAGGCTTCGACTCACTGCCCTCCTGCAGACCTTCCACCACCGCCTGGCGCATCCGCTCCGCCATTGATTCCGACGGTAGCAGGATCCGCCGATGCCCCCGTTCACGCAGATACTTGACGACCCTCTTCACCTCGATGTCGATCGCATAGGCCCCCAGGCTGATGGGGACATCCGCCTCGTAGGGCCCACCCACCTGATAGAACGGACATCGGGCAACCGCCTGGCGCCCCCAACCCTTATCCGGCACGTGAAAAAGGAATGCGTCCACCGAGTGCCGCGCCATCAGGCCATCGAGAACCGATCCCGGATCCTTGCAGCGGGTGAAGTCCACCTGTGCCCAGATCGCCTCGCCGTGGTTTCGCTGCCAGACACCCGCCATCCGGTGGAGCAATTGAAAATCCTCGATGCTCAGGATGCCCGCTGCCTGGTGCAAAATGAGAAGTCGCATCCCACTCGCGTCACGCTCCTCGGCGGCAACTCCTTCCGTTGAGAGGATCAGCCTCCCCTTGCCCGCGTTTGCCGGCCCCACGAGACCGCGCTGCTCCAGCAGGATCATCGCCCCGGTGCAAGTCTTCACGTTCACGCCGAAGCGCTCGGCCAGGGTCCGCTTGCCGGGCAGCACACCTTCCCAGGTGCCGCCCCGGATTTCCTGTTCCATCCGGTCCGCCAATTGTGCCGCGATCGAACGCCTTTCGATGCTGTCTTTCACAGGTGAAACATGGCTGGATCCAAGATTGCGTCCAGCCAAGAATGATCCAGTGGATGGACCGGCCTTCCTGCTAATTGGATGCCGTTCCGAGTCGCTCGCCCGCCTCAAACCCTTGCGCAATTGCCAGTTGATCAGGCAATTGTATTACATGAAATCGTCCACCTTTCGATCCCGATGGGCGGGAAAGTCCCGGTTCGGAATCAACCAGACGCCTCGATCGTTCCCGTTCAATTGTTAGGACTGATGGCACCGGAGTCCGCATCGCACTGCGGATTTCCAATGATCCAGTTGGTGGACCAATTGTAGCAGCTTCCAATGGGTTGTCCGGCCTTCGTTGGTTCATAGGCTCCCCGTGTCGTTGCCCTTCACCCATCCGTTCCAATCCGCCATCCATCGATCACGACGTCCTCTCCCCTGCTTATTTCCATCAATCTCATTCCAGTGAATACCGCCTCCATGTTCCGCCACTTGTTTCCAATTCTCATGGGGACAGCCTGCTCCCTAACCTTGCGGGCGCAAGACGCCCAACCTAACACCTTTCAAGCCCGTCAGATCCCTTTGATCACCACGGGAACGGGAAATTTCCTACTCTGCAAGGCCACCGTTGAAGGAAAGGAAGTCAATCTGTTGGTGGACTCCGGAGCCCAGTTGGAAATCGCGATGACCAAAAAATGGGCGACGGACCATGGCAAGGAACTCACCGCCGCGGGGTCTGCTGCCGGAATCGCAGGCAAGGCCGAGATGTTCACCACCAAGCTCGGGGACCTCAGCATCGGCAAAGCCCTCACGCTGCGGAATCTCACCGTCCGGGTAATGGATCTGACGCTGAACATCCCTTTCACCCAACAGGCGGACGGAACGGTCCCGGTGGTGGACGGATTGATCGGTTGCGCGTTTCTCATGAAATCACAGTCGGTGGTCAGCTATCAGGATAACCGGTTGTATGTCCCGGCGCAGGGAAACCGTGCGGGAGCCTATCTGGCCGAAAGCATGGCGGCGGGCGACCGGATTCTGCCCATGGTGAAGTCCGCGAACGGCGCACCCTGCATATCGCTGCGTTTCGGTGAGAAGGACTTTCTGTTCATCGTGGATAGTGCGGCGGGCGGAAACGTGATGCTTCCCGAAGTGGCCAAGGAGATCGGATTGAAAACCACCAAGTCCGCTGATCAGATCAGCGGCGCTGGCGGCACCGCCCAAGGCGGCGAGGTCGGGATCGCGGAAAACGTGCTGATCGGCGGAGCCGTGAAGCTTCCCAAATTCGACTTCAGGGTCACGCCGACGCCGAGTCCGGGCGATCTGCCGAACGGCGTGCGCTACGGCGGCATCCTGGGAAATGGTTTCCTGAGCCAGTTGAAGGTGCGGATGGATTTCGCGACGTATCACATGATCTTCACCCCGGCGGGCGAAGCCGCTTCCGGCCCGGCAGCGGAGGACGGCAAAAAGGTCATCAGCATCGGCGAAGGTCAGGATCCGGAAGAGGCCATCGCTCCGGTCATCCAACAGCATTTCAACGAGGTGCCGCTCGTCCGGTCCACCGCCGGCTACTACTTCGTGGAAGCCAGGATCAACGACAAGCCGCGCTGGATGTGCCTGGACTCCGGTGCCGACACGATCCTCATCGACAACGCCATCGCGAAAGAGGACGGCATTGAACTGACTCCCGGTCCGACCGCCACGGGCATCGACGGCAAGGACATGCAGGCAAGCAACGGCAAACTCAAGTCCTTCAGCATCGGGCCAAACGCCTTCGAGGCCCCGACCACGATATTCACCGACCTGAGCCATTTCTCCCAGATGAAGTTGGCCGACGGCACCACGAAGCCCAGTGCGGGCTTGGTCGGACTTTCCTACTTCAGGTCCCTGCCAGTTGCCGTGGATTTCCCGAAGTCCCGCCTGCTCGTGGCCAAGGGAAAAATCCAGGGCGGGCTCACCGGCTTGAAGGCCCAGATCGGCACGCCCGTCGCACCGATGCTGGAGGATGAAAAGGGTCGCCACTACCTGGTCGCCGAAGTCGCAGGCAGGAAGGTTCTGTTCCTCGTGGACATCGGCACTTCGTCTTGTGTGCTTTTTGACAAGGCGGCTGAGAATTTGAAGATCGATACCTACCCGATGCAGGGCACCGTCAACACGCTCGGCGAGAAGAACATGACTCGCAAGGGAGCGAGGATCAACGGACTGAAGCTCGGCAGGCATGAACTGGCTGGAGAAATCGAACTGATCGTGTTGCCTTCGCCCATCGAGACGGTGTCCGACATGCCCGTTATCGGCATGGCTGGCAGCATGCTTTTCGAGGCCCTGAAATCCATTGTCGATTTCGATACGAACGAAATCACGCTGACCTCCAGCCTCGTGAAGTAAGCCCAATGATTCCCATGAAAACACTCCACCTAACAACGCTTCTCGCCTGCCTTGTCCTGGGATCATCCCGTGCCGAGGACGCCAAGCCCTCTGGTCCGGTCTTCGAAAAACTCACTCTGACTCCCTCCGACAAAACCGGTCACTACCTGGGCCAGGTCAGCGCCGAAGGACATGAAGGTCGCTTCCTCGTGGACTCCGGCGCTGGAACCGTGGTCGTTCTCTCAAGCACATTCGCAAAGTCCCTTGGCACCCCCTTGACCGACCTCCAAGGCGGCACAGCCGTTGGCGGTGCCATTCAAATGCAGAAGACCGATCTCACGAACTTCAAGATCGCCAGCTTCCCACGGCTCAAGCTGGGCGGCATCCAGGTCGTCGATCTCGACCGCAGCACCTTCGAAGTCGGCGGCAAGCCGTTTGCGCCCCAGGGACTGATCGGCGCAGGTTTGCTCGATCTCTGCAACGCGGTGTTTGATCCGAAAGCGAGCGTGCTGCTCATTGCTCCTCACGGCACGGCCGACCGGGCCTATATTGAAAGCTCCGCCGTGGCGGAATTCGTCGCCCTCCCCCTTCTGAAAGGCGGCAAGTCCATGCCCTTCGTGGACATCACCCTGAACGGCAAGACGCGCACCTTCCTCATCGACACCGGCGCGGGCGGAAATTCTCTGCTGCCCGACTTCGCCACCGAACTCGATCTGAAAACCGTTTCCAAAGCTAGCAGCTTCAGCGGTGCCGGCGACAAGACCGTGGACGATGTCAGCACCGTCTTCGCAGAGCAGTGCCTCGTCGGTGGTAAGCTCGAACTCGGGAAGACCCACTTCTTCGTCCACCAAATCGGAGCGACCGTGGTGCTGCCCGCAGATAAAAAATTCGGCGGTATCCTAGGAACCAAGACGCTTGCCGGTCTGGGTGCCAGCCTCGACTTCGGAAGCTATTCGCTCCTTGTGCCGAAGTCGATGCTGTCCGAGAAATGAGCTTTCCTTTTGCCTGATGAAATTCCACCTCGCCCTTCTTCTCGCCGCCGCCACCACCGCAGGCCCGCTCTTCGCCCAGACCGACCGCTGGGAACTCTCGGATACCGGCGGCATCCGCACCGATCTAGCAAACCTCACGCAGGGCAAGGACCACGCCGACCACATCGAAATGGCCGGCCGCTCGGTCAATGCGATCATCCGCTGGAAAATCAGCGCCGAAGGCCGTATGGACCTCGACCGCTGGGTCCGCTGGCCGATGCTGCGGGAGAAAATCGACGACACCCACGCCTCCGCCAACGCCGCCTTCCGTTCGGCCGACGAGCCCCGCATCCTCGTCGATGGCACGGCCTATCAGTACGGCATCGCCAGCGATTTCAACATCCATGGCACGCTCGCTTGGACCGAGAAATCCGACAAGCTCACCGTCACCCGCACCATCTTTCCCGCCGTGCACCTGCCATGTCTGCTAGAGCGATGGGAAATCCGCAACACCTCCCAATCGCCCGTCGAGATCCAGGTTCCCATCGCGCCCAAAGAAATCACCGAGCCGCGCGAGAAATTCCTCTGGAACGCCCATCGCATCCGCACCGAGTGGATCGGCGGCGGACGTCATCGTCTGATGCCCGGCGAAACGCTGCTCACCGGCATGGCCTTTTCCAGCCGTCAGGAAAACGAGCCCGCGCCCTACCCCGATCTCGCCGCCGAGTGGGCCGCGCGCCAGGCCTTCATCGCCGGCCTTGAACAATCGCTCGTCCTGCAAACCGGCAACCCCGCCGTCGACCGACTCTTCGCTTTTTCCAAACTCCGCGCCGCCGAAAACGTGCTCGCCACGCGCGGCGGCCTGATGCACGCGCCGGGCGGTTTCAACCGCTACCTCGCCGCCATCTGGTGCAACGACCAGAACGAATACGTCAGCCCTTTCTTCCCCTTCCTCGGCGATGCCGCGGGCAACGAATCCGCCCGCAATGCCTACCAGTGGTTTGCCAAATTCATGAACCCCCAGTTCCGCCACATCCCCTCGTCAGTCGTCGCCGAAGGCCGCGAGCACCTGGGGCGGGGCCGGCGACCGCGGCGATGCCGCCATGACCGCCTACGGGGCCTCCCGCTGGGCGCTTGCCACCGGCGACGAAACCCTCGCCCGCGAAGTCTGGCCCTTCATCGAGTGGTGCCTCGAATTCTGCGAACGCAAGAAGACCTCCGATGGCGTCGATCGCCTCCGACCGAGACGAACTCGAAGGCCGCTTCTCCGCCGGCAAGACCAACCTCGCCACCTCCACCCTGACCTACGACGCCCTGCTTTCCTCCGCCCACCTCGCCGAAGCCCTCGGCGAACCCGCCGAAAAAGCCGCACTCTACCGCAAGCGCGCCGCCGAACTCAAAGTCGCCATCGAGAAAGTCTTCGGCGCCACCGTCAACGGCCACGAAACCTACCGCTACCACGAAGGCCTCGAAAAGGTCCGCTCGTGGATCTGCCTACCGCTCACCATGGACATCTTCGATCGCTCCGAAGGGCACCATCGATGCCCTCTTCTCGCCCGACCTCTGGACCAAGGATGGCCTGCTCACCGAGGCCGGCGGCAAGACCTTCTGGGACCGCTCCACCCTCTACGCCCTGCGCGGCGTCTTCCGCGCCGGGGATCCCGACCGCGCGGCGGAATACCTCGACCGCTACGCCCGCCGCCGTCTGTTAGGCGATCACGTGCCATATTGCGTCGAGGCTTTCCCCGAGCAAAACCAAAGCCACCTCTCCGCCGAATCCGGCCTCTACTGCCGCATCATCACCGAGGGCGTCTGCGGCATCCGCCCCACCGGTTTCAATGCCTTCACCGCCATCCCGCGTCTCCCGCAAGCCTGGCCCACCGTCAAACTCACCCAGATCCGCGCCTTCGGCCGCACCTGGGATTACCTCGCCACCCGCAAGCCGGACGGCATCCAGCTCACCATCTCCGCCGGCGGAAAAACCATCTATCAGGAAACCAAGCCGGAAGGACAGGAACATGCGGTCCGTCTGCCGTGAGATCGGACCCACCCCGAAATGCCAACCCGCCCCCCGTCTTCACCATGAAATCCTCCATCCTGCCCCTCCTCCTCTCTGGACTCGCCCACGCCATGCCACCGGTTCACTCCCTCACCCAGGCGGCGCTCCATAAAGTCGATCCTGAAATCAAGCCCGACCACTACGACATCGCGCGCACCGATCTCAACGCCGACGGCAAGGAAGACGTGCTCGCGCTGATGAATGGCAAGAGCGGCTACACGGGCAGCGGCGGCACCACGATGTTTATCCTTCAGGGCACTGGCGAAGGATTCGAATCACTCGGCTCCATCAAGGTCGTCAACGAGCCGATCTACGCCCGCAAGTCCGTCCACCATGGCTTCCGCGACCTGCTCGTCACTGTCCGTGGTGGCGGTGCAAAACCGGGGCTCGCAACGCTCGAATTCGACGGCAAAAAATTCCCCGCCTCACCCGGTGAGGCGACCGCGAAGGAGGAGGAAACCGACGAACTGCTTTTCGCCGAACCCACCCCACCCTTCGACCAAAAGGAAACGCTGCAAGGCATCACCTTCCAGGTTTTCAGCCCTAACACCCGCAGCGGCAACCGCCTCACCGTCACCCCATCCGGCCTTGGGGAGGTCAACACGCCGATCGAAATGGACGTCACGGGCATCATCACCCGCATTGAGGTCGCCGACATCAACGTGGACGGCTCGCCGGAACTCTACGTCTATGGCTTCGACGGCACTTCGCAGACCCTGCTCGCATGGAGCGCAAACAAGAAGAAGTCGCTCAGCGATATCACCCTGCCGGATCTCGATGCCGCGCAGTCGAAAGGCTACCGCGGCGGCGACGAATACGCCGTGGTGGAGGGCATCCTTGGCCGTCGTTTCCCGATCTATCCGGAAGACACCAACGAGATGAAGCCCACCGGCAAGACCCGCCAGATCCAATACAAGCTCCACGCAGGTGAGGCCGGATGGCTGCTGAAGGTCGATAAGGTTGTGGAATTCTGATGCTTGCTTCAAGGTGATCAGGCGGTGGCTGTCGCGTCGCATGGGAAGATCGCTTTTGTCGCATGCCGTGCTGCGTTCTTGCCCGCCCGGTCGTCCCGCACGGGTCGTGTTAAATCCGCTCATCCCCGCACCTTGACCTTGCCAAGTGGGTTCACTTTCTGCCGATCTGTGGAGGTGAGCAAATTTTTGGTTCATTCGGTGATCGTGACGCTCTGTCTGTTCTGTCTCGGTTCATGCGCTTCCACCGGCACGACGGGTGGTGATAGAAGCACCGCTATTTCGACGCTGGGCAAACCCATCGGCTTGGCGGGTTTCGCTTCAGACGCATCCGATCATCCCCAGACCAAAACCATCGCGCGGGTGAGGGCCGGCTGGGTGCCCGAAGCCCGACAAGGTCGTCGAGTTCTAGCAGCACAGAAAGACCCTACGCATTGAACGCTCCGGAAGCTTCCGCCAGCTATCCGTGAGTCATTCCCCGCCAGAAGCCTTGAGGGTTTCTTCGGGTAGGCGGGCGAAGTGGGTTGATTCCACATCGCCACCCAAATTCCCCTTGGTAGGCATCACACGCCACCGTGGTCCAGTCGATGGACCATTGGAAAGAGTCCCCGGTTCATTGTTGAAGTGCCATCTTCAGGTTGTCGTCTTCCCGTTCGCTTAGATACGCCTCTCGATCCCGACCTTGAAACCATCCCGATTCAACCGATTCGCCGCACTAGTGAGCGTGATCTACGCGTTGGTATCCGTCCCAGCGTCGTACGCGGCCACCGGTACCTGGACGTCCCCCTCCGGTGGTAACTGGGAAGATGCCACCACAGCGCCATGGTCCGGCGGGATTGTCGCGGATGCCGCCACATTCACCGCGAACTTCACCTCCGACATTGCTGCCGATCCGACGGTTACCCTGACCGCCAACCGCAGCATCGCGAATCCCCAACAAAACACGCCCACGACATGAAATACTCCCTCCAAATGGCAGCTTTATGGGCGGCAAGTTGCCTATCCTCACACTCCGCAGGTTTAGCAATCTACAACTTCGACAGTAGCTCGGATGCCAGTTCATCGGTAGATGCCAACCTCATGGCCTCATCCCTTTCCGCAGCACCGGGAATCACCGGAGGAAGCGGGGGTAGTGCTCTTAACGGTTACTCATCGGCGACAGTGCTCAACTCCGGTTCAGCGGCAGCCACCGTACCGGTTCGTTTTGCTGCAACGGCCTCCAGCACCACGATTGGTGGCGGTGACCAATGGCGACTATTTCAGCTTTTTCATAACGCCAGCCGACGGCTATCAATTGAATCTGGAGTCAATCACCATCGACCTGAGCGTCAATGGATTCAATACCACATCCAACACCGCATCCTACGCGTTTTCCAGCACTGTAGGAGGGCTTGGAACCCTCGCCAGCAATACGGTCTCGCGAACTGCCCCAAATTCGAGTGCGCTCTCCTATACAAGGAACACCTTCTCCTTTTCCCATCCTGAATTCGCCAACATCACGTCGGCGACGGAGTTCCGGCTCTTTGTTTCAAACTCGCTCGTCAACGATGGCGCTATTGCACGCTTTGACAATATCATCATCAATGGTTCGCTCACCGCAGTCCCGGAACCTTCGATCACCATGTTGGGAGCACTTCGGCGTGCTTGGCCTGCTGCGTCGCCGCCGCGCTTGAATCGCTTTTCCCAAGCTATTTCGATGCCGGTCTGGAGGCGACTTCAACCGGTATTTTCTTTCTTACCGTCACGGTAACTCTGTGGAAACCGTGTCTTATCTAGCCATCCTATCCAGACATGCATTCCCCTTGGTCGCGCTGCTCGCAGCGTTGCCAGTAGCAGCCGTAGCCCAGACCAATCATGCGCTCGGTGCCACCGTCACGGCGGACTCAAGTCGGCTCCCTGGATGCGTCAGCAGCGGACGGAGTCGTAAGCGACGCATCTCGCTGGGTCACCACCGGATCTAGCAGCCGTTGGTTGATCGGTGATCTCCCTGAGCCAGTCACGCTGCGACAAGCCCACCTTCACGGCGGCTTCCAAAACCAAGCCCTCAGCGCTCCTCCCGCCTTTTCCATGGATGCATGGGATGGCAGGACATGGCAGCCGATCCCCGGCACCGAGCGTCACTGGCAATCGTGCATTCGCCCGAGTGCTGGATTTCAGCAATCCGTTCACCACCTCCCGGGTGTCCGGCTCAATGTCACGGATCCGGCACGCTGGCGTTGGGGAACTTTGCCTTTTTCGACCAACCCGCGCCCCTTTTCTACGAACTGACGGGCGATGCGTTCCCCTATGGTTTCCCCACCACGGTGAATGTAGCTCTTGGCAAGCCCGTCTCCGTCGTTCAATCCAATCCCACGTCCGGGCAGCCGTCTTATGCCACGGACGGCGAGATCAGTGATACTTCCCGTTATGTCGCCCAGCCCTCCGCTGGCCCGCTGGCGGTGGAGGTCAACCTGACATTCCCCGCCACACTACTGAAGCACACGTGTATTCCGGTTTCCAATCCGGTGGTGCTGACGCCGCTTTCCATTTGGAATTTTACGATGGTTCCACCTGGCAAACCATCCCCTGGCAGCGGCTTGACGGGAAATGCCGCACTCGCCCGCCGCGTTACCTTCAGCAGCCCGGTCACCACCAGCCGCGTGCGCTATGTCCCAGATGGACTCGGCACCAGCGGCTTTACCCGGCTGAAGGAAATCACCCTCTGGGAGCAGACGAACATCCAGCTCTACGATGGGGTCTGGGTCGGATCGCCGGACAACCAACTCCAAACCGCGGTCGCCGTGAATCAGATTGGCTATCAGAAGGGAGCTCCGAAACGCTTCACCGCGATCACCAGCGCGGACGGCACACCATTTTCCATCGCAGCCCAAGGCAGTAGCACGCTGCTCTTCAGCGGTCAGATCCAGGACGGGAACGGCGATTTCACCGCCTTCGAGCCAGCCAGCAACGGACCCTACGTCATCACCGTTTCACCCACCGTTGGGCTGCCGGGAAACAGCGACCCGTTCCTCATTCTCGATGACCTCATCGGAGAAAAATACCTGCCCGCCGCCGTCCATTTCATGATCGACGCGCGCTCTGCGGTCGGCACCCATCCCTCAGGTGCCGGTGGTGGTCCTTGGCGGGACTGCACCTACTACGGTGTGGAAATCCCCTCACTCGTTCACCTCTTGCTCAGTCAGCGCAATGCGCTCATCGCGATGCCTCGTGAAATCGACTGGGCTTCCGAAAAGGCCGCAGTTACCACTCCCGCATTTGACACCACCTATCGGCCGGATACCAGCAACAATACCGACGTCGGACTCCTCGCCGCGATTCGAAGATATTATAATGATTGGGACGCCCCGCGTGCCGATGCTCCGGATGTCGTGAAGCTCATCCACTTCAGCATGGCCGTGACCATCGAACGCCCGCGTCGTCACCCGCGATCCGTCGAAACCCTCCAACGAGGCCGGAGCACAGCTCCACAGCCAAACCCTCGAATCCGCCGCATGGATTCTCCACGCCTGGCCGGTTCTCCGCGAGTGGCTGCCACAGTCTTTTTACGACCGCGTCCATACCTTCGCCTTCGGAAACTGGGCCGATTCCGCTCCGATCGATCCCTCACCTCTTGAAATCGACCCCATGTGGTCACCCTCCGCGTGGCTCACTTCTTCCAACATGCCATTCAAAGGCCGCCACTGCCCCGGCCATTCCATCCTGCCGAATCTCCTCATGCATCAAGTCGCCCTGCGTGAAGGTCGCAGCGATGCCGCCATCTATCTGAACGCCGCCGTCGCCCATCCGAGTGGATCGTCGCCAACCTTGATTGGGCCGACCCGAACACCACGAAAGGCCAGCGCATGTCCGAGTGCAAACTGCTGCCCGGCCTTGTCTATTTGCTTCGCAATTTCCCCGCCCAAGCACCAAGCGGCCTCGCGGCGAAAATCGACGCGTGGGTGGACACCATGATCGCACGCTCTAACAACTCGTGGGATTTCCGTCGCTATGACGACACCGACTGGGCCATCCCCCGAAGGCACGCCCAACTGGAACGAGCCAGGAAACCTCGCTGGCTTCCCTGCCTGCGCCCTGTCGGCCGCCACCGTCACCGGTCCCGCGAAACAACTCCGCCTGCGTCAGATCGCCTGGGCCGCCATGGACTGCCTCTTCGGTCGCAATCCCCTGCTCAAAGCCTCTCCGGCAAGTCCGCACACCCTTGCCAACGGAAGTCCGGGCGGCTTCCCCGACGTCGAGCGCGGCGGCCTGACCTTTACACCGGGGGTGTCGGGTATCTTGAAAACTCCCGTGGCGCCATCTGCTCCAGCCCTGTGCATTTCCCCAACAGCCCCAGTGCCGCCCGCCGCTATTACGAGCCGT